>NZ_AUBA01000011.1 GCF_000429005.1 Novosphingobium acidiphilum DSM 19966 | reverse complement strand
CAGTCGCGTTCGCGATAGCCGTTGCGCTGGACAAGCCGGTCGGCGGACTTCTCACCGTGACCAGCGCCTGTCAGCCCGCCAACCTCCATCTCCATCAGCCGACCGGCGGCAAACGAGATCATGTCGCGCAAAATATCCGCGTCGGGGGCCTTCTCGACAAGCGCGCGCAAGTGCATCAGGGAATCGGTCATCGTGGTTCTCCAGGTTAGAGCTTCGCAACCCAAACCTATCCGAAAATCACGGTGACCACCCGCGCTGCTGGCCGGACGCTACAGCGCAATATCGAAAGCGCGCGTCCGGCCAGCAGCGCTACCCTCACAACCTACACCACGTACCGGGACGCGACCCATGCACATGATTTTGATGACTTATCGGGATGCCTTTATGAACATTCGTCTGCTCTGCACATCGTCGGTTATTGCTGCCGGTATTTTCCACGCTTCTGCGGCGCAGGCCAGCCCGCCACAGCAGACCGTGGTCGTGAACGGCGGCGGGGCAGGCGGCTATGTGTTGACGGATGCGATCCAGACGTCGAACCAGAATCCCAAGGTCGTCAATTCGGGCAATGGCCAGGTAACCGTCGGCAACGCCCAGGCGGTTCAGGCAGGTTCGAACCTGACAGTGGGCAGCACCACGAGCGAAACGCTGTTCACAAACTTCAACACCCAGGGCGGCACCGGCAGCGGTGGCGGTGCCGGGCTGGGCGGCGTGTTCTTCGTCGACGCCGGTTCCTCGTTGTCGCTGTACAACGTGTCGTTCTCGGCAAACATGGCCAAGGGCGGACAGGGCGGCAGCGCCCCGCAGATCCAGCTCGCGCCGATCTCGGTCGCGGTGCAGAATCAAAGCGTTGATGCCACCGCAACGCAGATTATCAATGCAACCCCGATCATCGCGTCGCAGAACGGTCAGCTGGTGATTACCGGCATGCAGTTGAGCAACGCCAACCCGCTGGTCGCGCAGAACGCCGACGTCAGCCTGGACGGCAATTCGGTCGCATCGAGTGTTGCGTCGGTCACGAACAGCGGACTCACGGTCAATTTCAGCAATGCCGTCGCCGTGTCCAACGCGGCGCTGGTGTCGGTGTCGCAGTCGGTCAACCAACTGTCGAACGCCAACCGCACGATTTCCTTTGCTTCGCCCAACCTGACGTCGAGCCAGGTGGGCACCGGCATGGCGGTGGTCGGTCTGGGTATTCCGGCCGGGACGACCGTACAGTCGCTGACGTATGACATGAACGGTCACGTCACGTCGATGACGCTCTCCGCGGCGGTTGATCCTACCCAGCTGCAGATGGCTACGGTGGCGCTCAACGTGGTCGACATCAATTCGTTTGATGTGTCCAAATTCCAGACCGTCAATGGCAACACGATCAAGCCGAACGCCGTTGCGGGTCTGTCAGTCGGTATGTCGGTGACCGGAACGGGTATTCCGGCGGGCACCGTGATCACGGCGGTGAATTCGGACGGCACGGTCACGCTGAACAACAACATCGCGAGCGCGGTCGGGTTCACTGCGACGCTGCAATCGGTGGTGTCGAACAGCGGCCAGGCCGTGATGAACCTGGGTTCGGTGACGGGCCTTTCGGTTGGCCAGGGTGTAAGCGGCGTCGGCATTCCATCGGGCACGACCATTGTCGCGATCAATGGCAACACCATCACGCTGAGCAATGCGGTGCAGCAGGCGACGCTTGATGCGATTTCCGCGGGCACGATGACGCTGTCGTTCGACAAGGTCATTGCGGTTGCGCAGAACGGATCGACCGGCACCGTTACGTTGTCGTCGACTGCGGGTCTGAAGGTGGGTGCGGTTCTGACCGGCGATTCATCGATCCCCGCCAATGCCCAGATTACCGGCATCACCGGCAACACCGTCACCTATCGGATCAACAGTTCGGCAGCGTTGACCACGGGCGGCAGCATGAACGGCCTTGTCACTTCGGGGGTTACGGGTGCCAATGGCGCCGGTGGCGTGAACGGTGGCTGGTACAACGTCTATTTCCACGATGGTGAAGGTGAATCGGGCACCAACGGCTACAATGCCACCAATCCCAGCAACGCCGGCAGCGGCGTAGGCGCGAAAGGCGGCAATGGCGGCAATGGTTCGAACGGCATTCCGTTCAACTTTGACCTGTTCGACACCGTTGTGTCCGACACGGCAGCGCTGGTGAAGGACGGCGCCGAAGATGCCGCGCTGTTGCTCGATTTCCCGCCCGACGGCGCCGCGTCTGCTGCCAAGGCGGCGACCGTCGCCATGGAAGCGATCAACCTGGCCCAGGCGATTGCCGACACGGTCAAGTGGGGCATCGACCTTTCGAACGGCCAGACCAACTTTGGTGGCGGCGGCGGCAGCGGCGGTAACGGCGGCAACGGCTCGATCTTCTTCGGCGGTGGCGCGGGCGGCAATGGCGGTTCGGGCGGCGCGGGCGCGCTGGCGGTAACCGATGGCGGCGCCGGTGGTCAGGGTGGCTCGGGCGGTGCCGGCGGGTTCGGTGCCGGTGGCGGCTCGGGCGGCGCAGGTGGTGCCGGTGGCGCCAACGGCCAAAGCGTTCCGGGCAGCGACGGCAGCGGCGGTAGCGCCGGCTTCGGCGCGGGCGTCGGCTCGTCCAACGGCGTCGGCGGCGGCGGCGGGTCGGGCTATGGCGGCGCGATCTTCGTCACCAATGGCGGCGCGCTGACCATCAGCGGCAATTCGCTGTTCCAGAACAACAATGTGCTTGGCGGATCGTCAAACAACGGTGGCCAGGCCGGATCTTCGTCGGGCAGTGACCTGTTCATGATGAAGGGCTCGTACGTCGTGCTCAGCCCGGGCGTCGGCAATGTCATCGAATTCGATGGCACGATCGCCGACGACAGCGCAGCGAGCATCGGCAGTGCCTCGTGGGCTTCGGGCGATGGTGCAGACCTGCACATCACCGGCGGCGGCCTGGTGCGACTGCTGGGTGCCAACACCTACACCGGCAACACCTCGATCGAAGGCGCGACGCTGCAGGCCGATGACGGCCAGGGCATCAATTCGGACAGCCACATCCTGTTTGCCGGGCTGGGCACGATCGGCAACGGCCTGTCGACGCTGAACGGCGGCGTGTGGATGCCGGACAGTCAGACCACCGTGGTGCGTCAGGTCGGCGACACGCTGCCGACCCAGATCTCGTGGTCGGGCAGCGGTGGTTTTGCCGCCAATTCGGGCGGTCTGAACCTGAACTTCGGCTCGATCAACGGCGGCCTGGGCCAGACCCTGGTTTGGAACCAGGATGGCTTTGTGCCCGCCGGTTCGACGCTGATCTTCGGCTCTGACGCGGCAGCGGCGACCGGTGTGGTGACACTGGTCAACGACGTGAACCTGAACGCCAACAATGGCCAGATCGCGGTCTATGCCAACACCCCGCAGAACTACAAAACGCCGGGTGCGATCCTGACGGGCAATTGGTCGAACGGCACGCTGACCGTCAACGACACCAGCTATAACGGCACGCTGGCGATGGTCGGGCAGAACTCGCTGTCGGGCATCACGGTCAACAACGGTACCGTGATCACCGCGCTGTTCGATGGCAATGGCAACATCACCCAGACCGGCCAGCTGATGGATCCGACCAACGGCGGTTATGTCAACATCACCGGCCAGGCGATGTTGGCGCTGTACCAGGACGAACGGCTGACCACGGTGTCGGTGGCGCAGGCCGGTACGTTGTTCTCGAACGCGAATGTGACCAGTGGGGATATCCTCAACAGCGGCACGATCGTTTTCAAGGGTTCGGTCAACACCACCGGCGATATCGTCAACACAGGCAGCGGGCTTGTCGACATTTCGGGTGCTGTCAACACCGGGACGATCGCCAACGCGGGTGAAGTTCTGCTTGGTTACGGGGGCAGCCCGTCGGTCACGACCGGGATGATCCAGAATACCAACACCGCGCTGATGCACATTGTAAGCGGAACGGTTGCCACCGGCGGCATCTACAACGATGGCACGCTGACACTGAACGGCACCACGGCAGTTACCACCGGCAATATCACCAACAGCGGTCTTCTGGCGGTTCAGTCGGCGTCGGTCGTCACAGGCGCCCTGTCGAACTACCTGACGATGACCATTGCCGGCACCAACAGCGTTGCCACCGGCAATATCGCCAATGCCTCGAACGGCGTTTTGTCGATCCAGTCGGCCAACATTGCGACGGGAACACTTGTCAACGTTGGTGCGGCATCGCTTGTCGGCGGTACCACCATCACCACCGGTGATGTGGTCAACTCTGCCAATGGCACTCTGATGCTGCAGGCCCCGACGATCACGACGGGCAACCTGACCAACAACACCGGCGCGTCGCTGTGGTGGATGGGCGCGGGCAACACCCAGACCGTGCTCAACGACGTTGGCAGCACATTCTATCTGGCGGGCGATCTGACCGCCAACGGCACGGTCACCAACTATGGCATGCTGTATGTCGTGGGTCAGCTTAACCAGGCCGGCAGCGCCGAAACCGGCCGCGCCACGCGCACGATCTACACCACCGGGTTCTGGGATCCGCAGGGCACCTACCAGCTGGGCGGTCTGACCGGCCTGCTGGCCAACACCCTGATCATCAACCAGTCGGGCAGCAGCGTCAATTCGGGCGTCTTTACCGGCGCCGGTTCGCTGGTGTTCACCGGCGGCGGCACGATGAACATGACGGGTGCCAGCAACTTCACCGGCGGTCTGACGATCGAAGGCGGATCGACCATCGACACCACCGGCGGCGGCACTTTTGCCAATTCGCTGGGCGTCACGGTTGCCGACGGCGCGTCGACGCTGATCGTCGGAACGGCAACCGGGATCGGTTCGCTGACCAACGCAGGGACGGTAACGGCCAACGCCATGTTCGGCGTGGGTGGCAATGTCACCAACACCGGCACGCTGAACGTCAATTATGTCGATCCGAATGCGGCCAGTCCGATGCCCAGCCTGGTGGTCAATGGTTCGGTTACCAACACCGGCGGCACGATCAATCTGGCCGCTGACAGCATCACGCTGATCGGTGGCAACCTGGTCAACAGCGGCACCGTGTCGAACAATGCCGGCGCGCTGCGGGTTGGGGGCAATGTCACCAACTCGGGCACGATCGGCATCGGCGCCAATTCGGTGACCACGTTCACCGGCAGCCTGGCCAACACCGGCATGATCACCACCGCTTCGGCGCTGTCGATCGGCAGCCTGTCGGGCGCCAGCGGCACGATCACGCTGAACAACACCGCGTTGCTGACAATCAACCAGACGGCCAACGGCACTTATTCGGGCACCATTACCGGCAGCGGTTCGGTCCTGAAGGACGGTGCAGCCACGCTGACTCTGGCAGGGGTGGCCAACACCTTCAGCCCGGCCGCGCTTGAAATCGCGCAGGGCACGCTGGCTGTGAACGGGGCAGGCATCCTGAACCAGGCACTCGCCGTGGCGGTCGATGGCGGGGCCACGCTTGGCTTGGTTTCCGGCAACCAGACGATCCACAATCTGACGGGTACCGGCACGCTCGCACTGGGCACCAACAACCTCTACCTTGCCAACGGCGGCACCTTCAACGGCACGGTGACCGGTTCGGGCGCGGTGCAGGTCGCCAGCGGGGCGTTCACGCTGCAGCATGAGATCAATGCCCCGACGGCATTGTTCACCGTGCAGCCCGGCGCGGAAATCACTGTCACCCAGAACGCTGAAGTCGCTGCGGCCGGTCTGAACGTGAACGGCGGCACCATGAACCTGTCGGGTGTGCTCAGTGCGCAGACCACCAATGTTACCAACGGCGGTGTGCTGCATCTGGGCAACGGGCTGGATTACAACCAGGCCGGCTATCAGCTTGGCACGCTGACCTCGGCGCAGGTCGTGGTCAATGGCGGCGCCAGCCTGTCGGGCAACGGTACGGTTGCCGGCTCGGTGCTGGTCGGCGGAACCTCGGCCGGTACGCTGGCTCCGGGCAACTCGCCGGGCCTGATGACCGTGTCCAACCTGACGATGGCGAATGGTTCGACCGCTGCGATGCAGATCGACGGCACGGCCGGAGCGGGCAACCTGGGCGGGAACGACGAAGTCGTGATCACCGGCCAGCTGACTCTGCAATCGGGTTCGGCGCTGTCGATCCTGAAGACGCTGCCGGCCAACCACTTTGAACTGGCACTGGGTCAGCAGATCAAGCTGTTCCAGTTCAATCCGGGCGCCGTGTCGGGCATGTTCGGTTCGGCGTCGACCACCAGCTTTGCCAACAGCGTGATCTTCAACATCCCGACCGGTTCGGTGATCGGGCTGGGTTCGTATACCCCGGCAACGTTCACTGCGGCGGTGACCAATTCGCCCAACGAAGCGGCCATCATGAACGCCATGCTGGTCAACACTGCGGGCGGTGTGAACCAGTATTACGGCGGCAACCTGATGGGTTATGTCACCGGCGCGCTGGCTTCGGGTCAGAACGGTGCCACCGATGCCGCGTTTGCACGGTGGTCGCCGGAAGCGTACTCGGGCATCGTCGATCAGATGAAGCTGTCGGTGATCGACAACCTGCTCGACCTGTCGAGCTATGACACGCTGACCGCAGGCAAGACCTATGCCATCGGCGATATGTCGCGCAGCGGCGTCGATGGCGCGAACGTGTCGGGTTATGCCCAGAACATCTTCCGCGATACCGCGCTGAACGCAGGCTTTGCGCATCAGTTCGGCGGCGCCGAAGTCAGCCTGGCCTTTGGCCACACCATGGGCAGCTTCTACGGCAACAACATCAACGGCACGATCAACGGCAACCAGGTGATCGCCGGTGTGTCGGTGCCGTTTGCGATGGCCCAGAAGATGCGCGTGTTCGGTCAGTTCACCTACGGTGCATACCAGACCAAGGGTTCGCGCATGACCAACACCGGCAATGCCGACTTTGCCGGCGTGCAGAGCCATACCTTCGCGTATGACTTCGGCATGGCGTACCATCAGGGTGGCACCACCCAGGTCGATGTTTCGGCAGAAGCGATCGGCATGAGCGAAACCCTGCGCGGGTTCACTGAAATGGCGGCAGTGGCCAACTCTGCCGGCGTTCTGGACATGATGAGCATCGATCAGACCGATCACACCGCCTGGGTTGCACGTCTGAAGGCAAAGGTCGGCACGCAGCTGGCGCCAAACCTGCTTGGCTTTGTCAAAGTGGTCTATGACCATGAAATGGGCCAGGTGATGACGCCGATCAGCGGCAATGTCGCGGTTGAATCGACCAGCTTCTCGGTCAACAACCCCGGCCTTGGCCGCAGCCGCGCAAGCGCTGGTGCGGGCTTCAAGTTCGATCTGAGCAAGTCGGTTCAGTTCAACGCCGAAGCACGCGCCGGTACCGACGCAACCTACACCTTCAACGGCGGCCTGCGCCTGGTCTTCTAAGTCCGGACAGACCGCACGGCATGAAGGCCTGGCACACTTTCGGGTGCGCCAGGCCTTCGTCGTTTCAGCGTTGGGCGCGCAGCCAGCGCTGCAGGGTGGGCCGTCCGCGCAAAAACACGCGATAGGCGCATTCCAGCAGCCAGGCCGCGGCGGGCCAGCGCGCCACCAGGCCCAGCGGGCGCAGCAGGGGGATCGCCCGCCACATCGCGGCAAACGCCGCAGCACCCGACAGCATGACATCGCCTTCGCGCGCATGAAACCGCGCCAGCAAGGCGGCGCGGTCGATCGGGCAGGATCGGTCGGGGTCGGCCACATCGACAAACGCGATCCGCCCGCGGCGGTCGAGCCGCCGCATCAGCGCGATTTCACGCCGACACAGCGGGCATCCGCCGTCGAACCATACGGTCACCTGTGCCGGGGCTGGTGTCATGCCCTGCGCATGGCGCATGCGGCCGTTTGGCGCCACCTGCCAATAGATGCAGGATCAGTCGGGCAGACGGTTGGACCGGGCGATGGCGCCATAAACCGCGGCACTGGGCTTTGGCATGCGCGCAAAGGTCACCGGATCGAAACTGGCCAGGCCCATGTGCACCTGATAGCCAAAGATCCATTCGAAATTGTCGATCAGCGACCAGTGGATATAGCCCAGCACCGGCACCCCGTCGTCCATCGCCGATTTCAGCCCATGCAGCGCGGCAGGAATGGCGCGTGCGCGGATCGTGTCATCATCGACCGAACAGCCGTGTTCGGTGACCATGATCGGGCAACCGGTGGCCGCATGGGCATAGCGCACGCTATTGCCCAGCGACGCCGGATAGATTTCTGCACCGCGCACGCCACGGACCGCATCGGCGGGCACCGGCACGCGGCCGTGATCGTCCCACACCATGCGTTCGTAGTTCTGCACGCCCAGGAAATCGTCGCCTTTGACCGCATCAAGCCAGGGGCCGTACAGTTCGGCGCGCATGAGATCGCGGATCGAATGCGCGCCCACCGCCTGATCGTCGAACATCGACAGGCTGACGCCCACCGGCAGATCGGGGCGCACGCCCTTGATCGCGGCGCGCGCGGCCTTGTGCCCCGCGATCAGATTGCGCGTCGTGGTCGGGATGTCGTCGATGTCGATCGCGTTGCCGGCGGCGAATTTGCTGGCGCCGTGCGCGCGGGCGGCGGCTTCGAGCATCGCACGCTGGCCGGCAATGGCCTGTGGCGGCAGCACGACTTTGAGCACGTTCATGATATTGGGTTCGTTCAGCGTCAGCGCATGGCTGATCCCGCCCGCCAGCGCGTGCGCCGCCTTTTCGCAGAACCGGGCAAACAGCGCGGGCGCCTGCGGGTTGGTCCAGCCACCCTGGGCTGCAAACCAGATCGGGGTGGTGTAATGGTTGAACGTCACCACCGGGGTCAGGCCGCGTTCGTGGCAGCCATCGATGATTGCCTTGTAATGGTCGATCATGGCGTGGCTGAACTGGCCCTGCGCGGGCTCGATGCGGGGCCATTCCAGGCTGAAGCGATAGGTGTTGAGCCCGATCGCCTTGACCAGATCGAGATCGGCGCGCCACAATTCAAAGCTGTTGCAGGCGTCGCCCGAGGATTGGGCGTAGATCGTGGGCGTGATGTTTTCCAGCACCCAGCTGTCGGCGTTGGTGTTGTTGCCCTCGATCTGGTGGCCCGAGGTTGCAGCCCCCCAGATGAACCCCCGGGGAAAGGCCGGGTCGAACGGTTTGGCTTTGATTTTGGCCAGGGCGGGGCTGGCGGCCAGCGCGGCGGTGGCGGCAAGCATCATGCGGCGATCGATCATGGCAGGTCCTCGATAAAGGCGGCAATCTCGTGTTCCAGCCGGGTGTCGCGGCTGCCAAGGTGCATCGCCATGGTGTAATGGTTGTGGTCTGGCATGATCAGCGCGCGTGGCATGGTGCCGTGGCGCGCGCGGCGGTCGTTCATCAGCGCGATGAATTCGGCCTGAAACCGGTCGGGATCGTATTGCGCGCAAGCCACCAGCAGCGGCAGACGGGTGGTGGCGACCGCTTCGAGCGGAGCCTTGTCGGGGTAGGTCGAGGCAGCGCCGTAATAGCGTTCGTCGCGCGCATCGATCGGGGTGTAGCCGTAAAGCCCCGACAACAGCACCGCGCCCGCGATTTCGCGCGCATGGTCTGGTGTTGCCCGCAGATAGCTGGCCACATGCACCGCACCCGCCGATGTGCCGATCGCCACGATCCGCGCCGGATCGCCGCCATAGGACCCCACCACGTTGCCGATATGGCGGATCGCTGCGCCCACATCTTCGCTGCCCGCAGGCCACATATGGTCGGGCGCGAGGCGATAATTGATCACCGCGCCAATCCAGCCACGGCGTGCCGCCATGCGACCGACGGCGGCATTGGCCCAGTTTTCGTCGCCACCCTTGTCGCCCTGCACAAATCCGCCACCGTGGACAAACACCAGCACCGGTTTTGGCGCAGGCCCCGGCGTGCCATAAAGATCGAGACGGTGCCGGGGATCGCGGCCATAGGCCAGGTCGCGCGCCAGAGCAGGTACTTGCTGCGCCAGCGCGCGCTGTTCGGCATCGTACAGCGCGCGGCAGTTTGCCAGCACTTCGGGGCCCAGGCCCTGGCCCATCGCGGCAATTGCCCGGGCCGTGTCACGCCCCGTCACACCCTTGGCCCTGCCGCCGAGGCAAAGGCGCGCCGCAGCGCCTCAATCTTTGCCGCCTGGAATCGCGCGGAAATCGCCGTCCCCGCGCCGATTTCGTCAAAACCATGGAATGCGCCCGGGATCACCTGCAATTCGGTCGCGATCCCGGCATCAGCAAGTCGCTGCGCATAGGCAATGTCTTCATCGAGGAACAGATCGAGCGCGCCCACCGCAATATAGGCCGGCGGCAAACCCTTTACCGTCGCAACGCGGGCGGGCACCGGCAGCACGGGTGCATCCGGCGTGCCAGGCTCCTGCCCCAGAAAGCTGCGCCAGCCAAACCGGTTGTCAGGCGCGGTCCACCCGATTTGCCCGGCGGGCGAGGCCACAGCGCGGGTCGATCCGGTGCGGTCATCAAGCATGGGATAGATCAGGCACTGAAACATCACCGGCACTTCGCCGCGGTCGCGCGCGACAATCGCCAGGATCGCGGCATGCCCGCCGCCGGCGCTTTCACCCATGACGGCAATACGATGCGGATCGACGCCGAGATCCTGCGCGTGATCGTGCAGCCATTTGAGCGCGCCATAGGTGTCTTCGATCGAACCTGGCCAGCGCGTTTCCGGGGCAAGCCGGTAATCCACCGTCACAATCACGCAGTCGAGCGTCTGCGCCAAGGCTTGCAGCTTGGGAATGTCGATACGCGGCGTGCCCAGCACATAGCCGCCGCCATGGGTGTGGAGGATCGCCGGACGGCCGGAACCGGGGCGAGCATTGATAACATGAACCGGCACATCGGGGCCGCCGCGAACCGCAACAGCCCTTTGTTCCACCGTCACACCGGGCAGCGGCGGTTTGATCCACTGTTCGACCCCGCTGCGCAGTGTCGCCAACGACGCCCCGGTCAATGGTCCCGTCTTGGTGGAGTTCGCCAACATCTGCCTGGCGATGGCGCGCAGTTCCGGATCGACCAGCGCGATCAGCGCTTCGTCAACCGTCGGCTGATCGGCCAAGGCCGGGTTATGCTGCAGGATGAACGGCAGAGCTGCAACCGTGCCCGCGAAAAGCCGCCCAAGATCACGACGTGTCAATATGTTCATGGCAATGGTCCTGATTGCAACAGCCCGCGCAAGTCTGCGCCGGGGTTGCCCCCGGCGCGCGCGATCAGAACTTTCCGTCGAGCGACAGACCGACCTGGCGGAACCCGTTGGGGCCGTACATCGCGCCGATATTGGCCGCCCCGCTATAGGGGAAGCCGCTTTGTGCCAGGATCGGCTCGTGGACATTGCCCAGGTTGCGCGCGAACACGGCGACGGTGAACCGGTCATCCGCGGTGCGCACCCCGATGCGGCCACCCACGGTCCAGTGCGGACCGAACGTGCTGCCCTCGACTGCGGTTTCTTCGTAGCTGACCCGTGATTTCCAGATCGTGTCGGCCGCGACAAAGCCGTTGAGATTCTGGCCCAGTTGCGCGGTGTATTCGCCCGACAGGGTGAACTTGTATTCGGGCGCATAGGCCAGCTGTTGCCCGCCCAGGTTCGATCCGTCCGATCCCAGGAAACCGGTGGGATAGGTCGCCTTGGCCCAGATGAACCCGGTGTTGAGCGACAGGTTGCGCGTGACTTTGCCGAACAGGTTCAGCTCGGCACCGCGCGATTTTACGCCATCGATGTTGGTCTGGATGCACGACAGCGTTCCGGCGAGCGGTCCGCTGGTAATCGATGAACAGCTTTGCGCCTGAAAGTTCTGCACTTTCTGATAGAACACGTTGGCGTCAAGCACCCAGCTGCGCAACAGCGTGGTTTTCAGGCCGGCCTCGTACGAGGTCGGGATTTCGGGCAGGATCGGATAGGGTGCCGCGCCCGAAGGTTGCGAGATCTGGCCGCCCTTGAACCCGCGCGACACGGTCGCATAGGCCATGGTGCGCGGCGCCACGTCGTATTGCGCGCCCACCTTCCACGAAAACTTGCCGACATTGAGCTCGGTATAACTGTCGGTCGAGCCCGGGATGGCATCGGCATACGTCGTCAGGTGGAGGTTGTCCTGGGTGTATCGTCCCCCCGCGATCAGGCGCAATTTGTCGGCGGCATGGATGGTCATCTGGCCAAACACCGCCTCGGAGGTGTCGGTCACGCGGTAACCGCCGGTGCCGACATTGGCGACAGGGATATAGACCGGCGGTGCCGGATGGATCACCACGCCCAGCGTTTCGGGCGCGATGTTCTGGACCTGGCTCGATACGAACAGCCCGGCGGTGTATTCGATCGTCTGCTTGTCCGACGAGCTGATGCGCAGTTCTTCGCTGGCCAGGTCGATCGGGTGATAGATGGCGCCGTTGCTGACCTGCAGTTCCAGCGGATCGCCGCGGAACACGCTGGTCGCGGCACCCAGGCCCGATTCCACGCTGTGGCGATAGGCGCTGATCGAGGTGATCGTAAACGCCTGTGCCTTGTAATCGATCTGCAGCGATGCACCGCCGTTGTAGGCATGATCGACAAAGCCGTTGGCCAGGCAATAGTCGCGATTGCCCACGCCCGGGGTCACGCCGCAGCTGGCCAGATTGGCGGTCACATTGTCACCGATCGGAAACGGCGTCGGCAGGGGCAGCAGTCCGGCGCCGCTCGTTTTGATAAACGTGAAGAAATCGCCGCCATTGGTGATGCGCGTCTTGGTATAGTCACCGATCAGGTTGATCGTCAGATCGCTCGACGGTTCCCACAGCAGGTGCCCGCGAAAGCCATAGCTGTCGTTGGCGTCGTATTGCCGGGTGGTCACATCGTAATCGGGCCCCTGGCGCAGATTGGCAAAGCCCGACACGCGCAGCGCGGCATTGGCGGCGATCGGAATGTTGATCACACCTTGCGCGATCTGATCGCCATATTGCGATCCGGCCACGCCCGCACCCGACAGTTCGGTGCGCAGGCGCAGGCTCAGCGTACCGAATTCGGGCTTGTTGGTGGTGATGTTGATCACGCCTGCCGACGTGGTGAGGCCAAACAGCGTGCCTTGCGGCCCCTTCAGCACTTCGACCCGCGCGACGTCGAACAGGTTCGAGATATTGGCGTTGCCCTGGCTGACCTGGTCGACAACGACGCCGACCGAGGGCACCGCGCCGGCCGAAAAGGTCTGCGTGCCGATACCGCGGATCGCGCCGCCGCCGCCGGTGTTCTGGCCCGGCGCGTTGTTGATTTCCAGACTGGGGGCAATGCGGTTGAGATCGGCGACCGTGTCCACCTGTTCGCGTTCCAGCTGCGCGCTGTCGGCCACCGTGATCGAGATCGGCACTTCGGTCACCTTTTCGGCGCGGCGCTGTGCGGTCACGATGATTTCGGCAGGGCCGGTATCGGTCTTGGTAGCGGTTGCGGCATCGGCGGCAAACGCAGGCGTCGCCATGATGGCGATACCGATCGTGGCGGTGCCAAGCAGCAGGCGTGCAGTGGTCTGGACAGGCATTGGTCTTCTCCCTTTTTCCGAGAGCCATCTGCGGGGGTTGTGCGTCCCCGCAGCGGTCTCGTTTTTGCAGATGGTCGGTTCAGGTCTTGGTCGGTTCAGTCTCGGCAATTACCGGGTTGGTCAGGGTGCCGATCACGCCGATCGACACGGTCACCGTGTCGCCCGGCCTGAGGTAAAGCGGCGGGTTGCGCTTGTCGCCAACGCCGCCCGGGGTGCCGGTGGCGATCACGTCGCCGGGGTTGAGCCGGGTAAAGGTCGAACAATAGGCGATGACCGCGGGCACATCCCAGATCAGGTCGCTGATCGGTTGATCCTGCACCAGTTCGCCGTTGACGCGGGTCTGCACGCGCTGGGTGGACAGGTCCGCCACTTCGTCGGGGGTGACCAGCGCGGGGCCAAAGCCGCCGGTGCCGGGCCAGGTCTTGCCCGGGGTGAACTGGATGTTGTGGCGTTGCCAGTTGCGGATCGACCCGTCGTTGAACGGGGCAAATCCTGCAACATGGTCCCAGGCGTCTTCGGGCCGGATCCGGCGGCCGCCTTTTCCGATCACCACCGCGAGTTCGCCTTCGTAATCGAACCGGTCGGTTTCGGGCGGATGGATCAGCGCCGCGCCATCGCCCACCAGCGAATCCGCCCAGCGGTGGAATATCGCGGGATGTTCCTTCTGCTCGCGGCCGGTTTCGGCAACGTGCGTGGCATAATTCAGCCCGACGCACAGGATCTTGTCGGGATCGGGGATCACCGGCAGCAGCGTCACGTCGGCCAGCGGCAGCGTGGGTCCGGTCAGGCCGCCAAACGCCAGATCGGCCGCCAGCGCGGCTTTGAGATCGGCGGCGTGGGCGCCACAGTCGGTAACAGTTGCGCCATCAAGCCTGCCCCACGAAGGGGTGCCACAGGCGCGAAGGAAAGAGATCAAACGCATCGTCAAACTCCAGATGACAAGGGGACCGGGGCGCTTGCCCATTCCCGGCGGAAACGGAAGGTTTCTTCCGCCACGCGTAGCGCGTTAAGGTCCTTGTCGGAAATACCCCACTGGTCGATGCGCCGTTCGGGCCAGGTCCAGTCATCGGGCGCGCCCGCGCGATAATCGTCGGGCACCTTTTCGACCGCGGTCGAATATTCGATCACCGGGCCGAACGGGGCGATATAATAGGCATAGACATTGTCGCCGGGCCCGTGTCGGCCGGGGCCCCAGGCGGTGGCAAAGCCATGGTCGCGCATGTTGCCGATCCCGCGCATCACCGCGTCAAGGTCGTCCATTTCAAACGCGACATGGTTCAGGCTGGAAAAGCCGCTGCGCGCAAAGGCGGTCGAATGGTGCGACGTGTTGCAGCGGACGAACACCATGCCCCGGGTCCGGTCGGACACGGTAAAGCCCAGCACCTGTTCGGCCAGTGTGCCGCTGGCTTCGGCATCGGCGGCGTTGAACACCACGTGGGTCAGTTTTACCGGCATGACCCGGCGGCTGGCCCTGGCATGGCCCGCGATCGGCGCCACGGTCTGCGCGCCGGTCAAAAACCGCAGGATTTCGCCTTCGGCCAGTTCGACCACGATCCCGCTGCCGCCGCCCGGGTCGGACGCGGTGCAGGGCGCTGCGGCCAGGCCATGCGCCGCGGCGGCCTGGGCCACCTGTTCCAGCCGGTCGGGCGAACAGACAAACGTGGTCGAACGCACAAAGCGGTCGGCATGGTCGGCCAGCGCCATCAGATAAGGATGGCTGCCGCTGCCGCGCAGATACCAGGTTTCGCCGATGCGTCCGGCATCGGCGCAGCCCCAGACGTCGATCATCCAGCGATGCGCCTGTTCGGCACCGGGCAGAGCCAGTTCGATGCTGCGCAGGTCCATCATGCTGCCGCTCCGGTTGCAAAGCCTGCGGCCACGATGCCGGCCGCGGCGGCCAGGGCATCGGCGGGTCCGGCATCGCCCGACACGCCGACCGCACCGACAATAGCGCCGTGGGCGTCGCGCACCAGCACGCCGCCGGGCGAAAGCGCCAGTTGTCCGTCAAGCGCGCCCGACAGGCTGGCAAAAAACACCGGGTTGGCTCTGGCGCGCTCGGCCAGCACGGCGGTGTCGTCGCCCAGCGCCAGCGCGCCGTGCGCCTTGGCCCGGGCCACGCCAAACCGGCCAAAGCTGGCCCCGTCCTGGCGGGCAAAGGCGATCAGGTGCCCGCCGCTGTCGAGCACCACCACCCCAAGCGGTTTCAACGCCGCGCTGCGGGCATGCGCCAGCGTGCCCGCGATAATTGCGTGTGCGTGGTCGAGCCCGATCATGCCGCCGCCTCGGCGACCAGGCCCAGGCTGGCGGCGCGTGCCGCAATCAGCGCGGCCGGCATGCCCGTGCCGAACACATAATGATCGGGGCGCACCAGCACCGCAGGCGCGCCGCGATCGTTCAGCCATTGCGCCAGCGCGCCGCCATCGTCGATGGTGTCGATGTCGATCGTCGTAACGGCGGCGGCACCCGGTACGGCGCCACGCGCAAACAGCCGCCAGCCTTGCCCGGCACAATCGTCCAGCTTGCGCCCGCAGCCCAGCACCGGCTGGACAAACCGTTCGCCTGCGCCCGTGCTGCCCGCCAGGATCATGCCCGCGCCGATCGGCGGGATCAGGTCGGCCGCGGTCTGATGCGTGCCGGTCTGCGCAGCGGCGCGTGCCACCATTTCGGCATCGCGTGCCGCGGCGCGTTCGGCATCAAGCTCGCAGATATAGCGCCCGGCCGCGACCGCCGCGCCGATCACCGCACGCACATGCGGATCGCGTTCGGCCTGATAGGTGTCGAGGATCGCCGGATCGGCGCCTTCGTGCACCACCGCGGCCATTTTCCACGCCAGGTTGGCCACATCGCGCAGGCCATGGCACATGCCCTGACCAAAAAACGGCGGGGTCTGGTGCGCGGCATCGCCCGCCAGAAACACGCGGCCCGCCTGCCAGCGATGCGCGACCAGGCCGTGAAAACGATACGTGGCCGAACGGATCACGGTATGCGGCACCTCGCCGATCCACGGGCGCACCAGTTCGGCCACCGCTTCCGGGGCGGACATGGCCGCATCGTCTTCGCCGGGCAGCAGCATCAGTTCCCAGCGGCGATGCTGGCCGCGTCCGGGCACGACCGTGGCGGGTCGCGCCGGATCGCACATCATCACCGACAGCCTTTGCAGATCGGCCTCGGGCGGAACGCCGGCAATCGGGGGAAAGGCCACCGGGCCGTCGACGTGCGCATCGACCACCAGCCAGGGTTCTTCGAACCCGAGATCGTCGAGCGCAATGTCGAGCGCCTTGCGCACCGGGCTGCGCGATCCGTCGCAGGCGATCAGCCAGCGTGCGGTAACGCCATGGTCCGCCCCGTCCTGGCTGTAGCGCAGCGTGACCTGCGTTTCGTCCTGCGTCACCCCGGCAAATTCGGCGCCCAGCCGCAGCGATACATTGGGCATTGCGGCAAAACCCGCGCGCAAGTGTGCTTCGAGCTCGGGTTGATAAAAGAACCAGTCGTTGGACCACCCGAACGGCCGCGCCAGCCCGACCGTGCCCATATAGCGGATCGCCTGCCCGCGCGCACCGACATGCAGATGCCCGTCGGTATCGACCATATCGGGCACGATGCGATCGGCCAGGCCGGCGCTTTGGAACAGCCGGACCATCTCGTGATCAAGGTGCACCGCGCGCGGCAACGGATAATGCACGCGTTCCTGTTCCAGCACGACCACCGACAGCCCTGCGCGGCCCAGCAGGCACGCGGCCAGCGCACCGACCGGGCCACAGCCCACGATCGCAACGTCAAATGTGCTGGTTAGCGACATGGAAAAGGGTCTGACCTCAATGGGTTGTGGCAGGGGTGGCGGCGGGCAGCGTCAGCTTGTGAAACACGCCCCCCAGCATGATCGCGCTCAGCCGGTTGGCGTCCTGCAGGATCGCCACGTCGGCGGTGGGATCGCCATCGACCAGCAGCAGATCGGCCAGCCAGCCTTCGCGCAGCTGGCCGACGCGCTGGCCGGTCAATGCGCCGCCCAGGCCCGTGGCCGCGGCCAGCGCCTCGACCGGGGAAAAGCCGAAATGGTCGACAAAATGCGCCAGGTCGCGTGCGTTGCGGCCGTTGGGATTGAACGGAAAGCCATAGTCGCCGCCGATCAGCACGCGCACGCCGGCGGCCTTCAGCTTTGGCACCAGCACGCGTTCCAGATCCATCCGCTCGGCGGCCGAGGCCTTCATGGCGCTCATGTCGATATGCGGCGGCGGGCTCGCCTCGAGCGCTGCGACCGACACGCCGCAGCCGGGGCCGTAGAACACGCTGTCCTTCAGCGCGGCCAGACGCGCGACCATGGCATCGCTGATATAGCTGGCGTGATAGATGATCCGCGCGCCTGCACGCAGTGCAAGGTCGACCGCTTCGTCGGTATAGGCATGGCAGGATATCGCCAGGCCATGCGCCTGCGCCGCTTCGCGCGCGGCGTCCATTTCCTCGGGCGTATACAGGATCTGGGTGTGGCTGCGCGGCTTCAGCGCGGATTCGCCCGAAATCACCAGCTTGACCGCCTTGACCCCCTGCGCCGCGCAATAGGCCATGAACGCGCGCATCGCTTCGGGCCCGCGGCCGTTGAAGACATCGCCGGTATCGACACCGTCATCGCCCTCGGGGCTGCGTTCGAGGGTGGACGGGATCAGCCGGCCGCCCGGGGTTTCGCCCGCGGCAATCCGCGCTGCAAGCCGCGGTTCGATGCCGTCACCCAGCGCACCGGCCGACCACAGGCTGGTAAAACCATGGTCGAGCAGCACGCGCGCGTTGCGCGTGGCGGCAATCTCGAGCTCGTCGGGGGGCAGGATGAACGCATGATAGATCTTTTCGACCGACGAGGCCCAGGTCAGGTGCGTGTGCGCCTCGACCATGCCGGGCATCAGCGTGCGGCCCGCCCCATCGATCACCCGGGTCGCGTGATCGGGCACAATGGTTTCAGGGGCATAGGCGATGCGCGCGATGGTTTCGCCATCGACCAGCACGCTGCCCGCGCGTGTCGCCTGGGCAGTGCCGTCAAAAATCTGCACGTTGGTGAACAGCGTGGTCACGCGCACCTCTCCCCAGTGGTTGTTGGGGGCATGATACGCCCGATTCAGCTATCGCGTAAAATATGCGATTTTACGCTTGCCATAGGCTGGACCTATGGATGTTGATCGATCACATCGAGCAGCCGGCTGGCCAGTGGCGACAGGCCACGCGGGCGGTACCAGTGCACACCGACCGACCGGTTGGTGGCGGATTCGGCCAGCGGAATGGCGCGCAACGCACCGTCGTGCAATTCGCTGGCCGCGACATGGATCGGCAGGATCGTCACGCGCAGGCTTTCGCGCACGATTGCCTTCATCGCCAGAAGGGAATCACAGCGCACCACATCGCGCGGAATGCTGACGCCTGTGGCCAGGAACAGCGCCTCGATCTGCCGGCGAAAGCCACCCTCGGCTTCGGGCAGGACCCAGCGCAGCCCGTCGATCTGGCGCAGCGATATCGGTGTGTCGGGCAGGGGATGATCCGCCGCCACCAGCAGCGCAAACGGGTCCTGGCGCAAGGTGCGTTCGGCAATGTCGGACGGCGGTGCCTCGATCGCGGTGGTCACAAACGCCAGTTCGATTTCCCCGGTGCGCAGCATTTCGGCCAGTTCGCTGTCGGACCGCACGATCAGCGACAGCGACAGGTGCGCAATTTCGCGGTCGAGCGCGGCAATCCCGACCGGCAGCAGGCTGACCAGCGCACCGGGCGTGCCGCCCACGCGCAGCGCGCCGACCCCGCCATCGCGCGCGGCGGCCACATCGGCCTCGGCATCGCGCAGCAGGTGATCGAGCATCTGCGCGCGCACGTGCAGTGCCTCTCCGGCAGGGGTCAGCACCACGCCGGCGCGCGTGCGTTCGAACAGCACCGTGCCCAGCCGCATTTCCAGCCCGGCAATCGCGGCCGACACCGAAGGCTGCGAAATGTTCAGTGCGCGCGCCGCGCCGCTGATCGAGCCGGCGGCGCAGACTTCATGAAACATGCGCAAGGCGCGGGGGTCGATCATCGCCGGTGTGTAGCGCTATTTGCCGGCCGCCTCCAGCGTCACCGGGCCGATCAGCCCGGCCCGCCGCAGCGGGGCATCGGCGCGATAGGTGGGCAGCGCCGTCCACGCCACTTTGGTTGCCCCGGGCACGGCATCGCCGATCAACCGGTTGACCCACAACGTTGCCACTTTGACCGCCAGCGCATTGACGCCGGGATGCAGCGCCGCGCCCACATCCAGGCGGTACGGCGCATGCCAGACAGTGCCGACCTCCTGGCCGTTCACGCTGACTTCGGCCATTTCGCGCAGATCGCCCAGGTTCAGATACAATGGCTGCCCCGGCTTCCACCCGCGCGGCGTGACCAGGTTGTGGTGGTAGGTTGCCACGCCGGCAAAATGGCTGATCCCGAAATCGGCATTGGCGTCGAGCGGGGCCAGCGGCGCAAGCGTCGCTGTGGCCGGCGCGCCACGGCCCGGCTGAAACGCCACCGACCATGCGCCATCAAGGTGATCCACAATCCGGGTCTGCGGCTCTGATGCCACGACGAGGATGGCGTCGGTTTTCTTGCGGAACACGACATGCACCGATTCCTCGCCCGCCAAGGTCAGCGGAATGATCGTTTCGCCCCGCAACACGTCGTAGCTTGCATTTTCGGTCTTGCCGGTTTCGGCATGCCAAAGCTCGGGCGCTTTTCCAGTGATCCGCAAACGCAGGTCGACCCGTTGTGCCTGCTGCTTGTGGTTGACCACGAACCAATCGTCGCCGCCGTCCCAGTGGCGGTGGACAAAGCCTACATCGGCCCCGGCCTTGACCGAAAAGTCGGGCGCGACGCCCAGCGCGGCCAGCCCTGCATCGGCGTCGGCGGCCACCACAACGCGGCCTGCACCAACCGTTGCAATCGCACCCGCGGCATCGCCGCGCGGCCACAGCCGTGCCACCAGCGCGGCATAACGCGCCGCATCGGCCCCGGCCAGGCCCGGATCGCCGATCGGCGGGTGGCCGATGATCTGCGCACCCTGTTCGGTCAGCGCCGCGATCCGTTCGAGCACGGTCAGCGACATGTGTGCGCTGCTGCCCCCCAGATACAGCGCACGATAGCGCGCACCGCCCGGGCTGGTCAGGGTATCGCCATCCACCTTCAGCACATGCAGCAGCGCATCGGCGTTGACGAAATCATAGCCATGCGACTTGGGCGCGTCGGCCACCGGGGTCAGGCCATAAAGCCCGGTCAGCGGCGCCTCTTCGCCATAGAAATAGCCAAGATCGGCAACAAAGTGGCCCTGTTGCAGCATCAGCGCATTGCGCGACAGGTAATCGACCCAGGCCCTGGCCAGCGGCGCCCAGGCTTCGTGCCGGTTGAAGAACTGGCCAAAGATCATCAGCGAAAGGCCGGGTTGCTTGTCATCGACAGGCTGGTGCGCGCTTTCGTGCACCACCGGGCGGTTTACCCCGGCCAGGAATTCGGTGTCGATCACGTGTTTCAGCGTGCGCGGGCTGTCGGCCCAATAGCTGAGCGCCGAAGTCATCGATTCGGCCGCGACCAGGTTCTGCCCGTAGATATGCGCCACGCTCGCCGCGCCGCGCATGTCGGCAATATAGCTGGGGTTGGGCGCAGCACCTTGGGGATATGTCCACAGCGCCGCCATCGGCACGTCGGTGTGGGATCGCATGGCCATGTCATCGCCCAGCGAAGGCCGCTTGTCTTCCAGCGCTTCGCCATAAAGCGTCAGCCCATTGGCGTGCGCCACGCGCGCAATCGTGCCGTAATGCGCCGATGCCATCAGATCGGCCAAAGTGCGCCGCCAGTCGAACAGGAACCGGTCGGTATCGGCGCGCGATCCGATCAGCACGCCGGTCAGCGCGGGCAGCCACGGTGTCGCATCATAGCCGCGCCGTTCGCGGAACGCCGACAGCATCTGCGGCGTCCAGTTGGCCGCGCCGACTTCGATCGAATCGTTGAGCAGCGCGGTCACGCCGTGCGCGCCCAGCATGCCCGGCCCCGCGGCATCGCGCATCATGCCGAGGTAATGCGTGATATAGCGTTCGACCGCCGGGGCATCGAACTTGTCGACCTCCAGCCCGGTGGCTTCGGCAGCGGCGGGGTGATTGGTCGTGCCTAGCAGCGAATGACCCAGCCGGATGACGCGCCAGGACCACCCTGCCGGCAAGGCCGGCGCGGTCCAGTCAAGTTTGCCGTCGGCGCCGAGTTTTGCCGTCAGATCGACCACGTCGGCCGGCTTGGCCCCCGTTGCGCCATCGCCCGGATCGCCCAGCGCGTAATAGTCCATGCTCAGCGCAAAGCCGGCCTTGGTTTCAAACCGGTCGACAGCAGGCGCGGCATCGAGCCGGAACTGGCGCACATCCCATGCAGCATCGGCACTGCCAAGCGCCGCGCCAAACATGTCCGGCACAACGATGCCCGGCGCCGGGGCGCCCATATTGCTGCCCATGCCCGCCTTGGGGTGCAGCACCAGGCGGAACCGGCGCGCGGTAATCGGGGCAAAGCTTACCGTTGTCGGCACATCGGCCGCGGGGACATCGGCGACATGGCGCCAGGTCTGGCCATCGTCGCTTGCCTCGATCACCGGCGCGACCACCGTGCCGAAAAACATCGCGCTGGAGTGACCGATGAACACCTGGGCAGACCGCACGGTCTGTGCGGCCGGCCACGACAGGATCACGGTGGCGGGGCTGCCATCGACGGGGCGCGGTACCGCGACGGTCTGATCGAGCTTGCCCCCTGCCAAAGTCGCAGGATCGAGCGCAAGGCCTGCACCGGTCGTGGCCGTCGGCAGCATCAGCGCAATGTCGTGCGTCGGCACCGCAAGCACAGCCACATCGCCATAGAACCGGGGCGCGTCAACCGGCTTGCTGCCCGATGCGAGGTCATCGATGCCCAGCTGTTTTGACAACGACTGGAACGGACCGGTCAGACCCGGTGGCATGGGCAGGGGTTCGCTGGCGCGCTGCCCGGGGGCCAGGCGCACTTGGCTCCACACCAGTTTCTTCAGCGCGTCGGCGGGCGGCACCCACGGGCCGCCGGTTTCGCTCCACCCGGGGGACGAGGCCACTGCCAGTTCCATGCCGCGGCGGTCGGCCTCGGCTACGGCAAAGCGGAACGCGTCCTTCCATTCGGGGGTCATATAGACCAGCCGCTTGTCCACGATCTGCGGGGTCATCAGGTTGACATCGAACACGTGAACGCCGCCGATGCCCACCGCCTGCATCCACGCCAGATCCTTGGCGATGCCGTCCTTGGTGATATTGCCGTTCATCCAGTGCCACCACACGCGCGGACGCGCGCTGTTGGGCGGATCGCGGAACTGGTCGGCCAGATCGTCGGCGCGTGCGGGGGCAAGGGGCAGCAGCGCGCACGCGGCAAGCAGGGCGAGTTTCAGGCGACGGGTCATGGCACTCTCCGGTATTCTTGTTTTTTGTCAGACTATTCCGGCGCCCAATCCGACCGCCTTGCGTTCCTGCGCCTTGCGCGCGCGGTACTGGCTGCGGCGATAGGCCGCGATCGGGTCGATCGCGCCGCCGGCCTCGACGCGCGCGCGCGCCAGGATCGGCGCAACATCGATGGTATAGGCACGGCGCAGCGCCTGAAACGCCATCATCGTGTCATTGGTTTCCTGCGCATGGTGCAGGGCCGCCCGGTCGACCAGGCTGGCCTTGGCATAGCACTGGGCAATCGCTTCGGCGCTCGACAGCATCGATTCGATCGGGTCGGTCACATTGTGCGACTGGTCGATCATATAGCTGGGGTTGAACCCGTCGCGCGGGTTCTGTTCGGCCTCGATCAGTTCGTTGAACACCAGGAACAGCTGGTGCGGATTGATCGAACCCGAATCGAGGTCGTCATCGCCGTACTTGCTGTCGTTGAAGTGGAACCCGCCCAGTTTGCCAAAGCGGTGCAGCCGCGCCACGATCTGTTCGATATTCACATTGGGCGCATGGTGGCCCAGATCGACCAGGCATTTCGCCTTTGGCCCCAGTTCCTGCGCGGCCAGGATCGACGAACCCCAGTCCGATATGACCGTGGAATAGAACGCCGGCTCGAACATCTTGTGTTCCAGCAGCATGCGCCAGCCATCGGGCAGCGCGGCATGGATCTGCGCCGCGCCATCGAGATAACGATCGAGGCTGCGCGCGAAATCCTGCTGCCCCGGAAAATTGGTGCCGTCGCCGACCCACACGGTCAGATCGGTCGAGCCCAGCTGGCGCCCGATTTCGATGCATTCGATGTTGTGATCGACCGCCTGCTGGCGCGTTGCGGCATCCTGTGCCGACAGCGATCCATTGGCATAACTGTGTGCCTGGCCGACCTGATCCTGAAACGTGTTGGAATTGACCGCGTCCCAGCCAAGCCCCAATGCGGCGGCCTCTTCGCGCAAGGCCTTGTAGTCGCGGACTTTGTCCCACGGGAAATGCGGGGATACGCGCGGGGTGCTGCGGCCAAGCTGGTTGATCACTGCGCAATCTTCCAGCTTTTCATGGATAGTGGTCGGCTCTCCGGGAATCGGGAATTTGGCAAAGCGCGTGCCGCCGCGTCCTGCACCCCAGCTGGGCACGGCCACGCTGAATTTGGCGACGCGTGCCGTTATCGCGTCGATGTCGATCCCGGCGCGCGCCAGCTTGCGCCCCAGCGAGCCATAGTCATCTTCGAGCGCAGCGAGGCCCGCGTGATTGTGTTCGGCAATCAGATCTGCGGAAATCGGCAAAGTCATGGGGCAACCTTTCGCGCCAGAAACCCTTGCATGCCAAGCCAGGCAATGAATTCGTCGAGCACCAGGGTGGTGGTTGTGCCGGGCACACCCAGGCCAAAGCCATGGCTGCCCTTTTGATACCCGTGGATTTCGACCGGTCGCTTTGCCGCCAGCCAGGCTTCGGCAATGGGAAAACCGCGGTGCGGAAACAGCGGATCGTCGAGCGCGATGGCATCAAACATCGGCGGAGCGGCGGCAGGCACGTCGATATGTGCCTGCGGGCCATAGATATAGCCAAAGAACGCCGGGCCCTGGCCGGGTTTTGCAGCCTGAACGGTGGCCAGCGCGGTCATGGCGCCGGCCGAAAACCCGATCATGCCGATACGCGCCGGGTCCACGCCCCACTGGGTCGCGCGGGCGCGCACCAGCGCAATCGCGGCAAGGCCGTCTTCAGTCGCCGCCGGGTCGGTCAGCGTCGGCATCTTGTCGGGATCGGGCAGTCCCGCCAACAATTTCTGCCAGATATAGGCGCCCGCTGCGGCTTCATCGGGCGGGGTCGGCAACAGCCGGTATTTGAGCACAAACGCCGCAATGCCGCGATCGGCCAGCGCATGCGCCACCTGCCAGCCTTCATGGCTCATCGACAGGCCCATGAACGCGCCGCCCGGGGCCACGATCACCGCCGCCCCGGTGGCCCTGGCCGGATCGGGCAGGACCGGGGTCAGCGTGGGCCGGGTGACGTTGCGCACGTTGTAATCGCGGCCGAAATACAACGACCAGTTTTCGCCCGCCGTACTGCCCGGCGTCTTGTCGCCGTAAAGCGCGATGGCATCGGGTTCGGCCGGTGCGCTGGCGGCGACAGGCACCGGCATGTCGGCGGGTTGCGCGTGGCCCGCGCCTGTCATGGCCACGGCCAGCAATCCTGCAATCGATCCCGCCATCCGGCGATGGTATCGGCGCATCATCATCATCCTCTTCCGCCGTGTTGTCAGCGTGTAAACGCCTGCAAATTGCCCGCATCGACATTGATCATGTTGCCGGTCGATTTGGCCGACGCATCCGATCCCAGAAAATAGCATGCTTCGGCAATGTCGTCGGGCAGGACATCGCGTTTGAGCAGCGAACGGTTGCGGTAATGCTCTTCCAGTTCGGCGCCCGGGTCGATGCCGTGGGTGCCGGCGCGTTCCTTGCGCCAGTCGCCGTCCCAGATCCGACTGCCGCGAATCACCGCATCGGGGTTGACGACATTGACGCGAATGCCGTGCGGCGCGCCTTCGAGCGCCAGGCACCGCGCCAGGTGGTTGGCCGCCGCCTTGGCGCTGGCATAGGCCGAGGCGCCCGCGGCCGCCGCCACGCCGTTTTTCGAACCGATGAACACGATGGCGCTGCCGCCCTGGTCTTTCATCGCCTTGAGCAGGGGCCAGGCCCCGCGGGCGGTCAGAAAATAGCCTTCGGCCAGCACGTCATAATTCCTGCGCCACAAGGCCACGGTGGTGTCTTCAATCGCGGCCGACGAGGCGATGCCGGCATTGGCCACCAGCACATCCAGCCCGCCGAATTCGCGCGCGGCCAGATCGAACGCAGCCCTGACCTGGTCTTCGCTGGTCACATCGCACACCGCTGCACGCACCACGTCCGTGCCGAACTGCCGCGCAAAGCCGGCGCGCACGGTTTCCAGCGCATCGCCGTCGCGGTCGGCCAGCACCACGCAGGCGCCGTCTTTCAGAAAGCGTGCCGCAGTGGCCGCGCCGATCCCGCCCGCACCGCCGGTGACCAGCACGATCCGCCCGACTTGCGCCCTGGGCGCGGGCATGCGTTGCAGCTTCGCCTCTTCCAGCAGCCAGTATTCAATATCGAAGGCTTCCTGTTCGTCGAGCGCGATATACTCGCCGATCGCTTCGGCCCCGCGAATCACGTTGATCGCGTTGCCATAGAATTCGCCCGCCAGCCGCGCGGTGGTCTTGTCGGTGGCGAACGTGATCCGGCCCAGCCCCGGCACCAGCACGACCACCGGATTGGCATCGCGCATCGCCGGGCTGTCGGCGCGCCGGCACCGCTGGTAATAGGCGGCATACCTTGCGCGATAGGCGGCGATCCGATCGGACATGTAGGCCTGGTCGGCCAGGCGCGCCGGATCCAGCGTCAGCGGCGCGATCTTGGTGCGCAGAAAATGATCGGGGCACGATGTGCCCAGCGCCGCCAGTTGTTCGAACCGCGCCGATCCGGTAAATTCAAGCACCTCGGCATCGTCGGACCAATGCCCCAGCTTGCGCCGTGCGCCGGTCATCAGGCCGCGCAACCGTGGCATCAGATCGGTGACAATTGCGGCGCGGTCGGGGTTTGGCGCAACGACCAGCCCGCCAAACGCGGGCCGATCGGCCATCCTGGCATTCAGATACCGCGCGGCATCGGCAATCAGCGCGATCGTGTGTTCATAGCAGGCCTGCGCGCTGTCGCCCCAGCAGATGATCCCGTGGCCTGCCAGCATCACGCCCTCGACACCCGGGTGCGCGGCGACATAATCGCGCAGCATTACCCCCAGCGTGTAGCCTGGGCGCTTCCACGGCAGCCAGCCGATCCGTCCACCCCAGATTTCCTGCGTTGCCGCTTCGCCCCCCGATGAGGCAGCCAGCGCGATGATGGCATCGGGGTGGACATGGTCGACATGCGCAAACGGCAGCAGCGCGTGCAGCGGCGTGTCGATGCTGGCGGCACGGCCGTTCAAGTTGAAGGTGCAGTGCGGCAGATAGCCCACCATCGTGTCGTCATCGTCCGGCCCTGCATAATGCGCGCCCAGCGCCAGCAGCTTGTCCTGGTACAAGGTGGCGAACCCGTCGAGAGCCATCGAGCCGATGTCGCCCCCCGATCCCTTGACCCACAGCACGTCGACCGGCTGTCCGGTCAGCGGATCGGTGCCCGACAGTTTGGCCGAAGTGTTGCCGCCGCCGAAATTGGTGACGGTCAGGTCCGATCCGAGCAGGTTCGAACGATACAGCAACAGCTGTTCCGGGGTCAGGCCCGCGGCGCGATCCGCGTCCCACCGGCTTTGCGGCACGGCAAACGGGATCGCGCCAGCCGTCATCGCCGGATGGTCGAGAGTGGGGGTGGGCATGGGAATCTCCGCAGGACTGTGGTGATGTGGCCGCGATCTAGCAAAATGTCGTTGCACTGACAATCGAATTTGATACTATTCGATCATAAACGATCATGTTCGCTAATGCAGCATGGTACGGAAACGCCGGAGAGATTGACCTGTCGCCCCATTCCACCCCCGAGGCAAAGGCTGCGGCGCTGGTCGTTGTCGATCTGGGCAAGACGCTGGCCAAGGCGTCGTTGTGGTCGGCCGACGGGGTGTGCCTTGACCGGCAGGCCCGGCCCAATGCACGCGTCTTGCACGACGGGATTGCGCGGCTCGATGCGGTCGGCATTGCCGGCTGGCTTGAACAGGTGCTGGCGGGCTGGGCCGATCGCAATATCGGCGCGATCGTGCCCGTGGGGCATGGTGCGGCGGCGGCGGCGCTGGTGGATGATGCGCTGGCGTTTGCCCCGTTCGATTACGAGGCCGCGCTGCCCGATGCGGTCCTGGCGCACTATCGCGCGCGGCGCGCGCCGTTTGCGCAGACCGGATCGCCCGCGCTGCCCCACGGGCTGAACCTGGGCGCGCAGCTGTTCTGGATGGAGCGGGTGCATGGTGCGGCCATGGCCCGCGCCACGCTGGTGCCCTGGGCGCAATACTGGGCCTGGTGGTTGTCGGGCGTGGCGGTCAGCGAAGTGACCAGCCTGGGCTGCCACACCGATCTGTGGAACCCCGGCATGGGCGGCTTTTCGTCGCTGGCGGTCGCGCAAGGGTGGGACACGCGGTTTGCGCCGGTGGTGCCGGCAGACCGCGTGGTCGGCACATTGCGCCCCGGTCTGGCGGTGCGAACCGGCCTTTCGCCCGATGTGCGCGTGCTTGCCGGCCTGCACGATTCGAACGCGGCGCTTCATGCCGCGCGGGGCTTTGCCGAAATGGCGGCGGGGCCGGCCACCGTGCTGTCCACCGGCACCTGGTTCATTGCGATGTGTGCCAGCGCCGACGCGGCACCGCTGCCCGAAGCGCGCGATTGCCTGATCAATGTCGATTGCCACGGGCAGCCGGTGCGTTCGGCGCGGTTCATGGGCGGGCGCGAGATCGAAAGCCTGATCGAGATCGACACCCGCCGTGTCGATATCCGCCCCGACCAGCCCGCGCTGATCGCGGCTGCGGCGCGCGTGCTGGCGCGCGGTGCGATGCACCTGCCCACGCTGGCGCCTGGCTGCGGCCCGTTTCCCGACCGGGCCGGGGGCTGGATCAATATGCCGCACGACGGATTTGAACGCCGCGCGGCCGCCTGTCTCTATGCCGCGCTGGTGGCCGATGTCGCGCTCGGTCTGGTGGGCGCACAGCGCACTTTGCTGGTGGAAGGGCGTTTTGCCCATGCCGAGGTGTTCGTGCGCGCGCTTGCCGGCCTGCGGCCCGACCTCGCGGTCCATGTGCCGCATGCCGATACCGATGTGGCGTTCGGGGCCTTGCGCCTGATCGATCCGGCGCTTGCCCCGCCGGGCGGTCTGGTACGGGTCATTCCGCTTGACCTTGATCTCGTGTCGTACAGGAATGCCTGGCACGCTGCGGTCGCAGCGCAGGAGCCTGTTTGATGATTGTCGCCTCGATCCCCGATTTTCGCGAAGCTTCGCGCCGCCGCACCCCGCATTTCCTGTTCGAATATATCGACGGCGGCAGCTATGCCGAGGTGACGCTGCGCCGCAATATTGCCGATCTTGAGGCAATCGCACTGCGTCAGCGCGTGCTGCGCGACATTTCGCGGATCGACATGACCACCGAACTGTTCGGGGTGAAGCAGGCCTTGCCGGTGGTGCTTGCCCCGGTCGGCCTGGCCGGGATGAATGCGCGGCGCGGCGAAGTGCAGGCGGTGCGCGCGGCCAATGCCGCAGGGGTGCCGTTTACGCTGTCGACGGTGTCGGTCTGCCCGATTGCCGAAGTCGCCGCCGCGTCCGACCGTCCGTTCTGGTTTCAGCTGTACATGATCCGCGACCGCGCGTTCATGAAGGATCTGCTGGTGCAGGCGCGCGCGGCGCGTTGCAGCGCGCTGGTGTTCACGGTCGATCTGCCGGTGCCGGGCAGCCGTTATCGCGATGTGCGCTCGGGCCTGGCGGGGGCACCGGGGCTGATGGGGCAGATGCGGCGCATGGCGCAAGGTGCGGCGCGTCCGGGCTGGGCCTGGGATGTCGGGTTGTTCGGACGTCCGCACCATCTGGGCAATGTCGCCCCCGTGCTCAAGGGCAAGTCGGGGCTTAACGATTACATGGCGTGGATGGGGCGCAATTTCGATCCGTCGATCACCTGGGCCGATCTCGATTTCATCCGCGCCGAATGGGATGGCCCGCTGATCATCAAGGGCATCCTCGATCCCGACGATGCCCGTCAGGCCGCCGATCTGGGGGTCGACGGCATTGTCGTGTCGAACCATGGCGGACGGCAGCTCGACGGCGTGCTGTCGTCGGCGCGCGCCTTGCCGCCGATTGCCGATGCCGTGGGCCACCGCCTGACCGTGCTGGCCGATGGCGGGGTGCGTTCGGGGCTGGACGTGGCGCGCATGCTGGCGCTGGGTGCGCATGGGGTGATGCTGGGCCGCGCCTGGGTCTGGGCGCTGGGCGCCGGCGGCGAGGCAGGCGTGACCAAGATGCTGAAGCTGCTGGCCGCCGAACTGCGCGTTGCCATGGCGCTCGGCGGGTTCACCAGCATCGACCAGATCGACCGTTCGGCACTGGCCGAACCATAACGAAAGATTATCGCACCATGCTACCCAATCCCGCGCTCGGCGTGGTGTTTCACTGGATCGGCGGGTTTTCCTCGGCCAGTTTCTATGTGCCCTACAAACGCATCCGGTTGTGGTCGTGGGAAGTGTTCTGGCTGGCAGGCGGGCTGTTCAGCTGGCTGATTGCGCCGTGGATCATGGCGTTCGTCCGCACCCCCGATCTGTTGGGCGTGCTGGGCGCCACACCGCATGCCACGTTGTTCTGGTGCTGGTTCTGGGGGCTGATGTGGGGCTTTGGCGGGCTGACCTTCGGTTTGACGATGCGCTATCTCGGGCTGTCGCTGGGCATGGCGGTCGCGCTGGGGCTGACCACCGTGATCGGCACTTTGGGGCCGCCGGTGTTTCACGGCACTATCGGCGCGATCGCGGGCCGCGCCAGCGGGCAGCTGACGCTGGCGGGGATTGTCGTCACGCTGGTCGGGATCGTCATCGTCGCTCGCGCCGGCCAGGCCAAATCGCGCGAGATCGGGGGCAACGCCCAGGGTGAATTCAACGTGGTCAAAGGTCTGCTGATCGCGGTGTTTTCGGGCGTGATGTCGGGGTGTTTTGCCTGGGGGCTCGATGCCGGGCAACCGATCCGCGATCTGGCGCTCAAGGCCGGGACCGATCCGTTGGCACAAGGTCTGCCGGTGCTGTGCGTGGTGCTGGCAGGCGGGCTGACCACCAATCTGATCTGGTGCGCGGGCCTGATCGTGCGCAACCGCAGCGCCGGGCAGTTTTTCGGACGCACCAACGATCCGGTCGTGGCCCGTGCGCCGCTGCTGCGCAACTGGCTGCTGGCGGCGCTGGGCGGCACGCTGTGGTACGGGCAGTTCTTTTTCTACACCATGGGTGAAAGCCAGATGGGCCGGTTCGGCTTTTCCAGCTGGACGCTGCATATGGCCAGCATCATCCTGTTTTCGACATTGTGGGGGTTTGCGCTGGGCGAATGGGCGCAGGCCAGCGCGCGCACCCGGTCGCAGGTGTGGACGGGCATCGGCCTGTTGATCGCCGCCACGGTGGTGATCGGCGGGGGCAATATGCTGGCCGCGGGTTCATGATGGATTTTGCGCGTTTGTGACGGCATAGGGACTGCATCATGCATGCCACCCAACGCGAACGATTGATCCTGGCCGCCCTGTCACCGACCGGGTTCGTCACCTATCGCGATCTGGAATCGCGGCTGGATGCGTCGCCCGCGACGATCCGCCGCGATCTGGCGCGGCTTGAATCCACCGGGCAGCTTGTGCGCGTGCACGGCGGCGCGCGGCTGGCCGATGGCGCCGACGAGGGCGCGCGCGATGGCCGCGGCGCGCGGCTGACCGGCACGCCGTTCGATCTGGCGATCACGCGCAACATCACCGCCAAACGCGCGATCGGCCGGGCTGCCGCGGGGTTGTGCCAGCCGGGCGAGGCGGTGATGATCGACGGTGGCACCACCACGTTCCAGATGTGCCCTTATCTGGGGGGGCGCGACCTGGCGGTGCTGACCAATTCGCTGCACATCGTCGATGCCCTGCTGGCCCAACCGGGCACGCGCATCCTGGTGCCGTCGGGCACGGTGTTTCGTGAACAGAACATCATCCTGGCCCCCGCGGGCGAGGATTCGATGCCGCGGTTCCACGCGCCACGCCTGTTCATGGGCGCGGCTGCGGTCGGCCCGCGCGGGGTGATGCAGCAGGACGTGATCCTGGTCGCGGCCGAGCGGCGCCTGCTCGATCGCGCCGAAGAGGTGATCCTGCTGGTCGATTCATCCAAATTCGCCTCGTCCTCGGGCGCGATCGTGTGCGGGCTGGACGAAGTCGACGTGCTGATCACCGATGCCGCGATCAGCGACGCCGATGCAGCGATGGTCCGGGCTGCGGGGGTGCGGCTGATCATCGCGCCATAAGGCGCGCCGATCAGGCCAGCCCGATCAGCGCCTTGACCGCAATGCATGCCTGCGCATTGAGCGCGACCGCCTCGGCCTCGGTTGACCCTTCGCTGTAGCACCGCAATTCGGGCGCATTGCCCGATCCGCGCAGATGGATCACGCCGCCTTCGGCAAAATGGGCACGGACTCCGTCGGTCAGGTCGACCGAGACCGCCGCGCCGGCAAACGCGCCGAACAGCTGCGTTTGCAGCGCAATGCGCGCAGCATCATCGCCCGCGGTCAGTTGCCCGAACAGCCGGGCGCCGGCCTCTGGCGGAAACGGCACGATCCGGTCGGAAAAGGTATAACGCTGCGGCAGGCTGGCCAGCTGTGCCGATACGCTGGGCGCGTTGGCCGTCAGCACCATCAGCATCGGTAGCACCGCATCGCGGGTCGGCAGCGCGACGGTGGTACCGGCCTTGCCCGCAATGGCACTGCCCAGCAAAAAGCCGCCATTGGCCTCGTACCCCACGACACAGGCCGATCCCGCGGCCAGTTCGTCGTGCATGGCGCTGATCACATAGGGCGATCCGATGCGCGTGCGCCGCACCGCGCCAAACCGGCCGCATGCCTCGACCGCGCTGTTGCTGCTGACCGGGGTGACGACGCTGGTGGCCGCAACGCCGGTGGCGCACAGGATGCCCAGCACATCGCCGCGCAGCCAGGTGCCGGTTTCGTCGGCGATCAGCGGCCGGTCGGAATCACCATCGGTCGATACGATCGCATCGAGCGCGCAGTGCGCCGCCCAGTCGCGGGCCAGCACCACATCTTCGGGCCGGATCGCCTCGGTATCGACCGGCACAAACACTTCGGAGCGCCCCAGCACTTCGATCTCTGCGCCCAGTTCGCGCAACAGCGTTGCCAGGATGTCGCGGCCCACGGCCGAATGCTGATAGACGCCGATGCGCATTCCGGTCAGCGCGCCCGGCCCGAAATGATCGATATAGCGTTGCCTGTAGGCGGTGGCGGCGTCGGTGACGGGGGGCAGCGCTTCGGGCACGGCCAGCATGCCGTCGGCATCGAACTGGCCGCGATCAAGATCGACCATTTGTGCGCTCATCCCCGCTTCGTCGGCTTTGAGCACTTCGCCTTTGCAGCGGTAGAATTTGATGCCGTTGCGATCGGCGGGGATGTGGCTGCCGGTCACCATCAGCGACGGGATGCCCCGGCCAAAGGCATAAAGCGCCAGCGCGGGCGTCGGCACATAGCCACAGAACACCGGCACCCCGCCCATATCGCGCACCGCGCGCGCGCAGGCGGCCAGGATGCGCGGGCTGCTGGGGCGCAGATCGCCGGCCAGCGCCACATCGCCACCAGCGGAAAATTCGCCCTGATCGGCCATGTGCTTGAGGAACCCTGCGGTATAGCCGTAGCAAACCCGGTCGGTCATTGCCGACACCAGCCCGCGCGCGCCGCTGGTGCCAAACGCAACGCCACATTCACGCATCAAGTCTTGTACGGTGATCGTCATCACAGCCTCATGGATCGGGCAGGCGTTCGCGCTGTCTGCGTTCGCCTATGACCGCAGCATGGACCGAATGCCAGACCATTTGGGCGGTGCGCGTATATTCCGCGGCCGATCCTGCCGCACCAGCGAAAGATGCGCCGGAAACGGTGCGAAGATGCGCGCGCGGTATCGCGGCAAACCCCTGTTCGCGCCCCGCAGGCGACACCTCTGCTGGTCGAAAGCGGACCGGCTTGCGGTTTTGTGCAGGCGCGTTGCCCGTCAATGTCGCCGTGACCGCTGGCAAGGACAGGAACAAAGCGCATGGCCCCACGCACCACCGCACCCCGGGTGGCGATCATCCATTATTGGCTGGTCGGCATGCGCGGTGGCGAACGTGTGCTGGAACGGTTGCTGCGGCTTTACCCCGGTGCCGATATCTTTACGCATGTCGTGCGCCCCGAACGCCTGTCGGGCACGATCCGTGCGCACCGCATCCAGACCTCGTTCATTGCCCGTTTGCCCGGCGCTGCGCGGCTCTATCAGCATTATCTGCCGCTGATGCCGATGGCGCTCGAAGCGTTCGATTTGCGTGGCTATGATCTGGTGATCAGCAGCGAAGCCGGACCGGCCAAGGGGGTGATCGCCCCGCCCGATGCGTTTCACTTGTGCTATTGCCATTCGCCCATGCGCTATCTGTGGGATCATTTCCACGATTACCGGGCGCGTGCCGGCTGGTTGACGCGCACCGTGATGCCGCCACTGTTTCATCGCCTGCGGCAGTGGGATCATGCGTCGGCCCAGCGGCCCGACCGCGTCCTGGCCAACAGTGCGTTCATCGCGCGCCGCGTGCGCAAGGCCTGGGCGCGCGCGGCGGGCGTGGTTCACCCCCCTGTCGATGTCAGCCGATTTGCGGCGTCCGACGATATCGGCCAACAGTACCTGTGGGTGGGGCAAATGACCCCCTACAAACGCGCCGACCTGGTGGTGGATGCCTTTGCGCGGCTGGGTCTGCCATTGTTGATGGTGGGCACCGGCGAACTTGCCGCACACATTGCGCGCCGCGCCACACCCAACATAACCATCGTGCCCCGGCTGGCATTTGCCGATCTGGTCCGCGCCTATGCCCAGTGCCGCGCGCTGGTGTTCCCCGCCGAAGAGGATTTCGGTCTGATCCCGGTTGAGGCCAACGCGTCGGGCCGCCCGGTGATCGCCTTTGCCGGCGGCGGTGTGCGCGAAACCGTGATCGACGGCGAAACCGGGCTGTTTTTCGACCAACAGTCGGTCGATGCGCTGATCGAAGCGGTCGAACGCTGCGAGGTCTGGCTGCACCATTTTTCCCCCGCCGCCGCGCTGGCCAATGCGCGGCGCTTCGCCCCCGACGTGTTCGATGCGGGCATCCGTGCGGCCGTCGCGCAGGGCCTGGGCTTGGATGACGAATGGCACCACGCTGCCCATGCCGTCCGGCGGACAGGATAAACGGTCACTGCGCTCCCTTGGCGATCAACAGGCCGCTCACCCGCAGCACGCGGGCCCCGCATCGCGGTCGCGAAGGTCGGGCACGCGCGGCAAAAGGTCAGATGGTTCAGCACGCCAAGCCACAGCCGGTGCGCGCCGGGTCTGTGACAAGTTCGCTTTGCAATGTGTAAATGAAGCTTGACTAATCCTGACGGAAAGGTAAAGGTCAGTTTACACAACGAAAAGGACACTTGTCATGTCTCCACGCAATCCCGCGTTTCGCAGCTATCAGCGCCGCATGGCCCTTGCGACCGTGGTTTACGTCGCGGCCATCTTTGCAGCGTCCACGATCCTGCACCACCGTGCTGCGCCCAGTCCCGAGGCGATCGGGGTGGCGTTGGTGCCGGGCCTTGCGATCCTGTTCATGATCTATGCGATTGCCCGACTGCTGCTTGAACTTGACGACGAATATCTGCGTCTGCTCGAAGTCAGAAAGGCGCTGTTTGCCACTGCGCTGACGCTGGCCGGTTGCAGCGTGTGGGGCGTGCTTGAAATCTTTACCGCGGTTCCGCCGTTGCCGGTGTTCTGGGTCTTTCCGCTGTGGGCCGTCGGCCTTGCGGGCGGCGCCATGTTCAACAAGGCAACGCTTGGCACCGGGGGGTGTGCATGAACAACCGTCTCAAAGTCCTGCGCGCAGAGCGCAACTGGAGCCAGCAGGACCTGGCCGAACAGCTGGGCGTGTCGCGTCAGTCGGTCAATGCGATCGAGACCGGCAAATACGATCCTTCGCTGCCGCTTGCCTTTCGCATCGCCGAACTGTTTGCGCTGTCGATCGAGGCGATCTTTCAGCGCGACTGATCGCATTCAGATGTCGAGCAATTCCGCAATCAGCTGTTGCGCCGCCTTGGCCCAGGTGAACCGCGCCGCCTGATCGTGTCCGGCCGCGATCAGGCGTTGGCGCAGCGCGTCGTCATGCCCCAACCGGACGATCGCTTCGACCCACTGGTCCGGCTGCCCCGGGTCGGCATAGATCGCGGCATCGCCGCACACTTCGGGCAGGGCGCCGGCCGGGGCGACCAGCGCAGGACACCCCGCGTGCATCGCTTCAAGCGGAGGCAGTCCGAACCCTTCGGTACACGACGGAAACGCCAGGCACCGCGCAGCCCCAAGCAGTGCGGCCAATTGCCCATCGTCGATCCGACCGGCAAAACGCACATTGGGCGGCACGACGTGACCGCAACTGTTGAACTGATCCGCCCCGTGCGATCCGAACAACACCAGCGTTACCGCGCGCAGCGCAGGGTCTGCAAACGCGCGCAGCAGCATCGCGATATTCTTGTGCGCCTGCGTGTTGGCCAGCGACACCACAAATTGGCCGGGCACCAGGCCAAGCCGGTGCAGAGCCGCCGGATCGGGGCGCGCCCTGGTCATATGGTCGATGCCGTTGTGGATGACCCCGATCCGATCGCGCGGGGCGACACCATAATGGGCCAGTTGGTCGCGCGAAAATTCCGAAACGGTCAGGATGCGGCGGTGGCGATGGCCGATCAGGCCCTGTTGGAACCGGTACCAGGCGCGAAACGGCCGGCTGTAGCTTTGCGGGGTGATATGCACCTGGGCATCGTGGATCATCGTCACCGCATGGTTCGCCGCGATCACCCCGACATTGCACAGGCTCAGGATCATGCGTCCGCGCGCCATCATCGGCAGGGTAACCTGTTCCCACACCCGTCCGTCGAGCCGCCCCGCCACGCGATAGGGCAGGCCCAGCGTGTCGGCGCCTGCGCGTGCGCCGGGCGGCACCCACAGCTCAAAGGCGATGCGCGCCGCCAGATCGGGGCGCTGGCGCAGCAGGGCATAGATCTGCACCGTCAATTCTTCGGCCACGCGGTGCACCCCGGTAGAGCCGCCGAGCAGAAACCTGCCGTTGATGATGACCGTGCGCGGGTGCACCAAAAATCCCTGTCTTGGGCGTCGCATGGATCGGCAAAATGGCTTTGATCGACGGCCTGGCGGTGATCTTTGTCGCCCCCCCAAGCACAGGCAACCGCGAGTTCGACCATTATCGAGGATTGCCCGGGTCTGCCGATCGCGCGGTGTGCCTGCGCCGCGCCGGGCTGCGACCGATGCATTACACCCCGGCGGTGCGGTGCGCGATGTCGGGTTGGGTTCAATATCGCGCCTTCCCCGATTGCCGCCACGGCCCCGTTGCGGTGTGTGAACGGCGTGACATCCGATACCATCGATCCCGCAGCGGTTGCCGCCCCGTCCCCCGATCATGCGCCGCATCACCGTGCGCGCGCCATGGGTGCGGGCGGCCTGGCGTTTGCGCGGATTGCGGCGCAGGCGATGCAGTTCGGCCTGTTTCTTTATACCGCGCGCGTGCTGTCCACGGCCGATTTCGGGGTGTTCAGCCTGGCCTATACGATCATCGTCGGGCTGACTGTCCTGGCCGAGGCGGGCTGGCGCGAATGGGTGCTGTGCGCGCGCGATCCGCGCCAGATTGACGAGGCGGGCGGCGCGGCGCTGATCACCGGCGCGGTGATCGTGCTGGCCGGGCTGGGCCTGCTCGCCGCGGGGCGCTTGCTGGCGATCAATCCGGCGCTGATCATGGTGGGCGGGCTGTTGTTGCCGTGGATCGTGGCGCGCCCGCTGGTCTGTGTGCAGATGGGGGTACTGACCCGCGCTGCCCGGCTGAGCCACATCGCCGTGGTGCAAACCGCGTGCGAGCTGGCCGGGCTGATCACCGGGGTTGCGTTGTTGCACCGGGGAGCAGGGCTGGCGGCGCTGGCCTGGGCCAAACTGGCGCTGCTCGGGGTGGAACTGGCCGGCTATACCATCGCTGCACGGCGGCTGGGGCTGGCGCTGCCCCGGCGCGATGCCATGCGGCACATGGCACGTTTTTCGCTGCACATCACCTCGGCCCGCGTGCTGACCTATTGGCAGGGCAACATGACCACGCTGGTGATCGGCGCGGCGTTTCCGCCCGCGCTGGTCGGGTTGTATCGCGCGGCCATGCGTCTGGCCGGCATGGCGCAAGAGGTGATCCGTGAACCGGCGCGCATGGTCGGCTGGTCGTGGCTGCGCACCGCGCACGATCCCGATCACGCGGCGACGGCGGGTCTTGGGCTGCAGGCGGCGGCGCACCGCTTTCTCGATCTGGCGATCACGGTGGGGTCGGGTCTGCTGGTCGTGCTGGCGCTCGAATCGGACAGCGTGGTGCGCCTGTTGCTGGGGGCCAGGTGGGGCGACGCGGCGGTGCTGGTGGCATTGCTGGCGCTGGGCACCGTGGCCCGGCTGCCGCAGGCCCTGGCCGAACCGTTGTTTCCCCTGCTGGGCAAGGCCTGGTTGACCCGGCACCTGGCGCTGCTGACGGCCGGCGCGGGTTTGGCCTGCTTCATGATCGCGCTGCCGTTTGGCCTGACCATGGTCGCGCTGGCCGATATGGTGGCAGCACTGCTGATGCTGGGGCCGATGCTGGCCTATCTGGTGGACGAGGGCGGCCTGGCGCCAGGGCTGGTCATGCGTCCGTTTGTGCTGGCGGCGCTGTCCGGGCTGGGCTGTGCGGCGCTGGCCTGGATCCTGCCGGTCCACACGGCGGCGGGCGGGGTGCTGGCCCTGGCCGTGCTGGCGCGCGATGCGCTGGCGCTGATCGCGGCCTATGCCGCGCTGCAACTGGCGCTGCGCCGCGCGATCACCGCGGCGCAGCCGTTCCGATCGCCGCTGATCTTTTTCAGAAAGACTGTCCGATGACTGGTCCGGCTGCGCCAATGCGGATCGCGGTGATCATCGCCTCGGCCGGGCGCGCCGACTGCATCGCGCATGTCATGCAGGATCTGCGCCGGCAGACACAGGCGCCGGCACGGATCGTGCTGGCGGTGCCGGACGAGCGCGACCTGCCCCCGCTGCATGCACGATCGGGCGCTGAAGTCGTGCTGGCACAGCGCGGGTTGCCCGCGCAGCGCAATGCCGGGCTCGATCATCTGGGCCGGGATTGCGACGTGGTCGTGTTCTTCGACGACGATTTCGTGCCGTCGCGCCGCGCCATTGCCGGGATCGCGCGGCTGTTTGCCGACCATCCGGCGGTTGCCGGGGCCACCGGGCTGGTGCTGGCCGACGGGATCAAGACGCCGGGGATCCCCCACGCGCGCGCCCAAACGATCGTCGCCGCGCACGATCGCGGGCACGCGCCGCCCTTCCACGCGCTGCACGATGTGCCCGATCTCTATGGCTGCAACATGGCCTATCGCCTGTCGGCGATCACCGGCTTGCGGTTTGACGAACGCCTGAAACTGTACGGCTGGCAAGAGGATGTCGACTTTGCCGTGCAAGTCGCCCGGCGGGGCCGCACCGTGAAAACCGATGCCTTTGCCGGAGTGCATCTGGGCATCAAGGCGGGGCGTACTTCGGGCGTGCGGCTGGGCTATAGCCAGGTGCACAATCCGCTCTATCTGTGGCGCAAGGGCACGATGCCCACGGCGAAGGCCTGCCGGTTGATGGTGCGCAACCTGGTCAGCAACCACGCGCGCAGCCTGTGGCCTGAACCCTGGATCGATCGCATCGGGCGTGTGCGCGGCAATTGGCTGGGCCTGGCCGACGTGGCGCGCGGGCGCCTGACGCCCGAACGGATCGAGGACCTGTAGAAAAAAAGCGGGGGCGGATTGCTCCGCCCCCGATACCCCTGCGCATGGGCAGGGGGTGGTTCCAGGGATTGTTCGACCGCAGGCAGGGAGAGGGGGACGCGGCGGTCGTCTGGAATTCGCAAAACGCAGGAGTTCAGATCAGGGCGGGGACAGGGGCCGAAAGTGCGGGGGGGGATTGGCCGCCTGTCTGAAACCCGTTGTGACGATGTTGGGTTAGTTTCGCCTCAAGTCGCACCTAGGTATTTGCACGAGGGCATTGTCGCATGCCCCTTGGCAGCATGCCCCTGCCTGCGGCACGATCGGGCCATGATGATCCGCCGATTCGCCCTGGCCCTGGTGTGTGTGTTGCTTGCCCTTCCGGCATTGGCCGCGCCGGCGCGCTCTGCGCATCGGCCCGTGCCCGTGCCCGTGCCAATTGCAATGGCGGATACGGTGCGCGTGGCGCTGGTGACCACACAGGGCACGATCGTGGTCGACCTGGACGGCAAACACGCGCCGATCACCGCGGCCAATTTCCTGCGCTATGTCGATGCCCGTCGGTTTGACGGCACCACGTTCTACCGCGCGATGAAAGTGGCCTGGGGCGATCAGCCCAATGGCCTGATCCAGGGCGGACAGCGCGAAGTGCACCACCTGTTCCCCCCGATCGCGCACGAGCCCACGACCCTGACCGGGCTGACCCATCGTGCCGGGGCGCTGTCGATGGCGCGCAATGCGCCGGGCACCGCCGACGCCATGTTTACGATCATGGTCGGCAATATCCCCGAACTTGATGCCGATCCCAAGGCGACCGATCCCAATTTGCAGGCGGGCTATGCCGTGTTCGGCCAGGTCGTGTCGGGCATGGATGTGGTGCGCAAGATTTTCGACAGCCCCGTCTCGCCCACTGCCGGCGAAGGGGCGATGCGCGGCCAGATGCTGGCCGAACCGGTCAGGCTGCTGACCGCGCGGCGGGTGCCCGTGTCATGATGCGGCGGGACATGATCGCCCCTGGATGCGCTGCGCTGACCTGGCCGGCGATGGCCCGGGCCGCGCCGCCGCCGCTGGCCCGGATCGATCTGGCGCGCCGGGCGGTTGGCGCTTTCCTGCGATGCAGGACAATCGCTATCACCAGATCATGCGCTATCGCAGCGCCAGGCGTTATGCCGATGGCAACCCGCTGGCGGTGATCGATTCCGAAATGCCCGGTCTGTGGCAACGGCTGGGATTGATGCGCGCGGGATCGCGGCCAGATCAAAACCATGCGCAAAAAAGCATCCTGATCCGCGCCACGCGCGTATAACCCGCGTGGATCAACCTGAATCCTGGGATTGTGATGAAACAGATGTGGCGTGCCTTGGTGCAAATGCTGGTGGTGGTGGGGCTGTGCGCCTGTTCACCGCTGCACACGTTCAACGCGCTGATGCCAAAGGATCCCGGGGTTCAGCGCATTGCCAATGTGGCCTATGGCACTGGGCCGCGTCAAACGATGGATCTGTACCGGCCCGCGCAACGTTCTGCCACTTCGCTGCCGGTGATCGTGTTCCTTTATGGCGGATCATGGAACTCGGGCGACCGGCAGGGCTATGAATTTGTGGGCCGGGCGCTTGCGGCCAAGGGGTTTCTGGTCGCCATTCCCGATTACCGACTGGTGCCGCAGGTGCATTATCCCGCGTTTCTGCAGGACAATGCCGCCGCCGTGCGCTGGATCGCGCAACATGCCGGCGACTATGGCGGGCAACCTGGGCGGGTGGTGCTGGTCGGGCATTCCGCCGGGGCCTATAACGCGGCGATGGTGGCGATGGACCCGCGTTGGCTGGGTGCCGATCGTGCGCTGGTGCGGGGATTTGTCGGGCTGGCCGGGCCATATGACTTTGCGCCGTTTGTCGACAAGACGGTGGAGGAGACGTTCGCGGGCGTGGCCGATCAGGCCTCGACCCAGCCCATCGCCTATGCCGGTGCGGGTTCACCCCCCGCGCTGCTCGCCACCGGAGACCGCGATACGGTGGTCCGGCCGCGCAACAGCGATGCGCTTGCCCGCGCGCTTCGGGCCAATGGCGTGCGGGTGGAACGGCTGACGTATCCCCGCGTCGGGCACGCCGGGCTGATCACCGCATTTGCAGCACCATTGCGCAGCCATGCCGAAATCCTTGACGCCACCGCCGCCTTTGCCCGTACCTGCCTGGCGCCCTAGAGCAATACACGATGCAAAAACTTGGGTCGCGTGGACCAATTCCGCGGCGCCACGGATGCGCTGCAAATGGCCCGGCGGCGCTGTTCAGCATTGATGGATGCGCGGAATTACGCCCAAACTCAGGCTTCGTCCTCGATGGCGTGCATGTCATCGTCGGACAGGCCGAAATGATGGCCCACCTCGTGCACCACGACATGCGTGATCATCGCACCCAGAGTCACCCCGCGCCGCTGGCATTCGGCCAGCAACGGTCGGCGAAACAGCGAAATAATGCTCGGCATATCACCGCTGGACCAGATCGACCGCTGACCGAACGGCCGCCCGTGATACAGGCCGAGCAGGCCCCAGGGGTCGGTCAGTCCCACCGCGTGCAGCATTTCGGTGCCGGCAAAATCCTGCACGCGAAACACCACATCGCCCAGATGATCGCGAAATTCCTGCGGCAGTTCGGCGACAGCCTGGCGCGCCAGGTGTTCGATCGCCGGGGTGTCGTGGGTGTGGATCAGATGGTTGCTCATGCCTTCGGATATGGTGCGCCGCGCGCAAATTGAAAGCCGCGCGCGCGATACCCGGCGCCCCCGCTTGAACAAGGCGCGGGCAAGGCTTGTCAAACGGGCGCAGCTTGCGTGGTTGGCGCGCGGTTGCGCGTCAACACCACCTGGCTGAACACCACCGAGGCCAGGAATTCCTTGAACGACGGCTGCCAGATGCCGCTGTGCCCGTCGATCACGCCGGGATTGGCGCGCACCACCCAGAACGGGCTGGGCTGCTTCAGCCCGGGCGGATCGAGCACGGCGGCGGCGTCGGGCGATGCGGCGTCAAGCCGATGCGTGCGGAATTCATCGATAAAGCCCAGCCCGTGGGTGATGCAGCGCTGTTCCAGATCGCCGATCGCCGCCTCTTCCACCCCGTTTGCCGCATTGCCCAGCGGAAACGCCCAGCCCACCGCCCGATCGTTGTCGGCCTGCACACAGACAAACAGCGGCAGTTGCGGCGTGGACGCCTGCACAAATGCGGATTGGTAAACCAGGTCATAGATCGGCAGATAGCGCGCGCCCTCGATCGCGGGATTGATCAGCAGCACCAGATCGGCAAAGCGCGAATCCATTACCAGATCCTGGTCCGACGCCGCCTCGATCAACGACTGCGCCAGCGCGGAATAGACGATCATCCCGCCAAAGCTGTGGCCTGATACAATCAGCAGCGGCGCGCCCCGCCGGGCAATCCGCGCATTGCGATAATGCCGCAGCCGCCCGAACAGTTCGCGCGCCGATCCGGTGGACACCCGATGCCCCGCCTCTTGCCGCCCCAGAAACGTTGCATCGGCGATCAGATCGGTGGGCCCGAACGCGGTCAACCCGCGCCACCCGACAAACACCCCCAGCACCGGCCGCGCCGCGGCGCCTGCTTGCGCGGCATGGTCGCGCTCAAACGCGGCGGTCTGCGCCAGCACGATCCGGAACGACGACAGATTGTCATCATCGGTGCGCGCGTCATGTTTCCACCCATGCGCAAACACCAGCACGATGGCATCCTGGCGCGCATCGCGCATAGCATCGAGCCGCTGCGCCACCGCCTGCATCTGCGCGCGGTCATAACACCGCCCCTGATCATCGAATTCGACAAAGGCCAGGTTGTACGTCGCGCCGGCCAATACACCCGCCGCCTGGTGCGGCGCATTGGGCATGATCCCGAACAGCGGCCGTTCGGCGATGGGGCTTAAACCTTGGAGGCCATCGTTCGGCGGAATGACCATGACCATATCCCCTCGGCGTTAACGGACTCGCGTTCTTCGCGGTGTGCCTGCGATCGTATCACGCCTTCGCAGCGAAACGGCGTGATTTCACGTCCGAAGTGGCATGGCAATCGGGCGATGCCCTGATCGACCATCTCGAACGATTACCAACCATGCGGTGCCCCCCATTCATGCCGCCGAGACAAATATCTGATAATAATGCGCTTATCTCCACTGACCCAGGTGGCTCGAATTTTGCGGCGTTAACCATCGGCCAGTCTTGACTGATAACGCCAAATCGGAGAATGCACGCCGACTTTACAAAAAATATGTCTTTTTCCTGATCCAAGGATTTCCAGTTTATGAGTCTCCGGTCAAAGTCTGCGCGCTAGTTGGTGACGGTGTCGGCTGTTGTGTTTGTGATGCAATCGTCTCCGGCGATGGCGCGAAAAGATACCATCAAGTCGATTCTGGCAAAAATGAATGCCATGCAGGCAAACCTGGAGAAATTGGCGCAATCCAATGAGACGCTCAAAGGCAAGGTCGATGCGTTGTTGCAGGACAAAGCAGTGCTTGCCGCACAGATCGCGCAACTTGATCTGACCGTAAAGACCGACAAAGCGGCAACGGCCGCAGCGACACAGAAAGCCGACCAGGTGGTTGCGCAACTGGCGACGAAGGTGGCCGAGCCCAAGCCGCAATTCGCTGATTCTGCGGCATGGGCCAAAACGATGGCCGGTATTCCCGCCACACCCGAGGCGCGCGCTGCTGCAAACGTGCAGCTTCCCGCCGTGTCGGGCTTTAATGGCCGGATTGGCGTCAGCGGCGGCGTGCTGGCCGATAACAGCGGGGGTGCCAGCCTCAACGGGTTGGTCGCAACGCCGCTTGGGCAACGCACCGGGCTTCAGGTCGACGTGGCCAGCGGTTATGGCGCGCACAGTCTGGAAGGCGGCATTGCCGCACAAGTGTTCCGCCGCAATCCCGACAAGGGCGGCTTTGGCCTTTATGGCAGCTACTCGTTCGCGGCGGCCTTCAACGGTGCCGGTGTGGGCGGCGCGGCCGGCTCGCTGGCGCTTGCGCGCGCCGGGATCACCGGCGAAGTCTTTGTTGGCAGGCTGACCTTTGAAGGCATGGCGGGCTGGGAAGGCGGCGATATCAAGAGCCGCGCGTCCGACGCACTGGACCTTGCCTACTACGCGACTGACAACCTGAGGTTGTCGATTGGCCAGCGTTACACCAATGGCGATCACTATGCCGCCGCCGGGTTTGAATACCTGTTGCCGATCAACAGCGGCGTTGGCGTGTCGCTGTTTGCCGATGGTCTTTATGCCAATGAACATGCCAAGTCGGTCATGTTCGGCGCGCGGATCCATTTTGGGCGCGGTGACAAGTCGTTGATCCGTCGCCAACGCGAAGACTTCCGCCCAAGCTACCTTGAACTTGACCAGACTGCATTGGCCGCAGAGCGCCTGCGCCGACCGCTGACCGGGCTGGTTGGCCCGACCGGTGCTACGGGTCCGGCTGGCGCCACGGGTGCGACAGGTGCGACAGGTGCTACTGGCGCGACTGGCGCCACGGGTGCCAGGGGTGCGACGGGTGCTAGCGGCGCGACAGGTGCGACGGGTGCTACTGGCGCGACTGGTGCGACGGGTGCGACAGGTGCTACTGGCGCGACTGGCGCGACTGGCGCCACCGGGGCGACGGGTGTGGCAGGTCCGACCGGCGCCACTGGCGCGACGGGTGTGGGGGGTCTGATTGGTCCCACTGGTGCGACAGGTGCTACTGGCGCGACTGGCGCCACCGGGGCGACGGGTGTGGCAGGTCCGACCGGCGCCACTGGCGCGACGGGTGTGGGGGGTCTGATTGGTCCCACTGGTGCGACAGGTGCGACAGGTGCTACTGGCGCGACTGGCGCGACCGGCGCCACCGGGGCGACGGGTGTGGCAGGTCCGACCGGCGCCACCGGGGCGACGGGCGCGACAGGTCCGACCGGCGACACCGGGGCGACGGGCGCGACAGGTCCGACCGGCGACACGGGTCCGACCGGCGACACGGGTCCGACCGGCCCTACGGGTCCGGAGGGCCCTCCGGGCTTCCCGTTTTGATCGCAAGCTAAGCCCGACGCAAAATCGGCCCAGGCCCAATCGCCCTTTCGCAGGCGGTTGGGCCCGGTCAGCATCCAGAGCGGGCACCGGTCTGGCCCATGTGGCGGGCCGCGGGCCTTCCCAGCATTGTCAAATGGCGCGCGTGCATGTCCAAACTATGCCTCAACATGATCGTTCGCAACGAAATCGCCAATCTCGAACGATGCCTGCTGTCGACCTGGCAGCATATCGACAGTTGGGTGATCTGCGACACGGGCTCGGTTGACGGCACGCAGGCTTTGGTCACCCGATTTTTCGCCGAACGCAATATTCCCGGCCGACTGATCGCGTGTCCTTTCGTGAATTTTGAACAAGCGCGCAATGAGGCTCTCAAGGCCGCCTATCACAGCGATCTCGATTTCGATTTTTTGCTGTTGCACGATGCCGACATGGAACTGGTTGTCGAACATTGCGACTTTCGCAACAGGCTGAATGCGCCCGGTTATTCGGTCCTCCAAACGACCGCCGATCGCTTTGCCTACTGGAACACGCGTATTGTTCGGCGCAATGTGCAAGCCTGGTACAAAGGCGTCACGCACGAATTTCTCGACTTGCCCGAACAACCGGGGCGCATGGCGGACATCCGCTATATCGACCATGCTTGCGGTTCGAATCGGGTCGACAAATTTGAGCGCGATGCCCGCTTGCTCGAGGCCGAAGTGACCAACAACCCGACCGATCATCGCGCGTGGTTTTATCTGGCGCAATCGTACCGGGATGGGGGGCGGGTCGAAGATGCGGCACAAGCCTATTCAAGACGGGCAATGATGGGTGGGTGGGCCGAAGAGGCCTGGCAGGCCCGTCTGCAACACGCGCGATGCCTGCGCCAGACGGGCGATATCGGCGGCTTTGTGATAACGGCACTGAAGGCCTTTGGCGAACGGCCATGGCGCGCCGAACCATTGTACGATCTGGCCCGCCATTATCGCGAAGACGGCAACAATGCGGTGGCGCTGCTGTTCTGCATCGAGGCAATGCGCCTGACCTTTCCCGTAGACGACGCATTGTTTGTCGAAAGCTGGGTCTATGACTGGGGCATCCGCGAGGAGTTTTCGATTGCCGCCTATTATGCGATCGATCGCCAGCAGCGGCTCAAGGGTCATGAAGTCTGCGCAGGCTTGACGACGGATCACACGGTTCCGCAGCATGTCCGGGACCTGGCCGCCAAAAACCTGCAATTCTACAATTCGCCTGGCAATTGACAGCAGCAGACCCGTCACAGGCGTTGGCGTCAAAAGCTGGCATCAGGGTGACGAGTTCCGCTGATGCGATGAACGTTCTTTCAAAAGACCAACGCTCGCCGGGCTAGAGCGTTAACACCGCCTCCCCGATCACCGCCTCGATCCGCGCGTGGTCGTCGTCATCCAGGCAATAGGGCGGCAGCACATAGATCGTGTTGCCCAAGGGCCGCAGCAGCACATCGGCCTGCCGGAAATGCGCCAGCAGGCGCGGCCCCAGATCGGACAAATACCCTCCGTCAGCCGCCGCCACGTCGATCGCCGCGACTGTGCCGCAGGTGCGCGCATTGGCCACGCCGGGCAGCATGGCCAGCCGCCCGATCATCGCGCTTTGCCGTGCGGCCAGCGCCGCGATCCGTTCGCGCACCGGTTCGTCCTGCCAGATCGCGATGTTGGCGGCGGCTGCGGCGCAGGCCAGCGGGTTGGCGGTGAAGCTGGACGAGTGGAAGAACATTCTGGCGCGGTCGGTGGACAAGTGCGCGGCGTAGATCGGCTCGGTCGCCATGGTTACGGCCAGCGGCATCGATCCGCCGGTCAGGCCCTTGGCCAGGCACAGGATATCGGGCACGACGCCGGCCTGTTCGCAGGCCAGCAGCGTGCCGGTGCGGCCCCAGCCGGTCATCACTTCATCGGCGATGAACAGCACATCGTGCGTGCGGCAGATCGCGGCCATCTGGCGCAGCACGTCCGCCGGATAGAACCGCATGCCGCCCGCGCCCAGCACCAGCGGTTCGACGATCAGCGCGGCGGGGCGCGTTTCGCGGCACAGTCGGCGCAGCGCGGTCAGCGTGTTGTCGCCATCGCCCACCGGGAACGGGATCGTGCCGACATCGAACAGCAGCGGCGCATAGGCGGCGTTGAACACGCCACGTTCGCCCACCGACATCGTGCCGATGGTATCGCCGTGATAGCTGTGTTCCATCACGACCAGGCCGCTACGCCCCGTGCCGGTGTGCGCATGAAAGCCCAGCGCCATTTTCAGCGCGACTTCGACCGCGGTCGATCCGCTGTCGGAAAAGAACACGCGGGTCAGCTCTGCGGGCATCAGCGCGCGCAGGCCGGCGGCCACGGTTTCGGCGGGCTGGTGCGTCCAGCCGGCAAAGATCACCTGGTCCAGCCGTTCGGTCTGATCGCGGATCGCGGCCATGATCCGCGGGTGGTTGTGGCCGTGGGTGGTGACCCACCAGCTGGAGATGCCGTCGATCACGCGGGCGCCGTCGGCGGTGATCAGCGCCGCGCCCTCGGCGCGCGCCACCAGCGGGATCGGCTCGTCCAGGCCATGCTGGGTAAACGGGTGCCAGATCGCGCTCATGCAAATTGTGCCGGATCGAACGCGGCGGCAAACGCGGCGGCCAGCGTGTCGCGGTTCAGCACGGGCAGCAGGGGCAGGCGGCCCAGCCGGCGCACCCGGCCCATGTCGGCAATCGTTGCCTCGTTGTCGGGGTTGGCATCGCCGACAAATGCCACGCCGTGGATGGTAACGCCGCGTGCGCGCAGCGCTTCAAACGTCAGCAGGCTGTGGTTGATCGTGCCAAGCGCGGTGCGCGCGACCACGATCACCGGCAGGTTCCACCAGGCGAACACATCGGCATAGGTCGTGCTGCGCGTGACGGGCACCAGCACGCCGCCGGCGCCTTCGACCACCAGCGGGCGCGGCGCGGGCAGCGCCAGCCGCGCGGGATCGATCACCAGCCCGTCAAGCTCGGCCGCGCGGTGCGGCGACAGCGGGTGGGTCAGACGATAGGCCTCGGGCACGATCTGCGCGCGCGGCACGCCCGACAACGCGGCCACCGCATCGGCATCGGCCCCGTCGTCCAGGCCCGATTGCACCGGTTTCCAGTAATGCGCGGCCAACGCCCCGGTCAGCGCGGCGGCAAACACCGTCTTGCCAATGCCGGTGTCGGTGCCGGTAACGACGAATGCGGTCATGTCAGACTGTCCTGCAAAGTGGTGGCCAAGGCGTCCAGATCGGCGGGGGTCGTGTTCAGCGTGATCGACACGCGCAGCCGTGCGGTGCCGGGTGCGACGGTGGGCGGGCGGATGCCGCGCACGTCGAACCCCGCCGCCTGTACCGCGCCCGCCACGCGCATGCAGCGCGCGTCATCGCCCAGGATCAGCGGCAGGATCTGCGTGCCGGTGTCACGCGCGCCCAGCGGGGTCAGCAGGCGCGCGGCGTGTGCCGACAACGCGGCCAGCGCGGCGCGGCGTTGCGGTTCGTCCACGCAGATGCGGATCGCTTCGCGCACCGCGGCGGCCATCAGCGGCGAGGGCGCAGTGGAAAAGATGAACGGGCGCGCACGGTTGACCAGAAAATCGCGCATCACCGCGGGCCCGCAGACCAGCGCGCCCTCCACCCCCAGCGCCTTGCCACAGGTGCGCAGCACCACGGTATCCGCGCGTCCGTCCAGGCCATGAGCCAGCCCACGGCCGTCGTGGCCGAATACGCCGGTGGCATGCGCCTCGTCGATCAGCATCACCGCGTCATAACGTTCGGCAATCGCCGCCAGATCGCTTAGCGGCGCGCAGTCGCCATCCATCGAATAGAGCGTTTCGAACGCCAGCCAGATGCGCCCGGTGTGCCCCGCCGCGCGCCATTGCGCGCATGTCGCGGCAAAGGTGTCGGCGTCGTTGTGCGGCACCGGCAGCGCCGCGGCGCGCGACAGGCGCAGCCCTTCGTGCATCGAGGCGTGGATCAGGTCGTCATGCACGATCACGTCGCCGGTCTGCGGCAGCGTGGCCAGCAGAGCGACATTGGCGGCATAGCCCGATGACACGAACAGCGCGGTTTCGCTGCCCGCCCATGCGGCGGCCTCTGCCTCCAGCGCCTCGTGCTCGGGGTCGTTGCCGCGCAGCAGCCGCGATCCGCCCGATCCGGCGGGCACGCCGCGCGCCAGTGCCGCGCCGATCGCTTCGCGCAGCCGCCCGGCACCCGACAGCGCAAGGTAATCGTTGCTGGCAAAGTCGCGGCCGCGCCTTGGCAACAGTGCGCGGATGCGGCCGCGCGCGGCAAGCGCGGTCAGATCATCGTGATGCGCCTGCCACAGCGGGTGCGTCGCAACCATCGCGTCAGGCCGCGCAAGGCGCAGCTTTCGCGGCACGCAAGGGCTCTTGCGCCTCCATCGGCTTCAGACCCAGGCGCGCAAACATCGCGGCATCGGCATCATCGCCGGCATTGGCCGCTGTCAGCAGCTTGTCGCCGGTAAAGATCGAATTGGCCCCGGCCAGGAAACACAGGCTTTGCGTTGCCTCGCTCATCGATTCGCGGCCTGCCGACAGCCGCACCATCGACAGCGGCATGGTGATCCGCGCCACCGCAACCGTGCGCACGAATTCGATATCGTCGATTTTGGCCAGCGGGGTGTCGGCCAGCATGTCGCCCAGCACCGTGCCCCTGATCGGCACCAGCGCGTTCACCGGCACCGATTCGGGGTGATGGTCGAGCGTGGCCAGCGCATGGACAAAGCCCACGCGATCGGCACGGGTTTCGCCCATGCCGACAATCCCGCCCGAACAGACATTGATCCCCGCTGCGCGCACGCGATCGAGCGTGTCGATCCGTTCGCCAAACGTGCGCGTGGTGATCACCTGTGCATAGCGTTCGGGCGAGGTGTCGATGTTGTGGTTGTAGTAATCGAGCCCGGCTTCGGCCAGCTGCGCGGCCTGGGCATCGGTCAGCATGCCCAGCGTCATGCAGGTTTCCAGCCCCATTGCGCGCACGCCCTGCACCATGGCGATGATCGCGGGCATGTCGCGATCCTTGGGGTTGCGCCAGGCCGCGCCCATGCAGAACCGTTTTGACCCGGCGTCGCGCGCTTGTGCGGCCGATTGCAGCACCGCCTGCACCTCCATCAGCTTGGTCGCCTCGACCCCGCTGTCGGCCTTGACCGATTGCGAACAGTATCCGCAATCTTCGGGACAGCCGCCGGTCTTGATCGACAGCAGCGTGCACAATTGCACTTCGCCCGCGCGGTGGTGTGCGCGGTGGACGCCGGCGGCCTGGAACACCAGTTCGGTAAACGGCAGGTCGAACAAGGCGGCGATTTCGGCGCGGGTCCAGTCGTTGCGAACGGGCGCGGGGGCGGCGTCTGCAAACATGCGAAGTGTCCTTTGTGAAAGTGATCGTGCCGGCAATTGGCTTTTGCGCCAATGGCCTGTCGTACTGCCCTTAGCATCCCGGCCCGCTGTGCAAACCGGTTTTTGTGCAATGCTTGTGCGATGCGGCTTGCGTAGATTCCGATGCTGCCGTGCGCCGGCAGCGTCGATACCGTTTGCAGGAACCGCGCTGGGGATAATGGCCCCCGCGCCAAACCCGAAGGACAGATATGACCGGTTCGCACCTCAATGGGCACCATCGCAAGACACTGGCGGCCATTTTCACGCATCCGGCCCCGCACAACATCGAATGGCACGACGTGATCTCGCTGCTTGAAACGCTGGGCACCATGACCGACCGCCACAGCGGCGGCCATACCGTGACGATCGGCGCCGAATCGATGATCGTGGTGCGGCCGCACGGCCACGATGTGGTCGACGATGAATTGCGCCATTTGCGCGGATTTCTGACCAAGGCAGGGCTGGCGCCCACAGGTGCGGTGGCTGCGGCTGCGGGGGCTGCTTCGTCCGATGTGTCCGATGCGTGGATCGTGCTGATCGATCATCACCAGGCACGGCTCTATGCGCCGGGCGGGGACCGTGTGGTGCCGTTTGTGATCCACCCCAATGATGATGACGGATCGCGCCGCCGGGTGGACCACAAACAGGGCAATGACGATCACGACGGCGGCCATGCCCGCGAAGACGACGGCTATTACCAGCGGATCGCCGCCGACCTGACCGATGCGGCGCGGATTGTCGTGCTGAGCGATGGCAAAGGACGGGCAAGCGCGGGCGCCTATCTGGTCGACTATGTGCAGCGGCACTTTCCCCTGCTTGCCGGCCATATCGTCGCCACCGATACGATCGACATCTCCAAGACGTCCGATGCCGAGGCGGTGGCGGCGGGCCACGCGCTGCTGCAGGCGGCCTGACCAGGGCCTGTCGCGGGGGGATGGCGGGCTGCGATACCGTGCGCGTTCTGCCCGCGCACTGCGGATTTGCGGTCGCATCGGCTGCGCTGCGCCACCCTTGCGCCAATACGGCAAACCCGGCCTCATTGGGCGGGCGATCGTGCGGCGTGATGGTCGGTCATGCGGATATTTGCCGTTTCCGGGTATTTTCCGATGGTTTTCGGCGTCCGCGAACGGGCGTATCACTTCATGCAATGCCGCCGGTCGTACTTTGCTCACGCCCCCCGAGCAATTGTGCCGAACGTGACAGTTCGGATGTCCCTCGTCCTGAATTCTGTCGGCATTGCCAGACAAGCCGGCGGTTGCATCGCAGCCGTCGGCTTGTTGGCGTTGCGATCGCGCGACATGGCCGGGCAGGCCGATCGGGGGTATATTCCGAGGCTGTTCAGCAACGGTGATGCAGGCCCATTGGCGCGAACCATATCTTGTTCAAGAAGGACGCCCCCCCATGTCATCTGCCACCATGTCATTTGCCCGTGTCACGCTTGCCACAACGCTGGCGACGATTGCCACGATCAGCGCGCCTGCCGCACAGGCCCGCTCGGCCGCCGAAATCGCAGCGCAGGGCCGCCACGCGCTGCACCAGCTTGAAGCGCGCGAGCCGCGTTCGCGGTTTTACGCAAATCATGCGGTGGCCGTGCTGGTGTTTCCGTCGATCTTCAAGGCGGGGCTGCTGGTTGGCGGGGAAAGCGGCAACGGCGTGCTGTTCGTCAATGGCCGGGCAGAGGGCTTTTACAATCTGTCGGGTGGTACGTTCGGGTTTCAGGCAGGCGCCGAAAAATTCAGCTATGCGCTGTTTTTCATGAACAATTCGGCGTTGCGTTATTTGCACAAAAGCGGTGGCTTTGCCGCGGGCACCGGCCCAAGCATTGCGGTCATCAACAAGGGTATCGGCGCAGAGGCCAATTCCACGACGATCGTCAAGGATGTCTACGCGATGCCGTTCAACGAATCCGGCCTGATGGCTGACCTGACGCTGCAGGGCACCAAGATCTCGGTCATCCATCCGCATTGAGGCATGCGGGCGTCAGGGTGCCTGGCGCGCCTCTGCACAGATCCATTCGCGGAACGCGACCAGCGGCGGATAATCGCGCCGTCCGCTGGGCCAGACCAGGTGATAGGCTTCTTCGCTGTGCGTCGGTGCGGCGTCGAAGGCTGTCACCAGCTGGCCCTGCGCCAGTTCATCGGCAATCAGGAACGTCGGCATCAGCGCCACGCCTGCGCCGGCGATGGCCAGTTGCGCGGCCGTGGCAAACTGGTCGATCAGCATGGTTGCGCCCGGTGCGGCATCGATCCCGTGGCGGGCAAACCAGCGAGGCCACGCCTGATCGCGCGACGCCAGCTTGATCAGCGGGGCGCGAACCAGATCGTGCGCGGTGGCAATGCCGTGGCGCGTGCGCAAGCCGGGGCTGCAAACCGGCAGCACCGCCTCGGGCATCAGCGGAACCAATTCGCCGCCGGGCCAATGCGGGCGGCCGAAATGGATCGCCAGATCGACATTGTCGATCGCAAAATCGAACGGTGCCATGCGCGTGGTCAGCGTCAGCGTGATGCCGGGATGCGCCTCGCTGAACCGGGCCAGGCGCGGCGCCAGCCAGCGCGTGCCGAATGTGGGCAGCACCGCCAGATGCAGCACCCCGCCCAAAGGATTGATCCGGCAGCCTAGCGTCGCCGCCGACAGTATCGTCAGCGCCTGGCGCACCTGTTCGGCATAGGCCGCACCCACCGGAGTTACGCGCACGGTCTGGCGCTCGCGAAAGAACAGCGCCTGGCCAACGGTGTCCTCCAGCGTGCGGATCTGGCGGCTGACCGCGCTTTGCGTCAGGTTCAGGTCGCGCGCGGCCAGGGTAAAGCTGCCCAGCCGCGCTGCCGCTTCGAATGCCTGCAACGTGCCGATGGGGGGCAGATGCCGCCGTATCGGCGACAGGTCATTCCATGGCGGAATGAAGTCAGACCGATCGATCACTTGAAATCGCGCATTTGCGGGGCATAATCATGCCAATTCTGGTATGATGGCGCCTGCGGTCGGTCAATCGGCAAATGCAGGCGGATGGGCGCAAGGCAAAGGATCACGGCAATGGCACGCAATCTGGTCACCACAGACGACATTCGCGGCCGTTTCTGCGCCGCACTGTCGGCGATGTACCGCGCCGAAGTGCCGCTATATGCCGATCTCATCGCACTGGTCGACACGATCAATGCCGCGCATGGCCATGACAGCGCAGGCGAACCCGAACGCCATGGCGCGATCCGCGTCGGGACCGCGCAGGAACTGGCGATGATGGCGCGCGCCTTTGCAGTGCTGGGGATGGAACCGGTCGGCTATTACGATCTGGCGATGGCCGGGGTGCCGGTGCATTCCACCGCGTTCCGCCCGGTGACCGAGGCGGCGCTGGCGGCCAATCCGTTCCGCGTGTTCTGCTCGCTGCTGCGGCTGGACCTGATCGCGGACGCGGCGTTGCGCGCCGAGGCGGCGGCGATCCTGGCGCGGCGACAGATTTTCCGCCCCGCAGCGATCGACCTGATCGCGCAGGCCGAGGCGCAGGGCGGGCTCGACAGCCAGCAGGCCGATGCCTTTGTCGCGGCACTGCTGGAAACATTTCGCTGGCATCACGATGCCACGGTCGACAGCACGACGTATCGACGGCTGTCGGGGGCGCACCGGCTGGTGGCCGATATCGTCGCCTTCAAGGGGCCGCATATCAACCATCTGACCCCGCGTACGGTGCAGATCGATGCGGTGCAGGCGGCGATGCCCGCGCACGGCTTTGACGCCAAGGACACGGTCGAAGGGCCGCCGGCGCGCGCTGTACCGATCCTGCTGCGCCAGACCAGTTTTCGCGCGCTGACCGAAGCTGTGCGCTTTACCGACCAGACCGGGAATACGATCGGTCGTCACACCGCGCGGTTTGGCGAAATCGAACAGCGCGGCGCGGCGCTGACGCGCAAGGGCCGCGCGTTGTACGATGCGCTGCTGGCGCGCGCGCTCGACGGCGATCGCGCGGTGCCTTATGCCGTGCGCCTGGCGCAGGCCTTTGCTGCGTTTCCCGACGATCTGGCCACATTGGTCGACCAGAGGCTGATCCATGCGCGGCGCCACATTGGCGCCGATGGCACGATCACGATCGAACCGATCCGTTACGAGGATTTCCTGCCCGTCAGTGCGGCCGGGATCTTTCAGTCGAACCTGGCGGGCGAGGCGCGCCAGGTCTACGACGAGGCTTCTTCGCAGGCGGCTTTCGAGGCGGCGCTGGGCCGCGCGGTGATCGATCCGTTCGATCTTTACGCGGCATGCGAGGCACAGGCCGCGTTCGCGCCGGAGCCTGCTTGCCAAGGCTGATTTTGCGCGATAATTACGTAACTGCGACAGGTTCCCCCTGACCGGGGATCAAAAGGGAACGCGGGTGAAAATCCCGGACTGCCCCTGCAACTGTAAGCGGCGAGCCATCCGGCCATCTACGCCATTGGGGCCTTTGCGGCTCTGAGAAGGCGGTCGGACCAGCATTGACCCGCAAGCCAGGAGACCTGCCTGCCGCAGTCGTTCCTCGTACCGACAGGGGTGTTCGGTGCGAACGGGGTTTCCCTGATGAGCGACGGTCGAAGCTGCGCGGACAGTGTTCGCGGGGCGGGCTTCGCGGGGCATGCCTTCGCGGGGGGCTGTGCGCGTGGTCGTATCATCCTTTCGCCTGTCATGCCCGGCGCGGCTGTGTCTGACTGTGCAACGGGGATGAATGATGATCCGCACCACCATGACTGCGCTGGCACTGTGTCTTGTGCCGGCAGACTGCGATGCCGCAACCGCTGCCGATGATGGCGCCATCGTCATAACCGCGCTGCGCACCCCGGTCGACGCGACGCAAGTGTCGTCGAGCGTGACCGTGATCGACAGCCAGGCGCTTGAATCCGCGCAGTCGCTGGCACTCAGCGATGTGCTTGATCGCACCCCGTCGATCAGCATGGTGCGCAATGGGGGCTATGGCCAGGTTACCACGCTGCGCATCCGCGGGGCGGACCCTGCCGAAACCGTCATGGTGATCGACGGGATGCGCATGACCGACCCCACCACCACCGCCGGCGGCTTTGATTTCACGCATCTGTTCACCGATGATATCGCGCGGGTCGAAGTGCTGCGCGGACCGCAATCGATCCTGTGGGGATCGGACGCGCTGGGCGGTATCGTCAATGTCACCACGGTCGTTCCGACCCGGCCGTTGCAGGCGGATCTGTCGGTCGAAGCCGGGTCAAACCAGACGGTCGATGCGCATGGCGGGCTTGGCGGGGCATCGTCGCTGGCCGATTGGCGTATTTCGGGCACGGCGTTTGCGACGCAGGGCATCCCCACCCTGATCGGGGGCACGCAGCCCAACGGCTATACCCGGCAGGCTGCCAGCGGCACGGTAACCTTTCACCTTGCGCCCGCTGTGTCGCTTGATCTGCGCGGATACTGGAACAGCGCGCGCACCAGCTTTTCCGACACCTTCAGCCTGCCCAGCGGCATCTACGCAGGCGATTATGCGCTGAACAAGCAGTGGTCGGCCTATGCCGGGCTGAACTTTGCGCTGATCGACGGGCGGTTCAAGAACCGCCTGTCGGTGCAGCAGGACCAGACCGACAACGAGGATCTGTATCCGCTGGAAACCCCGCCGCTGAGCTTTGTCGGCCATGGACGCACTGTGCGTTTTGAATACCAGGGCGTGCTGAGCGCTGCCCGGGGTATCGATCTGGTGTTCGGCGCCGAGCGCGAGGAACAGCACATGCGGGTGGGCAGCCCCTATGATGCGATCCAGCCCTACGAACTGTTCCCCGAGGTTGCCCTGACCAACAGCGTCTATGCCGAGGCGCGCGTGTCGCCTGTGCAGGGCCTGACCGTCAACGGCGGGGTGCGCCATGATCACCATTCGCAATTCGGCGGCAACACCGTGGTCAGCGCAGGCGCGGTCTATACCCCCGATCATGGCACGACCCTGCTGCGCGCCAGCTACGACCAGGGGTTCAAGGCGCCCTCGCTTTATCAGCTTTACAGCGATTACGGATCGGCAACGCTGCAACCCGAACGCGCGCGCGGTTGGGAAGCGGGGGTAGACCGCAGCCTGTTTGGCCACGCGGTGCAGCTTGGCGTGGTCTGGTGGGAACGTCACACCACCAGTCTGATCGGCTTTGCCTATTGTCCCTATCCGGTCACGCCGTCGGCACCACCTGCCTGCCTGCTCAATGGTTTTGGCTATTACGCCAATGTTGCAGCAGCGCAGGGGCGCGGGCTGGAACTGACCGGCAAGGCGCGCGCAGGCCACCTGTCTGCCGATGCCAACTACGCGATCGTGGTCAACGAGGATCGTACGCCCGGTGCGCCAACCTACGGCGTGCAATTGCCGCGTGTGCCGCGCCATCTGTTCAATGCCGCGCTGGGCTATGATCTGCCGGCGGGGATCACCCCCGGGGTGGCGCTGCGCTGGGCGGGGGCTTCGTTCGACAATGCCGCCAGCGCGCTGGTGCTGCCGGGCTATGCGCTGGTCGATGCGCGGGTCGAATGGAAAGGGCCGCAGGGGATCGTGGTGTTCGGCCGGATCGAAAACATCGGCGACAAACAGTACCAGACCGCTTCCGGATACAACGCGCCCGGACGGACCGCCTATGTCGGGGTGCGCGGGCATTTCTGACTCGCCTGCGTGTCCCTTGCATTCTTGCGCAGGGCTGGCAAACCTTGTCGTGGTGTCCCGTTGCTGGTGGTGACATCACGACGGGGGGTGTCATGCGCGGCGTATTTTTTGCAACCACGGCCTTGTTTGCCGGTCTGATCTTCGGTCCGGCGGCACAGGGGCGCGAACCGCCCCGGCTGTTGCAGCACCCCAGCCTGTCGGCCACGCAGATCGCGTTCGATTACGCCGGCGCGATCTGGGTCGTGCCGCGCGGCGGGGGTGCGGCGCATGTGCTGGTCACCGGGCAGGGCGACAACAGCCGCCCGGTGTTTTCGCCCGATGGATCGATGATCGCGTTCACCGGGCGGTATGACGGCAATCGCGATGTCTATGTCGTACCGGCCGTCGGCGGCACGCCGCGACGTCTGACCTGGCATCCGGGCGATGACGTCGCGCTGGGCTGGACTGCCGATGGCAAGAATATCCTGTTCCGCTCTGCGCGCGAGATGGTGCGCGATCTTGACCGCTTTTACACGATCCCGGTCACCGGCGGCGATCCGCACCCGGTGCCGCTGCCTTCAGGCGAACAGGCCGCGCTCAGCCCCGATGGCAGCCACATGGCCTATACCCCATTCAACCAGTGGCAACCGGCGTGGAAACGGTATCGCGGCGGACAGACCGCGCGGATCTGGATCGCCGATCTGAAGGACAGCGCGATCACCAAAGTGCCGCGTGAAAATTCCAACGATCGCAATCCGATGTATGTCGGCAATGACGTGTGGTTCCTGTCCGACCGCGACGGGCCGATCACGCTCTATCGCTATGCACCGGGCGGCACGGTGGCGCGGGTGATCGAGAACGATCACGGGTTTGACATGGCCTCGGCCGCGGTGGGACCGGGCGCGATCGTGATCGATCATTTCGGGCGGATCGAACTGTATGATCTGGCCACAGGCACACTGTCGCACCCGCAAATCACCGTCGGGGCCGAGGCGCCGGCGCTGCGGCCGCATCTCAAAGCCCTGGAATCGGGCGATATTGCCAAAGCGGTGGTGACCGCGTCGGGCAAACGGATCGTGATCGAGGCGCATGGCGAGATCCTGTCGATCCCGGCGGAAAAGGGCGACGCGCGCAATCTGACGCAGACCACCGGCATTGCCGAACGCGATCCCGCACCATCGCCCGATGGCAGGCAGGTGGCCTATTTCAGCGACGAAACCGGCGAATATGCGCTGCATGTGCGCGCCGCCGACGGCGCAGGCGCAGTGCGCAAGATCGATCTGGTCACACCGGGTTCGTTTTTCTACGCGCCGGTCTGGTCGCCGGATTCGAGGCGGATCGTGTTCAGCGACAAGCGGCTGAACCTGTGGCTGGTCGATCTGTCGGCCAAAGAGGGCAGGCCGGTGCGGATCGCCACCGACCGCTACGACAGTCCGGATTACGGTTTCACCCCGGCCTGGTCGCCCGACAGCCGGTTTATCGCCTATGCGGTGCAGGGCACCAACCATCTGCACACGATCATGATCCACGCGGTCGAGACAGGTACGTCGCGCGCGCTGACCGACGGGATGAGCGACGCGACCGCACCATGCTTTGATGCGGGCGGCGATGTGCTGTATTTTATTGCCAACACCAGCCGCGGGCTGGGCGCCGGCTGGCTCGATATGTCGAGCCTGGGACGCGCGACCGATGGTGCGGTCTATGCCGCGGTGTTGCGCAAGGACACCGCCGCCCCCACCGCACCGCAAAGCGACGAAGAAGGCGACGCAGACAACGCGGACAAGAAGGACACCGACAAGAAAGATACCGGCGCAAAGGACAAAAAAGACAAGACCGCCGTCGCCAAGCCGGTGCAGATCGATTTTGAAGGGCTTGATCAGCGTATCGTCGCGCTGGGTCTGCCCGTCGCGCATTATGTAGCGCTGCTGCCGGCCGAGGCCGGAGCCGTGCTGGCCGTCAGCGGCCCGGTGGTGGCAACCGATCACGACATGACCGATGGTGCGCCCTCCACGGTGGCCGTGGTGCGCTACGATGCCAAGACCCGCAAACCCGTCACGCTGGTCGATGCGGCAGACGAAGGTTCGCTGTCGGTGTCGGGCGATGGCAAGAAACTGCTGTTTGCGAAAAAGGGCGATCTGTTCCTGTCGCCCACCGACGCCCCGGCCAAATCCGGCCCCGACGCGGTCAAATTTGTTGCCAGCATCCAGGTCGATCCGGCCGCCGAGTGGCGCCAGATGTACCACGAGGTGTGGCGGATCGAACGCGATTTTCTGTATGATCCCAAAGTCCACGGGCTTGATCTGGCGCGCGCGGAAAAGCTGTATGCGCCGTTTCTGGCGGGGCTTGGCAGCCGCGCTGAACTGAATGCGCTGTTCGAGGAAATGACCGGCCATATCTGCGTGGGCCACACTTTCATCAGCGGCGGCGAGGGGCCCAAACAGACCCCGGCCAATGTCGGGCTGCTGGGGGCCGATTTTGAACAGGCCAACGGGCATTACCGGTTCCGCACCGTGCTGAAGGGGGAAAACTGGAATCCCGGACTGCATGCGCCGCTGACCCAGCCGGGGGCCGAAGTGCACGCGGGCGAATACCTGCTGGCGATCAACGGTCAACCGGTCGACATGGCCAACGAAGTCACCAAGGGCTTCGAAGGGCTGGCGGGCAAACAGACCCTACTGACGGTCGGGCCCAATCCCGACGGCACGGCATCGCGCACGGTCAAGGTCGTGCCTGTCGCAAAAGATACCCCGCTGCGGCTTCATGCATGGATGGAGGGCAATCGCCTGCTGGTCGACAGGCTGTCGGGGGGTAAGCTGGGCTATGTCTATCTGCCCGACACCGCGGCGGGCGGCTTTGCCAATTTCAATCGGTATTATTTCGCGGCGGTCGGCAAGCAGGGGGTGATCCTTGACGAACGCTTCAACCATGGCGGCGATATTGCCGATTTCATCGTCGATCAGTTGAAGCGCACCCCGCAGATGGTCAATTCGACCCGCGAAGGCGAGCCGGTGGTCGAACCGGCGCAGGCGATTTTCGGGCCGAAAGTGATGATCATCAACCAGATGTCGGGATCGGGCGGCGATGCCTTGCCCTGGTTGTTTCACAAGGCAGGTGTCGGCACGCTGGTCGGCGCGCGCACCTGGGGCGGTCTGGTCGGGATCGGTGGGTATCCCAATCTGATCGACGGCGGCAACGTGACCGCACCGCGCTGGGCGATCTATGGCACCACGGGCGAATGGGAAGTCGAAAATATCGGTATCGCGCCCGATATCGCGGTGGAACAGGACCCGGCCAGACAGCGCCTGGGCCACGATCCGCAGTTGGAAGCCGCGATCGCCGTGGCGCTCGATGCGCTGGGCAAGGCCCCGCCACCGCGCTTTGTGCAGCCCGCCGCACCCGATCGCAAGCCGGTGCTGCCCGACAGCGCCGATTGACGAGAGGGTCCATGACGATCGAGACAAGGCCCCACGGCAAAGTCGGCGCAGAAATCCTGGGCGTTGATCTGGGCCATCTGGCCCCCGGCGATCTGGCGCATATCCGCGCGGCCTTTGCCGAATATGGCGTGGTGTTCTTTCGCGATCAGGCGATCGACGAGGCGCAGCATATCGCCTTTGCCCGCGCGCTCGGGCGGATCAACATCAATCGCTTCTTTGCCGCGCATCCGCACCATCGCGAAATCGCGCTGGTGGTAAAGGAACCCGACCAGCGCACCAATATCGGTGGCGGCTGGCACACCGATCACAGCTATGATCGCGAACCGGCGCTGGGCTCGGTGCTGGTGGCGCGCGAATTGCCGCCGCAGGGTGGCGCAACCGACTTTGCCTCGATGGCCGCCGCCTACGACGCGCTGCCCGATGATCTGCGCGAATGCATCGCGGGCTTGCGCGCGGTACATTCGGCGCGGCACGTGTTCGGCAGCAAGGCGCTGGCTTATGCCGACGAGCGCGATGCGCCAAAGGGGCGGATCGGCAATGCGCCTGCAGCAGACGGGTTGAGCGACGTGACCCATCCGGTGGTGATCATCCACCCGCTCAGCGGCCGCCGCGTGCTTTTCGTCAATCCGGGTTTCACCATCGCGATTGCCGGACTGCCCGAGGCGCAATCGCGCGCGCTGCTCGACAGGCTTTTTGCGCATTGCCGCGATCCCCGGTTTCACGAGACGTTTCACTGGCAACCCGGTTCGGTGGCGTTGTGGGACAATCGCGCCACCTGGCACCTGGCGCACAACGATTACCACGGTCATCGCCGCGAAATGCACCGCATCACCATCGAAGGGCAGGCGCTGGAGGCCGCAGATCCTTTGACCGCCTGACGGATTTGCGGCAGAGGACGCTCGGTTCGCCGCATGGTGCGCGCAAACCATCGGCAATTTCGTGCGTGGTGCGCGCCCCGTTAATCGGCCAGCAAGCCCGGCGCAAACAGGCTGCGGCATCTGATAGACCGTCAAAGGAGCAGTGTGATGCGGGTCATTTCCAACAGGCCGACAGCGCTCGCGGTGCTTGCCGTGCTGGCCGTACCGGCGTGGGGCAGCGCGTCTGCCCAGGGCCAGATGCAAACCGATCCCAATATCGTGGTCAATGGCGAACGCGCACCCGATGCCCCGGCGCTGGTGCCGGGGCCCGAAATCAGGGGCGTGATCGCCGCGCGCAACGGCAACCGGATCAAGGTGATGACGCCTGACGGCGCCGGCACCGTGATCGCGATCAGCGATAGCACCCGGATCAAGGGCGGCGGCGGGCTGTTTGGCACCAGCAGCAGCAAATATTCGCCCGACCAGTTGCTCAACGGCCTGCCGGTAACGGTGCGCACGTTGCAGGCGGATGGTGGCCTGGTGGCAGCGCAGGTGACGTTCAAGACCAGCGATCTGAAAACCGCCAACATGATCCGCACGGGCACATCGCAACGGTTTGACGAACAGGCCGCCGCGACCGAGGCGCTGCGCGGGCGCATGGGCGATATCGACAAGTACAATATCAAAAGCACGACCAACGTGTTTTTCGACACCGGCAAGGCAGCGCTGTCGGGCAAGGCACGCGAAGACTTGTGCGCCGCGGCTGCAGCTGCCGAAAACACCAACAATGCGTTGATGCTGGTGGTCGGCTATACCGATTCGGTGGGCAGCGACGAATACAACCAGACGCTGAGCGAAAAACGCGCCGGCAGCGTGATCAATTTCCTGCAACAGGCCTGCCACTGGAAACCCTATCGCATGCTGACACCGACCGGCATGGCCAAAGCCGACCCGTTGGCCAGCAACGACACCCCCGAGGGCAAGGCGCAGAACCGTCGCGTGTCGGTCAATATCCTGGTCAGCAAGGGGCTGGACGGGCTGTAAAACGCCGCGTCGCAGGCCCCAGGCAGTTGACGAAACCCGACATCGTCCGTTTTTTTCGGACGCTTCTGGCGTTTGCGTGGCGATGGTGGGCCCGGCAGGATTTGAACCCGCGACCTAGCCGTTATGAGCGGCCAGCTCTAACCGCTGAGCTACAGGCCCACGCAGGACAGGCGAGTAAAGCGGCCGGTGTCCCTTTGCAAGCGACGCGTCAGCCTTGCGCAGCCGCGGCGATATCGGACATGGTGACAGGCATCACGCCGCGCCGGCGCAAATGGTCAAAGACCGTGCGCCACCAATCATACATGCGTTCCAGTGCGGCGTCGTCGCGGACATAGGGTGTGTTGCCGGGCACCAGCGAAGGGCTGTGGAATGCAAACACCAGCACCGGCAGCCGATCATGCAGCGCCGCATCAATCGCGCGCAGCGCGGCGGCGGTATCGACGCCTTCAGGGGTCAGCGGCACACGTTCGAGCATGCCGAGCCGGGCCAGCACGCCGCGCATGCGCGCAATCCGCCACAGGCGATGGTACACCGCGCCGCCATACCGCCGCAGCGATCCGCAATACACCGTTGTCAGCGGCAGTTCGATCAGTCCGGCCGCGCGATCGATCCACCACGGGTGCGATGGATGGTCGCGAAAACACGGCCCGCTCTGGTCGGTGTAGTCGAACTGTGCGCGGATCGAGCTGTCGATGCGGATGCCGCCGTCGGCGATGATCTGCGCGGTGTTGGGGCCCACGCCATAACGCCCGGCGCGATAGATGCGCGGGGCCGTGCCAAAGGCTGCAGCGATAGTCTGGTGCAAGTGTTCGAATTTGGCGCGTTCGAGGTCGGCGGGCAGATGGCCGGCATAGCTGTTGTGGATGGTCACCGCCTCGTCATGCGGTGGATTGACCCAGGGGTGCAGTTGCACACCGATTTCGGCGCGGCCCTGGGCGACGGCAGGTCCCAGCAGATCGACCACCCGCGCATCGCACGCCACCGGGTAATCGAGCAGATACACCGGGGCGATACCATTGTCTTCGCAGAATGCCTGAAACCGGCCCAGCGCGGGCACATGGGTCAGGCCATGACCAAACCGGTCAAACGGCTTGGCCCAGTCGAATTCCTCTTCGGTATCGACCGTGACCACGAACCGGGTGCCAAACCCTGGCGCAAACCGGACAAAATCGCCGGGTCCCGGGATATCGCGAATATCCGGGCCACCGCTCGCACTGGCCAAACTCGTTCCCTCACAACCCCCCGGCCATCTGCGGGTCACCCTTGGCTATAAAGCGGCAGCGGCCTGGTCAAGGGTCGCAGGCTGGTCAAGCGGCAGAACCATGTCCAAAACCGGGGATCCCGGCGCGGTCGCGCGGTTCAGATCACCACCGGCAGCGCGAATTTCCGCGCGTGCCAGCCGCAGTGCAAATCCGTGGCCCAGCATGCCCACACCGCGGCCCAGGCGCGATGGATCGGGCGCAAACAGATCATCATCGTCGCGCAGCGCAAGGGCTGCGGGCAGCGTCATCGTCAACTTGGCGGTCAGGTGCGCCGCGTCGGGGACAAGCGCCAGCGTCAGCCGTTCACCCGGCGCAGCCGCACCGACAAGGGTCGACAGCAGACGCCAGAGCATCTGTTCAGCCTCGGCCGGATCGATCGCCACCGGCAGCGGCACATCGGGCGCAGTCCAGCGCAGGCGTACTTCGCGCGGGGCAATCAACGGGTCAAGCTGGGCCATCAGCCGGGTTACGATCCGGGTCAGGTCGGCCTGGCCCTGGTCAACCTGCACACGCCCCGATTCCAGCCGTACCAGCCGTTCCACATCTTCAAAACCTGCCAGCATGCGCGCCGCATCCGCCGCGATCGAGGCGGCCAGCGATCGGTACTGGTGCGGCGTGGGGCCCAGCATCTGTTGCTGGATCAGTTCGGCAAAGCCCTGGATCGCATTGATGGGGGTGCGCAATTCGTGCAGCAACTGCTGCAGCACATCGCCCCCCTGATCGGCGGGTTGCGCGGCGACAGTGCCGGGCAGGGGGCGGCGCAGCCTGGCGCGATACCCGGCAAACTGTCCGCCGGCACAGCCAAACGCCGGCGCCGCGTCGATCCGCCATTGCCCGGCAATGCGTGGCGCGCCGTCCACCGTCAGCGCGCCTGCCACGATCGGCTGCCGGGCGCGAAACGCGGCCAGCGTGGCCGGATCAACCGATGCGGCGGCGCTGTCCGATGCCGGCACAAACGGCATGTGCCCGACCAGCAGCGCGGCATCGACACCTTCGGCGGCGATGATCATGCCGCCTGCATCAAACGCGATGTCGATCAGCGTAACCGGCGATTCGGCAGCGGGGCACTCGGCAAAAGGCAACCGTGTCTGGCCCGGTTCGGCGCGGGTCTCGTCCTGCCGGTTGCGGCGAAAGGCCTCGATCCGGCGGACAATCGCCCCGATGCCCTCGCGCGCAGGCATTTCGTCCAGTTCCGTACGCCGCTGGCGATCCAGTTGCACCAGATTGGAGGCGGGCTTGGGTGCCACCGGGGGCGCCGCCGGCGCGATGGGTGCGGCCTGCACCAAAGGGCCGGTCAGCACGAAATCACCGATGCCCAGCTGTTCCAGCAGCGCAATCACCGCTGGCGACAGATCGCGACGGTGGCGCAGCGCGCCGCGCGCATGGATCGGCAGGCCGGGCACCAGGCGCAGCCAATCTTCGTCTTCAAGCCGTGCGCGGTTGATCGCGGCAAGCGCGGTGCGTGGGCCGCGCTCGACCAGATGCGCGACCAGCCGCGGCGAACGCAGCGTGCACAGCCCGATCAGCACCGCCGACGCCGCATCGCCCAGATCCGCATGCAGCGCATCAAGCCTGGCCAGCGCCAGATCATGTCGATCGGTCCAATGCGTATCGGGGGTGCGGCCAAGAATATCGATCAGCTGACGCAACTGGGTGTTAAGGCCCGCCCGGCCGGCCGCATGCGTCTGCAGCACGGTATCAAGGCGGTCATCCACGATCATTGCTGCTCCGCATAGTCGGCCCGCGGGCCGTGTCATCCGATTCGTACGTTCGTGCAGCACCCTTGCGAACGCGGTGTTAACGTCTGTACCTTGCCGAAGGTTCGTGCCCCCTGTGGGCCTGCCGGCCAAGGCGCCGAGTGCCAGTGGACACAGGACCCTAACAAAATGTGCAAGCGTGGAAAGCGCTGTGTTGATTGCGTTGCAATGTGGGACGATTGCGGTAAGAGACAAGAATATTATAGAGCGGCAGGGTCTTGAGAGGCGAATCTTGCTTGCATCCGATGGCGGGGGAACCGCCGGGGATCAACGCTCTCGCCCCTCACGCATTTCGACGCGCACATCGACCTGACAAGAATCCGACCTGACGGCAACGAGGACCATGGCGACACTGGATGCAATTGACCGCCGGCTGCTTGCCGAACTGCAAGCCGAAGGCCGGGTTACCAATGTCGAACTGGCCCAGCGGGTTGGCCTGACCGCGCCGCCCTGCCTGCGCCGCGTGCGCGCGCTTGAAGAAGCAGGCGTCATCCGCGGCTATCACGCCGATCTCGACAGTTCGAAGCTGGGCTTTGCCATCACCGTGTTCGCGCTGGTCAGTCTGAAAAGCCAGGCCGAGGAATCGCTGCGCCAGTTCGAAGAGCATATGCGCGGCCTGCCCGAAGTACGCGAATGCCACATGCTGAACGGCGAGATCGATTTTATCCTGAAAATCGTCAGCCGCGATCTGCAAAGCTTTCAGGAATTCCTGACCAGCAAACTGACCCCTGCGCCCAACGTGGCCAGCGTCAAGACCTCGCTGACGATCCGCACCGCCAAGCAGCAGCCGGGTGTGCCACTGGAGGATGTCGAGTAACGCCGCGTTTGGTTTGACATGGAGCGCCGGTATGAAGCGTGCATGGACGTTGTTGGCAGCGGCGTTGACATGTGGGGCGGAACCGGCGTTGGCCGAACAGACGCTGTGCGATGCCCTCCATCAGTTTGAAGTTGCACCCCACGCGCAAACTGCTGTTGCGCCAAAGCGCCGGTCGATCACATTTTACTGGGGTACCGACCCCGCGGAGTTCTTCTCCGTCGGTTGCCTGCATTCAACCGAGGCAGTCGAGAAACAGACCTGCGAATGGTTGATCCACCATACCAGTTGGGAATTCCCGATGGGCCTGGCGCAGGGCGTCATGCGATGCCACGGCTACCGCTTCCCCAAGGGTGCGATCTTGGACTGGCATGCCATGTCGGGCACGATACGATTGCCGGGCAGCGCTGGCGAGGACTTGATCCTCGATCTGGCGTTCGACACGGACAAATCGGCCATCAGATTGTCCGTCGAACAATACGGTATCGTCTATATGCCCGCAGAACCCAAAGCGCTGGAGCCATGGCCTGCCACGCCGGCCAAGTGATCATCGATGCATTGTTTTCAACATCATTTGATGCTATTTTTGATGCCCTAGCAAAGGACATGCCATGCGCACCACACTTGCCCTCGATGACGACCTGGTCGCCAAAGCCCAGGCCTTCACTGGCCTGAAGGAAAAGTCGTCGCTTGTCCGCGAAGCGCTGACCGCCTTGATCGAGCGCGAAAGCGCGCGGCGTCTGGCCCGGCTTGGCGGCAGCGAGCCGGAGTTGGTGCTGCCGCCGCGTCGCCGGCCCGGAGCGAAAGCAGCTTGATTCTGGTCGACAGTTCGGTGTGGATCGATCACTTGCGCGCGACCGATCGGGCGCTTGCGGCGCTACTGGACCGGGCACAAGTGCTGGCGCATCCGTTTGTTGTGGGCGAACTTTCGCTCGGCATTTTGGGACAGCGCAGAGCCATTCTGGACGCGTTGCAGGGATTGCCTCAGGCGATTGTTGCCAAAGATAGCGAAGTGCTTGCATTCATTGACCGATACGCCCTGCATGGCCGGGGGATCGGCTATATCGACGCCCATCTCCTGGCATCGGTACGCCTTACTGCCGACGCCGCCTTGTGGACTCGCGACAAGCGGTTGCAGGCGGTCGCCGCCGAGTTTGGCATTGCCGCCTGACGCGCCTACTTTCCCTGCGCCCGCTCGTGGTGGCGGATCACCTCCTGAATGATGAAGCGCAGGAATTTTTCGGAAAATTCGGGGTCCAGGCGGGCGTCGGCCGCCAGCTTGCGCAGGCGTTCGATCTGGCGCTGTTCGCGGTCGGGGTCGCTGGGTGGAAGATCGTGTTCAGCCTTGTAAGCGCCCACCGCCTGGGTGATCCGGAACCGTTCGGCCAGGATGTGAATCATCGCTGCATCGATGTTGTCGATGCTCTGGCGATAGCCGTCGAGTACACGGTCCTGGCGCATTCACATCTCCATCGGTACGGGTATTGCACGTAGAGGCCCCATAGCTGCGTAAACTTAAACTTGCCAAGTGCCCGCCCGCAGGCCAATCGGTCGGGCGATGTCTGCCTCGATCCATCCGCTGCCCCGCCGGGCCGAACCTTCGCTTCAGCCGCTGATGGCGCTTGTCGCCGATGGCATGAACAGCGTCAACGCGGTCATTCTCGACCGGATGCAATCGCGCATCCCGTTGATACCCGCGCTGGCCGGTCATCTGATCGCCGGCGGCGGCAAACGCATGCGTCCGATGTTGACGCTCGCCGGAGCAGCGCTGGTCGGATATGGCGGCAGCCGCCATTACCAACTGGCCGCGGCGGTCGAATTCATCCACACCGCCACGCTGCTGCACGACGATGTGGTTGACGGGTCCGACATGCGCCGGGGCAAGCAGGCCGCCAATATCATTTATGGCAATCCCGCCACCGTGCTGGTGGGCGATTTCCTGTTCAGCCGCAGCTTTGAACTGATGGTCGAAGATGGCTCGATCAAGGTGCTGCGCATCCTGTCGAATGCCGCTGCGGTGATCACCGAGGGCGAGGTGGATCAACTGGTGGCCCAGCGCCAGATCGAAACCACCGAAGAACGGTACCTGGCGATCATCAACGGCAAGACCGCCGCGCTGTTTGCCGCCGCGTGCCGCATCGCCGCGGTGGTTGCCGAACGGCCCGAAGCCGAAGAGGCCGCGCTTGACGCCTATGGCCGCAATCTGGGCATTGCGTTCCAGCTGGCCGACGATGCGATCGATTATGATTCGAATGCGGCCGAAATGGGCAAGGACCAGGGCGACGATTTCCGCGAGGGCAAAATGACCCTGCCGGTGATCCTGGCCTATGCGCGCGGCACCGAGGACGAACGCGCGTTCTGGCGTGATGCCATTGCCGGCGATCGCAACAGCGATGCCGACCTTGCCGAGGCGATCGCGCTGATCCGCAAACACGACGCGGTCCACGCCACGCGCGAACGCGCGCGCCATTACGCACAGCGCGCCATCGACGCCATCGCCGCCTTTCCCGCCGGAGCGGCCAAGGCCGCGATGACCGAGGCCGCGGAATTCGCGGTGGCGCGCCGCTTCTAGACGGCTTTAGCCTCCCCGTTTCCGGGGAGGATGGCGCTTATCCCATCGGGTACATGATCGCGCGGCTGACCGCGTTGACCGCCTTCATCGCGGTATCGGGCAGAACCAGATCGGCGGCAGCAAAGATCGGGTCGAGCTGGTCTTCGCGCGACACGCCGACAATGGTCGAAGCCACGAAATCGTGCTGTTTCGACCAGGCGACCGCAAAAGTCACCGGATCAAGGTCATGGTCGGCGGCAATCGCGGCAAAGCGTTCGGCAGAGCTGATCGATTTGTCGTTGACGAAACGGCGCGCCATCGCTTCCTGCCGTCCGCCCATCGCCAGATAGTTGGAAAAGCGTGCGCCTTCGGGCCGGGCGCCGTTGCTGTATTTGGTCGCCAAGACGCCGCCACCGATCGGGGAATAGGGGATCAGGCTGACCCCTTCCTTGCGACAGACTTGCGCCAGTTCGTCCTCGAACCGGCGGTTGTTCAGGCTGAAATTGTTCTGGATCGTGTGATACCGCGCCGCGCCCAGCTTGTCCGACGCCGCGATCGATTTCATCAGGCCCCACGACGTCTCGTTCGAACAGCCCAGCACGCGCACTTTGCCCGCGCGCACCAGTTCGTCGAGCACCTCCATCGTCTCGTCATAGGCGGTGTCGTGATCGGGCCAGTGGGTCTGGTACAAGTCGATATAGTCGGTGCCGAGCTTGGTCAGGCTGTCTTCGACCGACACCATGATATTGCGCCGGTCGAGCGCGGTCATGCCGCTGCGCTTGGGGCTTTTGAACCAGACGTGGCTGGGGCCCGATACTTTGGTGGCCAGGATGATGGCATCGCGCGGCTTGGTCTTCAGCCATTTGCCGACGATTTCTTCGGTGCGGCCAACCCATTTGGCATCGGGTGGCACCGGATAGCCTTCTGCGGTGTCGAAAAAATTGATCCCCGCGTCGTAACTGCGGTCGAGAATGCGCAAGGATGTGGCTTCGTCGGTCTGGCTGCCAAAGGTCATCGTGCCCATGCAGATATCGGACACGACAATGGCAGACGTGCCAAGACGGCGATGTTTCATCGGGATCTCCGGATTGATCGATGTGCGCAAGGACGGTTGCGACTTGCAACCTGATTGCCCCAATCTTTCGGGGCGGGTCAAGGGGCAGCCTCAGGCGCGCCGCCGGGCGCGATGCCACAGGCGCCAAAGCGCATATCCGGTCGCCGCCGAAACGAGCACCAGCGCCAGCACGGCGCCCGCCACGGCCAGCCCGCCAAGCACGAGCGAACGTACCAGATCGGCAATGATGGTGATTGCCGTCTTCATCGTCGATACCCTGTGCGCAACGCCGTTGCGGTCACGTTTTCCCCGACCTTTTGTCGCAATGGACCAGATTTTTCATGCATTGCGCAACGTAGCGTGGCTATAGCACGGTTCATCTCGTCGTCACCTCATGTTCAACAGGATTGTCCGTGTTGTCTTGCCCGTCAAACGCCGTGTTTCATCGCCTGCTTGGTTCGACTGTCCATGCTGTACTGGCAATTGCCGCACTGGGATTTGCCTGCAACCCGGTGGCAGCGGCCACAGCCACCCCCGTGGCCAAGCCATCGCCTGCCAATATCGCGCTGACATTCGACGATCTGCCCGGGATCGTGCTGAAGCCGCAGCAGGATTATGTCGATGCCACCAACAAGGCGCTGATCGCGGGGCTTAAGCGGCACCATTTTTCGGCGATCGGCTTTGTCAACGAGGGCAAGCTTGACGACATTATCCGGGCCCGCCAGATCGCGGTGCTGCGCCGCTGGCTCAAGGCCGGGTTCGATCTGGGCAACCACACGTTTTCGCATTCGTCGCCCAACCAGATTGGCGCCAGATCCTATATCGCCGATATTGCCCGGGGCGAAAAGGTGATCCGTCCGATGATGGATCACGCGCATCGCAAACTGCAATGGTTCCGCCACCCTTATCTGGAAACCGGCAGTCCCGAGCCGGTGAAGGCCGAGATCGACCAATGGCTGGCCGCACATGGCTATCGCATCGCGCCGGTCACGATCGATGCCGATGACTGGGAATTTGCCGAACCCTACGACAATGCCGTGATGAAAGGCAACAAGGCCGAGGCGACGCGCATCCGCGACATCTATCTGGCCTATACCGAACGCACCATCGGCTGGTACCGCCGGGCCTCGATGGCCTTGTTCGGGCGCGACATTGCCTATGTCATGCTGCTGCACGATACCCGGCTGAATGCGGATTGCTTCGAAGGGCTGGCCGCGATCCTGGCGCGCCAGAACATGCATGTCATCCCGCTTGAACAGGCGATGCTGGATCCGGCCTATCAGACGCCCGACAATTACGCGGGCAAGGACGGCGTGGAATGGCTTGAACGCTGGTCGCTGACGCTGAACAAGGAATTGCCGTGGGACGACTTTGAAGATGTGCCCAAGGGGATCGAAAAGGAATACAACCGGCTCGACAGCCAATAAGACCTGGTCAGGTTCAGCGGTGCATGGTGGAAAGCAGCGCGAAGATGGCCTGAATGATGCTGGTTCCCGCAATCGGGGCCAGCAGCAGCAGGCCCAGATTGATCGCAACGATCAGGCCGATGATCCGTTCGCCGCGCCGGTTCAACTTTGGCTTGCCGGTTTCGGGCAGGGGCGAGGGCGGAGGAACCGGCGGCCACTGATCGCGCAAATCCAGAAACATGCGGCAACCCTTTTTTCTGCTGTCGGTTGAGGCCGACTGTTGATCGTTTCTGCCGCCGCCGGCTGTTCGCACAGGACCGGGGCTGTTCACATCGTTCCAAGCGTCGAGATTATCATGCCGTCTGGCCGAGTAAACAGCGTAATGTACGTGTCCTGGCGGCGAACTGGTCTGTTTCGGCGCAATACCCGGGATCGGCTTGTACGCACAGGCGCAGCCTTGATCGAGGCCCACGCCGCCTGCGGCGTTGCGGATTGTGTCCACGCCGCTTAGGGCATGGCCGGTGTCCGATCTGCCCATCCATTCTGTCCTTCCCGATCTGCTTGCCGCGCTGGCGCAGGGGGTTTCGGCAGTGCTGATCGCGCCACCGGGCGCGGGCAAGACCACCGCGGTGGCGCCCGCCCTGATCGCGCAAGACTGGTGCACAGGGACAGTGATCGTGCTCAGCCCGCGCCGCGTCGCGGCGCGGGCTGCGGCCGAACGCATGGCCGAATTGCTGGATCAGGTGGCGGGGCAGACCGTGGGCTATGTCACGCGGCTGGACAGCAAGCGCAGTGCTGCAACCCGCGTCGTGGTGATGACCGAGGCGATCTTTGTCGCGACCATTCTGGGCGATCCCGAACTGGCGGGCGTGTCGGCGGTGCTGTTCGACGAGGCGCACGAACGTCATCTTGACGCCGACCTCGGGCTGGCGCTGGCGATCGAGGCGCAGACCGTGTTGCGGCCCGATCTGCGATTGCTGGTGATGTCGGCCACGCTCGATGGCGCGCGCTTTGCTGCACTGCTCGAACGCGGCGAGGCATCGGTGCCGGTGATCGAAAGCGAGGGCCGCGCGCATCCGCTGACGATCCGCTGGCTCGGCTGGTCGGCGGATCAGCCGGTAGAGGCGCAGACCAGCACCGCAATCGTGCGCGCCTGGGGTGAAACCGCCGGCGATATCCTGGCTTTCCTGCCCGGTGTGCGCCAGATCGACCGTACCGCTGATCTTCTGGCCATGCGCCTGCCGCAAGCGTTGGTCCTGCCACTGCACGGACAAGTGGATCCCGCCGCACAGCGCGCCGCGATCCGCCGCGATGCCAATGGCCGCCGCCGGGTGGTGCTGGCCACCAGCATTGCCGAAACCTCGCTGACGCTCGACGGCGTGTCGGTGGTCGTCGATGCCGGGCTGTCGCGGCAGGCCGAATTCGACAAGGCGGCGGGCGTCACCCGGCTGATAACCACCCGCGCCAGCCAGGCGGCGGCGGCCCAGCGCGCAGGCCGCGCGGCGCGACAGGGCCCGGGCACGGCCTATCGCCTGTGGGAAGAGGCGGCGCATGCGGGCAGGCCGGCCTTTGCCGCGCCCGAAATCCTGACCCAGGACCTGGGCCCGCTAGCGCTGACGTTGGCGCAATGGGGCGCCGGCGATGCCGGCGCGCTGGCGTGGATCGATCCGCCACCGGTCGCGGCGCTGTCCGCCGCGCGCGCCAGCCTTGCCGCACTGGGTGCGCTTGATGGCGAAGCGCGGATCACGCCGCATGGCGCCGCGATGGCCCGCCTGCCGATGGAGCCGGCGCTGGCGCACATGCTGCTCTATGCCGCGGCGCGGGGCGATCGCACGGCCACGCTGGCGGCGCGACTGGCGCTGTTGTTGCAGGAACGCGGGCTGGGCGGGCGCAGCGAGGATCTGGCACGGCGGCTCGATGCGTGGAATGCGGATCGTTCGGCGCGGGCGGGGGCGGCACGCGATCTGGCGCAGCGCTGGGCACGCGCGGCCTTGCGGCTGATCCCGGCGGCCCGGCAGGAAGATCTGCCCCCGGCGGTGCTGCTGGCCGAAGCGTTCCCGGATCGTATTGCCCGCGCGCGATCGGCCAATGGAGAAGACTGGCTGGCGGCCGGCGGGCGCGGGTTCAGGCTTGATCCGGCATCGCCATTTGTCACCGCGCGCTGGCTGGTGATCGGCGATGCCCAGGGCGAAGCGCGCGGCGCGCGGATCACCGCCGCGCTGGCGCTCGACGAAGCGGATATCGCCCGCCACCTTGGCCATCGCCTGACCGGGCGCACCGCGATCGACTGGAACGCGGCAGAGGCGCGGGTCGAGGCGCGGCTGGAACGGCGGCTGGGTGCGATCGTCATGGCGCGTGTGCCCGATCCGGAGCCCGATAATGCGGCCATGGTCGCGCGGCTGATCGCGGCGGTGCGCGAAACCGGTCTTGGCCTGCTGCCGCTGGGCAAGCCCAGCCTGGCGCTGATCGAACGCGCGCGTCACGCAAGCCTGGATGTGTTGTCGCAACAGGCCCTGCGCGACAGCGCCGATGTGTGGCTGGGCCCGCTGCTGGCCGGGCGGCGCGATCTGGCGGTCAACGCGGGCAAACTGCACGAGGCGCTGCTGGCCCGGCTGGACTGGGCGCAAACACAGGATCTGGACAGGGTGGCGCCTTCACAATTCCGCGACCCCACTGGCGCATCGCATGCGATCGATTACGATCACGATGCCGGACCGACCGTCGAATTGCGGGTGCAGGCGCTGTTCGGGCTGGACCGGCATCCGGTGATCGGGCAACCGCCGCGTCCGCTGCTGCTGTCGCTGACGTCGCCCGGCGGGCGCCCGATCCAGACCACTGCCGATCTGCCCGGATTCTGGCGTGGATCGTGGCGCGATGTGGTCAAGGACATGAAGGGCCGCTATCCCAGACACCGCTGGCCCGACACGCCCTGGACCGAGGCGCCCAGCCTGAAGACCAAGAACGCCTTCCTTGGACAAAAACGGACTTGATTTGTCGCGCGATTCGGTTGCAAGCGCGCGGCATGACCGCACGCATCTTTCAGCGCCCCAAGAACGCCATGCAGTCGGGCAAGTCCCGCATCAATGACTGGCTGCTTGAATTCGCCCCGGCCGAGGCGAAGAAACCCGACCCGCTGACCGGCTGGGCCGGATCGGGCGACATGCAGCAGCAGGTGATCCTGAAGTTCGCCAGCGAAGCCGAGGCGCGCGCCTATGCCGAACGCTACGGGATCGCCGTGCACGTCACCCCGACGCCACCGCGGCGGTTGAAACTGCAAAGCTACGCCGACAATTTTCGCTGAACGCTGTCTGCGACGCGCGCCTGACAGCGTATAGCGTTGCCGCACACGCCAACGCCAGGCGCTCTTGCAATTTCGGCGCGGTCCGGTCATAGGCGCGACCGGGAGTCGGGTGGACGTTTGCGTTCGCCAACCTGGTCAGATCCGGAAGGAAGCAGCCACAACGATCAGCGACGGGTCGCCCGGCTCCTTTTGCGAAAGCTTGCAGATGTGGACCACTGCTCCACCGGCATTCGACTTTCCCCGCCATAGCTTCTACCTAGTGGCATGATGGCCGATTCAACCGACATGTTTGGCGATGCCGCCAACGAACCGCTGACCGCTGCCGCGCTTGAGGCTGCGGGGCAGAATTCGATGTTTGGCGATCCCGCGCCTGCCGCCCGGCAGCCGGCCGCGCATGCAGCAGCGGACCCGCCGCCCCAGGCCTATCGGGTGCTGGCGCGCAAATACCGGTCGCAGACTTTTGCCGAACTGATCGGGCAGGAGGCGATGGTGCAAACCCTTGCCAATGCTATCCGGCGCGGGCGGCTGGCGCATGCCTTTTTGATGACCGGCATTCGCGGGGTGGGCAAAACCTCCACCGCGCGGCTGATTGCCAAGGCGCTGAACTGCATCGGACCCGACGGGCAGGGCGGGCCCACGATCGATCCCTGCGGGCAATGCGAACCGTGCCAGGCGATTGCCGAAGGGCGCCATATCGACGTGATCGAAATGGACGCCGCCAGCCACACCGGCGTGGATGATGTGCGCGAAATCATCGAGGCGGTGCGCTATGCCGCGGTCTCGGCGCGGTACAAGATCTATATCATCGACGAAGTCCACATGCTCAGCCGCAATGCGTTCAACGCGCTGCTCAAGACGCTTGAAGAACCGCCGGCGCATGTCAAATTCCTGTTTGCCACCACCGAAGTCGACAAGCTGCCGGTAACCGTGCTGTCGCGGTGCCAGCGGTTTGATCTCAAACGCATCGAGGCACCGGTGCTGGCCGCGCATTTCGCGATGATCTGCGAAAAGGAGGCGGTCAGCGCCGATCCCGAGGCGCTTGATCTGATCGCCGCAGCCGCCGAGGGTTCGGTGCGCGACGGGCTTTCTATCCTCGATCAGGCGATCAGCCACGCCGACCTTGCCACCGGCGGCGAAGGCCGCACGCATGTCACTGCGGTGCAGTTGCGCGAAATGCTGGGGCTGGCCGATCGCGCGATGCAGGGCCGGCTGTTTGCCGCGCTGCTGTCGGGCGATCCGGCGCAAGTGCTTGGCGAAGTGGCAGGGCAATATGCGCTGGGCATCGAACCGCTGGCGCTGATGCGCGCGCAGCTCGACCTGGTGCACAAGGTCACGCTGGCGCAAGTAACCGGCAAAGCCGATGTGCCAGGCGCGCAAGAGCGCGAGGCGATCGGCACCTGGGCCAAGACACTCAGCGCCGGGCAAATGCACCGCCTGTGGCAATTGCTGCTGAAAGGTCATGACGAAGTGCGCGTCGCGCCCGATCCGCTGGCCGCAGCGCAGATGGCCATGCTGCGCGTGATGCATGCCAGCGACATGCCCGATCCCGGCGGTCTGGTCCGCAAGATCGAGGCGCTGGTGCGCGACGCGGCGCATGCTGCCCCGGCAAATGCAGGGCCCGACGGCAGTGCGGCGCCCGCCGCGCAGGCTGTCGCCAGGCCCGTCGACTGGGCCACACTGGTCGATCAGGTCGATCAGGTTTCGCCGCTGGTGGCATCGACGATGCGGCTGGCGGTGCGGGTGATCACGCTGGCGTCGGGCACGTTGGTCTATGAACTGGCACCCGGCATTCCGGGCGATCCGTCGGCCGATATGCGCCGCGCGCTTGAAACCGCCACCGGTGAACGGTGGCAGGTCGAACGCGGCGATGCCGCAGGCGCGCCCAGCCTGGAAGAAGTGCGCGCTGCGCAGGCCGCCGCCGAAGATGCCGCAATGCATGACGATCCGCTGGTCAAGGCCGTGATGGCGGCCTTTCCCGAGGCGCGGATCATCGATCAGCCGGATTCTGCCGATACCGGCGCAAAACCCTGGAGCCGACGCGCATGAAATCGATGGAAGACATGATCCAGGCCGCCCAACGCGCGGCCGAGACGATCCAGAAGCAGATGGGCGAGGCGCAGGGCCGCCTCGATTCGATCGAAGTCGACGGCCTGGCCGGTGGCGGGCTGGTGCGCATCCGCGCCACCGCCAAGGGCCGCGTGATCGGCGTGGCGATCGATGACAGCCTGGTGCAAGTGTCCGAAAAGGGCATTCTTGAGGATCTGGTGGCGGCGGCGTTCAACGATGCCCGCGGCCGGGCCGATGCCGTGGCGGCCGAAGAAATGCAGAAGGTGCAGATGGCAGCAGGCATTCCCCCGGGTTTCAAACTGCCGTTCTGATCCGGGGGGGCTTCCCCCGCAGACAGCTGTCCCGATCATGCTGCACCTGCGATAAGCAGAGCCTTGCGCACGGCATGCCGTTCGCAACTCTCAGGCTTTTTTGACAATTGCGTGCTAGGAACGCGATGCGCGCACTGCGCGACCCATACCGCATGCCCCCCGTGCGCCGTGTGGCGAAAGGATCCGAATTGATCGTGCTGACCGCCGTGCTTGCGGCTTCGTTGACCCAGACCGAACCGCCGGCTCAGGGCGTGGCCCCTGCCGCCCCGACGCAAGCCGCTGCTCCTGTCGAGCCCGCGGCGCCGGTATCGACACCGCCGGCCGATCCGGCCCCTGCCGCCCCGCCCGCTGCGCCTTCGCCTGCGGCTGCCGATACCCCCGCGCCTGCGGCTGGCGATACGCCGGTGCCTGCCGCAAACGCGCAGATTGTCGTGTCGGGCGAACACAAGATGCAGAAGATCGATCCCGTCGAAGGGGTCAACAAGGTCTCGTTCCAGGCAATCGAATCGGTCGACAAGGCGCTGATCGGGCCGGTCATGCACGTTTACCGCGATGGCATTCCTTCGCCGATGCGCCAGGGTCTGCACAATTTCTTTTTCAATCTGACCGAGCCGGTCAACGCGTTGAACCATGTTCTGCAATTGCATCCGGGGCGCGCGGCGCAGACCCTGGCGCGGTTTGGCATCAATTCCACCATCGGGATCGGCGGGCTGCTCGATGTGGCCAAGAAAAAGCCGTTCAATATCCATTACCGGCCCAACGGATTTGGCAACACTTTCGGATACTGGGGGATCGGGCCGGGGCCTTATCTGTTCCTGCCGTTGGTGGGTCCGACTTCGGTGCGCGATCTGATCGGCTCGCTGCTTGACAACGCGGCGCTGCCGTTGGCGTTCAAGCCATTGAAAAATTATTATTATGTCACGGCCTCGGGCGTGATTACCGAACTGGATTACCGCGTCGACATCGATGAAGGCGTCGAACGTGTGCGCAAGACCAGCAATGTCTATGCCTCGTACCGCCAGGCCTATTTCCGATCGCGGTTCGAAGAGATCGAGGGCCTGCACGGGCGTGGTCCGCTGGCCAAGGGCGAAGTCGGCCAGCCGCCGTTCGTGCGCCCGCTCGAGCCCGAGGGCCCGGCAAAGCCACCCGTTCCGGCCACGCTTGCCCCGGCGCCTGCGGCCGTGCCATCGCCATCCGCCCAGGTTCGGTTGCCGCAGCCGCCCCCGCCGCCGGTGTTCATTGCGGTGCCGATCATCCAGCCGCATGCCGTGGTACAGCCCTTGCCGCCCAGATATCATCTCGGCGGAAGCTGATTGCAGGCGGCGTTGCCCCTGAAACCGCGCAGATGTCTACCGTCTTTGGTTCAAAGGGCATTGCGGCCACGCCGCAGTGATCCCATATCTGCGCAAAGCCCCGTCAAAGGTCCTGTGGCAGGCGCACTCGAAAGCGCGCAACCACACCGGCCGGACACGGGGGAAAGGAACCGGATTTCAATGCAACATTTTCCTCTTTTGCCGCTGCGCGATATCGTGGTCTTCCCCGGCATGGTCGTGCCGCTGTTTGTCGGACGTGAAAAATCGGTGGCCGCGCTTGAAGCGGCGATGGGCGGGGCCAAGGACATCTTCCTGCTGGCACAGCTCGATCCCGGCATCGACGATCCCGATCACGATGATCTGTACGACACCGGCGTGATCGCCAAAGTGCTGCAATTGCTCAAATTGCCCGATGGCACCGTGCGCGTGCTGGTCGAAGGGCATCAACGCGCCCGGCTGGTCGATCTTTCGTCCGAATCCGGCGCACACGGCGCATTGCTGCTGGCCGGCGTCGAGCCGATCGAACCCGTCGCGCTGACCGGCGCCGAAGTGTCGGCGATGATGCGCCAGGTGGTCGAACAGTTTGGCGAATATGCCAAGCTGTCGAAAAAGCTGCCGCAGGATGCCGGATCGGCGCTCGGCGATATCGACGACGCGGGCAAGCTGGCCGATGCGGTCGCCGCAAATCTGGCCGCCAAAGTCGCCGACAAGCAGGCGGTGCTGTCGGAAAACGACGCGCTCAAGCGCCTGGAAATGGTGTTGTCCTTCATGGAGGGCGAGCTTGGCGTGCTGCAGGTCGAACGCAAGATCCGGGGCCGGGTCAAGCGCCAGATGGAAAAGACCCAGCGCGAATATTACCTCAACGAGCAGCTCAAGGCGATCCAGTCCGAACTGGGCGGCAGCGACGAAGGCGGCGGCAACGAGCTGGACGAACTGGCCGAGCGTATCGACAAGCTCAAGCTGTCGAAGGATGCCCGCGCCAAGGCCGGCGCCGAGCTGAAAAAGCTTAAGACCATGCAGCCGATGTCGGCCGAAGCCACCGTCATCCGCAACTATCTCGACGTCTTGCTGGGCCTGCCGTGGGGCAAGCGCAGCAAGCTGAAGCGTGATATCGGCGCGGCGCAGGCCGTGCTCGATGCCGATCACTATGCGCTCGACAAGGTCAAGGACCGGATCATCGAGTATCTGGCGGTGCAGGCGCGTACCAACAAGCTGAAAGGCCCGATCCTGTGCCTGGTCGGACCGCCGGGTGTGGGCAAGACCAGCCTGGGCAAATCGATCGCCAAGGCCACCGGGCGCCAGTTCATCCGCCAGTCGCTGGGCGGCGTGCGCGACGAGGCTGAAATCCGCGGCCACCGGCGCACCTATATCGGTTCGCTGCCGGGCAAGATCGTGACCAACCTGCGCAAGGCGGAGACGATGAACCCGCTGTTCCTGCTCGATGAAATCGACAAGCTGGGGCAGGATTTCCGCGGCGATCCGGCGTCGGCGCTGCTCGAGGTGCTCGATCCCGAACAGAACGCAAAGTTCCAGGACCACTATCTGGAGGTCGATGTCGATCTGTCGGACGTGATGTTCGTGTGCACCGCCAACAGCCTGAACCTGCCGCAGGCCTTGCTCGACCGCATGGAGATCATCCGGCTCGAAGGCTATACCGAGGATGAAAAGGTCGAGATCGCCGAACGGCATCTGGTGGCCAAGCAGGTGCAGGCGCACGGGCTGAAATCGGGCGAATTCACACTGGAACACGACGCCTTGCGCGATCTGATCCGGTATTACACGCGCGAAGCCGGGGTGCGCACGCTTGAACGCGAAATTGCGCGGCTGGCGCGCAAATCGCTGCGGCGCATTCTGGAAGGCAAGGACAAGACCGTTACGATCACCGCGGACAACCTGTCCGACTTTGCCGGCGTGCGCAAATTCCGTCATGGCATGTCCGACGACGAAAACCAGGTCGGCGCGGTAACAGGCCTGGCCTGGACCGAAGTCGGTGGCGAACTGCTGACGATCGAAAGCGTTACCGTGCCGGGCAAGGGGGCCGCGCGCACGACCGGCAAGCTGGGCGAGGTGATGAGCGAATCGGTCCAGATGGCGTTCAGTTTCGTCAAGTCGCGCGGGCCGCACTATGGCATCCGGCCGTCGATTTTTCAGCGCAAGGATCTGCACATCCACCTGCCCGAGGGCGCTGTGCCCAAGGACGGGCCAAGTGCGGGGGTCGGCATGGTCACCGCGATGGTGTCAACGCTGACCGGCATCCCGGTGCGTGCCGATGTGGCGATGACCGGCGAAGTTACGCTGCGGGGCCGTGTGCTGGCGATCGGCGGGCTGAAGGAAAAGCTGCTGGCGGCACTGCGCGGCGGGATCACGACCGTGCTGATCCCTGAAGAAAACCGCAAGGATCTGGCCGAGATCCCGGCCAACATCCTCGACGGGCTGGAAATTCTGCCGGTCAGCCATGTGGACGAGGTGCTGGCGCGTGCGCTGGTATCGCCGACCGAACCGATCGAATGGACCGAAGCCGACGATCTGGCCAGCCAGCCCGTGGCGGCGTTGCCCGCAGCGATCGTTCCACCCACGGCCCACTGAGCCGCGGCATTTCAACGGTCTGAAACGACAGCCCCCTGCCCGCGAAAGCGGGCAGGGGGCATGTCTTTGTTGCGCAGCATTTCGGCACCCGGTCGTTACCCGGCGATACTGCGGCGGTCGGGCAAAGCTTTGCCAATAAGCAGTTGCCCGGATTTCGGGGGTAAATCCGCGCGAATGTGCGCATTTGCCTTTGACAGGCGGCAGCTTTCCCGTTCATGTCCCCCAACCCGTCACATTGATTCCGACGCCAAATATAACCTGCACAAAAACAACGTAGGGGGTTCCCGGTATGAACAAGAACGATCTGATCAGCGCTGTTGCCGATTCCAGCGGCCTGACCAAAGGTGATGCGACCAAGGCTGTCGAAGCCGTGTTCGAAGCTGTCACCGGTGCACTGGCGAAGGGCGACGAAGTGCGTCTGGTCGGTTTCGGCACTTTCTCGGTTGCCAAGCGCAAGGCTTCGACCGGGCGCAACCCGCGGACCGGCGAACCGATGTCGATCAAGGCATCGTCACAGCCCAAGTTCAAGGCCGGCAAGGGCCTGAAGGACGCCGTCAACTAATCGGCGCGTCCGGCGGCACGGGGTCTTGACCGGGCCCGCGCCGAACCAGCAAAAACCGCGCGCGGCTCGTGCCGCAGCGCGGTTTTTTTGTGCCTCAATCCGCCTTGTCGCGGATCGATGCGGCATAAAGCGCGATGGCCGCGGCGGTCGAGACATTCAGGCTTTCGATCCGGCCCGAGATCGGCAGGCGCGCGACCGCATCGCAATGGTCAAGCACGTTGCGGCGGATGCCGTCGCCTTCGGCGCCCAGCACCAGTGCCACGGGCCCGCTGGGCAGTGCCGCCGGAAAGGCCGCCTTGCCTTCGCCATCCAGCGCGATGCGCCAGTAACCAGCCTCTGACAATGTTTCCAGCGCGCGCGCCAGATTGACCACACGCACCCACGGCACCACTTCCAGCGCACCCGAAGCCGATTTGGCCAATGTGCCGGATTCGGGCGGAGCGTGGCGGTCCTGCGTGATCAGCGCGGCCACGTCGAACGCGGCGCAGCTGCGCAGGATGGCGCCGACGTTGTGCGGATCGGTCACCTGGTCAAGGATCACGATCGTGCGCCCGCGGGCCTCGTCCAGCGCCTCGCCCAGCACCAGGTCGGGCAATGGCGCGCAATCGAGCACCAGCCCCTGGTGCGGCGCATCGCGCGCAACCAGACGGCCCAGATCGGCGGCCTGCGCATATTCGATCGGCAGCGAGGCGGGCAATTCGGCATCGTGATCGTCAAGCATTGCCTGGATCGCCTCGCGCGTGCCCCACAGTTTTTTGGCAACGCGTTCGGGATTGGTCAGCGCCGCCTCGACTGCGTGGCGGCCCCACAGGCGCACCGCGCCGGCGCTGCCCCGGCCCGATCCGCGCCCGCCGTGCATCCGGCCCTCGCGCCCGCGCAGCGATGTTTTCGGGCGCCCGCTGTCATTGACCCCTTCACGGGTCTGGCGCGAACGATCATCAGAGGGGCGACGGGGCGAAGCCATGGCGGGGCACTTTCTTTGCAAGGCGGGGTATGCCGGTAAGGCAAAATTCTTGAGGCCCTGTGCCAGCCCCCCCATTGACAGGCAAGCCCCGCTTCGCCAAAGGGTCGCCTCCCTCGGCTGGTAACGCCGGTTTGTGTAACGCAAATCGGTATTTGCCAGGCCCCGACAAGGGCCAGGCACCGGCTTATCTGGTGTGGACAGGTGGCCGAGTGGTTAATGGCAGCAGACTGTAAATCTGCCCGCGAGAGCGTACGGTGGTTCGAATCCACCCCTGTCCACCATCAGATCACTGCCGACCGTTGCGACACAGGCATGGGCACGATCGGTCTTGGCCCGATCGTTTACAAGAACTCGACAGCGTGCGCAGGCTTGGTAGCATGCGCGCCATGCCTGCATCTTCGGTTCCGCGTGGCCGCCGTCTGGTCGGCATCGCCGTGCCTTTCGCCGGGCCCGCGGTCGACGGTGGCACCGCGCACGGCTGGTGCCTGCCGCGCTGTGCGGTGGCAATGGCCTATGACCGGATTTATCTGCAGGTGGCGCAGGCGGGCAGGGGGCATCTGGTGCCGTGGGCCGCGCAAGGGGCGCGGTTTCGCCGTGGCGACGCGATCCCAGTGGCGGTGCATGCCGGATTCAACACGCTGCCCATCGCGCTGACCGTGCCGGCGGGCGGCACCGTCAGTTACGAGCCGCAGGCGGCCGCGGCGCTGGTTTTGGGTGGATTTTCGGCATCGACCGCGCACAATTTTTCGCTGCCTTGCGGCGGGGCACCTGGTGCCGTGGCCAGCGCGACGCCCACCTCTGCGGATTACGGGCTGGGCGCAGCGGGCATGGCGCTGGGGACAGTGCCGGCACCGGTGGCGCGGGTTGCGGGGCCAAAGCGCTATGTGATCGGGGTGTGGAATGCCCGCGCGCAGGAACTGGCCGCCTGGGCAGCGCGCGGGGTCAACACCGCGATCGGGCTGGAAGATGATTTCACCCACGCGGGCGACGCCGAGGCGTGGCACCGTGCCTGGCGCGCAAGCGGCCTTGATCTCGTGCACCGCCCCGGCCGCTGGCGCACGCCGGGCTGGAAAAGCGCCGATACCCGCGCACAAGCCCTTGCCGAGGCTGCCAACCCGCGTGTGATCGCGTGGAACCTGATCGATGAGCCCGATGTGTTTGGCCACCCCGCTCAGCCGGGTTATCGCGGCGCGTTTGATCCTGACCTGACGCGCAGCATGCTCGACCGCGAGGTCGATGACTTGCGCAAGGCCGGGCCGGCCAAGCCGATTTTCTGCAATCTGTCGGGCTATGACCTGTCGCTGGGACTGTTGCCGTGGAAAACGCGGTTTCTCGATGATCCGCACATCGACTGGTGGGGGTTTGACCAATATCCCAATGTGGGCGCACCGGCCGGGTTCCTGATGTTTGAACAGACCGGCGCCGAACGGTTCGTGTCGTCCTGTATCGGGCTGACAGTGGCGCAGATCGTGCAGACCGATTTCAACTATGGCGGATGTGCCACGCCTGCCGCCAGCCGGGGCAAACCGGTGCTGTTTGCGGTGGCCACGGGGCGGGTGCAAGGCGCGCGGGGCCTGGCCGAAGATCCCGCGCGCTGGCGTGCGATCGTGCTGTCGGGGGTGATCAACGGTGCCTGCGGGCATTATTATTTCCCGCAATATCTGGACGGGCCGGACGGCTATGTCAGCGATGATACCGGCGCGCCGATCCTGGCGGCGATGGCGCACGTGCATGCCGTGATCGGGGTGTTGCACCGGCATGGCGCGCTGATCGATCCGGTACATGGGGGCAGGCGGGCCTTTCGGCGTCGACCCTGCGCGTTTGCGCCGATGACCGCGCACAACCAGACAGCGACGTTCATCGCCCCGCGCGACGACCAGTTGCCCGGCCCTTTCGAAGGCTGCGAGATCGATTTGCCGCACGGCGATACGCTGCGCCTGGTGCTGAACCTGACGGGCACGGTGCAGGTGCTGCACGATCCGCACTGGGGCTATGCCGGGCTGCGCTTCGCGCCGTGGCAGGCGCAGGCGTTTCTGGCCCGATCGCCGCACGACGACCTGCTGGCCGGGCTTGTCTGACGCGGCGGTTCTGCGCCGGATTTTTGGGGTGAAAACCGCCTGAACGTCGCCGATCGCGAAACATCCGCTGCATCGTGCGCACGCACGGCGTCGATCCAATTTGCTAATGTCCTGCATTCCGCTTGTGGCGTCACGGCCCCGCCGATAGCAGGACACACCGGATTTCTTGTTTCAGGAGCACGCCTTGGTCGGCGGGACGTATCCCACCAGCCCGCACGAGCGCCGGCGCGGCATTGTCATGGTCGTCGGATCGGCGGTTTTGTGGAGCACGGCCGGGCTGTTTGTGCGCCTGGCAACGCTCGACACGGCTTCGCTGGTGGCGTGGCGATCGTTCTTTGCCGCGCTGGTGCTGGGCGGGCTGGCCACGGCACGGGGCGGGCCGGCGCGCATCCTGGCGGTGCGACGCAGCGGCTGGGTCGGCGTGCTGTTCATGGGCACATCGATCATATCGGGCACGGCCTACGTGCTGTCGCTGCGGCTGACCAGCGTGGCCAATGTCATGACGGTCTATGCCGCACTGCCATTCATCGCCACTGGCATCGGGTTTTTCTGGATACACGAGCGTGTCAGCCGCCGGTTTCTGGTGGCAGGGGCGCTTGCCACATGCGGCATCGTTGCCATGGCGGGGGCGTCGACGGGGCTGGGCGATCTGGCCGGGATCGGCGCGGCCTTTGTCATGACCGCGGGCTTTGCGGTGCAACTGGTGGCGATCAGGCGGCACGGCGGTGTCGATGTCATGGCGCTGAACGCCTGTGCGGCCCTGGCCTGTGTGCCGCTGATGCTGCCGTTTGTGCAGGTTCTGCTGCCATCGCCGGTGCAATTGGTGTGGTGTGCGGCCTATGGCGCGGTGACCACCGGGTTTGCCTATGTCCTGGCGCTTGAGGGTGGACGTCGGGTGCCGCCTGGCGAAGTGGGGTTCATCTCGATGCTCGATGTGGTGCTGGGCCCGTTGTGGGTCTGGCTGGCCTTTGCCGAGCGGCCCAGCCTGACGGTGATCGCGGGCGGGGCGGTCGTGCTGGGGTCGGTGGCGTGGTATCTGTGGAGCAATCCTGCACCCGATCAAGCCTGAGATCGCCTGAATTTGCGCCCTTGTTGGGGCTCGTTTCACCGAAAAACGAAAAACCCGTTCCTGTTTTCAGCCGCGATGCTCTAGAAGCGCGCGCATGCCCGGAGACATTCTTGATAACCGTGGGCGTGGATCGGCCGGTTGGCGCTGGCCCTCGATCCACCCCGAAGGCCGCAAATTCGGCGGGGTGGCCGCGATTGTGGCGGCGGCCGCGTTCCTGCTGGGCTGGACATTCATCGCCTGGCCGCTGGTCGGGCTGACGTTGGGGATCTGCGCGTTTTTTCGCGATCCCGAACGCGTGACCCCGCGCGATGACAGTTTCATCATCGCACCTGCCGACGGGCAGATCACATTGATCCAGAAGGTGGCCCCGCCACGCGAACTGACCGCAAACGACGGCACCGGCATCACCGCGATGGGCATTGCGCCGGTCACGCGCGTGTCGATTTTCATGTCGGTGTTCGATGTGCACATCAATCGCGCGCCGATCGGCGGAACGGTGCGCCGCGTGGTCTATATCCCGGGCCGGTTCCTCAATGCCGATCTTGACAAGGCAAGCGAGGAAAACGAGCGCCAGCATTTCCTGATCGAGCGCGGCGACGGGTTGCAGATCGGCTTTACCCAGATCGCCGGGCTGATCGCGCGCCGGATCGTACCCTTTGTCAAAGGCGGCGACATGGTCGCGGTCGGCCAGAGGATCGGGCTGATCCGCTTTGGCAGCAGGGTTGATATCTATCTGCCTGAAGGCACCGAACCCAAAGTGTTGATCGGCCAGCGCGTCGTGGCCGGCGAAACGGTGATTGCCGAAATCGGCCAGACCCCGCTGATCGAAGGGGTGCGGCAGTGATCGACCCACCCTTTATCGCCGCAGGCGAAGCCGATATCGACCTGCTGGACGAAGACATCGATCCCGATGGCTATGATTTCGGGCGGCGGCCGCTGCCGCGCGGACTGACGTTGCGCGCGCTGGTGCCCAATGCCATCACGTCTGCTGCGCTGTGCTGCGGGCTGACCGGCATCCGCTTTGCAATTGGCGAGGATTATCGATCGGCGGTGCTGGCGATCATCCTGGCCGGGATGCTCGATGGCCTTGATGGCCGGGTGGCCCGTGCGATGCGTGCGCAATCGCGTTTCGGCGCAGAACTTGACAGCCTGTCCGATGCGATTGCGTTTGGCGTTGCACCCGCGCTGATCGTCTATCTGTGGACACTGCACCAGATGCCGCGTCTGGGCTGGTTTGCCGCGCTGGCGCTGGCGGTGTGCTGCGCGCTGCGCCTGGCGCGGTTCAATGCGCAGATCGACATGGCCGACCAACCGCACAAAAGCGCCGGTTTTCTGACCGGCGTGCCCGCGCCGATGGGTGCCGGGCTGGCGCTGATGCCGGTCTATCTGTGGATCGCCAGCGGGCGCGACGAATTTCGCAATGCCGCAGGCGTTGCGGTGTGGACCGCGCTGATCGCGTTTCTGATGATATCCAACACCGCCACGCTCGGCTGGTCGGGGCTGCGCCCGCGCCGCGCGATCCGGCTGGAAGTGATCGGCCTGATCGGGCTGGCGTTTGCCGCACTGCTGACCGAGCCGTGGTGGACACTGGTCGGCCTGTGTCTTGCCTATATCGCGCTGCTGCCGGTGGGCGTGCTGCGATACCGGCGGGTCAGGCTGCAGCGCGCAGGCGGTCTGCCGCAACCGGCATTACTGCCCGACGCCTGACCACACCCGCCACGGGCGCACGCACGGCCATTGCGGCGGCGGTCGGTGCGGGGGTGCCGAGACGCCGCGGCGTTTCGATCAGCGTGAACAGATAGAACCGGTCTTCGACCAGCGCGCGGCGTTCTTCGGCCATGCGGCGCAAGGCGGGCAGCGCGCTGCGCAAGCTGGACCCGATGACAGCGGCGCTGGTGCAACCGGCAATGGCGAAAACAAGCATGGCAAACAATCCGAGCATGGCAAGCGTCCTGCGCTGGGCAAAGCCCGGGGCTTGGCGCAAACATGCACCATGTCCGGGGCTTGACACCCTGTGGATGACCTGTGGATAATGTCCTTCGCGGTCGGGCTGGTCTGGCCCTTTGCGATGAGAACTTTGTTCCACTTTTGTTCTAAATCGTCAAGCAATATCCGCAATCGACATAAGCAATGACGCAAAGTGTTGTTCCGGGCGCGCATTTTTGGATCCGATGTCGAGCCATGAGGGTATCGTGAGGTAACGATTTCGGCGTGTTGGCGAATCACCCGATTCGCGACCCGAAGCAGTTGCACAGGATTCGCACTGGATTTGCAGACGCCAAGCGGCTAACGGCGCCACTCGGTGTCAGACGATTCGGTTCATCCGGACCGGATCGGGGCAGCGAACAACCCATGCTTTTGAATCCACATGGGCGGATCACATACCGGTGCCGGGCGCAGCAGATGCGCGTTGGTTCCTTCCGCCCAGAGGTCTAACCGGAAAGGAATTACCCTATGGCGGCTCCCGTCGTCACGATGACTCAGCTGATCGAGGCCGGTGCGCACTTTGGCCACCAGACCCATCGCTGGAACCCCCGCATGAAGCCGTACATTTTCGGTGCACGCAACGGCATCCACATTCTCGACCTGTCGCAGACCGTTCCGCTGTTTGCCCGCGCGCTCGAATTCATTTCGGCGACCGTGCAGAACGGTGGCAAAGTGCTGTTCGTCGGCACCAAGCGCCAGGCGCAGGAACCGATCGCACAGGCGGCATGCGCGGCCGGTCAGCACTATGTCAACCACCGCTGGCTGGGCGGCATGCTGACCAACTGGAAGACCATTTCGGGCTCGATCAAGCGTTTCAAGGCGCTGGAAGAACAGCTGTCGGGCGACACCGCCGGTCTGACCAAGAAGGAAGTCCTGCAGCTGACCCGCGAACGCGACAAGCTGGAACTTTCGCTTGGCGGTATCCGCGACATGGGCGGCATTCCCGACGTGATGTTCGTGATCGACGCCAACAAGGAAGAACTGGCGATCAAGGAAGCCAACGTCCTGGGTATCCCGGTTGTGGCGATCCTCGATTCGAACGTGTCGCCGCACGGCATCGCGTTCCCGATCCCGGCCAACGATGACGCCAGCCGCGCGATTCGCCTGTACTGCGACGCAGTTGCCGCCGCTGCCACGCGTGGCGGCCGCGATGCACAGATCGCATCGGGCGTTGACCTGGGCGCGCTGGATGAACCGGTCGCCGAAGACGCAATCGAAGCCTGAGCTTATCGGACGGCCGTGGCGCCCGCGCGTCACGGAACTGTCCTCATTCACGGATAAGGGCCGCGGCACGTGTTGCTGCGGCCCCGCACGTTTAAACTTAAAAGGACCAACGCAATGGCTTATACCGCCGCTGACGTGAAAAACCTGCGCGAGCGCACTGGCGCCGGCATGATGGATTGCAAGAAGGCCCTCGACGAATCCGGCGGCGACATGGAAACCGCGGTCGACGCGCTGCGCGCCAAGGGTCTGGCTGCTGCCGCCAAGAAGTCGAGCCGCACCGCCGCCGAAGGCCTGGTCGGCGTGGCCGTGTCGGGCACCAAGGGCGTTGCTGTCGAAGTCAATTCGGAAACCGACTTCGTGGCCAAGAACGACCAGTTCCAGGACTTCGTGCGCAAGACGACCGAAGTGGCGCTGGCCGCTGCGGTGGCGGACATCGAGGCGCTGAAGGCGGCTGCCTATCCCGATGGCGGCACCGTGTCGGAAAAGCTGACCAACAACGTCGCCACGATCGGCGAAAACCAGCAGCTGCGCCGCCTGAAGCACGTCGCTGTGTCGAACGGCCTGGTCGTGCCCTACATGCACAACGCCGCCGCCCCGAGCCTTGGCAAGATCGGCGTTCTGGTCGCGCTTGAATCCGAAGCCGGTGCCGACGTTCTGGAACCGCTGGGCAAGCAGATCGCGATGCACATTGCCGCGGCATTCCCGCTGGCGCTCAATGCCGATGACCTTGATCCCGAACTGATCGCGCGCGAACGCAAGATCGCCGCCGAAAAGGCCGCCGAAAGCGGCAAGCCCGCCGAAGTGCAGGCCAAGATCGTTGACGGCGCCGTGGCCAAGTATGCCAAGGAAAACGCCCTGCTGTCGCAGCTGTTCGTGATGGACAACAAGACGCCGATTGCCCAGGTGGTCGATGCTGCCGGCAAGGCTGCCGGGACCAAGATCGCGCTGGTCGACTACGTCCGCTTTCAGCTGGGCGAAGGCATCGAAAAAGAAACCACCGACTTTGCTGCCGAAGTGGCAGCAGCAGCCGGCATCAAGTAAGCCGCTTTCGACGCCGGCACCGTCGGGTGCCCGGCGCCCAAAACAACAATCCCCGCGTGTCAAAGCGCGGGGATTTTTGCGTCCGGAAAAACACCGATGCCACCCTTGGCACGCCTCGTCCGGTGCGTATAAGGGCGCCCAGCTTCAAGGGTTCCGATAGCGGCCCCGCAAAGGATACCATAGCCCCATGACTGCACTGGCGCCTGCTCCGGCCAATCTGCCCCGCCTCAAGCGCATTTTGCTGAAGCTGTCGGGCGAGGTGCTGATGGGCAACCAGTCCTTCGGGATCGATACCGATTTCGTTGCCAGCCTGGCCGCAGAGGTCAAGGCGGCCAAGGAAACCGGGCTGGAGCTGTGCCTGGTGATCGGCGGGGGCAACATCTTTCGCGGGATGGCGGGCGCAGCCAAGGGCATGGACCGGGCGCAGGCCGATTACATGGGCATGCTGGCCACCATCATGAACGCGCTGGCGATGCAGTCTGCGCTGGAAAAGCTGGGCGTCGATACCCGCGTGCAATCGGCCATCCAGATGGATGCGGTGTGCGAACCGGTCATCCGTCGCCGCGCCGAACGTCACCTGGCCAAGGGCCGCGTGGTGATCTTTGCCGCTGGCGTGGGCGCGCCCTATTTCACCACCGATTCGGGCGCGGCCTTGCGTGCGGCCGAACTGCAGTGCGATGCCCTGTTCAAGGGCACCAGTGTCGATGGCGTCTACAACGCCGATCCCAAGAAGGATGCTGCGGCACGACGCTACGACACGATCGATTATGACACGGTGCTGGCCGACAATCTGCAGGTGATGGATGCCTCGGCCGTGGCGCTGTGTCGCGACAATGCCATACCCATCGTGGTGTTCTCGATCCGTGAACAGGGCAATCTGGCCCGCGTTCTGGCCGGACAGGGCACCCAGACAATCGTCAGGAAGGACAGCTGAACCATGGCCAAATATGACAAGGCCGATCTCGAACGCCGGATGAAGGGCGCCGTGGAAGCATTGCGCCACGATCTGGGCGGGCTTCGCACCGGCCGGGCCAACACCTCGCTGCTCGATCCGATCATGGTCGAGGTCTATGGCCAGCGCATGCCGCTGAACCAGTGCGCCACCGTGTCCGCGCCCGAACCGCGCCTGTTGTCGGTGCAGGTGTGGGACAAATCGAGCGTCGGCCCGGTTGAAAAGGCGATCCGGTCGGCGGGGCTTGGCCTCAATCCGATCAACGACGGCACCACGCTGCGCCTGCCGATCCCCGATCTGACCGAGGAACGCCGCAAGGAACTGGCCAAGCTGGCCAACCAGTATGCCGAAAAAGCGCGCATCGCGATCCGCAATGTGCGCCGCGACGGGATGGAAAACCTGAAGGCCGACGAGGCCAAGAAGGAAATTTCCGAAGACGAGCGCAAGCGGTCCGAAACCGAAGTGCAGAAACTGACCGACGATGCGATCAAGGCCGCGGACGAGGTGGCGGCGGAAAAGGAAAAGGAAATCCTGGGCCGGTGACCGCAGTGCCGGCCTTTGATGACACGCGGGCGCCCGGCCCGCGTCATGTTGCCATCATCATGGACGGCAACGGTCGCTGGGCCAAACGCCGCCATATGCCGCGCGTGCTGGGGCACCAGCGCGGGGTCGAGGCGGTGCGCCGCACGGTGCGCGCCGCGGCAGAGCTTGGCCTGTCGGCGCTGACGCTCTACGCCTTTTCGACCGAGAACTGGCGGCGGCCCGAAGACGAAGTGTCGGCGCTGATGGGGCTGCTCAAGCATTTCATCCTGTCCGACCTTGACGAATTTGCGCGCAACAACATCCGCCTCAAAGTCATCGGCAATATCGGGGCCTTTGCCCCCGATATCATCGAGATGATCGAACAGGCACGCGACCGTACCGCAGCAAATACCGGCATGATCATGGCAGTGGCGCTCAATTACGGATCGCAGGACGAAATTGCCCGCGCCGCGCGCGCCGCAGCCGCCAAGGGCGCCATTACCCCCGAGACAATCTCTGCCGAACTCGACACCGCCGACCTGCCCCCGCTCGACATGATCATCCGCACATCGGGCGAAGTGCGCCTGTCGAATTTCCTGATGTGGCAGGCGGCTTATGCCGAGATGCTGTTCCTTGACGTGTTGTGGCCCGATTTCGGAAAAGACCATCTGGAGGCGGCCATTGCCGAATATACCCGGCGGGAGCGTCGCTTTGGCGGACGCTGAGCGTATCAATCCGCATCCGCGCAAGCGGTCCGACCTGGCGGTGCGTTCGGCCTCTGCCGCGGTGATGATCGCGGTGGCGGGCGCTGCGTTCTGGCTGGGCGGCCTGGTTCTTACAGGGTTCATTGTTGCCGTCGGCCTTGGTATCCTTGCCGAATGGACCATGCTGGTGCTGGCCTTTGAAAAGGGCATTGTCGGCCGTGCCATCTGGCTGCTGGCAGGCGTCGGCTATATCGGTCTGGCCTGCCTTTCCGCCGTGCCCCAGGTCATGCCGCCGCTTGTGCTGCTGGCGGCGGTGGGCAGCGTGATTGCGGTGGATGTCGGCGCATATTTTGCAGGCCGGTCACTGGGTGGGCCAAAAATTGCACCGACAATCAGTCCATCCAAGACCTGGAGCGGGCTGGGCGGCGGCATGCTTGCGGCAATGGCGTTTTATGCGGCATTTTCGATCTATCTTTCGCATGCCTTTTTCAAGGCCGGGCTGCGCGACAGTTCGGGGCTGGACGCGCACGACTGGCTTGGTGTTGTGACAGGCGGGCTGGTGACGGCAATTGTCGCGCAGACCGGCGATTTTTTCGAAAGCTGGATGAAACGCCGCGCCGGGGTCAAGGATTCCAGCCACGTGATTCCGGGGCACGGTGGCCTGTTCGATCGTGCTGACGGCCTGATCGCCGTGCTGTTTGTCAGTGGCGTATTGGAATTGGCTTCGGCTATGGTGGAACTGTGATGCGTAGCCTTTCCATCCTTGGTGCCACCGGCTCGATCGGCGCATCGACGCTCGATCTGGTGCGGCGCAACCGTGACATGTTTCGCGTTGTGTCGCTGACCGGGCACAGCAATGTTGTCCTGCTGGCGCAACTGGCGCGCGAATTTTCGGCCGAGATTGCGGTGGTCGGCGATGAAGCCCTGCTGCCCGATCTGCGCGCGGCACTGGCCGGCAGCGGGATCGAAGCCGCTGGCGGTGCACCGGCGCTGATCGATGCGGCGCGGCGGCCGGCCGACCTGACCGTGGCGGCGATTGTCGGCTGTGCGGGCCTTGCCCCGACGATGGCGGCGATCGAGCAGGGGCGCACGGTGGCGCTGGCCAACAAAGAAGCGCTGGTTTCGGCAGGTGGCGTGATGACGCGTGCGGTTGCGCGCCACGGCACCACGCTGCTGCCGGTCGATTCGGAACACAACGCGATTTTCCAGTGCCTGGCGGGCAACGATGTCGCGCATGTGCGCTGGGTTACGCTGACCGCCAGCGGGGGCCCGTTTCGCGACTGGTCGACCGACCGGCTGCACCTGGCCACCCCGGCCGAAGCGGTCCGCCACCCAAATTGGTCGATGGGCGCCAAGATCAGCGTCGATTCGGCGACGATGATGAACAAGGGCCTGGAATTCATCGAGGCCTGGCATCTGTTCCCGGTGGGGGTGGAGCGACTGCGGATCATCGTCCATCCGCAATCGATCGTGCATTCGATGGTCGAATACCGCGACGGCACCACGCTGGCGCAATTGGGGCCAAGCGACATGCGCGTGCCGATCGCATCTGCGCTGGCCTGGCCTGCGCGCATGGCGACGCCGTGCGAACCGCTCGATCTGGCGGCGATCGGGACCTTGACGTTCCGCGCGCCCGACGAAGTGCGCTTTCCGGCAACGCGCCTGGCGCGCGAGGCGGTCATGGCCGGCGGCGCGGCCGCCGCCGTGATGAACGCCGCCAACGAAATTGCCGTGGCAGCATTCATGTCCGGACAGATTGCGTTCACCCGCATCGTGCAATGCTGTGAAGACGTGCTGGCCTGCGGCGTGCCCATGCCCCCGCAATGCCTGGACGATGTGATCGCGGTCGATCGCGAGGCCCGCATCCGGGCGCGCGAGACGATGGCGCTGGCGATTTGACGGAGTCCTGAGATTTGACACCGATACATGCCCCTGGCCTGTTGATTACGCTGACCGGCTTTGCCCTGGTGCTGGGCCCGCTGGTGTTCATTCACGAGCTGGGCCATTATCTGGCCGGGCGCCTGTTCGGCGTGCGCGCGGATGTGTTTTCGATCGGGTTCGGCAAGGAATTGCTGGGCTGGACCGACCGCCGCGGCACCCGCTGGAAACTGTCGGTGCTGCCACTGGGCGGCTATGTGCAGTTTGCAGGCGACAGCAATGCTGCGGGCCAGCCCAGTGCCGAATGGCTGGCGCTGCCCGCCAGCGAACGCGCGCAGACCTTGCAGGGGCGCCCGCTGTGGCAACGCGCGCTGATCGTTCTGGCGGGGCCTGTGACCAATCTGCTGGTCGCCGTGCTGATCATCGCGGGGTTTGCCCTGGCCTATGGCACATGGGTCGAGCCGCCGGTGATCGGGCGGGTCGAGGCCGGCTCGGTCGCGCAAAAGTCGGGATTGCGCGTCGGTGACCGCATCGTGTCGCTGAACGGGACAGCGATCGACCGGTTTCAGTCGATCGGGCTGATCGTGTCCACCCACCCCGGCGAGCATATGGACATTGTGCTCGATCGTGGCGGTCGGCGCATCCCGGTGGGCCTGGTTTCCGCGGTCAAAGTGCAAAGCGACCAGTTCGGCAACACCCAGGCCATCGGCTTTCTGGGCGTGGGTCCAGCCAGCGTCGAACACCGCCCGGTCGGTCCGATCGGCGCCTTGGCCGAAGGGGTTGGCCGCACGCGCGATATCATCGGCATGACCGTGACGGGTATCCAGCAGATCGTCACCGGCAGGCGCGATGCGCGCGAACTGGGCGGTCCGATCAAGATTGCGCGGTATTCGGGCGAACAGCTGGTGTCGGGCTGGCAGAACTTTGTCAGCTTTATCGCGCTGATTTCGATCAACCTGGGCTTTGTCAATCTGCTGCCGATTCCGGTGCTCGATGGCGGGCATCTGATGCTGTTTGCGATCGAGGCAATCCGTCGCAAACCGGTCAGCCAGCGCGGGCTTGAGCTGGCCTTCGGCACCGGCCTTGCGCTTGTCGTGGCGCTGATGCTGTTTGTCACCTTCAACGATGCAGGGTCGCTGAAGCTGTTCGGAGGGTAAAGGCGCATTGCCCCGTTGATGACGCGTGGCGCATGTCCAACCGATCGATTCGCCCCGGGCCATGCGTGACCAGGGGGACAATCCCGGGAAATTTGCGCCGGAATGTCGCCCGATCGCACCAAGCTTGCTTGCACGATCGATCGGCATCGGGCAGAGGGCAGGCGGACTATCGGTGATTTCCGGCAGGTCGGCGGACGTGGATTGCGGTTGCCGCAGTGGCCGAGCAGATGGGGCCGCTGCACGAAGCAACCGTGTGGGTTTTTGCTGTTGTACACTTTCGATGTGTACGAAGACGGGATGGCGCTTGGTGATGATTTCTAGGAACGCGTGCCGGACCGCAGCAGGCCGTTTGGGCATGGCCGCCACGATCGGTGCGCTCTTGGCCAGCAGCTGCCTGGCAGTGCTTCCCGATGGTGCTTTGGCCGAAGGCACGCCCGGCGCGTCTGACGATACCGTAACCACCGCGGCCCCGGCCACCGCCTCTGCTGCAAACCCTGCGCCAAAACCCGCCACAAAGCACGTCAACGCGCTGTTTGCCAAACATCGCAAGGCCGCGCTGGAAAAGGCGCAGTCCGAAGGTCAGGCGTTGCCGATCAATGTGGCCGCTGCGCCCGCTCCGGCGCCGGCACCCGCGATGGCCGCACCGGCTTATGCCCCGCCGTCACCGGTGGTGCAGACGCCCGCAGCGCAAGCCCCTGTGGTGCAGACCTATACCGCGCCCGCACCGGCGGCCCGCGCGGCGGTTTCCGCCGAACCTGCGCGCCTGACCGAACAGGCCGAGCCCACGGCTGCGCCCATCGCGGCACCGGCCCCGCAAAAGCCCGTTCGGCGCAAGGCGGCAGCGGCCAAGGCCGTGCCCGTGGCTGCGCCCACGTCTGCCGCGGTCGAACCGGTGCGCCATGCCCCGGCGCCTGTCGAAGGCAGCGAAACGGTCAGATCGATTTCGGTCGAGGGCGCCCAGCGGCTCGAGCCCGATACCATCCTGTCGTATATCCGCATGCATGTGGGCGACCGCTATACCCAGGTCAGCGCCGACCAGGTGCTGAAAGACCTGTTTGCGACCGAGCTGTTTTCCGACGTGCAACTGCGCAACGATGGTGGCGCAGTGGTGATCGTCGTCAAGGAAAACCCGGTGGTCAACCGGATCATCCTTGAAGGCAACAAGCGCCTGAAAGAGGACAAGATCCTTCCCGAAATCAAGCTGGCGGCACGGCAGATCTTCACGCGGTCGAAGGTTCGTGCCGACGTCACGCGGATCATCGAGCTGTACAAGCGCGAGGGCCGGTTTGCCGCCTCGGTCGAGCCCAAGATGGTGTTGCTCGACCAGAATCGCGTCGATATCGTGTTCGAGATCACCGAAGGACCCAAGTCCAAGGTGCGCCAGATCAACATCATCGGCGCGCACAAGTTCTCGGTCACGCAGCTGCGCACCGAAATGGTGACCAAGCAGTCGCGTTCGTTCCGCATCTTTTCCTCGGGCACCAGCTATGACCCCGATCGTCTGGCATTTGACCAGCAGAAGCTGCGCCAGTTCTACCTGACTCAGGGTTATGCCGATTTCCGCGTGGTGTCGGCAGTGGCTGAACTGACCCCGGACAAGAAGGACTTCATCGTCACTTACGTGGTCGAAGAAGGCAAACGCTACAAGTTCGGCGACATCAAGGTTGAAAGCCAGCTGCGCGATTTCAACGGCGAACAGCTGACCCAGCGCCTGGCGATCAAGAAAAACCAGTGGTACAATGCCAAGGCGGTGGAAGACACCGTTGACGCGCTGACCGAAACGGTCGGCAGCTTTGGCTATGCCTTTGCCGATGTGCGCCCCGATTTTCAGCGCAACAAGGACAAGCAGACCATGTCGGTCACTTTCCGCATTGCGGAAGTGCCACGCGTCTATGTCGAACGCATCGATGTCAACGGCAACACGCTGACCGAAGACAAAGTCATTCGCCGTGAATTCCGCCTGGGCGAAGGCGATGCGTTCAATTCGTTCCAGATCAAGCGTTCGTCGAACCGCATCAAATCGCTGGGCTATTTCCAGGAAAAGTTCGAAGTCGAACAAAAGCCCGGCACGGCGGCAGACCGCGTCGTTCTGGAAGCCAACGTCGAGGAAAAGCCGACCGGGCAGCTGCAGCTTTCAGCAGGGTACTCCAGCCTTGAAAGCTTTATCTTCCAGGCATCGATCCAGCAGAACAATTTCCGCGGCCGTGGCGAAACGATCGGCACCACGCTGAACTATTCGGCGTATTCAAAGGCTGTGGTGCTGAATTTCACCGAGCCCTATGTTTCGGATCGCAACGTGTCGCTGGGCTTTGACGTCTATCGCAAGGATCTGTCGAGCTTCAATTTCTACAACGCCAACCGCAACACCACGTACCAGCAGAACACCACCGGGTTCCAGCTGCGTGCGGGTATTCCGTTGACCGAAACCAGTTCGCTGATCGGGCGTTACACGCTCAATTATGACCAGGTGACGCTGGATCAGGCGACATATTACATCAACGGCACCTGCTCGGTCTATCTGGCGGGGCAATATCTGTGCGATGCAATCGGCAATCGCACCAGTTCGATCCTGGGCGCATCGTACGTCTATGACACGCTCGACAACCGGCTGCATCCGACACGCGGCACCACGTTCATCATGGGCGGCGATATCGCCGGACTTGGCGGTTCGGTGAAATATGCCCGCGCCACCGTCAACGCGGCGCATTATATCCCGGTCGGGCATGGCTTCATCTTCTCGTTGCGCGGCGAAGCCGGCACGATCCGTCCGCTCGAAAACAATGCGCCCAATCAGTACGAAGATGCGGTACGCCTGACCGACCGCTTTTTCCTGGGCGAGCCGCAGATCCGCGGGTTTGACATCCGCGGCGTCGGTCCGCGCGTGCTGCGCCAGTTCTTTACCGGTTACAACACGTCAAGCGGCAACGGCGGGACGCTCAACACCAACACCAACAGCTACGTCAATGACGCGCTGGGTGGGCGCAACTATTACCTCGGTCATGCCGAGATGGAAATTCCGCTGGGTTCGGGCGCGCGCGAACTGGGCTTGCGCCCGTCGGTGTTTGTCGATGCCGGGGCCGTGTTCGGGGTAACTGCACCGGCCACTGTCGGCACAACGATCCTGTACACCGATGCCGTGACCGGCAAATACACCACCAATGCAACGGCTTCGAACGGAACGGCCAATGCCATCGCGCAGAAGTTCCTCGAAACCTATGTCGGCAACAGCCCGGCCCCGCGCATTTCGATCGGGTTCGGGGTCAACTGGAATTCGCCGTTCGGACCGTTCCGCATCGATATCGCCAAAGCCCTGACTTATGTCTATGGCGACACTCGCAAAACCTTCAGCTTCAACGTGGGAACCCAGTTCTGATGAAACTCCGTCATATCTCTGCCGCGCTCGTCGCGGGCCTGTTGCTTGCTGCCGCTCCTGCGGCAATCGCCCAGACCGCCGGTGGCGCGGTTGCCAATGGTATCGCGATCGCCAACACCGATCAGATCATCGGCAATTCGGGTGCCTACAAGGCGTCGATCCCCTTGCTGCAGTCGACCTACAAGGCGCAGCTTGATGCCTACAACGCCAAGGCCAACGCGATCCGCGCGCAGCTGGCCCCGTTGGCGCAGAAGATCAATGCCGCACAGAAGGCTGCCAAGCCCGACAACGCGGCGATCCAGGCCGACTTTGGTCAGTACCAGCAGATCCAGCAGGCCGGTGCGGCCGAGATGGAAGACATCATCAAGCCGGTGAAGCTGGCCCGTCAGTATGTGATCGAACAGATCGAAGTGAAGCTTGCCGATGCCACCCAGGCGGCAATGACCAAGCGCCACGTCACGCTGGTCCTGGCCGAACAGGCCGTGCTCAAGCACGACACCGTCTACAACCTGAACCAGGACGTGATCGATCAGCTGAACCTGGTCCTGCCGTCGGTGCAGGTCGTGCCGCCCGCCGGCTGGGTGCCGGCGCAGGAGCGTGAACAGCGTGCGCAGCAGCAGGCCGCAGCGCAGGCCGAAGCCGCTCAGGAAGCCGCATCGGCACCGGCCGCCGCCAAGAAGCAGCCGCAAGGCCGCTGAGGCCCGGCGTTGGTTGATCAGATCATGAGCGGAACCGATGAAACGCCGGCGGCAGCGCCGCTGGCGTTGGACATCAAGGGGGTAATGGCGGCGTTGCCGCACCGTTACCCGCTGTTGCTGGTCGATCGCGTGGTGGAACTCGTCGCAGGCGAGCGGATCCATGCGATCAAGGCCGTCAGCATGAACGAGCAGTTTTTTCAGGGCCATTTCCCTGGACGCCCGATCATGCCCGGCGTTTTGCAGATCGAGGCACTGGCCCAGGCGGCCGGCGTGCTCGCGGTGGAAACGCTCGGCCTGGCCGGTACCGGCAAACTGGTCTATTTCATGGCGATCGAGGAGGCGAAGTTCCGCACCCCGGTCGAGCCCGGCTGTCTGCTCGATCTGCATGTGTCGTTCACGCAAAAGCGTGCGCGGGTGTGCAAATTTGCGGGCAAGGCCATGCTGGGCGACAAGATCGCCACCGAAGTCAGCTTTACCGCGATGATCGCAGACGCCTGATCCGGGGCCGCGCCGACGCGGGTCTGCGGTTCACGCCAGCGAACACAAAAGCAAAGACTCATCTCGACATCGCCCGCCCGATCCGCTAGGCGCGCGCTTCGCATTTCCTGCGGCCGGTCGGAACCGGGCGCACCCAGGAGCCAGATCATGAAGTCGAAGATCCACCCCGATTACCATTTCATCTCTGTCCAGATGACCGATGGCACCGTGTTCAAGACCCGTTCGACCTGGGGCAAGGACGGCGACACCATGACGCTGGATATCGATCCCACCTCGCACCCGGCCTGGACCGGCGCGCAGCGTATGCTCGATCAGGGTGGTCGTGTGGCCCAGTTCAACAAGCGCTTTGGCGGTCTCAGCCTGAAGAAGGGCTGATCCGGACGGGGGTGGGCAGGGCGATTGCGCCGGTTCGCCCCTGTTATTCAAGCGTTTGAACGATTTGGCCTTGGTGCCGGACCGCAATCCGACACCAAGGTAACTTTTTCTCTTTCCATTTGGGCGCCTTTTGAGCAAAGGGGCGCCTCGTGTGGCGATCATAGCTCAGTTGGTTAGAGCGCCGGTTTGTGGTACCGGAGGTCGTGGGTTCGAACCCCATTGGTCGCCCCATTTTTCCCTATTGCAAAGACCCTTGTCGCTGCTAGGCCAAGGGTGGTCCGCCGAAAGGTGCGCGGCATTTGTGTCAGCGCGGTCTTTTTGGCAGGTCGTGTTCCGGTCGCGCACACGCTACGACCGAATCGGTATTGCAGACGGGACGTTTTCGCCTTTCACATGCACGCATTTGCCAATCCTGCCCGTTTCCTGCGGCTTGCACGCTGGCTTTTGCCGGTGCTGCTGGTGCCGGGGCTGGTGATGTCGCTGGGTGCCGTGGCGTGGGGCGTGGCCTATGCGCCGCCCGACCACCTGATGGGGGTCACGGTCAAGATCCTGTACATTCATGTTCCTTGCGTCTGGCTGGGCATGGCGGGTTGGTCGACCATCGCGATTTCGAGCATTGTCGAACTGGTTTGGCGCCACCCGCTGGCCGCGATTGCCGCACGTGCGGCGGCCGTGCCGGGTGCGGTGTTTACCGCGCTGGGGCTGATCACCGGGTCGATCTGGGGGCGCCCGACCTGGGGCGCATGGTGGGTGTGGGACGGGCGCCTGACCAGTTTCCTGATCCTGCTGTTTTTGTATTTCGGCTATATCGCGCTGGCCGACGCGGCGCAGCGCGATGCATCGGGCGGCAATGCCGCGCGCATTCCCGCGATTTTCGGGTTGGTCGGGGCCATCAACATTCCGATCATCAACCGGTCGGTGGTGTGGTGGAACAGCCTGCACCAGCCGCCATCGATCACCATGGGCAAATCGGCGATTGACGGCACTTACCTTTGGCCGTTGCTGATCGCGGCGCTGGGCTTTTCGTTGATATTCGGCGCGGTGGTGATCGCGCGGATGCGCATGCTGCTGGCCGATATCCAGACCGAGGCGCGCCTGCGTCGCAAGGCATTGGGTTGAAAACGGATCGCATGCACGAACGCTTGAACCAGTGGGAATTCGTCTGGGCGGCTCTGGTCATCGGCGTGGCCGGAACCCTGGTCATGGTCGGCTGGTCGCTGCTGGCGATGCTGCGCGCCGAACGCCGCCGCGACAAAGTGCGCCGCAAATGACCGCTGCAATCCTGAAACCCAAACATCAGCGGCTGGTGCTGGTCTGTGTGGCGCTGGTCGCGCTGATCGGTGCGGCGTTGCTGGCGGTCTATGCGCTGCGCGGCCAGGCGAGCTATTTCTACATTCCCAGCGAAATGGCGACGCGGCCGCCCGAACAGGGCAAAGGGGTGCGTCTGGGCGGGATGGTCGAAAAGGGTTCGTTGAAGACGATGCCCGATGGCGTGACCATCCACTTCACCGTGACCGACGGCAAGGCGGAAGTGCCGGTGCGTTTCACCGGCATTACCCCCGATCTGTTCGTCGAAGGGTCGGGCGTGGTGGCCGATGGCCGGATGGAGGGCACAACCTTTGTCGCCGATACGCTTCTGGCCAAACATGATGAAAAATATGTGCCGCGCGAAATGAAGGACATGGTTTCGACGCGGTCCAGGCAAGCGGTGGCAAAAACCCGATGATCGCAGAACTCGGTCTGGCTGTGCTGTGGATGGCGGCTGCGCTGGCGGTGTTGCAACTGGTGACCGGCGGCCTTGCGCTGCGGCCCGAGGGGCGCGCGCTGGCGGGGCTGGTGCGCCCGGTGGCGGTGATGCAGGGTGTGCTGGTGCTGGCCGCCTTTGCCGCGCTGGTCACGTTGTTTGTGACGACCGACCTGTCGGTCAAGCTGGTGGTGGACAACAGCCATTCGGCCAAGCCGCTGATTTTCAAGATTGCCGGCACTTGGGGCAACCACGAAGGCTCGATGCTGATGTGGGTGACGATCATGGCGGTGGCAGGCGCGTTTGTCGCGGTGATCGAACGGCGCCTTGATGAACCCACGTTGATGGCCACGCTGGCGGGTCAGGCGTTTATCAGCCTGGGGTTCTATGCCTTTCTGCTGTTCGCCTCGAACCCGTTTGCGCGGCTGGCACAGCCGGCCGACGAAGGGCAGGGGCTGAACCCGCTGTTGCAGGATGTCGGCCTCGCGTTTCATCCGCCCACGCTGTATGTCGGCTATGTCGGGTTATCGATCGCGTTCTCGTTCGCGATCGGCGCGCTGGTTACGCGCAATGTCGGACCGGCCTTTGCCCGCGCGATGCGCCCCTGGGTGCTGGGCGCGTGGATTTTCCTGACGCTGGGGATCACTGCGGGGTCGTACTGGGCCTATTACACGCTTGGCTGGGGCGGCTGGTGGTTCTGGGATCCGGTTGAAAACGCGTCGCTGATGCCCTGGTTGGCCGCGACCGCGCTGCTCCATTCGGTGTCGGTGCTGTCGAGCCGCGATGCGTTGCGCGCTTGGACGGTCATGCTTGGCGTGATCGCGTTTTCGATGTCGATGGTCGGCACGTTTCTGGTGCGATCGGGCATCCTGACGTCGGTCCATGCCTTTGCTGTCGATCCCCGGCGCGGGGCGTTTATCCTTGCGCTGCTGGCGATCGATATCGGCGGTGCGTTGGCGCTGTTCACCTTGCGCGCCGGCACCGTGACCGAGGGCAAGCGGTTTGCCTTTGTCAGCCGCGAAGGCGCGCTGGTGTTCAACAATGTCATGCTCAGCGGGATTTTGGGCATCGTGCTGATCGGCACGCTCTATCCGCTGGTGACCGAGGCCTATGGCGTCAAGGTTTCGGTGGGCGCGCCCTATTTCAATCCGGCTTCGGCGATGTTTGCGTTTCCGATGTTCGCGGTGATGGCGGTCGGGCCGCTGTTGCGCTGGCGGCAGGACCGCCTGACCGGTGATCGCACACGGCGCGTGTCGTGGCCCGTGCTGGTCTGCGCGGTGATTGCTGTGGCCGTGTTTGCCGGGGTTGAAATCGTGGCGTCCGGCATCGGCCTGCTGCCCGCGTTGGGCCTTGCGCTTGCCTCGGGCCTGTTTCCCGCCGCCCTGCTGCCGCTGGTCGGGCGCAATCTGCGGCGCACGCCGCTGCCGGTGTGGGGCATGGTCATTGCGCATGCCGGGATCGCCGTGTCGCTGTTCGGCATGTCGAGCGAAAGTGCGTTTTCGGTGGAACGGCTGGCGGCGATGGCGGTGGGCGAAACCCGCGAAGTCGGGCCGTGGCGCGTGCAACTGGCCGGGATCATGCCGGTTGCCGGGCCGAACTGGACCGCGCTTGAGGCCAGCGTGTCGACGCGTTACGCCGGCGGGATGCCGGCGCTGCTCAGCCCGCGTGCCGAAACCTTTTCCAACCCGCCGGGCACGCGCAACGAATCCGCGCTGGAAACGCGCTGGAACGGGCAATTGTATGTCGTGCTGGGCGAGGCTGCGGCCGATGGCCGCTGGCAGATGCGGTTCTGGTGGAAACCGTTCGCACCGCTGATCTGGCTGGGCGGGGTCTTGGTCGGGCTGGGCGGACTGCTTGCGCTGGCCGGGCGCGTGCTGGCCGATCTCAAGCGCTGGGTGGCCAGGGACAAGATCGCGTGGCGCCGGATGAGGCAGGGGCGATGAACCGCTCGAACCTGGCGCTGTGGCTGCCGCTGGCAATTTTCGCCGGGCTGTTTGCGCTGTTTGTGGGGCGCTTGTTGCACCCCGGCGATACCGTTGTGGCCAGCGCCTTTGTCGGCAACCCGCTGCCGCAATTCGATCTGCCTGCGGCCAATGTCGGGCGCCCCGGCTTGTCAACCGCGGCATTCCGCACCGGGCGCCCCAAACTGTTGAACGTGTTTGCCAGCTGGTGCGTGCCGTGCGCGGCAGAGGCGCCTCAGCTTGAGGCGCTCGCGCGCGCAGGCGTCGAAGTGGATGGCGTGGCGATCCACGACCAGGCCGATGATCTGGCGCGGTTCCTGGCCGCCAATGGCAATCCCTATGCCGCGATCGGCCGGGATGATGCGCGCAAGGTGCAACTGGCGATTGGATCGTCGGGTGTGCCCGAAACCTACGTCATCGATGGGCGCGGCGTGATCCGTTACCAGCATATCGGCGATATTCGCCCCGAAGATGTGCCGATGCTGCTGGATCGCGTAAAAGCAGCCGGAGGCGGTTCGTGAGACTGTTGCTGAGCCTGGTCCTGCTGCTGGCATGTGCGGTGCCGGCGGCGGCGCAGGAAAATGTGCCGCCTGCGCCCTTTGCCTATCGCCAGCTCGACAATCCCGAGCAGGAGGCGCGCGCCAAGGCGCTGATGGTCACATTGCGCTGCGTGATGTGCCAAAGCCAGTCGATCGCCGATTCGGATGCGCCGATCGCGGGTGACATGCGCAGCGAAGTGCGCACGCGCATTGCCCGCGGCGAAGATCCCGAACATATCCGCCAATGGCTGATCGCGCGCTATGGCGACTATGTGTCCTATACCCCGCAGGTCAAACCGATTACCTGGCCGCTGTTTGCAGCCCCGGTGGTGTTTCTGGCGCTGGCCGCGCTGCTGCTGCGCGGACGTTTCGCGCGTGCCCGTCCGGGAGACATGGCATGATCTGGGTGCTGTTGCTGGGCATTGCCGCGGTGGTGTTTGCGGTGCTGGCGTTTGTGCTGAAAATTCCGCGCGCGGCCTGGGAATTGACCGGGGCCGCGTTGCTGTTCGGGCTGGCCGGCTATGCCATCCAGGGGCATCCCGGGTTGGCCGGTGCGCCACGCGCGCCGGTCGAAAACCAGCAGACCGCAGATGCCGAACTGGTCCGGCAACGCCAGGCGATGGGCAGCAATTACGGCCAGGGGCAGTCTTGGCTGGTGATGGCCGACGCCCTGACGCGGCAGGGACAGTTTCGCGCGGCTGCCGATCTGCTTGACACTGCGATCCGCAAGAACCCCCGGGATCCCGATCTTTGGGTTGCACTGGGCAATGCGTTGACCGGGCATAGCGAGGGCACGATCACACCCGCCGCCCGGTTTGCATTTGTGCGCGCTGCCACGATCGATCCCAACCACCCCGGGCCCCCGTTCTTTCTGGGCATGGCGCTGGCGCAATCGGGCCATCTGGTCGAAGCACGCGCGATGTGGGCGGATCTGTTGCAGCGGTCGCCGGCCGATGCGCCGTTCCGCCGCGATCTGATTGCGCGCATCGCTCGAATCGACCAGCTGATCGCGATGAGCGAGGGCAAGCCCTTGCCGGAGACCCCAGCCGCGCCCGCACAGCCCGAGTCCACAGCAGCACCGCGCTGATAAACAATGATTTTCTGGCGCGGCATGCCATGCGTCAAGCGCCCATTGCCCGCCTATCGGGGCGGTGCTAATGCGCCTCGCCCACGTGCAGGGTCCCTGCGGATCGGGCGCAACAGGCCGGGGGCCCCACGACCATGACCACACAACCAGGCGCTGCGGTACCACACGGCGAAGTCCGCGGGCTGCACCGGGCGATCGGTGAAGGCGGGGGCAGCGCGATGGCGCGGCTCGCGATCGGCGCAATGGGTGTGGTGTTCGGCGATATCGGCACCAGCCCGCTTTATGCGTTGCGCGATACGTTTGCCGGGCGGCACCGCTTGCCACTCGATTCGCTGCACATCCACGGCATTGTCAGCCTGATGTTCTGGTCGATGCTGATCATGGTCACGCTGAAATATGTGATCATCATGATGCGTGCCGACAATCGCGGCGAAGGCGGCAGCCTGGCGCTGCTGGCGCTGATCAACCGCGAAGGCACCGAACGACGCTGGGGCAAGGGGATCATCCTGCTGGGCGTGCTGGCCACCGCACTGTTCTACGGCGATGCCATGATCACCCCGGCGGTGTCGGTGATGGGCGCGATCGAAGGCGTGGCGGTATACCGCCCCGAACTGCGCTATGCCGTGCTGCCGCTGGTGGTGGTGATCCTGATCGTGCTGTTCCTGCTGCAATCGCGCGGCACGGCGCGGCTGGCGGCCTTTTTCGGGCCGGTCATGCTGGTCTATTTCGCCACGATCGCCGTGCTCGGCGTGATCAGCATTGCCACGCATCCGCAAGTGATGGCTGCGCTGTCGCCGCACTATGCCATCGTGATGTTTGTCAGCGATCCGTGGCGGGGTTTCCTGGCGATGGGCGCCGCCGTTCTGGCGGTGACGGGGGCCGAGGCGCTGTATGCCGATATGGGGCATTTCGGGCGTTTGCCGATCCGGCTGTCGTGGCTGACCGTGGTGTTGCCCGCGCTGGTGCTCAATTATCTGGGGCAGGCGGCGCTGCTGCTGCGCAGTCATGATGCGCTGGTCAGCCCGTTCTATCTGCTGGCGCCCAACTGGTTTCAGTGGCCGCTGCTGATCCTGGCCAGCCTGGCGGCGATCATCGCGTCGCAGGCGGTGATTTCGGGGGTGTTTTCGGTCACCCAGCAGGCGATCCAGCTGGGCTTTATCCCGCGTATGACGATCCGCCATACCAGCCTGGCCGCCGGGCAGATCTACATCCCTGCGATCAACCAGGCCTTGCTGGTGGCGGTGCTGCTGCTGGTGCTGGTGTTCAAGCAGTCGACCAACCTGACCGCGACGTATGGCGTGGCGGTGACCGCGGCGATGCTGATCGACAATGTGCTGCTGGCGGTGGTGATGTTCCGCATCTGGCATTGGAAGCCGCTGCTGGCCGTGCCTTTGCTGGCGCTGTTCTTTGCGGTCGACGGGCTTTATCTGGCGGCCAACCTGACCAAGGTGCCCGATGGCGGCTGGGTGCCGCTGCTGATGGGCACGGTGGTGTTCATCCTGCTGACCACGTGGTCGCGCGGGCGCGCGCTGATGCGCAAGACGATGACCACCAGCGGGATGCCGCTCGAAGTGTTTACCAAGTCGGCACATTCCAGTGCGATCCGCGTGCCCGGCACCGCGGTGTTCATGGCCTCGGCCTCGGCCGGCGTGCCTTCGGCGCTGTTGCACAACATGAAGCACAACAAGGTGCTGCATGACCGCATCGTGCTGATGACCGTGCTGATCGAGGATACGCCGTTCGTCGATCCTGCAACCCGCGCGGCGGTCACCGAATTCGGCAACGGCTTCTATCGGTTGAAACTGCGCTTCGGATTTCTGGAAGAAACCGATGTGCCCGGCGCGCTGAAGCTTTTGACGCTGGGCGGTGAACCGTTCGACATGATGCGCACCAGCTTTTTCCTGTCGCGCCAGACGCTGTTGCCATCGGACACGCCAGGCATGGCGTTGTGGCGGGAAAAGCTGTTTTCATGGATGCTGCGCAATTCTGCCAGCGCGATGGAGTTTTTCCGCCTGCCCACCAACCGCGTGGTGGAACTGGGCGCACAGATCAAGATTTGAAACGGGCGCTGACGGCGTGCGATGCCGGCGTGCGATGCCGGCGCGCGTCCGCACGCAGAGCCGGTCACGGATTGGTGGCGGGCTCGGGCTCGGTCGGCACCGTCTGCATGCTGGGTTGACCGTAGGTGGCAGATTCGTGCTCGCTTTCGCTGTCCTTGAACGCCTGCTCGGCTTTGCGCTGTTCGTCGGCGATATCGGCCTGCATCCTGATGGCGTTGCCGATCGATTCGTGGATACCGGCGTGATGCACGATGTCGTCGGGCCATCGACTGGCGGTCGCGCCTTTGGCCAGTTCGATGTCATAGGCGCAGTTTTTCAGGGTCGAATCGACTTGTTCGATCACCGCGTTGCGGGCCATCGTCATCAGCAGACCTTCGGCCGCGTCGCTGCCGCTGCCGGTGCACGACACCGCGACTTTCGTGCGGGTGTCGCCCAGCGGCGCGAGGTTCAGCGTACAGTCGAATGCCGCAAAGGTGCCGCCCGCTTTCCATTCGATCTGGTTGTGGCCATTGCCCGAAACGCTGGTGCTCAGCCCGCCGAACGGCCCCTTGCGACCATGCGACAGGTCAAGGGTGGTGCTGGCCAGCCGGTTGTAGGCCGAGGCCATGCTGACCGGGTATTCATCCGCAGGCTGCGGCTTGATCGCGATATAGACAACCGCGGCGGCGACGATCAGCGCGGCCGAGCCAACGACAATATTCATGCCAGATCCCCCGATACCCCGACCGAAGTTGTCTAGCCGATCGCGGCAAATTTTGGGTTATGGCGCCCAAATCAGTCGTGCGGGGTGGTGCTTTCTGCCTCGGATTTGGCATCTTCGCCCATTCCGTGGCGCAACAGCATCGGCAGTTGCACGAACGTGAACGCGAACGACAGGGCCGACACGCCCCAGAACTTGATCGTCAGCCAGGTGCCGAAATTGTGGTGGGCGGTGTTGTAAAAGTGCCTCAGCACTTCGTTCAGCACCGCCAGGAACACGAAAAACCACGCCCAGTTGCGCGACAGTTTCATCCAGCCTGCGTCATTCAGTCCGTCAAATGCCGATTGCAGCAGATATTGCAGCATCGGGCGTTTGAAATAGAGCCCGGCAAACAGGATCGCGGCGAACAGGGCATAGATCACCGTGGCCTTGATCTGGATCAGGTCGGGGTTGCCCAGAAACACCGTCAGCAGGCCAAAGCCGACGATCAGGGTCGAGGACAGCCACAGCATCGGCGATATCTTGCCCAGCCGCCATTTCGAAATGATCAGCGCGGCGACGGTCGCCCCCATGAACCAGCACGTGCTGAACGTAACGGCGGCCACATCGCCCAGCCCCGGATCGCCACCCTTTGGCGAATAATGGCGATAGGCCAGGAAAAACACCGCCAGCGGCCCATAATCGACCAGCAGGTTGACCCAGGCGGCACCGGCGCCTTTCGAAGGCGCAACAGGGCTGTTCACGACACGTCTCCGGCAATGACCCGGGCGACCAGAGCGGGGTCGAACGGGCGCAAATCATCAATTTTTTCGCCCACGCCAATGGCGTGGATCGGCAAACCGTATTGTTCGGCGGCAGCCACCAGCACGCCGCCGCGCGCAGTGCCGTCGAGCTTGGTCATAACAAGCCCCGTGACGCCGGCCACTTCGCGGAACACGTCGATCTGTTGCAACGCGTTCTGGCCGTTGGTGGCATCAAGCACCAGCACCACGTCATGCGGGGCGGCCGGGTTCAGGCGGCCCAGCACGCGCCGCACTTTGGCCAGTTCGTCCATCAGTTCGCGCTTGTTCTGCAGCCGTCCGGCGGTGTCGACGATCAGCACGTCGGTGCCCGCCGCGGTCGCCTGTTTGACGGCGTCAAACACGATCGAGGCGGGATCACCACCTTCGGCCCCGCTGACGATCGGCACACCCAGCCGGTCTGCCCAGACGCGCAGCTGGCCGATCGCGGCGGCACGAAATGTGTCGCCCGCCGCCAGCATCACCGAATAGTCCTGTTCCTGGAACAGATGCGCCAGCTTGGCGATGGTGGTGGTCTTGCCCGATCCGTTGACCCCGATCACCAGGATGACCTGCGGTCGGGGAAAGGCCACGATATCCAGCGGCTTGGCCACGGTGCGCAGAATGGCCTCGATCTCGGTGGCGACCGATCCGCGCAACGCGGCCTCGTCCAGCCCGGATTCGAACCGGCCCGCGGCCAGCCGTTCGCGGATCCGCGCCGCCGCGCGCGGACCCAGGTCCGATGCGATCAGCGCATCCTCGATATCGTCAAGCTGTTCGCCGGTCAGCCGCGTGCCGCCGGTCAGCCCGGCCAGATTGTCGGCCAGACGTTCCTGCGTCTTGCGCAGGCCGCCAAGCAGGCGGTCGCTCCAGCTGTCACTGCTCACACAAAAGTCCTTCGATGATCCGGGTCGGCGTCACGGTGACCAGGCCGCCCGCGACTGTGCCTGCGGGCAGGCGATAGGGGGCGAATTCACCCGAATGGCCGGTGCCGTCGCGTTCGGCAAGCACCACGCGCGGCTTTGCCAGCAATGTCTGCAACCATGCGGCGCGCTGTGCCGCCACTGCGGCGCGCAGGTGCGCGGCGCGTGCGCGCACCAGCACCGGATCGACCTGCGGCATGCGTGCGGCGGGTGTGCCGGGGCGCGGCGAATAGGGAAAGATATGGCCGTGCACGATCCGGCATTCGGCAATGATGCTCAGGTTGTTGGCATGCATGGCCTCGGTCTCGGTCGGAAAGCCGGCAATCAGGTCGGCGCCAAAGGCGATATCCGGCCGGCGCGCCAGCAGGCGTTCGACCAGATCGATCGCCTGCGCGCGGCTGTGGCGGCGCTTCATCCGTTTCAGGATCATGTCGTCACCCGATTGCAGCGACAGGTGCAGATGCGGCATGACCCGCGCCTCTCCGGTCAGGATTTCGAACAGCGCGGGATCGATTTCAACCCCGTCAAGCGAAGACAGGCGCAAGCGGGGCAGTGCGGGAAACGCCTTCAGGATCGCAGCGACCAGATCGCCAAGCCGGGGGCGGTCGGGCAGATCCGCGCCCCACCCCGTGACATCGACCCCGGTCAGCACGACCTCGTTCACGCCATGCGCCAGATGCGCCGCGATGCGGCGCACGACATCATCGACCGGGCTGGACAGGCTGGCGCCGCGTCCGGCGGGGATAATGCAAAAGGTGCAGGCATGATCGCAACCGGTCTGTACCGGCACAAAGGCGCGGGTGTGGTGCGCCTGCGGGGCAATCGCCATCGCGGGCGCGTGCCAGCTTTGCGGAGCCAGTTTGGCCGGATTGGCAACGACCGCATCGACTTCGGCCATGGCGGAGAAATCGTCGGGTGCGATCGTTGCGGCACAGCCGGTCACCACCAGCCGGGCATCGGGATGATCGCGGCGCAACCGGCGCACGGCGCGGCGCGACTGGCGCACGGCTTCGGCGGTTACCGCGCACGTGTTGACCACCACGGTCGGGCCGGGAGCGGCCGCCAGCATCGTGCGGATCGTTTCGCTTTCCGCCAAGTTGAGCCGGCAGCCCAGCGTGATCACCGTGTCGGGCATGCTCATGCCGGGTAATCGTCTTCGTCGAAGGTGCCGTCAAAGCTGGTGGTGGCAGGCCCGGTCATGACGATCGTGTCGGACGCATCCCATTCGATCGTCAGCGGGCCGCCCGGCAACGTGACCACCACCCGTCGCCCGGTCAGCCGCCGCCGCATCGCCGCGATCGCGGTGGCGCAGGCCCCGGTGCCGCAGGCGCGGGTCAGCCCGGCGCCGCGTTCCCACACCCGCAGGCTGATCGTCGCGGGGCCGGTGATGGTGGCAACGTTGACATTGATGCGTTGGGGAAACAGCGGATCATGCTCGATCAGCGGACCCAGCCGCGCCAGATCGATCGCGGCGGCATCGGGCACAAAGAACACCACATGCGGATTGCCGACATTGACCGCAACCGGGTGTTCAAGGTCTTCCCATCCGACGGGCATCGCCAGCGTGTCCATCGCATAGGCCAAAGGCACCGCGTCCCAATCAAACCGGGGGCGGCCCATGGCCACGCTGATCCCGTCGGACCCGGTGCGCGCGACAATCGTGCCGCCCAAAGTTTCGATGCGCGTTTCGCCGCCGTGTTCGTTGCCCAGCAGCAGCCCGACCGCGCGGCTGGCATTGCCGCAGGCTTCAACTTCGCCGCCATCGGGATTGAAGATGCGCATGCGGACATCGGCGTCAACGCCGGGTTCGAGCACGATCACTTGGTCGCAGCCGATGCCCGTGGTGCGGTTGGCCAGGGCGGCGGCGCGCCGCGCGCTGAGCGGCAAAGCGCGGCCGCGCGCGTCGATCACGACAAAGTCGTTGCCCAGGCCATGCATCTTGCGGAACGGAATACGCATCGCGCCGCGTACTAGAGGAAAGGGCGGGATTTGCCAAATCGCCCGCATCAGGCAGAGCGAGCATCCTTGTCGCGGAAAATGTCGGTCGTATTTTCGGCAAGCAGGCCTTGTCCTGCCAGTTCACTGCGCAAATCTTCGGCGCTCAGCGGCCGGCCATAGATATAGCCCTGGCCCAGAAACGGGCCCAGCCGGCGCAGCTCGGCCAGGATCGCCTCATTCTCGATGCCTTCGGCGGTGATCGGCAAATCCATGCCCTGGCCCAGCGAACTGATCGCTTCGACCACCGCCGAACTGTCGCGGCTGTGGCCAAGGCCCGCGATGAAATTGCGATCGATCTTGATCCGGTCGAACGGCAGGGTGCGCAAATGGGCCAGGCTTGATGCGCAATGGCCGAAATCATCCAGGCTGATGCGCACACCCTGATTGCGCAGCGACGTGACCAGCGAACGCACCATCGGCAGATTGTCCGCCAGGCAGTCTTCGGTGATTTCGATATCCAGCCGGTGCGGCGGAACCCGTGCCTCGACCAGCAATTTGAGCAGGCGTTGCGCAAACCACGGATCGCGCAACTGCACCGGCGAAATGTTGATCGCCAGCGTCAGGTGCGGGGCCCATTCACGCGCGTCGGCCAGCGCCTGGCGGATCAGCGCCTCGGACAGGTCGGGCATCACACCCATATCTTCGGCAACCGGGACGAACACGTCGGGGCCGACGATACCGTTTTCGGGCGAATGCCATCGCGCCAGCATTTCCAGCCCGGTGATCGCCCCGCTGGCGAGATCGACCTGCTTTTCGTAAAAAGGACGGAATTCGCCATTTTGCAGCCCGACGCGGATCGCCTGTTCCAGCCGGCTGCGCGCCAGCATGGTGTGTTCGATGTCAGGGCTGAACCAGCATTGCTGGCTGCGGCCGCCCTTCTTGGCCTGGTACATGGCAACGTCGGCCTGATGCATCAGCAGCGCGGCGGTATCGGCGATCGGCTGGTTCGGGCCGATATCGGCGCACGCCATGCCGATCGAGGCACTGACCACCACGGTGTGTCCGTCGCAATGGATCGGCAAGGCGATCGCATCGCCGATACCCGCGCCAAGCCGTCCGGTCAGGTCCGCGCTGTCGACGCCACTGCGAAACGGCACCAGCGCGGCAAATTCATCCCCACCCAGCCGGGCCAGCGCTGCGTCGGTCGGCAGCATGGCGCGCGTGCGCCGCGCCGCCTCGACCAGCACGGCATCGCCGACATGATGGCCGTGGGCGTCATTGGCCAGTTTGAACCGGTCGAGATCGATCAGCAACAGCGCCAGGCTGCCGCCTTTGCCCGCAGTCGCTGCGGCCATCGCGTTCAGCACGGCGTCGAAACTGCGGCGGTTGAGCAATCCGGTCAGCGGGTCGGTATCGGCAAGGCGCAGGGCCGCCTGTTCTGCTTCGCGCCGGGCGGCGACTTCGCGTGTCAGGTCGACATAGCGTCGCCAGCCAAAGATGATCAGCGCGATGTTGAGCAGCAGGGCATTGGCCAGCAGCGCGTCAACGCTGTTTTCACCAAAAAGGTAATGCCGCACCAGCCGGGTCAATACCGATGATCCGGTGCCGACGAACAGGATGATTGCCGCCAGAATGATGCCCAGGGCGACGAAGTCGCGTTCGGTGCGGTCGATCCCGGGAACGATCGCACCGGATCGGTCGGGCGCGTGGCGACCCGTCTGCCGTTGCTGATAGTCCTGGCCTGACATGGCGATCGCTGCGCACCTCCCGACTTCGAGATACGCGCAATGTTTAAACGTCCTTGTTGAAATTACGGTTAAAGCGCCGCTACCGCGGCCTTGTCGCGCGCGGCCGTGCGGGTCAGGCTTGCCAAATCGGTGCCCTGGGCCTATGCGGCACGCGTGAAGCGGCCATTTCCGGTCGATTCAACAGATTCGCTTTCGGCTTTTACAGCGGAAATGCACGACGCTGGTCGGCGAGGTTTCGCCCACCGGCGTTTTTGGCGTTTCGCGGCAAAGGACGCAAGAAGATCAGGAGTGGCGCGGATTGTTCGATAGTCTGTCAGACCGGCTGAGCGGCGTATTCGACCGTTTGCGCGGGCGTGGCGCGCTTTCCGAAGAGGATGTGCGCGCCGCCATGCGCGAAGTGCGCATCGCGCTGCTCGAAGCCGATGTCGCGCTGCCGGTGGTACGCCGCTTTGTCGACGGGGTAACCGAAACCGCCATCGGCCAGCAGGTCTTGCGCTCGGTCACCCCTGGTCAGCAAGTGGTCAAGATTGTCCATGATGCGCTGACCGACATGCTGGGCGGCGGCACCGCCGAACTCGATCTGGCCGCAACCCCGCCGGTGGTGATCATGATGGTCGGCCTGCAGGGCTCGGGCAAGACCACCAGCACCGCCAAGATTGCCAAGCTGTTGAAAGACAAGCAGGGCAAAAAGGTCCTGATGGCGTCGCTCGACGTCAATCGTCCAGCGGCACAGGAACAGTTGGCCGTGCTGGGCACCCAGGTTGGCGTGGCCACGCTGCCGATCATTGCCGGGCAACAGCCGGTCGAAATTGCCACCCGTGCGCTGCATGCGGCGCGCTTGCAGGCGGTCGATGTGCTGATGCTCGACACCGCCGGGCGGCTTCACGTCGATCAGGCACTGATGGACGAAATGAAGGCCGTCAGCGCCATTTCGACCCCGCGTGAAACGCTGCTGGTGGTCGATTCGCTGACCGGGCAGGACGCGGTCAACGTCGCGCAGAACTTTGCCGGGCAAGTGCCGCTGACCGGGGTCGTGCTGACCCGCATGGACGGCGATGCACGCGGCGGCGCGGCACTGTCGATGCGCGCCGTTACCGGCCAGCCGATCAAGTTTGCCGGTACCGGGGAAAAGCTTGACGCGATCGAGGCGTTCGATCCGCAGCGTGTCGCCGGCCGCATTCTCGGCATGGGCGATATCGTCTCGATCGTCGAAAAGGCGGCTGCGGCGGTCAATGCCGAAGAAGCCGATCGCATGGCCCAGCGCATGGCCAAGGGCGAGTTCGACATGAACGATCTGCGCACCCAGTTGCGCCAGATGCAGCGCATGGGCGGGCTGGGCGCGCTGGCGGGCATGATGCCGGGCATGAAAAAGGCAAAGGCGGCCATGGCCAATTCGGGCATGGACGACAAAGTGCTGGTGCACATGGATGCGATCATCGGTTCGATGACGCCCAAGGAACGCGCCAAGCCCGAACTGCTGAACGCCAAGCGCAAGATCCGTGTTGCCAAGGGATCGGGCACGCAAGTGCAGGACGTGAACAAGATCATCAAGATGCACCAGGAAATGGCGCGCGCGATGAAACAGATTCGCAAGATGGGCGGGCTGAAAGGCCTGGCCGCGATGTTCGGCAAGGGCGGCCTGGGTGCCGCGATGCCGGGGCTCGATCAGCAGATGGGGCCGGGCGGGCTTGGCGGCCTGGGTGGTATGGGCGGAGGCGGCGCAAAATTGCCCGGTCTTGGCAACATGCCATCGAACCTGGGCGATTTGCTGAAGCGGAAGTAATTGATTTTGATTTTTTTTGATTTTGAAGATTTGAAGAAAGGGTAATTGATGTCTGTTTCTCTGCGTCTGTCGCGCGGCGGTTCCAAGAAGCGCCCGTATTACAAGGTTGTCGTTTCCAACAGCCGCGCCCCGCGCGACGGCAAGTATCTGGAACAGGTTGGCACCTACAACCCGCTGCTGGCCAAGGACGATGAAAACCGCGTGCGTCTGGTCGAAGGCCGCGTGCGCTATTGGCTGGGCGTCGGCGCGCAGCCGACCGACCGTGTTTCGCGCCTGCTCGACAAGGCCGGCATCAAGGAACGCAATGTCACGCTGAACCCCAATGCCGGTGTCCCCGGCAAGAAGGCCAAGGAACGCGCTGAAGAAAAGGCGGCCAAGGCTGCTGCAGCGGCTGAAGCTGCTGCTGAACCTGCGGAAGCCTGATTCTTGGGGCACGACAAACCGGTTACGCTTGCCGCCATTGCCGGTGCGCATGGCGTGGCCGGTGAAGTCCGGCTGAAACTGTTCAGTGAAGGGGTGGCGACGCTGAAGCGCCACCTCAATCGCGAGGGCGGGTTCAATACCGGCAAGCTGACACTGACCGCGCTGCGTGAGGATGGCAAAGGGGGCGCGATTGCTCGCTTTGCCCAATGCGCCGATCGCAATGCGGCCGAAGCGTTGCGCGGCACGGCGTTGACCGTGCCGCGTGCCTCGCTGCCGCCACTGGGCGAGGGCGAGTATTATCATGCCGATCTGATCGGCCTGCCAGCGGTGTCGGATGATGGCACGGCGCTGGGCACATGCGTTGCGGTCGACAATTTCGGCGCCGGCGACGTGCTGGAATTGCGACGCCCCGATGGCAAAAGCTTCATGGTGCCGATGCGCGCCGAAGCCGTGCCCGAATGGACAGCGGAGCATTTGGTGATTGTCGCCGCGTGGGCACAAGACTGAGGCCGAACCCAACAAGGGTGTGATTTCCGCCTCTCTCCTTAAAAAACAATATTTTTCAAAATCTTGTCACTCCGTTCGTGTGGCGCTTGGCGATGCACGCGGGATATTATGTAGCCCTGGTGGCCAGCCGCGTCGTGGGCGGGCGTTGACGCGCATCCTGCGACGGGCTCAGGATGAGCGGACGAGGATGGAACGGGGAGAGGTCCATTGAAACGCGCACAATCGATCATCGCGGTGCTTGTCGCCGCCAGCCTGGTTGCAATACCCGCGGCGGCCTCCGCCCAAACCCCGCCGCCCGCTACGCTGGAAAGCGTCGAACCCGCCATCGATGCGATCTTTGCCCGCTGGATGGCGGACAACCATGTGCCGGGCATGGTGTTCGGCGTGGTCGATCACGGCCATCTTGTGTATGTTCGCGGCATGGGTGTGCAGGACACCGTTTCGCGCCGCGCGGTGGATGCCGACACGCTGTTTCGGATTGCCTCGATGACCAAGGCCTTCACGGCGCTGTCGATCCTGTCGTTGCGCGACAAGGGTTTGCTGAACCTTGATGATCCGGCGGAAAAGTACGTTCCCGAAATGCGCGGCTGGGGCAATGCCACGGCGGATTCGCCGCGCATCACCATCCGCGATCTGCTGCACCATGTTGCCGGGTTCGTTACCGACGATCCGTGGGGTGACCGGCAGACGACCTTGCCGCAGGATCAGTTCTCGCGCCTGCTCGCGGCGGGGGTGCCCTTTGCCCGTGCACCGGAAATGCGTCACGAATATGCCAACCTGGGCTATGCCATCCTTGGCCGGGTGATCGCCAATGTGACCCACGCGCCCTATCGCGCTTATGTCGAAAGCACGCTGCTGGGGCCCTTGGGTATGACGGCCAGCGGCTATGATGTGCACGCCCTGCCACAGGACCGGCGCGCGCTGGGCTATCGCTGGGAAAACGAGCGCTGGACCGAAGAGCCGACGATGGATGATGGCGCGTTCAATTCCATGGGCGGTTTGTCGGTCAGCGCGCGCGATTATGGCAAATGGCTGGCGTTTCTGGTTTCAGCCTGGCCGCCGCGCGATGCGGCCGATACCGGCCCGGTACGGCGCGGTACTGTGCGGCAGATTGCACAGGGGCTCAATTTCCAGTCGGTGTTCCATCGCTATGGCGCCAGTGGCGCCACGGCCTGCCCCGGGGCGCTGGCCTATGGCATGGGCTGGCGCGTGGTGCAGGATTGCGAACTGGGCCTGACGCTCAACCACGGCGGCGGCTATCCCGGATATGGTAGCCACGTGCTGCTGCTGCCGGAATTCGGCGTTGCCCTGTTCGCCTTGACCAACAAGTCTTATGCCGGGCCGAACGCGCCCGTGTGGGACAGCGCGGTGCTGATGCTGCACCAGGGCCTGCTCAAGCGCCCGGTGCCGGTCATTTCGCCTGATCTGGCAGCGTTCTATGCCTCTGCGCGCGAAGTCTGGGCGAAAGGCAGCGTCGCGCCGCTGGCGGGCAAAGTCGCGGTCAATTTCGCGATGGACCGCAGCGATGCGCAATGGGGCAAAGTGCTGGCCGAAACCAGAGCCAGCGCGGGTCCTTGTGCGACCGATGCCCCGATCAACCCCGACCATGCGATGTCAGGCACTTTCACCTGGACCTGCGCGCATGGCACGATCGAGGGCGCAGTGCTGCTGGCGCCGACGCGTCCGATCACTTTGCAGGCTCTGCGGTTTGGTTTTGTGCCGGCGCCCTGACTCGACAGATTGCGCGTTTTTGTATATACTGTCCGGATATACAGGAGTCTGCCATGGCCAAGGAATATACGGTCAAAAGCTTCAAGTCGGGCAATTCTGTTGCCTTCCGACTGCCAAAAGCGCTCGGGATTGAAGCGGGCGAGGATATGGTGATCGTCGCGCACAGCCCGGACAGCATCAGCATCTGGAAAAAGCGCGATGCCAAGAACGTGTTCATGCGCCTTTACGGCAGCATGTCGCCCGGCTTCATGGATGAGGGCCGACAAGACGCCGAACAGGCCGAATACGACTGGCCGCGTCCCGACGATCACTCGGCGGCGGCCTGATGTACCTGCTTGATACCAATGCCTGTATTGATTTCCTGAATGGACGCAGCGAAGTGCTGGCGCAGCGCATGGACGCCAATTTCGGCAAGCTGTGGGTGTCCGCGATCAGTGTGGGCGAACTGATGGTCGGCAGCCGGTGGTCGCAGGACCCTCGTGGCGATGTAGAGCGGATCAATATCTTTGTCGCAAACGTCGAAATTGCCGATTTCGACGAAGCCTGTGCCCGGCGTTACGGCGCCGTGATCAGGTCGATTGGCGTGCGGCGGAAAAGCTTTGACCGGCTGATCGGGGTACAGGCACTGGAGCGGGGGTTTGTTTTGGTCACGCGCAATGGCCGGGATTTTGACGATGTGCCGGGACTGGTGATCGAGGACTGGACCATCTGATGGCGGAGGAATTTGCACTTTATGCCCTATTTGTCCTCACAGCCGCACTTCTGCTTTTGCCCGCACCGCTAATCGCGAGATGGATCGTTCATCGCAATCCGGGTTGGAACAGAAAGCTGATTTCGCTGGTGAGCAGCTCCCCTGTTCCAGTTTTTTTTCTTAGCTCTGCGATATTTTTTGAAGTTGAGGCAGATTTCAAAGCGATTGACGGGTGCGGACAGAACCAAGCCTGCGTTACAGGAGTAGAGTTGGCGCAAATTTTGTTTGAATTGAGCGGCATTGCATTTTTTGTTGGGGTGTTTCTAAGCGCACTAATCCTGTTTTGTATGAAACGGTTTGGCCGGGTGGACATGGGTGATATTTTTCAATGACCTTCGCCGCCACCATCCTTACGCTCTATCCCGACATGTTCCCCGGGCCACTGGGGCACAGCCTTGCGGGCCGTGCACTGGCCGAGGGGACATGGTCGCTCGATACCGTTCAGATCCGCGACTTTGCGGGCGACAAGCACCGCACGGTTGATGACACGCCCGCGGGCGGCGGGGCAGGGATGGTGCTGAAAGTAGACGTGCTCGCCCGTGCGATCGATCATGCCCGCGCGCTCCATCCGGACGCACCGGTCGTGGCGATGACGCCGCGTGGCAAACCCCTGACACAGGCGCGTGTGCGGGAACTGGCAGAAGGGCCCGGGGTCACGGTTTTGTGCGGCCGGTTCGAAGGGTTTGACGAAAGGATCTTTGCCGGGCGCGATGTGGAAGAGATCGCGGTGGGCGATGTCGTGCTGTCGGGCGGGGAATGTGCCGCGCTGCTGCTGCTCGATGCTTGCATTCGGCTGCTTCCCGGCGTAATGGGCGCGGCTTCCAGTGGGCACGAGGAGTCGTTTGAAAACGGCCTTCTCGAATACCCCCACTATACCCGACCTATTGAATGGGAAGGGCGCACGATCCCTGAAGTGCTGCGATCGGGGGATCATGCGAAGATCGCCGCATGGCGTAAAGCCATGTCGGATGATCACACCCGGCTACGCAGGCCGGACCTTTGGGAACGCCACGCCGGCGTTCGGGTCCAGTCTGCCTCTGGTGCGCAGCGCGAGAGCGACGGACGAGAAAAATGAACCTGATTCAGCAGCTTGAAGCTGAAGCCATTGCCGAATTCAAGGCAAAGAAGGAAATTCCCGCTTTCCGTGCGGGCGATACCGTGCGCGTGGGCGTGCGCGTTGTCGAAGGTGAACGCACCCGCGTCCAGGCCTATGAAGGCGTGGTGATCGCGCGGTCGAACCGGGGCCTCGGCTCGAACTTCACCGTTCGCAAGATTTCGTTCGGTGAAGGCGTGGAACGCGTGTTCCCGCTCTATTCGCCCAACATCGATTCGATCACAGTCGTGCGTCGCGGTGTCGTGCGTCGCGCCAAGCTGTATTATCTGCGCGGTCGTCGCGGCAAATCGGCGCGTATCGCCGAACGTCGCGATGTGCGTCCGGGCAGCGAAGGTTGATCAATCAACCCTTGCCCTGACACGAACCATTCGTGAAAAGGCGTCCCGGCCATCCGCCGGGACGCCTTTTTCTTGTCTGCCAACATTCCAGCCGCGAGTGCCTGATGCGCTTTGCCCTATTGCCGATCATCGCCGCCGCCCTGTTTGGCAGTCTGTCTGCCGCCGCCCAGGAGACTCCCGTGACTCAGCCCAAATCCTCGACCACGCTGACACTGGACCGCGTCTTTGCCAGCCCGGGAATTGCCGGTGCAGCCCCGCGCGGGGTACACCTGTCGCCCGATGGCCGGTTTCTGACGGTGCTGCGCAACCGCGCCGACGATCGCGAACGCTATGACCTGTGGGGGTTTGACCGCCACACCGGCAAATGGCGCATGCTGGTCGATTCGGCCAAGCTGGCCTCGGGCCACGAGCTGTCGCAGACCGAGAAGATGAATCGCGAGCGGCAGCGTATTGGCGGGCTGAAAGGCATTGTCAACTACGACTGGGCAGCGGATTCGCAAAGCGTGCTGGTGCCGGTCGATGGGCAACTGTTTGTTGCCCATGTGGCTGGCGCCAATGCGGGCAAAGTGGACGCTATCGCCGCAGCGCTAGGTGCCGAAGTGCTCAATCCTTCACTTGGTCCCAAAGGCGGGCATATCGCGTTCGTGCGCGATCGCCGCCTGTGGGTGGCGGCGATTGGCGGCGCGGCAGAGGCTGTAACCCCGGTTGAAGCCAATGCCGATGTGCATTGGGGTGAAGCCGAATTCATCGCGCAGGAAGAACTGCACCGCTTTGCGGGATATTGGTGGGCGCCCGACGAAACGCGGCTGGCGGTCGAACGCTTTGACGAAAGCGGTGTCGGCATGGTGACGCGCGCGGCGATCGGCGCAGGCGCAACCAGCGTGACCCAGCAACGCTATCCAGGCGCAGGCACCGCCAATGCGGTTGTCTCGCTGTCGATCGTGACGGCCGATGGCGAATCACGCGTCGCGGTCGATCTGGGGCCGGACAAGGATATCTACCTCGCCCGCGTTGACTGGGCCCACGATGGCAAGACTTTGTATGTGCAGCGGTTGAACCGTGCGCAGGACCGTCTCGACATGCTGGCGGTGGATCCCGCGACCGGGGCCAGCCACGTGCTGTTCACCGAAACGGCCGCAGCCAAAAGCTGGATCAATCTATCGGACGCCTATCGTTTCCTCGCCGATGGCAGCCTGATCTGGTGGTCAGAGCGCGACGGGCACGGGCATCTTTACCACGTCCGCGATGGCCAGTGGCAGCAGTTGACGCGCGGCAATTGGGAAGTGTCGGCGCTGGTCGCGGTGGATGAAAAGGCCGGGCGCGTGATCCTGACCGGCAATCGCGACGATGTGCTGTCGAGCCAGATCTATGCGCTGGATCTTGCGCATCCCGACACGCTGACGCCATTGGGCGATCCCGCCTATGACAACCACGCCAGCGCCGATGCCAAAGGCCAGGCTTTGATCGTGACCCGCAGCGGCGATATGCAGCCGACGCAGTCCTATCTTGCCGATGCCACGGGCAAGCATCTCGCATGGATTGAGGAAAACCGGGTAGAAGGCGCGCATCCCTACGCGCCCTATCTCGCCAGCCATCGTCCGGCGCAGTTCGGCACGATCAAGGGCCCGGACGGGACCGACTTACACTGGGTGATGATCACCCCGCCGCTGGAGCCGGGCAAACGCTATCCGGTGTTCACGTATCACTATGGCGGCCCCAGCGCGCAAGTCGTGCGGCGCGGCTGGCAGGGCGCGCTGGCGCAAGCAGTTGTGGCCAAGGGCTATGTCTGGTTTGCCATCGACAACCGCGGCTCGGCCAATCGCGGGGTGGCGTTTGAAAGCCCGATCTGGCGCGCGATGGGCTCGGTCGAAGTGGAAGACCAGCTGGCCGGGACCCGCTGGCTGAAAGCGCAACCGTTCATCGATCCGGCGCGGATCGCCACGTTCGGCTGGTCGTATGGTGGCTATATGACGCTCAAGATGCTCGAACAGCATCCCGGCGAATGGGCGGCGGGTATTGCGGTGGCCCCGGTCACGCGCTGGGAACTGTATGACACGGCCTATACCGAGCGATATCTTGGTGATCCCAAGGCGCCGGGCGGTGTCTATGACCGCGCCGGAGCCCTGATCGAGGCGCCCAGAATTGCCGACCCGTTGCTGGTGATCCACGGCATGGCCGACGACAATGTCGTGCTCGACAACACCACCGCACTGGTGGCCAGCCTGCAGGCGCATGCGGTACCGTTCGAGATGATGCTGTACCCGGGGCAGACCCATGGTATCGGCGGGCAGAAGATCAGCGTGCACCTGTATAATGCGGTGTTCGATTTCCTGAACCGCCACGGCGTCGCCGCAGGCGGGAAATAAGCGGATCACTTGGAGTACCAACAATGGGTTATCGGATTGCGGTCGTAGGGGCCACGGGCAATGTCGGCCGCGAAATGCTCAACATTCTGGCTGAGCGGTCGTTTCCGATCGACGAAGTGGCAGCGCTCGCCTCATCGCGGTCGCAAGGCACCGAAATCGAATTCGGCGAGACCGGGCAGATGCTCAAGGTCCAGAATGTCGAACACTTCGATTTCACCGGCTGGGACATGGCGTTGTTTGCGGCAGGCTCTGGCCCGACCAAGCTGCACGCCCCGCGCGCAGCCGCGGCCGGCTGTGTGGTGATCGACAATTCGTCGCTGTACCGGATGGATCCCGATGTGCCGTTGATCGTGCCCGAAGTGAATCCCGATGCGATTGACGGGTACAAGGCGCGCAACATCATCGCCAATCCCAACTGTTCGACCGCGCAACTGGTGGTTGCGTTGAAACCGCTGCACGACCGCGCGCGGATCAAGCGCGTGGTGGTCGCGACCTATCAGTCGGTGTCGGGCGCCGGCAAGGAAGGCATGGACGAGCTGTTCGAACAGAGCCGCGGCATTTTCGTGGGCGATCAGGTCGATCCCAAGAAGTTCACCAAGCAGATCGCGTTCAACGTGATCCCGCATATCGATGTCTTCCTCGACGATGGATCGACCAAGGAAGAATGGAAAATGGTGGTCGAAACCAAGAAGATCCTCGATCCGAAGATCAAGGTTGTCGCCACCTGCGTGCGCGTGCCGGTGTTTGTCGGCCATTCCGAAGCGGTGAACATCGAATTTTTCGAGGAAATCGGCGCCGACGAAGCGCAGGATATCCTGCGCGAAGCGCCCGGGGTGATGCTGATCGACAAGCGTGAGGACGGCGGATACGTGACGCCGGTTGAATGTGTGGGCGATTACGCCACCTTTGTCAGCCGCGTGCGCGAGGATTCGACCGTCGAAAACGGCCTGTCGCTGTGGTGTGTATCGGACAATTTGCGCAAGGGCGCTGCGCTGAACGCCGTGCAGATTGCCGAACTGCTGGGCCGGAGACATCTGAAAAAGGGATAAGGGTATTGCATCGAGAAACGCGCCGGGGGTGCGGCGCGGTGGGTGGTACTTAATCCAAAGCGCCCTTGATCCCCCCACGCACAAGGCGCAAATAGCGGGGCATGACTGCCCCCGCTGCCATGCCTTCGCCCGTTCCCGACGCCCCGTTTCCGCCTGCCGGTATCGACAGCCCGCCGGGCGCGATTGCCGATGAGGTTCTGCGCCGCCAGCAGGTGCGTCTGCAGTCGATGATCGTGCTGTTGCTCATGGCGGGGCTGGTGCTGGCACTGCCATTCATTCTGACGCTGGGGGCCGTGGTGGTACAACCGCCGGTGACCGCGCTGGTGCTGTCGATCGTGCTGTCGCCGCTGGCCGACCGGCTGACCCGGATCGGCATCCCAAATACGCTGGCCTCGTTCATGGCGATCCTGGTGATGATCGGGATCATCATCGTTGCCCTTGCGGTGATCCTGCAACCGGCGTTCGATATGGTCGATCAGGTTCCGGCGATGGCGCGCGAAATCGCCCGCCGCTTTGCCCAATTGCGCGAAAACTTTGCATGGATTGGTGAGTTCAACCGTCAGATCAATCGGCTGAGCGGTCCGCTGGCGGGGCAACAGACACGGGTCGTGGCGCTGGCCGAACCATCGGTGATCGAACAGCTGGCGCTGGCAACCCCGAGCGTGCTGCTGGAAACGCTGCTGACGATCCTGATGACGTTTTTCATGATCGAATCGCGCATCCGCATGCGGCGGCGTCTGCTGGTCGAACGTGCCAATTTTACCTCGTCGGTGCGGATTGCCCGGGTCATGCGCGATGTGCAGGACCGGGTGGCAAGCTACATCCTGACGGTGGCGCAGATCAACGCCGGGATTGGCCTGATCGTCTATGCCGGGGCGCGCTATTACGGGTTTACCGCGCCGGTGATGTGGGGTGGCCTGGCCTTCGTGCTGAATTTTCTGCCCTACATGGGGCCGTTGACGATGGTCGGCCTGCTTGCGCTGGTGGGCCTTGGCACGGCCAGCACGGTGCCGGTCGGCCTGATCCCGGCGCTGTCGTTTCTGGCGCTCCATGCGGTCGAGGCCAATCTGGTGACGCCGACCATTCTTGGCGCAAGGTTCACGCTCAATCCGGTGTCGATCCTGATCTCGTTCAGCTTTTTCACCTGGGTCTGGGGTGTGCTGGGCGCCTTGCTATCGGTGCCGATCCTGCTGACCCTGTCGGCACTCGTGGACCATCTGGGGCGGCCCAATCTGGTCGGATTTCTGTTTGGCGAATCGCTGTTTGAGCCCGGGCGTCTGCGCGAAGTGGCAGACGACGACGCGCAACCCTGATAAAAAAAGATGCGCGGCGCTCCCACCCGGAGCGCCGCGCATCGTTGCGTTGCAAAGGTTGCGTGATCAGGCGACCAGCGCGTTTGCGGCCGACATCGCGTAAAGCATGCCGATCGACAGCAGCAGGTTGGTGCGGCTGGCGAACAGCGCGCGTGGTGCGGCTGCGGCCTTTTCTTCGGCGGTGGCTTCGATGATGCCCAGGATCTTCTTCTGCGCGGGCCAGATGATGAACCACACGTTGAAGGCCATGATGAGTGCCAGCCACATGCCGACGCCGATCAGGCGGACCTTGCCCGGGGTCTGCAACGCCAGCGCCAGCACCAGAAAGCCGCCATTCCAGGCGACGATCAGCCCGGTGATCACCGTCAGGAGTGCGGCATACCGGAAATACCAGAACACTTTGGGCGCGATGTGGCCGGTGATTGCGCCTTTCTGTTCGGCCGGAATCTTCGGCATTGTCGGCACTTGCACGAAGTTGAGATAGTAGAGCAGCCCGATCCACAGGATGCCGAAGAACACGTGCAGCCACACAAAGGTCATCTTGATGCAGGCAGCTGTGCCGCCGAAGGATTCGGCATCGAGGCCGAGCATGATTGCCAATGCGAGCACAACGCCCACAGCCACCACGAGATTGAGGTTTCCAAAGAACTTCGCCATTTTTCCCCCTTCGACGCGGCCTGAAGGGCGCGCCTTGTGCGACCAATTCGCAGACAGGTTCGTCGCAGAACCCGCTTCGTCGTATTTTTGCGTCGTTTGGCGGCACTCTGCAACCGGAATCTTGTGTTTTTGCCTTGCGCGAGCACTGTCATCGGGTGCGTCAACTGCCCAAAGGACTGTCGTATCAGCGCCGAAAACAAGTCTTATGATTTTGTTTCATCTGGAAAATCTGGTCTCGAATACCCATATGCGCTGCGCCGGATCGCACCCTTGGCCAATTGGCGCCCGGGCGATGCTTCCGGATCACGTGACCCCCCCACGGAGCAGACCATGACCATCATACTTTCCCCGCTTCCTTATGCCGAAGACGCGCTGGCGCCGGTGATTTCGGCAATCACCTTGCAAACCCATCACGGCAAGCATCACAAGACCTATGTCGATCGCACCAACACCGCGGTCGAGGGCACCGATCTTGCCGGCAAAAGCCTTGAACAGGTGATCGCCGCCGCCCAGGCCGCGGGCAACAAGGGGCTGTTCAACAACAGTGCGCAGACCTGGAACCACGGGTTTTACTGGCACAGCCTCAGCCCGGAAACGCAGGCACCCGAAGGCGATCTGGCCGCGGCCATCGATGCTGCCTTTGGCTCGCTCGACGCGCTGAAGGCCGAACTGGTGTCCCAGGGTACCGCCCATTTCGCCAGCGGCTGGGTCTGGCTGGTGGCCCGCGATGGCAAGCTGCTGGTCGAACAGACGCATGATGCGGCCAGCTATGCCGACCTGTCAGGTATTCCCTTGCTGGTCATCGACTTGTGGGAACACGCCTATTACCTTGACCACAAGAATGTGCGCCCGGACTACCTGAAGCAGATTGTCGCCGGGCACCTCAACTGGGCCTTTGCCGCCGAGAATTGGGCTCGTGACAGTGTCTGGGCCTATCCAGCGACGTAACGCGCCCTTGTACTATCGCGGTTCGTCCGGATCGGGCGAACCGCGATCCACGGCGGCGGCAACCGCTACGTCAAACGTGACGTTGCCCAAAGTACGCATCAGGTCGGGCACCACTTCGACCGCGACCAGCAGCGCCAGTGGCGCGACCGGCACACCCATCGCCAGCGCAATCGGACCGACCGAAGCGATATAGCTGATCGTGCCCGGCAGGCTGACCGAACTGAGCGATACCAGGATCGCCATGACAAAACCCGAGGCGCAGGTGCCCGCCGTCAGGGGCACCCCGTACCAGTGCGCGACATAGACGACGACGCCCAGATTCATGGCCGGGCTGGTCGCGCGAAACAGCGCGACTGCCAGCGGCATCACGAATTCGGCGGTCAAGGCGCGCACCCCCAGCCGTTCGCACGCGCCCAGCATGGCGGGCAGCGAGGCAAGCGAAGACTGGGTCGATAGCGCAAACACCTGCACCGGCAGCATGGCGCGCGCAAAACGCCCCAACGGCTGACGCGCAACCAGTGCGGCAAACGGATAGGCTGCCAGCCAGACGACGGTGCCCGATGCGGTGACGATCACGATGTAGTGTGCCAATGCCCCGACCGCCGCGGGCCCGCTTTTGGCCGCAACCGTCAGGCTGAGCGCCAGCACGCCGATCGGCGCCAGCGCCAGCACCCAGCCGATCACCACCAGCATCGCCCCTGCCAGCGCGGCAAACAGCGTGGACAGCGTGTCGCGCTGCGCCGGCACCAGCCGGGTTGCAGCCAGCGCAAACACGCTCATGAACAGGATCAGCGGCAGCATATGATCGTTGGCGGCCGCATCGATCACATTGACCGGCACAATCGAGCGCAGGTAATCTGCCACACCGGGCAACGTGGCGGGGACGCTGCCGCCCAGGCTGGCGCGCAAGGCCACGCCTGCGCTGGCGGGCACCGGTACCAAAGCCAGCAAAAGCGTTGGCACGCTGAGCGCAACCAATGCGGCAAAGCACAGCACGGCGATGAACAGACCCAGACTGCGCCGCGCCATGTCGCCGGCGCTGGCGGTGCGCACGGTCTGGAACACGCCGGTAAAGATCAGCGCCGCAACGAGCGGCACAATGGTTGCCTGCAACGCGCGCAACCACAGTTCACCCACCGGGCCAGCCACGGCCAGCACCGCAGGCATTGTCGCAGGCGCGGCAAACGCAAGTGACAGTCCGCCGCCAAGCCCCAGTGTGAGTGCGGCGAAAGTCCACCCGGCGGGAATTTGGGCAATGGGTGGCAGCACCAGTCCGCTCGATGTTGCGGATTCGCGATCTGGCGCGTTGCCATGTTTGTGTGGTTGGTTCATGCGCCGGTTAACTTAATCGTGTAAGGCGCGCTGGCAATGCCCAGTTCACCGGGCACCAGGCAGGATTTCAAAAGGGTTTGAGCATGGGGCGCAAGTTCTTCGGCACCGACGGGATTCGGGGCCGTACCAATGCAGGCGTGATGACCGCCGCGACGGCCATGAAAGTGGGCCAGGCCGCCGGTACCTATTTTCAGCGCGGCGAACACCGCCATCGCGTGGTGATCGGCAAGGACACGCGCCTGTCGGGCTATATGCTCGAAAACGCGATGGTGGCGGGCTTTACCAGTGTGGGCATGGATGTCGTGCTGCTGGGGCCGATGCCGACCCCGGCGGTTGCGCTGCTGACTCGCGAAATGCGCGCCGATGTCGGCGTGATGATTTCGGCCAGCCACAATCCGTTCGAAGACAACGGGATCAAGCTGTTCGGTCCTGACGGGTTCAAGCTGTCGGACGAAGACGAATTGGCAATCGAAGCCCTGCTCGAAGAAGACCTGCCGCTGGCCGATGCCGAAGAAGTTGGCCGCGCCCGCCGCATCGAGGACGCACGGGGCCGCTATATCCACGCGATCAAGGGCAGCCTGCCGCACAATGTACGGCTTGATGGCCTGCGCATCGTGCTCGATTGCGCCAATGGCGCGGCCTATACCGTTGCGCCTTCGGCCCTGTGGGAGCTTGGCGCCGAAGTCATCGCCATCGGCGTTGAACCCAATGGCAAGAACATCAATCTGGGCGTCGGTTCGACTCATCTTGAGGCGATCAAGGACAAAGTGCGCGAAGTGCGCGCCGACATCGGCATCGCACTCGATGGCGATGCCGATCGTCTGATCGTGGTCGATGAAAAGGGCCATACGGTCGATGGCGACCAGATCATGGCGTTGATCGGCAGCCGGCTGGCCGAACAGGGGCAGTTGCGCGGCGGCGGCGTAGTGGCGACAGTGATGTCGAACCTCGGGCTTGAACGGTTTCTCAACGCGCGCGGGATCGATCTGGTGCGCACCGCGGTGGGCGATCGCCACGTGCTCGAACGCATGCGCGAAGGCGGTTACAATGTCGGCGGCGAACAGTCCGGGCACATGATCCTGACCGATCACAGCACCACCGGCGACGGCACGATCGCGGCGCTGCAAGTGCTGTCGGCGCTGGTCGCCAGCGGTAAACCGGCCAGCGAGACGCTGCACTTGTTCGATCCCGTGCCACAACTGTTGCGCAATGTGCGCTTTGCCGGCGGCGCGCCGCTGAACAATGACACAGTCAAGGCGGTGATTGCCGAGGCCGAGGCCGAGCTGGCCGGCAAGGGCCGTCTGGTCATCCGCCCATCGGGCACCGAACCGGTGATCCGGGTCATGGCCGAAGGCGATGACGCAAGGCAGGTTTCTGCGGTGGTCGACCGGATCTGCGCGGCGGTGCGCAAAGCGGCCTGAGGAAACGGGGGGAGAACATCGTGCTCGAAATGCGACCCGATTGCGAAAAGTGCGGCACCGATCTTCCGGCCGAGGCCCCCGGTGCCTTCATCTGTTCGTTCGAGTGCACGTTTTGCGCGGATTGTGCCGAGGCGTTGGATGATCGCTGCCCCAATTGTGGCGGCGAACTGATGGACCGGCCAACCCGCGCCAAGGCGCTGCATGCCAAGCATCCGCCATCGACCAAGCGGCATCATCGCGACTGAGCGCACCCCACCCCAACCCCTCCTCCGAGGGAAGGGGAAAAAGGCACAAGCCTTGCGCCGTGGTGTCAGTCGCCGGTTTCCAGCGCGTAGAAATCGACAATCTCCTGCCACGCCTCTTCGGCGGTTTCGACGCGCCGGAACAGGTCGAGATCGGCAAACCCGATCAGGCCTTCTTCGGCGATGGCATTGAAATTGATCACCCGGTCCCAATAATCGCCGCCAAACAGCAGCACTGGGATCGGCTGCATCTTGCCCGTCTGAATCAGCGTCAGCAGTTCGAAAAATTCGTCGAACGTGCCAAAGCCGCCCGGAAACACCGCGACCGCGCGGGCGCGCAGCAGGAAATGCATCTTGCGCAGCGCGAAATAGTGGAACTGGAACGACAAGTGCGGCGTGACGAACGGATTGGGTTCCTGTTCGTGGCGCAAAGTGATGTTCAGGCCGATGGTTTCGCCCCCACCTTCGCTAGCGCCGCGATTGGCCGCTTCCATGATCGAGGGGCCGCCGCCCGAACAGACGACGAAGTGCCGTTTGCCCTTTTCGATGACATTTGCGTTCGCCGCCAGCCGGGCCAGCCGACGCGCTTCATCATAATGGCGCGCCTTGGCCGCCAGACGTTCGGCAATCGCGCGCGCTTGGGGGGTTGTCGCCTGGTCGAGCATATCCTGCGCGTGTTCGGGCGCAGGTATCCGTGCCGAGCCATAGACCACCAGAGTTGAGGCTATGCCCGCTTCATCGAGCAGCATTTCAGGCTTGAGCAATTCGAGCTGAAACCGCACCGGGCGCAATTCCTGCCGCAACAGGAAATCGGTGTCGCGAAACGCCAGGCGATACGCAGGGTCCTGCTGTTGCGGCGATACCCGGGGATGGCTTTCGACAAAGCCTGCTTCCTGTTCGGCCTGATAGAACCGCTGGTGCGCCAGCGATGACGGCGGATGGTCATGGTCACTCATGTCCACCTTGTTGCCGCCTGCCGCGACTTAGCGCAACTGCCGCTTTTCCAGTTTGCGGGCGAGTGTGCGGCGGTGCATGCCCAGGCGCCGCGCGGTTTCGGAGATATTGAAATCGCATTCGACCAGCGTGGCATGGATATATTCCCATTCCACCGTCTTGATCGAGCTTTTGCGCCCTTCCAGCGGGACGGTGGGATCGCCCTGGTCGCGGCCGAACGCTTCTTCGATATCGTCGGTGTTGGCGGGCTTGGCGAGGTAATGGCTGGCGCCCAGTTTGATCGCCTCGACCGCCGTGGCAATGCTCGCAAACCCGGTCAGCACGACAATGCGCATGCCGGGATCGGCCGCATGCAGCATCTGCACGCAGGTCAGGCCCGATGCGTTGCCCAGTTTCAGATCGACCACGGCATAGTCAAAATCCTGCTCTGCCATGATTGCGGCAAGGTCTTCCGGGCTGGCCACATGGCACACGCGATAGCCGCGCCTTTCAAAGCTGCGACGCAAAGTGCGCGCAAATGCAGGATCATCCTCGACGATCACCAGGCTGGGGCTGGTATCTATCATGCCGCAATGGCCTTGACCGGGATGGCCAGTTGCACTTCGGCGCCGCCGCCCTGGTGATTGCGCACCACGACTTCGCCGCCCAGCTTGCGCACCACATTGAACACCAGAAACAGGCCGAGCCCGCCGCCCGGACGGCCCTTGGTCGAGGCATAGGGACGCCCGACGCGTGCAACCATGTCGTTCGAAAAGCCGGGGCCGCGATCGCGGAATGTCAGAATCAGCATGTCGGCCTCGATCGCGGCAATCACATCGACATGATCGGGCGAAACTTCCAGCGCATTGTCGATGACATTGCCGATCACCTGGCGCAGCGCGGGATCGGACACGATTGGCACGTCGTGCGCGATGCGGTTGACCAGATGCACGGCCCCGCCGCTGCGCGCATGCCATTCGCCGGCAAAATCGCGCACGAACGTGTCGGCGGTGGTCACGACCGGGTTTTCCCCGCGCGCCTCGCCCGCCGACATCAGGATCCCGCTGACAATCGATTTGCACCGCGCCAGTTCGGTCTCCATGTCGTGCAATTCCTCGATCAGTTCGGGCGCGGTGACAAAGGCGGGATGGGCAAACCAGTCGCGCACCAGCACCGACATCGTCGCCATCGGGGTGCCCAGTTCATGCGCCGCGCCAGAAGCCAGCAGGCCGATGCGCACGATGTGGTCCTCTTCGGCGGCGCGCTGACGCAACTGGGCCAATGCGGCATCGCTCTGCCGCCGGTTGCGATCGATGCGAATGACGAAAAACACCAGCAGCGCCGCGATCAGGAAGAAACAGATGTCGCTTCCCGCAAGGTACAGCCGCAGCGGATCGGCCTGCAGCGCAGCGGGCAGGGCCAGTGGCACACGAAAGAATGCCAGCAGCACCACCGACAGCACCGATATGGCCGCGATCACCCAGCTCCAGTTCGGCGGCAGCAGGATCGCGCCGATCACGATCTGCAACAGGAACAGGAACGTGAACGGGTTGGTCGTCCCCCCGGTCAGATACAATTGCCAGGTCAGCGCCATCACATCGAGCATCAGCGCGCCGATCAGTTCGACATAGCTGTAGCCCGTACGTTCCGGCCCCATCGCATGGGTTGCCAAATTGACCAGCGCCAGGAGCGCCGGGATAGCCACCAGTTGCGCCAGCGGCAGGACAATGCCCAGTTCGCTGCTGGCAAACCAGATCGTCACCAACTGGCCGACCACGGCCATCCAGCGCAACTGCAGCAGCAGCGCCATGTTGCGGGCGCTGGCCGCGGGATAGACCACGGGCGTGGTCGGGGTGGCGGACGGGAAATCCATTATCGGCGGCGCTTTACCACAATCGCCCCGGCGATGGCCATTGCGCCCATGGTGAACCAGGTCAGCGCATAACCGAGGTGGTTGTTGGCAAAGGCGATCACGGTCAGCCCCGGTATCGGCGCCCCTCCGCCGGGTGCCGGATTTTCACCCCAACTGTCGATGAACAGGCGCGGATCGACCGAAACGCCGCGCCGTGCGGCGATCGCGGCAATGTCGCGCGCATACCAGATGTCCTGCGCCGGGCGGTTGGCGCGCAGCAGCGTGCCGCGGGGTTCGGTTACGCGCAACAACCCTTCGATCCGCGTGTGGCCGGTCGGCACGGCGGCGCGCGCGGGGGCAAGGCGGCTGCCTTCAGGCAGAAAGCCGCGATTGATCATCACTGTGCGGCCATCATCGCCCGCCAGCGGCACCAGTTCCCAATAGCCGGTGCCCATCACCGAAGTGCCCGTCACCAGCGTGGTCCCGCCCGGCACGAACCGTCCGGAAATGGCCACGCGGTGATAGACCAGCGCGGACAGATCGCCCGGCGGCAACGCGGCGGGATCTACCGGCGCGCTGTGGATCGCCGCCTGTGTGCTGGCGATCAGCCGGGTTTTCCAGCCCAGCCGTTGTATTTGCCAAATGCCCAGCCCGGCAAACAGCGTGGCCAGCACCAGCAGGGCCAGCGCCGGTATCCATGCCCGCCTGCGCGCGGGCGCATCGATCATGGCAATTCGTTCATCGCATGCGGCATCGGCATCATGTTCTGGTTGAGGTGGGCCATGACCCATAGCGAACCCGACAGCACGATCCCCACCAGGATCACCGTAAAGATCAGCGCCAGAAAGTTCCATCCGCCTTCCGAGCGGGTGTTCATGTGCAGGAAAAAGATCATCTGCACGACGACCTGCACCACCGCAAACGTGGCGACGATCATCGCGGTCAGCGCCTTGTCGCCCAGCACGCCCGACATCACCAGCCAGAACGGTATCGCGGTCAACACTACCGACAGCACAAAGCCGGTCGCATAATCCTTCAGCGCGACATGGGGCACGGCGTCGTGCCCATGCGTGTCCGAATGCAAGGCGCTCATCGCAAGGTTCCCATCAGATAGACAAAGGTGAACACGCCGACCCACACGACATCGAGAAAGTGCCAGAACATCGACAGGCAGAACAGGCGCCGGCGCATCGCGTCGGTCAGGCCGTGCTTGGCCAGTTGCACCAGCAACGTGCCCAGCCAGATCAGCCCGAAGGTGACATGCAATCCGTGCGTGCCAACCAGCGTGAAGAACGCCGACAGAAACGCGCTGCGCTGCGGGGTCGCGCCATCGGCGATCAGGTTCGAAAATTCATGGAGTTCGATGGCCAGAAACGCGGCGCCAAACAACGCGGTCACCACCAGCCAGCCCTGTACTCCGGCGGTGCGGCCGCGCTGCATGGCGATCATCGCAAAGCCATAGGTGATCGAGGAAAACAGCAGCATCGCGGTGTTGAGCGCGACCAACGGCAGTTCGAACAGGTCCTTGGGCCCAGGCCCTGCCGCATAGTTGCCACCCAGCACGCCATAGGCGGCAAACAACATGGCAAAGATCAGGCAATCGCTCATCAGGTAGAGCCAGAATCCGAACAGCGTGCTGGCGCCTTCGGGGTGGTCGTGCTCGTCCAGATCGTAATACTGCGCGGTCAGAGCGCCGGGTTGCAGCGAGGAAAATGCAGACAGGCGCATCGGTCAGGCTCCTTCGGCCAGAGCGCGCTGGCGCGCGCAGGCCGCTTCGGTGCGGGCGACGACATCGGCGGGGATGTGGGTCGACCGGTCGGTGTTGAAGGTGTGGGCGATCGCGGTCAGCAGCAGCGCGGCAAAGCCCGCGCCGGCCAGCCACCAGATGTGCCAGACCATGGCAAAGCCGAACACCGTGGCAATGCCCGACAGTATGACGCCGGCGCCGGTGTTTTTGGGCATGGCGATCGCCCGGAAACCTTCGCGCGGGGCGGCCACGCCGACACGTTTCATGTCGTCCCACGCATCGATGGAGTGGATCACCGGGGTAAAGGCAAAGTTGTAGTCGGGCGGTGGCGAGCTGGTCGCCCATTCCAGCGTGCGGCCACCCCACGGATCGCCGGTTTCATCGCGCAACGTGTCGCGACGGCTGATCGATACGGCAAACTGCACCAGCATGGCCCCGATGCCGCAGGCGATCAGCCCGGCGCCCAGCGCGGCAACGATGAACCAGGGTTGCAGGCTGGCATCGTCGAACACCCGCATGCGGCGTGTCACGCCCATCAGGCCCATGACGTAGAGCGGCGCAAACGCCAGCCAGAATCCCGGCACCCAGCACCAGAAGCTGACTTTGCCCCAGAACGCATCCAGCTTGAAGCCGAACGCCTTGGGCCACCAGTAGTTGATTGCGGCGAATGTGCCGAACACCACCCCGCCGATGATCACGTTGTGAAAATGCGCGATCAGGAACAGCGAATTGTGCAGCACGAAGTCGGCAGGCGGCACCGCCAGCATGACCCCGGTCATCCCGCCAATCACAAAGGTCAGCATGAAGGCCACGGTCCACATCATCGGCAGCTCATACCGGATGCGTCCGCGGTACATCGTGAACAGCCAGTTGAACATCTTCGCGCCCGTCGGGATCGAGATGACCATCGTGGTAATGCCGAAGAAGCTGTTGACGCTGGCGCCCGAGCCCATCGTGAAAAAATGGTGCAGCCAGACGATATAGGACAGGATGGTGATCGCTACTGTGGCATAGACCATCGAGGTATAGCCAAACAGCCGCTTGCCGCTGAACGTGGCGGTCACTTCGGAAAACACGCCAAAGATCGGCAGGACCAGAATATAGACTTCGGGGTGGCCCCAGATCCAGATGAGGTTGACATACATCATCGGGCTGCCGCCGAAGTCGTTGCTGAAGAAATCGGTTCCGACATACCGATCGAGGCTGAGCATTGCGAGCACGGCGGTCAGCACCGGGAACGAGGCCACGATCAGCACGTTGGTGCACAGCGCGGTCCACACGAACACCGGCATGCGCATCAACGTCATGCCCGGTGCGCGCAGCTTCACGATCGTGGCGATCAGGTTGATCCCCGACAGCGTGGTACCCACACCTGCGATCTGCAGCGCCCAGATGTAATAATCGACCCCGACACCGGGGCTATAGGCCAGCCCCGACAGCGGCGGATAGGCCAGCCAGCCGGTCTGGGCGAATTCGCCGACAAACAGCGATGCCATTACCAGCACCGCGCCCGAAGCCGTCATCCAGAAGCTGAAATTGTTGAGGAACGGAAACGACACGTCGCGCGCGCCGATCTGCAACGGCACGACAAAGTTCATCAGGCCGGTCACAAATGGCATCGCCACGAAAAAGATCATGATCACGCCATGCGCGGTGAACACCTGATCATAGTGGTGCGCCGGCAGAAATCCGTCATTGCCGTTGAACGCCACGGCCTGCTGAACGCGCATCAGCAGCGCATCGGCAAACCCGCGCAGGAACATCACCAGCCCCAGCACCATGTACATCACGCCGATCTTCTTGTGATCGACGCTGGTGAACCAGTCGGTCCACAAATAGCGCCACAGGCGATAATAGGTCAGCGCCCCCAGCAGAGCCAGTCCGCCCAGCGCCACCACCGCAAAGGTGGCCACCAGGATCGGCTCGTGCAGCGGGATCGCATCGAGTGACAGGCGGCCAAGCAGGGGCGACCAGGTCATGTCATTGGTCATCGATCGGTGTCCGGTCTATCAGGAAAAGGGGTGCGCAGCAGGGGCTGCGTTGAACGAGGTGGCGACATCGCCTGCCACTGTGGCGCGCAATGGGCGGGTATTGCCGCACCAGTCCCGCACAAAGCGGCGCAGGCGGGCATCGGCAAAGCCCGCCGTCGTCGGGGTCACCTGTTCGTGGCCCGCCCGATCATACGTCAGCGCCGCAACATTCAGCAGCCCGGTGCGGCCCATGCCGCCGCGCGCGTCAATCGCGGCCATTTCGCCCGCACACAGCTTGCCCGGTCGTACGCACATGTTGACCACCGCGTCGAACAAGTCTGGCGCGACATTGGCATAGTGCAGCACCGGCACGTGTTCACTGGGTCGATCAAGCGACAGATACGTGGCGCGGTCCAGCCCGGCGCCTGCCTGTCGCACCCCGGCGACCCATGTGTCGAACGCGCCGGGTGTCACGCTGCGCGCCGCAAAGTGCATATGGCTGAATCCGGCGCCGCTGAAATTGGCCGACAGCCCGGAAAAGCTGCCGGTGCGGTTGAACACCGCGTGCAGCTTGGTCTCCATTCCCGGCATGGCATAGATCTGACCGGCCAGCGCGGGCACATAGAATGAATTCATCACCGTTGACGACGTGATGCGAAACCGCACCTGGCGTCCTTCGGGCAGGACCAGTTCATTGACGCTGGCGATGTTCTGGTCAGGATAGATGAACAGCCATTTCCAGTCGAGCGCGACCACATCGACCTCGATGGGCAGTGCATCGGCCGCAAAGCCATGCTGGGCATCGAGCCGGGCCAGCGGACGCCAGGGGTCGAGCGCGTGCGTTGCCACCCAGGTGATCGAACCCAGCGCGAGGATGATCGCCAGCGGGGCAGTCCAGATAACCAGCTCGATTCGGGTCGAATGGTGCCATTCCGGATCATATGTGGCGGCGGTATTGGCGGCGCGATAGCGCCAGGCAAACAACACCGTCAGCGCCATCACCGGCACGATGATCGCCAGCATCAAGGCGGTCGACACCAGTACCAGATTGGCCTGCTGGCGCGCCACATCACCGGCCGGGTTGAGCACGACCCAGTCGCAGCCTGACAGCGCGGCGGCCAGCGGAACAAGGGATGCGGCCTGCGCGGTTCGCAACAGGCGACGGGGTGAAGAGGAGGGATCTGCACACATGACGCCCGGCTAGGCCCGCCGACGACGACAAGCGATTGGACATTTTGTCCAAGTGCTTGATCCAGATCAATGACCGCGCAGCCAGCGCATGCAGACGAATTTTTCGCGCGGTTACACCTGAAATGGTTGTCGAAGGAATTGCCACCGCCAGACGGTTTCGCCAAAGTGCGGCCTGTTCAGACGGCTTGTCGCACGGTACCCTGGCGGGGCGGGCACATGTCTGCGATGGTCCAGACAATGGGTGATGCTGCATGAAATTGGTGATGATTGGCTCTGGCTACGTCGGTCTGGTTTCAGGCGCCTGCTTTGCCGACTTTGGGCACACGGTGATTTGCGTGGACAAGGACCCGTCGAAGATCGCCTCGCTTCAGGCGGGGGAGATCCCGATTTACGAGCCTGGGCTGGACCATCTCGTGGCCAGCGGCGTGGCCGGTGGGCGGCTGAGCTTCACCACCGAAATCGGCGAAGCGGTGGGCGGGGCCGATGCGGTGTTCATCGCGGTGGGCACACCGTCGCGGCGCGGCGATGGTCATGCCGACATGGTCTATGTCCATGCCGCGTCACGCGAAATTGCGGCTGCGCTGACCGGTTTCACGGTCGTGGTCAACAAGTCGACCGTGCCGGTGGGCACGGGCGATGAAGTCGAACGGATCATCCGCGAGGCCAACCCGGACGCCGATTTTGCCGTGGTGTCCAACCCCGAATTCCTGCGCGAAGGCGCCGCGATCGACGATTTCAAGCGGCCCGACCGGGTGGTCATCGGTGGCCATGACGAACGCGCGCTGGCGGTGATGCGCGAAATCTATCGCCCGCTTGCGCTGGGCCGTTCGCCGATCATCGAGATGAGCCGGCGCGGGGCCGAACTGACCAAATATGCCGGCAATGCCTTTCTGGCGACCAAGATCACGTTCATCAACGAAATGGCGGACTTGTGCGAAAAGGTCGGCGCGGACGTTCAGGAAATTGCGCGCGGCATCGGGTTGGATAACCGGATCGGTTCAAAATTCCTCCACGCCGGGCCGGGCTATGGCGGGTCGTGCTTTCCCAAGGATACGCTGGCGCTGCTCAAGACAGCCGACGACTATGATTCGCCGATCCGCATTGTCGAAGCGGTGGTCGCGATCAACGACCGGCGCAAGCGCGCGATGGGGCGCAAGGTGATCGAAGCGATGGGCGGCGACGTGCGCGGCAAGACCATCGCCGTGCTGGGCCTGGCGTTCAAGCCGAACACCGACGACATGCGCGACAGCCCGGCGATTGCAATCATCCAGACGTTGCAGGACGCAGGCGCCACCGTCCATGCGTTTGACCCCAAAAGCATGGAACAGGCGCGCGGCGTGCTGAAGGATGTGATCTATTGCACCGACCCCTACACCGCCATGGATGGGGCCGATGCGCTGGTCCTTGCGACCGAATGGGACGAATTTCGCGCGCTCGACCTGGGCCGCGTGAAAACCCTGCTGACGCAGCCCGTGCTGGTCGACCTGCGCAATATCTATCCGCGCGCGGTGATCGAGGGCCATGGGCTGTCCTACACCGGTATCGGTCGCTGATCCGCCAAGGTTATCGTCGCGTCGAAATGCGCGCAGGGATGCCGACCGCCGTTGCGCCCGCTGGCACGTCGCCGGTGACTACCGCATTCGCGCCGATCACCGCCCCGTCGCCAATGGTGATGTTGCCGATGATGACTGCGCCGGCATAGATCACAACATTGTGGCCGATGACGGGATAGGATTGATCGCGCGCGCCACGTTGGCCCAATGTCACGTGCTGGTAAATCGTTGCATTATCGCCGATTTCGACATCGTCACCGACAACGATGCCGACAGGATGAGGCAGCAGCAGTCCCGGTCCAATCCGGGCGGACGGGACATGTAGCAGCCGAAGGTCCGCACATTGGATAGCCACACGAGGCGTGCGATGCCCCGGGCCGGCAGCCCGCCGTGACGGCGCAGGCGGCAGGCCAGGCGATATCGCAATGTGACAGAAAAACCTGGATTGAACAGGAACGCGCGCACCAGTCCCCATGGTCCACTGGTGGCGGCGCTGCGCATCAGATCGGAATTTATCGAACGCATGGTCGGGCTTGGCTTTTTCATGGTCGCACATGATCACGCCGCGACAAAGCGTGGTTCACGGTGCAATCAGACGTTGAAATAGTCGCGGTACCACGTGACAAAATGGCGGACACCTTCGCGAATATCGGTCGTCGGTTTGTAGCCGGTCAGTTCGAACAACTGGGTGGCATCGGCCCAGGTTGCGGGTACGTCGCCCTTTTGAATCTCCATGTAGTTGCGAATGGCCGGACGCCCGCATTCGGCTTCGATCGCATCGACAAAGTCAGCCAGTCGTACTTTGTCAGAGTTGCCGATATTGACCACGCGCCACGGTGCCGCGGGGCTGAGCGTGTCCCAGGCCGGAATCGCCGCCGGATCTTCGGGGCGCACCGGCACGGCATCAATCAGCAAGCGAATGCCTTTTACCAGATCGGCTACATAAGTGAAATCGCGAAACATTTCGCCGTTGTTGTAAATGTCGATCGGGGTGCCTTCGAGTATGCCCTTCACGAATTTGAACAGTGCCATATCGGGGCGGCCCCAGGGACCATAGACCGTGAAGAAGCGGAACATCGTCGTCGGCAGGTTCCACAAATGGGCATAACTGTGCCCCATGGCTTCGTTGGCTTTTTTGGTTGCAGCGTAAAAGGTCAACGGATGGTCGGTCTTGTGATGCTCTGAATAGGGCATCTCGGTATTGGCTCCATAGACCGACGAGGTCGATGCCATCAGCAAGTGGCCGACTGCGAATTCGCGGGCGCATTCCATGACGTTGAATGTGCCGACGAGGTTGCTTTCGAGATAGGAGCGCGGATTTTCCAGACTGTACCGCACGCCGGCTTGTGCAGCCAGATGCACCACCACGTCCGGACGTTCGTCCGCGAACAGGCTGTGCAACTGTGCAAAGTCTTCCAGCCGGGCCTCGATCGCGCGAAACCGGGGTGACTGGTGCAACATGGCGTGCCGCCGCCGTTTGAGATTGACGTCGTAATAGTCGGTGATCGCGTCATACCCGACCACATCGAAACCTTGTTCCAGCAACAGCCTGGCAAGATGAAATCCGATAAATCCAGCCGAGCCGGTAACCAGCACCTTGCGCATCGAAGGGTCTCCTGCCGTGGTTTTCTGCCCGAGTTGGCGCCCGGCTGATCTGCGCTGGCCTTACCCGGTCACCAGCAGACAGGACACCCCTTTTTCGATGTGGCGTTGCGGTCGCGTCGGCGCAATATCCGCTAAGCGCGACGCTGGACCGCAGGGTTCACCACGGCAGGTGACGCGGCCGAAGGGGGTGTCTGCCTCAGCATGTGAAGGTGAACGCTTTCACGATCAAGCAATTCGCCCTCGATCTGCGAGGCTTTCATGGCTTCGTCGGTGATTACATCGGGATGATATTTATGCGATCGTCGTCGCCAAGATGCTTCGCCACGCCAATCACGACGCCTGACTGCTGCAGGAAGCTGGACTCCAGTGCGGCTCGAGCATCGCTATTCCAGCGAAAATTGGGCCAATCTGGCTGCCGCCAGTTCCTTCGCATGCATTATGAGACCTTTGCGCGGGTGGGTGTAGACAGCAGCAATAATTGCTGATTCTATAGGCCTTCCGAAGAGGAGGCCCGGACATGGCGCATCGTTCGATTGGTCAGGAGCGGTTGGGTTTGGGCTTGCACGCGACATAGCCACGCTCGCAGCCTCCACCGTGAAAAGGCGAAGGCGTGCATTGCTACGCGACCTCGACGCGATCCTTGGCACTGCCACACACTGCGAACTGGCGCACGAACTGCTCGGGCAAATCAGGCGCGCGCGCGACCAATTGCTCACGTTCTGCGACTTCCCCGGCAAGGTCGCTGCCACCAACAACGTCAGCGAGCGCGCCCTGCGGCCCAGCGTCATCCAGCGCAAAGTCACCAACGGCTACCGCGCCAAATGGGCCGCCGACGCCGAAGCCGATTTGCGCACAACCGTCGATACCGCGCGGCTGTCCGGAGCAAACCCCTTCCAAACTATCCTTGGTGCTGTCTCGGCCTGACGTGTCAACGCAGGGGTGGGTAATTACTGTCCGACCGCTACGCGGGTCAGCAGGAACTGGGCAAAGAGCACCAAGTCTGCCTGGCCCATGTGTTGCGCGATGCTCAGTTCGCTATCGACAGTGGCGACACGGTCTTCGCCCCAAAAATCCGCGATCACCTGCGATGGGCAATTCGTGTCGGCAAGCGACGATCCGAGCTCAAGGACACGACATTGGCCTGCTATGCGGCCAAGGCCGACAACAAGCTGACCGATCTGATGCGTGTGCCGGTGGCACACCCGGCGGGCAAGGTTCTGCTCAAGCAAATCAAGGCCTGGCGCGGGAAGTTCTTCGTCTTCCTCACCAACCGTGATGTGCCGGCGACCAACAATGTCTCGGAACGCGAAATCCGGCCGTCCGTCGTGTTCCGCAAAGTCACCAACGGCTTCCGCTCAGACTGGGGCGCACAGATCCACGCTGGGTATCGATCGGTCACGGGAACTGCGCGCCTGTCGGGAAAATCCGCCCTCGGTGCCATTCGCGACCTCGTTGATGGAAACTTCGCCGTCGCTTGATCGCGCCGCGACAGGCCAACCCCGTGAGCAGTTACCCAACGGGAGCATTTTAGAAGATGAGGCAACAACGCATTCTTTGGGAGCAATTCAGACGAGGCAATGCAGTAGGTCAATCGATTGTCGCAATTTTTGTTTTGCCCCAGAACCGAAATGACGACACAGACGGTGCGCCGTCAGCGCGCGAGCCTAAATTGCGAGCGCTCGGGTGACTGCGTCTCCGAGACGCCCAACATCTATCATGAAGTCGGAGTGACCGAAATTAAGTCGACGCGAAACGTCCCGATCAGACCGGAGACTTTCCCCAAAGACATAACCCACTTCAAATTCATGTATCGCAGCAATACTTCCCAAAATAGGCATCACGTAATCCTCGTCGCACATAGTGATGTATTTTGCTCGAGAATTACTGAATACGGCGCCATACATGCCAGCACCTTCTGCGCCGACAATTATTTCGGCATTGGCGTAAGTCGCAATCTCTTCTTCGAGCGACAGTTTTTCAGCCGACAGTTCTTCAAATCCGAAGTCGTCGATTAGCATCTTGCGGACCGCGTCGTAATTTATCAAATTGCGCCACGATTTGCGCGATTGGCGGCTGACCAGAAGCCGTTTGGGGGTCTTGTATTTGCTGGTGTCAAAGTGCGCAGCGATTTCGTCATAGATCGCCATACTATATTTGGTGAAAGTCAGGTGCCACGGCCACGGAAAATAAAGCGATTCCGCTTGAACTAGGTCACCCGGCTGCATCATCACTACCCGATCGGCGCCGAACCCTAGAATCTCCAGCATTTCCAACTGCTTCTTGCGCAAATCATGGGGAAGCAAAATGGTCATGTCGAGACCCAGATCGCGAGCAATCCGAACGCGGGGAAGGCACTGGATCATGAAATGGGAATGCCACTTATGCAGTTGCGGCGTAAACATGAGCGGCATCGCCGCGCCCTCGATCTGAGTGAGCCGGTCGGCTTGGATTGCATTGCTGCGTACCCCCCGATCATCGACGCGCGCAGCTTCGTAAAGGCTACATCCCGAAGGGTCCATTCCACACCCCGTCACAATCTTGCCATCGCGGTTCGCGCAAAGAAAATTCGCGTACCCTGGCTCGTCGATCGGGATCAGAATGCCGTCGCGAATTGCGAGGGTCGAATGGAAGATTTCGTTCGAACCGGAAATCCGTTGACGCGCCTCGAGCGGCAAAGGAGCAGAGGAGCTGACCAGGAAAGGTTTTCGAACCGGTGCGGTTTCCCAAATGCCCCGGACGTTCTTGTGGCTTTCGCCACCGGGGTTGGGCCAATCGACACCCTCAATGGTGGAATTACCATAGCTGATGGAATCAAGATCGCCTTCGTTCTGGTCGATCCCGTAGCCGAAAGTGCAGGGCACCGAGACTCCTGTGCGTAGTGTTACCGCCGGAAGCTGATCGAGGCCCGCAAAAACCAGCACTGCCCTATTCTGGCGTCCACGCCCCTCGGACCTGGAGTACCCCTTGATCGCCAACTGCAGGGCCGAGTAATTTTTCTGTAACTCGGCAGCAACGCCGAACACCATTTCGGCCGTGCCCCCGATGCAGAACTGCGTCTCTGGGCCAACCGAATCGGCGAGATAGCTAAAACGTTCATCGATCCTAAACTCGGCCTTGACCGAGTCGGCGGGCGCGATCAGCAAAGCCCCGAGGTGTCGACTCCCGTTCGCGGACAAATACTGTACGACCAAGTCAGGCGAGAGCTCGAACACCTGTTCGGCATTCACTTCCAGCGCGTTGGTGGCGTTAGCCCAGACAGGCAACGCGATCTGCCCGGCAGCTTCTGCCACCCGTATGCCTTGGGTAACGTTTGCGTGGAGCATCGCTGCGATGAATATATCTTGCGGCCCATCGAATACCGCCGATTGACTGCCATCCAGGAAGATGCGCGTCTGAAATCCAAGCTGCAAGACGACCGCATTCAGCACCGCGGCAAGGTACAAATCCATTTCGGGCTGCACGGATGCCACCGCCGACAGCGCTGTCGTCAAGTAGGCATCTTGCGCGTTGCCGCCGAATACGCAGCTCGCGACGCCCGCTGCGCGCGCCAAGAACGTATGCACATCGATGGTTGGATCGATCTCCTTCACGATCGCATAGCCGCTGCGGAGAGCGATCGCCTTGCGCGGATAGTCTTCGGTACGTGTACGACGGCTGCGATAAAGAAGGGTTGCTACGTCCATACCTGGTTCCTACAGTGATCAGGCTGCAATAGCGAAGGTGGGGCACGCAGACTTGCGCGCCGTAATCCAGTGCATCGCTGCAAGCGGCAAACTGATTGTGTCTTTTTGGGGTGCAGCCTCGATCGAAGATATATGATCAAGGATATTGGCCGGATCGAAGACAAGACATGAATCCGAGACAAGGGCGCGATCCGCACGGTAGAAAGACGCGAATTCCTCATCCGCCCATGCATCATGCACAGCAAAGGCGAAGGCTGTCCCCCGTCAGCGCCTTTGGCACAGATTAGGGGTTGAGATTTGAGGAGGGTTGGGGCTTTGTCGTAGTGACGAAGGAACGCAGATGAAGCCCCAACCCTCCTCGAGAAAATTGCCCGCGAAAGCCCCTGCCGAGCAGGTGGTGAAGGACATTCGGCGCCAGACCCGCCGACATTTCTCCGCTGAAGACAAGATCCGTATCGTGCTCGATGGCCTGCGTGGCGAGGACAGCATCGCCGAGCTGTGCCGCAAGGAAGGTATTGCGCAGAGCCTGTATTACACTTGGTCGAAAGAGTTCATGGAGGC
>NZ_AUBA01000010.1 GCF_000429005.1 Novosphingobium acidiphilum DSM 19966 | reverse complement strand
ATCCTCTCGCGCCTCGTCAATCGTTCTCAGCGTAAGGCGTTGCCGGGACTGGCCAATATTGCAATTATGCCTGCACGGAGGACTTTATGGCTTTGGTGGAAGTGTTTGAGGGCGAGGATCCGGAAAAGCTACTATTCGTAGCCGACTTCGACTTCCTGCCGCGCGTTGGCGAACACCTTGCCCGAGATACGGAAGGCTTTTTCGAGTATTATAACGTCGTCAAAATCTGGCACCGGCAGGACACTGCGGAAGGCACCTTTCGGGCGTGCCTGCTTGTGACGCTCGATGATTGAGAACCCCAAATTTGTCCACGCCGCCTAGCAGCAGGGCGTCCGGCGCAAGTTGATGATATGCGCGCTGGCAACCAGGCCAACCCCGGCGATCGTCATCGCCGCTTCGCCGGCGCCATGGTGTGCCGCGATCGCGCCGGCCATCAGCAACAGGCCGGCTGCACCCAGCACCAGCGGCAGCCGATGGCCATGGCGCAGCGCATTGGCGCCGATCGTCGCGGCGCCGATCAGCACCGCCGCAATCAGGCCAAAGCGGTGGATCGCCGGATGCAGCAGCAGCCCGCCGCCCAGCCCCAGCACGCCGATCAGCAACAGTCCTGCCAGGCAATGCACCATGCACAGCCCCGACACGATCACACCGATGCGATCGAGCCGGCCATGACCGGGATAGTGCGAAACGGGGGGGGCCTTGCGCATGGCCGGGCGTATATGTGACGGTGTATCATGACGCAAGGCAGATCATGCCCGATGGGGACATGTTAAGCCCTTGCATGCGCGCCGATCCGCCGTCAGATCGGGCCGCATGACCCAGACCCTTGCATCCGAAACCGCACGCCCCCTGGCACTTGTTCGCTGGTTGGCGGTGGTCGCCGCGCTGATCATCGCCATCGTGGTCGTCGGCGGCATTACCCGCCTGACCGAATCGGGGGTGTCGATCACCGAATGGAATGTGGTTTCGGGCACGCTGCCGCCGCTGACCGACGCGGATTGGCAACGCCAATTCACAGCGTACCAGCAGACCCCGCAATATATCCGCGTGAACGGCCCAGCGGGGATGACGCTTGGCACCTACAAGTTCATCTTTTTCTGGGAATGGGTGCACCGTTTGCTGGCGCGCGGCATCGGCCTGGCGTTTGCCGCGCCGCTGGCATGGTTCTGGTGGCGCGGGGCGATTCCCGCCGGGTACAAGCCGCGGCTGATCGCGCTGCTGGCGCTGGGCGGCCTGCAGGGCGCGGTGGGCTGGTGGATGGTCAAATCGGGCATTGTCCATGATGTGAAAGTCAGCCATTTCCGCCTGGCCACGCATCTGCTGGTGGCCCTGACCACGCTGGCGGGTGTCGTGTGGACCGCGCGCGATCTGACCGGCACGGCGCGGGGGCAGGCGCCGGCGCGATTGCGCCCGCTGGCCGCGCTGGCGCTGGCCGCGCTGGCGGTGCAGCTGATCCTGGGGGCCTGGCTGGCAGGGTTGCGCGCAGGCGTGGTGGCCGGTGCCGGCTGGTTCAACTGGGACGCGTGGCCGTTGATGCAGGGCCGGTTCTGGCCCGCCGGCATCGATTGGACGCACGGTCCCGGTTTTGCCGCCAGCCACGATCCTTATCTGGTGCATTTTCTTCATCGCTGGTGGGCCTGGGCCCTGGTGGTCGTGCTGGTCATGCTGGCGCGCGCGGCGCGCAAGGCGGGCCACCGCCCGGCTTCGATCGCGCTGCACAGCGCATTCGGCACCCAGATCCTGCTGGGCATCGCCACGGTGTGGAGCGGTGTGTGGATACCCCTGGCAGTGCTGCACCAGCTGACCGGCGCGCTGCTGGTGGTGGCCACGACCTGGTCCGCGCACGGCCTGGGCAAGCAGCCGAACTGAGACAAGGTATTATTTTACCTCTCCGCAAAACCGCCTGAAACCTTGACTCAACGCCCCATTTGCAACAAAGGCCCCCTCACTTACCGCGGCGCCCGGCGTCCGGTGCATTACTTTAGGGAACCGAAAGCCTATGAAGGCGCTCAGCAAGGTCACCCGGTCGATCAAACCGGCCGAGGTGGAAAAAAAGTGGCACGTGATTGATGCCGACGGCCTCGTCGTTGGCCGTCTGGCGGTGATCATCGCCAATCATCTGCGCGGCAAGCACAAGCCGACGTACACGCCGCACGTCGATTGCGGCGATCACGTGATCGTGATCAACGCCGACAAGGTCAAGTTCACCGGCAACAAGCTGAAGAACAAGATCTATTACAAGCACACCGGCTATGCCGGCGGGATCAAGGAACTGACCGCGAGCAAACTGCTCGGTGGCCGTTTCCCCGAGCGCGTTGTGGAAAAGGCGGTTGAACGCATGATCCCGCGCGGGCCGCTTGGCCGCGCCCAGATGCGCGCGCTGCATCTCTACAACGGTGTCGACCATCCGCATGCGGGCAACCAGCCCGAAGTGCTCGATGTCGCGTCGCTCAATCGCAAGAACAAGGTGGGTGCATAATGGCTGACACCGATTCCGTTTCCAGCCTGGCCGATCTGAAGGATCTGGCTGCTGCCGCCCCCGCCGAAGACACTGGCGAAATCGCTGCACCCGTCGTGCGCACCGGCCCCGCCGCCGTCATTCGCGAACGCGAAATCGACGCCCAGGGTCGCTCATATGCCACCGGTCGCCGCAAGGACGCCGTGGCCCGCGTGTGGATCAAGCCCGGTTCGGGCAAGATTACCGTCAACGGCCGCGATCAGGAAGTGTACTTTGCCCGCCCCACCCTGCGTCTGGTGATCAACCAGCCGTTCCAGGTGGCCGGTCGTGATGCCCAGTACGACGTGATCTGCACCGTCAAGGGCGGCGGTCTGTCGGGCCAGGCCGGTGCGGTCAAGCACGGCATCGCCCAGGCGCTGTCGAAGTACGAACCGCTGCTGCGCAGCGCGGTCAAGGCCGCCGGCTTCCTGACCCGCGATCCGCGCGTCGTGGAACGCAAGAAGTACGGCCGCGCCAAGGCGCGCAAGAGCTTCCAGTTCTCGAAGCGCTGATTTACAGACCAGCACTTGCATATCGCAAACGGAAAAGCCCGGGGTCATTCCCGGGCTTTTTCTGTCATGCGCCATGGCGCGGGTGGGTACTATCCGAACCTGCCGACCGGTCTGCGACAGGCCTACCGCTCAGGGCAAGCCAACCATCCGGGAATTTGCCATGAACGAAGCCACCACGCTTTCGACAATGCAGGCGCTTGTCTATCACGGACCGGGCAAGCCCTCGTTCGAAGCCCATGCCAAACCGCAGATCATCGATCCTGGCGATGCCGTGATCAAAATCACCCGGACAACGATTTGCGGCACCGATCTGCACATCCTCAAAGGCGATCTGCCCAGTTGCGCCCCGGGCCGCATTCTGGGCCACGAGGGCGTCGGCGTGGTCGACCTGGTCGGCCCTGCGGTGACCACGTTCAAGCCGGGCGACCGCGTGCTGATTTCCTGCGTCAGCGCCTGCGGCAAATGCGAATTCTGCCGCAGGGGCATGTTTTCGCATTGCACCACCGGCGGCTGGATCCTGGGCAACACGATCGACGGCTGCCAGGCCGAATACGTGCGCACCCCGCATGCCGATACCAGCCTCTACCCAATTCCGGCCGGCGCCGATGAAGAAGCGCTGGTCATGCTGAGCGACATCCTGCCGACGGGGTTCGAATGCGGCGTGCTTAATGGCAAGATCCAGCCGGGCGACACCGTGGCAATCGTCGGGTCGGGGCCGGTCGGGCTGGCTGCGCTGCTGACTGCGCAGTTCTATTCGCCGGGCATGCTCATCATGATCGATCTCGATGACAACAGGTTGGAAATCGCCAGGACATTTGGTGCCACTCACACCATAAACAGCGGCGCCGGCAGCAGTGGCGAAGGTGATCCGGTCAAGGCGCTGATGGCGATCACCGGCGGCAAGGGCGTCGATACCGCGATCGAGGCGGTGGGCATCCCCGCCACGTTCGAATTGTGCGAAAAGATTGTCGCGGCCGGCGGCACGATTGCCAATGTCGGCGTCCACGGCGTGCCGGTGGCGCTCCATCTGGAAACGCTGTGGGACCGCAACATCGCGATCACCACGCGACTGGTCGATACCTCCAGCACGCCGATGCTGCTCAAAGTGCTGGCCGCAGGACGCATCGAGCCCAAACGCCTGATCACCCACCATTTCAAGCTCGACGCCATTCTCGAAGCCTATGAAACCTTCGGCAATGCCGCCACGACCAAAGCGTTGAAAGTGATTATCGAAGCCTGATCCCTTCGGCGTCGCACGCCAGGGGATGGGGCGGTACCACGGCCCGGGGTCATCCCCGGGCCTTTTTCGTTTGCCTGCCGCAAACCCGTCCAATACCAGTCTGCATTCTGCCAGACCCACGGAGCGATTGCCGATGTCGAAACGCCGCGGAATCGCAATGGGCCGCACACCCGGTGCAGCAAAGCCGGTCGTTGGTTGCCTGGCAGGTGCCGCACTTGCGCTGTCGCTTGCCGCACCCCTCCACGCCGAGCCTGCAGCGCTTGCACCGGCGGCTGCGCAGTGGTGGGCAGATGTCAGCGCGATTGCCGATGACGCCAACGAGGGGCGCCAGACCGGGTCGGCGGGATATTTGCGCGCGGCCGACTATGTCATGGCACGGTTCCGGGCCGAGGGGCTGACCCCCGCAGGGGTCGACGGGTATCTGCAACCGGTGGCGTTCGAACAGCAGATGGTCGACCAGGCGGCATCACGTGCCGTGCTGGTCGCGCCCGACGGCACCAGAACCGCGCTCACAGTTGGCGCCGATGCGCTGATTTCCGCCGGGGGGGCGCGGCGTCCGGCGCAGATCGATGCACCGCTGGTGTTCATCGGCTATGGCCTGCATCTGCCCGCGCAAGGCCACGACGATTTCGCAGGCGTCGATCTGAAGGGCAAGATCGCGGTGGTGATCAGCGGCGGCCCCGCGTCGATCGCGGCGTCGATCAAATCGAACGCGCGTTTCGACCGCGCGAAACTGCTGGGCACGCTGGGGGCGGTCGGGCTGATATCGCTGACCACGCCGCACCAGATCGAAATCCCCTGGGCACGGCAAAAACTGCTGGCCGGGCAGCCCGGCATGTATCTGGCCGATCCGCAGCTGCGCGACATGCCCGACGATTTCTTCAGCGGTGCAGTGGACCCCGATCACGCCGACGCGCTGTTTCGGGGATCAGGCCACAGTTTTGCAGAGCTGTGCGCGCTGGCCGATGCGTCGCGCGCGGTGCCGGCGTTTGCGCTGGCACCGCGGTTTCAGGCCAGCGTGGTTGCGCATCAGACGGCACTGACATCGCCCAATCTGGTCGCGCGTTTGCCGGGCAGCGATCCGCAGCTGGCCGGGCAATATGTCGTGCTGTCGGCGCATCTTGATCATCTGGGGATCGGCGCACCGATCAACGGCAGGGCGATTTACACCGGCGCGATGGACGATGCATCGGGCGTGGCCTCGGTGCTGGATGTCGCGCACCGGCTGCGCAGCGGGCCAGACCGGCCGCGCCGGTCGATCCTGTTCGTGATCGTCACGGCCGAGGAAAAGGGCCTGCTGGGATCGCACTATTTCGCGATGCGTCCGTCTGTACCCGGGGGGTCGATCGTCGCGGATCTCAATTTCGACATGCCGCTGCCGTTGTGGCCGCTGACCGCCGTGGCCGCGATCGGCGAAGGCGAAAGCACGCTGGGCGACGATGCCCGCACGGTGGCGGCGCACCGCGGTCTGGCGCTGGTTCCCGATCCGATGCCCGATCGCAACACGTTTATCCGCATGGACCAGTTCAGCTTTGTCCGCGAAGGTATCCCCGCGCTGGCGTTCAAGTTCGGCTTTGCCCGAAACACGCCCGAGTTCCGCATCGAGCACGACTGGCGCGCCAACCGTTATCATTCGCCGGCCGACGATCTGCAGCAGCCCGGCGTGCTGAAGGACGAGGCGGCAAAGCTGGACGCCTTTGTCGCCGAACTGGCGCTGCGGGTGGCTGATGGTGCGGCCCGGCCGCAGTGGGTGCCGGGCAGTGTGTTTCGCCGCGATCTGGCCGCACACTGAGCAACCGATGCCGCGCCGAAACCCAGCCGCCTTTGCCCGCAAGCAACTGACCGTCGTCCACACCCGCCTGGCCGCGGTGGTGGGCGCGGTGGCACTGGGGCTGGCCGCGATTGCCTTTGCCCGGCTGGGGGATCTGGCCCAGCAGGCGTTTGCGCGGCTGGTTGCCGCCGCGCCTTATGCCCCGTTTATCGGTACCCCGGCGGTGTTCGCAGGGATCGTCTACCTGACCCGGCGCACCTTTCCGGCGGCACGCGGATCGGGCATTCCGCAGGTCATGGCGGCCAGCCACAATCCGGACAAAACGACCGATGGCGCGCTGGTTTCGCTGCGCACGGCAGCGGCAAAGTTTCTGGCGACACTGGCCATGCTGTTGTGCGGCGCATCGGTGGGGCGCGAAGGCCCCACGGTGCAGATCAGCGCCGCACTGATGGTGGCAGTGCATCGCTGGCTGCGCGTGCCGGTAACCGCAGGCGTCATCATCGCCGGTGGCGCAGCGGGTGTGGCTGCGGCGTTCAACACCCCGCTGGCCGGCGTCGCCTTTGCCATCGAGGAACTGGCGGCCGCGTTCGAACAGAAAGTGGCGGTGATGGTGATGGCCGCGGTGATGATCTCCGGACTGGTTAGCCTGGGCCTGGCCGGAGACTATGTCTATTTCGGCGCCATGGGACAGGCCCTGCCGATCCGCACGATGCTGGTTGCAGCACCGGTGGCAGGTGTGCTGGGCGGCGTGGCAGGGGGGCTGTTTTCGCGCAGCCTGATCGCGCTGGCCAGCCCGGCGCAGACCTGGCTGGCACCGTTGCGCGCGCGGCCGATCATGTTTGCCGCGCTGTGCGGATTGATCGTCGCGCTGGCAGGGTGGGCAACCGACGGCTTGAGCTGGGGCACCGGGTACGAGACGACGCGGCATCTGCTGGCGGGCGATCACGCATCGCTGGCATTTGGGCCCGCCAAATTCGTGGTCACGCTGGCCACCGCGCTAAGCGGTGCGCCCGGCGGGATCTTTGCGCCGTCGCTGTCGGTGGGCGCGGGGCTGGGGCAGCTGATGTCGATGCTGTTTGCGGGCAGTCCGGCCGGCGCGATCGTGCTGCTGGGCATGGTCGGCTATTTCACCGGGGTGGTGCGCGCGCCGATGACGTCGGTGATCATCATGATGGAAATGACCGCCGATCGCACGATGATCCTGCCGCTGTTTGCCACCGCGCTGATCGCCGATGCGGTCAGCGCGGTGGTGTGCCGGCCAAAGCTGTACCACGCGCTGTCCGAACAGTTTCGCGCCGAATAGCAGATCTTAACCCCGGTGCGCGCACACCTGCCCCCATGCTGATCCCCGGGCCCAGGCTGAACACCCTGTTCCGCAGCCGCTGGAACGCGCTGCTGTGGGCGGCCGGCATGCTGCTGACCGCCTATTGCAGCGTGCCTTCGCTTGAAGAAACGAATGCCGAAGACAAGCCCGCGGCAACCGGCGGCAACACCAAACCGTCAATATCGCCGTGGGCGCGTGAACCGGCGGCGGCGCAATCTGCGAAATAAAGCATCGTTTATTGCAAAAAACCGGTGCCCACTTTTTTGCAAAATGCTCTAGCGCTGTTCGAACAGCGCCTTGGGCAGCACGACGTGCACGCCCTTGTTGCGGTCGACCAGTTCGGTGATCTCGACATCGCCCGCCACGCTGATCAGCATATAGGCATCGTCGCGCGACATGGTCTTGGTGTTGACCAGAAAATCGATCATGTTGCGCACCGCCTTGCGCGTGGCGTGGCTCAGATCGTCGTCAAACCCCATCGCAATATAGGCCGTGGGGGTTTCCGCGCGCGGATAGGGCAGCATTTGCTGCTTGTGCAGGATGAACTGGAACGTGCCTGTCAACGATGTTTCCAGCGCGGTGATATCCACTTCGCCATTGCCCTGCGCGGCATGGCCATCGCCCACCTGGAACAGCGCGCCGCGCGCATGCACCGGCAGAAACAGCGTGGTGCCCGCCACCAGCGCCTTGTCGTCCATATTGCCGCCGTTGATGGTGGGCGGCGCCGAATCATAACGACCGAATGCCGGCGGCGGAGCCACGCCCATGCTGCCGAAAAACGGCGCCAGCGGCACTTCGATACCGGGGCCGAACAGGCCGGTCATGCGCTTGGCATCCAGCGGCACGATCTTCACCCTGGGATAGGGGAAATCGTCGGTCAGAAACCCGGCGCCATAGCGGAACGCGTTGTAGGCATAGGGGATCGCCAGATCGATCTTGCGGATGCGCACTTCCAGCGTATCGCCCGGTTCTGCGCCCTCGATCGCGATCGGCCCGGTCAGGATATGCCCGCCCGGTCCGCGCGCCGAGGCGGGCACGCCGTCAAACACCGCACGCAAGGCCGGTTCGACATCGGCGGGGGCAACGCCTGCTTTTTCAAGACCCGCCGGGCTGTTGGTCAGCAGCGTATGGATCACCACGGTGTCGCCTGATCGCACGGTCAGAACCGGCTTGTCGGTGGCATCGTAATGCCCCCACGCGACCGTTTGCGGCGTCGCCTTCAACTCGAAGGTTTCGGCCCGGGCGGGTGTGGCAATCGCAAGCGCGGCCAAAATCAGCAATCGCATCCGGGGTTCCTTCGGCAGATCGGCGCGCAGCTTTGCGGCCATTGCCCTGTATAACCCGGCCACGCGCGGCTGCAACGTGGCCCGCGGGTCACCCGATCAGGCGTCGCAGGGCGCGGTTGCTGGGCCGCTCGACCAGCCGGAACACCACGATGCCAAGCGCCACGGCCGCCAGCACGGCCCCCAGCGTCGCCGCAATGCCCAGCGGGTCGGGGCCAAAGGCATGCAGCTTGCGATTGATCGCTTCGAGCACGTACGGATGCAGCAGATACAGCGAATAGCTGGCATCGCCGACCACCAGCAACCCCGCAGGCCAGCGGATCCGCGCGGTCAGCGCCAACAGCCCCAGCAACAGCACCCCGCTGATGATCCCGCTCCATGGCATGAACCCGCCCAGTCGGTGATGCACGCCGGTCACCAGCACGCCCAGCGCGATCAGCGCGGCCGGCACCGCAACGGCTGCCGGAACCTGCCCCACCCATGCCCTGTGGCGATGCCAGACCAGCCAGGCCACGATCCCGCAGGCAAAATTGAGTATGATCGGCCGGGTCCAGAAATCCAGCGGATCGCCCAGCGGCGCAACCACCCGATGCAGCGCCGCCGCACCGATCAGCAGCCCCAGCACCAGCCACGGCGCCAGCCGCGCCGAAATCGCCAGGCACAGCGCAAACATGGCATAAAACAACGCCTCGTAATTCAGCGTCCAGCCCAGGAACAGCAGCGGCATATCCGCGCCATCATCGCGCACATAAGGCCAGAACATCAGGCTGCGCACCAGATTGGCCGCGGTCGCGTGCGTTGCCGCCACCATCGCTGGCGCGAACAGCGCGATGGCAAACACGCCGAACGTCGCCAGCCAGTACAACGGCACCACCCGTGCCACGCGCCGGGCCAGAAAACGGCGCGGGTCCTGCGCGGCGGCATGGCAGATGACAAACCCGGAAAGGACAAAGAACAGTTCCACGCCAAAGCTGGCAATGCCGGTCCAGTGGCAATGGAACACCACCACCGCCAGCGCGGCCACCGCGCGCAGCACCTGCAGGCTGTCGAGCCGCGCCGGTGGCGCGTGCTGTGCCCGCTTCGACGCGCGTGTCGCCATGCCGCTTTCGTATCGCATGCCGCTGCCATAGCGCCGCACCTGCCAAGATTTCGTTGCGGCTATGCACAACTTTGACCCGCAAAATCGGTTGCGCATGATACGGCAATCAGGCAGCCCCCGTTGCCAGATGCACCCGAAGGTATTCAGCCCGGGCGCGTTTGGAGAGATCAATGTCCTACAGACTGCCGTTCCGCCTGATTGCCGCCAGCGCGCTGGCGCTGGCCACAGCGCCTGCCATGGCCGCCGACAAGACCGATGCGGCCGCCCCCGGCCCCAATGCGATTTTCAAGGAGGCGCAAGTTGCCTCGTCGGGCACGGTCACGGTCAAGGGACAGAAGATCGACTATCAGGCGATTTCGGGTACGATTGTCGTCCATCCCGAACATTGGGATGACGCCGCCTGGCGCGCCGCGGGCAAGCCCGATGACAAGGCCATGCCCGCCGCCGAAGCATCGATGTTCTATGTCGCCTATTTCAAGAAAGGCGTGGCCGCAGCCGATCGCCCGATCACCTTCCTGTTCAACGGCGGACCCGGTTCGGCAACGGTGTGGCTGCACATGGGCGCCTTTGGCCCGCGGCGCGTGGTCACGCGCGATGACAGCCATACGCCGGCTGCGCCCTATGCCCTGATCGACAACGATGCCAGCCTGCTCGATGCCAGCGATCTGGTGTTCATCGATGCGCCCGGCACCGGTTTTTCGCGCATCGCGGGCAAGGACAAGGAAACCGCGTTTTACGGCATGGACGCCGATGCGCATGCCTTTTCCAGCTTTGTCCAGGCGTTCCTGACGCGGCATGACCGGTGGAATTCGCCCAAATACCTGTTCGGTGAAAGCTATGGCACACCGCGCGCCGCGATGATGGCGGCACGCCTGACCACCGAGCACATGGTCGATCTCAACGGCGTGATCCTGCTATCGCAGATCCTGAATTTCAACCTGTCGGCAGACGGCGCCTCGCTCAACCCCGGTACCGACCAGCCCTATATCACCGCGCTGCCCACGTATGCCGCAACCGCGTGGTATCACAACCGCCTGCCCGGCACGCGGCCGGCCGAAATCGAACCGTTCCTGAAAGAGGTCGAGGCCTTTGCCAGCGGCGACTATGCCGCCGCATTGCAACAGGGATCGCTGATCGATCCGGCGAAAAAACGCGACGTTGCCGAACGCATGGCGCGCTATATCGGCCTGCCCGCCGATTATATCCTGCGGTCGGATTTGCGCGTCGAGGGCGGCCAGTTCACCCAGCAATTGCAGATCGGCAGCGAACTGACCACCGGGCGGCTCGACACCCGCTTTTCCGGCCCGGCGATGGATGTGCTGAACAAGGAAGCCGATTATGACCCGCAATCGGCGGCGGTCGGTTCGGCTTATGTTTCGGCGCTGAACGCCTATGTCCGCGACACGTTGCATTATGGTCAGGATGAAACCTACAAGCCATCGGCCTATACCAATGCCTGGAGCTTTGACCACACCCCGCCGGGCCAGCCCGGACCGGTGCGCGGCACCGCCAATGTGATGCCCGACCTTGCCACCGCGATGAAATACAACCCGCAGATGAAAGTGCTGGTCACCGGCGGATATTACGACCTGGCCACACCCTATTACGAAGGGTGGTACGAAATGCACCACCTGCCGATCCCGGCCAGCCTGCAGGCCAACATCGCCTATCGCTATTTCCGGTCGGGCCACATGGTCTATGCCAACACCGACGCGCTGCACCAGCTGCACGATGCGGTGGCGGCGTTCATCACCAGCACCAACAACCTGCGCAAATAACGCCGGTTTCGAAACGGACCCTGCTGCCCCGTCCATGCCGTGCAGGCATGGTCGGGGCGGCGGCTTTGCCTTTTTGCGATGGACGCGTCTTGGCCGTGGCATCGCGCGATGATCCGTCGCAGCTCTTGACGCCATGACCCGGACCATCCTTGAACCCGCCCGCGCGATCGACGTGATCCACGAAACCGACGTGCTGGTGGTGGGGTCGGGCCCCGGCGGCCTGGCGGCCGCGATCGCCTCGGCCCGCGCCGGCGTGCAGACCACGCTGGTCGAACGCTATGGCTGTTTTGGCGGCAATATCACCCAGGTCGGGGTCGAAGGCTTTGCCTGGTATCGCCACCCCGCCACGATCGACAGCGAAGGTATCGGCCGCGAATTCGAAGACCGGGCCAAGGCGATGGGCGCGGCCCTGCCCGAACCGCAATCGATCAGCCACGCGCTCGATGCCGAGGCGTTCAAACATGTCGCCGATGTGCTGGTGGCCGAGGTGGGCGTGCACCCGATGCTGCACCGCATGTTTGTCGCGCCGATCATGGAGGGCGGCGAAATTCGCGGGATCATCACCGAAAGCAAGGCCGGGCGCGAGGCCATCCTGGCCAAACGGGTGATCGACGCCACCGGCGATGCCGATATCGCCACGCGCGCCGGTGCCCCGGTGTTCAAGACGCCCAAGTCCGAAATGATGAGCGTGTCGGTGATGTTTTCGATGTGCGGGGTCAACAAGACGCGGTTCATCGATGCGGTCAAGGCCGATCCGCAGACCTATGCCGACTGGGCCAAGGACGGCGAATGGTCGGTCACCACCGCGGGCAAGGAAGACGCGCTGTTTTCACCCTTTTTGCGCAAACCGTTTCAGGCCGCACACAAGGCAGGCCTGCTGCCCGACAGCCTCAAGACGATTGCCGGCACCTGGGGCACCGTGTCCGACCAGGGCGATCTGACCTATCTCAACATGGTGCATCTGACGCTCGACGGCACCGATCCCGATGATCTGACCACGGGCGAAATCGAGGGCCGTGCGCAGGCGATGCACGCGATTGCCGCCTTGCGCGAATTCATGCCCGGCTGCGACACTGCCAAATTGCGCAATTTCGGCATGACTTTGGGCATTCGCGACACGCGCAAGATCGATGCGGTCTACAACATGGCCGATGGCGATGTGCGTGGCGAAGGCCGGTTTGCCGATTCGATCGGCATCTTTCCCGAATTCATCGACGGCTATGGCCTGCTGATCATCCCCACCACCGGGCGTTATTTCCACATACCCTATCGCGCGATGCTGCCCAAAAGCGGCCCGCGCAACCTGATCGTGGCCGGCCGTTCGATCGGCGGCGACAAAGTCAGCCATGCCGCGGTGCGCAACATGATGGCCTGCGCGGTGGCGGGCCAGGGTGCGGGCGTCGCGGCGGCAATATCGGTCAGGACCGGCCGCGATTTCCACACCGTGGATATCGCGGCGGTACAGGCCGAATTGCGCCGCCAGGGCGCGCGTATCGTTTGACCCGCGCTCAGATATCCTTCGAGATGCCGAAGAAGAACCCGCGCCGCGGACCCCATTGCGGTGCGCCGACGCCGACGCCGGTGCCATCGCGGATTTCGTATTTGCTGTCGAACGCGTTGGTCACGTCAAAGCGTAATTCCACGCCGGGCTTGGCCCATTTGTAACTCGCCGCCAGGTTGAACTGGGCATAGGCGGGCAGATGCGCACCATTGGGCACATCGGTGCCATCGGGCAGGGTCAGATCCGACCGCAGGCCCGAACCATAGATCATGCTTGACCCCAGCTTCAGCCCCTTGAGCGCGCCATCGCGGAACGCATAGCTGATCCCGCCCGAACCGGTGTAGGTCTGGTCGTGATCAAGCGTGATGAAGTGGCTGGCGATATAGGCCAGTTCGGTCGCGCCGAACGAAAATTCGCTCGATTCGATCTGCCGCCCTTGCGCCTTGGCCGCGGCAAAGTTGGCATAGACCAGCCAGGGTCCGCGCTGGTAATTGGCGTAGAGATTGACCCCGCGGATACGCCCATAGGCATAGTTGAACGGGGTCAGGATAATCGGCGCGCCGAACTGGCCCTCGTCGATCAGATGGCGCGACAGCCGGTAATATCCGTCGATCCCCACGGTCAGCCCCGGCGCCAGCTTGCGCTGCACGCCCACATCGAAATAGTGTTGCCGTTCGGCCTGCGGGGTGGTGTCGACCAGCGAATTGGCAGCACCGCTGGTGCCGACAAACCGCGCGATGCTGGTGTTGGCAACCAGTTCGAACGCGGGCGGCGAAAAATACCGCGCATAGCCGACATGCAGCGTGGTCAGCGCATCGGGCTGCCAAACCAGATTGACCCGCGGGCTGAGCTGGTTTTCCTGACGATAGGCATCGTAATAGTCGAAGCGGCCGCCATAGTTCAGCGTGACCTTGCCCGACAGCTGCCATTCGTCCTGGACATAGAGGCTGGCCATGACCGCGCTTTTGGTGCTGTTGTCGACAATCGACAGCGGCGGCGCATCGGCCACGCCCGTGCCGTCGACCGGAAAGACAGCGGTCTGCGTGTCGCTGATCGTATGGTCGTGCTGCAAAAACCCGCCAAAGCGCACCGTATGGCCGTTGCCTGCGCGCAGCGAGGCATCGGCCTGCAGACCCAGCGCCAGATCGTCCTTGAACGCCTGCTGGGCCAGACGGTTGAAAATCAGCTCGCCTGTGGGATCGGGGCGGTAGGTCAAAGCCGAAAAGCGCGCAAAGCCGCCCAGTTGCACCGTCAACGGGCCACTGTCGTGCAAAAACGCAACCTGGCCAAAACCGGTGCGTTCCAGCTGGCGTTCGTTCAACGCGTTCGAGGCAAAGCTGGTCTGGCCATTGACCGCAACCGGGCTGGTGGCGGTCAGCCCGACCGGATCGGGGATCTGGAACCACTGGTTCGAATAGCCGCCGACAAAGCTGATCCGGTCGCTGTCGGACAGGATGCGATCGAGATAGACAAACCCCTGGAACTGGTCGGTGGCATCGTGGACCGCGGTGCGCGATGCATTGACGTTTTCAATGCCCAGCGAATCGTGGCGATAATCGGCCGATACGAAATAGTTGGTCTGTCCGGTCGAGCCGCCATATTCCAGGCTGGGTTCGATGGTGTCGTGGCTGCCGCCATAAATCGACGCTTCGCCGCCGTTGGCAAACCCGCTTTTGGTGTGAATGTCGATCACACCAGCGGTGCGCAGGCCGTATTGTGCGGGCAGCGCCCCGGTCAACAGGTCGAAATGATCGATCAGGCGCGGTGACAAAGTCTGCCCGAACACCGCCAGGCCTTCGGGCAGGATCGTGCCGTTGATACGGTATTGCAGATTGGCGTGATCGTCGCGCACGTGGAACTGGCCAAACCCGTCCTGCACCACCCCGGGCAATTGCAGCATGATCTGGTTCAGTTGCTGGTTGTCCCCGCCCGGCAACGCCTGGATCGCAGCGTTGGTGATGCCGTAGCTATCGGCACCCAGGCTTTTCTGGACGGCCGACCGCGCTTCGTCGAGCCGGCGTGCGGTGACCACGATGGGATCGCGCGGGGCCGCCGGGTCGGCCGCGGGCGCAGCCGCGGCGGGCGGGGCATCGGCGCCATACGCAGGCGCGGTGCCGGCCAGAACCAGAGCGCAGGCTGCAAAGACAGTGCCGGCCAGAAGTCGTCGATGCGAATCAATCATGCGGTGGTTGTTTTTCCGAAGGGCGTGGGGGGGACGCTTGGTAGCGCGCAATATGAGATGTTATAGTGTTACACAAGGCAAGATTCATGACAATTTATTCAACTTACGGCCCGCCAGGTTGCGCGCTGGGGCTGCGACGACATCAGGAAAGATATATCTTTACCGCTTGCAAAGCGCCTTAAAAGATATATCTTAGATGCATTGAAACGAATCGTATACGCTTTCTCCCGGCAGTGCGCCCGCCCCGGTGTTCTGCGCCTGTTCAAGGACCCGCAATGTCCCGTCACCAGATCACCCGCCTGCGCCACGACACCCGCCGCCGCACGCTGACCGTTACCGCGATCGAGCAACTGGGCGATCACATGCGCCGCATGGTGTTTACCGCGCCTGAACTCAACGACTTTGTCAGCGCGTCGGCCGACGATCATATCAAGCTGTTCTTTGCTACCGATGCCGGCGATACGGTCATGCGCGATTTTACCCCGCGCCGGTTCGACACCGCGCAATGCACCCTGACCATCGATTTTGCACTGCACGATAGCGGCCCCGCAACGCAGTGGGCGGCTGCGGCGCAAGTGGGCGACAGCCTGTCCATCGGCGGCCCGCGCGGATCGGCCGTGGTGCCCGACGATTTCGACTGGTACCTGCTGATCGGCGACGAAAGCGCGCTGCCTGCAATAGGCCGGCGCGTCGAAGAATTGCGCGAAGGCGTACCGGTGATCACCCTGGGTGTGATCGATGGGCCGGACGACGAACAGCGCTTTGCCACCCGCGCGCTGTGGACCGGGCATTGGGTGCATCGTGCAGGCGTGGTTGCCGATGATGCCGAACGGCTGCTGGGCGCGTTGCAGGGCATGGCCTTGCCACCCGGCGAAGGCTTTGTCTGGATCGCCGCCGAAACCACGGTGGCCAAGGCATTGCGCGCGCATGTCGTGGAAACGCTGGGCCACCCGCGCGAATGGACCAAGGCCGCCGGGTACTGGACGCGCGGCCACGCCGACGCATCGGACAAGTCGCTCGACGGATAGGTCTCTTGCCCCTGCCCGCCCGCCTGCTAGACCTTTGCGCCACAAGCATATGCGCAAGGGTTACCGATGGTGAGCACCAGGGTTGAACGCAGGCGTTATCGCATTCCGGCCATTGCCGCGGCAATGACGCTGGCGGTCTTGCCCGTTGCCCACACCGCACAGGCTGCCTCGCCCGAGCCGGTGGCGGCCGATCACGGCATGGTGGTCACTGCGCATCACCTGGCGACACAGGCCGGGCTGGATGTGCTGCGCCATGGCGGCAATGCGATCGATGCGGCGGTGGCGGTGGGCTATGCGCTGGCGGTGACGTTTCCCGAGGCGGGCAATCTTGGCGGCGGCGGGTTCATGACCGTGCGCCTGGCCGACGGCACCAGCCGCTTTCTCGATTTTCGCGAAATGGCACCGGGTGCGGCGCGTGCCGACATGTATCTGGACGCCCGGGGCAACGTGATCCCCGGCAAATCGACCCGCGGCTGGCTGGCGGCGGGCATACCCGGCACCGTCGCCGGGCTGGAATATGCGCGCATCCATTGGGGCAGCCGGCCCCGGGCAGAGCTGATGGCGCCGGCCATCCAGCTGGCCGCCGATGGGTTTGTGCTCGACCGCGGCGATGCCGAATTCCTGGGCGAAGGCGCCGATGAATTGCGCAAGGATCCGGCCAGCGCCGCCATCTTCCTCAACGCCGGGCAACGCTGGCGCGAGGGCGAGCGGCTGGTCCAGACCGACTTGGCGCATTCGCTGCGGGTGATCGCGCAACAGGGCGCCGATGGCTTTTACAAGGGGCCGGTCGGCGCCGCCATGGTCGACGGCAGCCGCAAGGGCGGCGGCATATTCACCATGGCCGATTTTGCGCACTATGCCGTGCGCGACATGAAACCGCTGGAATGCGATTATCGCGGCTATCACGTGATCGCAGCACCCCCGCCGAGTTCGGGCGGGGTGGTGCTGTGCGAAACCATGGGCGTGCTGTCGGGATATCCCATGGCGCAATGGGGGTTCCATTCGGCCAATGCGACGCACGCGCTGATCGAAGCACTGCGTCGTGCCTACCACGATCGCAATGTGCAGCTGGGCGATCCCGATTTCGTGAACGTCGATACCGCGCGGCTGGTTGCACCCGCTTATACCGACCGCCTGCGCGCCGGGATCGCGATGGACAAAGCCACCCCGTCGCTGTCGCTGGGCGGCGTGACGGCCAGCCCCGAAGGCCGCAGCACCACGCATTTTTCGATTGTCGATGCCGCCGGCAACGCCGTGTCGATGACCTATACGCTGAACGACTGGTTTGGCGCGCATGTCGTCGCGCCGGGCACTGGCGTGCTGATGAACGATGAAATGGACGATTTTTCGGCCAAGCCCGGCGCCACCAACATGTATGGCCTGGTCGAAGGCGCCAACAACGCGATTGCGCCGGGCAAGCGCCCGCTGTCCTCGATGAGCCCGACAATCGTGACCAGGGATGGCAAGCTCGCGCTGGTCGTGGGCACGCCCGGCGGCAGCCGGATCCCGACCGGCGTGTTGCAGGTGATGCTCAACATGATCGATTTCGGCATGACCCTGACCGAGGCGATCGAGGCACCGCGTATCCATCAGCAATGGTTGCCCGATCAGACCTGGTACGAACGCTATGGCCTGTCGGCCGATACGTTGGCGATCCTGGAGGCGCGCGGCCAGAAGATGGTCGAACGTCGCCATGGCAACCATGTTGCTGCCATCGTGGTGGGCGGCCCGCGTATCGCCGGCGCCGTGCCGCCCCACCCCGATGACGAAGGTGTCGACATTGCGCCCGCGCATCTGTTTGGCGCCATCGATCCGCGTTTGCCGATGGGTTCGGCGCAAGGGTATTGATGGCGCAGACTGCGCGCATTGCCCGATCTGGCGTTAAGCCGAACGAACCGCTAAGCTGAACGCCTATGGCGATGCTGCCGCTTCCCCCCACGCCGTTCTTCGGCAACAAGAACCGTGCGTTCTGGCGCCTGCAGTTTCTCGGCTGGGGCGGGGCCATGCTGCTGCGCGCGATGTCGAGCCTGGCCAATGCGGTGCCATGGTCGTTCCTGATCATCGTGATCATTGCCACGATCACCGGGTTTTCGATCTCGCTGATCCTGTCGGTGATCTATCGCGCGCTGATCAACCGCCTTGCGCTGATCACCTGGGGGGTAACGTCGATCGTTCTGGCCATCGCGGTCGGCCTTTATGCCTTTATCGATTCGTGGGTGGTCAGCCTGTATCGCGCCAATGCCCAGTCCAGCTTTACCCAGCTGTTCCTGGGGGTGTTCTACCTTGATCTGACGCTGCTCGGCGCCTGGTCGGCGCTGTATTACGCGATCAACTTCTATATCCAGGTCGAAGAACAGAACGACCAGCTGTTGCACCTGGAAAACCAGGCGACCAGCGCGCAGCTGGCCATGCTGCGCTATCAGCTCAACCCGCATTTCCTGTTCAACACATTGAATTCGATCAGCACGCTGGTCCTGCTCAAACAGACCGAGCCGGCCAATGCCATGCTGTCGCGGCTGTCGGCGTTTTTGCGCTATACCCTGATCAACGAGCCGACCGGCCAGGTCACGGTGGCGCAAGAGGTGGAAACGCTGAAGCTCTATCTCGATATCGAACGCATGCGGTTTGAAGAACGCCTGCGCACCCGGTTCGACATCGAGGATCAGGCAACCCACGCGCTGATGCCGTCGCTGCTGCTGCAACCTCTGGTCGAAAACGCCATCAAATATGCGGTCAGCGTGCTGGAAGAAGGCGCTGAAATCACGGTGCATGCCGATGTGATCGGCAGTGTGCTGCGGATTGTCGTGTCCGACACCGGGCCCGGGCTTGAACCGGGCACCGATCCGGCCGAACTGTTCGGGCAGAACCACGATCAGCAACGCCCGGGCGCCGTGTCGACGGGCGTGGGGCTGGCCAATATCCGCGACCGGCTGGTCCAGGCCTATGGCGAAAACCAGCGTTTCGACATTGCCACCGGGCCCGAAGGCGGGCTGGTGGTAACGATCGAATTGCCGTTCGAGGCGCGCGCGCCCAAACCCGCCCCTGCCCGATCCGTTCATCCTGCGCTAAACCCGGCAGTGGCAGGCTAGGCCACCAAACTATGTCCAAGGAAACGCCATGACCATCCGCACGATCCTTGTCGACGACGAAAAGCTGGCCATTCAGGGGCTGCAACTGCGTCTTGCTGCGTTTCCCGATGTCGAAATCATCGACACCTGCGCCAACGGGCGCGAGGCCATCCGCAAGATCAAGACCGAAAAGCCCGACCTGGTGTTCCTCGACATCCAGATGCCGGGGTTCGACGGGTTCAGCGTGGTCAAAGGGGTGATGGAAATTGACCCGCCGCTGTTCGTGTTTGTCACCGCCTATTCCGAACATGCGCTGAAAGCCTTCGAAGCCAATGCGGTCGATTACCTGTTGAAACCCGTCGATGAAGACCGGCTGGCCGATGCGCTGGATCGTGCGCGCACGCGGCTGGCTGAAAAGCGCGGGCTGGAAGAGGTGGAAAAACTGAAGAACGTGCTGGCCGAAGTTGCCCCCGATGCGATGCCCGAAATGGTCGACGATGGCGAACATGCCGCCGGCCGGTTCGAAAAACTGATCAATATCAAGGACCGCGGCCAGATTTTTCGGGTCGATGTGGATTCGATCGAACGGATCGAGGCGGCGGGCGATTACATGTGCATCTACACCGGCGACAATTCGCTGATCCTGCGCGAAACCATGAAGGATCTCGAGCGCCGGCTGGACCCGCGCGTGTTCCAGCGCGTGCACCGGTCAAAGATCGTCAACCTTGATCAGGTCCGGCAGGTCCGCCCCCACACCAACGGCGAATGCTTTCTGGTGCTGCAATCGGGCGCCGAGGTAAAAGTCAGCCGGTCGTACCGCGACGTGGTGGCCCGCTTCGTGCACTGAGTCCGGTCAGGCCCGAGCGACCTAATCCAGATCGATCGGGGCAAACTGCGCGAACAACTGCGCCGCCTCGGCCAGATCGCGCAATGGCACATAGTCGCATACCTCGGCATAGCGCGCCCACATCGCCAGCACGTCGGGATGCTGGTGCGCGGTGGCGATGGCACCATCGCGCCATTCGAACACTTCGATGATCGTGCCACAGGCTGCGCGCATGGCCAGCGCCGGGCGATCGGTGGCAAGGCCCCAGCGACGCAGATCGGGCACGTGATCACGCACCAGGGCAAGCAAGGCCTGATCGTGCCCCGGCTTGGGTCGATAGGCCGCGATCACCATGTCACCCATATCCCTGCTCCTGCGAATTGCGGTTCGCGTGGCCCGAGGCGCCTGATGACCCGGTGTTTACACCAGTTCGAAGTGCTCCGCAAAGTCCTCGGTGTCGATCGTTGCCTGCATCATCGCCGAATAGCGGTGCCCGGCGACCGTCTGGTGGTTGATCAGCGCATCGACCTCGGCGGCCATGGCAGCCGGGATCTGCCAGTTCCAATGCGCGATGTTTTCTTCCAGGTGGGCAATATTCTTGGTGCCGGGGATAGCCACGATATGGTCCCCCTGCGCCAGCACCCAGGCCAGCGACAGCTGCGCAGGGGTCACCCCCGCGTCTGCTGCCAGGGCGTTGAACCGGTGCACCAGATCCAGGTTGTGCGCCCAGTTGGCGCCCTGAAAGCGGGGCATGCCGGGGCGCAGATCGCCTTCGCCAAGCGCTGCCACGTCGCCCACGCCATTGGCCAGAGCACCGCGCCCGACCGGCGAAAACGCGACAAACGTCGTGCCCAGTTCACGGCAGGCGTCGATCACCGCGATCTCGGCCTGGCGTGTCCACGGCGAATATTCGGTCTGCATCGCGGCGATCGGGTGCACCGCAGCCGCACGGCGCAGCGTGTCGGCCGACATTTCGGACAGGCCGATCGCGCCCATCTTCCCTTCCTGGATCAGGTCGGCCATCGCACCCACCGAATCTTCGATCGGCACGGTGAAATCGCGGCGGTGCATGTAATACAGGTCGATGTGATCGGTTTGCAGCAGGCGCAACGACACCTCCAGCTGTTCGCGGATAGTCTGCGGCTTGCAATCGATCCCGCGCTTTTCGCCGCTGGCGAAAATGCCCATCTTGCTGGCAAGGAAGACTTTGTCGCGGCGGCCCTTCAGCGCCTGGCCCACCAGGGTTTCGTTATGGCCCTGGCCATAGAGCCGGGCAGTGTCGAGATGGTCATAGCCCAGTTCGATCGCGCGGTGCAGCAGCGCAATGCCGTATGCATCGCTCGGACGCGGGCCATAGGCCCAGCTGAGCGACATGCAGCCCAGCCCGATGGGGTTGGTTTTGCGGCCATTGATCGGGCGGGCGGTGATGGACATGCGGGTCTCCTTGACGCAGCCGCCGGATGCCAGCCCGGGGCCCCGCGCGTCAAGACGCCCCTGGCAGATTGCCCGGGCTTCTGCGCCTTTGTGCAGCCCCCCCGCCCGCAACGGGCTGCAGGCTTATTGCCCCTTTGCCCTTGCCACATCGTCCTGCGTAACGGGCACGATCTTGATTTCCACGCGGCGGTTGGCGGCGCGGCCTTCGGGCGTGTCGTTGCTCGCCACCGGCTGTGTCTTGCCAAAGCCGGTGCTGCGGATGCGCGCCGGGTTTACACCCCTGCCCGTCAGGTAATCGGCCACCACGCGGGCGCGGTTTTCGGACAGCGTCTGGTTATAGGGATCGGTGCCGGTCGAATCGGTGTGGCCATACACATCGATCAACGAATTGGGATACTTGTTCAGGCTGGTCGAAACGGTATCGAGCGTGTCGCGAAACGCGGGCTTGATCACGGTGCTGTCGGTGTCAAAGGTCACCCCGCTGGGCAGATTGACCAGGATCGCCTGGCCATCATCGACCGGCTTGATATCGACCCCGCTGCCGGCGGTCTGTTCCTTCAGCTCCTTGATCTGCTTGTCCATGGTATAACCGACCGAGGCGCCGGCCAGCCCACCGATCCCCGCGCCCAGAATGCGCCCGGTACCCCCGCCCAGCAATCCCCCGATCACCAGCCCGCCAACCACACCTGCGGTCGCGCCGATCGCGGTGCGCGACACTTTCCTGTGGCCGGTGTTGGGGTCGGTCACACAGGCCGACGTGGCAATCAGCGATACGCCGCACAGCGCAGACATCCATACCCGACGTAGTGTCATGACCCATACCCTCTTGCACGATGCGCCACCGACAATGCCCCGGTGTGCACCGGTTTTCCAGCCTGTGCCGCCAGTTGGCAGTGAATAGCCGGGGGCATCCTGAACTGAATCCGAACAAGCCGATCATGACAATCCGCAACGCACTTCGCCAAAGCGCGAAAATCTGCTAGCGGACGCGACTGTGACACCTTTTCCCTGGACCGACGTCGTCATCATTGGCGCTCTGGTCGTGCTCAACGGCCTGTTTTCGATGTCAGAGCTGGCAATCGTTTCGGCGCGTCCGGCGCGATTGAAGATGCGCGCCGAAGCCGGATCGGTCAGCGCCACGCTGGCGCTCGATCTGGCCAGCGATCAGGGCAAGCTTTTGTCCACCGCGCAGATCGGCATAACGCTGGTGGGCATCATCGCCGGCGCCTTTTCCGGATCACGGCTGGGCGGCCCGATGGGCGAACGGCTGGCAGCGCTTGGCGTGCCTGCGCATCTTGCCCCCGAAGCGGGGTTTGCGCTGGTCATCGCGGTCACCACATATCTCAGCCTGGTGATCGGCGAACTGGTGCCCAAGCAACTGGCGCTGCGTTCGGCCGAGGCGATTGCGGTGGTGGCCGCGCGCCCGATGGCGATCGTGGCGCAAGTGGCCGCACCGCTGGTGTGGTTGCTGGATGAATCGTCCACACTGGTGCTGCGGCTGGCCGGCATGAACGGCGCCGGTTCGCACGACGTGACCACCGAAGAGCTGGAGATGATCTTTGCCGAGGCGACCCGGTCGGGCGTCATCGAAGAAGACGAACGCGCATTGATGACCAGCGTGATGCGGCTGGCCGAACGTCCGGTGCGCGACGTGATGACCCCGCGCACCGAACTGCACTGGATCGATCGCCAGTCCGGGGGTGGCGATTTGCGCGATGCGATCGCCGCGTGCCCGCATTCGCTGCTGCTGGTGGCAGAGGGTTCGGTGGATAGCGTGGTCGGCGTGGTGCGCGTGCGCGATGTGTTGCAGGCGCTGGTGCGCGGCGAATCCGCCGATCTGGCCCGTTTGATGAAAAAACCCGCGATCGTGCCCGACCAGCTCGACGCGATGGATGCCCTGCGCCAGATCCAGCTGGCCGAAGTGCCGCTGGCGCTGGTCCACGATGAATATGGCCATCTTGAAGGGATCGTCACCCCGGCTGACCTGCTCGACGCGATTGCCGGCACATTCGTTGCCCATGGCGATGACGGCGACACGCCGATGATGATCGAGCGCGAGGATGCGTCTTTGCTGATTTCGGGCGCGCTGCCCGCCGATGCCATGGCCGACCGGCTCAACATCGACCTGCCCGAGACCCGCGATTACGCAACCGTGGCCGGGTTTGCCCTGTCGGTGCTGAAAAAGCTGCCGCACGAAGGCGAACATTTCACCAGCCAGGGCTGGCGCTTTGAAGTGATCGACATGGACGGGCGCAAGATCGACAAGCTGCTGGCCAGCCGCATCAAGCATGCGCCACAGGCACCCACGCTGGACGGATGAACCGCCATCCTCCCCGAAACGCCGGGGAGGACGGATCGATGGAGGTTACTGCGCCTGCGCGGCGGGCGTGCTGCTTTCGGGGGCCTTGATGATATCCTTCACCCCGGCGCCCTTGGGCACGGTCGTCGTCTTGGGATCGCCAACCACGCTGCGGATGGCGGGTGCCGAGGCACCGGCCTTGCCCAGCGCGTCGGTTTCGACCGCGCTGCGCGGCGCGGGGCCGCCAAACATCACATCGAGCGCCTGGCGGCTGGAATCGACATCCTGCGGACGCGGCGCACCCGGGTTGGGCGGGGCCAGCGAGAAATCGGGCGGCACCGCCAGCGGGGCCTGGCGCGTCACCGCGAATTCATCGGGCCGCACGCGATTGAACAGCGAGGAATGCGAGCTGCACCCGCCCAGCAGACCGGACAACGCCACAGCGCCACCGGCAAGGGAAATGAGGGCAGTCTTGCGCATCACAAATTCTCCGTAGGGGGCTTTACGCCATCGTGGCCCGGCTTTTCGCCGGAAAGCAGCGAACGGGCAAGCAGTATCAGCACGCCAATCGTGATCGCTGCGTCCGCAAAGTTGAAAATCAGGAATGGACGCCATTCGCCGATGTGCAGATCGGCGTAATCGATGACATACCCGCGCGTGACCCGGTCATAGATATTGCCCAGCGCCCCGCCCAGCACCAGCGCCAGCGCGATCACATCGACACGGCGCCGTTCAAACAGCAGCCAGCCCGCCACGCCCAGCGCGATCGCACCGGTTCCCGCGATCAGGATCAGCCGCATCTGTGGCGAAGTCGCGGTGAACAAGCCCAGCGATACGCCAAGATTCTGGGTAAAGCGCAGATCAAACATCGGCAGCAGATGCAGCGAATCTACCTGGTCGAGCGCGACCGGCCCCAGCAACAGCGCCTTTAGCCCGCGATCGAGCGCAAACACCAGCAGTGCCAGGCCATAGCCGAACGCGCGTCGGGTCCAGATTTCAAACCGGGTTCTGCCGCTGGTCATGCGTTCACACCGTCGATCTGGGCCACCACGTCGTCACAACGCGCGCACAGCGCCCCATCCTCTGCCACTTCGGGCAGATGGCGCCAGCAACGGCCACATTTGTCCTGTTCGGTGCGGGCAACGCTCAGCGCGTTGCCGCGCCTGACCGCGGCGGTGATGAACACTTCGGCCAGATCGGCCACGTCGACATCCGGCGCCGCATCGGCAGGCACCGTCACCTCGGCCTGAAGACCCGAACCCAGGACCTTGTCGCGGCGCAGCGGCTCGATCGCTTCGTTGACCAGCGTGCGCAACCCGCGCAGATCCTGCCAGCGCGCCTCATCCACCGAGACCGCGGGCAATTCGGGCCACTCGAGCAAGTGTACGCTGCCGCCATCGGGATAGCGCGTGCCCCACACTTCCTCGGCGGTGAACACCAGCACCGGCGCGGCATAGCGCACCAGCGCGTGGAACAGCGTATCGAACACGGTGCGGCAGGCGCGGCGGGTGACCGATCCCGGCGCATCGCAATAGAGGCTGTCCTTGCGGATATCGAAATAGAACGCCGACAGATCCTCGTTGCAGAAATCGGTCAGCGCGCGGACATACGTGTTGAAATCGAAGTCTTCGACCGCCTGCGTCAGCACGCCGTCCAGCGCACCCAGCCGGGCCAGCACATAGCGTTCCAGCTCGGGCATGGCGTCGGGTGCCAGGCGTTCCGCGTCGTCAAACCCCTCAAGCGCGCCCAGCAGATAGCGGAATGTGTTGCGCAGTTTGCGGTACTGGTCGGCAACACCGGCCAGGATTTCCTTGCCGATGCGGTGGTCTTCGGTGAAATCGACCGACAGCGCCCACAGCCGCAGGATATCCGCGCCATAATCGCGCATCAGGTCGATCGGGCTGATCGTGTTGCCCAGCGATTTGGACATTTTCATGCCCTTGGCATCCATGGTGAAGCCATGGGTCAGCACCGCCTTGTACGGCGCGTGCCCGCGGGTGGCGCACGATTCGAGCAACGATGACTGGAACCAGCCACGATGCTGGTCCGACCCTTCGAGATAGAGATCGGCAAGCGGGCCGGTATGGCCTTCGGGCCGGGCAAGGTCGGGCCAGCGCCCGCTGCCCAGCACAAAGGCATGCGTCGAACCCGAATCGAACCACACGTCCAGAATGTCGGTCACGCGTTCGTAGTCATCGACCGCATGATCGGAGCCAAGGAATTCGGCGGCACGTGCCTCGTCCCAGGCATCGACGCCTTCATCGGCGATGGCCGCTACGATCCGCGCGTTGACCTCCGCATCGACCAGTACGTCGCCGGTCCGGCGATGGACGAACAGCGTCAGCGGCACGCCCCACGCGCGCTGGCGCGACAGCACCCAGTCGGGGCGCCCTTCGACCATCGCGCCGATACGGTTGCGGCCCTTTTCGGGCACAAAGCGCGTGGCCTTGATCGCGGCAACCGCACGTTCGCGCAAAGTCCGCGGGGCCAGCATGGCATCAAGATCGTCGGCGCCTGCGGGCAGGATCGGCGGGATCGGCTTGTCCATCGGCACAAACCACTGCGGCGTGCAGCGAAAGATCACTTTGGCCTTTGACCGCCACGAATGCGGATAGGAATGGCGGTAATCGGCGCTGGCCGCGACCAACGCGCCGACGTCGGCCAGCGCGGTACAGATCGGGCCGTCGGGCGCGTTGAAGCGGGGGTTGATCACGCTGCCCTGACCCGCCAGCCACAACCATTCGGCGCGATAGCGGCCATCGCCTTCGACTGCGAACACCGGCTCGATCCCGTGCGCCTTGCACAGGGCAAAGTCGTCCTCGCCATGATCGGGGGCCATGTGGACCAGGCCGGTGCCCGATTCGGTGGTGACAAAATCACCCGCCAGCATCGGACGCGGCCGCGCGAAAAAGCCGCCCAGCGCATGCATCGGATGGCGCACCACGGTGCCCGCCAGCGCGGCACCCTTGATGAAGAAGTGGACCGTGTGGCTTTCGGCACCGATCCGCGCGACAAAGGCATCGATCAGCGGTTCGGCCACCAGATAGCGCGCGCCACCCGTTTCGATCACGAAATAGTCGATCGCCGGGCCATAGGCGATCGCCTGGTTGGCGGGGATCGTCCAGGGCGTCGTGGTCCAGATTACCGCCGACACGCCGACCAGATCGGCTTCGGGGGATTCGACGATTTCGAATGCCACATCGATCTGGGTCGAAGTGATATCCTCGTATTCGATTTCGGCTTCGGCCAGCGCGGTTTTTTCCACCGGGCTCCACATCACCGGCTTGGCCCCGCGATACAGCTGCCCGGTTTCGGCAAAGCGCATCAGTTCGCGCACGATGGTCGCTTCTGCTGCGAAATCCATCGTCAGATAGGGGTGATCCCAGTCGGCATTGATGCCCAGCCGTTTTAGCTGTTCGCGCTGCACATCGACCCAGCCGCGCGCATAGGCGCGGCACTGGTCGCGGAATTCGCGCGGCGGCACGTCATCCTTGTTGAGCTTTTTCTTGCGGTATTCTTCTTCGACCTTCCATTCGATGGGCAGGCCGTGGCAATCCCAGCCGGGCACATAGGGCGCGTCAAACCCGCGCAGCGAACGCGTGCGTACCACCATGTCCTTCAGGATATGGTTCAGCGCATGGCCGATATGCATGTCGCCATTGGCGTAAGGCGGCCCATCGTGAAGAATGAACTTTTCGCGGCCCGCACGCGCATCGCGCAGGCGTCGATACAGGTCTTCGTCGGCCCAGCGCGCCAGAATGCCCGGCTCTTTCTGCGGCAGGCCCGCCTTCATCGGGAAATCGGTCTTCGGCAGGAAGACGGTGGAGCGGTAATCGCGCGTCTGGTTCATGGGCCAAGGGCCTTAACGGATCGCGCGCAAAAGGCCAGACCCGACCCGCTCCATGCCAGAGCATTTGCGCAAGGGCCCGGTTATTGGCCGCTGTCGTCCCTCGCCTGCGCTGCAACCGCCTCGGCATTGGTGCGCGCATCCAGACTGGGGCGCAGCGCCGGGCCCACGGTCCAGAAATTGTCGATCATGGCATAGCCCCGATAGGTGATCGGAATGTCGGACAACTGGCGCGAATGGCGCAGCCCCGTACCATCGGCCGTGGCCACCGCGATCACTGCGCCATGGCCCGCATTGATCCGTGTTTCAAACCGCGCCGGCCAGCCCCACAGCGACCAGGTTGCATCGAGCGGCACGGTCACGCTGGAGCCTGCGCACGATCCGGGGACAATGCCCGACCACCCGATCAGGCGATAAGCCGCCAGGCACGCGGCGGCCTGGTCGGGCACCAGGGTCCACACCCCCGGAAACGCCTTTTGCGCCGCCTCGGCCATCGCCGCACTGCCGACAAAGCCTTCTTTCAGTGCCACCGGATCGCGCCCGCGCGCACGCAGCACTTTTATCGCCAGATCGAGCGCGGCAGGATCGTTGCCTGGAAAGCGATAGAGCAGGCCCCCGCGCGGATCACCGTCGAGCAGGTCATCCAGCGTGACAATCATGCCGCGCCCGGCCCCGCGCAAGGGGTACGTCGCGCCGTGATCGGCAGTATAGCCATGGCCGATATCAAGCTGGCGCAATTCGGCCAGCGTATGCGCCGAAACCGGCCCGCTGACCCCGGTGCGGCAGGCAAGGTCAGTGTCGGGATAGAGCACCAGCGCACCATCGGCGGTGCGCACCAGATCGATCGCGACCAGATCCGCACCCATGCGATGCGCGGTCGACACCGCGCGCAGGGTGTCTTCGAAAATGCGGTGCAGCGGGGGCAGGATCGCGGCAGCCGGGCATGCGGCGGCACGCGCGCCGGGCAGGTAATCCTGTGCGATCCCGCCATTGGCAATCAGGCGCACATGGCCAGCGCGATTGGGGACCAGCCAGGGCGCATTGACGAATGACAAGCCCAACATCGCCACGGCCAGTCCGAACAACACCCGCCGCAACCAGATCATGCCCGCTCCATTACCGAATTGATCCGAAACGTTCCCGTAAATCCTGATCAAGTCAACGACTTATTCCGTCACGCGGGTTCAAATTGCCGCCAGAAGATCGCGCGCCTTGTCACAATCGCGTGCAATTTGCTGCATCATTGCGTCAAGCGAATCGAATTTCCATTCGCCGCGAAGAAAATGATGAAAGGCCACTTCGATTTCCTGATCATACAGATCGCCGGAAAAATCGAAAAAATGCGGCTCAAGCAGTTCCTTGGGCGGATCGAACATCGGCCGCACGCCGAGGTTGGCAGCACCCTTGACCACCCGCCCGTCGCACAGCCGCGCAGTCACCGCATAAATACCGTAACGCGGGCGCAGATAGTGCCCCAGCGCCAGATTGGCGGTGGGAAAGCCGATCGTGCGCCCGACTTTGTCGCCATGCTGCACGGGCCCGCGGATCGCAAAGGGCCGGGTCAGCAACCGCGTCGCGGTTTCGGGATCACCCGCGGCCAGCGCATCGCGAATACGGCTCGACGAAATCACCTCGCCCTCGGCCTCGACCGGGCCGATCGCGCGGGTGCGCAGCCCCAGCCCCGTGCCAAGCTGCGCCAGCACGCCAACATTGCCGCCGCGCGCCTTGCCAAAGGTGAAATCCTCGCCCGTGACCACGCCGGCCGCGCCCAGCCGGTCAACCAGCAGATCTGCCACAAACGCCTGCGCCGTGGTCGCGGCAAGTTCGGCGTCAAAATGGAACACCAGCATGGCATCGGCGCCGGCCGCGGCAAACAGCGCCTCGCGCTGGTCGAGCGTGGTCAGGCGGAAATGCGGCGCGTCGGGCTGGAAATGGCGCACCGGGTGCGGATCGAACGTGGCGATGATCGCCGGGCGCCCTTCGGCGCGCGCCCAGGCGACCGCGGCGCCTGCCACCGCCTGGTGGCCAAGGTGAAACCCGTCGAAATTGCCCAGCGCGATCACCGCGCCGCGATAGGCCTCGGGCAGACGGTCGCGCGCGTCGAACCGCATCATGCCCCAGCCCGTTCCAGCGAAACGAAATCAAACGCCGGCCGCCCGCCGGTTGCCGGATGCGGGTCGCGCGCCACTTCGCGCCAGTGCGCACCCGGCGCCGGCATCACGGTATCGCCCGCAAACGCACCATGCACTTCGGTCAGTTCCAGCCGCCTGGCCAAAGGTTCGAATTGTGCAATCACGTCGGCGCCGCCGATCACCACCGCACCCTCGCCCGCGAGCGCGATGGCCGCCTGCGGCGTGGCGGCCACTTCGGCGCCGGGATGGTGCCACGCACGATCACGCGTCAGCACGATGTGACGGCGTCCGGGCAACAGCCCGGGCAGCGATACAAAAGTCTTGCGCCCCATGATCATGGCCCTGCCCATGGTCAGCGTCTTGAACCGGCGCAAATCGTCGGGCAAGTGCCAGGGCAGGTGCCCGTCGTGCCCGATAGTGCCATCGGTTGCGCGCGCCACAATGATCGTCAGGCCCATGCCGGTCACAGCACCAGCCGGGTGACATGGCCCATCTTGCGCCCGGCCCGCGCCTCGGCCTTGCCATAGAGATGCAGGTGGCTGGCCGGATCGGCCAGGATCGCCGGCCAGGCATTGGCCGCATCGCCGATCAGATTGTCCATCACCGCGCCGCGCGTGACCAGCGCGGTTGACCCCAGCGGCAATCCGCAGATCGCGCGGACATGGTTTTCAAACTGGCTGGTCAGCGCGCCTTCGATCGTCCAGTGCCCCGAATTGTGGACGCGCGGTGCCATCTCGTTGAACACCGGACCGGTGTCGGTGGCAAAGAATTCCAGGGTCAGCACGCCGACATAGTCCAGCGCATCGGCAACTTTGCCCGCCAGCGCGCGCGCCTGCGGCACTTGCGCGGCGATCGCGGCAGGCGCGGGCACGGTCGATCGCGCCAGAATTCCGTTGTCATGTTCGTTCTGTGCCGAATCCCAGAACGCGATGGCGCCATCGGTGCCACGCGCCAGGATGACCGAAAATTCTCCGAAGAACGTGACAAAGCCTTCGTAGATCAGCGGCACCGGGGGCAGGTCAAGCGTGGCAGCCTGCCAGGCCGAAGCGATCCGCCACTGGCCTTTGCCGTCATAGCCGTCGCGGCGGGTCTTGAGGATGCCGGGTGCACCGATGCGGGCAATGGCGTCGGCCAGGTCGGCGTGGCTGTCGACCATGGCCCAGGGCGCGGGCTGTCCGCCCAGCGCCTCGACAAAGCGTTTTTCGTTTACGCGGTCCTGCGCCACTTCCAGCGCGCGCGCCGGCGGATAGAGCGGCGCGTGCGGCGCAAGCGCGGCCAGCGGGGGCGCGGCGACGTTTTCGAATTCGTAGGTGACAACCGCGCAATCTTGCGCAAACGCGGCCAGCGCCGCGGTGTCGTCATAGGCGCCCTGGGTAAATTGGGCGCAGACATCGGCGGCAATCGGTACCGGTTCCGGTGCATAGACATGCGCCCGATAGCCAAGCTGGGCTGCGGCCACCGCGATCATGCGGCCCAGCTGGCCGCCGCCGAGAATGCCGATCGTTGCACCGGGCGCAATCATCATCGCACCCCGCTCAGGCTGGCCGCTCGGCCACGGACGCGGCCTGTTCGGCGCGAAACGCGATCAGCCGCGCGGTCAGTGCGGGGTCCGATGTGGCCAGGATCGAGGCGGCCAGGATGCCCGCATTGGTGGCGCCTGCAGCACCGATCGCCAGCGTGGCGACCGGAATGCCGCCGGGCATCTGGACAATCGACAGCAGGCTGTCGAGGCCGTTCAGCGATCGCGATTGCACCGGCACGCCCAGCACCGGAAGGTGGGTCATGGCTGCCACCATGCCCGGCAGATGTGCCGCGCCGCCCGCACCCGCAATGATCACGCGAAAGCCCTGATCGTGCGCGGTCTTGGCAAATTCGACCAGCCGGTCGGGCGTGCGGTGCGCCGACACGATCCGGCAATCATGCACCACGCCCAGCCGTTCAAGCATCGCAGCCGCATGCTGCATGGTTTCCCAGTCGGACTGGCTGCCCATCACGATCGCCACAGGCACGGTGTCGGTCATATCGAGGGCCCCTGGCGTTCGGACAGGTAATAGCGCTCGGTTGCCACCAGCGCCTGATCGAGTTCGTAGATGATCGGCTGACCGGTCGGGATTTCCAGCCCGGTAATGTCATCATCCGAAATATCCGACAGATGCTTGACCAGCGCGCGCAGCGAATTGCCATGCGCTGCCACGATCACGGTTTCGCCGGCACGCAATGCCGGCGCGATCGCGGACTCGTAATAGGGCAGCACGCGCGCGATCGTATCCTTCAGGCTTTCGCTGTCGGGAATGGCGATCCCGGCATAGCGCGGATCGGCCGCCAGATCGAATGCGCTGCCCCGCGCCAGCGGCGGCGGCGGCACGTCAAAGCTGCGGCGCCAGATCCTGACCTGATCCTCGCCGTGTTTGGCCGCGGTCTCGGCCTTGTCCAGCCCGGTCAGCCCGCCATAGTGGCGTTCATTCAGGCGCCAGTCCTTGGTTTCGGGGATCCACAGGCGGCCGGCGGCTTCAAGCACCAGATGCAGCGTCTTGATCGCGCGGCTTTGCAGCGACGTGAACGCCACCGTCGGCAACACGCCGCGGTCTTTCAGCAGTGCGCCCGCGGCAAAAGCCTCGCCCGCGCCCTGTTCGGTGACATCGACATCCCACCACCCGGTAAAGCGGTTTTCCAGGTTCCACTGCGACTGGCCGTGGCGCACGAGGATCAGACGGGGCATCGGCGTTCCTGTTGTCGGAAAAATGAGAAGCCGCGCACTAGAACATCATGGCCGATTTGCAAATCACCCACGCTGTTCTATTTTTCGGCGGTGGCCCTGCTGCGTCCAAAAACGGTGCCGGCTTTCCTGCGCAAAACTGCGGGCCATGTGCTCACGATCCGGATTGGTCGGTTTCGGGGGGGGCGGCGGCCTCCATCGCGCGTGCCTGTGCCTTGCGCCGGCGCAGATTGGCGCGCAGCTGTTCGGCCAGGCGCGCCTGACGCTCGGCCTTGGCAGCCGTGGGGGAAGCGGGATCGGTCATCGCCGTTGATGTGACGAATGCCGCCCGCTTGCGCAAGCCCCGCTTGACAATGCGCACGCCCGCCGCCAAAGGGCGCCCCTGCCCCGGTGCCCCGCGCACCTTTCGGGCAGATCAGGAAATGGTGTGCTGCTGTAGCTCAGTGGTAGAGCGCATCCTTGGTAAGGCTGAGGTCGGGAGTTCAATCCTCCCCAGCAGCACCATTTCCTTCCGGCGCGCAGGCCATCTTGACCGCCGCGCAATCGCGCCCCATGCGTCGCGCCCATGAAATTCTTCTCAGACAACGCCGCCTCGGTCCATCCCAATGTCTGGTCTGCGATGCAGGCCGCCGACCGGCAAGACAACGGCTATGACGGCGATGCGCTGTCGCAACGGCTGGATCATGCGTTCAGCGACCTGTTCGGCCAGCCCGCCACCGCGCTGTGGGTGGCCACGGGTACTGCGGCCAATTGCCTGGCACTGGCGGCGATGGTGCCGCCCTTTGGCGGGGTGGTGTGCCACCGCGAGGCGCATATCGAAACCGACGAGGGCGGCGCGCCCGGGTTTTACATGCACGGCGCCAAGCTGATGCTGGCCGAAGGCGATGGCGCCAAACTGACCCCCGCGACGATCACCAATGTCGTCGCGCCGATCCGCCCCGATGTGCACCGGGTGCAGCCGCACGCCATTTCGATCACGCAATCGACCGAATATGGCCGGGTCTATACCCCGGCCGAAGTCGCCGAAATCGGAGCGCTGGCGCACGCGCACGATCTGTGGCTGCACATGGATGGCGCGCGGTTTGGCAATGCCGTGGCGCATCTGGGCTGCACCCCGGCGGCGGTCACGGTCGATGCCGGGGTCGACGCGCTGAGCTTCGGCTTTGTAAAGAACGGCGGCATGGGTGCAGAGGCCATCGTGCTGTTTGGCGCGGCGCGCGATGATGCCATGGTCGATGCGATCCGCCGCATGCGCAAACGCGCGGGCCACCTGCAATCAAAAGGCCGGTATCTCGCCGCGCAGATCCTGGCGCTGCTTGAAGGCGATTTGTGGCTGGACAACGCACGCGCCGCCAATGCCGCCGCTGCCGAACTGGCCGCCGCCGCGGGCGACAGGTTGATGCACCCGGTCGAGGCGGACGAGGTGTTTCTGGTGCTGGCCCCCGCAGAGGCCGCCGCCTTGCGCGCGCAAGGGTTCGATTTCTACGACTGGAACGCACCCGCAGGGGCGCCTGGCGCGGCACGCCTGGTGACCGCGTGGAACAGCGACCCTGCGCATGTCGAGGCCCTGGCGCGCGCGCTTGGCGCGCTATGACCGCGCAGGCCCGTGCCGCCCAGCCGCGCGTGATCGCGGCGTTTGTGGTGACCGCGCTGGTCTGGGGATCGACCTGGCTGGTGATCAAGGGCTCGATCGGGCCGGTCCCGCCAAGCTGGTCGGTCACCTGGCGCTTTGTCGGTGCGGCGATCGGCATGTTTGCGCTGGGGCTGGCGCGCGGCGATATAACCGTGCGTGCGCTGGTGCCCGAACGCGCGGTGCTGACCCACGCCGCGCTGATCGGGATCAGCCTGTTCTGCTGCAATTTTCAGTTTGTCTATCGCGCCGAAACGCACCTGACTTCGGGTCTGGTGGCGGTCGTGTTTGCGCTGCTGTTGCTGCCCAATGCGGTGTTCGGGCGGATCTTTCTGGGCACGCCGGTCACGCGCGGGTTCATCGCGGGCTCGGTGATCGCGCTGGGCGGGATCGTGCTGCTGATGATCAACGAATATCGCGCAGCGCCTGCGGGCAGCGATGTACCGCTGGGCGCGGCGATGACCGTGCTGGCCCTGCTGTGCGCGTCGACCGGCAATGTGCTGCAGGCCGCGCAAGTGGTGCGCAAGGTGCCCGCCGCGATGCTCCTGGCCTGGGCCTTTCTGATCGGCGCCACCGCCGATTTCGCGCTGGCCTGGGTGCTGTCAGGGCCGCCGGTGTTCGACTGGTCGCCGGTCTACATGGGCAGCGTCGCCTATCTGTCGTTGATCGGATCGGTGCTGACCTTTCCGCTGTACAACCTGTTGCTGCGCGAAATGGGGCCCGGGCGCGCGGCCTATAACGGAGTGCTGGTGCCGGTGGTGGCGATGCTGCTGTCGACCGTGTTCGAAGGCTATCGCTGGTCGGCGTTCAACGTGGGCGGTGCGGCACTGTCGCTGGTCGGGCTGGTCGTGGCGCTAAGATCGCGCAACCCTTCGCGATAAGTCGGGAACCTGGGCCGCCAGCCCAGCACGCGCTGCGCCTTGCCATTGGCGACGCGGCGGTTTTCGGCATAGAACGCGCGCGCCATCGGTGACAGGTCGGCCTGTTCCAGCGGTACCGGCGGCGGGGGTGCCACCCCGATCAGCCGCGCGGCCTCCTCGATCACGGCATTGGCGTCGCACGGTTCGTCATCGGCGATGTTGTAAACGCCCGGCATACCGGCAAGTCCGGCGATCACCCCGCCGGCAATGTCATCGACATGCACCCGGCTGAACACCTGCCCCGGCGCGATCAGGCGGCGCGCGGTACCGTCGCGCAGCCGGTCGAACGCACTGCGCCCCGGACCGTAGATCCCCGGCAGGCGGAACACCCGCGCGCCCAGTGCCTGCCATGCCAGGTCGGCATCGCTGCGCGCGCTGCGGCGGCCGTGGCCCACGGGCGCCGTTTCATCGACCCAGGCGCCGCCGCAATCGCCATAGACCCCGGTCGACGACAGATAACCGATCCATGGCGCCCGCAGCGCTGCGCCATACTGCGCCAGCACCGCATCGGCGCCATCGCGGCCCGGCGGCACGCTGGACAGCACATGCGTGGCACCGGCCAGTTCCGCCAAGACCGCCACGCCATCGTCAAATGCCACGGTCCCGCCGCGGCCCGTCCCGCCCACGTGCCAGCCCTGCGCGCGCAAGCGGCGGGCCAGAACACCCGCGCTATAGCCCAGGCCGAACACGAACAGACGCATCAGGGGCCTTTGGGATCGGGCAGCGGCGGCGGCGTGACTTCGGTCGCCCCGGGCACATGGTCCATCTTCCACTGCATCGCCGCGTGCACCCGCGTGCGGCCCGAGGGATGGTCGAAGAACAACGCCTCTTCCAGCGCGGAGGGCGCGATCTTGCGATAGGTCGACAGCTTCATCGCGGCGAGCGCAAAGCCGTCGGGTTCGCGCGCGGTGTCGAGGCCAAACGCATCGGCCGCGCTTTCGGTCCTGCGGGTCAGCGTGTTGACCACCGGCATGAACAGCAGCGACAACGCGGTCATCCCGCCCACCAGCACGGGCAGCGCCGCCGGATCGTCCAGCCCGCGTACCGTGCGTCGCCGGCCGCCCCAGATGATGGCACGCGGACCGATCCACGACAGCAGCCAGAATTCCAGTCCCAGGACCAGCGCCAGGCCGGCGATGCCGACCCAGACATGGCCCAGCACGTAATGGCCCATTTCATGGCCCACCACCGCCGCCGCCACCGGCACGCTGGTGCCCCTGACCAGATTGTCGGTCAGGCTGATCCGCACCGTGGGCCCCAGGCCCGAAACATTGGCCGAGATCCGGTCGCTTTGGCGCGAGGCGTTGAACACATAGATATGATCGGCGGGAATATGGTTGGCCGCCGCCATCGCCTCGATCCGATCGCGCAAGGCGCCGGCCGGCAATTCGCCATAGGTATTGAACAGCGGGGTGATGAACACCGGGGTGATCAGCGCAAACAGCGCCAGCATCGCTGCAACCACTGCCGTGCCGACCAGCCACCAGCTGCGGGGAAAGCTGCGGATGACCAGATTGATCACCGTCAGCAGGACCGCGCCCAGCACCACGGTCAGCAGCGTGACCACCACCTGATCGCCCAGCCAACCGAAAAAGCTTTGGTTCATCAGGCCGAAGCGGCGTTCGCGCCAGAAATCGACATAGATCGACCAGGGCAGGTTCAGCAGGGTCAGACACAGCAGGAACAGCGCCGCAATCGACAGCATGATTGTCCAGGGTCGCCATCCGCCACGCCGCATCCGGTCGCGCACCCGCACCAGCACGCCGCTGCGCGCGATCAGCCAGCAGATCAGCAACGTGACGATGGTGGAAACCATGTTCAGCCAGATGGCACCATCGAAATAGGCATCCGATCGTGCACGCGCGGCGGGGCTTAACACGGCAAGATACAGCGCAGTGGCATGATCGACATCAAACGGCGCGGCGCGCGCCAGCGACGGGGCCAACATGGCAAGGCCCGTCATCATCATCGCCCACACCCGCATCGCTTAAACCCCGAACCGTTCGACCCCAGCGCGCTGCGTGCGGGCGCGGCAGGGCACGAGTCAAGCCCGAAACGCGGTTTGGCCATTGGCCCCGGCGCCCGGAGTCCCTACATTGGCCGCATGAACGACATGTCCAGCGCCCCCGTCGCCTCGCCCGATCACCCCCCGGTCATCCGCAGGCTGGATTACCAGCCGCCCGCGTGGCTGGTGCCGACGATCGATCTAGACTTTGCCCTGTCGCTCGATTCGACTCGCGTGCGGTCCACTTTGACTGTCACCCGACAGGCCGCAGGCGCACCCTTGCGGCTGAACGGTGACGGCATCGCGGTGGCGGGTCTGACGGTCGATGGCCATGCGCACAATGCCTGGGCCATGGATGGCAACGATCTGGTGATCACCCTGCCCGGCGACCGGCACACCGTGGCCATCGAAACCGTGATCAACCCGGTTGCCAACACGCAATTGTCGGGCCTGTATGCCTCGGGCGGATTGCTGTGCACCCAGTGCGAGGCCGAGGGTTTCCGCCGCATCACCTTTTTCCCCGACCGACCCGACGTACTCAGCCGCTATGGCGTGCGCATGACCGGCGATGCCGCGCAATTTCCGGTGCTGTTGTCGAACGGCGATCCGGTGGCGCAGGGCAAGAACCCCGACGGCACGCACTGGGCGCAATGGAACGATCCCTGGCCCAAGCCTTCGTATCTGTTCGCGCTGGTCGCCGGCACGCTGGTTGCCAGCCGCGACCGGTTTGTCACGCAAGGCGGCCGCACGGTCGATCTGGCGATCTGGGTCCGTCCGGGCGATGAAACCCGCACCGGCCATGCCATGCGCAGCCTGATCGCCTCGATGGCGTGGGACGAAGCGGTCTATGGTCGTGAATACGATCTGGATGTGTTCAACATCGTCGCGGTGTCCGATTTCAACGCCGGGGCGATGGAAAACAAAGGGCTGAACATCTTCAACACCCGGTATATCCTGGCCGATCCGGAAACCGCCAACGACGGCGATTACGATGCGGTCGAAGGCGTGGTGGCGCACGAATATTTCCACAACTGGTCAGGCAACCGGGTCACCTGCCGCGACTGGTTCCAGCTGTCGCTGAAAGAAGGCTTTACCGTGCTGCGCGATCAGCAGTTCAGCGCCGATCACGGATCGCCCCCGGTCAAACGCATCGAGGATGTGCGCATTTTGCGCGCGGCGCAGTTTCCCGAGGATTCAGGGCCGCTGGCCCACCCGATCCGACCCGATTCCTATCAGGAAATCAGCAATTTCTACACCGCCACGGTCTACAACAAGGGGGCCGAGGTGATCCGCATGATGACCGTGCTGGCGGGCCCCGAACGGTTTCGCCAGGGCACCGATCTCTATTTTGACCGGCACGATGGCCAGGCGGCCACGTGCGAAGATTTCGTCAAGTCCATCGAAGATGGCGCAGGTCTGGACCTGACGCAGTTCCGCCGGTGGTATGAACAGGCAGGCACCCCGCGCGTCGATGTCGCGCTGAGCCATGCGGGCGATACTGTCACACTGACGCTGAAACAGACGGTGCCGCCCACCCCCGGGCAGACCGACAAACAGCCGATGGTGATCCCGCTGCGCACTGCGCTGTTCGATCCCGCAACCGGGCGCCATGCCGGCGAACATCTGCTGGTGCTGACGCAGGCGCAACAGAGCTTTGCCTTCACCGGCCATGCCAGCCGTCCGGTGCTGTCGATCAATCGCGGCTTTTCCGCACCCGTGGCGATCAACAATCCGACGCCCGATGCCGACCTGGTGTTTCTGGCCGCGCACGACGATGATCCATTTGCCCGCTACGAGGCGATGCAGCAGCTGGTGGTGCAGCACCTGGTGGCGGCGATCACCGACCAGCTGTCCGATGCGGCCCGCGATTTGGGGCGTGCGTCCATTGGCGAGGCGATGGCGGCAATTCTGGCCGATCCGGCGCTTGACGACCTGATGCGCGGCGAACTCGTGATCCTGCCTGGCGAAGCCTATCTTGCCGAACAGCTGAGCCCCGTCGATCCCACCCGCGTGCGCGCCGAGCGCGAAGCGCTGAAGGCCTGGCTGGGCACGACGCTTGCCAGCCAGTGGCATGCCCTGCACGATCGCACGAGCGCGGTCGCCTATGGCCTGGATGCCGCCGCACGCGGCGCGCGCAAACTGAAGACGCAGGCGCTGGTCTATCTTGCGCCGGCCGATCCGGCCGAGGCGATCCGCCGCGCCGCCGCGCAATACCGCACGGCCGACAACATGACCGACCGGCAGGGCGCGCTGATGGTGCTGTGCGGGCTTGACGGACCCGAGCGCGATGCCGCTCTGGCCGATTTCCACGACCGGTTTGCCGACAATCCGCTGGTAATCGACAAGTGGTTTTCGTTGCAGGCCGGATCGCTGAACCCCGGCGCGATCGACCATACCAAGGCCTTGGCGCACCACGCCGATTTCACGCTGACCAATCCCAACCGGGTGCGCGCGCTGTACATGGCGTTTGCCGCCAACACCGCTGCGTTTCATGACCCCGACGGCGAAGGCTATCGCCTGATTGCCGATCTGATCCTCGCGCTTGATCCGATCAACGGCAATGTCGCGGCACGGTTTGTGCCGCCGCTGGGCCGCTGGCGCAAGATCGAGCCGGCGCGCGCCGCGCTGATGCGCGCCGAGCTGGAACGGATCGCTGCGGTGCCGACGCTGTCGCGCGATGTGCGCGAACAAGTGGGCAAGAGCCTGAACGGATGAGCGTCGAGGTTCTGCAGCATCGCGCGCTGGCGGGCGCCGCCCATGGCTTTCTGGGCCGACGCGGCGGGGTCAGCGGCGGCATTCATGCCGGGCTGAATGTCGGCTGGGGCAGCGAGGATGATCCCGGGGCCACCGCGCAAAACCGCGCGCTTGCGGTGTCTGCCGTGCTGCCCGGCGCCGCGCTGGTCTGCACATACCAGACCCATTCGTCCGATGTGGTCACCGTGACCGCGCCCTGGCCCGAAGCCGAACGCCCGCCCGCCGATGCGCTGGTGACCGATCGGCCCGGCGTGGTGCTGGGCATTCTGACCGCCGATTGCGCCCCGGTGCTGTTCCACGACGCGCGCGCCGGCGTGATCGGCGCGGCGCATGCCGGATGGAAAGGCGCTTTCCACGGCGTGACCGATGCCACCGTGGCCGCGATGGAGGCGCTTGGCGCGCGGCGACAGGATATCGCCGCGGTCGTCGGCCCGTGCATCGCGCAGAAAAGCTATGAAGTGGACGACACCTTCGAGCGCCGCTTTGTCGAGGCTGACCCCGCCAACACCGGCTTTTTCCGCGCCGGTCGCGCCCGCCATGCGTGGTTCGATCTGGAAGGCTATGTCGCCGCCCGCCTGCGCGCGGCGGGCGTGGGCACGATCGGCCTGCTGGGCCAGGACACCTACAGCCAGCCCGACCGGTTCTTCTCGTTCCGCCGCGCCACGCACCACGGCGAGCCGGGCTACGGCCGCGAAATTTCGCTGATCGGGCTGAAGGTATGCGTGCCGCACGCAAGTGTGCCAAATTCTGGAACATGAACACAAACCTCGCCCATCCTGAGCGTGTCGAAGGATGCGGGGCACACCGACAATTTCAGCGCACGCCTCGCCCAACATCAGCAGGGCGTGGTTGGCAGGTACACCGCCGCGCGGCGGCCGGTGCATCTCGTCTGGTGCGAAGCATTTCCGACACGCGACGACGCGTGCGCAGCCGACAACCGTGATGGCCTATTGGGCGAAGGTCGCGCGCATCCTTCGACAAGCTCAGGATGAGCGGGACTTGTGTCGCCTGTTATACCTATACAACGGCCACGTGTCGGCGGATCGCCGATCTGCGCAACAAGCAATGGGCATCGTTCCTGGCCGAATTGCAGGCCAACAATTGCCTGCATTGAGCGCACGCCCGCCTAAAGCAGCGCGCGCGCCACCAGATCCGCCTCAAGCGCCGCCGCATCGCCCGTGAACCAGTGCACCTGCCAGCCAAGATCGCGCGCCGCAGCAACATTGGCGGCGTTGTCGTCGATGAACAGCATGCGTGCGGGCTCGCAGCCGAATCGCCTGGCGGCCAGGTGGAAGATCGCCGCATCGGGCTTGATCAGGCGTTCGGTGCCCGACACCACGATGTCGCGCATGTGGTTCAAAATCGGATAGGTCGGGCGGAACAGCGCAAACGATTCGGCGCCGAAATTGGTGATTGCATATTGCGGCACGCCGCGTGCGGCCAGCCGTTCCACCAGGCGATGCGTGCCCGCGATCGGCCCCGGCACCGACAGCAGCCAATGCGTGCGATAGCGTTCGATCCAGGCGCGATGGTCGGGGTGCGCAGCCGCCGCCTCGGCGATGAGATCGTCCATCGACACCCCTTCGTCATGGCGGGCGTGCCAGGCTTCGCTGACGACGGTGGTGGTAAAGCGCGCGCGTTCGGCGGGATCGGGGATGACATCGTGCCAGATGCGGGCGAAATCCCATTGCACCAGCACACGGCCGATATCCCACACCACGGCATCGATGGCGGCCATGATCGCATCCCCCAAATGACGAAACCCCCGCCGCGGGGCGAGGGTTTGTCAGATACCGTAACCCGGTTGCACCCCGCCTGCGGGGCGCATCGCGTCAGCCCTGGCGGGCCTTGAAACGACGCTGGGTCTTGTTGATCACATAGGTCCGGCCGCGACGACGGATCACGCGGTTGTCGCGGTGGCGGTCCTTGAGCGACTTCAGGCTGTTGCGAATCTTCATGACGAATCCTTATGCCCGATGCGACCGGGCCGAAAACAGAGTGGCGCGGGTATATGCGCCGCCGTGGAAAGTCAACATCCCCCGCGAATTTCGGTCAACCGCCGTTCCCATGCCAGCGCATGGCCGACGATCGTATCGAGATCGGCATAGCGCGGCACCCAGGGCAGCGTGGCCTTGATCAGCCGGTTGTCGGAGATCAACTGGTCGGGGTCGCCCGCGCGGCGCCCTTCGATGCGGCGATGGATGGTCAGGTTGGTCACCCGGTCCACCGCATCGAGCACGTCGAGCACCGAAAAGCCCTGGCCATAGCCGCAGTTCATGGTCAGCGAGCGCTGCGGATCGGCGATCAGCGCCTCAAGTGCCAGCACGTGTGCGGCGGCCAGATCGCTGACATGGATATAATCGCGCACCCCGGTGCCATCGGGCGTGGCGAAATCGGTGCCGAACACCGCCACATCCTCGCGTTTGCCCAGCGCGGCTTCCACCGCGACCTTGATCAGGTGCGTCGCGCCCGCGGTCGATTGGCCCGTGCGCGCCTGCGGATCGGCGCCCGCCACGTTGAAATAGCGCAGCGCGCAGAAATTGATCGCATGCGCGCGCGCTGTGTCGCCCAGCATGATCTCGGTCATCAGCTTTGACATGCCGTAGGGATTGATCGGCCGTTTCGGGCTGTCTTCGGTCACCGGAGAGGTCTCGGGAATGCCGTAGGTCGCCGCGGTCGAACTGAAAATGAAATGCGGCACACCTGCCGCAACCGCGGCAGCGATCAGCGATCGACTTTTGGCGGTGTTGTTTTCGTAATATTTCAGCGGATTTTCGACCGATTCGGGCACGATGATCGATCCGGCAAAATGCATCACCGCACCAATGCCCTGTTCGGCGAAGATCTGCGCCAGCAGGTCTGCGTCGGCAATATCGCCTTGATACAACGGTACGCCCTCGGGCACGGCAAAGCGGAACCCGGTGGTCAGATTGTCGATCACGGCCACGGGCCAGCCGGCATCGCGCAGCGCGAGCACAGCATGGCTGCCGATATAGCCTGCGCCACCGGTGACAAGTACGGGAACCTTGGTCATGCGCGCGAATCACCCCTGCTGGCCGATGGGCATTGCCCTAGCAGCCGCCGCCATAGAAGGAATCCCCCTAAGCATCCGTTGTAGTGGGGCAAGGTCCGGCCTAGGGTCGGCCAACCCATTCAGGAATTGCCAAACAATGCTGTCACGCCGTGCCACGCTGCTGATGTCCCCCGTGATCGCACTGGTTCTGGCCGTGCCGGTATGCGCGCAGTCCTATCCCGGCGGCTGGGGCGGGCGCGGGATGCGCAGTGGCTGGCCCGACGGGCCGCAGCGGGTGGTGACACAGGGCAACGCCGAACCCAGCAAACGCATCGATGTCGAAACCTTCCGCGCCGCCGATGGCGGCGACGCGCTGGGCAAAGGGCGGATCGTGGTGGTGGAAACCACCCCGCCTGCGCCACCTGCGCCGCCCGCAACCGCGCCCGACGAACTGCCCGGCACCAACGCGATGCCGGCATTGGACGACAAACTGCCGGTCTACGAAGCCGCAGTGATCGATCAGCTGGCCAACAAAGGCTATGACACCGCCGATGCCGCCAATCCGCAGCAGCTGATCGAAGTCAGCGTCGGTCACGATATCGTCGTGCCCGAAGAAGCGCCGCACCGGCCGGTCAGCGGCGAAGTCAGCATGGGGGTCAGCAATCGCGGATCTGGCTTTGGCGGGGCCCTGTTCATCGACTTGTCCAAACCGCGCAAGGCGATCGTTGCCACGCGTATCGATGTGCGCATCCGCGACAAGGACACGCGCCGCGTGCTGTGGGAAGGCCATGCCCAGGGTCAGGCGCGCATGACAGAAAACGGGCTGGACGATACGCGCATGGCCACGCGCCTGGCCACCGCGCTGTTCGCCAAATTCCCCGATGGCAAAGTGGTGCAGTCCTTGGCGGGCGCGCCACTGGCGCCGCCTGCTGCGGGCGGTGGCGAGTAACATTGCCCCGCGCACCGGTCGCGACTATCACCGCCCGATGACCGACCAACCGATCCTGATCGACGCCGCGTTTGACAGCGGCAATATCGAAGTGCTGTCGATCGACGGCACAACCGCGCACCTGGCCATCCGGCGCGATGCGCATTCGCAATTTTTCCAGTGGTTCCATTTCCGCGTGGCGGGTGCGGCCGGACGCGACCTGACCTTGCGCCTGACCGGTCTGGCGTCGGCCGCCTATCCCGGCGGGTGGCACAACTATCGCGCCGCCTTCAGCGAAGATCGGCAGTTCTGGGGCCGCACGCACAGCGACTATGACCCGGCCGTCGAAGGCGGCACACTGACCATCCGGCACCGGCCGGCGGGCGATCTGGTGTGGTTTGCCTATTTCGCGCCCTATTCGTGGGAACGGCACCAGGATCTGATCGCGCGCCATGCGTTGCAACCCGGCGTCGCGCACCGCGTGCTGGGGCACAGCATCGAAGGCCGCCCGATCGATTGCCTGACTTTGGGCAACGGCCCCAAACCGGTGTGGCTTTATGCGCGCCAGCATCCCGGCGAATCGATGGCCGAATGGTGGATGGAAGGCGCGCTGGCGCTGTTGACCGACCCCGCCGATCCGCATGGCCGCGCGCTGCGCCAGGCCTGCACGTTTCACATCGTGCCCAATGCCAATCCCGATGGTTCGGTGCGCGGGCATCTGCGCACCAATGCCGCCGGCGTGAACCTGAACCGCGAATGGCATGCGCCCACCGCCGACCGATCACCCGAAGTGCTGGCGATCCGCGACGCGATGGATGCCACCGGCGTCGATTTCGCGATCGATGTGCATGGCGATGAAGCGATCCCGCACGTGTTTGTCGCCGGTTTCGAAGGCATCCCATCGTGGCGCGAGGACCAGGGCGCAGGGTACCGCCGGTACCGCACCATCCTGGAACGCCGCACCCCCGATTTCCAGACGCGCCATGGCTATCCCGAGGCGCGCCCCGGCACCGCCAACCTGACAATGTCGACCAACCAGGTTGCGCAACGCTTCGGCGCGGTGGCGATGACATTGGAAATGCCGTTCAAGGACAACGACGACCTGCCCTGCGCCGCGCAAGGCTGGAGCCCCGAACGATCGCAGCTGCTGGCCCGCGCATGCCTGCAATCGCTGCATGAATGGCTGCTGTCACAATAGCATTTACGATGTTTTAACCGCCGGCTGCGCACAATGGCGCATGGTCCAGACCTTGCGCCACCCTGCCCTGCTGCTGCAGGAAGCCCTGCGCTTCACCGCCGTGCTCGGCTGCGCCACCGCGCTGATCGCGGCCGGGCGCTTTCTGCCCTATTGAGCGCGCCGCGCGCAGCGGCGCCGCACGTCGCGCGGTCAAACGATGTCCAGCACGCGTTCCTTGGGTCGGCACAGCCGCACGCCCTGGTCCGTTTCGACCAGGGGCCGTTCGATCAGCCTGGGGTCCGCCACCATCGCCGCCAGCACGCAGGCGTCATCGGCCTCGGGCAACCCGCGTTCCGCCGCGTCGGTGCCGCGCAGGCGCAGGCCCTGTTGCGGGGTCAGGCCCGCATCGCGGTAAAGTTGCGCCAGCTTTTCCGCGGTGGGCGGGGTTTTGAGGTATTCAACCACGGTCACCTCGGCGCCGGCGTCGTTCAGCAGGGCCAGCGTGTTGCGCGATGTGCCGCAGCCGGGGTTGTGCCAGATTGTGGCCTTCATCGATGGTCCTTTCCTGTGCGGCCCCCCTTCTGAGGGGGGACCTTTTACAGCCCGGGTGTTGTTGCAGTGGCCGGCGCCGGCACGCGCACGCCGGGTTCTTCGCCGCGCATGATGCGCCCTGCACGCGCGATCGTGCGCAGCAGGCGGGGTTGCACGCCGCAGCGACAGATGTTGGTGATGGCACGCGCAATGTCCGCCTCGGTCGGGTTGACATTGCGCGCCAGCAGCCCGGCGGCGGCGATCACCAGCCCCGGCGTGCAGAATCCGCACTGGATCGCCTGTTCGGCCACAAACGCCTGTTGCACCGGGTGGTTGCGATCGGGCGACAGGCCTTCGATGGTGATCACGGCGCGCCCCTCTGCCTCGCCCAGGCTCAACATGCAGCTGGGCATCGCCTGGCCGTCGACCAGCACCATGCAGGCGCCGCATTCGCCGGTGCCGCAGCCATACTTGGTGCCGGTCAGATTGGCCGCATCGCGCAAAGCCCACAGCAGCGGGGTCTGCGCATCGAGCTTGAACTCTACCGGCTGGTTGTTGACGGTCAGACGCGCCATGCCGGCAGCTTCTAATCGCGCCAGCTGCGGTCGATCTGATCGATCCGGCGGGTCCAGGCGGCAAAGTCGGTGGCGCCGGGCATGGTGCCGGGCACGGCCACTTCGCGCAAATCGCGCTGGTGCACCGCCACCACCTCGTCGGGGATACAGATGGCGGGCTGGCCCATCGACAGCGTGGCCATCTGGATTTCGCAGGCGCGTTGCAGCGCCCACATCTGGATGAACATCGACGGCAGCGTGGGCGCCAGCACCACCGGGCCGTGGTTGCGCAGCATCAGGATGTTCTTGTCACCCAGGTTCTGCAACAGCCGCTCACCCTCTTCGGCGCGCACCGTCACCCCTTCGAATTCGTGATAGGCCAGCCGTCCGATGAAATTGCAGGCATAGAAATTGATCGGCATCAGCCCCGCCTCCAGGCTGCACACGGCCATCGAAGCGGTGGTGTGCACATGGCAGATCGCGTTGGCCCAGTGCAGGTGGCGGTGAAACAGCGCGTGCTGGGTAAATCCCGCCTTGTTCACCGGATACTGGCTTGATCCGATAATATTGCCGTCGATATCGATCTTGACCAGATTGCTGGCCGTCACCTCGTTGTACAGCAGGCCATAGGGGTTGATCAGGAACGCGCCGTCTTCATCGGGCACTTTTACCGAGATGTGATTGTACACCGATTCGGACCAGCCGAGCAGGTCAAAGATGCGATAGCACGCCGCCAGTTCCTGCCGGGCCTGCCATTCGGCATCGCTGCAACCGATGTTGGATCTGATCTGTGTCGCCATTGTCATCCCTTCCCTGATTATGCGTTTTCGGTCTGGGGCATGATCGCCATCGCGGGATCAATCGCCATATTGTCGATCAGCCGCGTGCGGCCGATATGCGCCGCCACCAGCAATCGCGCCGCACCGCCGTGCCATTGCGCCAGATCATCCAGCGTATCGGCCGCGCGCAGATCGGCATAGTCGATCCGGTCAAACCCGGCGGCCAGCACCGCGCGGCGCAACCGGTCAAGCGCCATGCCGATCGCTTCGCCCGCCAGCACCGCGCCGACGCACAACCGCATCGCCCGATTGAGCGCGGCGGCCTGCGCGCGCTGGTCGGCGGACAGGTACCGGTTGCGGCTGCTCATCGCCAGGCCATCGGCTTCGCGCACGGTGGACACGCCCACGATCCGGTCGACATGCGGCTGCGCCAGATCCAGATCGCGCGCCATGCGGCGGATGATGGTCAGCTGTTGCCAGTCCTTTTCGCCAAACAGCGCCACGTCGGGCCGCACCTGGTTGAACAGTTTCAGCACGACCGTGGCCACGCCGTCGAAATGCCCCGGCCGGTGCATCCCGCACAGCACCCGATCGAGCCCGGCCACGCTGACCGTGGTGGCAAAACCATCGGGATACATTTCGGCCACGGTCGGCGCCCACAGCAGATCGACCCCGGCCGTGCGCAACTGGCGGGCGTCGGCGTCCATCTGGCGCGGATAGGCGTCCAGATCCTCGTTCGCGCCAAATTGCATCGGATTGACAAAGATCGACACCACCACGTGGTCGGCATGCGCACGGGCCTGCCGCACCAGCGTCATGTGCCCGTCGTGCAGCGCACCCATGGTCGGCACCAGCGCCAGGGTTTTTCCCCCGATTTTGAGCCCGGCCACGGCCTTTGCCAGCCCGGCGCGGGTAGAGACGGTTTGCATGGGGCCAGTGTCTCCTTTACCATCCCGACCAACGATGACCCTGCATGATCACGGTCGGGCACAACCCGGTTGCGGTCTTGTACAAGGGGTTGCGGTCGGGCCTTTCGCGCTATAGCCGATCCGGCCTAGCCCCGCACCCCGTGCCATTCAAGCGTCTGTGCCCGCCCAGCGGCCAAAGAAGGAAGAGATTGTGTCGAACGGCCCACACCGCATCGTGTTTGCCAACGAAAAAGGCGGCACGGGCAAATCCACCACCGCCGTGCATTGCGCCATCGCGCTGGCCTATCAGGGCGCGCGGGTGGCCGCGATCGATCTCGACAGCCGGCAGCGCACATTGCACCGCTATCTGGAAAATCGCGCCGAGACGCAGCGGCGGCGCGACATTGCGTTGCCCACCGCGAATTTTGCGGTCTACGCGGGCGACAGCGTGGAAGAACTGGATGCGCTGACCACCACAATGGGCGCGGATGCCGATTTCATCGTGTTCGACACGCCCGGCCGCGACGATCCGCTGGCCCGCCATGTGGCGACGCGCGCCGATACGCTGGTCACCCCGCTCAACGACAGCTTTGTCGATTTCGACCTGATCGGGCAGGTCGATGCCGAAACGTTCAAGGTGCGACGCCTGTCGTTCTATGCCGAACTGATCTGGGAGGCGCGCAAAAAACGCGCAATGGCAACCATCCGCGATGCCCGCCGGGAAATGGATTGGGTCGTGGTGCGCAACCGCACCGGCTATACCGAGGCGCGCAACCAGCGCCGCATTGACCAGGCGCTGACCGAACTGTCGCGCCGGGTCGGGTTTCGCGTGGCCAGCGGCCTGTCCGAACGCGTAATCTATCGCGAACTGTTTCCCAGCGGCCTGACCCTGCTCGACAAGGGACACCTGGGCGAACTGGGCACCAGCCATCTGGTCGCGCGGCAGGAATTGCGCACCTTGATCGCGGGGCTGAACCTGCCGACCGTTGCCACCAAAGGCCAGCTCGCGCTCGAAGGCGTGACATGATCCTTAAATTGGCCGAGCTTGCACTGCTCGGCAGTCTGGCGATCCGGTTTCTGACCGGGCAGTGGCCGTGGGTGTGGTGGCAGGCGCGCGATGCGCGCAAATCGGAACGGCGCGCGCGCACGCTGCTGGGCGTGGGCACCGACGCCGGGCGCGAAACCATCATCGATGCGCACCGCCGGCTGATCGCACAAGTCCACCCCGATCGCGGGGGCAGCAACGAAGCCGTCCACGAAGCCAACGATGCGCGCGATCTGCTGCTGGCACGGCTGGGCCCGGCCAACCGTGCCTGACCGGTTGCGGGTCGAACGCCATCGCTTCGACCCCGGCCTGTTGCGCGAATACGACATGCGCGGGGTGTGGGGCGAAACGCTGTCCCCGCGCGATGCCTGGTCCGTGGGACGCAGTTTTGCCACTGTGGTGCGCCGTGCCGGGGGTATGCGCGTCGCCGTGGGCTACGACGGGCGGCTAAGTTCGCCAAAGCTTGAGGCCGCGCTGGTGCAGGGGCTGTGCGATGGCGGGATCACCGTGCGACGGATTGGCCCGGCACCCACACCGCTGCTGTATTACGCGGTCGCTTCAGCCCCAGACGTGCACGGCGGCATAGAGGTAACCGGCAGCCATAACCCCAAGGACCACAACGGCTTCAAGCTGGATCTTGGCGGGCAACCGTTCTTTGGCAATGACATAGTCGATCTGGGGCGCATCGCCGCCACGGGCGAATGGGATCGGGTGTGCGATCGGGGCGGCATCGAGACAGTCGATCTGGCCGGGGCCTATGTTGAACGCATCCTCCACGCGCTGGACGGAATAGATCCGGCCGGCATTGAACCGCTGCGCATCGGCTGGGATGCGGGCAACGGCGCCGCCGGCCCGCTGATCGAACGGCTGGTCCGTCATTTGCCGGGGCAGCATGTCCTGTTCCACACGTCGGTCGACGGCCATTTTCCCAATCACCACCCTGATCCTACCGAGATCGAAAACCTTCAGGATCTGATCACCGCTGTCGCGTCGGGAAAGATCGATATCGGTTTTGCCTTCGATGGGGATGGCGATCGGCTGGGCGTGGTCGACGGGCGCGGGCGCGTGCTGTGGGGGGATCAGATCGTGCAGATCCTGGCGCAGGACCTGCTGGCCCGGTATCCCGGCGCGCGGATCATGGCCGATGTAAAATGCAGCCAGGTGCTGTTTGACGCGATCACGGCATGGGGCGGCATCGCGCAGATCGCCCCGACCGGGCATTCGCTGATCAAATCCGGAATGAAGCAATCTGGCGCCGTGCTGGCCGGCGAAATGACCGGTCACCTGTTCTTTGCCGATGACTATTACGGCTATGACGATGCGCTGTATGGCGCGCTGCGCGTGCTGGCGGCATCGGTGCGGTTGGGGGCATCGGTCACCGCGCTGCGCGATGCGATGCCCCGGACCCATGTCACGCCCGACTTGCGCTTTGCGGTGCCGGGGATCGATCCGTTTTCGGCGGTGGCGCAGATCATCGCCGTGCTGCGCGATGACGGTGTGGTGTTCGACGCCACCGACGGCGCGCGGGTGACCACGCCCGATGGCTGGTGGCTGCTGCGCGCCTCGAACACCCAGGCCATGCTGACCGCGCGCGCCGAAAGCCTGACCGCCAGGGGGCTTGCACGGCTGCTGGCCGATCTCGATGCGCGGCTGGGATCGGCGGGAATTCGCCGCATCTGATCAGGGGCAGGTGCCAAGACCTGCGCGGTGGTCTATCACGCGCGGCATGGACCACGCCCTGCCCCCCGAGATTGCCGCGTGGTTTGCCGGGCGCGGCTGGGCATTGCGGCGGCACCAGGTCGACATGCTGGCGGCGGCCGGGCGCGGACAGCACGCGCTGCTGGTGGCCGACACCGGCGCGGGCAAGACCCTGGCCGGCTTTCTGCCCACGCTGGCGGCGTTTGCGCCGTCGCGGCTAAACGGGGCCGCGCCGCCCGAGGGGTTGCACACGCTCTATGTCTCGCCGCTGAAGGCGCTGGCGCACGATGTGAAGCGCAATCTGCTGACCCCGGTCGAGGACATGGGTCTTGGCATCCGCATCGAAACCCGCAGCGGCGATACGCCAAGCGACCGCAAGGCGCGGCAAAGGGTGCGGCCGCCGCACGTGCTGCTGACCACCCCCGAATCGCTGTCCTTGCTGCTCAGCTATCCCGAAAGCGCCGACCTGTTTGCCGGTCTGCAACGCGTGGTGATCGACGAGATCCATGCCTTTGCCACGTCAAAGCGCGGCGATCTGCTGGCGCTGGCGCTGACCCGGTTGCAGGCACACAGCCCGGGCATGCGGCGTGTCGCGCTGTCGGCCACGCTGGGCGATCCGGAGGCCTATCGCGCGTGGCTGGCGCCGTGGGGCGATCTGGACAGTGTCGCGCTGGTCGAAGGCGACAGCGGCGCGCCGCCCGAGGTGGAAATCCTGGAACCGATCGATGCGCGCGTGCCGTGGGGCGGGCATGCCGGGACCTGGGCAGTACCGCAGGTCTATGACCTGATCCGGCGGCATCGCACCACGCTGATCTTTACCAACACGCGGTTTCTGGCGGAATATCTGTTTCAGCAGCTGTGGGATGCCAATGACGACACGCTGTCGATCGGCATCCACCATGGATCGCTCAGCCGCGAGGCGCGCGCCAAAGTTGAAAACGCCATGGCCCAAGGCCAATTGCGCGCGCTGGTGTGCACCGCCAGCCTCGATCTGGGGGTCGATTGGGGCGATATCGATCTGGTGGTGCAGATGGGCGCGCCCAAGGGTTCATCCCGCCTGCTGCAGCGGATCGGGCGCGCCAACCACCGGCTCGACAGTCCCAGCCGCGCGGTGCTGGTGCCGGGCAACCGCTTTGAATTTCTCGAGGCGCTGGCCGCGCGCGACGCGGTGAACGAAGGCCAGCGCGATGGCGATGAATTCCGGCCGGGCGGGCTCGACGTGCTGGCGCAACATGTCATGGCATGCGCCTGCGCGGGCCCGTTTGACGAGGTGGAATTGCACGCCCAGGTGCGATCGTCGCTGGCCTATGCGGGCATCGACGCGCCCGCCTGGCAGCGCGTGCTCGAATTCGTGGCAAGCGGTGGATATGCGTTGCGCGCCTATGACAAATTCAGGCGGATCGTGCGGCAGGCCGATGGCCAATGGCGACTGACGCATCCCGATCTTGCCGCACGGCACCGGATCAACGCCGGAATCATCGTCGATTCGGACATGCTCGAGGTGCGGTTTCGCAACGGCCGGTCGCTGGGCAAAGTCGAAGAGGATTTCGGGGCGCAACTGGCGCCGGGCGATACATTCCGCTTTGCCGGGCTTGATCTTGAGGTCGAAGGACTGCGCGACAATGCGGTGATCGTCCACGCCGCACGCAAATCGGCCCAGATCCCCAGCTATATGGGCGCGCGCCTGCCGCTGACCACGCATCTGGCTACGCGCGTCCAGGCGCTGATGACCGATCGCGCCGGCTGGGGACGCATGCCCGACGATGTGCGCGAATGGCTGGAAATGCAGGACTGGCGCAGCGCAATGCCGGGCCCCGGCACCTTGCTGGTGGAAAGCTTTCTGCACGGTGGCCGCGCCTACAGCGTGTTCTACACGTTCGCCGGGTGGACCGCGAACCAGTCGCTGGGCATGCTGATCACCCGACGGATGGAAAGCGCGGGGCTATCGCCGATGGGCTTTGTCGCCAATGACTATGCGCTGGCGGTGTGGGGGGTCAGGCCTGTCGCCGATCCGGCGTCCCTGCTGTCGCCGGCGATCCTGGCCGATGAATTCGACGAATGGGTGCGCAATTCATACCTGTTGCGCCGCGCCTTTCGCGAAGTCGCGGTGATTTCGGGACTGGTGGAACGCCAATTGCCCGGACAGCGCAAGACCGGGCGGCAGGTCTCGTTTTCAACCGACCTGATCTATGACGTGCTGCGCAAGTACGAACCCGGGCATCTGCTGATCGAGGCGGCCTGGGCCGATGCCCGCGCGCGGCTGACCGATCTGGGCCGGCTGGCCGACCTGCTCGATCGTGCGGCGGCGGGTCTGGTCCATGTGGAACTCGACCGCGTCAGCCCTCTGGCGGTGCCCGTGCTGGTGATGATCGGGCGCGAAAGCCTGCCGCTGGGCTCTGCCGACGAAGACCTGCTGGTCGAGGCGGAAGGGCTGGCGGCCATGGCCATGCGGCCCGACCGCGCCGATTGACCTGATCCGCCGATATACAAAACGGGGGACAAGGCCAAAGCCCTGTCCCCCGTTTCGTGTGTTGTGCCCACTGGTCGCCCGCGTTGCGGCGCGCGAACTGGCGGGTGCTTTGCCGTTAAGGCCTACTGCGCCTTGCCAAACGTCGCAAACTGCTCGTTGCCGACGAAGCCGAACTTGGTCACCTTGGAATCGGTGATGATCTTCAGGACCCGGTTCTCTTCTTCGTAGTTGGCATACGGTTCGGGCTGGAACTGCAGTTCCGGCTCGACCGGCAGTGCCTTGGTCGCCTGCAGCAGGGACACAAGGTTGCCCATCGAAATGGTGTTGCCATTCCACATGATGACATTGGCCGACGTCAGCACCAGCTTGTTCTTGTCCGGATGGACAACCGCGTTGGTTGGCGGTGCCGGTGCGGGCAGATTGATGCTCACCGAGTGGGTGGCCACGGGGATGGTGATGATGAACATGATGAGCAGAACGAGCATGACGTCGATCAACGGCGTCGTGTTCATTTCCATCATCGGCGAACCATCGTCCTTGCCGCCGCTCATTGCCATGGGTGGTACTCCTTGATCAGTGAAACTTGATCACTGCGATCGCTTTGATCTTGTCCGAAAACGGGTCAGCCGTCTGGCTTATGGATTCGGATCGATCGGGGTCGAGATGAAGCCGACCTTGGGATAGCCCGCGATCTGCACGTTGTAGATGGCGCCTGCAATGCACTTCCACGGAACGTGGGCGTCACCGCGGATGTGCACCTCTGGAACCTTTTCCGGATCCATATTGGCCGCACCGCCTTCGCGCTTCACGATGGCGTCAAGCCGGTCATAGGCAGCCTTGTACAGCTCGTTGTTGTCAACAGGCGTGGTGTTGTTGACATAGACACGGCACTGGCCGGTCGGGGAAGACCCCTGGTATCCGGGCTGTTTCGGGCTGCGCCCGGCGGCATCGGTCGAGACCACGGCGAGCTGAAGGTTTTCAGACTTGTCCTGGGTCTCTTCGGACTTCAGGATAGGCACTTTCAGCTTTTCGACGGTCTGGATAGCCACCGGAACCGCAATGAGGAAGATGATCAGCAGCACGAGCATCACGTCCACGAGCGGCGTGGTATTGATGTCCGACATCGGGCGTTCTTCGCCGCCGCCGCCTACAGACATTGCCATTGGTTAAATCCTATCCGAGTTGCCCCGCGTGGAACGGGTTGAATGATCTCGCCATCCCACGCGCGTTTCCGGACAGGGCCGGCCCGACAGGGCCGGCCCCGGTGTTGGTACTTACTTCTTCGCGGCAGGTGCCGGAGCAGCAGGCTTGGGCGCAGCAGCAACCGGCAGGGCCGGCTTGACCGCACCGTGCGAAGCGATGTTCGCCAGCACGTCGGTGCTGAAACCGGTCAGCAGTTCGGCGATACGCTTGTTGCGTGCCTGCAGGTAGTTGTAGGCAAGCACGGCGGGAACCGCGACGAGCAGACCGAGTGCGGTCATGATGAGCGCTTCACCGACGGGGCCTGCGACCTTGTCGATCGAAGCCGAACCGGCCAGGCCGATGTTGATCAGCGCGCCATAGATCCCGACCACGGTCCCGAACAGACCGATGAACGGAGCCGTCGCGCCCACGGTTGCCAGGAACGGCAGGCCACCGGCGAGACGGGCGTTGATCGATGCTTCCGAACGGGCAAGCGAACCATGCAGCCAGTCGTGGGCTTCGGTCTGGTCGACCAGCTTGGTGGTCTGGTCTTCAGCCTGGATCCCGTCGTCGACGATCTGGCGCCATGCGCTGTTCTTTTCCAGCTTGGCAGCACCTTCCTTGAGGGTGGCTGCGCGCCAGAAATTGGCAACGCCGTTCTTGTACTGACCCATGATCTTCGACTGTTCAGCATACTTGGTGAACAGGATGAAGAACGAACCGAACGACATGATCGCGAGGATCGTGAAAGTGGTGAGCGGAATCCAGTTCGGCTTGCCGCCGGGGAACAGGACTTCCACAAGACCAAACTTGTTCTGCGGCGCTGCACTGGCCGCAGCTGCGAGCGTCTGAATGAGCATTGACGATCTTCCTCTCAAGAATGCGTAAAAAGGGCTGAAATCTGGGCATTGAATGGGTGGTCCGGCAGGACCGAAGGGTGTGGCGACACGCTGTCGCGATCAGTCCTTCGGAATCTGCCAGCGAACCGAACTCGGGTAGGCGCCGGTGGCCGGGTTGCCATCACAGTCTGCGGCCGGAGTGAAGCGCGCGCGGCGCCGCATCAGATCGCAGGTGGTCTTGTCCAGTTCGGGGCTGCCGCTGGACCTGGTGATATCGCAAGCAGATACCTTGCCATCGGAGCCAACGCTCAGACGGAAGCCGGTAACGCCTTCCTGACCAAGCTGGAGTGCCCGAGTCGGGTAATCGTTGTCCGAAGCCCATTCGCCCGGACGGCCTTTTGGCGCAGCCGGTTTCGCAGCGCACGGCTTGGCCGGCGGCGCTTCTGTATGGATCGGTGCAGGTTGTGCAGTCGGAGTCGGCGGCAACGGCGGGGATTCCCGGACCGTTTCCATCGGCGGCGAAAGATTGGGCACGTTCATAGCCGGAGGCGGCGCCACAATCGGCGGAGGCGGAGGAATCTCCGACTTCGGCGGTGGCGGCGGCGGTGGTGGCGGCGGCTTGTCCGGGTCAATCTTGACCGCGGTTGCCACCTCCTTGATCTTCTTGAAGGCCGAGTACGCGAGTCCGGAGATCAGCGCGTAGCCGACAACAACATGAAGAAGAGCAACGACGATGAGCGCGGTGATCTTGTTACCGCTCATCTGTTGGTCAGCGTAAGCCATTCAGCTTCTTTACTCCATGATCTTCCTCATGACCCCGGGCACATGGATCTCTCCACGCGACAAAAGTCAAGACGGAGCCTAAGGCGGAATCACCGTCCCACCCGTCTGGCCAATCCAGCGATTTCTTTCCACCCTGCCGGCAACCCGGTCCGCCGACCCCTGACCCATGCGGCAAGGAAGCGCGACAAGGCCCGGTGGCAGCATTCGTCAGGCATTTGTTATAAGGTCTGCCCGATCGAGGCCGATCCTTAACGCCGAAGGTGGGGCCGCGCAATTCCTTTATCGGTTCACACCTGATTCACGAAAGATTGCCTTCCTCACACCCCTTGCGGCAGTGTCCAACGGCATGCCAACCCATCAGGACCATACGATGTCAAATCCCTATCGCCGCCCGCCCGAAGCATGCCGCGCATTGATCGCGGGCCTTGCCATCATTCTGGCGATCCCCGCTGCCAACGCGCGCAATGCGCAGGATTCCGCCACCGCGGGCACGTTGAGCGCTGCCCCCATGCCCCCCGAATCGGGGGTGACCGGGCCGCGTGACATGGCCGGACAAAGCTATGCCGATCTGGTCGATCTGGCCCAGAACAGTCCGGTGGTGGTGCGCGCGACGGTGCATCGCCAGATCCGCCTGAAGCCCGAAGAATCGCCAGGCCTGAAACCGGGTTTTGCCCGCCTTTATATCGAGGCGCAGACCAATGCCCTCCTGGTGGGGCCGGATCTGGGCGAATCGCTGCGCTATCTTGCCGACGTGCCGCTTGACGCCAATGGCAAGGTGCCCAAACTGACCAAGACGCAAGTCCTGGTGTTCGGCAGCGTCGTGCCGGGCAAGCCGGGCGAGTTGCGGCTGACCGCGGCGGACACGATGTTTGCGTGGAGCCCGGATCTCGATACCCGGGTGCGAACGATCCTGACCGATCTGATCAGCCCCGACGCGCCACCACGGATCACCACCCTGCGCGAGGCGCTGCACGTGCCCGGCAATCTGACCGGCGAGGGCGAAACCCAGTTCTTTTTCGCCACCGACAGCGGCAAGCCGGTGTCGATCTCGGTGGTGCGCCGCCCGGGCGAGCCCACGCGCTGGGGCGTCAGTTTCAGCGAGATCGTCGATCAGGCCGCACAGCCGCCGCGTCCCGAAACGCTGGCGTGGTATCGCCTGGCGTGCTTCCTTCCTGCCGGGGTGCCGGCGCGCGCGTCGATTTCGGACACCGAGGCCGACAAACGCATCGCCGAAGAGGATTACGTGCTGGTGCTGCGCGACCTGGGCCCGTGCCGGCGCAACCGGCAGCCCTAGCATGAAAAGCCTTCCCTCTTTTTTGCGCCATGTTCTAAGGCCGTGACGAACAGGCCGCCTGTTGCGGCCCGAACGGGGATATCATGAGCGAACCTTTGCGCATTGCGCTGGCCGGACTTGGCACTGTCGGCGGCGGCGTTGTCCGGCTGATCGAGGCCAACGCCGATCTGATCGCGCGGCGCGCAGGCCGCCCGATCCGGATCACCGCGATCAGCGCGCGCAACCGGGGCAAGAATCGCGGGTTCGACGCCACACGTTATGCGTGGGAGGACGACATGGTCATCCTGGGCGAACGCGACGATGTCGATGTGGTGGTGGAACTGGTCGGCGGCGCCGATGGTCCGGCGCTGGCGCTGGCGCGCACCACGTTCGAGGCCGGCAAGGGCCTGGTCACCGCGAACAAGGCGATGATCGCCCACCACGGGCTGGAACTGGCCAAACGCGCCGAAGCCGCGCATTGCGCGCTGCGTTTCGAAGCAGCGGTGGCCGGCGGAATTCCGGTGATCAAGGGCCTGAAGGAAGGCGCAGCCGCCAACCATATCCACCGGGTCTACGGCATCCTGAACGGCACCTGCAATTACATCCTGTCGACGATGGAAGACACCGGCCGCGATTTTGCCGATGTGCTGGCCGAGGCGCAGGCCAAAGGCTTTGCCGAAAGCGACCCGAGTTTCGACATCGACGGCATCGATGCGGCGCACAAGCTGTCGATCCTTGCCTCGATCGCGTTCGGCACGACGATCGACTTCGGCGCGGTCGACGTGACCGGCATCCGCCGCGTGCTCGCCGCAGATATCGCCCAGGCCGACGCGCTGGGCTATTACATCCGCCTGATCGGCATGGCCGATGTCGAAACCGATGCCACAGGCCAGACCCGGCTGTTTCAACGCGTGCATCCGCACCTGGTGCATCGCGATCATCCGCTGGCGCATGTCGACGGTGCGACCAATGCGGTGGTGGCCGAAGGCAATTTCGTGGGGCGCCTGCTGTTTCAGGGCGCGGGCGCGGGCGATGGCCCCACCGCCAGCGCGGTGGTCGCCGATCTGATCGATATCGCCCGCGGCGACATCGGCGCGCCGTTTTCGATTCCCGCAGCCGAACTGGAACCGGCGCCGCCCGCCGACAGCGGCCACCGCACGGGCAAGGCCTATCTGCGCTTTACCGTGGCCGACCGTCCGGGCACGCTGGCCGAGATTGCCGCCGCAATGCGCGATGCCGGGGTGTCGATCGAAAGCCTGATCCAGAAGGGCCGGGTCGAAGTCGCCGGCGAATCGCGCGCGCTGGTTTCGCTGGTGACCCACCACGGCCCCGAAAGCGGGATTGTCGAGGCGATGCGCCTGCTCGACGGATCGCCCGCGCTGGCCGAACCGCCGTTGGTGATGCACATCCTCGAAGATTAGGGTCCGGACCCTAGTTTCCGCGAATTTCGCCTTTGGCAATGCGGTCTGCGTCCGATCCCTCGGGTGCGGCGGGCAGCATGCGGAAATTGATGTCGGGCAACAGGCCCGGGGGGCACGCCGAGGGGAAACAGCTGCGAAATCCGATCGAATGACCGGTAATCCGGTTGCCCATCACGTCGGGCGCACGTGGCACGCCGTCATCGGTGGCGGTGGCCGAATTCAGTTCGCCGGTGATCGGCAGCCGATCCTTTGAATTGTCCTTTTTCTTGCCGCACACCGTGATTCCGCCGACCTGCCCGTTTTCATCGCAGCGCGGCTCGCGCGGGCTGACCAGAATTTGCTGCGCCAGGTTGGCATCCTTGGGAATGTCATCATCGACGTTTACAGGCAACGACGGTACCGGCTGATCAGCCGGCAATGGCGGCATCTGGTCCAGCGTGGCCTGGCCGCGGGCAATGGCCGGCGCAAACGCCACAAGCGCCGCAGCAAGAAGGAGTTGGGCACCTCTCGACAAGACCATCTTCCTCAGTCTAGGGCAATGCATACGTCTGCACGCCCATCATCCTCGCCCACCATTGCAGGGACCTACAGTGACCGAAACCATTGCACAACCCGCACCGTCTCATGTCCTTGATCGCGTTCTGGTGCTCGAAATGGTCCGCGTGACCGAGGCTGCGGCCATCGGCGCCGCCAGACTGATCGGCCGCGGCGATGAAAAGGCGGCCGATGCCGCCGCCGTCGAAGCCATGCGTGCCGCGCTCAACGAATTGTACATGGATGGCACCGTGGTGATCGGCGAAGGCGAACGTGACGAAGCGCCGATGCTGTTCATCGGCGAAAAGGTCGGTCTGGCCCCGGGCAAAGGCCCCAGGATCGACATTGCGCTCGACCCGCTTGAGGGCACGACCATCACCGCCAAGGCCGGACCCAACGCGCTGGCAGTGCTGGCCGTTGCCGAAGAGGGCGGCCTGCTGAACGCACCCGACGTCTATATGGACAAGATCGCGGTCGGCCCCGGATATCCTGCGGGGATCATCGATCTCGACAAATCGGTGACCGAAAACGTCACGGCCGTGGCCACTGCCAAAGGCGTGGCGCCGGGTGACCTGACCGTCTGCGTGCTCGATCGCACGCGCCACGCCGACATCATCGCCGAACTGCGTGGCCTTGGCTGCGGCATTGTGCTGATCCCCGATGGCGATGTCGCCGGCGTGATCGCCACCACCAACGAAGACACCGGCATCGACCTGTACATCGGCCAGGGCGGCGCGCCCGAGGGCGTGCTGGCCGCAGCCGCGCTGCGCTGCGTAGGCGGCCAGTTCAAGGGTCGCCTGGTGTTCCGCAACGACGACGAACGTGCCCGCGCCAAAAAGTGGGGCATCACCGACCTCAACAAGCAATACGACCTGACGGAACTGGCCAAAGGCGATTGCATCTTTGCCGCCACCGGCGTGACCGACGGTTCGCTGCTGGCGGGCGTCAAGCGCCACCGGTCGGGCATGCTGACCACCGAAAGCGTGGTCATGCGCGCCAGTTCGGGCACCGTGCGCTGGGTCAAGGGTGAACATCGCCGGGCATGACCGGACCAGGCACCTCGTGCGGGCAGGGGCGGATGCGCATTCGTCCCTGAAATGGCTTGACCGGTGGTATGCGCGGCGGCAGCGTGTCGGCCGCGGTTCGAACAGCGGGGGGCACGATGTCGGCGGACAACTATGCATATGATCAGGGCAATGCGGGCGGTCGTTTGAACGACATGCAAAGGCTGCTGATCGAGCAGAAGATTACGAATCAGATGCCGAATGTCGCCGTGGCCTATCTGCTGTGGTTTTTCCTGTGGCCGTTTGGCGCGCACCGTTTTTATCTGGGCCGTACCGGTTCCGGCATTGCCTTCGTTGTTTTGAGCATCACGCTTGTCGGATTGATCGTGACCGGGATCTGGGCGTTCGTGGATCTGTTTCTGATCCCCGGCATCGTGCGCGAACGCGTCGAAGTGCTGCGTAGCCAGTTCACCCTGCAAGCGCTCGCAAACGGCTGAATTGTACCAAGCTGCGGGCCGGTACCATGCCGGACGCCAACAAAAAGGCCGCTGCCGGATGATCCGGCAGCGGCTTTTTGTTTGGATCGAACAACCGGTGGGCAACGCCTCGGGCGTCGGACAGCGGTGCCCAACCCCCCGCCTGCGGCGGGGGGTTATCGGGTTCAGTCGTCGTCGCCCTTGATCAGGTAATCGCCGGCGTCGGCGTCGGTGCCATGGGTTTCGCCTTCGACAGCGGCCAGCGGGTCATCGCCGATGGCGGCTTCGGGGCCCTGCTTGAGTTCGGCGGCATGTTCTTCGGCTGCGGTCGTCGGCGCAACCAGGGCGTCTTCGAAACGCTTGGTTGCGGCGCGGAGTGCTGCGTCACGGCTGGTGGCCGCAACGCGCAGACGGTTCATGCTGGCACCGGTCCCGGCGGGGATCAGGCGGCCGACGATGACATTTTCCTTCAGCCCGATCAGGCTGTCGCGTTTGCCTTCGACGGCGGCCTGGGTCAGGACGCGGGTGGTTTCCTGGAACGACGCGGCAGAGATGAACGAACGCGTCTGCAGGCTGGCCTTGGTGATGCCCAGCAGCACCGGCTTGCCTTCGGCCGGCTGTTCACCCGGCTTCAGCTTTGCATTGTATTCGTTCATTTCTTCGAAGTCGAGCTGTTCGCCAGGCAGCAGGGTGGTGTCACCGCCGTCGGTGATTTCCACTTTCTGAAGCATCTGGCGCACGATCACTTCGATGTGCTTGTCGTTGATCTTCACGCCCTGCAGGCGATAGACTTCCTGGATTTCCGCGACGAGGTATTCCGCCAGCGCTTCGACGCCGAGCACTTCGAGGATGTCGTGCGGATCGGGCGAGCCCGAGATCAGGTTGTCGCCCTTCTTGACGTAATCGCCTTCCTGGACGTCGATCACCTTGGACTTGGGGATCAGGTATTCAACCGGTTCGCCTTCCTCGGGGATGATCGCGATCTTGCGCTTGGCCTTGTAGTCGCGGACGAATTCGATCCGGCCCGAAATCTTCGCGATGATCGCGTTGTCCTTGGGGCGACGGGCTTCGAACAGTTCGGCCACCCGCGGCAGACCGCCGGTGATGTCGCGCGTCTTGGCGGCTTCGCGGCTGGCGCGGGCAAGCACGTCACCGGCCTGGACGGTCTGACCGTCTTCGACCGACAGCGTGGTGCCAGGTGCCATCAGGTAGCGGCCGGCTTCGCCCGAATTTTCATCGAGCAAGGTCAGACGCGGACGGAGATCTTCCTTCTTGGCGCGGCCACCGGCGCGGTTTTCGGTGACAACGCGCTGGGCAATGCCGGTGGCTTCGTCAACGATTTCGGTCAGCGTGCGGCCGTCGATCAGATCCTGATAGCGAACGACGCCCGACTTGTCGGTGATCACGGGCGTGGTGAACGGATCCCATTCAGCGATCCGTGCGCCCAGCTTGATGGTCGAGCCATTGGGCAGCAGCAGATGGGTACCATAAGGCACACGGTGGACCGCGCGTTCGCGACCATCGGTGTCATAAACCGCGATTTCGCCATTGCGCGCCAGCGACAGGCGACGCCCGCGGCTGTCTTCGATGGTGGGGATATCGCGATATTGCACGGTACCATCGCACAGCGATTCAAGGTGCGACTGTTCGTTGACCTGCGCCGCACCACCGATATGGAACGTGCGCATGGTCAGCTGCGTGCCGGGTTCGCCGATCGACTGTGCCGCGATCACGCCGACCGCTTCACCGATATTGACCGGGGTACCGCGGGCCAGATCGCGGCCATAGCATTTGCCGCAGACACCGACCTGCGATTCGCAGATCAGCGGCGAGCGGATGCGGGCCGATTGCACGCCGGCGGCTTCGATCCGGGTGATCGCGGCTTCGTCCAGCAGCGTGCCGCTGGTTTCGATCACGATGCCGGTCTTGGCCTCGATCATGTCTTCGGCCAGCGTACGGCCCAGGATGCGTTCCCCGAGCGAGGCGATGGTCGACCCGCCCTGGACGATCGCGCGCATTTCCAGCGCGCGTTCGGTGCCGCAATCTTCGATCGTGACGACGCAGTCCTGCGACACATCGACCAGACGGCGGGTCAGGTAACCCGAGTTTGCCGTCTTGAGCGCGGTGTCGGCCAGGCCCTTGCGGGCGCCGTGGGTCGAGTTGAAGTATTCAAGGACGGTCAGGCCTTCCTTGAAGTTCGAGATGATCGGCGTTTCGATGATTTCGCCCGAAGGCTTGGCCATCAGACCGCGCATACCCGCCAACTGTTTCATCTGCGCCGGCGAACCGCGCGCGCCCGAATGGCTCATCATGTAGATCGCGTTGACCTGGCGTTCGCGGCCATGTTCATCGATCGGGCATGACCGCAGTTCGTCCATCATGGCCGCCGCCACCTGGTCGCCGCAACGACTCCAGGCGTCGATCACCTTGTTGTACTTTTCCTGCTGGGTGATCAGGCCGTCCTGATACTGCTGTTCGTAATCGGCCACCAGCGCGCGGGTTTCGTCGACCAGCGCATCCTTGCTCGGCGGGATGATCATGTCATCCTTGCCGAACGAGATCCCCGCCTTGAACGCGTTGCGGAAACCGAGCGACATGATCGCATCGGCAAACAGCACGGTCTCTTTCTGACCGGTGTGGCGATAGACCTGGTCGATGACGTCGGCGATTTCCTTCTTGGTCAGCAGGCGGTTGACCAGTTCGAAGGGCACGGTGTGGCTTTTGGGCAGGCATTCGCCGATCAGCATGCGGCCCGGCGTGGTGTCGTACCGCTTCAGATAGGTCTTGCCGCTTTCGTCGGTCTGCGGAACGCGCGCCACGATCTTGCTGTGAAGCGTAACCGCGCCTGCGTTGATCGCCTGGTGCACTTCGGCCATGTCGCCCAGCAACATGCCTTCGCCGGGTTCGCCCTTGCGATCCATCGACAGGTAATACAGCCCCAGCACCATGTCCTGCGAAGGCACGATGATCGGCTTGCCGTTGGCTGGCGACAGGATGTTGTTGGTGCTCATCATCAGCACGCGCGCTTCAAGCTGGGCCTCAAGGCTCAGCGGCACGTGGACGGCCATCTGGTCGCCGTCGAAGTCGGCGTTGAAGGCCGAGCAGACCAGCGGGTGCAGCTGGATCGCCTTGCCCTCGATCAGCACGGGTTCGAACGCCTGGATCCCCAGACGGTGCAGCGTCGGCGCACGGTTGAGCATGACGGGGTGTTCGCGGATCACTTCGTCCAGGATGTCCCAGACTTCCTTGCGTTCCTTTTCGACCCACTTCTTGGCCTGCTTCAGCGTCATCGACAGGCCCTTGGCGTCGAGCCGGGCGTAGATGAACGGCTTGAACAGTTCGAGCGCCATCTTCTTGGGCAGCCCGCACTGGTGCAGTTTCAGTTCCGGCCCGGTCACGATGACCGAACGACCCGAATAGTCGACGCGCTTGCCCAGCAGGTTCTGGCGGAACCGGCCCTGCTTGCCCTTCAGCATGTCGGACAGCGACTTGAGCGGGCGCTTGTTGGCACCGGTGATGATGCGGCCACGACGGCCGTTGTCGAACAGCGCATCGACCGCTTCTTGCAGCATGCGCTTTTCGTTGCGCACGATGATGTCGGGCGCGCGCAGCTCGATCAGGCGCTTGAGACGGTTGTTGCGGTTGATCACGCGGCGATAGAGATCGTTGAGATCCGACGTCGCAAAACGACCGCCGTCAAGCGGCACCAGCGGGCGCAGTTCGGGCGGAATGACCGGCACGACGTCAAGGATCATCCATTCGGGACGGTTGCCCGAATCGATGAACGATTCGACTACTTTCAACCGCTTGATGATCTTCTTGGGCTTCAGTTCCGACTTGGTCTCGGCCAGATCCTTGAGCAGGTCTTCGCGTTCCTGCACCAGGTCGAGGTCCATCAGCATCTGCTTGACCGCCTCGGCGCCGATCCCGGCGGAGAACGCGTCTTCGCCATATTCGTCCTGCGCGTCGAGCAGTTCGTCTTCGGTCAGCAGCTGATAGCGTTCGAGCGGGGTGATGCCCGGTTCGATCACCACATAGGATTCAAAGTACAAGATACGCTCAAGCTGCTTGAGCTGCATGTCGAGCAGCAGGCCGATGCGGCTGGGCAGCGACTTCAGGAACCAGATGTGCGCGACCGGCGCGGCCAGTTCGATATGGCCCATGCGTTCGCGACGGACCTTGGTCACGGTCACTTCGACGCCGCACTTTTCGCAGACGACGCCCTTGTACTTCATGCGCTTGTACTTGCCGCACAGGCATTCGTAGTCCTTCACCGGACCGAAGATGCGCGCGCAGAACAGGCCATCGCGTTCGGGCTTGAACGTGCGATAGTTGATCGTTTCGGGCTTCTTGATCTCGCCAAACGACCAGGAACGGATGCGTTCCGGGCTGGCAAGGCCGATGCGGATCTGGTCAAAGCCTTCGGGCTTGGCCATCTGGTTGGTGAACTTGGTCAGATCGTTCATATTGGCGTTCCTCGCTGGGAGGGGAAATTCGAAATTCGGCTGCGGCAACGGGGGTCGGTGGACCGGATGGCCCACCGACCGGCCCGGTTATTCCGCTGCTGCGGCCAGATCGTCGTCATCCTCGTCAAGCGAGGACAGTTCGACATTGAGGCCGAGGCTGCGCATTTCCTTGACAAGCACGTTGAAGCTTTCGGGAATGCCGGCCTCGAAGGTATCGTCACCCTTGACGATCGCTTCATAGACCTTGGTGCGGCCGACCACATCGTCCGATTTCACCGTCAGCATTTCCTGAAGCGTATACGCCGCGCCATAGGCCTGCAGCGCCCACACTTCCATTTCCCCGAAGCGCTGGCCACCGAACTGGGCCTTGCCGCCCAGCGGTTGCTGGGTGACGAGGCTGTAGGGCCCGATCGAACGCGCGTGGATCTTGTCGTCGACAAGGTGGTGCAGCTTCAGCATGTAGATGATGCCAACAGTCACCTTGCGGTCGAACGCTTCGCCCGAACGGCCGTCGTAGAGCGTGACCTGGCCCGAAGTGTCGAGCCCGGCCTTGGCCAGCATGTACGACACGTCGGGTTCGCGCGCGCCGTCGAACACCGGGGTCCCCATCGGCACGCCGGCCTTCAGGTTTTCGGCCAGTTCGACCAGTTCGCTGACATTGCGGTCCTCGATCTCGGCGTGATACTTTTCGCCGTAGACGTCCTTCAGCTTGTCGACCAGCGCGGTCGGCGGAGCCGCCGTTGCCGGATCGGGATTGGCATGGCGCCAGTCTTCCAGCGCCTCGCCGATCTGTTGGCCAAGGTTGCGCGCGGCCCAGCCGAGGTGGGTTTCGAAGATCTGCCCGACGTTCATGCGGCTGGGCACGCCCAGCGGGTTGAGCACGATGTCGACATGCGTGCCGTCCGCCAGGAACGGCATGTCTTCGACAGGCAGGATGCGGCTGATCACGCCCTTGTTGCCGTGACGGCCGGCCATCTTGTCGCCCGGCTGCAGCTTGCGCTTCACCGCGACGAAGACCTTGACCATCTTGAGCACGCCGGGCGCCAGTTCGTCGCCGGCTTCAAGCTTGCCCTTGCGATCTTCGAACTTTTCCTGGATCGATTTGACGGTGGCGTCGTACTGCGCCTGGACCGCTTCAAGCTGCGCCTGGCGGCCATCATCGGCCACTGCGAACTTCCACCATTCAAAGCGCTCGATATCGGCCAGCACCTGCTCGTCGATCTCGATACCCTTTTTCACGCCCTTGGGACCGGCGGCAACCACCTGGCCCATCAGCATGTCGCGCAGACGGTTGAATGTCGCGCGGTTCAGAATGCCGCGTTCGTCTTCGCGGTCCTTGGCCAGACGTTCGATTTCCTCGGCCTGGATCGCACGCGTACGGTCATCGATTTCGATACCGTGGCGGTTGAACACGCGCACTTCGACAATCGTGCCCGAAACGCCCGGCGGCAGACGCAGCGAGGTGTCGCGCACGTCGCTGGCCTTTTCGCCAAAGATCGCGCGCAGCAGCTTTTCTTCGGGTGTCATCGGCGATTCGCCCTTGGGCGTGATCTTGCCGACAAGGATGTCACCAGGATGCACTTCGGCGCCGATATAGACGATGCCCGCTTCGTCGAGGTTGCGCAGTGCTTCCTCGCCGACGTTGGGAATGTCGCGCGTGATGTCTTCGGGCCCGAGCTTGGTGTCGCGCGCCATCACTTCGAATTCTTCGATGTGGATCGAGGTGAACACGTCGTCCTTGACGATGCGTTCCGAGATCAGGATCGAGTCTTCGTAGTTGTAGCCGTTCCACGGCATGAACGCGACGAGCACGTTGCGGCCAAGCGCCAGCTCGCCCAGATCGGTCGACGGGCCATCGGCGATGATCGTGCCGGTGTTGACCACTTCGCCCACTTTCACCAGCGGGCGCTGGTTGATGCAGGTGTTCTGGTTGGACCGCTGGAACTTTTGCAGCGTGTAGATGTCGACGCCCGACTGGCCGGCCTCGATATCGCCCGCAGCGCGGATCACGATACGCGTGGCATCGACCTGGTCGACAATGCCGCCGCGCAGGGCGGCAATCGCCGCGCCCGAATCGCGGGCCACGGTTTCTTCCATCCCGGTGCCGACAAACGGCGCATCGGCCTTGACCAGCGGCACCGCCTGGCGCTGCATGTTCGAGCCCATCAGCGCGCGGTTGGCGTCATCGTTTTCCAGGAACGGAATAAGCGATGCGGCAACCGAAACCAGCTGCTTGGGGCTGACGTCCATCAGCGTGACGGTGTCGCGCGGGGCCATCACGAATTCGCCGTTCTGCCGGGCAGAGACGAGTTCTTCACCGAACGAGCCATCGGGGTTGAGCATGGCCGAAGCCTGCGCCACGGTGTGCTTCTGCTCTTCCATCGCCGACAGATAGGTCACATCGCTGGTCACCTTGCCGTCGATCACCTTGCGGTAGGGCGTTTCGATGAAGCCGTACTTGTTGACGCGGGCAAACGTCGACAGCGAGTTGATCAGGCCGATGTTCGGGCCTTCGGGGGTTTCGATCGGGCAGATGCGGCCATAATGCGTGGGGTGAACGTCGCGCACTTCAAAACCGGCGCGTTCGCGGGTCAGACCGCCAGGCCCCAAGGCCGAAACGCGACGCTTGTGCGTGACTTCGGACAGCGGGTTGGTCTGGTCCATGAACTGCGACAGCTGCGACGAGCCGAAGAATTCGCGCACTGCGGCCACCGCCGGCTTGGCATTGATCAGGTCGTTGGGCATGACCGTCGACACATCGACGCTGCTCATGCGTTCCTTGACCGCGCGTTCCATGCGCAGCAGGCCGACGCGATACTGGTTTTCCAGCAATTCGCCGACCGAACGCACGCGCCGGTTGCCCAGGTTGTCGATATCGTCGACTTCGCCCTTGCCGTCCTTCAGGTTCACCAGTTCCTTGACCACCGCCAGGATGTCGTCGGTGCGCAAGGTGGTGATGGTGTCAGGGCAGTCGAGGCTGAGACGCATGTTCAGCTTTACGCGGCCGACCGCCGACAGGTCATAGCGATCGCCATCGAAGAACAGGCCGTCGAACAGCGCTTCGGCGGTTTCGCGCGTCGGCGGTTCGCCAGGGCGCATCACGCGATAGATATCGGCCAGTGCGTGGTCGCGATCTTCGGCCTTGTCGGCCTTCATCGTGTTGCGGATCCACGGGCCGGTCGAAACGTGGTCGATGTCGAGCAGGTCAAGACGATCGACGCCGTTGCGATCGAGCACATCGAGGTTTTCCGGCGAAACTTCATCGCCCGCTTCGATCCAGATGCGGCCGGTGCTTTCGTCGATCAGGTCGAGCGCCGAATAACGGCCAAAGATTTCCTCGGTCGGGATCAGCAGCTGCTCCAGACCGTCCTTGCCGGCCTTGTTGGCGGCGCGCGGCGAAATCTTGGTGCCCGCGGGAAAGACCACTTCGCCCGATTTCGCATCGACAATGTCGAACGTCGGCTTGGTTCCGCGCCATTGGTCAAGCACGAACGGCACGCGCCAACCGCCTTCGGCACGCACCCAGGTGACCTTGGCGTAGAAATGGTCGAGAATCTGTTCGCCGTTCAGGCCCAGCGCATACAGCAGGCTGGTGACCGGCAGCTTGCGCTTGCGGTCGATGCGGACATTGACGATGTCCTTGGCGTCGAATTCGAAATCGAGCCACGACCCGCGATAGGGGATCACGCGCGCGGCAAACAGATACTTGCCGGACGAGTGCGTCTTGCCACGGTCATGGTCGAACAACACGCCCGGCGAACGGTGCATCTGGCTGACGATGACGCGCTCGGTGCCGTTGATGAAAAAGGTGCCGTTGCCGGTCATGAGCGGAATGTCGCCCATGTAGACATCCTGCTCCTTGATATCGATCAGCGACTTGGTCTCGGTTTCGTTGTCGACTTCGAACGTCGCCAGCTTCAGCGTGACCTTCATCGGCGCGGCGTAGGTGATCCCGCGCTGACGGCATTCGTTGACGTCATATTTGGGCGATTCGAGGACGTAGCCGTCCTTTTCCTTGATATCGAGGCTGGCGGTGCCGGCAAAATCCTGGATCGGGAACACCGAACGCAACGTCTTTTCCAGGCCCGAGACATAGCCGGTGGCCGGGTCGGAACGCAGGAACTGTTCGTACGATTCGCGCTGAACCTCGATCAGGTTCGGCATCTGCACGACTTCGTGATTGTCACCGAAGATCTTGCGGATGCGCTTGCTCACACCGGGGCGGGTGCCGTTGCCGGCAGGTGCCTTGGTAGCCATGGAGGGTTTGTGCCTCTTTGCTCGAATGGCCGGATAAACCGGCAGGAATAATGCCACGCGCGGGCGATGGCGCCATCAGAAGCAGCAAAAGGCCGCCAGCCGGACGCACACCGCCGCCCGCTTGTCAAAGCTGGGCAAAAGGTAGCATCGGCTGCAGCCTGCCGCGTCAGATGGAGATCCGCCGTTTCCTTCCGTGGCCTTCCCCCGCGCATGGGAAAGCCTTGCTCGAAACGCCGGACTTGCATCGCCATGTAGGGTTGCGCGTGCGGCTTGTCAAATCACGCACGATCCCATCGACGGCGGGAGAATTCTGATTTATGACATGTGCGCGAATCACGATTAGCCGTTCCAGGCGGGGGCTGCTGGTTCATGTTACACATCAGCATGTCGATCATCAGCAAATCGATCATCACCAAATCGATCATCGGCGCATCGCTCATGCAGTGGGTCACCGGCCTGGTCGCGCTGGTGATGGCCGCGCTGCACCCGGTGCCACGCCACGCCACGCAGCATCACCACCAGCCGGTCAAGCTGCCCGAACTGGCGATGACGCAATCGGTCGTCCGGCTGCGCTGAACCGCGATAGCCGCCCCGGGGCTTTCCCCGCGGTTCCTTGACTCTTCCCCGCGTCCTGCTAATGGCCCGGCCCTGACCACGGCGGGCCTGCCCGCATGGGTCATCCGTCCGAGACAGCTGGTGCCACCATCGGTGGCTTAATCATCCAGCCTAGGCGGGGAAAAGAGTTTCAACGGCCCCGTGATCCTGCTGGATCGGGTGCCGCGCGCCTCCGGGTGCTTCTCCTTCCCTCGTTGATACGGACTCGCCCGCAACGGCTGCGCCTTTGGCGCATCCGGTGCGGACACACGTAGCCGGTCATACGGGCATCGCCCCGTGCGACCATTTGTGAAGGAGTAAGGCATGGATCGTTCGCAAAAAGCCGATTCGGTCGCCTATCTTCATGGTGTTTTCAGCGAGGCCGGCGCGGTGGTGATCACCCGCAACCTCGGCATGACGGTGGCCCAGTCCACCGCCCTGCGCACGAAGATCCGTGAAGCCGGCGCGACCTACAAGGTTGCGAAGAACCGTCTTGCAAAGCTCGCCATCCAGGACACCGACTATGTCGGCATCGGTGACTTGTTCACCGGCCCGACCGCAGTTGCAGCCTCTGCCGATCCCGTCGCCGCCGCCAAGGCCGTCGTCGATTTCGCCAAGACCTGCGACAAGATCGAAATCCTGGGCGGCGGAATGGGCAGCCACGTGCTCGACGCCGATGGAATCAAGGCACTTGCCTCGATGCCGTCGCTCGACGAGCTGCGTGCAAAGCTCATCGGCCTCATTCAGGCTCCCGCGACCAAGATCGCCCAGGTTGTCACCGCTCCGGCGGCCAAGCTGGCACGCGTCTTTGCCGCCTACGCCGAAAAAGATGCCGCGTAAGACAGGTTCACACCACCATTTGCCCAATGTTCGGGCGCACCCATCTCAGGAGTAACCATCATGGCCGATATCGCCAATCTCGTTGCAGAACTGTCGAAGCTGACCGTTCTGGAAGCCGCTGACCTTGCCAAGGCTCTGGAAGAAGCATGGGGCGTAAGCGCCGCTGCTGCCGTGGCCGTGGCCGCAGCCCCTGCCGAAGCCGCTGCTGCGGTGGAAGAAAAGACCGAATTCGACGTCATCCTGACCGGTGACGGCGGCAAGAAGATCCAGGTGATCAAGGAAGTCCGTGCGATCACCGCGCTGGGTCTGACCGAAGCCAAGGCTCTGGTCGAAGCCGCTCCGAAGGCGATCAAGGAAGGCATTTCGAAGGCTGAAGCCGAAGAAATCAAAGCCAAGGTCGAAGCTGCCGGCGGCACCGTCGAAATCAAGTAATCCGGTTATGCCCGCGCCCATCGGGGGCGGGCATGGGTTGCACAAAAAGGGGCGGCTCCTTTGCGGGGGTCGCCCCTTTTTCTGATCAGCCCGGCAAAAACATGCACACCGCCGCCACGCCCATCATTGCCGTGGTCAGCCAGCCCATGCCGATCAGCCAGCGATTGCCGGTGTATTCACCCATCACCGCCTTTTTCGCGATCAGCAGGCAGATCACCGCCAACAGCGGCACCGCCACCACGCCATTGATCACCGCGCTCCAGAACAGCGCCTTCATCGGGCTGATCGGCGAATACTGGATGCCCAGGCCCAGCAACACGCTGACCGCGATCACCCCGTAAAAGCCGGGCTCGCGCCTGAAATTGCGTTCCAGACCCGATTTCCAGCCCATTGCCTCGGCCGCGGCATAGGCCCCCGATCCGGCCAGCACCGGCACCCCGATCAGGCCCACCCCGATCAGCCCGGTGGTGAACAGCACAAATGCAAATTGCCCGGCCAGGGGCCGCAGCGCCGTCGCCGCCTGCGCCGCGGTGGTGATATCGGTCACGCCTTTGACATGCAGCGTGACGGCGGTTGCCAGGATCACGCAAAACGCCGCCAGATCCGAAAACGCCATGCCCGACCAGGTGTCCCAGCGGATGCGCCGCAATTCGGCGCGGGCGATGGCCGGATCGTGCCCGATCAGGCCACGGCCCTTGTGGCGGTGCATGTCCTCGACCTCTTCGGACGCCTGCCAGAAAAACAGATAGGGGCTGATGGTGGTGCCGAACACGCCCACGATCATCGCCGCAGAAGTGGCGTTAAGCGCAAAGTGCGGCCACGCCGTGCGCAGCGCAACCTGGCCCCACGGCACCCGCACCGTGAACAACACCGCCGCATAGGCCAGCAGCGACAGCGTCAACCACTTGAGATAAAAGACATAGCGGTGATAGGCGACACCAATCTGCAGCGCCAGCGTCAGCGCCACAAACACCAGCGTCATCAGGTGACGATTGATCCCCGTGACCAGTTCGCCCGCCTCGCCCATGGCGGCGACGTCGGCGGCGATGTTCAGCGTGTTGGCAACCAGCAGCAGCACGATCACCGTGCGCAACACCACCGGGGGAAATGCCCCCTTGATATTGGCAGCCAGCCCTTTGCCGGTCACCCGTCCGATCTGCGCACACATCAACTGGACCGCCGACATCAGCGGATAACACAGCGGCATCGTCCACAGCATGTTCAGCCCGAACTGGGCACCGGCCTGCGAATACGTGGCGATGCCGCTGGGATCATCATCGGCAACCCCCGTGATCAGGCCGGGGCCGATCTGGGCCAGCGGATGCGCCGCAATTTTGCCCCACAGCGTGCGGATGGCGGAACCGCGTGGCAAATCGGGCGGCGCTGGTGTGACATCGGGCATGGTCATGGGCGGGACCATAGCCCCCTGTGGCCGCGACCGACAGCGCCGATCACGGCACGGCAAAGGCAAACACCGCGGCCCCTGCCGCGCAGACCACCCCGGCAAAGGCAAAGGCCCCGGAAAAGCTGCCGGTGGCATCGACGATCGCGCCTGTTACCACCGGGCCGACCACCCCCGACACACTGCCGATGGCACTTTGCACCCCCATCCAGCCCGCGGCATCGCGGGCGCCGGCATGGATCTGGCCCAGCGCAAACACCATCGTCGGCAAACAGCCCAGAAACACCCCGGTTACCACCAGTGCAGCCAGCAATTGCCCCGGCCCTGCGGCCAGCGCGATGCCCGCGATCCCGGCAATCGAGCCGATTTCCGCCACCACGCACAACCACCGCTTGACGCCAGAGGCCGCCGCCCCGCGCCGCACCAGCACGTCGGCAAGCTGCCCCCAGCCGAGCGAGGCGAGGGCCTGCGCGAGATACGTGGCCGTGGCCAGCCAGGTCATCGTCGGGATCGACAGCCCGCGCGCTTTGACCAGATAGGTCGGCAGCCAGATCGCCACAAAGAAAAAGCCGTAATTGGCCAGCGCATGCGCGGCACCCATCACCCACAAGCCGCGCCGCGACAGCAGCGCCCCGATGCTCGACGGCCGCGCGCCCGTGCCGCCTGGCCGCGGTTGCGGCAGACGCGCGCCCAGCATGGTCCACGGCACCAGCCAGGCCAGGGTCATCAGGCCGAATGCAAAAAACACCCAGCGCCAGCCATAACGCGCCAGGATCAGCCCGCCTGCCAACGTGCCGATCGCGGGCCCCAGCGCCAGGCCGACCGAAATCACCGCATTGGCCAGCCCGCGCCGATGGTGGGGCACGTGTTCGGCAATCAGCTTTGACGTCACCGGAAACAGCGCCGCCTCGCCCAGCCCCAGCATCAGCCGCAGCATGATCAGCATGCTCAGCCCTGCCGCCAGGCTGGTCAGCAGCGTGGCCGTGGCCCACAGCGCCACCGACACCGCCAGCACGCGCGCCGCCGGCCAGCGATCGGCAGCCATGCCAATGAACGGCTGCGCCAGGCCATACGTCCAGAAAAAGGCCGAAGCGGCCACGCCGAATTGCAACGCCGACAGCCCCAGCGCCTTGCCCATCAGCGGCGCGGCAATCCCGATTGCCCCGCGATCGACAAAGTTCAGCAGCACGGCCAACGCCAGCAGCCCGACCAGCAAGGCGATGACCGGGCGGGCCGGCGTGATGGTATGCGTGGTCATGCTGGCCCCCGGCGCTTGCTTGCGTCGGGCAATCTTATGGGGCGTATCTGCCAAAGTCACCCACGGTCGCCCCCCCGGGACAGATCGCGGGACCCCGCTGCCGTTTGCCGCGCCATTCCAGGCCAATTGCCGGTTGGGCCACACACAGACCACGGAGTGCCGACCACGCCAGGTGGCTTAGAAAAAGCCCAGTTTCTTGGGGCTGTAGCTGACCAGCATGTTTTTGGTCTGCTGATAGTGATCCAGCATCATCTTGTGCGTTTCGCGCCCGATGCCCGACTGCTTGTAGCCGCCGAACGCAGCATGCGCCGGATAGGCGTGATAACAGTTGGTCCACACCCGCCCGGCCTGGATCGCGCGGCCAAAGCGATAGCAGGTGTTGGCATCGCGGCTCCACACCCCGGCGCCCAGGCCATAGGCGCTGTCATTGGCGATCTGCAGCGCGTCATCGGCATCCTTGAACGTGGTGGTCGACACCACCGGGCCAAAGATTTCCTCCTGAAAGATGCGCATCTTGTTGTGGCCCTTGAACACGGTGGGCTGGATATAGAACCCGCCGGCCAGATCGCCCGACAGGCTTGCCACACCGCCGCCGGTCAACACTTGCGCGCCTTCATCGCGGCCAATCTGCAGGTAGCGCAGGATCTTGTCCTGCTGTTCGGCGCTGGCCTGCGCGCCGATCATCGTGTTGATGTCCAGCGGATTGCCCTGCACGATCGCCTCTACCCGCTTGATCGCGCGTTCCATGAACCGGTCATAGATCGATTCCTGGATCAGCGCGCGGCTGGGGCAGGTGCACACTTCGCCCTGGTTGAGCGCGAACATCACAAAGCCCTCGATCGCCTTGTCGAAGAAATCATCGTCGTGCGCGGCAACATCGGCGAAAAAGATGTTCGGGCTTTTGCCGCCCAGTTCCAGCGTGACCGGAATCAGGTTTTCGCTGGCATATTGCATGATCAGCCGCCCGGTCGAGGTTTCACCGGTGAACGCGATCTTGGCCACGCGTCTGGACGACGCCAGCGGCTTGCCAGCCTCAAGTCCGAAGCCGTTGACCACATTGATGACCCCTGCGGGAAGCAGATCGGCGATCAGTTCCATCAGCACCATGATCGAGGCCGGGGTCTGTTCGGCGGGTTTGAGCACCACGCAATTGCCCGCGGCCAGCGCCGGCGCCAGTTTCCACACCGCCATCAGGATCGGAAAGTTCCACGGAATGATCTGCCCGACCACGCCCAGCGGTTCGTGGAAGTGATAGCCGACGGTATCTTCGTCGATCTGCGACAGCGATCCTTCCTGGGAACGGATGCACCCGGCGAAATAGCGGAAATGATCGATCGCCAAAGGCATGTCGGCGGCCAGCGTTTCGCGGATCGGCTTGCCATTGTCCCAGGTTTCGGCCGTGGCCAGCTTTTCCAGGTTGTCTTCCATGCGGTCGGCAATGCGGTTGAGAATCAACGCGCGCGCCGCGGCCGTGGTCTGCCCCCACGCGGCGCGCGCGGCATGCGCGGCATCAAGCGCCAGTTCGATATCGGCGGCGCCCGATCGGGCGATTTCGCACACTGCGCGGCCGGTGATCGGCGAGATATTGTCGAAGTACCGGCCGTCAACCGGTGCGACCCATTGGCCCCCGATGAAATTGTCGTAGCGTTTGGCAAACGGCGAAACGAGCGCCTGCACGGCGTCTGCGGCCATCACGTTCATGACTGTGTCCTCTCCACGGTTGCATATTCCTGCGCGGCGGCCCGGTTGTTCCGGTGTCTGGCCGTGCCGATGCGATCCTGTACCCGCGCGCAGAAATTGCAAGCGGGTCGGGCTGGAGAGTGCACCGCGCTGGATGATCTGGCGAGTCAGACCTTAGGCGGTGTGGCCGCCTAGTGCAGGGTTTTCAGATAGGCGATGATCTGCCGGCGCTTTTCAGGATCGGGTTGCCCGGCGTATCCCATGCGGGTGCCGGGGATCATGGCGACCGGATTGGCCAACCAGCGATCGAGCGTGGCATCGTTGAGCACCAGCCCCGATGCCTTCATTCCTTGCGAAAAGTCATAGCCCGGCAGATCACCCATGCGCCTGCCATAAACGCCCCACAAGCTGGGGCCTACGATGGTCTGGCCCTTTTCGACCGAATGGCACGATCGGCAGATTCCGAAGGCGACCGGCGCCGCACCGCGTGCCACCGCGCCCGCCGGGCCATCGCCGGCAGCAACGGTTTCGGGATCGCCCGCATCGACGGTGACATCGGGTCGGGGATCGTCGCACGACGCCAGCAGCCCGGCCAGCACCAGGGCGATCACGATGCGTAGCGAAGACATGTCAGTTCCCATCCCGATCCCGGCCCCGGTTTGCCTTTCCTATCGGCGATGATCCGCTTATGGCACCCCCGCCATGTTTGAAAGCCCCCCTCGCACGCTCTATGCCGAATGGCGCGCCACGCTGGGGCTGGCGGGGCCGCTGGTCGCCGCGAACCTGTTGCAGATGGCCGTGTTTTCGCTCGACGTGGTGTTCGTGTCGCGGCTGGGGCAGGCCCAGCTTGCGGCATCGTCGCTGGCGGTATCGTTGTTCGGTCTGTTGATCTGGAGCCTGACCGGGCTGGTCGGTGCGGCGTCCCCCCTGATCGCGGCAGAACTGGGCCGCCGTTCGCACGCCGTACGCGAGGTGCGCCGGTCGTTCCGGATGGCCGCCTGGGCCGGGTTTGGTGCGGCGATCCTGGCGATGGGCGTATGCCTGATGCTCGGCCCGATCCTGACGCTGACCGGACAGGATCCGGTGGTCATCGCGCTGGCGGTGCCGTTCATGCAGGTCTTGATGTGGGCCGCGATCCCGGCGGTGATGGGTGCGCTGCTGCGCGGAACGGTCGCCACGCTGGGCCGTCCGGGGGTGGGCACGGCCATCACCGCGCTGGCCGTGGCTTTGAACGGTGCGGGCAACTGGATGCTGGTGTTCGGCCATCTGGGTCTGCCCGCAATGGGCCTGCGCGGCGCGGCACTGGCCAGCGTGATCACCAGCGCCAGCACCATGCTGCTGTATGTCATGGTGATCGCTGCCGATCGACGGTTGCGCCGCTATCACCTGTTCGGGCGCTGGTGGCGCAGCGATAGCGTACGTTTGCGCGATGTGCTGCGCATCGGTCTGCCGATGACCGCGACAATCCTGGCCGAGGCCGGGCTGTTCAGCGGCGCGGCGTTCCTGATGGGACGGATCGGTCCGTTGCCGCTGGCGGCGCACACGCTGGCGCTGCAATTTGCCGCGCTGACGTTCCAGGTGCCCTTCGGCATTGCCCAGGCCGCGACGATCCGCGTGGGCCGCGCATTCGGCGCCGGCGATCGCCACGGCATCCGGGTTGCGGGCAATGTCGCGTTCCTGACCGGGGTCGGTTTCATGTCGCTGGCCGCAGCGCTGCTGCTGTTTGCGCCACGCACGATCATCGTGGTCTATCTCGATCCCGCGCTGCCCGCCAATGCCGCGCTGGTTGCCCTGACCGTGCGGTACATGAGCGTGGCGGCCGCGTTCCAGTTGTTTGACGGGGCGCAGACGGTGGGCGCCGGGCTGTTGCGCGGCATTCAGGACACGCGCGTGCCGATGGCCATCGCCCTGTTCGGATACTGGGTGCCGGGGCTGGGCACCGCGGTCTATCTGGGGCTGTTCACGCCGCTGGGCGGGCTTGGCGTGTGGTTCGGACTGCTGATCGGATTGGTCGTGGTGGCAGCGCTGCTCATGTGGCGCTGGTATCATCGCGATCGGTTGGGGCTGCTGTCGGCCGATCGATCGTTTATCGAAGAATCTGTTGCCCACCCCTCTTGACGGCCCCTTGCCACGAACCCATATCCGCCTCGCTGGCACTCTCGATGCTTGAGTGCCAGAAAATTTCGCAACCTCGATCCGGCTGATATCGGCCGATCGTCGAAATGAGAGGCAAGCAACCCATGTCATTCCGTCCGCTGCACGATCGCGTGCTGGTGCGCCGCGTCGAAGCCGAGGAAAAAACCGCCGGCGGGATCATCATCCCCGACAGCGCCAAGGAAAAGCCGGCTGAAGGCGAAGTTGTCGCCATCGGCACGGGAGCCCGCGCCGAAAACGGCACGATCACCCCGCTCGACGTCAAGGTTGGCGATCGCGTGCTGTTCGGCAAGTGGTCCGGCACCGAAGTCAAGGTTGCAGGCGAAGACCTGCTGATCATGAAGGAATCGGACATCCTCGGCATCGTTGGCTGAGCGAATCATCCGAATTTCCAACCCGATTTCATAAGGAACAGGTACAATGGCTGCCAAGGAAGTCCGCTTTTCGCGCGACGCGCGCGAACGCATTCTCAAGGGTGTCGACATTCTTGCCGACGCGGTAAAAGTCACGCTTGGGCCCAAGGGCCGCAACGTGGTGATCGACAAAAGCTTTGGCGCGCCGCGCATCACCAAGGACGGTGTGACGGTTGCCAAGGAAATCGAACTGAAGGACAAGTTCGAAAACCTCGGCGCGCAGCTGCTGCGCGAAGTGGCCTCGAAGGCCAACGACAAGGCCGGTGACGGCACCACCACGGCCACCGTGCTGGCCCAGGCGATCGTTCGCGAAGGTCTGCGTTCGGTTGCCGCCGGGATCAACCCGATGGATCTGAAGCGCGGTATCGATCTGGCCGTGACCAAGGTTGTCGCCGATCTCAAGTCGCGCTCGACCCCGGTCAGCGGTTCGTCGGAAATCAGCCAGGTCGGCGTGATTTCGGCCAACGGCGACGTCGAAGTCGGCGAAAAGATTGCCGAAGCGATGGAAAAGGTCGGCAAGGAAGGCGTGATCACCGTGGAAGAGGCCAAGGGCCTCGAATTCGAACTCGATGTCGTTGAAGGCATGCAGTTCGACCGCGGCTATCTGTCGCCCTACTTCATCACCAACGCCGAAAAGATGATCGTGGAACTGGAGAATCCCTATATTCTCATCCACGAAAAGAAGCTGTCGTCGCTCCAGGCGATGCTGCCGATCCTCGAAGCCGTGGTGCAGACCGGTCGTCCGCTGCTGATCATCGCCGAAGACATCGAAGGCGAAGCACTGGCCACCCTGGTGGTCAACAAGCTGCGTGGCGGCCTGAAGATCGCTGCGGTCAAGGCGCCGGGCTTTGGCGATCGTCGCAAGGCGATGCTGGGCGATATCGCCACGCTGACCGCCGGTGAAATGATCTCGGAAGATCTGGGGATCAAGCTGGAAACCGTGACCCTGGCGATGCTTGGCCAGGCCAAGAAGGTTACCATCGACAAGGACAACACCACGATCGTCGACGGCAACGGTTCGGCTGACGACATCAAGGCCCGCGTCGAGCAGATCAAGGCCCAGGTTGAAGTCACCACCAGCGACTATGACCGTGAAAAGCTGCAGGAACGTCTGGCAAAGCTTGCCGGCGGGGTTGCCGTGATCAAGGTCGGTGGCGCTTCGGAAGTCGAAGTCAAGGAACGCAAGGACCGCGTCGACGACGCCCTGCACGCCACGCGCGCAGCCGTCGAAGAAGGCATCGTCCCCGGTGGCGGCACCGCACTGCTTTATGCCACCCGCGCGCTTGACGGCCTGCAGGGTGTCAACGAAGCGCAGACGCGCGGCATCGACATCATCCGTCGCGCGATCACCGCGCCGGTGAAGCAGATCGCCGAAAACGCAGGGTTTGACGGCGCGGTTGTCGCCGGCAAGCTGCTCGACCAGAGCGATGAAAATCTGGGCTTCAACGCCTCGACCGACATCTACGAAAACCTGAAGGCCGCCGGCGTGATCGACCCGACCAAGGTCGTGCGTACCGCGCTGCAGGATGCTGCATCGGTTGCCGGTCTGCTGATCACGACCGAAGCCGCGATCGTCGAACGCCCCGAAGATAAGGGCGCCCCGGCAATGCCCGGCGGCGGCATGGGCGGCATGGGCGGCATGGACTTCTAAGTCCACGCCACGCGCGCCAATCAGCACGAAATCGGGCCGGAAAGGGACACCTTTCCGGCCCTTTTTCTTATGCGCCCATGCAGATAGACTGCGCCGATGGACCTGTTTCAGATCACCGCGATTTTCCTGGGTGTGATGGCGCTGGTCGGCTGGATCAATGCCCGTACATTCGCGCTGCCGCAGAGCGTGGCGATGCTGGCCGCGGGGATTGCCTCGGCCGGACTGCTGTTTGTGGCGCAGACGTTCATCGGCCCGTTCTGGGGATTCGATTCGGTCCGCGGCGAAATTGCCCGGCTGAATTTCAGCGAGGCCGTGGTCAGTTACATGCTGGCATTCCTCATGTTCAGCAGCGGCATGCAGGTGGATCTGGGTGAATTCAGGCGGCGCCGGCTGGCCATCTGGACTTTGGCCACGCTTGGCGTGTTTGCCTCCACCGCGCTGGTGGGGTTCGGGGTATGGTGGGTGTCAGGCGCGGTCGGCCTGGCGTTGCCCTTGCCCTGGGCACTGGTGTTCGGCGCGCTGATCAGTCCGACCGATCCGGTTGCGGTGATGGGCCTGGCGCGGTCGGGCGTGCTGTCACAGCGGCTGGCTGCGGTGTTGCAGGGCGAGGCGTTGTTCAACGATGGGGTCGGGCTGGTGGCATTCACCGCCGCGCTGGCCTTCGCCACCAGCGGCGTGGCGCCCGGATTTTTGCAAACCGCGGCCGAGATCGTATTCGAAGTCGGCGGGGGTCTGGTGCTGGGCATCGGCGGGGGCGGGCTGGCCATCGCGATCCTGCGCACCGTTGATGACTATGTCGTGGAACTGACCGCTTCGCTCGCGCTGGCAACCGGGGTCTATGCGCTGGCGCTGGCGTTCCACGTGTCGGGTCCGATCGCGGCGGCGGCGGCGGGCCTGCTGATCGGATCCTACGGCGTTCAGATCGGAATGACCGAATCGAGCCGGCGCACGGTCGAAGGGTTCTGGCATCTGGTCGACGAACTGCTGACCGGATTGCTGTTCCTGCTGACCGGGCTTCAGGTGTTCGTCATTCCGTTCGACTTTGGCGAAATGCGCGTGTGGCTGTGTTCGATCGTGCTTGTCGCGCTGGCCCGGTTGATGGTCGTCGTTCCGTGGGGCGCCTATTTCAGCCTGCGCCACAACGAGCGCGGCGCCAGCATGATCCTGACGCTGGGCGGCCTGCGCGGCGGCATCAGCCTGGCCCTGGCCTTCACCCTGCCCCGCGGGCCGCCGCACGACTTGATCGTGGCGACCACCTTTGCCGTCGTGATCTTTTCGGTCCTGGTCCAAAGCCTGACGCTGGGTCCGGTGATCAGGCGCCTGACGCCCGATCCGGCCGCGGCATGATGTTGCCGGTCGATCGTTGAGCGCGCACGTGCGACGCGCGACAGGCGCGCAAGCCGCCAAGCGGCCCCCGCGCCTGTTGCCACGCCCGGTTACGCCAGGCTGGCCAGCAACGCTTCGGCCGCAGGCGCGCTGCTGGCCGGGTTCTGGCCGGTGATCAGCTGCCCATCGACCACCACATGCGGGGCCCAGTCGGCGCCCTTTTCATAATCGCCACCCTGCCCGGTGAACACGTCTTCGATCAGAAAGGGGACCACATCGGTCAGGCCCACGCCGGCCTCTTCGCTGTTGGAAAATCCGGTGACCTTGCGTCCCGCAACCAGCGGCCTGCCGTCGGTGGTGGTCACATGGCGCAGCACGCCGGGCGCGTGGCAGACAAAGGCGGTGGGTTTGTGCGCGGCGACAAATGCCTCGATCAGCGCGATCGAGGTGCGCGATTGCGCCAGGTCCCACAACGGCCCGTGGCCGCCGGGATAGAACACGCCGTCAAATGCATCGTGGGTAACCGTTGCCAGCGGCAAGGTCCGGGCCAGCGCCGCCTGCGCCGCCGGGTCGGTGGCAAAGCGGCGGGTGGCGTCGGTCTGGGCATCGGGCGCGTCGCTTTTGGGATCGATCGGCGGTTGACCGCCCTTGGGGCTGGCCAGCGTAACCTCGGCCCCGGCATCGAGAAATGCGTAGTAGGGCGCGGCAAATTCTTCGAGCCAGAAGCCGGTCTTTTCGCCGGTCGAGCCAAGCGCGTCGTGCGAGGTCAGAACCATCAGGATTTTCATGGCAAGTCCAATACATCGGGTTGCGCTGCGCAGATGGCGTCAGTGCAAAGGGGGGGGGGCGCCGGATATGGGGACGCACAGCCCCGAACACCACCCCCGCGTGCACACCTGCAAGGCGGGTCAGCGGCCGCGTTCGAGCAGGATCATGCTATGGTCTTCCAGCACATCTTCGCCAAAGGCCACAAATCCCAGCCGCGCAGCCACCGCGTGCGAAGCCCGGTTGTCCGGTGCGATCAGCGCCACCGTGCGGCACGCACCATGCTGGCGATCAAACCAGCCAAGCGCCGCCTCCATCGCTTCGGTGGCATAGCCCCGACCCCACGCCTGCTCGGCAATGATCCAGCCCGCTTCGACGACGTCGTTGAACGCGTCAAACCCGCGCCAGCTGTGAAACAGCCCGCAATTGCCAATGATGTCGGGCTTGCCGCGTTCGCGCACGACAAACGTGCCATAGCCATGCAGCGCCCAGCTGCCGGCATTGCGCGCCAGACGGGCAAAGCTGTCGGCCAGCGAAGGCGGGCGGTTGCCAAGGTGCCGGCGCACCGCGTCGGGGGCAATCAACGCGGACAGGCCAGCCAGATCGCCGGCTTGCGGCCTGTACAGTTCCAGCCGGTCGGTGATCAGCACGGGTTCGGTCATGGGCCTCAGGTTAAACGAAACCTTCGGCTGCGTGCAAGGCCAGGCCAACCAGCCCGCCCACCAGTGTCCCGTTGATACGGATGAATTGCAGATCGCGCCCGACCGCGCTTTCAATCCGCGCCGATACCGTGCGCGCATCCCAGCGGCGCACCGTTTCCGACACGATACGCACGATATCATCGCCATGCCGGCTGGCCAGCCCCGCCAGCGCGCGGCGGGCAAAGCGGTTGACCATGGCGCGCAAAGCCGGATCATCGCCCAAAGCGCGCCCAAACCCGGCAAGGCCTGCACCCAGTTCGCCGGTGCCGTCGCCCGGTGCACGCAGCATCGCGATCATGCCGGTGCGGCTGCGTTCCCACACGCCATCCAGCCAGGTGGCAAAAGCCGGATTGGCCAGCACATCGTCCTTCATCCGTGCCACGCGCTGCGCCATTGCCGGATCACCGATCAGATCGTGGGCCAAACTGTCCAGCGATACGTCGATCTTGCGCCGCATCGGGTGCGCCGGATCGATCAGGGTTTCGGCCAGCAAGGCATAAAGCGCATCGAGCAGCGCATTGGCCAGCCGATCGTCCAGCCCGGTCCAGCGCATCAGCGTGCTGGCGCGATCGTGGATCAGGCCGCGCAAGGCGGCTTCGTTGGCTTCGAGCAGCGCGCCCGCGCGGCGCAGTACGCTGTCGATCAGCGGCATGTGCCGTCCATCGGCAATCATCCCGGCCAGCACGTGCCCGGCCAGCGGGGCCAGGTCGACCCGCGCAATCTGTGCGCGCACCATCGCCTTGGCCGGGCGGCCGACTTTTTCGGGGTCGAGCGTTTCCAGGATCTCGGCGATCAGGCTGCCCAGGCTGTCGCCGATGCGGCCCGACCCGCGCGCCGGATTGGCCAGATAATTGCCCAGCACGCGCGCCACATCAAACTGGTGCAGCCGCCGGGCGACAACCGGCGGGGTCAGGAAATTGGCGCGCAGGAATGCGGCCATGCTGTCGGCAATACGGTCCTTGTTGACCGGGATGATCGCGGTGTGCGGGATCGGCAGGCCCAGCGGGCGGCGGAACAGCGCGGTCACCGCAAACCAGTCGGCCAGGCCCCCCACCATTGCCGCCTCGGCAAAGGCGGCGGCGTAACCCCAGGCAGGCTGGCGTGTCGCCAGGTGCCGCGCCACCACGAACAGGCCTGCCATGATCACCAGCAACGCACCGGCCACCAGCCGCATGCGCCGGCCGGGGTCTGCCGGAAACAGCGCGGGCCGGTGGCGCGCCGCGCGCGTCACTCGGCCGGGTGCATCCGGCTGGCTGCCGCGACCGCCTCATCCGCCAGTGGATCGGTCTTGGGTGTCAGCAAATACCGCGCAAGCCAGGGTCCGAGGCGCTTTTCCACGCCGTCGGCCAGGCTGAACCCGGCGGGCACGATCAGCAGGGTCAGCATGGTCGACAGCGTCAGGCCACCCATCACCACGATCCCCATCGGCGCGCGCCAGCCACCATCGCCGCCCAGCGACAGCGCGGTGGGCACCATGCCGGCGACCATCGCCACAGTGGTCATCACGATCGGCTGTGCGCGTTTGTGCCCGGCCTCGATAATCGCGGTGTGCTTGGGATTGCCTCCCGCCATTTCCTCGATGGCAAAATCGATCAGCAGAATCGAGTTTTTGGCCACGATGCCGAACAGCATCAGGATGCCGATGAACACCGGCAACGAAATCGCATTGCCCGTCACCGCCAGCAGCAACAGCCCGCCCAGCGGCGCCAGAAACAGCGATGCCATGTTGACCAGCGGCGAAATGAAGCGGTGGTACAGCAGCACCAGCACCGAAAACACCAGCAGGATGCCCGATCCCAGCGCCGCGCCGAAATTGCGCATCAGCTCTTCCTGAAAGCGGTCTTCGCCCGCGGCCTTGTTGGCCACGCCATCGGGCAGATGCTGCATGATCGGCAGACGGTTGATCGCGTCCATCGCCGTGCCTTTCTGCATGCCCGGCGGCAGGTCGGCACCGATGAACACGCGGCGGCTTTGGTTGTACCGCTGGATCGAGGTCGGGCCCGATCCGAACCCGATCGTGGCGACGCGCGACAAGGGCACCGAATCGCCGGCAAGCGTTGGCACCGGCAGATTTTCCAGCGTGGTCAGATCGCGGCGCGATGCCACCGGCAGCTTGACCCGGATCGGAACCTGGCGATCCGACAACGAGAACTTGGCGCTGTTCTGGTTGATTTCGCCCTGCGTGGCGATGCGGATCACCTGGCTAAGCGTCTGGGTGGTCACGCCCATCGAAGCGGCCAGATCGAAATGCGGAGTGATGACGATTTCCGGGCGGCGCAGATCGGCGCTGATCCGGGGACCGACCACCTGCTTCAGCGCGCTCATCTGATCAACCAGCGTCTGGGCGGTGCGTTGCAACAGGTCCGGGTCCGAACCCGACAGCATCACGCTGATCGCGCGGCCCGATCCACCGCCGGGTCCGCCGCCGTTCTGGTTGGCGAAACTGACCCGTGCATCGGGCACCTTTTGCAGCACCGGCGTCAGAGCGCGTTCAAACAGCACCGAGGTGCGTTTGCGATCGGGGCGCAGCTGGATGTAAAGGTTCGCCTTGCCTTCGCGGATGTCTTCCAGCGCGATGCCCACTTCCTGCTGGTGTTCGACCAGCGCCAGCACCTGATCGGCCTTGGCCTCGGTCTGCTGGATCGTGGTGCCGGGCACCATCTCGATGACGACCTGGCTTTCGTTCATGTCGGTGTCGGGAAAGAACTGCGTCGGCAAAGCCACCATCAGCACGAAAGTCAGCACCAGCGCGCCAAGCCCGATGCCGAGCATCCACACGCGATGATCGAACAGCCGCGCCCGCATGCGCATGCCGATCCAGCCATACCACAGCGCCAGGCGCCCGCCGCAAAGGCGCACCACCACCGTTGCCACGACAATCACCAGTGCCGCCGCCAGGACGCCGCCGATCAGCCCGGCAACAGGCGCAATCGCCGCGGGCAGTCCCATCAGCGACAGCGGCGTGTTGATCGCGCCAAAGCCCGATCCGAACGCAAACAGCGCGATGACACCGATCAGGATCAGCACCAGCGGATACCACCAGGCGCCGCGCCGGGGCACCAGGCCGATGCGCCGCGCTGCCGCCTTGCTGGTGTCGAGCGACCAGTGCAGCACCGTCATGTAACGGTCCATCCATGCACCGCCACCATGTTCGCGGCTGCCCTGCGGTGCCAGGAAATAGGCCGCAACCATCGGCGTGATCATGCGCGCCACAAGCAGCGAGAACAGCACCGCGACCACCACGGTCATGCCGAAATTCTTGAAGAACTGGCCCGACACACCCGGCATCAGCGCCACCGGCAGGAACACCGCGACAATCGAGAACGTGGTTGCGACCACGGCCAGACCGATCTCGTCGGCGGCATCGATCGCCGCCTGGAACGGTGTCTTGCCCATATGGATATGGCGCACGATGTTTTCGATCTCGACGATCGCATCATCGACCAGCACGCCCGCGACCAGCCCGAGCGCCAGCAGCGACATCGTGTTGAGCGTGATACCCATCAGCGTCATCACCCAGAACGTGGGGATCGACGACAACGGGATCGCCAGCGCCGACACGATCGTCGAGCGCCAGTCGCGCAGGAAAAAGAACACCACGATCACTGCCAGGACCGCGCCTTCGACCATGGCCGAAATCGAGCTGTGATACTGTTCACGGGTATAGGAGACGGAATTGAACAGGTTGGTGAAACGCACCCGGTGCCCCTGTTCGACCTCAAGCTGGTCCAGCTGCTTGACCGCCTGGTCATAGACCGACACGTCGGATTCGCCGCGCGCGCGGGCAATGCTGAAGGTAACCACCGGCTTGCCGTGAAACTTGGCAACCGACGTCACTTCGCTGAACCCGTCGCGCACATCGGCCACGTCGGCCAGCCGCACCGAATGCCCCATTGCCAGCCCGACTTCGACCTGGCTGAGGTCGAACGCGGTGCGCGCGTTGCCCAGCACACGCACGGTCTGGCGCGAACCGGCCACTTCGGCCCGACCGCCGGCCGCGTTCAGATTGACCTGGCGCAGAGCCTGGTTGATCTGGGTTGCGGTAATCCCTTGTGCGATCATTCGCGCCGGATCGAGCGTAACGGTAATTTCGCGATCGACCCCGCCCGACCGTTTGACTTCGGCCATGCCCGGCACCGCGAGCAGCCGTTTGGCCACCGTGTCGTCGATATACCACGACAGCTGTTCCATGGTCATGTCGTCGGCGGCCACCGCAAAGTAGGCGATCGGACTCGATGACGTTTCGGCCTTGAACACCTGCGGTTCAAGAATGCCTTCGGGCAATTCGCCGCGCACCCGGTCCACCGCGTTCTTCACTTCGTTGACCGCGGCGTTGATGTCCTGCCCGATCTTGAACTGGACCTGGGTGGTGCTCTGGCCTTCTTCGGCGGTCGAGGTGATCGTATCGACGCCGGCAATCGAACGCACGCTGGCTTCGATCTTCTGGGTGATCTGGTTGCCGATTTCGGTGGGCGCCGCGCCCGGCTGAGAGATCGAGACGATCACCAGCGGAAATTCGATATCGGGGGTGTCTTGCACCTTCATTGTCATGAAGGCGAACACGCCGATGACGGTCAGGCCCAGAAACAGGACAATCGGCACCACCGGGTTGCGGATCGACCAGGCGGACAAGTTGCGAAAGTTCATGGCGCCGCCCTCTTTCGCCCGATCATTTGGCGCGCGCAGGCGGACCGGCCGCCGCGCCGCCGTCAAGCATCGGCTTGACCTTGTCACCGGGGTTGAGGAACCCGCCGGCACGCAGCACGACGCGTTCGTCGCCGTTCAAACCCTTGAGCACGGCAATTCCCGAAGCGGTCACATCGCCGATGGCAATGGCGCGGCGGGCGACCTTGTTGTCGGTGCCCACCACGTAGACATAGGCGCCGTTGGCATCGGACAAAATCGCGGATTCGGGCAGGATCGGTGCGGTGGTCGTGCCCGAATGCAAGGTTGCCGTGGCAAACCCGCCCGGGCGCAGCGCCTTGTCAAAGGGCAGCGCGATGCGCGCAATGCCCTGACGCGATGTCGGATCGATCACCGGGGCCAGTTGCCAGACATGCCCGGTGAAATGCTGGGCCGTGCCCACCGGATTGACATCGGCGGGATCGCCCACCGCCATGCGCGCCAGATTGCTTTCAGACAGACGCGCCTGCATTTCCAGCTCGCCATCGCGCGCAATGCGGAACAGCGTGCCGCTGCCCGGGCTGACGATCTGGCCGGGTTCGACCTGCCGGGTCAGCACCAGACCCGCTTCGGGCGCAACGATGTTCAGCCGTGCGGCGCTTGCGCGCAACTGGCCCAGTGTGGCGCGCGCCACGCGCACCTGGGCCATGGCGGCATCGCGCGTGGCCACCAGCTGTTCGATATCGGCGTTGGAAATGAACCCGTTGGCGACGAGCTTCAGCGACCGGTCAAGCTTGCTCTGCGCCAGGCGGGCATTGGCTTCCTGCACTTGTACAGTGGCTGCCTGGCTGGCAATTTCTTCGGACTGGACCGAACGGTCGACCACCGCCAGCACCTGGCCCTTGTTGACCCAGCTGCCGGCATCGACCAGCACTTGCACCACTTTGCCGCCTTCGCCGGCGACGCCCACCGGCAGATCGCGCCGCGCCGCCAGGGCGCCGCTGGCCGTTACCGAGCCTTGTACCGTGATCCGGCCCGGCACCACGACCGTGACGGACTGGGCATTGGCGTCGGCTTGTGCCGCCACAGGCGCGGCAGACATCTTTGACGCGGCGAACCAGCCGCCCAGCACCAGCAGCGCGACCAGCCCGAGGCCGATCAGCACCACCCGCAGCGAGGGGCCGCGGCGGCGCTCGACGTAGGCGATATCGGCCTGTGCGCCGGTTCCGATCGTGTCTGTTCGGGTCGTCACGGTATCCACACAACCATTCCCAATCGCCGGCACCCCGATCGGCGCGTGATCCCGGATCGGATCGGCGCAATCGCCCGCTTCGGTGTGCCGGACTCCGTTTAATGCAAAATGCTGCATCAGGCCATGTCTGGCCCTAGCAGTCCTGATGGTCGCATAGAGCGTGTTCCGACAAGTTACAATTCGCGCTCTACGAACGACTTGCTGCGAAACTGGCATGACTTGCGCGCGCCGGACAATGCCGCGCATGCCCAAACGGCACAGGCCGCCGATCGGTCACGACCGGCAGCCTGTGTGCAAGCGGAAAAAGACGCGTCAGGCGGTTAGTATTTCTGCTGCCGCTCGTAAAGGTCGCGATAGTGCTGGATGCGGGTCACCCGCAGGCCCTGCATGCCCGAACGATCGACCGCGCGCTGCCACGAGGCAAATTCTTCAAGCGTCAGGTTATAGCGTGCGCACACTTCATCGATTGTCAGCAGACCGCCGTTGACCGCGGCGACCACTTCGGCCTTGCGCCGCACGACCCAGCGCGTGGTGCTGGGCGGTGGCAGGCTGTCGATCGTCAGGGGCTCGCCAAGGGGCCCGATCACCTGTGCAGGCCTGATCTTCTGATTTTCAATCATGGCAGTTCTCGTCGGCTTGGCGCTGAGCGTACTCGGTCAGCGGGTTTTCGCGGCTGCCCGATGATGTGCCCTGATTGTCTTTTCTATTGACTGAAGAGGTTGAGTTAACAAAACCTTGCGGTGCACCATGGTGTTCAAGCATATGCGCCGCAGCGAGGTGAAAGCTGCCGCCTGTGGCGGTGCCGCCCGCCGTGACGCCGGGGCGGATGTCCGCGCCCGACTGCAGACGGCGCAAATCCTGCGCCGCCACCAGCCTGGCGCACAGTTCGCTCCAGCCGAGCGGTCGCCGCCCGCCGGGGATGTCGTACGATTCGATCGCACGAGAATCGGAAAAAGCCATGTCCATGCACCGGTCTTACCCCCGACGTGGATAAAGGACGGTAAAGGCCGCCTTTACCCGAAGTTAGCCATAGTTAAGCGCGACGAAACGGTTGCCCTGCGGCCGCACAGGCCATGGCGCGGCCGCGCAAAAACGCCTATGGCGCGCCGATGACTGCCGCCAACGCCCCGATTTGCGCCGATCCGATGACCGATCCGGCCGCCCTGTTCGACCTGCCGCGCCCGGCGCGCGATTGCCGGATCGTGGTTGCCATGTCGGGCGGGGTCGACAGTTCGGTGGTTGCAGCACTGGCCGCGGCAAGCGGAGCCGAAGTGATCGGCATGACTTTGCAGTTGTATGATCACGGCGCCGCCACCGGGCGCAAGGGCGCCTGCTGTGCGGGCGATGATATCCGCGACGCGCGCGCCGTGGCCGACCGACTGGGCTTTGCGCATTATGTGTTCGACCACGAATCCGATTTTCGCGCGTCCGTGGTCGAACGCTTTGCCGACGATTATCTGCAAGGACGCACCCCGATCCCGTGCATCCGCTGCAACATGGGGCCCAAGTTCACCGACCTGTTGCGCATGGCGCAGGACCTTGGCGCCGATTGCCTGGCCACCGGCCATTATGTGCGGCGCGTCGACGATGGCGGCGCGATCACCTTGCAGCGCGCGATCGATCCGGCGCGCGACCAGTCCTATTTCCTGTATGGCACGACCGACGCGCAACTGGCCTATCTGCGCTTTCCGCTGGGCGGCCTGCCCAAAAGCGATGTGCGCGCGATCGCCGCGGCCATGGGCCTGGGGGTCGCGGCCAAGCCCGACAGCCAGGACATCTGTTTCGTGCCCGATGGCGACTATGCCCGCGTGGTCAGCGCGATCCGCCCCGAAGGCACGCGGCCCGGCGATATCGTCCACGCCCAGACCGGCGCGGTGCTGGGCGCGCACAAGGGCATCATCCATTTCACCGTCGGCCAACGCCGCGGGCTGGAAATCGGCGGCCAGGCCGAACCGTTGTATGTCATCGCGCTCGACGCGCCCGGCGCACGGGTCCTGGTCGGCCCGCGCGCGCTGCTGGCGGTCGATGCCGCGCACCTGATCGATACAAACCGCATCGGCCCGTTGCCGCACGGCACCGCGCTGACCGCCAAAGTGCGTTCGCTGGCCAAGCCGGTACCGATCGTGCTCGACGGGCCGCTGGGCGACGGGGCGGCCACCACGATTCGGTTCTGCCAGAGCGAGTTCGGCGTGGCACCGGGGCAGGCCGCGGTGATCTATGCCGGGGAACGCGTGGTCGGCGGTGGCTGGATCGACCGCACGCAATAGGCACCCGGTTCCCCTTTCGCGTTGCTGACATTCATGTCATTAGTCTTGCAAACGAGGAGACAGACATCGTGGCCAGCACCGTGCTTGCGCCGGACCGTTCCGGCGATATGCAGACCGATCGGGGCAATCCCCACTGGGTGCGCTATCCCGGCGATGCCGCGCTCGATGCGATCCCCGGCGAAGACGGCTGGCCGGTGGTGGGCACCACGCTGATGCAGCTGGCCGATCCCGACGGCTTTGCCCGGCGCATGATCGCAACCTATGGCCCGGTCTATCGCAGCCGCAGTTTCGGCCAGCGCGGGGTCGACCTGATCGGACCCGAGGCCAACGAGCTGGTGCTGTTCGATCGCGACCGGCTGTTTTCCAGCGAACAGGGCTGGGGCCCGATCCTCAACCAGCTGTTCCCGCGCGGCCTGATGCTGATGGATCACGATGCCCATCGGATCGACCGGCGCGCGCTGCAGGGCGCGTTCAAGCCCGAACCGATGAAGGCCTATTGCGACCTGCTCAATCGCGATATCGCCAGCGCGACACAGGCCTGGGGCAACGGCGCAGACCGCTTTGGCCTGCGCATGTACGACGCGATCAAGACACTGACGCTGCAAACCGCGGCGACCAGTTTTCTGGGCATCCCGCTGGGGCCCGAGGCAGACCGGCTGAACCATGCCTTTACCGCGATGGTCCAGGCCTCGGTCGCGCCGATCCGTCGCCCCTTGCCGTTCACCGCAATGGGCCGCGGGGTCGCCGGGCGCCGGCTGATGGCGCGCTGGTTTACCCAGCTGCTGGACGAACGCCGTGCCAATCCGGGGCAGGACATGTTCAGCCAGTTCGCGCTGGCCACGCGCGATGACGGCAGCCTGCTGCCCGCCGACGTGGTGGTCGATCACATGATCTTTCTGCTGATGGCCGCGCACGACACCATCACCAGTTCGTTCACCACGCTGATCTGGCAGCTGGCGCAAAATCCCCAGTGGCAGGACCGCCTGCGCGCCGAGGCGCTGGCGGTTGCAGGTGAAGCCGGCCGGCCTATCGCGCATGCCCACCTTGGCCGCATGGAACTGACCGATCTGGCCTTCAAGGAAGCCTTGCGCATCATGCCGCCGGTCCCGGCACTGCCGCGACGGGCCTTGCGCGATTTCACCTTTGGCGGCCATCGCATTCCGGCAGGAACCACGGTCGGGATCAATCCGGCCTATGTCCACACCGATCCCGCGCTGTGGCCCGATCCCCTGCGGTTCGATCCGTTGCGCTTTACCGCCGACAAAGTGGCCGCACGCCACAAATACGCGTGGGTGCCGTTCGGCGGCGGGGCACACATGTGTCTGGGCCTGCATTTTGCCACGATGCAGACGCGAATACTGGCGCATCACATCCTGACGCGCTATGACATAAGCGCAGCGCCCGGCTATGCCCCGCGCTGGCAGGCCTGGCCGATTCCGCGCCCGCGCGACGGCTTGCGGCTGGAATTGCGGCGAATCTGTTGACGAGCAGCGCAGGGGCCGATATGGGCGCGCCTTTCCTGCGGGCTTGCCCGCCTGTCCCGTGCGTACCGATTGACCAGGCCCTGGTGCCCGTTCAGCCGCCACCACGCCCGGGGCATGACCGGATTGATACTGGCAGCAACCACGAGATTGTTCGGCCCCTCACCTGGTGGGCCGCCATAGGACGAGAAGCGAACACAACATGGCCAACACGCCGCAAGCCCGCAAGCGCATCCGCCGCAACGAAAACCGCGCCGCCATCAATGGCGCGCGTCTTTCGCGCATCCGCACCTTCGTCAAGAAAGTCGAATCGGCGATTGAAGGCGGCGACAAGTCTGCCGCAGCCGACGCGCTGAAGGCGGCGCAGCCCGAACTGGCGCGCGGCGTGGCACGCGGCGTGCTGCACAAGAACACGGTTGCCCGCAAAGTATCGCGCCTGTCGAAGCGCGTCGCGGCGCTCTGATTCGGACCCGAATCGGGACCGGCGCAGAACCCTAAATAGGCACTTTCCCTCAGGGACAGTGCATGGGTCATCCAGATTGGGGCTGGCGTGTTTCACGCCAGCCTTTTTCGTGCCCGCTTCGATGACAGATCGATGACAGGGGTGTGAAGGCTAAATGGCGGATTCATCGCGATTCGCCGGTCCCCCACGGGCAACTGTCAATCTTTTCAAATACTTAAAAAATTTCCATGGTGTCACTGGTGTCAAGGATATTTATTTCAGATCCTTTGCGTTCTTCTGCTTGCGAATCTCGGCCAGTCGCCAATAGACAGGGGCTCGGATCGTTGCGGTGCCGCCCCATCAGGGTCGATTCCCGCAACGGTGATCCAGAACCATTGGCCACCACTCGGCCGCCCGGGCCTATGTCCGGGCGGATTGAGAAGGTGTTTCTGTCGCGGCGGGGGGCTGTCGCGGTACACAACGACAGGCGAGACCATACACCGTGAAGATCGACGATTACATGAATGGTGGGCCTTCGGGACGCAGTCTGGGCACCACCGGCACGGCAGGTGGTTTGGCGACGCGCGATCATGGCGGGCACGCCCCGCGCAAGAACCGGGATGCCGCCGGCGTCGATGACAGCGAAGCGGTCGGCCTGGCCGCCGATTGGGCCGACATCAGCCAGGGCCTGAAAAAGGACCTGGGCCCGCAATTGCACAGCCAGTGGATCAAACCGATCCAGGTCGGCACCTTCTGCAAGGAAACCGGCACGCTGGACCTGTTCCTGCCGACCGAGTTTTCGGCCAACTGGGTGTCCGACCGTTTTGCCGATCGCCTGTCGCTGGCATGGAAAATTGCCCGGTCCGAAGTGAACCAGGTGCGCATCAGCGTTCACCCGCGCCGCCGCGCCACCCCCGATCTGCGCCTGCCCGGCGATGCGCCTGTGGCAGCCCATCGCGCGCCCGCCCCGATCAGCGCAGCCGATGCCCTGTCGGGCACGCAAAGCGGCCTCGACCCGTCGCTGACTTTTGCCGAATTCGTATCGGGCGCGGGCAATGTGCTGGCGCTGAATGCCGCACAGCGCATGGCCGCGATCGAAACCCCGCAATTTTCGCCGCTCTACCTCAAGGCCTCGACCGGCCAGGGCAAGACCCACCTGCTGCACGCCATCGGTCATGCCTATGCCGCCGCACGCCCCGGCGCGCGCATCTTCTATTGCTCGGCCGAACGCTTCATGATCGAATTCGTCCAGGCCATGCGCAGCCACGAAATGATCGAGTTCAAGGCCCGCCTGCGCGGATTTGACCTGCTGCTGGTCGACGACATCCAGTTCATCATCGGCAAATCCAGCACGCAGGAAGAATTCCTCCACACCATCGATGCGCTGCTCGGCGCGGGCAAGCGCCTGGTCGTCGCCGCCGATCGCGCCCCCCAGGCGCTCGACGGGGTCGAACAACGCCTGCTGTCACGCCTGTCGATGGGCCTGGTTGCCGATATCCAGCCCGCCGACATCGATCTGCGCCGCAAGATCCTTGAACACCGCCTGTCGCGCTTTGCCAGCACCCAGGTGCCCGCCGACGTGATCGAGTTTCTGGCGCGCACGATCAACCGCAATGTCCGCGAACTGGTCGGTGGCCTGAACAAACTGATCGCCTATGCCCAGCTGACCGGGCAACCGGTGTCGCTGCAGCTGGCCGAAGAACAGCTGACCGACATCCTGTCCGCCAACCGCCGCCGCATCACGATTGACGAAATCCAGCGCGCCGTGTGCCAGTTCTATCGCGTCGACCGCACCGAAATGGCCAGCAAGCGCCGCGCCCGCGCAGTCGTCCGGCCGCGCCAGGTCGCCATGTACCTCGCCAAAGTGCTCACGCCGCGGTCCTACCCCGAAATCGGCCGCAAATTCGGCGGCCGCGATCATTCGACCGTGATCCACGCAGTGCGCCTGATCGAGGAACTGCGCACGCGCGACGCCGAAATGGACGGCGATGTGCGGACGTTGCTGCGGCAATTGGAAGACTGACGGGAAGGACGCCTCCGGCGGGCGGTTTTTTGCCTCCGGCGGGCAAGGGCCATTGCCCTTGCATCCCGTAAATTGGAATTTGCGCGCGGGAGATGTACGCTGGGCCGATGCGGCATCGACACACAGCGGCGATCTTTTTTTGCTTGGTGGCCTACGGCGTGTCTTCACCAGCTGGTGCTGACGCTTCTCAAACGCAGCGCATACTGGCTGCGTTGTCAGCTCATGATCGGGGGCGTTTCGAGATTTTGGACGCAACTGAAGAGGTTCGATCCGGCCAGCACGTGACCTGCGGTATGTATCGCAAGATCGGCAGCAGGGGCCCGGCAAATCTTTTTGGTTGGATCAACAACAGGTTGGTCCTGAAATTCGGGCCAAACTGGAACGCCGCAACAATCTGCCTGATCAAGCACTACAATGCGCCTTTGCCTTGACCGCATCCCTCCAGAATTTGCGCTTTAGACTGGCCGCTCTGTGCGGGCTGACTGATTGCCAGCGTCCGCATCCGATCACCATGCCCCCCCGGATCCCGACCTGCCCCCGGAAGACAATCAGCCGCTGCGCGGCTGCACACCACGCCAATGCCCAGTGCAAATCCAAATATCTGGGATGCAAGGGCAATGGCCCTTGCCCGCCGGAGGCAAAAAACCGCCCGCCGGAGGCGAAAAAACCGCCCGCCGGAGGCATAAAACCCCCGCAGGCGCAGGTCAGCCCAGCCGTTCAAACATCCAGATTGGCCACGTTCAGCGCGTTGTCCTGGATGAATTCGCGGCGGGGTTCGACGACGTCGCCCATCAGCCGGGTCAGGATTTCGTCGGTCACGTCGGCGTCTTCGATTTTCACCTGCAGCAGCGTGCGGTGATCGGGATCGAGCGTGGTTTCCCACAGCTGGTCGGCGTTCATTTCGCCAAGGCCTTTGTAGCGCTGGATCGACAGGCCCTTGCGCCCGGCGGCGAACACCGCGTCGAGCAACTGCGAAGGGCGGCCGATGGCATCGCCGGTGGCGCTGGCGCGCACGGGGGCGGGTGCCGGTGTTTCGTCATCGGCGGCATCGACCGGTTCGACCGGTTCGGCGGTGGTTGCGGCAGAGCGCACCAGCCGCGCCTTGCCTTCGTAGGCTTCGGCCTGTTCTGCCGCCAGGCGGTGCAGACGGCGCGCCTCCTGGCTGATCAGGAATCCGGGTTCGATCACGTGGTGGTCGGTCACCCCGCGCCACAGGCGTTGCACCAGGTATCCGCCTTCGGCCGCGATCTGCGCGGTCCAGCGGGCCTCTGGGTCGCCGCGGTTGAGCCATTCGGCGCCGCGGGCAAGGGCTGCGATGCGGGTGTCGTCAGTCAGCGCGGGATCGAGCGCACCGGCCAGCGCCAGCGCCTCGATGATCGTGGTGTCATAGCGTTTGGGCACGAACGCCATCAGATCGCGCAGTTTGAGCGCGTGATCCATCAGCGCGACCAGATCGGCCCCGCCGCGCGCGCCACCGGTGGTTTCGAGCACGCGCCCGGCCAGCCCGGCCTCAACCAGATAGCGGTCGAGTGCGGCGTTGTCCTTCAGATAGACTTCGCTGCGGCCCTTGGCGACTTTGTACAACGGGGGCTGGGCGATGAACAGGTGGCCCTGCTTGATGATTTCGGGCAGCTGGCGGTGAAAGAACGTCAGCAGCAGTGTGCGGATATGCGCGCCGTCGACATCGGCGTCGGTCATGATCACGATCTTGTGATAGCGCAGTTTTTCGATGTTGAAATCGTCGCGGATGCCGGTGCCCATGGCCTGGATCAGCGTGCCGACTTCTTTCGAGCTGATGATCCGGTCAAACCGGGCGCGTTCGACATTGAGGATCTTGCCCTTGAGCGGCAGGATCGCCTGGATCGTGCGGTCGCGGCCCTGTTTGGCCGAGCCGCCGGCAGAATCGCCTTCGACAAGGAACAGTTCGCATTTCGACGGATCGCGTTCCTGGCAATCGGCCAGCTTGCCCGGCAGGCTGGCGATATCCATCGCGCCCTTGCGCCGGGTCAGTTCGCGCGCCTTGCGTGCGGCTTCGCGTGCGGCGGCGGCATCGATGACCTTGTGGATCACGGCCTTGGCATTGGCGGGGTTTTCTTCCAGCCACTGGTTCATCTTGTCGGCCATCAGGCTTTCCAGCGGCTGACGCACTTCGGAACTGACCAGCTTGTCCTTGGTCTGGCTGGAAAACTTGGGATCGGGCAGCTTGACCGAAACGATCGCGGTCAGGCCTTCGCGCATGTCATCGCCTGACAGCGTGACCTTTTCCTTTTTCAGCAGGCCCGACCGTTCGGCATAATTGTTGATCGTGCGGGTCAGCGCGGCGCGGAATGCAGCGAGGTGCGTGCCGCCATCGCGCTGCGGGATGTTGTTGGTGAAACACAACACGTTTTCGTAATAGCTGTCGTTCCATTGCAGCGAGACATCGATGCCCACGCCATCGCGTTCGGCGCTGATCGCGATCGGATCGGGCACCAGCGGCGCCTTGTTGCGATCGAGATATTTGACGAAAGCCGCGATGCCGCCGACGTAATAGAGATCGTGTTCCTTGACCTCGGCATGGCGTTTGTCGCGCAGCAGGATGCGCACGCCCGAATTGAGGAACGCCAGTTCGCGATAGCGGTGTTCCAGCTTGTCGAAATCGAACTCGGTGACGTTCTTGAAGGTGTCGTGGCTGGCAAAAAAGGTTACGCGCGTGCCCTTTTTCATTTTGCCGTCGATCACCGGCGCGGGTCCGCGCACCACCAGCGGCGCCACGGCATCGCCGTGGGCGAAACGCATCCAGTGTTCCTGCCCGTCGCGCCAGATCGTCAGTTCAAGCCATTCGGACAAGGCGTTGACCACCGACACGCCGACGCCATGCAGACCGCCCGACACTTTGTAGGCGTTATCGTCGCTGGTGTTTTCGAATTTGCCGCCCGCGTGGAGCTGGGTCATGATCACTTCGGCGGCAGAAATGCCCTCTTCCGAATGGATGCCCGTAGGGATGCCGCGACCGTTGTCTTCGACCGACACCGACCCGTCGGGGTTGAGTTCGATCAGCACCAGATCGCAATGCCCGGCCAGCGCCTCGTCGATCGCATTGTCCGAAACTTCGAACACCATGTGGTGCAGGCCCGACCCGTCATCGGTATCGCCGATATACATGCCGGGGCGCTTGCGCACGGCATCAAGACCCTTGAGGACCTTGATCTGATCTGCGCCATAGGAATTGGTGTTGGGAATGTTTTCGTTGGTGCTGGCCATGGCTTTGCCATAGCACCTGTCACAGGAATCCCAAGCTAAACCGCCATGTTTTGCACAGTGGCAACCACTATGTCATGAAAGCGGCCCTGCCGGCGCGCAGGCATTGCGCGCCGGCCAAATCTTGGCACAACGCGCATCATGTCCCTGCTGTTCACCCCCCTGATTCTGGCTGCTGCCGCCGCAGCAGCCCCCGCGCCCGATGCCGACGAGGCGGCATTTCGCCAGACCTATCGCACGCTGGTCGAAACCGACACCACGCTGGCGCACGGCGATTGCACGCTGGCGGCTGCGCGCATGGCCGATGTGCTGCGCGCGGCGGGCTTTGGCGAAGACCAGCTGATCGCCTATGTCGCGCCCGATCATCCCAAAGAAGGCGGGCTGATCGCGATCTGGCCGGGGCGGTCGACGGCGACGAGGCCGCTGCTGCTGGTCGCGCATATCGACGTGGTCGAGGCCAGGGCCGAAGATTGGCCGCGCGATCCGTTCGCGCTGGTCGAGGCACAGGGCTATTTCCACGCGCGCGGTGCGTTTGACGACAAGGCGCAGGCGGCCATCTTTGTCGATGCGATGGCGCACCTGGCGCGCGACCATGCCCGGCCAAAGCGCACGATCAAGCTGGCGCTGACCTGTGGCGAGGAAACCAACGGTGCATTCAACGGCGCCGAATGGCTGGCCGCCAACCACCGCGACTGGATCGATGCGGGCTTTGCGCTGAACGAGGGCGGGGGCGGCCATACCGATGGCCGGCCGGTTGCAGCCGGCGGACGGATCGTGGCGCAGACGATCCAGGTGGGCGAAAAGACCTTTGCCAATTTCCGCCTGGAAACGCGCAACCGCGGTGGGCACAGTTCGGCCCCCAGGCCCGACAACGCGATCTATCAACTGGCCCACGCGCTTGACCAGATCGAGGCGCACCGCTTTCCGGTGGAGTTCAACCCGACGACGCGCGCCTATTTCCAGGCGGTGGGTGCTGCGCGCGGCGATGCGACAGGGCAGGCCATGCTGGCACTTTTGGCCGACCCCACGGACAAGGCCGCGCTGTGGCAGGTCGATACCGACGCATTCCTGCATGGCAATATCCGCACGACATGCGTGGCGACAATGCTCGACGCGGGCCATGCGCCCAATGCGCTGGCGCAGCGCGCGCGCGCCAATATCAATTGCCGGATATTTCCCGGCCACACGGTCGACGAGATCGGCCATACGCTGGAACGCGTGATCGGCGATCCCGAAGTCAGCGTGACCGCACTGCCCCCGCTGCGCCCGGTGCCGCCGCCTCCGCCGCTCGATCCGGCCGTGCTCGAACCGGCGCAGCATCTGGTGGCGAAATACTGGCCCGGCGTGGTGCTCGCCCCTGCCATGGCCAATGGCTATACCGACGCCACGTTCCTGACCGCCGCGGGCATCCCGACGTATGGTGTGCCGGGTCTGTGGGGCGATGCCGACGGCAATGGCGTCCACGGGCTTGATGAACGCGTCGAAGTGCGCTCTGTCATGACCGGGCGGCAATTTCTCAATGATCTGATCCGCGCTTACGCATTCTAGGGGATTTCTGATGATCGCACGCATTCTGGCCGGCGCCGCGCTTGGCGCATTGGCTTCGACCGCCGCGCTGGCTGCCGACGACCCGACCGAGGCGGCGTTTCGCGCGACGTACAAGGAACTGGTGGAAACCAATACCACCGTGTCGACCGGCAGCTGCACGCTGGCGGCGCAGCGCATGGGCGCGCGGCTGAAGGCGGCCGGCTTTGCCGACGATCAGATCACCTATTACGCCACCCCCGAACACCCGCGCGATGGCGGGCTGGTTGCGGTGCTGCCCGGCACATCGAACACGCAAAAACCGATCCTGCTGCTTGCGCATATCGACGTGGTCGAGGCCAAGCGCGCCGACTGGACCCGCGATCCGTTTACCCTGGTCGAGGAAAATGGCTATTTCTGGGCCCGTGGCACCTTTGATGACAAGGCGATGGCCTCGGTCTGGGTCGACACCATGGCGCGGCTCAAAGCCGGGCACGTGAAGCTGCGCCGCACATTGAAACTGGCGCTGACCTGCGGCGAGGAAACCAGCGGTGCGTTCAATGGCGCCGACTGGCTGGCCAAGAACAGGCGCGATCTGATCGATGCCGAATTTGCCATCAATGAAGGCGGCGGCGGCATGACCGACGGCAAAGGCCTGGGCGAAGGCGGGCATCTGACCGCGATGAGCGTGCAGGTCGGCGAAAAGGCGTCGCAGGATTATCGCGTCGAAACCCGCAACCCGGGCGGCCACAGCTCGATTCCCATCCGCGACAACGCGATCTATCAACTGTCCGATGCGCTGCTGCGGCTGCGCGCGTACGAGTTTCCCGCCGAATTGAACGACACCACCCGCGCCTTTTTCGCGCGCGCCGGAGCCGCGCGCGGCGGCCCGGTGGGCCAGGCCATGCAGACCGTGGCCAGCGCCGCCCCCGACAGCGACGCGTTCAAATCCGCGGTGGCGCTGCTCGACCACGACCGCAGCCTGCATTCCACGCTGCGCACCACCTGCGTTGCGACGATGCTCGACGGCGGCCACGCCACCAACGCGCTGCCGCAGCGCGCCGGCGCCATCGTCAATTGCCGCATCTTTCCCGGCCACTCGTTCGCCGAAGTCAATGCAACGCTTGTCAAAGTGTTCAACGATCCGGGGGTGACGGTGACCACCAACGATCCCAACCATCCGCTGGCCAAGGCCCCGCCGATGGACCCCCAAGTGATCGGCCCGATCGAAGCGCTGAGCGCGAAATACTTCCCCGGGGTGCCGCTGGTGCCGACCATGTCGACCGGCGCCACCGATGGCATCTATCTTGAAGCGGTCGGCATCCCGACCTATGGCGCGCCCGGCATCTGGGCCAACCCAGACCTCAACGGCATCCACGGGCTGAACGAACACCTTGAAGTGGCTTCGTTGATGAAGGGGCGGGCGTTTCTGTACGATCTGGTGCTGGCTTACGCAAAGTAAGGGGGGAAGGTTCGAGGGCTATTGCCTTCAAAGCCCGCGTTGGCGCACGCGTTGGGCCAGCAATTGCGCCGTGGCGGCCATACCTGCCGTATTGGGGTGGTAGAATGTGCCGTCGGCGCGCACACGGTCGGCGTTGTTGCCATTCACCCATGGGCTGGCGGAGCAGACACCGTGGGTGCGCGAGGCGGTATCGAGTGCCAGCAGTTCGGCGCCGGTATCGTGCGCGGCACGCGCGGTGATCGCGGCAAGGCGCGCCGCCAGCGTGCGCAACGTGGCGATCTGGGCCTGGCTCAGGCGGGTTTTCGCGCACGTCTCGCCAGCGCCGAACAGCGTGAAATACTGCACCAGAATGATCCGCGCCCGGGGCGCCGCGGCATGGATCTGCGCAATCGCGGTGTGCAGCGTTGCCGACAGCCTGGCTTCGTCCTGCGGCGTCGGGATCACCGCTGCGGGGCAAGCCGACCGCTTGCCATCGTCACGATCAACCCTGTTGGCGCACTCCATCGCATTGACCAGTCCCAGATAATTGAGGTCATTGCCCCCGGCAGTCACGGTTACCAGCCGGGTTTGCGGCGTGACCGCGGCGATCTGTGGCGGCAATTCGTCCCACGGATTCACAATATGCGCGGCCTTTGCGCCCGAACAGCTGACATCGGTCAGATCGAGATTGAGCCGATGCGCCAGCACGTGCGCATAGTTGGCGGCCGACCGGCCGCACCTGTCGGGCGGGGTGTCGGCGCTTTGGCCGATCCAGGGCCCGGCGGCGAACGAACTGCCCATCGCGACATAGCCGCTGTGCGGCGCGATCGGCCTGGCCGTGGCCGAAGTGGCAGCAAACAGAGCCAATGCCATGATGCGGCGCATGATCGTGCTCCTGACGGGCGAAAATTCGACGAACAGCATAGGCATTTGTCCGGCACACCGTAAAGTGTGCGCATCGATCGGGGTGGAGGCACGCGATGAAGCGGTGGTTGTTGGGCGCGGTGGTGCTGGTCATGGTCGTAGCGGGCGGCTGGTTCTGGGCGTCGCCGATCGTGGCGATGCATGCGCTGAAAAGCTCGGCACTGGCAGGCGACCGCGATGCGCTGAACGCGGAAGTCGATTTTCCCGCTGTGCGCGAATCGCTGAAAAGTCAGCTGAAAGCCGCGATGATGGGCAAGATGGCCTCCGACGCAAATCGGTCCAACGGCGACGGGTCGAACGGGTTTGCCGCGCTGGGCGCGATGTTTGCGATGGCTGTGGCCGACACCGCGATCGACGCCGTGGTCAGCGCCGACGGGATCAAGTCGCTGGTCGAGGCGGGCACGTTGCAAAAGCCTGGCGAAACCAGGCCCGACGACGCCGACAGCAAGCCCCCCGAATGGGTGATCGAGCGCAAGGGGCTGGACCGGTTCACCGCGCATCCGTCGGGCAAGGACAACGATCACCCGCCGGTGCTGGTGTTCAAACGGACCGGCCTGTCATGGCGGCTGAGCGATATCGTGCTGCCCGGCGATCCGGCAAAGTAGGGGATGGACGCTAGTTCAGAAAGTCCTTGATCGCGTCGTTCAGAAACTTGCCATCGCCGGGGCCCGCGCCCGCGCCCGCGGGATGGCCCCACAGGCTGGGAATAGGCTTGAGCGTGGCATGCGGGATGAACGCGGCCTCGTACCGCGCGTCTTCCACGGGGAAATAGAGGTCGGTCGCGCCAGGCATGTACAGCAGCGGGGCCTTGATCGACCCCAGGGCCTTTTGCGTATCGCCGTTGAAGCCGGGGGTGGTGCCGACATCGTGGCGTTGCCAGGCGCGCATCTGCAGGATCAGGTCGTTGGCATCGGCGCCGGGGATGAACCTGGTCCGGTACATCCGGACGACCTTGTCAAACGTCACATCGGCGGGCGCCCCTTCGCGCCACAGCTCCTTGCGCCACCATTCCTGCGAATAGAGCCAGCCGGTCCACACCAGATTGAACGCCTCGATCCCCTTTTCGGGCGGGGTTTTGTAATCGCCCCCGGCATAGACCGGGTCGGCCTCGATCGCCGCGATCTGGCTTTCCAGCCGGACAATGCCGTGGCCATACGTGCGCGCGGTGCCCGCCGTGGCCACCAGCCGGTCGGCAAAGTCGGGATGGCTGACCCCCCACTGGAACACCTGTTGCGCGCCCATCGAAAATCCGATCACTGCGCGCACATGCGTCACGCCATAGGTCTGCGCCAGCAATTGCCGCACGATTTCGACATTGTCGCGGATCGTGGTGACCGGAAAGCGCGGCCCATGGAACGGTTCGGCGGTGTTGCTGGGTGACGATGACCGGCCATTGCCGAACATTTCGGTGGCGACGATGAAATAGCGGTCGGGATCAAGCGCCAGATCCTTGCCGATCAGCCATTCATAGCCGTGCCAGTCGGCCATGTAATGCGATGGCACCAGCACCACGTTGTCCTTTGCGGCATTGAGCCGGCCATATGTGCCAAACATGACTTTGGCCTCGGGCAGCACGGTGCCGGATTCGGTGACGAAATTGCGGGCAGTAAACACGTGCTCGTCCCCTTTGGGTGTGACCGGCGCATCGGCCGCATGCGCCGGCGACAGCGCCATCGCGCCGGCCAGCAGGGCAAGGATCGACAGCAGGATCGAGGTGCGGCGCGGCGAAACCATTGGAGGCACTTTCAAGATCGGTGACAACCGCCGAACACCCGACAGCGCGCTGCGGTCTGGCGCAACCGGGACTTGGGGGCAATCGGATTGCACCGCTTGTGCAAAAAGCGCCCGGGCGACGACACAGTGCTTGACGAGCGACTCGTACCTGTGGTGCAACCTGCGCATGCGTCATGAAGCGGTCATGCGGGTATCCCATGGCTCCCCCAGCGGGAGCAGCGGGGCTCCTGCGTTAGACAACCGGTCCGGAGCATGCTTCATAAGGCGTTGATGGAAAGGGCGGCTTCGGCCAGGCCCCATGGCGGCGACAGCGCCGAGCGGTTCGATATTGCGCGTTATGTCGGCGACACCGGGTTTGCCGGGCACAGCAGCAGCCGTCACCTGTCGAACTGTCCGGCACTGGTCCTGAACGCCGACTACACCCCGCTCAGCTATTACCCGCTCAGCCTGTGGCCATGGCAAACCGCGATCAAGGCGGTGTTTCTGGAACGGGTCGACATCATCGCGACGTATGAACGCGAAGTGCACAGTCCGTCGCTCGACATGCGCATCCCCAGCGTGATCGCGCTGCGGCAATATGTGCGGCCCAGCGAATTTCCGGCGTTCACGCGTTTCAATCTGTTTTTGCGCGACAAGTTCATGTGCCAGTATTGCGGCAGCCACGAACAGCTGACCTTTGACCATGTCGTGCCGCGCCGACTGGGCGGGCGCACCACCTGGGAAAATGTCGCGGCGGCCTGCGCCCCGTGCAACATGAAAAAGGGCGGCCGCACGCCTGAACAGGCGCACATGCGCCTGATCGAAGAACCGATCCGCCCGACCACCTGGCAATTGCAGGACAAGGGCCGCGCGTTTCCGCCCAATTACCTGCACGAAAGCTGGCGCGACTGGCTTTACTGGGATGTCGAACTGGAAGGGTGAACCACGCCGAGCTTGGCCGCGCCTTTCAGGAACAGCGCCAGCGTGACCAGCCCGAACAGCGTCGCCAGCGCCATCGGCATCATCGGCGCATTGATCCAAGCACCGGGCCCGCTGCAATGCGCCAGGGTCTGGGCATACAGCGGGGGGCCGACGATCTGCGCGATCGCGCTGACAGATTGCGCCGCGCCCTGCAATTCACCCTGGCTGCGGGCATCGACCGCCTGGCTGTTCAGCCCCGAAATCGACGCCTGAACAAACCCTTCGAGCGACCCGATCGCGATGGCAAGGTACACCACCCAGGTCTGTGTCGCGGTCATGTACAGGACGGTGGCTGCCGCCAGCCCTGCCACCCCCAGCATAACCGCGCGGCGTTCACCCAGCAGCGGCAGCACGCGGCGCAGGCCCAGCCCCTGAACCAGGGCCGAACTCAGCCCGACCAGCGCCAGCGCCCAGCCGACCTGGCGCGCGGTAAAGCCATAGGCGGCGATCGCCATGTACGACCACACCGCCGGATAGACGATATGCGACAATTGCCACACGCCCAGCGCGGCCACGAACCACAGCACGGTCTCGCTTTGTCCGCGCAGCGCGCGCAACGATGACAGCGCGTTGGCCGTGCGCCAGTCAAACCGACGACGCAGCTCTGGCGCCAGCGATTCGCGCACAAAAAACAGGCCGAACCCGAAATTAGCCAGCGCCAGCAGCGCCGCCGCCAGAAACGGCAGGCGCGGCTCGATCGTGCCCAGCACACCGCCCAGCGCCGGCCCCACGACAAACCCCACACCGAATGCCAGTCCCACCAGGCCAAAGCTGGCGGCGCGTTTTTCGGGCGGGGTGATATCGGCAATATAGGCATAGGCGGCCGAATAACTGGCCCCGGTCACCCCTGCCAGAAGCCGGCCGACGATCAGCCAGCCGAACACCGGGGCCCACCATTGCAGCAGATAATCCAGCCCCAGCGCCAGGATCGCCACCAGCATCACCGGGCGCCGCCCGAAGCGGTCGGACAGATTGCCGATGACCGGGGCGCAGACGAACTGCATCATGGCATAGCCCGCCCCCAGCCACCCGGCATAGGCCGCCGCCACATTGATCGTGACATGCGCCAGGTTCATGATCAGCGAAGGGAACACCGGAATGACAATGCCGAACCCCAGCATGTCGATCAGCACGACGACGAACACGAAACCCAGTGAAGCGCGATGCGGCATGCAGTGGTTACCCCGTTTCGATCAGGCCTTTGCCGGATGGCAGATCACGCCACTTTCAGACGCTTGCCCAGGGCCAGTTCGCATTCGTCAAGCAGATTGCCCATAATCGTGGCCACCGGCAATTCCTGTGTGACCAGGCCCACCGATTGTCCTGCCATGATCGAGCCGCGTTCGACATCGCCGTCGATCACCGCGCGACGCAAGGCGCCGGCCCAGAAATGTTCGATTTCCAGCTGCGCCGCGCCCATGTCGAGGCTGCCCGCATCGAGCGCGTGGGCGACTTCGATCTGTTTTGCGGTGAATTCCTCGGTGCCCTTGTTCTTCAACGCGCGCACCGGGATCACCGGCAGCCGCGGATCAACCTGGACCGAGGCGATCGCATCGCGCGCATTGGCGCGGAAAAACGCCTTTTTGAAATCGGGATGCGCGATCGATTCGGTGGCAGCGGCAAACCGTGTGCCCAACTGCACCCCGGCGGCGCCCATTTCCAGATAACCGGCCATCGCCTCGCCACGGCCGATACCACCGGCCACGAACACGATATGATCTTCGGCAAGCGCGGGCAGGAATTCCTGCGCCAGCACGCCGGTCGAAACCGGGCCGATATGCCCGCCGGCCTCGCTGCCTTCGATCACCAGCGCATCGGCGCCGCTGCGGAACAGTTTTTTGGCCAGCGCGATGGTCGGGGCAAACACCAGAACTTTGGCGCCAAAGGCCTTGATCGCCTCGATGCTGCCCTTGGGCGGGATGCCGCCGGCCAGCACGACATGGCTGACGCGGTGCCTGGCGGTGACCGCGATCAGATCGAACAGCATCGGGTGCATCGTGATCAGGTTGACGCCGAACGGCCGGTCGGTCAGCGCGCGCGTCGCGGCAATTTCGGCATCGAGCAGGTCGGGGGTCATCGCACCGCACGCGATCACGCCGAAGCCACCGGCATTGCTGATCGCCGACACCAGATTGCGTTCTGAAACCCAGCTCATCGCACCGCACAGCACGGCGTGTTCGCTGCCCAGGAATTCGGCGCCGCGCGCCATGAGAGCCGCTGTCTTTGGATAGGCGGTCATGGTATCGTTCGTTCCTCAAATGCTTGGTGCGGCGTTCCTGCCCCGGCCCGCTTGCGCCCCTTTACGGTGGGTCGCCATGCTGGGCAAGGGCCGGGCCACCGCGACGAACGCCCAGCGCCCCGATCGGACCCGATCGCCACGGCCTGCCCCGGGCACGGATTTACGGACGCCTATTCTGCGTCAAGGCCATAGGCGGTGTGCAGCACGCGCACCGCCAGTTCGGTTTCGTCCGAATCGATCAGCACCGAGACCTTGATTTCCGATGTGCTGATCGCCTGGATATTGATGCCGCGGTCGGCCAGCGCCTTGAACATCGTGGCGGCCACGCCGGCGTGGCTGCGCATGCCGACGCCGACCACCGAAATCTTTGACACTTTGCTGTCGGTGCCGAGTTTTTCATACCCGATCCCGGCGCGATTGGCATCGAGCACCGCCTTGGTGCGTTCCAGATCGGCCTGCGGCACGGTAAACGTGACATCGGTATCGGTGTCGGCGCGCCCGACGTTCTGGATGATCATGTCGACGTTGATGTTCGCTTCGGCCAGCGGCCCGAAAATCAGCGCGACCGCGCCCGGCCGGTCGGGCACCGCGGTCAGGATGACCTTGGCATCGTTCTTGTCGGCGGCAATCCCGGTGATCAGCTGACGTTCCATATCAAGGCCCTCGAGTTCTTCATCAGACACGATCATCGTGCCGGGCAGGGTGTCGGCGGCAGGCGCGGTTTCGTCGATGAACGAGGACAGCACCTGTACGCGCACGTTTTCCTTCATCGCCAGGCTGACCGAGCGCGTCTGGAGCACTTTCGATCCGACCGAGGCCAGTTCGAGCATTTCCTCGTACGTCACGTTCTTCAGCTTGCGCGCCTTGGCAACGATACGCGGGTCGGTGGTATAGACCCCGTCGACATCGGTGTAGATGTCACAGCGATCGGCGCGGATCGCCGCGGCCACCGCCACCGCCGAAGTGTCCGATCCACCCCTGCCCAGCGTGGTCAGTCGGCCCGCGTCGCTCAGCCCCTGAAACCCCGGGATCACCGCGATTTCGCCCGACGCCATCGAGGCGAGCAGCGCCACCGCGTCGATCCCCTCGATCCGCGCCTTGGACGCGGCATCGTCGGTGTGGACCGGCAATTGCCAGCCCAGCCATGACCGCGCCCTGCACCCCAGCGCCTGCAGATGCAGCGCAAGCAGGCCCGAAGTGACCTGTTCGCCGCTGGCCACCACCACGTCGTATTCGGCAGGGTCATACAGCGCGCTGGCTTCGCGGCAGAAATTGACCAGGCGATCGGTTTCGCCGGCCATGGCCGAGACCACCACCGCCACTTCATGCCCGGCCGCCTGTTGACGCTGCACGATCCGCGCAACGCGGCGGATGCGCTCGGTGCCGGCCATCGACGTGCCGCCGAATTTCATCACGATGCGGGCCAAGCGGGCTGCTCCCATGCAGTGAAACAATATTTCCCACACGGCCCATGGACCGTATCAGCGGGGCGCTTTACGGGTGGGGCATGAGCAATGCAACACCGATTCCGGCCACGATCCGCCCCGATGAAGCCGCCCATTTCGGTCGTCTGGCCGATGACTGGTGGGATCCGGCGGGTTCATCGGCGATGCTGCACACACTGAACCCGGTCCGGCTGGGTTTCATCCGCACCGCGATCGATGCGCATTTCGGTTCGGCACGACGCGCGATGCGGCCTTTGATGGGCCGGCGTGCGCTGGATGTCGGGTGCGGCGCGGGCCTGTTGACCGAGCCTTTGGCGCGGCTGGGCGCGGCAGTCACCGGTGTGGATGCGTCGCACGACAATGTCCGCGTGGCCACCGCCCATGCCGCCGCAGGGGGCCTGGAGATCACGTATCACTGCGGCGATGTGGCGCAGCTCGATCTGGCCGGCTTCGATCTGGTGACCAGCATGGAAGTGATCGAACATGTCGCCGACAAGGCGGCGTTCGTGGCCGCGCTGGCCGGCGCGCTGGGCCAGGGGGGCCTGATGATCCTGTCGACCCCCAACCGCACCGCCGCATCGCGCCTGCTGCTGGTCGAAGGGGCCGAACGGATGGGGATGATTCCGCGCGGCACGCACCATTGGCACGATTTCATCACCCCGATCGAATTGCACGACCTGCTGGCCAACGCGGGCCTTGCCATGGGCAATCCGCAAGGCATCGCGTGGAGCCCCGCCAAAGGCCTGCATCTGTCGGACAATCTGGCGCTGAACTATATCGTCACGGTAACCCGCGCGGCCTGATCGCCGCGCCGCCATTGGCGATATCCCAGCACGGCCAGCGCGATCATCGCGGCATAGAGCCCCGCGGTCAGCCACAGCCCCTTGAACACGAACATGCCGACATAAAGGCTGTCGAGCGCGATCCACGCCAGCCAGTTCGCCGCATGGCGGCGCGCGGCCCAGAATTGCGCGACCAGGCTGAAGCTGCTGAGTGCTGCATCCACCCACGGCAGCGCCGCGTCGGTATAGTGGCTGGTAAACCAGCCGATCGCCACCGCGCCCGCAGCACCCGCAGCCAATGCCGCCGCCGCGGGCCGCACCGCCAGCGGTTCGACCACGATCGTGCCGGTTGCGGCCTTGCCCCGCGCCCACATTATCCAGCCATAGACAAGGCCTGCGCCAAACAGCGCCTGCAGCACCATGTCGGCATAAAGCCGCACATCGAGGAACAGTTTGAAATAAAGCGCGCAGGCGACAAGGTTGACCGGCCAGCACAGCATCGCGCGCCGCGCGGTCAGCCAGATGGCCATAAAACTGGTCACGACCGCGATGATTTCGAGCATGGACATCACGCGCTGGCCCCGCGTTCGAGCGCGGCCAGAAATTCCCGGCCGCGCGGCGCAGCGAACCAGTCCGCATGATCGAGGCAATAGCCCTGCCATGCCAGCGTGGCCGCAGCGCGGTCGGCCAGAATGCCGGCAAAATAATCGACCTCGGATAGCGCGAATTCGACATGGACCACCGGCAACAACCGCACGAGCGTGGCCACATCGTCCGCGTTCAGCGGTGTAACCGTGCGATACCCGGCCAATAGCGTCAGCGCGGCCTGCGGATCGGCGCGGGCATGACCCTGGCCCTCTGCCAGATCGAGCCAGGGGATCGCGGTGCGTTCGATCGCGGTGGCCAGATCGTGCAGCGCGCACGTCTGCGTCGCAAGGCCAAAGTCGAACACCGTGCTGACGCTGCCGTCCGCCGCCCACAGCAGATTGGACGGATGCCAGTCGTTGTGCGTCCACAGCAAGCGCTGCCGGGCCAGGCGTTCGGGCAGACCCTGCCCCCATGCGGCAAACCGCCGCGCCAGATCGTGCTGCCAGGGCAGGTCCGCCAGAAAGCGCGCCAGCGCCGGACGCCGGGCGACATAGGCCTCGGCGGCGGCCAGCGGATCGGCCGCAGGTATGATCGTAAAGCTGCCGATCAGCGGATCGGGGCCACGCGCCGGCGCTGTGAAATCGCGCGCCGCGCGGTGCAGTTGCCCCAGCGCGATACCCGCCGCATGGGCGTGGGCATGGCTGAGAAAGGGGGTCCAGGACGGCCTGTCGCGATAGAGATCAAGGCCCGCCGACCGCGCGTGCAGTTCATATGTCCATTCGCCCTGCGCCAGCACGCCGCCACCGTCGCGTGTGGCCATGACCTGCGGCACCGACAGGCCGTTCGCGCGCAGATGCGCGATAAAGCTGTGTTCTTGCGCCAGTGCATCGGGCGACCGCACCGCGCGGTGATGGCGCTTGAGCACGAACGCGCCCGCATCGGTGGCGACCAGCGCGGCGGCCGAAAACGGGCGTGGCGAATGCCAGGACAGATCGATCAGGTGCCCGGCCGCCGGAAAATGCCGCAGCACGGCGCCGGCTTCGCCCGGGGTGATCGCGGGCCAGGCCGCGGGTTCCAGCGCGGTGCCCATGCCGTGCACCAGATGCCCCGCCCGATCCACGTTCAGAACGCCCGCGCCAGCGTGACGACAAAGGCGCGGCCGCTGCCGATGTAATAGACAGGCGCGGTGCCCGAAATCGGCGTGCCATTGCGGCCGGTCGTGTCTTGCGCATTGGTGCTGATCGCTTCGACCCCCGACAGCACATGCGGATTGGTCGCGTTGATTACGTTGAGCCGCAGATCGGTACGATTGGCATCGACCAGCCCGGCCAGATGCACGCCGATCGACAGATCAAGCGTGGCATAGCCCGCGATGCTCTCGTCGTTGGTAAAGGTCGAATATTGCCGCCCGACATATTTCAGCGCGGTGCTGCCGAACAGCCGGCCCCGGTCATACGTGGTGCCCAGGCCGAACTGCACAGTCGGGCTCGACACCGCGTGCCGGCCGCTGGTGGGCAGCAGATCGCCATCCACCGGCAGGTCGCTGTCGATGCGCGCGTGCAGGTATTCGCCCGACAGATAGACCGAAAATCCGCGAACCGGGCGATAGTCGACCTCTGCGTCCAGGCCATACGAAGTCTGGCTGCCCGCGTTCACGGTCGAATTGACCAACGCGCCATCCGCATCGATCACCGTGGCCAGCTGACGGTTGCGGAAATGGTAATGAAACCCGGTCAGCGACAGCGACAGCACCGGTCCGATAAAGCGATAGCCCAGTTCTTCGGACACCGCATATTCGTTGCGCAGCGCGGTCGTGCCCGCCCCGGCCAGCGCGCCGCCGTCATAGCTGTTGTACAAGGTGTATTCGTCGGGCGCGCGGAAATTGGTGGCCACGTTGGCAAAGACCTGTTGCCGGTCATCCAGGCGGTAATGCAGCGCCGCGCGCGGCAGCGCGGCAAAGCTGGCGAAATGCACCACCGATTGCGGCCCCGGCAGGTAGTTCATGCCGCTGTGCAGCACGCCCACGCCCTTGAACCCCAGATCGAGACCCAGCCGCGGCGTTACCGCAATGCTGTCGGCCACGAAAACCCCCTTGGTCACGGTGATCGTGCGTTCGTTTTCATAGGCCAGCAGCTGGCCATCGGCGGTCTTGATCGCGTTGGACCGGTATCCCCAGATGTCGATCGGGGTGCCGCCGGCATCGATCGGGGTATAGGACTGGATATCGTGATCGGTGCCATAATCGAACCACACCCCGGCGGTGATCGTGTGCGCGCCCGGGTGCCAGATCAGCTTTGCCACGTCGCCCGCGCGCATCTGTTGACCGGTGTAATTGCCCAGCACGGTCGCCACTCCGTCTTCGGCGCCGGGCAGCACGATCGGCTGGGTCAGCAGCGTGGTGCCCTGATAATTGCCGGTGGTGGTCAGCTGCGTGCCATACGGCGAATTGCCATAGCCAAGCTGGAAATAGCCGGTGCTGTCGAACGTCAGCCCATCGCCCAGTGTCAGGTGCACCGGGGCCGCGGCATAGAGATTGCGGAACGGGCTGCGATAGAGCCGCCAGTAATTGGTATCACCATCGGTATAGCGGGCGTCATAGTTGAACCCGCGCCCTTGCGCCTGCCACTGCGCCAGCGTCGCGCCGGGATATGTCGAGGTATCGGCATCGTTGAACGACACACTGATGCTGGCGCGGTTGCCATTGCCCCATTCGTCAAGAAGCTTGGCATCTACGTGCTGGCGCGTGTCGAAGCCCGCCCCGCGCCAGTTGTCGGCCCGGTTGAACGAATACGACACGAAACCGCGAAGGCCGCTGGTGCCCAGCAGGCCGGTGTCATAGCGGGCAAACAGGCGCCCTTCGTTGTAGGACCCGGCCGACAGATCAAGCTGCGCCCCGCGCCGCGCCCTGGGATCATCGAGCGTCAGCGACAACAGACCGCCGGCGGTGCCGACCAGCGGCGAATCGATATCGACCGCGCCTTGCGTCAGCGTAACCGCCTTGACGTTTTCGTTGTCGGCAAACTGCGCGGGATAGGCATAGTAATAACCGATGTCGTTCTGCGGCGCGCCCTCCATCAGCACGCCGATCTCGTCCTGGCCCAGGCCGCGCAATGTCAGGCTGGAACTGACCGACAGGCCATAGGGGTCGGTCATCGCCACGTTGGCACCGGGCAGCAGATTGACCAGCTGAAACGCGTTCAGCGTCGGGGCCTGTTTGCTGATGAAATCGGTGGCGATCGCGCTGACCGATCGCGGCGCGGTCTGGTCGGGCAGCAGGCCCTCGGGATCGGGATGGCCGACCACCTCGATTTCGGGCGGGGCGGGGGCCTCGGCCAGCGCGGGCGTCGCGCCCATCAGCAACGGCAGCAGGCTCGCCGACAGGCGCACGGCAAAACGGGTCTTCATCACGCGTCCACTCCACTGGAGGGACGACGGACCAGGCCGCCTGCCCTCCCTACGCCGGTGTCAACCGGATCAGGTTCAGCGGGTCGTGGTCTGCTGACCACCTCTCAGCCGCGCGTCAGCGGCCCCCCGGGGTGCGAGCGGGATCTAGGCGCTAAGTCGCGGCATGGGAAGGGGGATTGTGTGTTGCTGCCTGCCTGAACGGGCAGGGAGTCAATCGGGCAGCTGCGTTGCAGCCGGATCGATGGCGGGTTTGCTGACCGGCAGAAACCGCTCGATCAGATCGCGCGCCAGGCGCGCCGGCCGCAGCGTGGCGGCATCGATGCAGCACCAACTTGATTGCACTTCGGCCAGGACCTCTTCGCCGCGCTTGATCACGGTCTGGTACATCGCGCGTGCGCCCTGCACCTTTTCCAGCACGACATGTGCGATCGGTGCATCGTTGAGGAACGTCGGGCGGCGATACGTGATCTCGTGCTTCAGCGCGACCCACAGATGCGCCGCCACGGCCTCGGCCGGGGCCAGCGCGCGCCAGTGATCGATCACCGCATCCTGCACCCATTTCAGGTACGACGCGTTGTTGACATGACCCATGAAGTCGATGTCGGCCGGATCAATGTGAATGGCGAAAAGATGGGGGACGGTGGTGCTCACCCCGGCGGCATACCACGCCCGCAGCAGCCCTGCCACAACCGATGTTCGGACTTGCGCGCGCCCGGCCACAAAGGTGGCGCAGGCTTACGCCAGTGCCGCCGCCCATTCCGCCTCTTTGAACCCCACCAGCAGACCGCCGGGGTGTTCGACAATCGGCCGTTTGATCAGCGACGGCTGCGCCACCATCAGCGCGACGGCTTTCGCGGCATCGATATCGGCTTTGTCGGCGTCGGACAGTTTGCGAAACGTCGTGCCCGCGCGATTGAGCACGCGGTCCAGCCCCGCCTGTTCCACCCAGCGCGCCACTTGCGCGGCATCGGCACCGGCCTTTTTGTAATCATGAAAGCTGCACGCGATCCCGCGCGCCTCAAGCCACACACGCGCCTTTTTGACCGTATCGCAATTGGGAATACCGTAAACCGTCAATGCCATCGCGCGTTCCTCAGGCCGATTGTTCGGCCGCGATCAATTGCCCCAGCCGGTGGCGATAGCGCAAGGGGCCGGCGTCGGTGGCGATCGAAATGTGCGGGTCCTGGCACGTGTCCATGCCGCGTTGCACCTCGTTGAGCACCGCCAGATCCTCGCTGAACGCAGACAGCACGGCGGCGGACATCGCCTGCGACAGGTGGGCATCGTCGGGGCGGACATTGCGCAGCTGAAACCAGTAATACCGGCTGCGGCTTTCTGTTTCGGGCGTGATGAAATTGTACGAATCCATCAAGAACGCGTCTTTGCCCCAGTCGGTCTGCGCATCATCGCCGCCCTGGCCCGCGGGCACGAACACCGCCTTGATCACGGCATGCGAAGGATAGCGCACCTCGTAATGCTGCAAGCGGTCGGCATGGCCCGCAAACGGCACCAGATCGCGATAGAACGGCGTGACCGGCGCATCCATGATCCAGCGCGACACGGTATAGCCCGAGGGCGCTTCACGAATGCGCATGGGCACCGCTTCGCATGACGATCCGCCAAAGCTGGTGGGATGGACCCAGGCGACATGGCTGGGATCGAGCAGGTTGTCGGTGATCAGCAGATAGTTGCAGTCATAGACCATGCTGGCGCCGCGGTTGTACCCCCAGGCGGGCGATCCCCATTCGGCGATGTGAATGATCGTGGCGGGATCGGCCAGCGCGGCATCGCCCATCCAGATCCACACCAGGCCATAGCGTTGGGCCACCGGGTATCCGCGGATATCCGCGCCCCTGGGCACGCCCTGCTGGCACGGCACCGTCACACAGCGGCCATCGGCGGCAAATTGCAACCCGTGATAGCCACAGGCGATCCGGTCACCCAGGACCTGTCCGCGCGCCAAGGACAGCCGGCGGTGCGAACAGAACGCCGACACCGCGGCGGGATCGCCATCGGCCTTGCGCCACAGCACGACCGCATCGCCCAGGATCTGCTGCTCGACCGGCCGTTCGTCGATCTCGTCGGCCCATGCGGCCACGTACCAGGCATTGCGCAGCATCACTATTCCGTCCGTTGTCCTGTTTGCCGGCGCAATGCGCGCGCCGGTCCATCCCCGTCCACCGCGATCGCTTCGATCACGATGGCATCGGCCCGGCCGGCAAAGTCGATCACTTCGCCGGGTTCGGCATCGATAATCGCGCGGCTGAGCGGCGCCGAAAACGACAGCAGGCCTGCCGCCGGATCGGCCTCGTCATCGCCGACCAGCGTGATCGTGCGCGGCTGGCCGTTCAGCCGCAGCGTCACGGTGCAGCCGAACGCCACGGCGCGGCCATCGGGCCGCGGCATCAGTTCGGCGGTCGCCTGCCGCGTGCTCCAATACCGATGGTCGCGCCGCGCCGATTTCAGCGCGGTCTCGTCGGTCAGTGTCGGGATCACGGCTTCGAGTTCGGCGCGCCTGGCCGCGATCAGCGCCAGCCCGCGCGCCGTTACCCGGTTGGGGCCGGGCGGGATCGGCAGTTCGAATTTGGGTTCCAGGTGTTCGTCATCGCCTTCGCGGCGGAATGCCACGCTCATTCAGGCGCGCCTTGCCGCCGCGCCGGATCGACCAGCGCCATCAATTGCAGATCGATCCAGCGTCCGGCGATGAATTGCGCCGCGCGCAGCACGCCTTCGGTGGCAAAGCCCAGCTTTTCATACAACGCGATGGCCGGCGCATTGTCGGCGTGGACCGCCAGCGTAAGGCGGGTCAGATTGAGATGGTCGCGGCAAAAGGCGATCGTCAGTTCCATCGCCTCGCGCCCCAACCCGCGCGCCCGATCTTCCACCCGGCCGATCAGGATGCCCAGATTGGCGCTGCGGTGGATCGGCTCGATCGCGGTGATCTGGACATAGCCGGCAATTTCGGCCCGTCCGATGCGCCGCACCGCCATGAAGATGCGGCGCGGATCACCCATCGGATTCAGCCAGAAATCACGCTCGCGGTCCAGATTCTTGGGCATGTAGGGTTCGTTCAGCCGCGCGATTTCGGGATCGTCGCCCCACACGAACAGGCGCGACAGATCTTCGGGCAGGATCGGGCCGATCGCCACCTGGCGTCCGTTCAGCATTGGTCGCGCCCCCTTTCTATTCCGCTTGCCGGGCAAAATGGTGAACCCGGCTCGGCACGCCGCTGAACATCGAATAGCTGTCGTAGTAGATGCGCCGGCCCTTGTCCTGCATCGCGGCGTGATCGGTAACGCGCCGCCAGCCCAACGCTGCAGCCTCGTCGATCCACTCGGAGATCGCCACCACTTCGCCGTCGTCGGCTGAATAGGTCTTGAACGCAATGAACCCGGGCTGTTCCATGGCCAGCCGATGCATCCGATCGGCATCGGCGGCATAAGCCGGGCCATCGATATCGGCCCTTTTGCGGTTGCGGAACACGACCAGGTACATGTCTGTGGTTCATAGCCAAGGCGGGCGCTGCTGCAACAGTGGACTTTTCACGCCGAATGGGGAAAAGCCGGGAACCTATGAGCCGCAACACTTTCGGACACGTTTTCCGCTTCACCACCTGGGGCGAAAGCCACGGGCCTGCCCTTGGTGCAGTCGTGGATGGCTGCCCTCCGGGCCTGGCGCTGACCGAAGCCGATATTCAGCCGTTGCTTGACGCGCGGCGCCCCGGTCAGTCGCGCTTTACCACGCAGCGCCAAGAACCCGACCAGGTGCGCATCCTGTCGGGCGTGTTCGAAGGGCGCACCACCGGCACCCCGATCAGCCTGATGATCGAAAATGTCGACCAGCGCTCAAAAGACTATTCGCAAGTCGCGCAGGCCTATCGCCCGGGGCACGCCGATTATGCCTATGACGCCAAATACGGGTTTCGCGATTATCGCGGCGGCGGGCGTTCGTCGGCCCGCGAAACCGCGGCGCGCGTGGCCGCAGGCGCGGTGGCGCGGCTGGTGATCCCCGAAGTGGCGATCATGGGCTATGTCAGCGCGATCGGCGGCGATGCGATCGATCCGGCCCGTTTCGATGCGGCCGAAATCGCGCGCAATCCGTTCTTCTGCCCCGATCCGGTTGCCGCCGCACGCTGGGAAGCGCTGGTCGATACCGCGCGCAAGGCCGGATCGTCGCTGGGCGCGGTGGTCGAATGTGTGGCCACCGGAGTTCCGGCGGGCTGGGGCGCACCGCTTTATGCCAAGCTCGATGCCGAGCTGGCGCATGCGATGATGGGGATCAACGCGGTCAAAGGCGTGGAGATCGGCGACGGCTTTGCCGCCGCCGCCAATTCGGGTGAAGGCAATGCCGATCCGATGCGGCCTGGCGATGCCGGGTCCCCGGTGTTCACCGCCAACCATGCCGGCGGTATCGCCGGGGGCATCTCCACCGGCCAGCCGGTGGTGGTGCGCGTGGCGTTCAAGCCGACCTCGTCGATCCTGACCGCGATGCCGACAATCACGCGCGAGGGCGAGGCGACCGACCTGTTCACCAAAGGTCGTCACGACCCCTGCGTCGGGATCCGCGGCGTGCCGGTGGTCGAGGCGATGATGGCCGCGGTGCTGACCGATCAAAAGCTGTTGCATCGGGCCCAATGCGGCTGACCCTTTGAATTGCCCCCCAGGAGCACGATGACATGGCGCGCCGACTGACCCTTTTCATTCTGATCGGCATGTTTGCCGGTATCGCGCTGGGTGCCGGCCTGCATGCGGGGCTGGCCGCGCAGCCGGCGACGTTGAGCGGCGTGGCGGGCATGCTCAACCTGCTGCCCGAAGTGTTTCTGCGCCTGATCAAGATGATCATCGCACCGCTGGTCATGGCCACGCTGATCACCGGGATCGCGGCAATGGGTGACAGCAGCGCGCTGGGCCGGATCGGCGGACGCGCGCTGGGCTGGTTTGTCGCGTCCAGCCTGGTGTCGATCGGCATGGGGCTGGTGCTGGTCAATCTGTTCCAGCCGGGTCACGGATTGCACTTTACCGCGCTGAGCCAGGTTGGCGCGGTGTCGACCGCCGATTTCACCTTTCGTCACTTTGTGCTGGAAATCGTGCCGACCAGCGTGATCAGCGCGATGGCCGAAAACAACGTCCTGCAGATCCTGGTGTTTTCGCTGTTTGCCGGAATCGCGCTGTCGGCGCTGGGCGACAGGGGCGCCCCGCTGGTGCGCGGGGCCGAGGCGCTGGTCGATCTGATGCTGACGATGACCGGCTATGTGATGATGGCCGCGCCCTTTGCGGTGTTTGGCGCGCTGGCATCGGTGATCGCCACGCGCGGGCTGGGCATTGTCATCACGTATGGCAAGTTCGTGGCCGAATTCTACGGCGGCCTGGCGCTGTTTTGCGCGCTGCTGTTCGTGCTGGCGATGGCGTTTCTGGGGCGGCGCGCCACGCTGTTGCTGCGCTATATCCGCGAGCCGCTGTTGCTGGCCTATTCCACCGCCAGTTCGGAAAGCGCGCTGCCGCGGCTGTTCGAGGCGCTCGACCGCTATGGCGTGCCGCGCCGCATTTCGGGGTTTGTGCTGCCGCTGGGATATTCGTTCAATCTTGGCGGGTCGATGATGTACACCAGCTTTGCCACGCTGTTCATCGCGCAGGCCTACAACATCCCGCTGTCGGCGGGGCAGCAGATCGCCATGCTGCTGACGCTGATGATCACGTCAAAGGGCATCGCCGGGGTGCCGCGCGCCAGCCTGGTGGTGATTTCGGCCACGCTGACCCAGTTCGGACTGCCGATCGAGGGGATCGCGCTGCTGCTTGGCGTCGATACTTTCCTCGACATGGGGCGCACCGTCACCAACGTGTTCGGCAATGCCATCGCCACCGTGCTGATCACGCATTGGGAAGGCATGCTGCAAACCCCGCTCGATCCCGATGCGCCGGTTGCCCTGCCGCCGCATGACACCCCCGAACACGGCCGCAAGGGCCTGCACCTCGACCCGCAGGGGTAACTATTTGCCGATTTCCACGGGTTGAAACCGGCCCATGCCGCACGATCCGCGCGGACCGCCGCCGGGGCCGCCAAAGTCCATGACGGTGATGATGTCGGTGCTGCACAGTTCGCTGAGCGAGGTTTCGTATTTGAACGCCCGATAGGTGCCCAGGCCGTTGCAACGCTGCGGCAGGGTCACACGATACCACCGCGTGCCGCTGTCATGGAAATCGATCGTCCAGTCATCCTGCACACGGCTTTCGCGGATGCTGCCCAGCGGCACGCAATCGCGCGGCGGTCCGTTGGGGCGCGCCAGCGGCACATTCCTGCCGTGTCCGTCATCGCCGCCGCCGGGAATGGGCGCACAGCCTGCCAGTGCCACGATAGCCGTGGCCAGCGTCAAAGCGATCCGCATCATGCTGTCGTCTCCTTGGCCTTGCGCGCCGGTCTGGCCGGCGCCGCTTTCGCCCCCGGGTCGACAATCTTCGCCTTGTAACGGCAAAGGTCAATAACCGGGCAGTGCCAACATTCGGGCCTGCGCGCCTTGCACACATAACGCCCGTGCAGGATCAGCCAGTGATGCGCGCCCAGCCGAAACGGCGCGGGCACTTTTTTCTCCAGCACCTTTTCCACCGCATCGGGGGTCTTGCCCCTGGCCATGCCGGTGCGGTTGCCCACGCGAAAGATATGCGTGTCCACCGCAAAGGTTTCCATCCCGAAGGCGCAGTTCAGCACGACATTCGCGGTCTTGCGCCCCACACCCGGCAACGCGGTCAGCGCATCGCGATCGGCCGGCACTTCGCCGCCATGATCGCGGATCAGCAGTTCGGACAGCGCGATGACGTTTTTCGCCTTGGCATTGAACAAGCCGATTGTCTTGATGTGCTGCTTCAACCCGTCTTCGCCCAGTTCCACCATCTGCGCCGGGGTGTGGACGATCTCGAACAGCCGCCTCGTCGCCTTGTTTACCCCGACATCGGTGGCTTGCGCCGACAGGGTTACCGCCACCAGCAACTGATAGGTGTTGCCAAAGGCCAGCTCGGTCTCGGGCGCAGGGTTGGCCTCGGCCAGACGGCGAAAGAATTCGAAGATCTGGTCGCGGGTCAAAGGTCGAGCACCTGCGGCATGGTATAACGCCCCGGCGCCCGCCCGATCAGCCAGTGCGCCGCACGCACTGCACCGCGCGCAAAAATACCACGGTTTTCGGCCAGGTGCGACAGCGTCAGCCGCTCGTTGTCGGCCAGGAAATGCACCGCATGATCGCCGGCCACGCTGCCCCCGCGCAAACTGGCAAAGCCGATCGCGCCCGGCACGCGCGCGCCGGTCAGGCCGTCGCGGCCGCGCTGGGCCACATCGCCCAGCGCTTCACCCCGGCCGTCGGCCGCCGCTTCGCCCAGCAGAAGCGCGGTGCCCGAAGGCGCATCCACCTTCATGCGGTGGTGCGTCTCGACAATTTCGATGTCCCAGTCGGGGCCCAGCCGTTGTGCCGCCTCGCGCACCAGATGCGCCAGCAGCGTTACGCCCAACGACGTGTTGCCGGTCTGCAGGATCGGGATCGACACCGCCGCGCCATCGATCAGCCAGTGGTGCCGTTCGGCAAGCCCGGTGGTGCCCACGACCATCGGCACACCCGCCGCAATCGCCGCCTCGAGATTGGCTTCAAGCGCGCCGGGTGCCGAAAAATCCACCATGACATCGCTGTGCGCCGCCAGTGCCGCCAGGTCGCCGTCCCTGTCCACGCCACCCGCATAGTCATGCTCCGCTGCCGCAACCGCGGCCTGCAATGCCTGGCCCATGCGACCCGCGCTGCCGATTATCCCGATTCTGGCCATTGCTTCCCTCGTTGCTGGTGGCGCGTCTTTTGGGCGTTGGCAGGCGCCTGTGCAAGGCGCGTTTCCCTGCCGGGCCATGGCCAAATGCCGCAAGGCGCGCCATGATGCGCGCCATGAACAGACCCCGTTCCATCGTCATCCTGACCGGTGCCGGCATTTCGGCCGAAAGCGGTATCGACACCTTTCGCGCAGGCGCCAATGGCGGTCCAAGCCTGTGGGAACAGCACCGCGTCGAAGACGTCGCCACGCCCGAAGCGTTTGCCCGCGATCCCGACCTGGTTCTGCGTTTCTATGACATGCGCCGCGCTGCGATCCAGACCAAGGAACCCAATGCCGCGCACCGCGCGCTGGCCCGGCTCGAACGCGAATGGGCAGGACCGGTCACGGTGGTCACGCAGAACGTCGATGATCTGCATGAACGCGGCGGATCACACGCCGTGATCCACATGCACGGCGAACATCTGAGCGCGTGGTGCACCGCGTGCGATGTCCGCACCCGTTGGACCGGCGCGCTGATCGACCGTCCGGCCTGCCCGGCGTGCGGCGCGCGCGCGCTGCGCCCCGATATCGTGTGGTTTGGCGAAATCCCCTATCGCATGGACGCGATCCAGACCCTGCTGGCCGATGCGGACCTGTTCGTATCGATCGGCACCTCGGGCGCGGTCTATCCGGCCGCCGGGTTTGTGCGGCTGGCGCGCGAACTTGGTGCGCAGACGCTGGAACTCAATCTGGAACGCTCGCAAGGGTCGGCGTGGTTCGACCAGACCCGGCTGGGCCCCGCCAGCGAAATCGTCACCGCCTGGGTGGACGAACTGCTCGGCTAGAGCACCGTGCAAACAAGTGGGCACCGGTTTTTTGCAACACACGATGCGAAAACAAAGGCGCGTGATGCGTGTTGCGTGTCAGATCAAACGCAACACAGATCAGGCGTGGCAGGTCCGGCATTCGGGGTCTTTGGGAATGCGCATCGTGCGCAGGCCTGGCGTCAGGCCATCGATCACGTGCAGCCGGCCCCATTGCGGATCGCCCAGCGTCGATACCCCCGCCGTGACCACGCGCAGCGCCTGCATCGCCGCAAAAGCTCCGACCATGCCGACCATCGCGCCCAGCACACCCTGATCGGCGCACGTATCGCAATCGGTGGCATCGAATGCATCGCCGACAAAACACCGGTAACAGGCCTGATCGGGCAGATGTCCGGCAAAATTGCCCACCTGCCCCTGGAACCGACCCAGCGCCGCGCTTGTCAAAGGCACGCCCAACGCCACACAGGCATCGGCCACCGCCAGCCGCGTCGCAAACGCATCGGTGCCATCCAGCACCACATCCGCCCCCGCCAGCAGCTGTGCCGCACTGCCCGCATCCAGCCGGACGCGATGCGCCACGATCGTCAGCGCGGGGTCAAACCGCGCCGCCCACCGCGCCGCGACTTCGACTTTGGGGTGGCCGATGTCGTCAGGCGCAAACAGCGTCTGGCGTTGCAGGTTCGACAGATCGACATCATCGTCATCGATCAGCGTCAGCCGCCCGATCCCCGCGCCCGCCAGATACTGCAGGGCCGGATTGCCGATCCCCCCCACCCCCACCAGCACGACATGCGCCTGCACCAGCCGTGCCTGCCCCGCACCGCCCAGTTCGGGCAGGACGATATGGCGGGCAAAGCGATCGAGACGGTCGGGGGTCATCGCCGGCAAATAGGCAGGAAGACGGGAATTGCGAAGGGCTTTTTGTACCTGCGGCACGGGCTTTGCGGCCGGCGCAGGTGCTTTCGCGCCTGCCGATGGTACAAAAAAGGCCCGGCCTGCACATCGCAAGCCGGGCCATTTTCAACGCAATCGCTGTCGTGTTACTCGGCCGCGATCCCCGCCGCGCCGAACATGTCGAGCGCCATTTCCGACATCGGTTCGATATTGGCCGCAGACTTCGCCTTGCGGCGGCCGTCGAACGCGCCCCACACGTCGTTCCAGCTGCCACGGGTGGCGGCCTTGGAATATTCGGTGGCGCGCGTTTCGAAGAAGTTGGCGTGTTCGACACCGTTGAGCAGCGGGGCGAGCCACGGCAGCGGGTGGTCTTCGATCATGTAGATCGGCTGGAACCCGAGCTGGCTCAGGCGCCAGTCGGCGATATAGCGGATGTAGCGCTTGATTTCCTTGGCCGACATGCCGGGCACCGGTCCCTGTTCAAAGGCCAGGTCGATGAACGCGTCTTCCAGCCTGACGGTTTTCTGGCAGGCATCGATGATGTCTTCCTTGACCGACTTGGTCAGGCACCCGCGTTCCTGGACGAACGCGTGGAACAGGCGGGTGATGCCTTCGCAATGGAGTGTTTCATCGCGGACCGACCACGACACGATCTGTCCCATGCCCTTCATCTTGTTGAAGCGGGGGAAGTTCATCAGCATGGCGAACGATGCGAACAGCTGCAGCCCTTCGGTAAAGCCGCCAAACATGGCAAGCGTGCGCGCGATGTCTTCATCGGTGTCGACGCCGAACTGCTGCAGATAGTCGTGCTTGGCCTTCATTTCCTCGTATTCGAGGAACATGCCGTATTCGCTTTCGGGCATGCCGATCGTGTCGAGCAGGTGCGAATAGGCCGCAACATGCACCGTTTCCATATTGGAAAACGATGCGAGCATCATCTTGATCTCGGTCGGTTTGAACACGCGGCCGTATTGTTCATGATAGCAATTTTGCACATCGATGTCGGCCTGGGTGAAAAAGCGGAAGATCTGCGTCAGCAAATTGCGTTCGTGATCGCTGATCTTCTGCGCCCAGTCGCGGCAATCTTCACCCAGAGGCACTTCCTCGGGCATCCAGTGGACCTGCTGCTGGCGTTTCCAGAACTCGTAGGCCCACGGATATTCGAAGGGCTTGTAGGCATTGCGGGCTTCGAGAAGGGGCATGGCAGCGAACTCCGGGAATTGCGTGTATGGTTTTACGCCAGATTGGGCGAAAGGGGAATCGCCCGGCAGGGCGAGCAGAAAATCATTTCCAGAACCAGCGAGGCGCCAGCGCACGGCTTGCACGGTTGCGCCACATCTGGATGTAAAGCCACAGGCCCGAACCGGCAAAGAACACCATGGCAAACCCGGACACTGTGGCAATCACCACGCCGACCGGACCAAAGCTTTCGCCCGAATGGAGATGATGCAGCAGACCGACCAGCGCCCGCGGATCACCGGGCTTTGGCTTGGGCCGGCACGAATAGTCGGGCGGACACACGAAGCCGGACGGGGGCGTTGCCGCGTGCTGACGGCCTTCGCCCTGCCCGAACAGCGGCACGATCTGGCTGAGCACGCCGGTCACCGCGATCCACAGCAGGAACACGCCAAAGCACACCGAAAGCCAGCGGTGCCATTTACGCATGGGACACCGCCGGATCGCGACAGGGCAAGAGGGTCATGATCAAAAGATCCATGATCGCAGGGTCCTTGCGCGCCATTACTGGCAGGCAAGGCACTCCTCGTAATCGGTCTGCTGCGTGTGCAGTTCGATCACCGGCGCATCGGCGGTGTTGTCGGCTTCGACGCCGCCGGCAAAGCCTGCGCGCTGCACCGATTTCGAGCGCAGGTAATAGAGCGACTTGATGCCCTTTTCCCATGCCTGATAATGCAGCATCAACAGGTCCCACTTGTCGACATCGGCGGGGATATACAGGTTCAGCGACTGCGCCTGGTCGATATAGGGGGTGCGATCCGCTGCGAATTCGAGCAGCCAGCGCTGATCGATTTCAAAGCTGGTCTTGTAAACCGCCTTTTCCTCGGGCGACAGGAAATCGAGGTGCTGAACCGAGCCGCCGCGTTCAAGGATCGAATTCCACACATTGGTGGAATCCTTTGATTTCGCCTGGAGCAGCTTTTCGAGATAGGGGTTCTTCACCACGAACGAACCCGACAGCGTCTTGTGCGTGTAGATGTTGGCCGGGATCGGCTCGATGCAGGCCGACGTGCCGCCGCAGATGATCGAGATCGATGCGGTCGGCGCGATGGCCATCTTGCACGAAAAACGCTGCATCACGCCCATGTCGGCGGCATCGGGGCAAGGTCCGCGTTCCTGCGCCAGCAGCAGCGAGGCTTCATCCGCGCGCGAAGCGATGTGGCGGAACATCTTGAGGTTCCACGCCTTGGCCATCGCGCTTTCAAAGCCGATGCTCTTTTTCTGCAGGAACGAGTGGAAACCCATCACGCCCATGCCAACCGAGCGTTCGCGCGCGGCAGAATACTTGGCGCGGGCCATTTCGTCCGGTGCGCGGTCGATGAAATCCTGCAGCACATTGTCGAGGAACCGCAGCACGTCGCCCACGAACTGCTTGTCTTCGTGCCATTCGTCCCAGGTTTCAAGGTTGAGCGACGACAGGCAGCACACCGCGGTGCGGTCGTTGCCGAGATGGTCGCGCCCGGTCGGCAGGGTGATTTCCGAACACAGGTTCGAAGTCGATACCTTCAGCCCCAGATCGCGATGATGCTTGGGCATGGTGCGGTTCACCGTGTCCGAAAACACGATGTAGGGCTCGCCCGTGGCAAGACGCACTTCGACCAGTTTCTGGAACAGGCTGCGCGCATCGACCTTGCTGCGCACGGTGCCGTCCTTGGGGCTTTTCAGTTCGAATTCGCGTCCGTCGCGCACCGCTTCCATGAAATCGTCGGTCAGCAGCACGCCGTGGTGCAGATTGAGCGCCTTGCGGTTGAAATCGCCGCTGGGCTTGCGGATTTCGAGGAATTCCTCGATTTCCGGGTGCGTGACGTCAAGGTAACACGCCGCCGAACCGCGGCGCAGCGATCCTTGCGAAATGGCAAGCGTCAGGCTGTCCATGACGCGGACGAAGGGGATAATGCCGCTGGTCTTGCCGTTCAGCCCGACGCTTTCGCCGATACCGCGCACTTTGCCCCAATACGTGCCGATGCCGCCGCCGCGCGACGCCAGCCAGACATTTTCGTTCCAGGTGGCAACGATGCCTTCCAGGCTGTCTTCGACCGAATTGAGATAGCACGAGATCGGCAATCCGCGCCCGGTGCCGCCGTTGGACAACACCGGCGTTGCCGGCATGAACCACAGGCGCGAGATATAATCATACAGCCGCTGCGCATGATCGGCATCATCGGCATAGGCCGCTGCCACGCGCGCGAACAGATCCTGGTAGTTTTCGCCAGGCAGCAGATAGCGATCGTCAAGCGTGTCCTTGCCGAACACGGTCAACAGCGCATCGCGCGACGGGTCGGTGCGGATATCGAACCGGCGGGCGTGAACCGCCTTGGAATCTTCCTGATGCAGGCGCGCCTGCGGCGCCACCAGCGCTGCCGTACCAAGATCCTTTGCCATCATGCCAAGCGCCTTTTCCGCGCCCGACAGATCGGCCCCGGCCTCGTCAAGGCCAAGTGTGCCATCTGCCGCGCCGCTATCACCAGTCCTGAAATCCACGCCACCATCCCCGAATGACCATGATCCCGGCATCCGGCCGGGTCCATGGCAAAGCTGTCATCTTGCACCGCGCCGTCATCCGACTCAGCGGGTTGGCCCCAGTGTACCATCACCCGGAACAAACCGTGAATCAAATTGCCGCCCCATACGGCCCCCGCGCCTGGCAACAGACAGGTTTCAGCGCCGACACCGCGGTGCCGCCACTGTTTCACGCCCCGTTGTCGAAGCATGCTGTCTGCAACTAGGTCTTGAGGTCCCCGGCCTGTGCAACCACTACCTATAGTGCCGGAACGCAGAAATGAGACAAGAGGGTAATACACGCAAGAGCGATTCGGTTCGTCGCACGCACGATTCGTTTCATCGTGATGACACCTGTTGTGCAGTGCAGCGACGCGTGGGGCGAGCGCCATTTCAAGCCCGAATTGCAGCGCCGCAAACAAAATTTCGGCCGGCTGACGATCCTGTGGACAAGGCGCCTGTCCAGACCCGCTGTGGCGATTATCCACAATTGCCACAGGGCCGCCGCTGCGGCGGCACGCGAACCCCGACCGGACCGGCCCTTCAGGGAACCAGAATCGTGTCCCGCGCGGCCGGATGGGTGGCAGGATAATCCTGGTTGAAATGCAGCCCCCGGCTTTCGCGACGCGCGCGCGCGCTCTTCACGATCAGGTCGGCGGTTTGCAACAGGTTGCGCAATTCGATCAGGTCGGCGGTGACGCGAAAATGGCTGTAATATTCGTGCACTTCGTTCTTGAGCAGCGTGATGCGGTGCGCCGCGCGTTCGAGCCGCTTGTTGGTGCGCACGATGCCGACATAGTTCCACATGAACCGGCGCAGTTCGGTCCAGTTCTGCTTGATCACGACCTCTTCGTCCGAACTGCCGACGCGGCTTTCATCCCATGGCCGGATCGGCGGCGGCGGCGGGAAATCGTCCCACAGCGCCAGGATGTCGCGGGCCGAAGCATCGCCGAACACAAAGCATTCCAGCAGGCTGTTCGACGCCAGGCGATTGGCCCCGTGCAGACCGCTTTCCGAACATTCGCCGACGGCATAAAGCCCCGGCAGATCGGTCCGCCCAGCCAGATCGACCAGGACCCCGCCGCACGTGTAATGCTGGGCGGGAACCACCGGAATCGGCTGACGCGTCATGTCGATGCCCAGCGCCAGCAGCCGTTCATGGATATTGGGGAAATGGGCGCGGACGAATTCCGGGTCCTTGTGGCTGATGTCGAGATGGACATAATCGAGCCCCAGCCGCTTGATTTCGTGATCGATTGCGCGCGCGACAATATCGCGCGGGGCCAGTTCGGCGCGCACATCAAACCGCGGCATGAACCGTTCGCCCGTGGTCGGCAGCAGCAAATGACCGCCTTCGCCGCGCACCGCCTCGGTGATCAGCAGGTTCTTGACCTCAAGATTGTAGAGGCAGGTCGGGTGAAACTGCATGAATTCCATGTTCGACACCCGCGCGCCGGCGCGCCACGCCATGGCAATGCCGTCGCCGGTGGCGCCACGCGGTGCGGTGCTGAACAAATACGTGCGCCCGGCCCCGCCGGTCGCCAGGATCGTCGATCGCGCCACGTGGCATTCGACGCGGCCCGTCGTCGCATCCAGCGCATAGACGCCCCACACACGCCGGCCCGCGGCACCATCGTCACCGCCATCGGCACGATGCCGGTCGGTCACCAGATCGATTGCCACGCTGTGCGGGCGCAAGGTGATGTTGGGATGCGCATGCGCGGCCTTGAGCAGCGCCTCCTGCACGGCAAACCCGGTGGCATCATCGACGTGGACGATGCGCCGGTGCGAATGCCCCCCTTCGCGGGTCAGGTGCAGTGCGCCTGCCTCTTCGTTGAACGGCACGCCCAGCGCGGCCAGCCGGCCGATCGCTTCGGGCGCATGTTCCACCACGAATTCGACCGTTTCGCGACGGTTCAACCCGCCACCGGCAACCATCGTATCGCGGATGTGATCCTCGAACGTATCGCCCTGGTCGAGCACGGCGGCGATCCCGCCCTGCGCCCAGGCCGTCGATCCGGCATCAAGCGCACCTTTGGCGAGCACCAGCACCTTCAACCGCTCTGCCAGTACCAGCGCCGCGGTCAATCCTGCCGCGCCCGATCCAACGATCAATACGTCATGGTCTGTCAAACTGGTCCGGCCTTCGCGATTGCAGCGGGCATTGCCCCCTGTGCCGCGACCTAGAGGGAATTACAGCATTTGGGAATCGCACTTTTTACGGCAGGGTCACGTAAATAGGGCAGTCAGGCCCGAAGCGCAAACTGCGGCGTCGCCGGAATTAACCAAAGATAAGTGTCGCCTTCGCGCCTGCACAATGATACGGATTGCATCATAAGTTTTTGACGAAAACGCGGGGACGATTCCCATGCACTTCGGTCGCCTGTCCTGTTTTTTCAACGCCCATAAACCCGTTCGACATTCGGTTGAATGGGACGGGCTGAACTATGTCGGCACATGCAAATCGTGTGACTGCACGATCCGGCGCGTCCGAAAAGGAGCCTGGCGCCGCCTAAGCGAATCGCTTGCGAAAAGTGCCGGTCAGAAAATCTGACCCGGTCACGCTGCGGCTATACGCGCGCAATTAACCATTCTGGCCCGCCGCGCCTTCGTCTGCCCGATCGTTTGACTGTGCGCTGGTCAACGATACGAACACATCTTCCAGATCGGCCTCGCGGGTTGTGACATCGACAATGCCACAGCCAAAGTCTTGAACCAGCGCCAGCACCTGGCCGGCATTGGTCTGGTCCTTGTCATAGGAGATTTCGAGTTGCCGGTCTGCGCCCAGCACGCTGCGGCGGAACAGGGGATGCTGCGGTGCAACCTCGATCGCGCGGTCAAGCGTCAGCACGACCACCTTTTCGCGGGCCATATCGACCAGTTCGCGAGTCGGCTTGTCGGCGATCAGCCGGCCATGGTTGATAATCGCGATGCGATCGCACAGTTCTTCGGCCTCTTCGAGGTAATGCGTGGTCAGAACCACTGTTACCCCGTCGGCATTGAGCTGGCGCACCAGTTCCCACAACTGCCGGCGCAATTCCACATCGACGCCCGCGGTGGGTTCATCAAGCACCAGCACGGGCGGGGCATGCACCATCGCCTTGGCAATCAGCAGGCGCCGGCGCATCCCGCCCGACAGCGATCGCGCATGGGCGTGCGCCTTGTCCGCCAGGTGCACCGCATCAAGCAATTCCATCGATCGGCGTCGCGACTGCGGCACACCATACAGCCCGGCCTGGATCTGCAGCACTTCGAAGGGCGTGAAAAACGGATCGAACACGATTTCCTGCGGCACGATCCCGATCGAGGCCTTGGCGTTGCGGCGGTCGTGATCGATATCGTGGCCCCAGATCGACACCGTACCCGAGGTCTTGACCACCATCCCGGCCAGCGTGTTGATCATGGTCGACTTGCCCGCCCCGTTGGGGCCAAGCAGGCCAAACACCTGGCCACGCGGCACATCGAGGCTGACGCCGGCGAGCGCCAGTTTGCCTTCCCCTTGCCCGGCGGGGGCGTAACGTTTGACGAGATCGCGGATGCTGATGGCGGAAATCTGTTGCATGGCTGCCTACCTGCCGTGCCGCGGGCCTCGCGTAAAGGCCGTACTGGCGCAGACAGCCGCTTGTCGGCGCACGGTGCGTTTGCTAGTTCGCCAAAGCCATGAACAACGCCCCTGAAACCACCTATTCCGCTTCGACCCGAGTCAGCTGCGACGGCGCCGGAAATATCCGTTCGACCGGCGGCTTCAAGCCATCGGCGCTGGGCCACCCGCGCGTCTGGCTGGAAATCGATGTTCAGGGCTATGTCGATTGCGGCTATTGCGACCGGCGGTTCATTCTCAAGGGCGGCCCCGCCGACGGGGCGAGCAGCCAGGTCGCCTGAAACGGTAGCATGCGCCGCAAAGCGGTCCTATAGACTGGGCCCATGACCCAGATTTCCGACCCCCGCGCCCTGCTTTATCGCCCTGGCCTGCTGACCCCGGACGATGCCCGCCGCCTGACCGCCGCAGCGCTTGGCGCGTGCGATGATGGCGAGCTGTATTTGCAATTCATCGCCAGCGAAAGTTTCGGCTTTGACGACGGGCGGCTGAAAACCGCCGATTATTCGCGCGATGCCGGGTTCGGCCTGCGCGGCGTGTCGGGGGAAATGACCGGCTTTGCGCATGCCAACGAGATTTCCGCCGCTGCCATCGCGCGGGCAGGCGAAACGCTGAAGCTGCTCGATCCCGCCAGCGGCAGCCCGGCGCCGCCGCCGCGGTCGAGCAACCGTCACCTTTACACCGATGCCTCGCCGCTCGATGCGGTGCCGTTCGAGGCCAAAGTGCGGCTGCTCGAATCGATCGATGCCGCCGCGCGTGCGCGCGATCCGCGGGTTGTGCAGGTTTCGGCATCGCTGTCGGGCAGCTGGTCGGTGATCGAGATCGTGCGCGCCGACGGGTTTGTCGGCCATGACATCCGCCCGCTGGTCCGGCTGAACGTCGGGATCGTGGTCGAACAGGACGGACGGCGCGAAACCGGCAGTTTTGGCCTGGGCGGGCGGCGGCTTTACGACGATCTGTTCACGCCTGAAACCTGGAACCGTGCGATCGACAGCGCGCTGGCGCAGGCGCTGGTCAATCTGGATGCGGTGGCAGCACCCGCGGGCGAAATGACCGTGCTGGTCGGCCCCGGCTGGCCCGGTGTGCTGCTGCACGAGGCGGTCGGCCACGGCCTGGAAGGCGATTTCAACCGCAAGGGCACAAGCGCCTTTTCCGGACGCATCGGCGAACGCGTGGCCGCGCCCGGCGTCACCGTCGTGGACGACGGCACCTTGGGCAACGATGCCGGTGGCGGCCGCCGCGGATCGCTGTCGATCGACGACGAGGGCACACCTACGCAGGAAAACGTGCTGATCGAGGATGGCATCCTGAAGGGTTACATGCAGGATCGGCTTAATGCGCGGCTGATGGGCGTGGCGCCGACCGGCAACGGGCGTCGCGAGAATTATGCCCATGCGCCGATGCCACGCATGACCAACACCTTCATGCGATCGGGCAACGACGATCCCGCCGAATTGCTGTCGCGGGTCAAGAACGGGATCTTTGCCAAATCGTTCGGCGGCGGCCAGGTCGACATTACCAGCGGCAAGTTTGTGTTCAGTTGCACCGAGGCGTACCGCGTCGAAAACGGGCGGATCGGCGCACCGATCAAGGGCGCGACACTGATCGGCGATGGCCCGACCGTGCTGACCCGGGTGCTGGGCATCGGCAACGACATGGCGATCGATGAAGGCGTCGGCATCTGCGGCAAAGGCGGCCAGAGCGTGCCGGCCGGCGTCGGCCAGCCAACGCTGCTGATCGACGGCCTGACGGTTGGTGGCACAGGGTAGAGTCAGCCGCGGTTCAGGTCGGTCATGAGACGGTTTGATCCGCATATGTGCAAAGGGTGTCCAGGATGATTCGCGAACATCACGCGCTGACAATCGCACTTGCCGCAACGCTGGCGATCGGCGCCGGCGCGGCTGTGGCCGATGCCAAGCCCCGGTTGACCGGTGAAGCCGAACTGGCCGACATGCTGAAGGATCGCGTGCCGGGCAAACCGGTCGATTGCATCGATCTGCCGATGGTCAGTTCATCCACCGTGATCGACAAGACCGCGATCGTCTACCAGATGGGCGGAACGTATTACGTGCAACGCCCGCGCTCTGGCGCCGAATCGCTCGACAGCGACGATGTGCTGGTCACGCGTCTGACCACGTCGGAACTGTGCAGCATCGACACGGTGCAGTTGCACGATCGCTCTTCGGGCTTTTGGCGCGGGTTTGTCAGCCTGGACAAATTCGTGCCCTATACCCGCCCGCGCAAGGTTGCGCCGTCGAAGTAGCGGCTTTGCAAGATCGGGCGGCCGCGGTTATGGCGCAGGCCATGACCTTGCGCCTTGCCACACCCGCCGACACCGAAGCACTTTCCGATCTGGGCCGCCGCGCCTTCACTGCCAAATTCGGCGATCTGTACAGCGCGGAAAACCTTGCGAAATTTCTGGACGACACCCACACGCCCGCAAAGGTCGCGGCACAGCTGGCCGATCCGGGAATGCGTGTCGCGGTGATCGAGGACAGCGGCGCGGTCATCGCGTTTTGCAAGATCGCGTTTGCCAGTACGTTGCCGCGCCACAGCGATGCGCGCGCGCCATTCGAGCTGAAACAGCTGTACACCGATCCCGATCGGCTGGGGCGCGGTCTTGGCGCCCGCCTGATGGATTGGGCGCTGGATCAGGCGCGCCATGCCGGTGCCGACGAATTGCAGCTGTCGGTTTATTCCGACAACCCCGATGCCCACCGGTTCTATGCACGCTATGGCCTGGCAAAGATTGCCGATATCACCTTTACAGTGGGTGATCATGTCGACCCGGAATTCATGATGGCCGTGAAATTGTGACAACGCATCAGGAGTGCGCCAGATGACCAAACGCGGTTCTACTACCCTGTTTCTGGCGCTGTGCCTGTCCGTGTTCGGGCCCGGTGCGTCCATGGCCCGGGCCGAACCGGCCACGCTGGATCTGGCAAAATATCGCGGCAAGATCGTGATCGTCGATTTCTGGGCGTCGTGGTGCGGCCCGTGCAAACAGGCGCTGCCGTTCATCGCGCAACTGTCGCATCGTTACCGCGCAGGCGATGTGGTGGTGATCACGATCAACGAAGAACGCCAGCGCACCGCCGGTGAGGCATTTATGCGCCAGGTCAAGTCGAGCCTGCCGGTGATCTGGGACAGCACGGGTGCAATCGGCAAAACCTGGGCGGTTAATGAAATGCCAACCACGTTGCTGTTTGACCGCACGGGGAAAATGCGCTTTCGCCATCAAGGCTTTTTCATCGAAAAGTCGGCTGAATATCAGACGCAACTTGATGCTTTGGTGAAGGAACACTGAAACGTCGCGGGAATATTGAAAAATCTCGGTAATTCAGCACTGGTAACCGATTTTCAACAATACCTGATCTATGCTATCCACGAACTGCCGATTGCTGATGGTGCCAATGTCGGCGCATTGGCAACAGGAAGGATAGCGGCTTTGTCCATGGATAGCGAAGGCCAGGATCCTCCGGGCGCGTCGGGCCCACCCGATGCGGGCAGTCCTGCGCCATCGGGCGCGGACTTGCGCGGCGCGCCGCGCTTTGCCCTATTGCTGCGCGTGGCGAAGCTTGTGGTCAACGGACGCGAACGGTTTTGCGTGATCCGCGATGCGTCTGCCACCGGGCTGAAAGTGCGCCTGTTTGCCCCGCTGCCCCATCCGGCCGATCTGGCCATCGAAATGGCCAACGGCGATCGCCACCGCATCGAATGCATGTGGAACGCCAACGATCACGCCGGATTGCGCTTTGTCGAACCGATCGCGCTGGATCGCCTGATGGACGAAGCCCGCGGCACCGGCCGGCGCCGCCATGTGCGGCTGCGCGTCACGTTGGCCGGGGTGCTGACGTCGGGCAAAGAGGCCGTGCCGGTATCGTTTCACGACATTTCACAACAGGGCGCCTCGTTCGACAGCGACAAGTGGCTGCTGATCAACGAGCTGATCAAGATCGAAACCGACGTGTTGCCGCCGGTCTTTGCCAAAGTGCGCTGGCGCAATCATCCCCGCTATGGCGTGATTTTCGAACAGACCTTCCAACTTGAAGACCTGGCGCGGCGCTGCGCCGATCTGCCCGCGCCCGACAGTGCGCAGCCCAAAGGCAAAACCGGCGGGCAGCAGGGCAACGCCACGTGAATTTTCGCAATTCCCTGTCGCAGCGTTAACCATCTCTTATCCAATTTCGTTCACCTCGGTTCCCAAGGCAACTGACCAGTTGAAGGGGCGAAAGATGGCGAACGAAGTTGACATGCAGACGACGAACGGCACTGCGCAATCACAATACGATGTCGACGTGGCGATCATTGGCGCAGGACCGGCCGGACTGACCGCAGGATATCTTCTTTCGCGCCAGGGCTACAAAGTCGCGATTATTGAAAAAGACCCGCATTATGTCGGCGGGATCAGCCGGACGGTCGAACACGAAGGCTATCGCTTTGACATCGGGGGCCACCGCTTCTTTTCAAAATCGCAGCAGGTCGTCGATCTGTGGAACGAAATCCTGCCCGACGATTTCATCCAGCGTCCGCGGATGAGCCGGATCTATTACGAAGGCAAATTCTACAGCTATCCGCTGCGCGCGTTCGAAGCACTGGGCAATCTGGGCATCCTGCGTTCGACTGCGTGCATGGCCAGCTATGTCTGGTCGCGCTTTTTTCCGATCAAGGACGTGCGCAGTTTCGAAGACTGGACCAGCAACCAGTTCGGCAAAAAGCTCTATTCAATCTTCTTCAAGACCTACACCGAAAAGGTGTGGGGCATGCCCTGCGACGAGATGAGCGCAGACTGGGCAGCGCAGCGCATCAAGGGTCTGTCGCTGGGTGCGGCGGTGATTGACGGGCTGAAGCGCAGCCTGGGCCTGAACAAGCGCCCCAACAACGGCATGCAGACCAAGACGCTGCTTGAAACGTTCCGCTATCCGCGCCTGGGGCCCGGCATGATGTGGGATGCCGCGCGCGACCGGATTGTCGAGGCGGGCAGCACCGTGCTGATGGGCCATGGCCTGAAACAACTGGCCAGCGACAGCCAGGGCGGCTGGCGCATGACCGCCACGCGCGCCGATGGCGGCGAAACCGTGATCCGCGCCGCGCACGCCATCAGCTCTGCGCCGATGCGCGAACTGGCCGCGCGCATGCACCCGCTGCCGCAGACCACGCTCGAAGCCAGCCGGCTGCGTTACCGCGACTTTCTGACCGTGGCGCTGAAGATCCGGTCCGAGGATCTGTTCCCGGACAACTGGATCTATATCCACGACAGCAAGGTGCGGGTCGGCCGTATCCAGAATTTCCGGTCGTGGTCGCCCGAAATGGTGCCCGATGACGGCGTCGCCTGTGTCGGCCTGGAATACTTCTGCTTTGAAGGCGACGATCTGTGGGCATCGACCGATGATGCGCTGATCGAACTGGCCACCAAGGAAATGGCGATCCTGGGGCTGGTCAGGCCCGAACAGGTGATCGGGGGCGCGGTGGTGCGCCAGGAAAAAGCCTATCCGGTCTACGACGACGAATATGCCGCCAATGTTGCGGCGATGCGGGGCGAACTGGAACAGGCCTATCCCACGCTGCACCTGGTCGGCCGCAACGGCATGCACCGCTACAACAACCAGGACCACGCGATGATGACCGCGATGCTCAGCGTCGAAAACATCATGGCCGGTTCGCGCGTCTATGACATCTGGTGCGTCAACGAAGATGCCGAATACCACGAAGCGGGTGACGAAGGCGACACCAAGGCATTGCCCAGCCGCCCCGGTCAGCGCACAATCAGCGAAGACAGCCAGGCCGCGCTGGACTCGGTTCGTGCCGTGCCCGAACGCGTGAAGAAGGACGGTCGCAAGGCCGCCTGAGCCGGAACAGGCCATGCGCCGGCCCTGATCCGGGCCGGCGTCTGGCCGTTTGCACCGGTATTTTTCCTTTTCTGCCTCCGTCGCACCGGGGCTGTTTCAGGCATGGTTGTTCGCTGATGGTCGGTATCCCGCTCAAATTTGCACCCGCCGCAACGCCGGTTCGGCTGGTCGGCCTGACCGGCGAAACGCGCGGGCAGGCATGGCCGCTGCGCGTGGTGATCATGTGGCTGGTGCTGGCGGCGATGTTGCTGATGATCAATGCACCGATGATCCGGGCCGAACGCTTCGGCGATCCCGACGATGCACTGCGGCTGATGCAAGTGCGCGATTTGCTGGGCGGGCAAAGCTGGTTCGACGTGCACCAGTACCGCATTGCCGCGCCCGAGGGCGTGGCGATGCACTGGTCGCGGCTGGTCGATGTGCCGCTGGCGGCGATGATCGTGATCCTGCGGCCCGTATTGGGCACGCCCATGGCCGAACTGGTGACCGCGGCAACCGTGCCGCTGCTGACGTTGCTGGCCGCGCTGATGCTGGTGGGGCGGCTGACTGCGAAATTCTTTGATGTCGAAACCGTGGGCATTGTCTGCCTGGTGACCGGCATCGGCGGGCCGCTGCTGTTCCAGATGACACCGCTGCGGATCGATCACCATGGCTGGCAGGTGGTGCTGTCGCTGGCCGCGCTCAATGGTCTGGCCGCGCGCGATGGGCTGCGCGGTGGTGCGGCGATCGGGCTGTCGCTGGCCGCCTTGCTGGCAATCTCGATCGAAGGCCTGCCGATGACAGCGGTGTTTCTGGGCGTGCTGGCGTTGCGCGGACTGACCACACGCGGCGGGCGGGGCTTTGCCGGGCTGGCCTCGGCCAGCGCGGTGCTGGCGCTGGGCAGTGCGGCGATCTTTGCCGGCACACGCGGGTTTGGCGATCTGGCCACGCATTGCGACCAGGTTTCGCCGATTCACCTGGCGCTGTTTGCCGCCGTGGCGCTTGGCACGGCGGCGCTGGTCGTCCTGGCGCCGCGCCGCTGGCCGGTGGCGCTGGGCGTGCTGGGTGCGACCGGTGCGGCGGCGCTTGCGCTTTATCTTGGGGTTGCGCCGCAATGCCGGGGCGGCGCTTTCGTGGCGCTTGACCCGATGGTCTACAAATTTTGGTACGAAGGCGTCGCCGAAGGCATGCCGTTCTGGCACCTGCCGCCGGTGATCGCGATCGAAACCGTGGGCGTTCCGCTGATCGGACTGGCTTCGATCGCGGTGCTGTGGCGCGATGCAACCAGTGCGGCCGAACGGGCCTGGTGGCGCGATCATGCGCTGGTGCTGATGGGCGCATTTCTGATCGGGGCCATGCTGGCGCGTGCTTCGGCCACGGCCTGCGGGATTGCCGCAGTGCCGACGGGCGCATTGGTGCTGCGCTGGATCGTGGCCTTGCGCACTGCGCCGCTGCTGCGCCGCGTGGTTGGCTATGCCGGCATTCTGCTGATGCTGATGCCACCGCTGCCGGTGGTGGCGTGGACCCGGCTGACCGCACAGGCCACCGGCAATGCGGCTGCGGCCGGGATGCCTGCGGTATCGCAATGCAGTTATCCGATTGCCGCGCGCGCGCTGGATACCCTGCCCGCGACCGACCTGTTCCTGCCGCTGGACATCGGGCCCGACATTCTGGTGCGATCGCACCAGCGTGTCGTCGCCACCGGTCATCATCGCGGCGCGGCGGGCATGCACGATGTGATCGCGGCGTTTCTGGGCACGCCCGATCAGGCCCATGCGATCATCACCCGGCGCCACGCCACGATCATTGCCGTGTGCCCCGACATTCCCGAACCGGCCAACTACCGCTATTACGCGCCAAACGGCTTCATGGCGCAACTGCTGCGGGGCAAGACCCCGCCCTGGCTGCAGCCGGTCAACCTGGCGCCAGGCAGCCACATGCTGTTCTGGCGCGTCAAAGGCTGACGTCAGGCCCCCACCGGCGCAACATCGACCGACATCGTCATCGTCTGGCCCGCACCACCGTGGAACACGCCGTCCAACGGCGCGACATCGGCATAGTCACGGCCCATCGCGGTAAAGATGTGGTCAGATCGCGCCAGCGTGTCGTTGGTCGGATCGAACCCGACCCAGCCAAGTTCGTCACCGCACCACAAGTTGGCCCAGGCATGGGTGGCATCGGCCCCCACCAGCCGGGGCTGACCTGGTGGCGGAATGGTGCGCAGGTATCCGCTGACATACGCCGCGGGAATGCCGTGCGCGCGCGCAGCCACGATCATCACATGGGCAAAATCCTGGCATACGCCATGGCGCGCCTGGAACGCCTCGTCGGGCAGGGTACGCGTGGTGGTGGCGCCGCCGTCATATTTGAATTCGCGATGGATCGCGCGCATCAGCGCGCAACCGGCGGCAAGCGCACCCTGCTGCGTCGGAAAGAACCGCGCGGCCCAGGCGGCAATTGCCGGCGAACTGGGCGCCATCGGCGAAGGGTAAAGATAGCTGGCCGGACCCATCGCGGTCAGATCCCGGCTGCACGCGGCGCGTTCGCGCACATGGGCCACGGTCGGTCCGCCCATCACCGGATCGATCGCATCGGCATTGCCCCCGACATACATCGCCGCGATCAGCGAAGGCTCGGACACTTCGACGCGAAACCGGGTTTCGATGCGCAACCGCGACAGCGGTCGGCGGATGGTCAGGCGGCTGCGGTTGACAATGAACGGGCCGGATTCCTCCTGGATCGACCACGGCGCCGGATCGATTGCCAGATTGAACCGTTCGAGCAGCTGCCCCGGCCATGGCGCCGGGCGCAGGCGCAAGTTGAACCGCGCCAGCCGCACCGGACTGGCATAGGTCATCGTGGTCAGATTGCGGATATCGTAGATCATGCCAGCAGGCTGTCACCGCCGACGCTGCGGCTTTTTTCGTATTGCAGGAAATAGCGCGCAGCGATCGTGTCCGACAACGCCAGCAGGCGCGCCTCGGTGTCCTTCAGCAATGCGGCATCGAATGCCTCGATTGTCACCGCGCGCAACGGGCCCTGGATCGCGCGCGCCTCCAGCAACGGGGCCTCGGGCATCATGTCTTCGGTCAGGCTGGGCAATGCGGCGATATGCGCGCAGATCGCATCGACCTGAAACATCAGGCTGCGCGGATTGTCTGGATCGAGCAACAGGATATCCAGCACCGGATCGCGGCGCGGCCCGGCCAGATAGCGCGCGCGATAGGTGATCTGGCTGTCCGACAGATCGAGCAGCACGCCCAGCGCCTCTGCCGGGTCCTCCGCGCTGCCCAGGCCCAGCATCTCGACCATGCCGCAGATCGCCAGCGCGCGTTCAAGCCGGCGCCCCAGGTCGATGAACCGCCACGACGGTCCGCGATGAAAATTTTCCGCCAGCATGCCCGACAGCGCGCTCGACCGTTCGATCAGTTCGCGCGCAACACGCAGCAGCGCGCCCGGCCGGTGCGAATCAAGGCTGGGCAGCGGGCGGCTGACAATCCGCCAGAAATCGGGGGTAAAACGATCGCGCAAAGTCAGTCCGGCGGCGCGGAACCGCGCCAGAATTGTGCCAACCCCGCCCGGCAGGGTGTTTTCCGACAGCGCCGCGCGCGCCAGCTGCACCACGGGCAAGCGCGCGGTGGCCGGCGTGATCGCGCCCCAATCGACCAGCAGTTCGCGCAGCGCCGCCACGGTTTCGGGATTGCTGCCGGCGGCGGCATCGACTTCGATCATGCTGCCCAGCACCGCCCGGATGACGCGCAGGGTGATTTCCGCGCGTTCGACATAGCGCGCAAACCAGAACAGGTTGTCGGCGGCCTGGCTGGCCAGGATGCCGCCGCCGCGCAGCACTTTGGGCGCTTCGGCAATGCGCGAGGGCGCGGCAAACGACGGGGCGGCATCGTCGACGATGCACACATCGGCCGACATGTCGCCTTCGCCCAGCCATGCGCCCAGCGCCCCCCCGGCGCCGTTGCCCGATGACGACAGCCGGGCGAAGCCGCCGGGCATCACGGTCCATTCGCCATCGCTGCCACGCGCCACAAACGCGCGCAGCGTGAAGGCGCGCGGCGCGAAGTGTTCGTCGATCAGCGCCGGCGTGGTCGCCTGGGCCAGGATTTCGTGCCCGCAATAATCGAGCGGCCGCCGCTCCATCGCCGACAGCAGGTTGGCGCGACTGATCCGCGACAGCGTTCCGGCCGCCAGCCCGCGCCCGGCAGGCACGCCTTCCACCTTGCGGCCAAACGCCGATACCACCATCAGATCGTCTAGCCGGTCGCGCAGGATCGCCGCCTGTTCGGGCTGTCCACACCACCAGGTCGCGACATTGGGCAGGATTGGCGCTTCACCCCGGACGGTTTCGCACAGCCGCGGCAAAAATGCTGCGAAGGCCGGTGATTCAAGCACCTCGGCACCCGGTGCGTTGACCAGTTCCACACCGCCGCGCAACCACGCCTCGAACCCGTCGGGCACGCCGATCTCGCTGCGCGAATCAAAGGCCAGCGGGTCAAGCGCATTGGTATCGATCCATCGCCACAGCGCGTCGATCCGTTTGGGCCCGGCAATCGTGCGCACATAGAGCCGGTCGTCGCTGACCGTCAGATCGCGCCCTTCGACCAGCGGAAACCCCAGATAGCGCGCCAGATGCGCCTGTTCGGGATAGGACTGGTTGAGCCGGCCCGGGGTCAGCAGCGCAATACGCGGCGCCTCGCGCGTGCAGGCGCGCGCCATGCCGCTGCGCATTTCGGCAAAAAACTGCGCCAGCCGCCGCACATGGTTGTCGTTGAGCAGCGCGCCGGTGCTGCGCGACAGCGCCAGCCGGTTTTCCAGCGCATGGCCGATGCCATTGGCCAGCCGCAGCCGATCGCCCGCGACATGCCATTGCCCGCCCGGCCCGCAGACCAGATCGGCGGCATAGACCGTTACGAAATTGCCCGCCGCGGTGTCGCGCGCACGGATCACGTTGCGCGCGAAAAACCGGCTGCCGGCAACCAGCGCCGCAGGCAGATGCCCGTCGGCCACCAGCCGCTGTTCGCCGTAGATATCGGCGGTGACGGCCTCGATCACTTCGGCCCGCTGGATCAGCCCGCGTTCGATCGCCGCCCATTGCGAGGCGCCGATCACCAGCGGCATCGGCGACAGCGGCCAGGGCCGTTCCTCGGCCTCGCCGGTCATGCGAAAGCTGAGACCGAGCTCCTGAATCTGGCGTGCGACCATTTCGGCCACCGGAATTCCCGCCTCTTCGCGCAAGGCGACAAGCCCGCCGGCCATCGCCTGCCAGCGCGCGGCCAGATCGGGCGGGGCAAGCCGGAACAGGTCAAGCGCATCGGCGCCGACCGGATAGTCCTTCAGCCGCGCCCGGGCCGGTGGGGATGCAGGTCTGGTGGCCAAAGCTGCCGTTCAGACCCGGACGGGTCGGCGCAGATCGAGCGTCATCGGAAATTCCCCCGGAAATTCGGACGGCAGTGGCGCCATCGCGCCCGGAGTATGGCCGTGCGGGATAAATCGGGCAAGCCGCCGCGCTTCGGCCTCGTACGCATTGACCGGCACTGTGTCATGATTGCGCCCGCCGGGATGCGCGACGTGGTAAACGCAACCGCCCAGTGATCGCCCCGACCACAAATCGATCACGTCGAATGTCACCGGCGCCTGCGGGGGCATCTGGGGATGCAGGCAATTGGCCGGCATCCAGGCCTTGTACCGCACCCCGCCGACGCCTTCGCCATCGATGCCGGTGGGCGTCATCGGCACCCGCCGGCCGTTGCACGCAATCACGTGGCGCCCCGCGACCAGCCCGGTGGCGCGCACCTGCAGACGTTCGGTGGACGCGTCGACATAGCGCACGGTGCCGCCGATCGCGCCGGTTTCGCCAAGCACATTCCACGGTTCCAGCGCATGGCTTATTTCCAGACCGACCCCGCCCGCCTCGATCGTACCATGCACCGGGAAACGGAACTGGCGCTGCGCTTCGAACCAGACAGGATCAAAATCGTACCCCGCCGCGCGCAGATCGCCCAACACGTCAAGGAAATCGGTCCAGACATGATGGCCCAGCATGAACCGGTCATGCAATTGCGTGCCCCAGCGCACCAGCGGCCCATCGCACGGCGCCCGCCAGAACCACGCGACCAGCGCGCGGATCAGCAATTGCGCAGCCAGCGACATGCGCGGCTCGGGCGGCATTTCAAAGCCGCGGAATTCGACCAGGCCCAGCCGTCCGGTCGGACCATCGGGCGAAAACAGCTTGTCGATGCAGATTTCGGTGCGGTGGGTATTGCCCGTCACGTCGACCAGCAGATTGCGCAGCAACCGGTCGACCATCCAGGCCGGCGGCGGCGTGACCGACGGGTGGGGGATCTGCGACAGCGCAATTTCCAGCTCGTACAGGGCATCGTGCCGCGCCTCGTCGATGCGCGGGGCCTGGCTGGTCGGGCCGATGAACAGGCCTGAAAACAGATAGCTGAGCGACGGATGCCGCTGCCAGTACAGCACCAGCGATTTGAGCACGTCGGGCCGCCGGATGAACGGCGAATCGAGCAGGCTGGGCCCGCCCAGCACGATATGGTTGCCCCCGCCGGTGCCGGTGGCGCGGCCGTCGATCATGAATTTGTCGGCGGTCAGCCCGACCTGTGCCGCGCATTCGTACAGACCCTGCGTGATGGCGACCGATTCGCGCCAGGTGGCGGCGGGCTGGATGTTGACCTCGATCACGCCGGGATCGGGCGTGACCTTCAGCACCATCAGCCGGGGATCGGGCGGCGGGGGATAGCCTTCGATCCGTATCGGCGTGCCCTGGTGTTCGGCCACCGCTTCGACACTGGCGACCAGATCGAGCCAATCCTCCAGCGTTTCGACCGGCGGGATAAACACGCACAAGTGATCGCCGCGCGGTTCCACCGTGATTGCGGTGCGCACCGCGCCCTCGATCGCGGTCTGTTCGGCATAGCCTTGCGTGCCGGCCCCCTGGGTTTCAACCGCAACCGAACGCTGCGCCGGTGCGTCGCGCGCCTGTTGCCCGCGTTCGATCACGTGCGCGCGCACATCGGGCAAGGGGCCGCGCGGTTCGGCGGTGTCGCGCGGATGGATATAGGGGTAATCGGCCGGTGCAACATAAGGCAGCGATCCCAGCGGCAGGCGATAGCCCAGCGCCGCATCGCCCGGCATCGCAAACAGCACCCCGCGCCGGACGCGCCAGCGTTCGGATCGCCACTGGCGCGCCGGATGCCGGGCCGAGGCCTGCCACCACGCCTGGATCGGCAGGACATAACCGACCGGCCGGGTCAGTCCGCGCTGAAATGTGCGCATCATCCGCGCGCGTTCCTCGGGATCGTCCAGCCTGGGATCGGTCGGCGCAGCATTGTCGGGCAATTGCGCCTCGCGCACGATCCATTCGACCGCATCCTCGTAGACGGGCTGGGCAAAATCGACATCGACCCCCAATGACCGTGCGGTTGCGTGCAGGAACCGTTCGGCATCGCCGGCATCGACGCGCGTGTCGGGCGCGACATCGGGCAGGGTGCTGCGCGCGATCAGCCGCGCATCGTTCCACACCGGCACGCCATCCTTGCGCCAATACAGTGAATAGCCCCAGCGCGGCAGGCTTTCGCCCGGATACCATTTGCCCTGCCCGTGGTGCAGCAGCGATCCCGGCGCAAACCGGTCGCGCAACAGCCGGATCAGCCGGTCGGCATAGACCGCCTTGGTCGGGCCAACCGCCTCGGCATTCCATTCGCCGGCCTCGAAATCGCCGTCGCGGACAAATGTCGGCTCTCCGCCGATGGTCAGGCGCACATCCTGCGCCGCCAGGTCGACATCCACCGCGTCGCCCAGCGCCATCAGCGCATCCCAGCGCGGGTCGGTGAACGGCTTGGTTATGCGCACCGCCTCGGCAATGCGCGACACCTCCATCGCAAAGGAGAAATCGCTGTCGACCGCCTCCATCACCGCGCCCTCGATCGGCGCGGCAGAGCGGTAATGCGGCGTGGCGCACAGCGGAATATGCCCCTCGCCGGCAAACAGCCCCCAGGTCGCATCCAGCCCCAGCCAGCCGGCGCCGGGCATGTACACTTCGGTCCAGGCGTGCAGATCGCACACATCCTGCGCCACGCCGCGCGGGCCATCGACCGCCGCCACATCGGGGGTCAACTGGATCGAATAACCCGACACGAACCGCGCGGCAAAACCCAGATGGCGCAGCAATTGCACCATCAGCCAGGCCGAATCGCGGCATGATCCGCTGCCGATTTCCAGCGTTTCTTCGGGTTCCTGCACACCCGGTTCCAGGCGGATGACATAGTCTACGGCCTGGTTCACCGCCTGGTTGATCGCCACCAGAAAATCGATCGTGCGTCCGGTGGACCCGAAAAACCGGTCGAGCAATGCGGCAAAACGCGGTCCTTGCGGCTCTGTTTCAAAACAGGCGGCCAGATCGGTGACCAGCCGGTCATCATAGGCAAAGGGATAGGTTTCGGCGTAGACCTCGACAAAGAAATCGAACGGGTTGATCACTGCCAGCTCTGCCAGCAGATCGACCTCGATCGCAAAATGATCGACAGGATCGGGAAACACCACCCGCGCCTGCCAGTTGCCGAACGGGTCCTGCTGCCAATTGATGAAATGGTTGGCCGGGCTGATTTTCAACGCATAATTGGGCACCGCCGTACGGCTGTGCGGCGCAGGGCGCAGGCGGATCACCTGCGGCCCCAGCCGGACGGGCCTGGCATATGTATAACGGGTGAGGTGGTGCAATCCGGCCTTGATCATGGATCGGGACATTGCGCGATTGCAGAGCCCGCCGCAACGACGAATGGATGGGCGGTCTGCGGCCGATACACCCTTGTTGCAACCCGTTCGCGCGCCGCAATGTCAGGCACCGTCCTGCTTGGGCTTTGGCCCACGCTTTTGCGGCGCAAGCGTCATGCCGGCGCGGGCCTCCATGGCGGCGATCCATTCGGGCGAGCCGACAGGGCGCCCGATACGCTCTGCCTTGCGCAAGGCGGCATACGTCGGCGCCTCATCGAATTCCTGCCCAAGGAATGCGGCAAAATCACCGACCCGTTTCAGCGCGGGCGCGACACTCGGCAACGTGATCGTTTTGCCCCGCGATCATGGCGCGGGTGCTGGACCACGGCCAGTCCTGCGCCTTGCGCACCAGTCCCGCGCGCACCGGATTGAGCGCGACCTAGCGCAGTGCGGTGACAAAGTGCGCCTCATCCATGGCCACAGAGCCGTACCGCCCATGCCACAAATGCCCCGTGGTGCGGCGGCGTGCATTGATGAACCCGGTATAGCGGCGATGCAGATCGCCAAAGGTGCGCCACAAACCATCCTCGTCCTGCGGGCAAAGGATGATGTGCACGTGGTTTGGCATCAGGCAATAGGACCAGATCTCGACCCCGGCGCGCTCCGCGCCATCGGCCAGAAGATCAAGGCAAAGTGCGTAATCGCCATCCTCGAAAAATGTCTGCTCGCGGCGGTTTCCACGCTGCGTGACATGGTGCGGAATGCCGGGCAGAACCATTCTTGCGAGACGTGACATCCCCCTCCATCACACCTGCCTTCTCAATGATGCAATAAAGGGGTTTTCGCACCTGTCACGGTAATTCCCTGACCTCCCACAGGCGGGGGTTCAACTCGCTATACAGCAATGTCGGCGTGTCCGGCGAAGTATGCAGCCATGTCACCTTGATGTATTTCACTTCACCGGCACCTTTCAGCTTCTAAGAAGTCTACCTGTCAAATCCAGGGGCGCTTCATTCGGGATGACATAAACGCCCGCACGGCCTTCCACCGCTCCCAAGCCAGTCGCGTCGATCTCCACATAATGCGTAAACCTACTACCTTGGAACGGTTGGCCGAGGAAGTCGCGCGACAACTCGGCGGGTGTTCTGGTGCCAGGGACGATGTCCGAAACATACTGTCCGTTCCCATATCGAACGTCCTTGGTTCCTACTTCCCACAATGATGGATTGAGAGAGTTGCTGTCGGTGATCCCCGCTACACCTGCTTCATTCGTGTAGTGATACAGGACTTGACGGCCTGCCGCGCCTCCTTCGCCAACGGCTGCTGTCTCTGCGGCAACAGTATTTTAAGGCTTAGAATTACGGTGACGCTGCACTTAATTGTCCCTCGGTTTTGGGGTTGCGGTGACACTTTACCAGGGGTTGCGGTAACACTTTACTAGGCGGCGTGGACAAATTTGAGCCAGTATCTGGCTGAGGCGATATGGACCATGCTGAGGAAGCTTTCTGCAAGCTGATCGTAGCGGGTAGCGATGGCGCGGTTGATTTTCAGGCGCCCGAAGAAGCGTTCGATGTGATTGCGTTCCTTGTAGAGCGTGCGATCATGTTCGACTTTAATCCGGCGGTTTGAGCGACCCGGGATGACGGCTTGGATGTTGCGATTGGCAAGATCGGCTCGGATTGCGTCTGCGTCGTACCCCTTGTCGGCCAGGAGCGCCTTTGGTGCTCGTTCCGGCAATGCAATCAAAGTGTT
>NZ_AUBA01000009.1 GCF_000429005.1 Novosphingobium acidiphilum DSM 19966 | reverse complement strand
ATCTCGGCGCCGATCTGCACGAAGGCAGCGTGTACTACTACTGGTGGGCGTTCTTGCGCGAGAACGATGAGCAAGGACGGCAATGCTGTGTTCGTGAAGCAGCTCATCGATGTCCCCAGCGTCCTGCAAGCGTTCTACGCTGCTGCGGCCGCAGGCGAGTTTGATTCAGCAATTGCGAGCGCCGCGAAGCGCGCTGCAAAGTCCTGAAATCACATCACAATCGCGTCACACTGGGCAGCGTTTCCAGCACCATGTGACAGAGTTCAAAACGGTCAAAAATCAGTTGTGATTTTGAGCATTCCAGTCACAATTTCAGTGTGATAGAAGCAGGAATAAGGCATCGTTATCAAAGTGTTGAACACTATTGACATCGTAGGGGTCGCAAGTTCAATCCTTGCTACGCCCACCATCGCCGAAAGACCCGCCAGCCCCCACCGGGCGAGGCGGGTTTTTTCTATGTCCGATGCCTTACGATCCGGCCCTGCGTAGAAACCACAGGCGCGCGCCGCGGACCAAAGGGCAAGCCCGTGAAAATCGGCAGGAAATTCTGCTGCACCGCGTCATTTTCGCGCAAATTGTCGCGCTTGCCGAGGCAATTACCTTTATTCTGTAACATACTTCGAGCTATGGGGATTTCATTGTCAACACCGCGCCGCAGCACAAGACTGCGCGTGCGCGGCAAAAAGCATGGGGACCAACAGATGCCAATGACCCATTCCGCCCGATGCCGGCTCGGCGCCGGCCTGATTACGCTCGGCGTGGCGCTCGCCTCGACGCAGGCGCTCGCGCAGTCGACCGGCACGCTGGATTTCGACAAGGAAATCGTCGTCACCGGCGTCAAGGCTGAAAAGGGCATTGGCGGTATCGATGTGCCGGACACATCGAAGGCCAAGGCAACGCTGACCAGCGAATGGCTCAAGCACCAGGTGGCCGGCCAGTCGGTCAACGATCTGGTCAATTTTGTGCCGGGTGTCAGCTATACCAACAATGACCCCTACGGCGGCACCAGCGGCAATTTCTACATTCGCGGGTTTGACAACACGCGCGTGTCGGAAACCTTTGACGGCGTCACGCTGAACGACGACGGCAATTATGCGCTGTATGGCGGGGAACTGCTGGACAGCGAAGTGATCGATTCGGTCACGGTCAGCCTTGGCACCACCGACGTCGACAGCCCGACCTCGTCGGCCACCGGGTCGACGGTCAATTTCGTGTCGCACATGCCGTCCGACACGGTGGGCGGCAAAGTTGCCGGCGGCTACGGCACCGACAATTTCTATCGCCTGTTCGGCATGATCGAAACCGGCAAGCTGGACGCGATCGGCACCAAGGCGTGGTTTTCGGCCAGCACGACGGGCAACGATTCACCGTACAACAATTACGGCAAGATCGCGCGCTGGGAAGCCAACGGCAAGATCTATCAGCCGATCAACAACGGCCATGATGATTTCATCTCGCTGGCAGGTTTTTACGTTCAGCTGCGCAACAATTTTTCGGGCAGCGACGTGCTGTCGAACGCACCGCTGGCCGCCGATACCAACACCGGGTTCCAGTATTTCCCATCGTCGTACAAGGCGGCGTATTACACGTATGCGCCCTGCACCACCGCGGCGGCTGTGGCAGGCCATGCCGACATGCCCAACACCTGCGGCACGGCGTTTGAATACCGGCCCAACCCGGCCAACCTGTTCAACTTGCGCGCCGCGCTCAGGCTGACGCTGGCCGACGGCCTGACCTTTACCGCCGACCCGAGCTACCAGTTCACCAAGGCCAATGGCGGTGGCACCGTTTCAGCCACCGAAGGCTACGGCACGGTGGGCGCTGACACCACGGCAACCGGCTATATCAACGGCTCGTATTATGTGGGCAAGGATCTCAACGGCGACGGCGACACGCTGGACAGGGTCACGATGTATGTGCCCAGCCAGACCAAGACCCACCGCGTCGCGTTGACGTCGTCATTGCGTTACGACGCAACGCCGACCCAGACGCTGCGCCTGTCGTATGCCTTTGCCCGGTCCGACATCACCCAGACCGGCGAAATGGGCTTTCTCAACGCCGACGGCAGCCCGGTCAGCGTCTATGCGATCAACACGCCGCTGCTTGATGCCAACGGCAACCCGATCGAAAAGCGCGACACCGAATCCATTGCCGAACTCAACCAGATTTCGGGCGAATATCGCGGGCAGTTCTTTGACAAGCTGCTCACCGTGTCGATCGGCGTGCGCGCGCCGTTCCTGCACCGTGAACTCGACGATTATTGCTTCACCCGCAATGGTGCAGGCTCTACCTCGTCGTCGGTCTGCGTGTTCGGCGCAACGAGCGCGGCCTATGCTGCGTCAACGCCCTACAGCTACAACGCCACGACGGGCACCGTCACCGGATCGGCCACGCCGCAAAAGCGCACGTACAACTATCACGCGGTGCTGCCCAACATCGGCGCGACCTACAAAATTCCTGGCAAGGGCGAGGTGTTCTTCAACTATTCCGAAGGATTCCAGGCCCCCTACACCACGTCTTTGTACAGCACGTTCTATTACCCGCAGGGCACTGCCGGCATCGAACCCCTGCCCGAAAAGAGCGACAACTTCGACCTGGGCTATCGCTTCAAGGGCCGCCGCTTCACCGCCCAGATCGATGGCTGGTACACGCATTATTCGAACAAGCTGGGCAGCTCGTTCGACACGATCCAGCAGATCACGACGTATACCAACCTGGGTCCGGTGCAGCGGTACGGCATCGACGCCAATGCCAGCTACAGGATCACTCCGCACGTGCTGGCCTATGGCTTTGCCTCGTTGCTGCATTCGAAGATCGAAGGTGACACGATCAACGGCACCGCGGGTTGTTCGCCTGCGGCCATCGCGGTTGTCGTTGGCCAGTCGGCCTGCGTTGGCGGTGCGACCTACCTGCTGACCGGTGGCAAGTCCGAATCGGCGATGCCGCACTTCATGATCGGCGGCCGCCTGCAGGGCGATTTCGGACCGCTGACGCTTGGTGCGCAATTCAAGCACACCGCCGAACGCTATGTGAACGACGAAAATGTCGGTCTCTATGCCTCGGGCAGTGCGCTGGTCGCCAATGGCACCCAGGTCTGGGGATCGAAGTACCCGTCGTACACCACGGTCGATTTCGATGCGCGCTATGTGCTGACCGGCAAATCGTACCTGCAGCTGAACGTGACCAACCTGTTCAACGCCTATTATGTTGGCAGCGTCAGCCCGAACACCTCGGCACTGCAGACCGGCGGCACCACCGCGCAAGTCAGCCCGCCGCGCGCGGTGATCGGCACGATCTCGATCGCCTACTGATCCGCATACGCCGAACAAAAATGGGGCGGCGGTGCACCAGCATCGCCGCCCCCTTTTTGTGGGCCCGCAGGCGTGGGTGCCTATTTGCCCTGCCAGTTCGGCTTGCGCTTTTCGGCAAAGGCGGCGGCGCCTTCGCGCGCGTCGGACGAGGTGAACACCGGCGCGATGTACGATGCCTGCTTGTCCCACATTTCGGCCTCGGTCCATTCGTGCGAATCGCGCACGATCGCCTTGGACGCGATCAACGCCAGCGGCCCGTTTTCAGCCACGCGCGCGGCCAGCGCCTTGGCCGCACCCAGCGAAGGGCCATCGCTGATCTGGTTGATGAAGCCCAGTTCATAGGCCCGTTGCGCGGTGATGAAATCGCCGGTCAGCGCCAGTTCCATCGCGATGCGCGGGGGGATCTGGCGCGGCAGCTTGATCAATCCGCCGGCTGCGGCGGCAAGCCCGCGCTTGGCCTCGGGAATGCCGAATTTGGACGAGGCGCTGGCAACGATCAGATCGCACGACAGCGCCAGTTCCATGCCGCCGGCCAGCGCATAGCCGTCGACCGCGGCGATCACCGGCTTTTTCGGGGTCCATTGCGACAGGCCGCCGAATCCGCGGCCCGGGATCGACGGCGATTCGCCGCGCAGAAATCCCTTGAGATCCATGCCCGAACAGAATGTGCCGCCGGCACCGGTCAGGATCGCACAGCGCAGATCGTCTTCGGCATCAAGCCGGTCCATCGCCGCCGAAATGCCCTCGGCGGCGGCCTTGTTCATCGCGTTCTTGGCATCGGGCCGGTTGATGGTGACGATCAGGACATTGCCGTCAACTTCGGTCAGGACTTCGGGTACGGTCTCGCTCATGGCACTCTCCCAGGGCCTTAATCGGTTGATTAAGGTCTAGGCGCGCAACCCGCATCCTGTCCAGCCCCAAGCATCGGGCATGGTGTGCGGCCCTGCGCAAAAGGTCGTATCCGGGCGGCCGCGCACTGTCTTGCGCGGGGCGTGCCACCTGCTAAGGGGGCTCGAAGACTCCGGCCTTGCCCCACGCCTTGCGGCGCACGGCAAATCCGGGCCTGCCAACTCTCCCGTACTGGAAGGCAAGAGCACCGACATGGCGAAGATCAAGGTGAAAAACCCGGTCGTTGAACTCGACGGCGACGAAATGACCCGCATCATCTGGCAATGGATCCGCGAGCGGCTCATTCTGCCCTATCTCGACATCGATCTGAAATACTATGATCTGTCGGTTGAAAAGCGCGACGAGACCAACGACCAGATCACCATCGATTCTGCCAACGCGATCAAGGAATATGGCGTCGGGGTAAAGTGCGCGACGATCACGCCCGATGAACAGCGGGTCGAAGAATTCCATCTGAAGAAGATGTGGAAATCGCCCAACGGCACGATCCGCAACATTCTGGGCGGCGTGGTGTTCCGCGAACCGATCGTGATCCAGAACGTGCCCCGGCTGGTGCCCGGCTGGACCGACCCGATCGTGGTCGGCCGCCACGCCTTTGGCGACCAGTACAAGGCGACCGACACGCTGATCCCCGGCCCGGGCAAGCTGCGCCTGGTGTGGGATGGCGACAACGGCGAAAAGATCGATCTCGACGTGTTCGATTTCCCGAGCGCGGGCGTCGCCATGGCGATGTACAACCTTGACGATTCGATCCGCGACTTTGCCCGCGCCAGCCTCAATTATGGCCTGAACCTTGGCTGGCCGGTGTACCTGTCGACCAAGAACACCATCCTCAAAGCCTATGACGGACGCTTCAAGGACTTGTTCCAGGAAGTCTACGAAACCGAAGGCTTCAAGGAAAAGTTTGCCGCCGCCGGCATCGAATACCAGCACCGCCTGATCGACGACATGGTCGCCTCGGCGCTCAAGTGGTCGGGCAAGTTCGTTTGGGCGTGCAAGAACTATGACGGCGACGTGCAGTCGGACACCGTGGCCCAGGGCTTTGGCTCGCTGGGCCTGATGACCTCGGTGTTGATGAGCCCCGACGGCAAGACGATCGAGGCCGAGGCCGCGCACGGCACCGTCACGCGCCACTATCGCCAGCATCAGCAGGGCAAGGCGACGTCGACCAACCCGATTGCGTCGATCTTTGCCTGGACCCGCGGGCTGATCTATCGCGGCCGCTTTGACGACACCCCCGAAGTGGTGGCCTTTGCCGAAACGCTGGAACGTGTGTGCATCGAAACCGTCGAAAGCGGCAAGATGACCAAGGACCTGGCGATCCTGATCGGCCCCGACCAGCCGTGGATGACCACCGAAAAGTTCTTTGAAGCGATTGTCGACAACCTGGAAAAGGCCATGGCCGCCTGATCCACCCACACGTGGCATGAAAAAGGCCCCGGCAGCGATGCCGGGGCCTTTTTTCTTGGGCGCCTGAACGGCGCGCCAGTGCAGCCCGATTTACGGCCTGGCCAAAGTCAGCCAGCGCGCATACCACGCCGCGATCCGGTTATAGCGGTCCCGCACGAAGCTGGGCCGGGTCACCCCGTGAAACGCACCGGGATAGGCGACCAGCTGGCTGGGCACGCCGTTGATCCGCAACGCCGCGTACAATTGCTGTCCGCCGATCAGCGGCACGTTGTCATCCGCAGTGCCCCCCATGAACAGCGTGGGCGTCTTGATCCGGTCGGCATGGAGCAAAGGCTCGGACAGCCTGATCCAGCGTTCGGGGGTCTGCCACGGCAGCCCGATTTCCTGCCAGTATTGCCCGACATACTGGTCAACGCCGAACAGCGCGAAGATATTGCCTTCGCCCGCCCCGCTGACCGCGGCCTTCAGCCGGGGTTCGCGCACGATCATGAAATCGGTCAGAATGCCGCCATAGCTCCAGCCGCCCACCGCCAGCCGGTCCGGATCGGCCACGCCGCTGCCGATCGCCCAGTCGATCGCCGCGTCCAGATCCTTGACCTCCTTGTTGCCCCAGTCGGCCGCGATCGTCGTGGCATAATCGATGCCCCGCCCGTCGCTGCCCCGGTAATTGACCGCCAACACGGCATAGCCCTGTGCCGCAAGCCACTGTCGCATCACCATGTCGCCGGCCAGCTGGTGCCCGTCCTGCGCCACCGGTCCGCCGTGGATCCACAACACCGTGGGATAGCGCTTGCCCGGTTGAAAGCCCGCGGGTTGCAGCAACAGGCCGTGCACGTCGTTGCCGTCGCTGGCCTTTGCGGCGAAATCGGTGACCGGGGCCCAGGCAACCCGCGCCGCAACCGCGGTGTTGAACGCCGACAGCCGCGTGATCGCAGCCCCCTTGACCAGGCGCAGTTCGGTCGGATCACCATCGCCGCTGGACAGGATCGCGCGCGGCCCCACCCCGCCATCGGTCGCATCGCACTGCGCCGCCACGGACTGGGCCCGATCGCCCAGGCGCACCAGCGGCCCCCCTGCCGGATCAACCGCCACGGCGATCGTCCGGCGATCATCGACCAGGATGCCGCCGATGCGCCCTTTGCCCAGCGGCACCGGATCGGCAATCGCCATGCCCGCGGTTGCGGGCAGAATGCGCGTTGCCCCTGTGCCAAGATCGGTTTCGGCCAGCTGCGGCTGGCTGTATTCGGCGATCGCGGGGCTGGACAGGCCGACCGTGTGCACGATGCGCCGCCCGTCGGACGACCACACCAGCCCCTGCGCGCCCGCCAAGCCGAACTTTGCCACCACGCGCGGCACGGCATCGGCGGCCACGGCCACCGTTTCCAGCCACTGCGTCGAAGGCGCCGCCGGATCGGTGTGGTGATCGGCGACAAAGGCGATGGTCCTGCCATCGGGCGACCATTGCGGTTGCCCCTCGTCCCACGGGCCCGCGGGCGTCAACCGGGTCAGTTTGCGGCTGGCCACATCAAACAGCCACAGATGGCTGTGATCGCCCGCGGTCAGAAAGCCCACGGTGTCCTGTTTGAAATGGATATCATCGATGACCACCGGCAGCGGCCGCTTGGGATCGTCGGCCGGGCCGCCTGGCTGCGGATCGGTCATCGCGATGACGATCTGGCGGCCATCGGGCGACCAGCGGTATTCGGTCATGTCGCCCACCAGATCGGTCAGCTTTTCAGCCTCTCCGCCCTGGCGATCCAGCAGCCAGATCTGCGGATGTTCGTCCTTGTCGCGCGTGGCGCTGAACGCGATCGTCCGCCCGTCGGGGCTGAACGCCGGATCGCCCGCGCCGGCATCGGCCGCCGTGATCGCACGCGGGACACCACCCGGCAGATCGGCGATCCAGATGCGCGGGCGCTGTTTGTCGGCCTTCACATCGATGGTCGAGGCCACCCACGCCGCCGTACGGCCATCGCGCGAACAGGTCAGCCCGCGCAACGACACCATCGCCATGATATCATCGGTGGTCAGCGTGTGGCGGGGCGCCGGCGCGTCGGCGCGGGACACCACTGGCGCTGTCAGCATGCTTGCCGCCAGCACGCCTGCGATCATCTGTCTGTGCATGCAATTTCCCCCGCATCGACCAAGCACAGGGACCTATCGCAGGCGCACCCCGCCAACAAGGCGCGACCGCCAAAAGGGCAAGCTGCCGATCAGGCGGCGATCACCGCGCGTGCCGCAGCGATGGCCGCAGCCGCGCTCGCCCCGTCGGGACCGCCGCCTTGCGCCATGTCGGGCCGGCCGCCGCCGCCCTTGCCGCCCAGCGCGGCAACGCCGGCGCGCACCAGATCGACCGCGCTGATCGTGCCGGTCAGATCGTCGGTGACAGCCGCCGCAATGCTGGCCTTGCCTTCGTTTACCGCAACGATCACCGCCACGCCCGAGCCCAGCCGCGCCTTGGCCTGGTCGAGCACGCCGCGCAGGTCCCTGGGATCAAGCCCGTCGAGCACCTGACCCGAAAACTTGACGCCGTTGATCTCTTCATCGGCGATGGCCGCCGCAGGCCCGCTGCCGCCCAGCGCCAGCGCCTTCTTGGCATCGGCCAGTTCGCGTTCGAGCTTGCGCCGTTCATCGAGCAGGGCTGCGACGCGGGTTTCGACATCGTCCGGCGTGGTGCGCAGCAGGCTTGCCGTGGCCTTCAACGCATCCTCGCGCGCGATCAGCCACTGGCGTGCGCCTTCGCCGGTCAGCGCCTCGATGCGGCGAATGCCCGACGATACCGCCGATTCCGACACCACGCGAAACACCCCGATATCGCCCAGCGCGCGCACATGCGTGCCACCGCACAGTTCGACCGAATAATGCGTGTCGGCGGCGTTGCCCATCGACAGCACGCGCACTTCATCGCCGTATTTTTCACCGAACAGCGCCATCGCACCGGCCTCGATCGCCTCGTCCGGGGTCATCAGCCGCGTGGTCACAGGCGTATTGGCGCGGATCTGCGCATTCACGTCGGCCTCGATCACGGTCAGATCCTCGGGCGTCAGCGCAACCGGCTGCGAAAAGTCAAAGCGCAGTCGCTCTGCCGCCACCAGCGAACCCTTTTGCGTGACATGCCCGCCCAGCCGGTTGCGCAGCGCCTGGTGCAGCAGGTGCGTGGCCGAATGGTTGGCGCGCAGCGCATCGCGGCGCGCGGTATCGACCGACAGGCGCACCACATCGCCGACGCGGATCGTGCCCGCGGCGATCGTGCCGACATGCGCGTGCAGCTTGCCCAGCGGCTTTTGCGTGTCGGTCACGGTGATCGACAGGCCAACGGCCGACCCGGTGCCCGCAATCGTGCCGGTATCGCCCTGCTGTCCGCCGGATTCGCCATAAAATGGCGTCTGGTTGGTGATCACGGTGACGGTTTCGCCAGCCTGCGCCTCGGACGCTTCACGCCCGCCGACCACCAGGGCCACGACTTGCGCCTCGCCCGTGGTGGCGGTGTAGCCGGTGAATTCGGTCATGCCGGTGCGTTCGGCGATGTCGAACCACACTTCGCCATCGGCGGTCTGGCCCGATCCCTTCCACGCGGCGCGCGCGGCGGCCTTTTGCAGCGCCATCGCCGCATCAAACCCTGCGCGATCAACCGCGATGCCGCGTGCGCGCAGCGCATCCTCGGTCAGGTCATAGGGAAAGCCGAACGTGTCATACAGCCGGAACGCGGTTTCACCCGGCAACGCATCGCCCTGCCCCAGCCCGCCGGTCGCCTCGTCGAGCAGTTTCAGACCATTGGCCAGCGTCTGGCGGAACCGCGTTTCTTCGCGTTCCAGCACTTCCTCGATCAGCGCGCGCGCGCGGCCGAGTTCGGGATAGGCGGCGCCCATTTCGGTGATCAGCGCGGGCACCAGGCGATGCACCAGCGGTTCCCTGGCACCCAGCAGATGCGCATGGCGCATCGCGCGGCGCATGATCCGGCGCAGCACATAGCCGCGCCCTTCGTTCGACGGCAGCACGCCATCGGCAAGCAGAAAGCTTGATGACCGCAGGTGATCGGCGATCACGCGGTGGCTGGCGCGATGTTCGCCATCGGCCTTTACCCCGGTCAGGCTTTCGCTTGCCGCGATCAGCGCGCGGAACGTGTCGGTGTCGTAATTGTCATGCTGGCCCTGCATCACCGCGGCGATGCGTTCCAGACCCATGCCGGTGTCGATGCTGGGTTTGGGCAGATTGCCGGTGATTTCTCCGGCGGTCTGTTCAAACTGCATGAACACCAGGTTCCAGATCTCGATGAAGCGGTCGCCGTCTTCATCCTTCGATCCAGGCGGGCCACCCCAGATGTGATCGCCGTGGTCGTAGAACACCTCGGAACACGGCCCGCACGGACCATCATCGCCCATCGCCCAGAAATTGTCCTTGGTGGCGATGCGGATGATACGGTCGGGGCTGATCCCGGCGATTTTCTGCCACAGGCCGAACGCTTCGTCATCGGTGTGGTACACCGTGACCAGGAGCTTGTCCTTGGCCAGGCCCCATTCGCGTGTCAGCAGGGTCCAGGCGTGCGTAATCGCCTGTTCCTTGAAATAGTCACCGAACGAGAAATTGCCCAGCATTTCAAAGAAAGTGTGGTGCCGTGCGGTATAGCCGACATTGTCGAGATCGTTGTGTTTGCCACCCGCGCGCACGCATTTCTGCGACGAGGTGGCGCGCGGAACGGTGCGGGTTTCAAGCCCGGTGAACACGTTCTTGAAGGGCACCATCCCCGCATTGGTAAACATCAGCGTGGGATCGTTGTACGGCACCAGCGGCGCCGAAGGCACCACATCGTGGCCGTGCGACCCGAAATAGTCGAGGAAGGACCGGCGGATTTCGTTCGTCGATGTCATGGCTTGGTCGATTAGGCGACGAAGCGAGGTCAAACAAGCCGGTTTCCCACGATCACACTGATCGAACCTGCTGATCGACCCGCGCGGTCACGATCCATGCCGCCGCGGGCAAGCCAACGACACCGTGGTCGCAATGCGCGGCCACAACCTCGGCCATGCGGTCGAGCATGCGGGCATGGGCCGCGCCGCCCAGCGTGGCAAGCCGCGCAGCAGCCGGCCCGATTCGCGTAAAAAATGCCAGCGCATCGGCCACGGCATCATCCCCGCTGCCCGCAACATAGCGGAAATCAACCGGCGCAAACGACAGATCGGTCCACCCGGCCATGCAGCGCCGCACATGGTCGGGATCGGCAAAGGCAAACGGTCCTGCCGGAAACGCGCCTTCGTCAGCCGGCGCGCCGGGCGGCAGCAGGCGATCGAACAGATCGGCCCACAGGTTTTCATGCCGCGCGCGAAAACAGCTGAACACCATGCGCGCATCGGGCGCCGCATGGCGGGCCAGATGACCAAAAACGCCGGGCGGATCGGCAAAGAACATCACGCCGTGGCGGCTGACCAGCAGATCGGCCGGCCCGGCAGGATCGTGAAACGTGCCCGCATCGGCATGGGCAAAGCGCACGCGCTGCGCACCGAATTCGGCCGCGCGCTGGCTGGCGGCGGCCACCAGATCGGCCGATATGTCGATCCCGGTTACGCGGGCATCGCCGCGTGCCCGCGCCACGCCCAGGCTGATTTCGCCCGCACCACAGCCGATGTCGAGCACCCGGGTGCCGGGCTGGGTGGCAATCGCCGCCAGCAACTGCCGGGTCAGCCCGGCAAAGCTGCGGTCGGTGCGCCGCCATTCATCGGCCCAGGCACGGCCCACCCGCCCCTGCCATTCGCTGCTGCCGGTCATGATCCGAAATAGACCCCGCCCTTTTCGCGCGCGCGCTGCCAGGCCGGGCGCGCGTGCACCGCGGCGACAAAGGCGGCAAGCTTGGGAAACGCGGACGCCGCCTGCATCGCGGCGATTTCCGCTGGAAAGCTGAGCATGACATCGGCGCCGGTCCAGTCATTGCCGACAAAGTGACCCGATGGACGCAGGATCGATTCCAGGTATCCGAAATGGGCCGCCAGTTGTTCGTCGATGCGCGGCTGCAGCGGCGCTCCGGCGTCGCCCAGCCGCCCGACATAAAGATTGAGCAGGATCGGGGTCATCGCCGACCCTTCGGCGAAATGCATCAGTTCCAGATGGCGCAACGCATCATCAGTGCCGGGTTCGGGCAGCCACGCGCCATATCGTTCGCACAGCACTTGCACGATCGCGCCCGATTCCTCGATCACCCGGCCATCGATTTCCAGCAGCGGCGATTTGCCCAGCGGGTGCACCGCCTTGAGTTCGGGCGGTGCCAGATTGGTCACCGCGTCGCGCTGGTAGTGGCGGATGGCATAGTCCACCCCCAGTTCCTCGAGCAGCCACAAGATGCGTTGCGACCGGCTGTTGTTGAGATGGTGAACGATGATACCCATGATGCGGCTCTCCTTCCGCGCGATTGCCGGTGCAGATGAACCCGCACGCGCCATGCGGTCAAGCCGATCCCGATCCTGGGGCTGCTTTCGCACCTCCACGCGGTTGCGCTTTGCAGGGCCTTGTGCCTACAACATGGCAATACTTGCCGCGCCGGGGGAAGACTTTTGAAACGCACCATTTTTCTTGTCACCACCTGCGCATGTCTTGGTTCCTTCCCCGCCTTTGCCGCCGACAAGGTGCTGGTCGCGCCGACACCCGGCTGGGTCGCGCCTGCGCCCGCCATCGATACCGCCACGCCGGGCACGATCCTGCCGCATTTCGATGAACAGGTGCGGATCAACGGTGATGTGGTGACAATCTACATCGAAACCGCGCGCCAGCTGACCAGCCCCGAACAGCTGTCGCAGGCGGGCACGCTGTCCTACAACTGGCAGCCCGCGCATGGCGACATCACCTTTCACCGCGTGGAGATCCTGCGCGGGGGCAAGACGATCGATGTGCTCGAGGGGGGCAAGGGGTTTTCCGTCCTGCAACGCGAATCCGGGCTGGAACGGCGCATGGTCGATGGATCGCTGACCGCGGTCAAACATATCGAGGGCCTGGCGGTCGGCGATGTGCTGCACATCACGCTGTCGATATCCGAACGCGACAGCGCGCTGGGCGGCAATGTGCAGGACGGCCTGGTGTTGTTGCCCGCCCCGCTCAAGCTCGGATTTGGCCGCGCGCGCCTGATCTGGCCAACCGCGCGCAGCATCACGGTCAAGCCGCTGATGCCCGGGGTAACGGTGGTGTCGCATCCGCTCGACGACACCTGGACCGAAGTGGTCGTGCCGCTGCCCGTGGCCAAGCTGGCGGACACGCCCAAGAACGCTCCGGCGCGTTTCAAGCCCCTGTCGTTGCTGGAATTCACCAGTTTTCCCGATTGGGCGTCGGTCGCGAAAGTCATGGCCCCGCTCTACGTCGTCAAGGGTTCGATCCCCGCCGGGTCGGACCTGGCCGCCAAAGTCGATGCGATCGCCGCGCGGTCTGCCGATCCGGTGCATCGCATGGCCGATGCGCTGCAACTGGTGCAGGACGATGTGCGCTATCAGCTGATCGCGATGGGCAATGGCAATTATGTTCCGCAGCGCCCGATGGACACCTGGACCAAACGGTATGGCGACTGCAAGGCCAAGACGGTGCTGCTGCTGGCGATTCTCGATCGGTTGGGCATTGCCGCCGAACCGGTGCTGGCCAATATCGATCGCGGCGATGCGATTGCGCAGATGGCGCCTGGGGCGCTGGCGTTTGATCACGTGTTCGTGCGCGCGCATGTCGGGGCAGAGGATTTCTGGCTGGACGGCACGATGCTGGGTTCGCGGCTTGCCGATATTCGCGACGTGCCCCGCTATGGCTATGTCTTGCCGGTGGTGGACGCCAATTCCAGCCTGATCGCACTGCCCACCCGCGCGCACGCCCGCCCCGATCTGGATGCCGATCTGGTGTGGGACATGACCGCCGGGCCGCACTTTCCCGCTCCTTACCATATGACCATCCGCTATGCCGGGCCGTTCGGCGAAGGGCAGAAGGTGGAACAGGGCGCCGATTACGATGAAAAGCTGGCCAGCTTTGCCGAAAAGGCCGCCAAGACCTGGACCGGCAGCGATGCGATCGGCAAGCCAAAGGCGCAATATGACGCGCAAAGCGCGATGTGGACGCTCAACGTCGATGGCGTCGGCTATCCCGACTGGAATTTCCGCGACGGGCAGTATTCGCTGGCTGTCACGCCCGATCTGAAGGTGGTCTATGATGCACCGCGCGATCGGGCCAGCTGGCGCGCCATCCCGGCGCTGATCGATCAACCCTGGACCGCACACAGCCATGTGGTCACCCGGCTGCCCGATGGCGGCAAGGCGATCGTGCTGACCGGCGCCGAACCGTCCATGCTCGATGTGCCGGCGGCAGCGTGGCAGCGCAATGTTGCGCTGAAGGGTGGCGACCTGATCGACGAGATCACCTCGCGCGAAAGCGGCGCGGAAATTCCCGCCGACAAAGTCAGCGCCACGGGCAAGGCGATCGATGCCGCGATGAACAAGACCGCGCGGCTGACGCTGCCGCGCGGATATCCGCAGCGCTGGGACGATGTGGAACGGATGCGCACCAGCCCCGCCCTGGCCGCGGTGCGCGCGATTTATGACCAGCGCATCACCGAAAAGGCCGATGCGGTAAAAGCCGGCGCAGAAAAATCCGAAGAAGCCGGCAGGCTGGCCGATCGCGGCTGGTTCGAGGAACGCCTGTTCAATTGGGCCGCGGCCGAGGCGGACTATTCGCACGCGATTGCCATCGACGCCACCGCCGCGCGCTATCTCAGCCGGGCGGATCTGCGCAGCCGGCGCAGCGATCATGCAGGCGCGCTGATCGATGCGCAGGCCGCCTATGACCTGGAACAGGGCAACCACGATGCGCGCGACCGGCTGGCCGAAGAACTGGCCGAGGCTGGCAAAGTCGACGCAGCGCTCGAGATCCTGCCAGGCGATCCCGATGTGACCACCGACGATGGCCTGACCCAGACCCTTGAGCGCGCGCAAGTGCTTGAAATGGGCAATCGCCACGACGATGCCCTGGCCTTGCTCGACACCGCGCTGGACAAGCGCGGATCGTCGGCGGGCCTGCGCAATTCACGCTGCTGGTATCAGGCATTGCGCAACATGGCGTTCGACGTGGCCTTGGCCGATTGCAACAAGGCCATCGAACTGGCGTCGGACCCGGCGACCTATCTTGACAGCAGGGCCCTGGTGCATTTCCGCGCGGGCAGGTTCGAACAGGCGCGCGCCGATTACGAGGCGGCACTTGCGTCAAGCCCCGAAATGTCCAGTTCGCTGTTCATGGCGGGCATTGTCGCTGCCAAGCTGGGGGACAAGGCAAAATCGGCGGCGCTGTTGCGCGCCGCACGTACGGTGAACCCGAATATCGACCACTTCTATCTGCACTACGGCATCAAGCCCTGACGGCTGGGTCAGTTGGCGCCGCGCGCTTTTCAGCGCGGATCCGGGCGTGGACGCGGCATTCGCCGGGGCCATCGGCGCCGGGGGGGGCGTTGCCAGGGTGCGGGGTGGCCGCGCGGCTCGATGTCCGCGCGGCACAACGCCTGGTATGCCTGGCGGGCCAGAATTGGCAGCCACGTCACCCGTTCACAACGGGTGTTGCGTGATCAGGCCGCGGGCTTGACCGGCTTGGCTTCGGCAAGCGCTGCGCGTTCGGCGGCCTTGTTGCGGGCAACCTGTTCGACAATGGCGTGCTTGTGACGTTTGTTGACGGTGCGAATGTTGGGCATCGTGGGGTCCTTTCGGCGAAATGGGCAGCCGCCGCATTGGCCCGAACGGCATCAACAAAGCGCGCCGCCTCTTGCTCATGAATTGGCCGCGATGGCAAGCCGTCAGGTCCAGCCACCGGGGCAGCTGCGGTCTTGCCCCTCGTCGGGCACAAAAAGAAACCGGCGCGTTCCTGCCGGGGAACGCGCCGGTCTTTGGACTGGCGGCATTTGAACACATCGCAGGACCAAGGTCCCGCCGACGTGCCAGGGGCCGGTCGCGGCAACGCCGCGACCGGATCACCGCCTGAAAGTCATGAATCGTCGTCCGCGTCCGGACCAGCCATCATGCCTTCTGCAACAACCTCGGTGCGGCTGCGGATCGCAGCTTCGAGTTTGGTGCTCATCTCGGGATTGTTGCGCAGGAATGTCTTGGCGTTTTCACGGCCCTGACCGATGCGCGTCGAATCATAGCTGAACCAGGCGCCCGACTTTTCAACGATGCCGGCCTTGACACCCAGGTCGAGAATTTCGCCGATCTTCGAGATGCCTTCGCCATACATGATGTCGAATTCCACCTGCTTGAACGGCGGGGCCACCTTGTTCTTGACCACTTTGACGCGGGTGGTGTTGCCCACGATCTCGTCGCGATCCTTGATCTGACCGGTGCGGCGGATGTCGAGACGAACCGAGGCATAGAATTTCAGCGCGTTGCCGCCGGTGGTGGTTTCCGGATTGCCGTACATCACCCCGATCTTCATGCGCACCTGGTTGATGAAGATCACCGTGCAGCGCGAACGGCTGATCGACCCGGTCAGCTTGCGCAGCGCCTGGCTCATCAACCGGGCCTGCAGGCCGACGTGGCTGTCGCCCATTTCGCCTTCGATTTCGGCGCGGGGCACCAGGGCGGCAACCGAATCGACCACCAGCACATCGACCGCGTTCGATCGCACCAGCGTGTCGACGATTTCCAGCGCCTGTTCACCGGTGTCGGGCTGCGACACGATCAGGTTGTCGATATCGACGCCCAGCTTCTTGGCATAGACCGGATCAAGCGCGTGTTCGGCATCGACGAATGCCGCCGTGCCGCCAATTTTTTGCGCCTCGGCAATGCAATGCAACGCCAGCGTGGTTTTGCCCGAGCTTTCCGGCCCGTAGATTTCAACGATACGCCCGCGCGGCACACCGCCGATGCCCAGCGCAATGTCGAGGCCGAGCGAACCGGTGGACACCGCTTCGACCTGCATCGTTTCCTTCTGGCCCAGTTTCATCACCGAGCCTTTGCCGAATGCCCGGTCGATCTGGGCGAGCGCTGCGTCGAGCGCCTTCTGACGGTCCATGTCTTTCTCTTTGCCTTCCTGAATAAGCTTGAGCTGCGCCGCCATGGCTTTGCACTCCCCTTGCTAGAGATGGTCGACAGGGACCGTCAACAAGCCCTTTGTACCCGGTTCGTTCCGCGAGAACAAGAAGAGAACGAATTTTTTCCGCCAAATTGGAAGCAAATGATCGCAAGCACTTAAGCCATTGGGGTTTTTGGGTTGGAAACAGATGAAATCTTGCGCGCGCCACCTGCGGCCCTGATCATTCAGCGCCGCGCAACAGGTCCGCCACATGGGCCCGATTGGCAATGATGTCACGCGCACCACCATGCGAATCAGGTGGACAGCCGATCAGTCCGCCCCACCGCGCAGCGCGTTTTCGACCGCGTTGACGATCTGTTGCACCGAAAACGGCTTGGGCAGGAAATGCATGTTGGGAATGTCGATTTCACGCCGCAACGTTTCCTCGGCATAGCCCGACATGAACAGGAACGGCAATTCCGGGCGGCGCGCACGGATTTCGCGCGCCATCGTCGGCCCATCCATTGACGGCATCACCACGTCCGACACGATCAGGTCGAATTTCGTCCCCTGGTCGTAGGCGCGCACCAGCGTTTCCAGCCCTTCTTCGCCATCGCTGGCGGTGGTTACGTCATAGCCCTGTCGCACCAGCGCACGTTCGGCCACCGCGCGCACGGTGTCTTCGTCTTCCACAAGCAGCACGCGGCCCCCTGCGGACCATTGCCGGCGGCGGGTTTCGGGCGGGCGTTCGCGCACGGGTTCGGCCGCTTCGTCAGGGCCCGGCACGTGGACGGGGAAATAGATCGTGAACCGGGTCCATTTGCCAAGTTCGCTTGCCGCAAAGATGAACCCGCCCGATTGCTTGACGATGCCATAGACCGTCGACAGGCCCAGCCCCGTGCCCTTGCCGCGATCCTTGGTGGTGAAAAACGGTTCGAAGATCTTGTCGAGCTGTTCCGCGCGGATGCCGTGGCCGTTGTCTTCCACCACCAGCGCGGTGTAATCGCCGATCGGCAGCACGTCGTTCTTCATCGTGCGCACCATTTCGGCGGTTACGCGCCGCGTCATCAGTTTGACCACGCCGGGCGCCTTGTTGCCGGCAAGCGCATCGCGCGCATTCACCGCCAGGTTCAGCAGCACCTGTTCCAGTTGCACAGGATCGGCGCGCACTGCGCCCAGCCCGCGATCGTGCGCCACCTCCAGCGTGATGCGTTCGCCGATCAATCGCTTGAGCAGGGTCGACACTTCGGCCACCACATCGGGCAATTGCAGCACTTGCGGCCGCAGCGTCTGCTGGCGCGAAAACGCCAGCAATTGCCTGGTCAGGCTGGCGGCGCGGTTGGAATTGGCCTTGATCTGCTGAATGTCGTCATAATCGCTGTCGCCAGGGGTGTGGCGCATCAGCATCAGATCGCAATAGCCGATGATGGCGGTCAGCACATTGTTGAAATCATGCGCCACGCCGCCGGCCAGTTGCCCCACTGCCTGCATTTTCGAGGCCTGGGCGATCTGGTGTTTCAGCCGGGTTTCCTCGCTCGAATCCTTCAGGCTGAGCAGCACCGCGCATTCGCCCAGCCCGCGCACCGCAGCCAGGCCCAGCAGCACCGGTTCATCGGGCGTGGCGCGCAGCCGCACCGCCACATCGCCCGTGGTGGTCGCCCCTTGCGCATGGCGGCGCACCGCATCCGACAGCGCGCCCTTGTCTTCGCGGATGACCAGGTCGGCCGGATAAGGCGGCGGTGTCGTCTGATCATGGCCTGCCACGCGCAGAAATGCCGAATTGGCAAACAGAAACCGCCCGTCGCGATCGACCATGGCCAACCCCAGCGGCAGACGCGCCAGCAGCGCCTCGATCTGCGGCAGCCCGGCACGGGCATCGCCCACCCCGGCGTGGGTATCGACCACCAGAAACAGCGACGGCACCAGCGCAGGATCAACCGGATCGCCCGCATCGGGATCGGCAATCGGCACATGCAGAAACCGCACCGGCAGACCGCGCCCGCGCTCGTGCGTGAAATAGATATCCTGCGAGGCATCGGATTCGAAATGGCCGACAAAGTCGCTATTGGTCAGATCCGCCATGTCATCGCCGGTGGCGCGCGCCGCAAATGCGCGGTTTGCGGCCAGGATGCGCCCATCGGGGGCCACCACCGCGGCCTGGATCGCCTCTCGCCCCAGGGCACGGCCCGGCTTGCCGGAAATCGCCGCAACCGCGTCAGACACCGGATTTTCGCGTTCGATCCGGGCCAGCCGCCAGATCAGGTGGTCTTCGCCGCGTCCCGCGCGATGCACCGACAGATCGAACGTGCCCGACGCAGCCCTGACTTCGCCGACATGCGCCAGGCCATCGCGCCAGGCGGCGCGCCCGGCTTCTTCGGCGCGGGCCGGATCGGCCGCGTCCAGCGGCAGGCGCGGCGGCGCTGCCGTGCCGAACCATCCGGTAAAGCGCGCATTGGCGCAAACGAGGCGTCCGGCACGGTCGGTGATCGCGACGGCATCGGGCAGATGTTCGATCGTGGCATGGGTGACAGACCAGTCGGGTGCTGCAAATTCGGGCACCTCGGCGTGCGGCCGCAGCGCCAGCGCGCCGTGAATCACCGCCGCCAGGACCACCACGCCACCGGCAAACACCGCGGCAATCAGCGGATTGCCGGTCAGCCACACCAATCCGGCGACGCTGGCCATCAAGCCCAGCGACACCAGCGCAACATCGCGCCAGGCACCGCGCGCAGGCGCCGTATCCTCGGGCAGGGCATTCATGCGGCCGACTTGTGCAAGGCGCGCGCCAGCGCGTCATGAAGCCGATGCCGCCGCCGCGCCATCACGCGCCAGCGCCACACGCGCGCGGCCACCGCATAGCCCAGCACGGCCGCAACCATCGCCATCACGGTCAGGCCCAGCGCCAGCGAGGGGGCGGCATCGCTGCTGATCCAGGCCAGCCATTGCGCACCCGATGCCCCGCGTTCGATCATTGCCGTAACCGCAGCCAGATCGGCGTGATAGCCAAAGCGGTTGCCGATTGCGGCCGCGCCCGGCAGGATCATGAACACGATCGTCGGCGGGATCGCCACAAACGTGCTGACCGCGGCAATCGGGATATTGGCGCGAAACGGCACGCACAGCAGAGCGGCACCGATCACCTGCAACCCCGGGATCATAAGAAAGATGCCCACAAACAGCCCCACCGCCACGCCGCGCGGCACGGTGCGGCGGGTCAGCCGCCACAATTCCGGGCGCGCCGCCAGCGGCGCAATCAGGCGATTGCGCGCCATGCGTTCGCGAGTCGGCATGCGCGCCTGGACCCAGGCAAGAAGCTTTGTCATCATTCCGATCACCGGTTAGGCGAAATGGCCCTGCTTGGTATAGTGTTTCCTTGTGCGATCAGGGATGAACCGTGTCGGCGGCACGCCCATTGTGTGCGATGGGCAATTGCAATCGGGGTCGGGATTGCCATCTTTGTGCCGTGAATGCGGTCTACAGCCTGCGCCAACGACCCGATGACCCAGTGGGCAGGCGCATATTTGCCGTTCTTGCGGCACAGCGTCCGCCCTACGACCAGAGTTTTGAAGCGGAGACCCGATCCAGTGCAGCCAGTGCCCCTCGCACCCGTCATCCCGGCGCCCGCAACGGCGCCGCAAAAAACGGCGCGCATCGTGCTGTCGGGCATGGCGGACGATCGCGATCTGTTGCGCACCGCGGCCGAACTGACGCGTGATCTGCAGCGTCCCGATCCGTGGATCTATTGGCCCGATTGTTTTGGCTCGGCGGCGGTGGGCTATGCCGCGGTGGCGGGCGCGATCATGGCACATTCGCCGTGGCTGGCGCTGGGCTGTGGCGTGATTGCGGTGCTGGCGCTGTATCGCGCAACGCTGTTCATTCACGAAATCACCCATCTCAATCACGCGCTGCTGCCCGGTTTCCGGTTGATGTGGAACCTGTTGATCGGCGTGCCCACAATGCTGCCCAGTTTCATGTACGAAGGCATCCATACCCAGCATCACACCCGCACCAAATATGGCACCGCGGAAGATCCGGAATATCTGGCGCTGGCTTTGATGAAGCCATGGTCTTTGCCGCTGTTCTTCTTTGTTTCGGTGCTGATGCCGGTGGGTCTGATCCTGCGGTTTGGCGTGCTGGGCCCGGTGTCGATCGTGATCGCGCCGCTGCGCCGGGTGGTGATCGAGCGGCTGTCGGGCCTGCAGATGAACCCCGACTATCGCCGCCGCCCGCCCGAAGGCGCGTTTGCGCGGCAGTGGTTCTGGGAAGAGCTGGGCGCATCGCTGGTGGCGGTGACGATCATCGCCACCGCGGTAACCGGGTTGCTGCCGCTGCATGCACTGATGGTTTATATGCTGATCATCTCGGGCGTCGCGCTGTTGAACCAGGCGCGCACGCTGGTTGCGCACCGCTGGGAAAACGAGGGCGATCCGCTGACCGTGACGGCGCAGTTCCTGGACAGCACCAATGTGCCCCACGGCCTGCTGCCGCAGCTGTGGGCGCCTGTCGGCCTGCGGTTTCATGCGCTGCATCACCTGTTGCCCAGCCTGCCCTATCACGCGCTGGCCACCGCGCACGCGCGCATCGTCGCCGCAACGGGTAGCGATTCGACCTATGCCAGGGCCAATTATCCGACGCTGCGCGGGCTGCTGGCGCGGCTGATTGCCAGCACGATGACACGCGAGATGGCCAACTGACCTACCGCCTGACCATTGCCGAACACCCCACGCCCGACGTGCGCGAGGCCGTGCTGGCGCCGTTGCGCGCGTTCAACATCGCGCAGGCCGGCGATCCGCGCATCCGCCCGGTTGCGATCGTGATCACCGCGCCCGATGGCACCAGCGAAGGCGGGCTGTGGGGCCGCATCGGCTATGACTGGCTGTTCATCGAACTGCTGGCGGTGCCCGAGGCCGCGCGGGGTCAGGGCCTGGGCCGCCGAATGATGGACCAGGCCGAAGCGATCGCGCGCGACGCCGGCTGCACCGGCATCTGGCTGGACACTTACGAATTCCAGGCGCGCGGGTTCTATGAAAAGCTCGGCTATGTCCTGTTCGGCACGCTGGACGATTATCCCGCCGGGCAGAAACGGTTCTTTTTGCAGAAGCGGCTGTAATCACGCGGCATTGACCATGGGCTTTCAGGCCTTGTCGCAAATGTCTGCCAAGGCGACCATTTCCCTGCGCGGTGCGCATAACGCTGAATTTTCTCCGCTCCGGCACTTTGTCGCGGCTCGCGCATTCCTGATGCAAAGCAATCGAATCAGGGGAAAGCATTGCCGAAAGATCTTGCTCCGGCGCAGCGCGCATCGGCGCTGACCCGACTGCGACAATTGAAAATGGCGAAATCGACGCACGCCTATGTGCGCGGCAACACCGCCAGATTTTACGAGTGGCTGGCACAATCACCTGTCGCCAATACGCTGCCCGAAGGTCCGGCGGTGTGGATCTGTGGCGATTGCCATCTGGGCAATCTGGGTCCGATTGCCGATGCCAAAGGGCATGTCGACATCCAGATCAGAGATCTTGACCAGACGGTTATCGGCAATCCGGCACACGATATCGTGCGCCTGGCACTCAGCCTGCAGACCGCAGTGCGCGGTTCCGATCTGCCGGGGGTGGTTTCGGCACGCATGATTGAGGCCATCGCCGACAGCTACGAAGCTGCATTTACCGAGGCCGACGTGGCAGAGCCCCCGTCACAGATCGTCCGGACCGTGCAAAAGGCCGCTCTCGGTCGCCGCTGGAAACATCTCGCGCGCGAGCGGATCAGCGATATCGAGCCCAAAATTCCGCGCGGCAAAAAATACTGGGCCGTGACCGACAATGAACGCTTCGCGCTGGAAGAGCTGGTCGCATCGCCCCAGGTGCAGTCACTGGCCCTGACCGCGTTCACATCCGATCGGGACAGCTCGATCAAGATCCATGACGCGGCCTATTGGCGCAAAGGGTGCAGTTCGCTTGGCTTGTTGCGGTTCGCCGTTTTGATCAGCGTCACCCAGAACGACGGCAAGGCCAAATTCGGCCTGATCGACGTCAAGCAGGCCGTGGCCAGCGTGGCGCCGGCCGCCGCCGGTGCGCAAATGCCGCATGACCCTGCCGAACGCGTGGTGGCCGGGGCACGCGCGCTGTCGCCCAATCTGGGCGATCGCATGGTGGCGGCAAAGCTGTTGGGCAAATCGGTGCTTGTGCGCGAATTGCTGCCGCAGGATCTCAAGATCGAAGTCGAACAGTTCAGCAGAGCCGAAGCCATCGCCTCGGCGCGCTATCTTGCTGCGGTGGTGGGCAAGGCGCACGCAAGGCAAATGGACCAGGCAACGCGCGCCCAATGGCATGCCGTGCTGGCTGGTGCGCATGGGCAAACGCTCGACGCGCCACCTTGGCTGTGGCGAGCGGTGGTCGATCTGGCGGCCACGCACGAGGCCGCCTATCTGGAGCATTGTCGCGACTATGCGCTGAACCAGGCGGCATGACACCCAATCCGGGCGCGCGCACCTGCGTTTATAGCGAAATCCGGCAGACAAGCCCGTCCGGCGCATACGTCGTGCCGCTGCCATCGCCCGACTTGGCCAGCGTAGCGATCAACATCGAACCGAATCCCTTGCGTGTGGGCACCGTTACCGGTGGCCCGCCGCGTTCGCGCCATTCCAGCCGCTTGGCATCGCCCTCGAACCACCATTGCACCTCGACCCGCCCACCGGAAACAGACAGCGCGCCGTACTTGGCAGCATTGGTGGCAAGTTCATGCAGGGCCAGCGCGACCGTCGCGAGTTCGCCGCCGGCGATCGACATCGTCGGGCCGGCCAGACCGAACCGCTGGTGATCGCCGCCGCCGAACGGCTGCAGCACCGCGCGCACGATGTCGTTCAGTTCGGCACTGCGCCAGTCACCCGCCGTCAGCAGCTTTTGCGCAGCCGCCAAAGCGGCGATGCGGCTGTCGAACCCGGCCCACACTTCGGGCGCGCAGCCGTCGCGCAAGGTAAAGCGTGCGATCGACTGGATCACGCTCATCAGGTTGCGCAGCCTGTGGTCCATCTCGCCGATCAGCAATTCGCGCAGTGCCTCGGCCTCGCGCCGCCGGGTGGTGTCAAGCGAAGCACCCAGGATCTGCGTGGGCAGGCCGGCGGCGTCGCGGGCGTGGACCACTTCGGTGCTTGACAGCCACAGCCAACTGCCATCGTGCCGACGCAGCCGGTATTCGATTTCAAACGGCGGCACCGCGCGGCCTTCGCGGATCGCCAGGTGATGCGCCACGACCCGATCGAGATCGTCGGGGTGGATAATCGCGGACAGCACGTCGCTGCCCAGTTCGCCATAGCGCGCGGTTGACACATACGTCATCGGCACGATCTGCGGTCCGACGAACACATTGCGCTTTTCGACCAGGTCATAAATATACAACAGCGTCGGCGCCGTCTGGACAAGATTTTCGGCAAAGGCGCGCGCGCGTTCAAGTTCGCGTGAGGCATTGAATTCGCTTGTGACATCGCGAACTGTGCCGACTATGCGAACCGCGGCACCGTGGCGGAACACGGTCTGCCCGGTGGCCTCGACATGATGGCGCGTGCCGGCACGCGAGCGCACGCGATAGCGTACCAGAAGCCGGCCGTTGCCCGCCGGATCGGTTGCCGCGGCAACCGCCTTTTCGGTCGCATCGAGGTCGTCGGGCTCAACCCCCGAGGCAAATGTTGCATACGTGATCGGCTCGTCATCGGGCACGCCCCAGATCGCGCGCGTACGGGCATCCCATTCGATCCGGTCATTCACGATGTCATAATCATGAATCCCGATCCCGCCCGCCGCCTGGGCAAGTTCGAGACGCGCCAGCAGCAATTCACGCTCTTGATCAGCGGTCAGGTTCGACTGTTTGTTCATGTCCACCCGCTGCCGTTGGGGTTATCACTGTGCCAAACATAACCCTGGACCGCAATGACTTCCGGGGGTGAACACTTTACGGATGATGTAAAGAATTCATCGAACGGTAGTTGTTGTTGGGGCCACGGGTAATGGCACGATCGTGCCAATGACACCCGATCAATCGGTCCGCGGGGCTGACGCCGCGCTAGTTATGTTCGCGCATGATGCGCGCCTTGTCGCGTTGCCAGTCGCGGTCTTTGGCGGTGGCGCGTTTGTCGGCGTTGTTTTTGCCGCGGGCGAGCGCGAGTTCCACTTTGGCGCGGCCGCGGCTGTTGAAATAGATCATCAGCGGCACCAGGGTCATGCCCTTGCGTTCCACGGCGCCGTGGAATTTGGCAATCTCGCGCTCTTTCAGCAGCAGTTTGCGCACGCGCTTGGGTTCGTGGTTGTAACGGTTGCCGTGGCTGAATTCGGGGATGTTCGAATTGATCAGCCAGACTTCGCCGTTTTTCACCTCGGCATAGCTTTCGGCGATCGAGCCCTGGCCAAACCGCAGCGATTTGACCTCGGTCCCGGTCAGCGCGATCCCCGCCTCGTAGACTTCGTCGATGAAGTACTCGAACCGGGCACGGCGGTTTTCCGCCAGGATCTTTTTCTTGTCGAATTCAAGGGGGGTGGGGCGCGCCATGGTTGACGCGCATGTAGGGGCGCTTGCACAAAATTGCAAAGGCGCAAGGCCACCCGATGGTAAGACCGGTTCATGGTGTGCCATGCACGGGCCCATGCAGGACCACCCGCCACAGAAGAAAGTGACCACGATGAACCTGAACAACACCGTTTCGCTGATCACCGGTGCGGCCAGCGGGATTGGCCTGGGCATTGCCCGCCGCTTTGTCGCAGCCGGCGGCCGGGTCGCGATTGCCGATCTGCACAGCCCCGCTGCGCAGCGTGCTGCCGACGCGATCAATGCCGATTATCCGGACATGGCGATGGCGGTGACGATGGACGTCAGCAACGAGGACGAGGTGAACGCTGGCGTGGCGGCGGTGGTCGCGGCCTGGGGCGGGATCGATGTGCTGGTGTCGAACGCGGGCATCCAGATCGTCAATCCGGTCGAATCCTTTGCCTTTGCCGACTGGAAAAAGCTGCTGGCGATCCATCTTGATGGCGCATTCCTGACCAGCAAGGCGGTTTTGCCGCACATGTATGCCAAAGGGTCGGGCACGATCCTGTTCATGGGATCGGTCCATTCCAGCGAAGCCTCGCCCCTGAAAAGCGCCTATGTCACCGCCAAGCACGGGTTGCTCGGCCTGTCGCGGGTCATCGCCAGGGAAGGCGGGCCAAAGGGCATACGCAGCAATGTGATCTGCCCCGGCTTTGTCCGCACGCCGCTGGTTGACAAGCAGATCCCCGAACAGGCGCGCGAACTGGGCATCAGCGAGGACGAAGTCGTCAAAAAAGTGATGCTGGGTCAGACCGTCGATGGCGAGTTTACCACGGTGGAGGACATCGCCGAAGTCGCGCTGTTTTTCGCAGCCTTTCCCACCAACGCCCTGACCGGCCAGTCGCTGACCGCCAGCCATGGCTGGTCGATGCGCTGATGGCAGGCCCGGCCTGCAAAGGAAAAAGGGAAGTGGGCCGCGCAAAACGGCCAGCGATCGGGCGAATATGGGGGGCACCCGATTGCTGTGTTCACCGGCCAGGGACCGGGATCACCACCTCCTGATCCCGGCCAGAGGCGGGCGGGAATGCTGTGGCCGGACAGGCATACATTACTGCATGGGCCCATCTCAAAATATCATACGTCATGATCTGTCAAAACGCAACCGCAGCCAAGCGCGTTAAAGCTCCGATTTTGAGCGATTAAGCACCATAGCCGACGAATTGTGTCCGATTGCGGGCGCAGGGTTTTGAATTCCGTAGCGTAAAAGCCATGCGCGGATCGTGAATTATTTTTGTGCCTGTTCGGGTTTAACCATTTGCGGCCTGCATTGTGACAGGCGCATTACTCGCCGTAACGAAATTCCGCCCCAGAAATCGTTTGCCGGCGTTTGCAAAACCGGCACAGCGTTGCGCGTCAGATCAGCCCGGCGTGGACCAGTGCGGCATCGACTGCTGCGCGCGCGGGTTCGCTGCACCCCACCAGCGGCAGGCGCAATTCGTCGGTGATCCAGTCGTGCACGCGGGTCAGCGCATATTTCAGCGGTGCGGGGCTGGCATCTTCGAACATTGCATAGTGCAATGGATAAAGCCGGTCATTCAATTCGCGCGCCAGTACAAAGTCATTGGCGGCGCAGGCCTTCTGGAAATCGGCGCACAGCCGCGGCGCGACATTGGCGGTGACCGAAATGCACCCGACCGCGCCGGCAGCATTGGCTGGCAGCGCCAGTTCGTCATCGCCCGACAGCTGGCAGAAATGCTTGCCGATGCCCATGCGATGGTCGGTCACGCGCGACAGATCGCCGCTGGCATCCTTGATCCCCAGAATCCGGTCGGGAAACCGGCGCGCCAGTTCGATGACCGTTTCGGGCTGGATATCGGTCACGGTGCGCCCCGGCACATTGTAGACGATGATCGGCAGATCGATGTGTTCTGCCAGATAACTGAAATGCGCCAGCAGTCCCGCCTGGCTCGGCCGGTTGTAATAGGGCGCCACGCACAAGGCCGCCGCGGCGCCGCACTTCTTGGAAAAGGTCATGTGCAGCAGCGCATTCATCGTATCGTTGCTGCCGCATCCGGCGATTACCGGCACGCGCCCGGCGGCCTGTTCGACGCAGACCTCGATCACACGGTGGTGTTCGGCGTTCGACAAAGTGGAGTTTTCCCCGGTCGTGCCGCAAGGCACCAGCGCCGACGATCCATTCTCGATCTGCCAGTCGACCAGCCGGCGAAACGCCTTCTCATCGAGCGCCCCGTCGCGAAAAGGTGTTACCAGGGCCGGAATCGAGCCGGAAAACATGGACTTTGCTCCTCAACTTGGGGCATGGTTGGCCGATGGGCGAACACGCCCGATGGTCATGAATTCGTCTGATAGGGAGACGCCCCCCCCGATGTCCAGCACGGACATGCAATCCTTGCCCCGCCTGGCGGGCTGGCAAAACCGCGTCGCATGGTTTGCGCGCCTGTCGCGCATGCCACGCAAGGCGTCGTTTGCGCTGGTGCCGATGCTGGCGATTTCGCTGGCGGGTCATGCCACCGATGGCGATTTCGACGGATCGGCATGGGATCGCGCGCGTGCGCAGTTGACCGGCCAGGTTCAGGGCCCGATGGCGCAGGCCATCGATCGGTGGAAACTGCTGAGCAGCAGCAACGGTTATCCCTTTGCCGCCTATTCGGGTTTCCTGACAAGCTATCCCGGTTTTCCCGACGAGGACCGGATGCGCCGCGCTGCCGAAGATGCGCTGGATCGCGAGGCGCCGCAGCCATCGGCCATTGCCGCCTATTTTGACCGGTTTCCCCCGCTGACCAATCCGGGCCGCGCGCACTATGCGCTGGCGCTGCGCGCGCTGGGCCGGCCAGAGGCGTCCGAGATGGCCCGCGCCGCCTGGCGCGGCGGAGTGATGAGCGATGCGGCGCAAACCGCAATCCTGGCCAATTGGGGCGCCGGGTTCGTGACCGCCGACCACGACGCGCGGATCAACGCACTGCTGTGGGCAGGCGCCAGCGTGCCGGCGCAACGGCTGCTGGCGTGGACATCGCCCGGCGTGCGTGCGGTGGCGCAGGGCCGGCTTGCCGCACTGGCCGGCGGTGATCCTTATGCCGCGGCCGCCCTGCCCGCCGCCGTGCTCGACGCCGATCCCGGTTTTGTGTTTCAGCGCGCGCGCGAATTGCACCGGCTGGGCCGCACCGAGGCCGAAGCCGGCTACCTGGCGATGCGCCCGGTCTTGTCCGGCCAGCCGCTCGACCGAGCGCACTGGATTGCCGAACTGCTGTTTGCGGCGCGCGCCGCTGCAAGTGTGGGGGATACCAACACCGCCGCGCGGATTGCGCTTGGCGCGGCCGATGCCTTTGCCCCCGGCGAGGATGTCAGCCAGCAGGGCTTTGCCGTACGCGATGATTACACGTCGCTGACATGGCTGGGTGGCACCACCGCATTGTGGCGCAACCATGATGGCGCGGCTGCGGCCACGCTGTTCCGCCGCTATGCCGATGCTGCGCGCGGCCCGGGGCTGAAGGCCAAGGGCCTGTATTGGGCGGGCCTGTCGCTGGTGCGCAGCGGCCGTACCGCCGAGGCGCAGGACGCCTTTGCCGGGGCGGCGCGCCACCCCGACCAGTTTTACGGCCTGCTTGCGCTTGAACGCATCGGTCAGCCGGTGCCGCGCCTGCCGGTGGCCGCACCGCCCGAACCCACGCCCGATGAACGCGCCCGGTTTGCCGCCGCGCCGATCACCGCAGCCGTGCGCGAGGTGGCGCGCGCCGGCGACTGGCACACCACGATCCGGTTCTTCAAGGAAATCGCCGAACAGCAGCAGACACCGGGCCAGCACGAACTGGTGGCCGAACTGGCGCAAAGCCTGGGCCGGCGCGACCTGGGGGTGATCGTCGGGCAGGCCGCCGGGATGCGCGGGCTGGACCAGTTTCACACGATCGCCTTTCCGCTGATCCCCGTGCCGCAGGGCCAGGCCCGATCGTGGACAATGATCCACGCGATCACCCGCCAGGAAAGCCAGTTTTCGCAAAACGCAATCAGCCATGCGGGCGCGCGCGGGTTGATGCAGATGATGCCCGGCACCGCGGGCGAACAGGCGCGCAAGCTGGGCCTGTCGTATGCCGAAGGGGCACTGATCGGCGATCCGCAGTTCAACATGGCCGTCGGTGGCGCCTATTTCGACCATTTGTTGCAGGTGTTCGGCGGCAGCTATCCGCTGGCGGTCGCAGCCTATAACGCCGGGCCGGGCAATGTCGGCAAATGGCTGCGCGCCAATGGCGATCCGCGCACCGGACAGATCGAATGGGTCGACTGGATCGAACGCATTCCGATTTCGGAAACGCGCGCCTATGTCGAACATGTGCTGGAAAACGCGGTTGTCTATGAAACGATGAACCCGGCCAAGGCCAGCTATGGCGGGCCCAATCCGATGAGCCATTTCCTGGGCAAGCAGACCCCGGGTTGAGTTCATGAAAACCGAAGGCAACCCGATCACCCCTGCCGGAATGGCGGCGATGCGCGCGCGCTATGACCATCTGCTGGGCACCGAGCGGCCGCAGATTGTCGAAATCGTCAGCTGGGCGGCGGGCAACGGCGACCGCTCGGAAAATGGCGACTATCTTTATGGGCGCAAGCGCATGCGCGAAATCGACCGCGAGCTGACCTTTCTGGCGCGGCGGATGAAGGCGGCGCGGGTGATCGATCCGGCGGGGCAGCACGATCACACGCGCGCCCTGTTCGGCGCCACCATCGAGATCGCCGACGAGGATGACAACCGGCGTATCCTGACACTGGTCGGCGATGACGAACAGGATGCGGGCAAGGGCCTGATCGGGTGGAGCGCACCGATCGCCCGCGCGCTGCGCGGCGCGCGCGTGGGCGATCTGCGCCGGGTGCATCTGCCCGGCGGCGAAAAGGAATGGGAATTGATGGCAATCACCTATCCGGACCAGGCCCCGGCATGACCGCCACACGTCATTTCATCATGCGCCACGGCGAAACCGTCTACAATCTGGCGCGCGTGCTGCAATCGAACACGATCCACACCCCGCTGACCCGGCTGGGCTGCGACCAGGCCAGCCACATGGGCGAGGCACTGCGCGATGCGTTGGGCTCCCGGCCGGTTGCGCATGTTCACGTGTCCGACACCGGACGTGCATTGCAGACGCTGGCGCTGATCGGCGAAGTGGTCGGGCTCAACTGGTTTGGCGCACAGCGCACACCCGATTTGCGCGAGATCGAGATGGGATCGTGGTGCCTGCGTGCCTATGACGCGGTCGAGGCCGAAGTCGGCCCGATCCGCCTGCCCGACCACCTGTTGCGCCCGTCGCCCGATGGCGAGGATTATCCGGCGGTTGCGGCGCGGCTGTCGCGCTGGCTGGCGGGCCCGGGTGCCCTGCCCGGCGATCACATCGTGGTGATGCATGGCATTTCCAGCCGCGTGCTGCGCGGAATGATGGGCGGATACCCGGTCCATCCCGATCTGGACGTGCCGATCGCGCCGTCGCTGGTGCAAGGGTCGATCGCGGTGATCGAAGACGGCCGCGAACGCCTGCTCTATGGCAGCCGGCAGGGCACGGAACACGCCTGATGGCCGACGTGATCAACTTGCGCCTGGCGCGCAAGGCGCGTGCCCGCGCGCAGGCCGAACAGGCCGCCGCACACAACCGCGCGCGCCATGGCCAGACCCTGCACGCGCGCAAGACACAGGCATCCGAGCAGGAACGCACCGCGCGCGATCTGGCGGGCAAGCGGCGTGATCGCGCAGACGGGGACGACTGATGCGCACCACCCATGATGCCGCCAATGTCCGGCTCTATTACCTCAACGACGGCCCCGATGGCGGACAGGCGCAGACCCTGATGTATGGCCCGCTGGCCCAGGCCATGGCGCATGCCGCAGCCCAGGACCCGGCCACGCAGGACGGGTTGTGGATCGCGACCGACAACGACGTGATCGCGTGGCGCGATCTGGTCGACGAATGAGGCTTTGCCGCCTGGCCTGTGTGCTGGCGCTGGTGCTGCCGGGCGTGGCGCTGGCGCGTGACCGGCTGGGGGTGTGGAACGACTGGGGCGCGTTTCGCGATGCCGCCGTGCCGCGGTGTTATGCCATTGCCATGGCCATCGACCAGCCGCGCCAGAAACGCGATGCGCAACCCTATTTCACCGTGGCCAACTGGCCAAGGCGGGGCATCCGCGGTGAAATCCACGCGCGGCTGTCGCGCGAGGCGGCTGCGGGCAAGCCGGTAACGATCACGATCGGCGGTCAGCGATTTGCTGCGGTCGTCAACGGTTTCGATATCTGGGCCACTGACCGGCGCGGCGACGCGGCAATCATCGCAGCGCTGCGCAGCGATGGCGACATGACCATAACCGCACGTGGCCGCGACGGCCGGCCGGTGCGCGATATCTATCATCTGGCCGGGGCCGCATCGGCCATGGATGCCGCGAGCCTGGGCTGCGCGGCATCCTGAATTGGGGTCAGAACCTGATCCCTACGCTGGCCAGCACCTGATGCCGGTCGTTGTGCAGATCAAAGGTGCTGGCATCAGGCGTTGACGCGGCATAGTTGAACTGACCGCTGCCATAGTGCGAAAAATCGTACTCCAGCTTGGCATAGGTCGCCTTGGTCAGCTTGTGTTCGACCCCTGCGCCCAGGCGAAAGCCGTTGGCATTGATCCCGTCATACAGCACTTCGCTGCCATCGGTGCCGTAGACCCCGAAACGGGTGTTGGTATAGCCGGCCTTGCCGAAAACCTGCGTTTTGGGCGACAGCGCATAACCCAGCCTGCCGCCGAGAAACAGATCGCGCCCGGGCTTGACCGTCTGGGTGTTGAAGCTGCCGGCGGTCAGGTTTCCGGTGTTGTTCCATTTGGCAGAGCTGCCGTAAACGCCGAATTCGCCGCCCAGCGTAACCCTGTCGGTCAAGGCGAAGTCATAGCCGAGTGCCCCGCCAAATGTCACGCCATCGCTGGTGCCGGACACACGCGCTGCGGGATCGATGTCCTTGATCGACGTGTTGGCCAGATGATCCCAGCCAACGCTGGCTTCGACATGCGCGCCCGCAAAGGCTTCGGCGGGCGTTGCCGGGCCTGACGCGTCGCTTTGCGCAAAGGCCGGGTTCGATGCGATCACGGCCATGCCGGCGCACAAAACAGCAAAAAGGGTCTTCATCGCATTCTCCATCGGTTTGTCCCCCCGATGGCGCACAAACGATCCGCAAATCGCCCCCCCTTTTGCCCGTCGCGACGAAATTACCATATGTGACAATGCGTTACAGATGATGGCAACTGTGGCGCGGGCGACTGCCTGTCAATTTGCGCTTCATCGCGCGGACCTGTATAGGCACAGCCATGCCAACACCGCTGATGACCATCCCGGGCCATATCGACCCGGTTCCCGTGCCCCGTGACGTGACCCCGCGCGCCGATGGCCGGATCGACCTGATGGGGCTTTCGCGCCCTGCGATCACCGACCTGTTTGCAGGCGCCGGGCTGGACCCGCGCGCCGCAAAGCTGCGCGCCAAGCAGGTGTTCCACTGGATCTATCACCGCGGGGTGATCGATTTTGACGCGATGACCGACATCGCCAAGACGATGCGCCCGTGGCTGAGCGACCGCTTCGTCATCGGCCGGCCCGAAATCGTCGAGGCGCAGGCATCGACCGACGGCACGCGCAAATGGCTGTTGCGCACCGCCGACGCGCACGATTTCGAAATGGTGTTCATCCCCGATGCCGATCGCGGCACGCTGTGCGTGTCGAGCCAGGTCGGCTGCACGCTGAATTGCCGGTTCTGCCACACCGGCACGATGCGGCTGGTACGCAACCTGACTCCCGGCGAAATCGTTGGTCAGGTCATGCTGGCGCGCGATGCACTGGGCGAATGGCCCAAGGCCGGCGGCAACATGGCCGGGCTCGACGATGATCCCGACGACGAAGGCGATGACGCAGCCCGGGCGTACAGCGCCGATGGCCGCCTGCTGACCAATATCGTGATGATGGGCATGGGCGAGCCGCTGTACAATTTCGACAATGTCCGCGACGCACTGAAGGTCGTGATGGATGGCGATGGTCTGGCGCTGTCAAAGCGCCGGATCACGCTGTCGACCAGCGGCGTGGTGCCATTGATGGCGCGCGCCGGCGCCGAAATCGGGGTCAATCTGGCGGTGTCGCTGCATGCCGTATCCAAGGAAGTGCGCGACGAGATCGTGCCGATCAACCGCAAGTTCGGTATCGAGGAATTGCTGGAGGCCTGCGCCGCCTATCCCGGTGCATCGAATGCGCGGCGCATCACGTTTGAATATGTCATGCTGAAGGACAAGAACGACAGCGATGCCGACGCGCATGAACTGGTGCGCCTGATCAAGCACTACAAGCTGCCGGCCAAGGTCAATCTGATCCCGTTCAACCCCTGGCCCGGCGCACCCTACGAATGTTCCACCCCCGAACGCATCCGCCGTTTTTCCGACATCGTTTTCGAAGCCGGCATTTCGGCCCCGGTGCGCACGCCGCGCGGACGCGACATCGATGCCGCCTGCGGCCAGCTGAAAACCGCCTCTGAACGCAAAAGCCGCGCCGAACTTGACCGGCTGGCCGAGGAAAAACAGGCAGCGCTCGATTGAACCCGGGCGCCATGATCCTGCACGAGTTCAGCGACGATCTGGCGCATCATTTCCACGACATCAACGTCGAATGGATCGAGGCGATGTTCCAGCTGGAACCAACCGACCGCGACGTGCTGGAAAACCCGCGCGCGCGGATCATTGCGGGCGGCGGCACGATCCTGTTTGTCGAGGCCCCAGGCCTTGGCATCGTCGGCACCTGCGCGTTGCAGAAAACCGGCCCGACCGGGTTTGAACTGACCAAAATGGGTGTCCGCAGTACCGCGCGCGGGCTGAAGGCGGGGGAATTCCTGCTGGCCGCCGTGATCGCGCGGGCACAGGCGCTGGCCGCCGACCCGCTGTATCTGTTGACCAATGCGCGTTGTGCGGCGGCGATCCACCTGTATGAAAAACTGGGCTTTTGCCACGACGCCCGGATCATGGCGGAATATGGCGCGCGGTATGCACGATGCAATGTCGCGATGCGCCACGCCGGCTGACCAGGCGCCCTTCTAAGCCCGCGCGATAGACTTGGCCACGGGCCGCTTGTACCCCTTTGTCCGGGCCTGGCGGCACTGGTGGGGCAATCGCACATGAACGGTCGGCACGGTTCGATCCCGGACAGCACGCAAGACACGCTGACCCTGGCGCAGGCGCGCCGTGCGGTGCTGGCCGTAACCATCGGCAACGGGCTGGAATTCTACGATTTCATGACGTTTGCGTTCTTCGCGATTGCGATCGGACAGACGTTCTTTCCCTCGGTCAATCCCTACCTCAGCCTGATGGCGTCGCTTGCCACATTCGGCGCCGGCTTCATTACCCGGCCGCTCGGTGCGCATGTGCTGGGCGGCTATGCCGACCGGGTCGGGCGCAAACCGGCGATGATGGTCAGCATGATGCTGATGGGCCTGGGCATCGCGCTGTTGGCGCTGACCCCGGGCTATGCCAGCATCGGCTATGCCGCGCCGCTGATCGCGGTGATCGCGCGGTTGATCCAGGGGTTCGCGCTGGGTGGCGAAGTGGGCTCGGCCAGCGCCTATCTGCTTGAAGCCGTGCCGAGCGGGCGACGCGGCCTGTCGATCAGCCTGCAAGGCGTCAGCCAGGACATTGCCGGCACCATCGGCGGGCTGGTCGGACTGGGCCTGAGCCTGGTGATGACCGAGGCGCAGCTGGGCACCATCGGCTGGCGCATCGCGCTGATGCTGGGCGTGCTGATCGTGCCCGTGGCGCTGCTGATGCGCGGCAGTCTGCCCGAAACACACCAGCCGGCCGCCGCCCGTGCAACGGGCGCCGTGCCGTTCGGCCGCTATGCCCGGGTTGTCCTGCTGGGGATCGTGCTCATCGCCAGCAGCACGAGCGGGGGCTATATCTTCCGCTATATGGCGACGTATGGGCAGGCCTCGCTGCATCTGTCGGGCGCTGTGGCCTTTGCCGGGCAAACCGCCAACACCGCAGTGGCAGTCGTCGTCGGCGTGTTCGGCGGTTGGCTGAGCGACAGGGTGGGCCGACGCCCGGCGATGATCTGGCCGCAACTAGCGTTTCTGGCGGCAATCCTGCCGTGCTTTGTCTGGTTGACCACCGCGCGCACCGCCACCGCGTTCATCGGCGCCAATGTGATCCTGTCGGTGCTGGCCACCACCCAGTTTTCCGCGATCTATGCGGCGATCACCGAAAGCCTGCCGCCGGGTGTGCGTGCCCGCACCTTTGCGCTGATCTATTCGGTGCCGGTGGCGGTATTTGGCGGGTCGACCCAGTTGATCGTGACATGGCTGCTGCATGCCACCGGCAGCCCGATGGCCATTGCCTGGTATCTGACCGGGTTTGTCGCGATCGGGCTGATGGCGATGATTGCCTTTCGCGAAAGCGCGCCGGCCAGGTTATCCGGGTAACAGCACGATCTTGCCGACATGGCGCTTGGCCAGGAAATCGGCCTGCGCCAGTGCAATGTCACGCATCGGATACGTGCGGGCGACCAAGGGGCGGATGCGCCCGGCGGCAATGTGACCAACCAGTTCGGCAAACACCCCCTGCCCCGGCACGGTGCAGCCAAACAGGCTGAGATCCTTCAGGTACAGCGTCCGCAGATCCAGATCGACGATCGGCCCGGCAATGGCCCCGGCCACGGCATAGCGGCCGCCGGGGCGCAGCACCTGCAGCAGCGCCCCCCACTGCGCGCCGCCTGCCACATCGATCACCAGATCGACGCTGTCGCGCCCGATCTGCGCCACCAGGTCGGCATCGCGCGGCAGCACCCGATCGGCGCCCAGCGCCGCCACCGCAGCGGCCTTGTCCGCGCCCGCCAGCGCCCAGACCTGCGCGCCGCGCGCACGCGCCAGTTGCACCGCCGCCGATCCGACCCCGCCCGATGCACCCGTTACCAGCACGCGTTCGCCGGCCACCTGGCCCGCGCGGCACAGCATGTTGAGCGCGGCGCCATAGGCGCAGGGGAACGAGGCCAGTTCTGCGTCGCTCAACCCGCAATCGATCGCATGGGCCTGTGCTGCCGGCACCAGCGCGTAATCGGCAAAGGCGCCATCGCATTCCGATCCGAAATAGCACACCGCGCCATCAGCACCCGGAAACACCGGCTCGATCAGCACGCGCTGCCCGATCCGCGCCGGATCCACCGCGTCGCCAACCGCCACGATGCGCCCCGCTGCATCGGCGCCCTGTATGCGGGGAAAGGTGAATTCCGCGCCGCTCCATCCGTCGGATTGCGCCGCAGCAAACCCGGTGTCGGCGCCGGTTGCGGTATCGGCGGCAACCGCCTTGGAATACCAGCCGATGCGCGTGTTGATATCGGTGTTGTTGACCCCGGCCGCGCCGACGCGCACCAGAACTTCGCCACGCCCCGGCACCGGCACCGGCAGATCATCGCGCCAGGCCAGCCGATCATAGCCGCCAAACCCGGTCAGCACGACGCCGCGCATCGTCGCCTCGACTGCCTCGGTCATTGCCGCCCCTTCCTGCCCGTTGCCTTTGCCGATCCGGGCTATGCCCGAACCTTGCGCAGATCGGGAAGGAAAACCGCAAGCAGGCCGATTGCGGGCAGCACCGCGCAGATCCGGTAGACCGCGACGATGCCCCAGGCATCGGCCACGTTCCCCAGCACCGCCGCGCCGATCCCGCCCACGCCAAAGGCAAAGCCGAAGAACAGGCCCGAAATCATGCCGATCTTGCCCGGCACCAGGTCCTGCGCAAAAACCACGATCGCCGGAAAGGCCGAGGCCAGGATCAGCCCGATCATCACCGTCAGCGGCCCGGTCCAGAACAGCCCGGCATAAGGCAGCAGCAGCGTGAACGGCAACGGGCCCAGGATCGAAAACCAGATCACCTGCTTGCGCCCGAACCGGTCGCCCAGCGGCCCGCCCAGAATCGTGCCGATCGCCACCGCGGTCAGAAAGGCAAACAGGTGCAACTGTGCGTTTTCGACCGTCACGCCAAAACGCTGGATCAGGTAGAACGTGAAATAGCTCGTCAGGCTGGCAAGATAGACATATTTGGAAAAGATCAGCGCCAACAGGATCGCAATGCCGCGCAGCACGATGCTGTTACGCAGCACGACCTGCGCACGATGACCGTCCTTGCCAGGGGCCAGCCGCGCCAGCCCGTGATGGCGATACCATTGCGCCACATTCCACAACACGGCGCACGACAGCAGTGCCAGCAGCGCAAAGCATGCCACGCTGCTTTGCCCCCAGCGCACCACCACCAGCGCTGCCGCCAGCGGCCCCAGCGCCTGGCCGGCATTGCCGCCAACCTGGAACAGCGATTGCGCCAGCCCGTGCCGCGCGCCCGCCGCCATGCGTGCCACGCGCGACGATTCGGGGTGAAACACCGAGGAACCCATGCCGATCAGCGACGCACCGACCAGCAACAGCGCATAATTGTGCGCCACCGACAACACCAGCAGCCCGGCCAGCGAGAACAGCGTGCCACCGGGCAGCGCCAGCGGGGTCGGCCGCTTGTCCGCATACAGCCCAACCAGCGGTTGCAGGATCGACGCGGTCAACTGATAGGCCAGCGTGACCAGACCGATCTGGGTAAAGCTGAGATGCAGTTCGCTCTTCAGGTCCGGATAGATGGCCGGCAACAGCGACTGCATCATGTCGTTCAGCATGTGGCAGAAACTGATTGCCACGATCACGCCGAACACCGTGGTCTGGGCGGCGGTCGTCGCGGACTGGGCGGTGCGGCTGGCGGTCATGGGGTCCTGTCGGATTGCGTGATCGCCCCCCCCTTAGAGCGGGTTGGGCCCAAGCGGTACCGTCAACTTTGCGCTTTGGCGGCGCCCCGTCGTGCCGGGTCAATCGCGTGCGAACAGACGCACCACCAGCAGCACGACGACCGACCCGACAAAGGCGGTGACGATCGATCCGATAAAGCCGCGCGAGGGGGCCATGCCCAACAGATCGAACAGGCGCCCGCCGACAAATGCGCCGACAATGCCCAGTACGATATCTGCCAGCATGCCAAACCCGGCGCCCCGGGTGACCTTTCCAGCCAGAAATCCGGCCAGGCCGCCAATAATCAGCCATGCGATCAAACCGTGGTGCATGCATTGTCTCCTGCCTTCGTAACAACCGCCGGGATATTTTTGAACGGCTGTGCCGCATCTGAATACGTTGCATGACGCGTGTTGCAAATGCCCGGGCGGCGTGGAGACATTGCGCAGCGCCACCGTGGCGTTGCGCAATGTCTCCACGCCGCTTAAACCCACGGCCATGCGCGCGCTCAATCCGGTCTATTCCGCCCTGCCCACGACAATTTTCGAACATATGTCGGGGCTTGCCCGATCGTCGGGCGCGATCAATCTGGGCCAGGGATTTCCCGATGCGCCGCCGCCACCGGCACTGACCGCGGCGGTGACGCGCGCCATGGCCGAACGGTCACAGCACTATCCGCCAATGGCCGGCGTGCCCGAACTGCGTGATGCGATCGCGGGGTTCTATCGCCGCCGCCAGCGGCTGGATCTGTCACGCGACGAGGTCATCGTTACCTCGGGCGCGACCGAGGCAATTGCGGCGGCGGTGCTGGCGGTGATCAGCCCGGGCGACCACGTGCTGCTGTTTCAGCCGGCCTATGATGCCTATGCGCCGCTGGTACGCCGCATGGGCGCGGTGCCGGTGTTTGTGCCGCTGCGCCCGCCGCACTGGCACTATGACCGCGCAGCGATCGAGGCGGCGTTGACCCCGCGCACCCGCGCGATGATCATCAACGATCCGCTGAACCCGACAGGTTCGGTGATGGATGCGGCAACCCGTGCGATGATCGCCGCAATCGCGGTGGCGCACGACCTGTTCGTGATCTGTGACGAAGTGTGGGAAACGGTGCGCTTTGATGGCGGCACGCACGTTTCGCTGCTGGCAGAGCCGGGCATGGCAACGCGCACGGTCAAGATCGGATCGGCGGGCAAGATTTTTGGCGCGACCGGCTGGAAAGTCGGCTGGATGGTCGCCGCCCCCGACGTGGCGGCCGTGCTGGCCAAGGCGCACCAGTTCCTGACCTTTACCACTCCGCCGATGTTGCAGTGGGCCGTGGCCGAAGGATTGGGCGACGATGGCCTGATCGACGCGACCGTAGCGGGTTGGGCCGCAAGCCGCGCGGTGCTGAACCAGGGGCTGGCCGCATGCGGCTTTGCGGTGATGCCGGGTGTGGCGACATGGTTCACGTGCATCGATCTGGCCGCGAGCGCGATTGCGCTGGATGATCGCACCGTGGCCGAACGGATGGTCCGCGAAGCCGGGGTCGCCTCGATCCCGCTGTCGGCGCTGTGGGAAGGCTGCGATGCCCCGCGCCATGTGCTGCGGCTGTGCCATTGCAAACCGGCCGCCATGCTGGACGAGGCAATCGGCAGGATAGCCCGCTGGCGAGAACGTCTAATCCAGTCCTGACAACCACTGCGCGATCATCGCGCGTCCGGCGGCGACAGCGCGCGGGCCATGCACAGCATGCGCTGCGCGCAGCGCGCATGGGGTCACCCCAGCGGTTGCCAGATCGTCCGGGCCCTGTTCGATCCAGGCTTCGAACCTGGCGTCTTCGCCCATTTCGCCATGGAATTGCAGCGCCAGCAGATTGCGCCCGCGCGCAAAGGCCTGATGCGGATAGACATGGCTTGATGCCAGCAGATCGACACCCGCCGGCAGATCGAACGTGTCGCCGTGCCAGTGCAGCACCGGCACGCCCGCGACATGGCGCAAGGGGCTGGCAGGATCGTGCACCACCACGGGATGAAACCCGATTTCGCGTGTGCCGCCGGGATAGACCCGCGCGCCCAGCGCCGCTGCGATCATCTGCGCGCCAAAGCACACCCCCAGTGTCGGCCGATCGGCATCGAGCCGCCGGGCCAGCCGCCGCATCTGGCAGGCAATCCAGGGATGCGTCGCGGTTTCATAAACGCCCATTGGCCCGCCCATCATGATCAGCAGATCGGGCGCGCCAAGATCGACACGCGAAAAGCCGGGATCGCAGACATCGATGCGATCGACCCGGTACCCGGCCGCCTCGATCGGATCGCGGTAGGCAGCGACCCCTTCGTGGGGCACATGACGGATGATCAGTGCGGTTTTCATGCGTATCAGATCGGCATCCGGTCCCGACGGTCAAGCAGCAGCAATCCTAGATACCCAGCCGGGCCCAGAAGTCTTCGGCCGACAAGGTCCGCCGTTCGGCATCGCCACCCGCCGTTGAGCGCGCCCACGAAGGATGCGGCAGGCGTGGCAGCGGGCGTTCGCCATGCGGCTGCCGGATCAGGGCATGTTTCTTCGTCATCGCGCAAATTCCTTTTCATCGTCAATCGTCCGCAGGCAGTATCGGGCCGGCAACGGGGAGGGAGCGTTCCGGCCCGACGTAGAATTTCTACTTTTTAAGTTGAGTATTGTCAGACGAGAAAAAATCATCGCGTGAAAAGCCGGACTTGATCGTTCGCAGCGCCTGTGCGCAGGGACGCCCTGTGCCCGAACCGACGCGAGGACCATGATGAGCCGGCTGATCCAGACACTCGCCATCCTGCTGGCCCTGCTGGCGACTCCGGGGCTGGCGAACCCGGCAATTGCGGACCCTGCGCCGCAATCGCCGTTGATCCTGATTTCGATCGACGGGTTTCGCGCCGATTATCTGGATCGCGCGATCAGCCCGGCGCTGTCGGCGCTGGCCGCAGGCGGTGTGCACGCCACGCGCATGACGCCGTCATTCCCGTCGGTCACGTTTCCCAACCACACCACGCTGGTAACCGGGCTGGTGCCCGATCACCACGGCATCGTGAACAACGCCTTCATCGATCCGGCCATGCCCGGCCCGTTTTCGATGGCCAGCAAGGAGGAACGCTGGTGGGGCGAAAGCACGCCGATCTGGATCACCGCCGAACGCGCCGGATTGCACACCGGGGTGATGTTCTGGCCCGGCGTGTCGGTTGCGCACGGTGGGGTGCGTCCAGGGCTGTTCCACGATTACGATCACGCCATTGCGCCAGACGACCGGGTCGATACCGTGCTGGGCTGGTTCGATCTGCCCGCTGACCAGCGTCCGCGCCTGGCGCTCGTCTATTTCGAACAGGTCGACACCGCAGGCCACAATTTCGGCCCGGATTCGCCGCAGGTCGATGCGGCCATCCGCACGATCGATACCGCGGTTGCGCGGTTGATCGCGGGGCTGAAGGCGCGGAGCATCCATGCCAACGTGATCGTGGTGGCCGATCACGGCATGGCCGCGGTCGGGCCCGACAATCTGGTACTGCTGGACGACGTGGTCGATCTGACCGCCGCCCACGTGGTGTTCGATGGAACGGTCATCGGGTTTGACCCCGCCCCCACCCCGGCGGGAAAGGCTGCGCGCCGCGCGCTGCTGACCCGCGCCCCGCACATGCATTGCTGGGACAAGCACGCGATTCCAGCCGATCTTGATTACGGCACAAACCCGCGCGTGCCTGCGGTGGTGTGCCAGGTGCAGACCGGTTGGCTGGCGATGACCCGCGCCGAATATGCGCGCAGCCAGGCCCGTCACCCCGGCCTGGAAAAAGGCGCGCACGGCTATGACATCCATGATCCCGCGATGGGCGCGCTGTTCATCGCCAACGGCCCCGCGTTTCGCCGGGGTCTGACCCTGCCGCCGTTTCCCAATGTCGATGTCTATCCGCTGATGGCCACAGTGCTGGGCATCACGCCGCATTCCGGTGATGGCCATCTGTCCGATGTGGCTGCCGCGCTGGACACCACGGTGCACGACCGATAGCTCCGCCGGCCCGGGCTGCGGATGCACTTTGGCGATTTGCACCCTGCCCTTTGGCGATCATCCTTCGCGGCGGCGTGGAAGGGGAAACCAGAACGGCGTGCCGGCGCGATATCTGGCAAAGGCCGCGCCAAATCGACGCGCAAATCTGGCTTCTTTGATGATCGAGCCGATGACACAATATGCGGTCAGAATGACCGCAACGACCAGGCCATCGGGCGTGATCGTCGGCACAGTCCACAAGGTCAACGCAAACGCAACATAGATCGGCTGCCGGATCAGCCGAAACAGCCCGCGGGTCGGCATGGAAGGGTAAACCGGCGGCCGCCCCCGAACAACCGCGCGCCAGCCCAGCAGGCCGGTCTGCAATGCAAATCCGGCATCGACAATGGCCTTGAGCAACAACAGCCAGGCCACGCCATAACCCACTTCGAACACGACCAGCGTGGCACCGCGGGCCTGCCACAGCACGTGCCCGACCGGCGTCCAGCCCAGGAACAGCAGCCCGGTCTGCACCGAGGCAATCAACGCGTACGTCGTCGACATAAGCGGCGTGCCCAGGCTTGAAGGGGCAAGCCGCCGCAGCCCTGCGCCGCCGCGCTTCGACAACAACGCACTGTGCAGCAGCGGAAATTGAAGCAGCAGCAGCGCATCGGCGAACCACGACCAGGGTCTGGCCAGCCGCCCAAGGCCCCAGGTCATGCCGCTGAACAGGACAACCATCATCGCGCCGACGCCGGCAACGAAGGCCAGGTGGCACAACAGCCCGTAAAGGACCGCGATCATCACAACGCCACGGCGCGGCAGGCCCGCACTGGACGCCGTCGCGGTCATGTGAACATCCTGACCCTGTGCGCGCATTGGTGAATCTGGCTGCATTTTCGCAAGATAGGTATTGATCACAGGCGAAAAAAGACCGGACGCGACCTGGCAGCGCAGCGTGGCGCAACCCGCGAACGGCATCGCCCCGCAGCGCCGTTCGGCCACTGCAGGGCGATGGTGCGCCCCCTGACAAGCGTGGGCTTTACCGACCCAGCGCGCTGCCGAGACGGTGATAGAGGTTGGAGAATTTCACCGATTCGGGCGAATCCTCGATCTGCTTCAGGTGGCTGAGCACGGCTTCACGGATCAGCTTGAAATCTTCGGTGGAAAGGACCGCGCGGGCCCGTTGGGGTTCTGCCATAATGCCTCTCCTGTCTTACGCTGCAAACTGGTTCATGGTGTTGTGCGCGCCGCCGGCCTTCAGCGCGGCATCACCGGCGAAATATTCCTTGTGATCGTCGCCCACGTCCGATCCGGCCATGTTCTGATGCCGGACACAGGCCAGACCTTCGCGGATTTCGCGGCGCTGCACGCCTTCGACATAGGCCAGCATGCCCGCCTCGCCGAAATAGCCCTTGGCCAGGCTGTCGGTGCTGAGCGCTGCGGTATGATAGGTGGGCAGCGTGATCAGGTGGTGGAAAATGCCCGCCTCGCGCGCGGCATCGCGCTGGAACGTGCGGATGCGTTCATCGGCTTCGTGGGCCAGATCGGTGCCGTCGTACTCCACGCTCATCAGGCGCGCACGGTCATAGGCCGCCATGTCGCGCCCTTCACCGGTCCACACGTCATAGACCTGCTGCCGGAAATTCAGAGTCCAGTTGAAGCTGGGCGAATTGTTGTAGACCAGCTTGGCATGGGGCACGACTTCGCGGATGCGGTTCACCATGCCCGCAATCTGGCCGATATGCGGCTTTTCGGTTTCGATCCACAGCAGGTCGGCACCGTTTTGCAGGCTGTTGATGCAATCGAGCACCACGCGGTCTTCACCCGTACCGGCGCGGAACTGGAACAGGTTTGACGCCAGCCGCTTGGGCCGCAACAGCGTGCCATTGCGCGCAATCAGCACATCGCCATTGCCCAGGTTGGCCGGATCGACCGCTTCGCAATCGAGAAAGCTGTTGTACTGGTCGGCGATGTCGCCGGGGCTGCGGGTATAGGCGATCTGCTTGGTCAGCCCTGCGCCCAGCGAGTCGGTGCGCGCCACGATCACGCCATCGTCGACGCCCAGTTCGAGAAACGCGTACCGCACCGCACGGATTTTCGCGAGAAAGTCTTCGTGCGGAACGGTCACCTTGCCGTCCTGGTGGCCGCACTGTTTTTCATCCGACACCTGGTTTTCAAGCTGGATGCAGCAGGCGCCCGCCTCGATGAATTTCTTGGCCAACAGGTACGTTGCCTCGGCATTGCCGAACCCGGCGTCGATATCGGCGATGATCGGCACCACGTGCGTCTGAAACGCGTCGATCGTGTGCAGCAGGCGGTGGGTGTTGACCGCATCGCCGGCCGCCTTGGCCGCATCGAGTTCACGAAACAGACCGCCCAGTTCGCGCGCATCGGCCTGCTTGAGAAACGTGTACAACTCCGCGATCAGCGCGGGCACGCTGGTCTTTTCGTGCATCGACTGGTCGGGCAACGGGCCGAATTCGCTGCGCAAGGCCGCGACCATCCACCCCGACAGGTACAGATACCGGCCCTTGGTTGTGCCAAAGTGCTTCTTGATCGAAATCAGCTTCTGCTGACCGATGAACCCGTGCCAGCAGCCCAGCGACTGCGTGTACTGCGACGGGTCGGCGTCATAGGCAGCCATGTCGGCGCGCATGATCCTGGCGGTATGGCGTGCGATGTCGAGACCGGTGCGAAACCGGTTCTGCAGACGCATGCGCGCAGCACTTTCCGCCTCGATGCCGTCCCAGTTGCCGCCAAAGGTGGCGATGGCCTTGCGGGCCTCGATGATGGTCTGCGAATAGGTCATGGTGTGGTCGTCCCGTTGGTCGTGTCGGTCCGGCGTGGCCGGGGTACGAACGCGGACTAGAGCGCCCAACCGCCATGCGGCACCCCTGGCGAAGTCTTGTTGTCAAACTTTACAAAAAATGCTTGTACAGTTGTGCAGTCCTGTACGGAGCCCCCCATGGCCGATGCCCGCCCGCTCTATCTTGGCCCCCGGATCAAACGGTTGCGCCGCGAACTGGGCCTGACCCAGGCGGCAATGGCCGAGGATCTGGACATTTCACCAAGCTATGTCGCGCTGATCGAGCGCAACCAGCGGCCGCTGACCGCCGATGTGCTGCTGCGGCTGGCGCGCACCTACAAGCTCGACATGCACGAACTGGCCGCTGACGAACGCGACGATTACGCGCAGCGGCTGCTGGCGATGCTGAAAGACCCGATTTTTGCCGAAATCGATCTGACCACGCTGGAAATTGCCGATATCGCCACCAGCTTTCCGGGCGTGGCCGAGGCGATGTTGCGCCTGCATGGCGCCTATGCGCGCGAACAACAGGCGCTGGCGGGGCTGCGCGAAGGCGTGCCCGGCGATCCTGCCGCCGACGCGATCGGCGAAGCGCGGCGGTTTATCGCGCGCGCGCGCAACCATTTTCCCGCGCTTGATGCCCGCGCCGAAACGCTGGCTGACGAAGTGGCGCGTGCCGGCGGGCAGACCGAGTGGCTGCGCGAACGGGGCGTGCGGTTGCGGTTTCTGCCAGGTGACGTGATGATGGGCGCGTTGCGCCGCTATGACCGGCATGGCGATCAATTGCTGATCGACGACATCCTGCCCGCCACCGCGCGGCAATGGCAGATCGCGCTGCACATAGCCTATACCGCGATGCGTTCAGACATTGCCGAACTGGTGCGCGGCGAAAGCTTTGCCAGCCCGACCGCGGCGCAACTGGTGCGCCGCGCGCTGGCCGGTTATGCGGCGTCGGCCACGATCATGCCCTATGACAGGTTTGCCCGCGCGGTCGAGGCGCGCGCCTATGATATCGAGGCGCTGGCCGGGGTGTTTGGCACCAGCTTTGAACAAGTGGCGCACCGCCTGACCACGCTGGGCCGCGTCGGGCAGCAGGGGGTGCCGTTCTTTTTCATCCGGGTCGATGCGGCGGGCAATGTGTCAAAACGGCTCGATGGCGCGGGTTTTCCATTTGCCGCGCACGGCGGGGGGTGTCCGTTGTGGAACCTGCACCAGGCGTTTCGCACCCCCGGCGAAGTCCTGACGCAGTGGCTCGACCTGCCCGATGGCCAGCGGTTCTTTTCGATTGTCCGCACGGTCACCTCGGGCGGCGGCGCGCACGACCGGCCAATTGTGCTGCGCGCGATCGCGCTGGCCTGCGCCGCCGAACACGCCCCCCGGCTGATCTATGCCCAGGGCGCGGCCGCCACCGCGGTGCCCACGCCGATCGGCATGACCTGCCGGCTGTGCAACCGCGCCGAATGCACCGCACGGGCCGAACCGCCGCTGGGCCGCGAAATCCTGCCCGATGATTATCGCCGTGTGTCGGCCCCGTTTGCCTTTGCCGAAAGCTGACCGGGCCGCTATCGGCGACGCAGCCTGATTGACCAGAAAGTCCGAAGTTTTGTCCACGATCATCCCGCTTGCCGATGTCGATCCCGATCTGGTCGAGACGCTGCTCGACACCGCGTTCGAGCCCGAGCGCCACCAGCGCACCGCATACCGGCTGCGCGAAGGCTGCGAATTCCTGCCAGGCCTGTCGTTTGCCGCGCTGGACGACCATGAACTGCTGGCGGGCACGATCCAGTGCTGGCCGGTCGCGCTGACCGATCCCGAGGGGCGCCGGCATCCGATGATCATGGTCGGGCCGGTGGCAGTGCTGCCCTCGCAACAGGGGCGCGGCTATGGCCAGGCGCTTGTCACCGCCAGCATGACCGCGATCGACCCGCGTGCGCCATTGCCGCAGGTGCTGATCGGCGATCCCGATTATTACGGGCGCTTTTTCGGGTTTGCCAACACGCATACCGGCGGCTGGGACTTGCCCGGACCGTTCGAGCGACATCGCCTGCTGTGCCGCACGGCCAATCCGGCAATCTTGCCCCAACAGGGCATGCTTGGCCCTTGGCGCGGCTGACCTGATCTGGCACGGGAGGTTGGTGCCCTATGAACCGCCCCCCGAACTTGCCGGATTGAGCTTGGCCCAGATGGCCGAGGCCGTGGCCTTGCGCCGCCTGCCGCCGATCGACCAATGGACCCCGGCACAGACCGGCGACAGCCTGATGCGCATCGCCGCCGATGGCACCTGGTGGCACGATGGCGGGCGGATCACCCGGCCGGCGATGGTGCGCGCGTTTTCGGCGCTGCTGCTGCGCGACAGCGACGGGCAGCATTACCTGCTGACTCCGTTTGAAAAGCTGACGATCGCGGTCGACGATGCCGCCTTTGTCGCGACCGACATGCAGGTGCGTCGCGATGACGAGGGCCGGACCATGCTCGCATTCCGGCTGAACACCGACGATCTGGTGCTGGCCGGCCCCGACCACGCCTTTCGTATCGCCGGCACCCCCGATGTCCCGGCGTTCTATATCGGCGTGCGCCACGGGACCGAGGCACGGCTCAACCGCAGCACCTATGCGCAATTGATCGACCATGCACTGACCCTGTCAGCGCCCGACGCGCTGGCGGTGGACAGTGGCGGCGTGCGTTACAGCCTGTTGCCCGCATGACCCAGGCACTGTTCGATCGGTTGTCGCAACTGCTGGCATCGGGGCACGCGCTGGCATCGATACCGCAATGGCGCGACTGGCGCCCGCCTGTGGGCATGACGCTGCGCGCGGCTGCGGTGCTGATCGCGGTGACCGACCGGCCCGGCCATCCCGACGGTCCTGGTGTGCTGATGATCCAGCGCCCGACCACGATGCGCGCCCATCCCGGGCAGGCGGCGTTCCCCGGGGGCAAGATCGATCCGGGCGAGACCCCGATCGAGGCTGCACTGCGCGAGGCGCACGAAGAACTGGGCATCGATCCCGCGCGCGTGCGCGTGGTCGGCACCAGCGACAGGTTTCAGACCGGCACCGGATATGACATCACCCCGGTGGTGGCGGTGGTGCCCGGCGATATCGCGATCACCCCCAATCCGGGCGAAGTGGCGCAATGGTTCGAACCGCCGTTCGGCTATATCCTCGACAGCGCCAACCAGCAGCGCCACACCGCACACTGGGATGGCCGATCGGGTGAATATGTCGAAATCCTGTGGGCGGGCCATCGCATCTGGGGCGTGACCGGCGGGATCATCGCCAATCTTTCGGCGCGCATCGCCTGGCACGCGGCATCATGATGCAAGCCTCCCTTCCCCAGGCCGACTGGACACGGCGCGCAGACCTTGCCGCCCTTGTCGCAGCACTCGATCCGCGGGGCGAAGGCCTGTGCCGGTGGGTCGGCGGCGCGGTGCGCGACACGCTGGCGGGCATGGCGGTCAAGGACATCGACATGGCCACGCGCCTGTTGCCCGATGCCGTGATGGAACGGCTGATTGCGGTGGAGATCCGCGCGGTGCCGACCGGCATTGCCCATGGCACGGTCACCGCGGTGCTGGCCGGTGGGCCGGTCGAAATCACCACCTTGCGCCGCGATGTGTCCACCGACGGACGCCACGCCACGGTCGCCTTTTCGGACGACTGGCGTGAAGACGGCAGCCGCCGCGATTTCACCATCAACGCACTCTATGCCGATCCGCAGACCTTGCAGATCACCGACTTTTTCGGTGGGCTTGACGATCTGGCGGCGCACCGCGTGCGCTTTATCGGCGATGCCGAACTGCGCATCCGCGAGGATTACCTGCGCATCTTGCGCTATTTCCGGTTTCAGGCGCGCTTTGGTTCGCTGCCCGCCGATGCCGCGGCCGAGACCGCCTGCGCCACGCTGGCCCGGGGGCTGAAAGGCCTGTCGCGTGAACGCGTGGGCTGGGAACTGGTGCGGTTGCTGGCGCTTGCCGATCCGGCACCGACCGTGACGCGCATGGCACAGCTTGGCGTGCTGGCGCAGATCCTGCCCGAAGGCGATCCTGCCCGATTGCCCGCACTGATCGCCGCCGAACAGCGCGCGGACGTGGCCCCCGATGCCTTGCGCCGGCTGGGTGCGCTGCTGCCGGCCGACCCGCCGCTGGCCGAGGCGGTGGCCGCGCGGCTGCGGCTGTCGGCGGCGCAGAAAAAACGGCTGTCGCAGATGGCCGCACGCCACCCCGACGATGCACACGACCCGCGCGGGCTGGCCTATCGCCTGGGTCTGACCGAGGCGCGCGACCGGCTGCTGCTGTCAGGGGCGGATTGCGCGCTGCTGCGCGATTGGACGCCCCCGGCCTTTCCCCTGAAAGGCGGCGCCATCGTTGGGCGCGGGGTCCATGCCGGGCCCGATGTCGCGCGAATTTTGCGGGCTGTCGAAGCGGCATGGATTGCCGAAGGTTTTCCCGATGCGGCCCGCGTGGCGGCTTTGCTCGATGCGCAACTGCTGTCGGACATCGGTCAGGCCCCGCTGGAATAGCCTTTCCACGAGCGTCGCTCTTCTGCGGCGCGCAGCACTTCATAAGCCAGTTGCAGGCGCTGGAATTCGGTGGCGGCCTCGGCATCGCCGGGGCGCACATCCGGGTGGACCAGCTTGGCACGCGTGCGCCATGCCTTGCGCACGGCGTCGAAATCGGCATCGCTGTCAAGTTCGAGCACTTCGAGCGCACGCATTTCGTCGCGGCTGCGCGTGCCGTCACCCGACCCGCCCCATTCGGCCCACGAGGCCTGACGGTATCCGGATGATTCGGTGCTTTCTGCGCGTTCGCGCGCGGCGGCCTCTTCCTTGTCGAGACCTTCGAAATAGTTCCACCCGGCGTTGTATTCGGCCGCGTGGACGGGGCAGAAATACCAGCGATCGGGGGTGTTGGGCGATTTGGGCGCCGGGCAATTGCCCGGCTGGTCACAGCCCGCGCGGTCGCACATGCGGATCGGCTTGGCCTCCCGACCGCCGCTATATCCGCGCCACCGCGGGAATCCCCAGTCGTTTGATCGTGTGTGCCGCGCCATGCCGAAAACCAAGCCCAACCCGGCGCCAAAGGTCAAGCCGCAGGTGGGGCAAAAAGGGACGGCCCGGGCCGCAATCGCGCCCCGGGCCGAAAATTTTCGGCAAACCGCCGGGTCAATTGACCGTAATGGTTACCGCGCGACGGTTTTTGGCCCAGGCGGCTTCGTCCGACCCCAGCGCCACCGGACGTTCCTTGCCATAGCTGACGGTCTGGATCCGTCCGCCATCAACCCCCAGCGAAATCAGATAGTTCTTGGCCGCGTTGGCGCGACGTTCGCCCAGCGCCAGGTTGTATTCGCGCGTGCCGCGTTCGTCGCAATGGCCTTCGATCGTGATCGATTTGCCGGCATAGCGCGCCAGCCATTGCGCCTGGCTGCGCAAGATGCCCTGGCTTTCGCCATCGATGCCGTATTTGTCGAGATCAAAGTGGATCGTATCGGAAATCACCGAGGCCAGGAAATCGGCCTGGCTGCCGGGCACAGGACCTGCCGGCTGCGCCGGCGTGGGCGGCATCGGCGGCCCGGCCTGGGTCGTGGTGCTGGCGCCGACCGGCTGCGGCGGCAATTCCTTGGGCGTGTGCGCGCATCCGGCCAGGCTGGCAGCGCCCAGCAGCAGCGAAACGATGGCAATGCGATTGGGCGACATGGCAGAAAGCTCCTTGGTCATTCGAGGATAAAGCGTGCAACGCCCGCTGACAAAATTCAAACGGAAACCATAATCGAACCGTTCCGGACGATTACGGCAGGACCGGGCCCCAGGCGGGATCTGACGCATCAACCGGCGTTTTAAGGCGGCGTTCCTTGCGTCCGGTCAGATCGACCTGCCAGATGCTGCTGCGCCCGGTGCCGCGTTCGGTGCGGAAAAACTGGACGATCCGGCCGTTTGGCGACCACGTCGGCGCTTCATCCTGCCAGCTGTCGGTCAGAAAGCGGCGATTGTGGCCGGCGGGGTCCATCACCGCAATACGCAGGTTGCCGCAGATGCAGGTGAACGCGATCTGGTCGCCGCGCGGGCTCCATTCCGGGGTGGCCGCGCGCCCGCCGAAAAAGGTGATGCGGTGCTGGCCCGATCCGTCGGCATTCATCACATAGACCTGCTGCGTGCCGCCGCGATCGCTTTCGAACACGATCCGGCTGCCGTCGGGCGAATAGCTGCCGCCGATATTGATCCCGGGCGTGTTGGTCAGCCGGACCGAGGTGCCGCCGGTGGCGGACACGCGATAGATGTCGGTGTTGCCCGCCAGCGCCATCGAATAGAGGATATATTTGCCATCGGGCGACCAGCGCGGCGCAAACGTCGGCCCTTTGGCCTCGGTCACCAGATGCTGGTGCCCGGTGCCGATATCATAGACATAGATGCGCGGGCGCCCGTCGACATAGCTGAGATAGGCGATCTGCCGATAATCGGGCGAATAGCGCGGGGTCAGCGCGGTGGCCTGACCGCTGGTGATGAAGCGGTGGTTGGCGCCATCGGAATCCATGATCGCCAGTTGCTTGCGCCGGTGATCCTTGGGCCCGGTTTCGGCGATATAGGCAATCTTGGAATCAAAGAACGGGCTTTCCCCCGACAGCCGCGAATAGACCATGTCGGCGCATTTGTGCGCGGCGCGGCGCCATTCGGTCGGTTTGACCACATAGCCCTGCCGCGCCAGTTCCTTGCCCAGTGCCACGTCATAGAGATAGCAGCCCACGGTCAGTTGCCCGTCGGCCCCTGCCTTGACGAAACCCTGCACCAGCATTTCGGCCGAACGCGAACGCCACCCGGCAAACGCGGGCGCGGCCACTTCGGCATAGCCGATACCGGGCAAGGCGTCGGGCCCGGTCGGCTTGAACAGACCATTGTCCTTCAGATCGCTGAACACGACCCGCGCCAGATTGCGCCCCAGTGCCTCGGTATTGCCGCCATCGGCACCGGTTGCCACCGCATGGTCGGTGGGGAAGGTCGGAATGGCGATGCCCAGATCGCGCCACGCGCTGTCGTCGGTAACGGTGACGTCCAGAACCTGCTGATCGCCGGTGCTGCCCGCAGGCGCCGCAGACGGCGGCACGGGCTGGACTTGCGCCACGCCGTGCGCAGGCGCCAAAAGCAGCGACAGCGCAGCAGCCAGCGGCAGCCATTTGAGACCGTTGCGGCGCGCCCCGTCGGACTGGCCATGATAAGGCATCGGTTGGATCATCCTATTGCGAAAGCTGGCGGTCAAATTTGGCCGTGAACTTGTGAAAATGGCTGTAAACGTCTGCCGGCAGCTTGAACGGCGCGGCCAGTTTGACCGCCCGAATGGCCAGTTCGACGTGGCGCTGCGCCTGGGGCCGGTTGGCATCGGTGACGCCCGATTGCGCATACAATTCGGGCGTACCGGCCAGCGTACCATCGGAATTGAGTGTGAAAGCGATGATTGTCACCAGCTTTTCGGCATCGGCACCCTGCGGAGCCGTCCAGTGCGGCTTGAGCTGACGCGAAATGGCACTGCGGACATCGGCGGCCGAGACCGTGGCAACCTTGTTGCCCGGCGACACTTTGTCGGTGCCGGGTGTGGTCGAACCGGGAAGACCGGCCAGAAAGTTGGAATCGATCTTGCTGCCACCCGCCGGCTTGGCCGGGTGCGGATGCGCGCGCGGGTCACCGCCTGCGGGCCTTGCTTCGGGCTTTGCCTCGGGTTTGGCCTTGGCGTCGGGTCTGGCTTTGGATGCCGCCTTGGCTTCGACCTTCGGCTCGACCTTGTGTTCGACTTTGGCAACCGGCTTCGGCTTGGGCTCGGGTTTGGCCACGGGTTTCGGTTCGGGCTTGGGCTCGGGCTTTGCGACAGGCCTGGGCACCGGCTTTGGCTCGGGTTTGGGTTCGGGCCGGGGCGCGGGTTTCGGCACAGGCCGGGGCTCGGGCGTGGCCACCGGTTGGGGCGCAGGCGGCAGGGGCTGGTCGGCATGATCGGGTTCGCCCAGCTCGGGCGCCAGATCGGGCGCAGCCTGCGCGTCGGGCTTGGGCGAAGTCGCCTGATCGGCCACCGTATCCGACAGCGACACGGTCATGCGCTGCGGCGGGGGCTGCACTTTGCGCCCCAGCGGCGACAAGACCAGTGCGACGATCAGCGCGATATGCGCGGCGATCGCCACAAACAGCCCCAGCGCCTCTTCACCGGTCAAGCCAAAGGGGGTTCGTGTCCGCATTGCCGTGTTCGCCTAGGGCGCTTCAACTGAACCGTTGGTGACCAGCGAGATCGTCTTGAACCCGGCCGCGTTCAATTCGCCCATCACCGCAACCACCCGGCCATAATCCAGATGCCGATCCGCGCGCAGCGTGACCAGCGGCGGCTTGTCGCCCGCTTCTCGCGCCGCTGCGCCCAGCCGGTCGCCCAGTTCGCCGGGCGCCAGTTCCTGTTGATCAAGAAACACGCGGCCCTGCCCGTCCATGCTGATGGTGATCGCATGCGGCTGTTCCTTCAAGGCTTCGGCCTTGGAGTTGGGCAGGTCGATCGGCACGCCCGCGGTCAGCATCGGCGCGGTGACCATGAAGATGATCAGCAGCACCAGCATGACATCGACCAGCGGCGTCACATTGATTTCGGACATCGGCGCGCCGCGCCCACGCCCGCGCCGGCGCCGGCCGCCACCGCCAGAGGCCAGGTTCATCGCCATTACTGTTCAAGCTCGCGGCTGAGCGTGCCGTGAAACCGGTCGGCAAAGCGGAACAGGCCGGTTTCGAACGCACTGACCCGGTATGAAAAGCGGTTGTAGGCAACGACTGCCGGAATCGCCGCGAACAGCCCGATGGCCGTGGCGAACAGCGCTTCGGAAATGCCGGGGGCTACCACCGCCAGCGACGAATTCTGCATCGCGCCAATGCGAAAGAAACTGTCCATCACGCCCCACACGGTTCCGAACAGCCCGACAAACGGCGCAACCGAACCGACCGTGGCAAGAAAGTTCAGCCGCCGCGCCAGCCGGTCCGCCTCTTCGGTCACCGCGCTGTCCATCGCCTGCGCCAGACGCTGGCGCGTGCCTTCGCGATCGATCGTCTTGCCCGCGGTCGAACGGCGCCATTCGGCCAGCGCCGCGGTCACCACGCGCGCGGTCGGAATGTCCTTCTTGCCCTGTTCCTTCTGATAGGCGTCGATATCGCGCGCATTCCAGAAGCCGTCTTCATAGGCGCGGCACCGCCTGCCCGTCGTCCAGATCCGCAGGACAAAGCCGACAATGATCATCCACACCCAGATCGATGCGAACAGCAGCCCGCCGATCACGCCTTCGACCACGATATCGGCGTGCAGGAACAGTTCGACCGGGTTGAGCCGGGTGGGTGCGCCGATCGCACCGGCGGCGGCAAGCACTTGGAGCATCATGCGCAAACATCCATCCTGAAAACCCTTATTCTTCCAGCAGCGCGCGAAACGCGGCAACCCACGGCGCCGGCTGACGCCGCGGCCGCCCGCTGGGCGCAACAAACGCCACCCGCACCCCCGCACTGCACAACAGTTCTTCGCCGCGCCAGGCCTGCTGGTCCAGCCGGCAGGTGGCCGGCGACACCTCGGCCACGCGGCTGATCACCGCCACCGCATCGTCCAGCCGGGCAGGCCGCAGATACCGCAAGGTCAGGTCTGTCACCGCATAGGCCCCTTCGCCCGCGTCGTGCGCCGCACGCTGGTCGATCCCGGCCAGCCGCAGCATGTCGGACCGGGCGCGTTCGAACCAGCGCAAGTAGTTGGCATGATAGACCACCCCCGACAGGTCGGTATCTTCGAAATAGACCCTGACGGCAAAAAGATGCCGCGCGCCGTCGAAACAGCCGGTTTGAGGTAACGGGGCAAGCATGAACGCTTCAGTAACCGTTCGCAGGAGTCGGGGGCAAGGCCACAATCGTAAAAAAGCCCCGATCAGCGCGCCAGCATCGGGCCGAGCGGGCGCCCGGCGAACAGGTGCACGTGCAGATGCGGCACTTCCTGATGGCTGTCGGTGCCGGTGTTGGCCAACAGGCGATAGCCCGGGGCGACCAGCCCCGCTTCACGCGCGACATGGCCCACCGCGCGGACAAAGCCGGCAATTTCAGCCTCGGTCGCGCGGGCCGAAAAATCGTCCCAACTGACATAGGCGCCTTTCGGGATGACCAGGATATGCGTCGGCGCCTGGGGGTTGATATCGTGGAACGCCAGCGCCCAGTCATCCTGATAGACGGTGCGTGACGGGATTTCGCCGCGCAGGATCCTGGCGAAAATGTTCTGATCGTCATAGGCTTGCGTGGCGTCGACGGCCATGATCAGGATCTCCTGCCTGCTTTTTCGACAATTCCCGAGGTGCCTTCGCGCCGCGCCAGTTCGGCCAGCACGTCATCAAACGCCACGTCGCGTGCGCGCAACAGCACCATCAGATGAAACAGCAGATCGGCCGCCTCTCCGGTCAGTTCGGCCGCACTGCCGGTCAGCGCGGCGATCACCGTTTCGGTTGCCTCTTCACCCAGTTTCTGTGCGATTTTGCCCAGACCCTTGGCGTGCAGGCGCGCGACATAGCTGGCATCTGCATCGCCGCCGATCCGGTCGGCAATGACTGCCTCCAGACGGGCGAGAATATCGGCGTGGTCCATAGGCTTGCGGCATGGCGGCCCGACCCGCTATCGTCAAGCGTGAAGGTGGTCGCGCAGGACCGGCAATGGCAGGGGCGGCGCGCGTCCATTGCAGACCAGCGGCACAGATGCGCCTACCAACCGACAACAGGCGTCGACAAACGACAGGCAGGCCGATTGACGAGGCACCGGTTTCGAACGAAACCACTCCAAATTTTTCAAGGCTCAGGGAGTTGGCTTTATATGCGCAGGATCCTTCTTACCGCGCTGGCCGGTACGATACTGGCGACCCCGGCATCGCTGTTGGCCCAATCGGCGCCGGCCGATACCGCGGCCTCGGCGAAACCGACCTACGGCACGTTCGGGTTTGACACCGCAGGCATGGACACCACGGTGGCCCCGGGCGACAATTTCTTTGATTATGCCAATGGCGGCTGGTTGAAAGCCACGGAGATCCCGTCGGACAAGGCCGATTATGGCATGTTCACCGTGCTCGACGATCTGTCAAAGCTGCGCACGCAAGAAATCCTGAAGGCCGAACTGACCAATCCGGCCAGCCGCATCGGCAATGCCTATGCCAGCTATCTTGACCTGGCCACGGTCGAAGCGCGCGGCCTGGCGCCGATCCGGCCCTGGCTGGACCAGATCAAGGCGCTGTCGGACAAGGCCGGCTATGCGGCACTGGTCGGACAAGCCGCGCGCAACGGCGTGGCTGGCCCGTTCCGGTTCCGCGTCGGGCAGGATGACAAGGATCCCGAGACCTATGTAATCAACCTGGCGCAAGGCGGGATCGGCCTGCCCGATCGCGATTACTATCTGCTGGACAGCGCCAAGATGGCCGAGACGCGCAGCAAATATGTGGCGCATCTGGCCAGGCTGTTCGATCTGGCGGGTGAGGCCAATGGCACGGCCCGCGCGCAGGCGGTGATGGCGCTGGAAACACAGATTGCCCAGGCCCACTGGACGCGCATCGACAGCCGCGACGCCGACAAGACCTATAACCGGATGACCATGGCACAGCTGGCCAGCGCCGCACCCGGCTTCGACTTTGCCGCAATGTTCAAATCGGTCGGCCTGGCGCCGCAATATGTGCTGGTGGCCCAGCCTTCGGCGTTTACCGCCGAGGCCAAGCTGATCGAAGGCGCCGATCTTGGCGTGTTGAAGGACATGCTGCTGCTGCGCAGTCTTGACGGTTATGCCAATTTTCTGCCCGAAGCCTTTGCCAAGGAAAGCTTTGCTTTCAACGGCACCACGTTGAACGGAACGCCCGAGCGCGAAGAGCGCTGGCGCCGCGCGGTGTCGTTTACCAGCGGCATCCTGGGCGAAGATGTCGGCAAGATCTATGTTGCCAAGTATTTCCCGCCCGAGACCAAGCAGGCGGCCGATGCACTGGTCCACAACATCATCGATGCGATGGGCACCCGCATCGACAAGCTGGACTGGATGGCGGCGCCGACCAAGGCCAAAGCGCATGAAAAGCTGGCCGCGTTTACACCCAAGATCGGCTATCCCACGCAATGGCGCGATTACACAGGGCTTGATATCCGCCGCGATGACCTGTTCGGCAATGCCCTGCGCAGCCGCCAGTTCGAATTTGCCTACAACGTGGGCAAGCTGGGCAAGCCGCTCTATCGCTGGGAATGGGGCATGACCCCGATGACGATCAACGCCTATGCCAATTTCGGCATGGTCGAAATCGTGTTTCCCGCGGCGATCCTGCAGCCGCCGTTCTTTGACCCCAAGGCCGACCCGGCGATCAACTATGGCGGTATCGGCGTGGTCATCGGCCACGAATTGAGCCACCATTTCGACGACCAGGGCGCCAAGTTCGACAAATCGGGCAAGCTGACCAAGTGGTGGACCGACAGCGACATTGCCGCCTTCAACACCGCCGAGGCCAAGCTTGCCAAGCAGTACGACGCCTATGAACCGCTGCCGGGGCAGCACATTCAGGGCAAACTTACGCTGGGTGAAAACAGCGCCGATCTGGCGGGGCTGGCCATCGCCTATGATGCCTATCACAAGTCGCTGGGCGGAAAGCCGGCGCCGGTGATCAACGGCCTGACCGGGGATCAGCGGTTCTACCTGGGCTATGCGCAAGTGTGGCGGATCAAGCACCGCGATGAAGCGCTGCGCCAGCGCCTGCTGACCGATCCGCATTCGCCGGGTGAATTCCGCGTGTGGGAAGTGCGCAACAGCGATGCCTGGTACAAGGCCTTTTCACCCAGCCCGACCAGCAAGATGTATCTCAAGCCCGAAGACCGCGTCAAAATCTGGTAAGACGCAACCGGTGCCGATGCGAACCCTGATCCGGGCCTGGCACCCCGGATCAAGGCCCGGCGCGCGCCGGCCTGATCGGCGGCGGACGTGTTCAAAAAGGTCTGGGCCGCCCCCCGGCGGATTGGTACGCTTGCACCCTGGCAAGGGGGGCAGGCATGCACGCTGGGGGGATCGTCGTCTTGGGTGCAATTGCGGCCCAATCATCCGATGGCAGGTGGTTCGGGATCATCCCGACCGAGCACACTGGTCCGGGGCCCGATGCCGCTTTCGGCGCTGGATGCATCGCATGGCTGGCCGCAGACGCGATGGTGGCGTGACAATGTCCGATATTGCGGGCAACGACGCGCGCCGGGCATGCCATGCTGACCTGCCGACGATTTGCGCGATAGCGTGGCTGCTGATGCCGGCGCTGACGCTGGCGCACGAAGTCGGCGGGCACGCCGCGGCCTGCCTGGCGACGCACGGCGCGCTGAACGAGATCGGCAGCTTCTACGTCGACTGCACCAGTGCCACGGCAATGGCCCGGCGCATGGTCGCCGTGGCGGGGCCTGCGACCGACGCGGTACTGGCGGTCGTGTTCTATCGGATCTGGCGCGCGTGCCGCACCGATATGGCCCGCCTGATCACCTGGTTCTGCTGGCTCGGTTGCGGGTTTGAGGCGGCAGGCTACCTGATGTTTTCAGGCATTCTGGGCCTTGGCGATCTTGGACCGGACGGCGATGGTGGTCTGGCGCCCCTGCCCTACCCCTTGCTGTGGCGGGGCGCCTTTGCCGGCACCGGGCTGATCATCTATGTCACGTTGATTGCGGTGGGTCAGCGCACGATGACCGCCATGATCGGCCCCGGTTCTGCCACGCGGGGTACGCGCCGGACGATCGCGCTGGGATACTATGCCGCGTTTGGTCTGGCCGCTCTGGTCGCAAGCCTGCTCAATCCCAAAGGGCTTGAGATCATTCTGACGTCGGCGCTGGCATCATCGCTTGGCGCAATCGCCGGGCTTATCACAATCGGCTTTGGCGCAAGGGGGGCCGGAGAAGGCCGCCGCTTTATCATCGCGCGCAACACGGCCTTGCTGGTGCTGGGTCCGGCTGCAACCGTGCTTTTTGCGTTGGCGCTTGGCCCGACGATCCGGTTTTAGCCCGATGCCGCGCTCAATCGCGGCGTTTGGCCACGTGGCGTCCGATCACGAGCCCGGCAACACCCAGCGCCAACAGCACCAGGGCTGCGGGTTCATCCACTGTCGCGCCGCCGGTGACGGGCACCGCCCAGGCCTGTGATCCTGCCAATGCGAACACGACGAGCAACAGGGTGGTGATGCGCAAGGTCATGCCGACCGCCTAGGCCTGCCCCGCCGATTCGCCAACGCCGTCCCGGGTCGGCATTCGCGCGAGTCCCGATCCGGCACGGGTGCGCAACCAGGTGGAAACGCGTTTCAGCCGCGCGCGGGCAGGCCCGCCGCGCGCAGAGCCGCATGCGCCTGGGCAATCGTGTAGGTGCCGAAATGGAAGATCGAAGCGGCCAGCACCGCGCTGGCATGCCCTTCGACAACGCCCGCGATCAGATGATCGAGTGTGCCGACCCCGCCGCTGGCGACCACCGGCACCGGCACCGCATCGGCAATCGCGCGGGTCAACGCCAGATCATACCCGCCCTGCGTGCCATCCCCATCCATCGACGTAACCAGCAATTCGCCCGCCCCCAGATCGGACAGCCGCACCGCATGGGCCAGCGCGTCGATCCCGGTAGGCCGACGCCCGCCATGGCTGAAGATTTCCCAGCGGCCGGGCCCGGTGCGACGCGCATCGACCGAGCCGACCACGCATTGCGCGCCAAACTTTTCGGCAATGTCGCGCACCAGTTCGGGCCGCGCCACCGCGGCCGAATTGACCGCCACTTTGTCCGCACCGGCCAGCAACAGCGCGCGCGCATCGGCCACTTCGCGCACCCCGCCGCCCACGGTCAGTGGCATGAAACACACCTCTGCCGTGCGCGCGACCACGTCGAGCAGCGTGCCGCGGCCTTCGTGCGTGGCCGAAATGTCGAGAAAGCACAATTCGTCGGCGCCCGCCCGGTCATAGGCGCGCGCCTGTTCGACCGGATCGCCGGCATCGCGCAGATCGACAAAGTTCACCCCCTTGACCACGCGGCCTTCGGCCACATCAAGACAGGGAATGACGCGGACGCGGACCGTCACCGGCGTTCGGCCATGGCGATCGCGGCCGCCAGATCGAGCCGCCCGTCATACAGCGCGCGGCCGGTGATCACCCCTTCGATACCATCGGTTTCGTGGATTTTCAGCAGGCGGATATCGTCCAGCCCCTTGACCCCGCCGCTGGCGATCACCGGCAGCCGCGTCGCGCGCGCCAGATCGACCGTGGCATCGATATTGCAGCCTTTGAGCAGGCCGTCGCGGCCGACATCGGTAAACAGGATCGAGGCGACACCCGCATCTTCGAACCGGCGCGCCATGTCGGCGATCGTGACATCGGACACTTCGGCCCAGCCGTGGGTGGCAACCATGCCGCCGCGTGCATCGACCGCCACGACGATCCCGCCCGGATAGGCCGCGGCCATGTCCTTGACAAATTGCGGATCGTTGAGCGCGGCCGTGCCGATCACCACGCGCGACACGCCAAGGTCGAACCAACCATCGACCGCAACCGCATTGCGGATGCCGCCGCCCAGCTGGACGTGCCCTGGAAACGCCAACAGGATCGCCTCGACCGCTGCGCGGTTGCGCGCCTCGCCCGCGAACGCGCCATCAAGATCGACCACGTGCAGGTGCCGGCTGCCCTGTTCGGCAAACAGCCGTGCCTGTGCGGCGGGATCATCGCCATAGACGGTGGCGCGCGCCATGTCGCCTTCGGCCAGGCGCACGACTTCGCCCCCTTTAAGATCGATGGCGGGAAAAACGATCATGCCGGGCCTTCTTTCAAGGTTTCCAGCCGAGAAAACGGGCGAGCAGCGCCAGCCCGTAGTCCTGGCTCTTTTCGGGATGGAACTGGACCCCAAGCACCGTGTCGCGCGCCACGGCGGCCACCAGGCCCCCGCCATGATCGGTGATCGCGGCGATGTCCGACGCCTGATCCGGCACGAAGTGATAGGAATGCAGGAAATAAGCCTCGCCCGGCACGATCAGGCTGCCGCCATGGGGCGCCACATCGTTCCAGCCCATATGCGGCACCTTGATCGTGGCTTCGGCCGGTTCGATCCGCCGCACTTCGCCGCCGATCCAGTCAAGGCCATCGGTTACGCCGAATTCGATACCGCGCGTCGCCAGCAGTTGCATGCCGACGCAGATGCCCAGAAACGGCACCCCGCCCGACTGCACCCGCTCGGTCATCGCCTCGACCAGTCCGGGCACCGCGCGCAGCGCGTCGACACAGGCGCGGAACGCGCCGACGCCGGGCAAGACGATGCGGTCGGCGGTGCGCACCAGGGCGGGATCGGCCGTCACCACCACGCCATCGCCGCCCGCCGCGCGCAAGGCATTGGCGACCGACCGCAAATTGCCCGCGCCGTAATCGATCAGCGCGGTGACCTCAGCCACCCAGCTGACCCTTGGTCGAAGGGATGGCATCGCCCTTGCGCGGATCGATCGCGACAGCCTGCCGCATCGCGCGGGCAAAACCCTTGTAGATGCCTTCGATCACGTGATGGTTGTTGCTGCCATACAGACACGCGATGTGCAGCGTGATCCCTGCGGCCTGCGACACCGACTGGAACCAGTGTTCGAACAGTTCGGTGTCCATTTCGCCCAGGCGCGGCTGGGTAAACATGGCGTTCCACACCAGGATCGGACGACCTGAAATATCGAGCGCGACCCGCGCCAGCGCTTCGTCCATGGGGGCGTGCGCCTCGCCATAACGGGCGATGCCCTTTTTGTCGCCCAGCGCCTGATGGATCGCCTGGCCCAGCGCAATCGCGCTGTCTTCGCAGGTGTGGTGCTGATCGACGTGCAGATCGCCGCGAACACGCAGCGCAACATCGATCAGCGAATGACGGCTGAACTGTTCGACCATGTGATCGAGAAACCCGATCCCGGTCGACACCTCATAGGTACCGGTGCCGTCCAGATTGACCGTGACGGCAATATCGGTTTCGGCGGTGGTGCGGGCGATTGTGGCGATGCGCATGGAAAGCGCCTATAAAGCCGATGCGCAAAAAACGGGAACGGGTTTTTGTCAAAAAATCGTCCATCTGCGATTTCGGGCCACACCGCGCACGAACTTGTCCGGCAACCCCTATTCGGTGCTTGACCCTTGCGCCCGGTGGCGTCATTTCCCTGACTTATGAGTGAAGCGCCCGACAGCCTGATCCCCTATGACGAAATCGTGCAGGAGGCGCTGCGCGCCGTGGTCGGCCGCGTGCTGGGCCAGGTGGAAAGTTCGGGCGGCATGCTGCCCGGAACGCATCACTTCTATATAACCTTCAAGACTGCGGCGCCGGGGGTTTCGATCCCGACCCGTCTGAAGGAACGCTTTCCCGATGAAATGACGATCGTCCTGCAAAACAAGTTCTGGGATCTGAAAGTTACCGATACCGGTTTTTCGGTGGGTCTGTCGTTCAGCCAGATCCCGTCGACCCTGGTCATTCCGTTCAGCGCGATCACTGCATTTGTCGATCCGGCGGTCGATTTCGGCCTGCAGTTCCAGGCGGCCGGTGACCTTGACGAAGATCTGCACGAAGATGCCGAAAACGACACCCCCGACACGCCGGCGGCCACTGCCGATGACGGATCGAATGTGGTAACGGTGGATTTCGGCCGCAAGAAATAGCGCTGCCGGGGCCGCAACAAGGATCGGGCCATGGCGTTTTTCAAAAAGAAGCAACCCGCCGCCACACCGGCCGACTCCGGGCCGGACCACGGCAAGCCCCCGTTGCTTTCGCCGTTGTTGTCAGTGATTGCGGCCGATCTTGCGCTGCGCGCGGGCCAGACCCTGATGCGGCGCGGGGTGGAACGCGGGCTGCTGGGGGGCAAACCGGCGAAAGGCGGCCGGGTGATTCGCGGCGCTACACTGAAAGAGACCGTGGTTGGCACCGTCATCGCCGAAGTCGCGCGCCGCTCGGTGCCCGGCGCCATTCTGGTCGGGGGCGGATTGCTGGCCAAGGCGTTGCGCGACCGCCGCCAGGCGCGCAAGCCACAAGGCCGGGCCGCCCTGCCCGCGCCCGACGATGATAACACCGCTTGACCTTGACCCCTGTGGTTTGCCACTTGCGCGGATGACCCAAGATCACGTTTCGAACGACGCGCTGCACCGGCGCGGGCTGATGTTCATCCTGTCGTCGCCTTCGGGGGCGGGCAAGACCACGATTGCGCGCAAATTGCTTGAGGCGGAACCCGAACTGGGGCTGTCGGTATCGGCCACGACTCGGCCGATCCGCCCCGGCGAAATCGACGGGCGCGATTATCACTTCATTTCGCAGGCCGAATTCGACCGCATGGTCGACACGAACGAATTCTATGAATGGGCCCATGTCTTCGGCAACAGCTATGGCACGCCCAAGGGACAGATCCGCACCGGATTGAAACTGGGGCAGGATTTCCTGTTCGATATCGACTGGCAGGGTACGCAGCAATTGCATCAGAAGGCCGAGGCCGACGTGGTGCGCGTGTTCATCCTGCCGCCAAGCCTGGACGAACTGCGCCGCCGTCTGGAAGGGCGCGGCACCGACAGCCAGGAGGTGATCGGTGCCCGCATGGCACGTGCGCAGGCCGAAATCAGCCACTGGGACGCGTACGACTATGTCGTGGTCAACGACGATGTCGAAACCTGTTTTGAAAAAGTGCGCCAGATCCTGGCTGCCGAACGCATGCGGCGAAAGCGCCAGACCGGTCTGATCGATTTTGTAAGGCAATTGACGCGCGACTGACGCGCCGGACAATGCTGGCGCCTATCCCGCCGATCGGACCCCCCACCAAGCCCATGCGACCCTATCGCCGCATCCTTGCCGCAGGCCTGCTGCTGGCCCTGACCGCGCTGGTGGTGATCGGCTGGCGCGAGGCACGGTCCGATCCGGTGGTGCGCCAGGCCACGTTTGTCACCGCGCGTCTGCCGCATGGCACGCCACCATTGCGCGTGGTGCTGATCTCCGACATCCATATCGGCAATGCGGCGATGCCGCCTGCGCGGCTGCAACGGATCGTCACCCAGATCAACGCGCTGCGCCCCGATGCGGTGCTGATCGCCGGCGACCTGGTCAATGGCTATGCCCCGCACAACCGCGATTTCCGGCCGTGGGACATGGTCGGCCCCTTGTCACGTCTGCATACGCCGCTGGGCACCTTTGCCATGCTGGGCAATCATGACACCGCAACCGCGCCCGACACGGTGGTGGCCGCGTTGCGGCGCGCCGGCGTCACGGTGCTGCGCAACCATGCGGCGCGCGTCGGGCCGATCGCGCTGATCGGGGTGGAGATGGACCGGATGGATGCGTGGGACATGGCCCCGCTGATGGACGAGGCACAGCGCCTTGGCGGCCTGCCCGTGATCATGACCCATGCCCCGCCGGGACCATCGACCGTGCCGTCGGCGGTGCCGCTGGTGCTGGCCGGGCATACCCATTGCGGCCAGATCGTGTTTCCCGGCTTCGACAACTCGTTCGATTATCTGCACTGGGAACAGCGCTATGAACCGCGGTTCCGTTGCGGGCTGGTGCAGACGCCGGGCTATACCATCGTGGTCACCGCCGGCCTGGGTGCGGCCACGATACCGCCGCTGCGGCTCAATGCGCCGCCCGATCTGTGGCTGATCACCATCAGGCCGCTGTGACTGTGGTACCGACCCCCTGCCCCGACAGGGCAGGAGGTCGGCGCGCACTGTCACCGCGACAGACGTGTCATCACCAACGCAGGTTCAATGCCCCGACGGATCGGTGAATTCGGACGGGATCCAGCCGTTGACGATACCGCCGTCGATCGGCAGCGGCGTGCCCACCACATAGTCGCCGGCGCGGCTGGCAAGATAGATCGCGCCGCCTGCCATGTCTTCGATCGTGCCGACGCGGCGCGAAGGGATGCCCGCAGCCGACTTTTCGGGTGCAAGCTTGGCCGCCTTGTTCATTTCCGACGGAAACGCGCCGGGGCAGATACAGCTGGCCACGATATTGTCGCGGATCAGCCGCGCGGCCATGCGCTTGGTCAGGTGGACAACCGCGGCCTTTGACGCCTGGTAAGAATAGGTTTCCCACGGATTGATCCGCAGTCCGTCGATCGAGGCGATATTGATGACCTTGGCCGGGTGATCGACCGCCGCCGCCTTGAGCAGCGGCAACAGCTGCTGCGTCAGGAAAAACGGTGTCTTGACGTTCAGGTTCATCACCTTGTCCCAACCCATTTCGGGAAAGACTTCGAAATCGGCGCCCCATGCCACACCGGCGTTGTTGACCAGGATGTCGAGCTTGCTTTCGCGCGTGGCCAGATCCTCGACCAGCGCCTCGATCCCCGCGGTGGTGGAAATATCCCCCGGCAGCGCGATGCAGCGATCGCCCAGCCGCGCGGCGGTTTCGGCCACCACTTCGGCCTTGCGCGCAGTGATATAGACGCGCGCGCACCCGGCATCGAGAAAGCCCTCGGCAATCATCGCGCCGATCCCGCGCGACCCGCCGGTTACAACCGCAACGCGGCCTTCAAGGCTGAACAGCTTTGCAAAATCCATCGATCTGGTCCTCAATAGCCCGACAGCGTGGCAACGCGGTCGGCGTGATAGCTGGCATCGCCAAGGAATTCGGCGAGCGCACGGTCGCGCTTCATGTACAGGCCGATGTCGTATTCGTCGGTCATGCCGACGCCGCCGTGCATCTGCACGCCTTCGCGCACCGCCAGGTTGGTGGCCATGGTCGCCTTGGCCTTGGCCACACTGACCATCAGATCGGCCTGCGCCGATCCGCCGTCGAGCAATTGCTGCGCCTTGATCACCGCGGCATCGGCAATTTCGAGTTCGGCATAAAGATGCGCGGCGCGGTGTTGCAGGGCCTGGAATTCGCCGATCAGTTTGCCGAACTGCTTGCGCACTTTCAGATAGGCGGTGGTGATCGCAAAGGCCCCGCTGCCCACCCCGGTCAATTCCGCAGCGGCGCCGATCCGCCCGGCGTTGAGCACGGTGTTCAGCAGCGCGCGCCCGCCATCGACTTCGCCGATCACCGTGCCGCCGTCGATTTCGACCCCGTCAAAGGTGACGTGGCTGGCGATCGAACTGTCGACCAGCCGCACCGCATTGTGGCCGATGCCTGCGGCATCGCGCGGCACCGCAAACAGCGTCACGCCGTCGGCATCGCGATCGCTGCCCGAAGTGCGTGCCGCCACGATCAGCGCATCGGCAGTCGCGCCGTAGACCACAAAGTCCTTCCTGCCGGTCAGGCGAAAGCCGTTGCCCGCGCGTTCGGCCTTGACCGCGATGCGTTCGGGCCGGTGCTTGGCACCTTCGTCCAGCGCCAGGGCCAGCACGCTGTCACCCGCAACGATCCCCGGCAAATAGCGCCCCTTCAGATCGTCCGATGCATGTGCCAGCGCGGTTGCGCCGATCACCGCGGTTGAAAGAAACGGCGACGGGGTCAGATTGCGGCCCACTTCGCGCAGCACGATCCCCGCTTCGACATGGCCCAGCCCCAGACCGCCATCGGTCTCGGCCACGCAAATTCCGGTCAGGCCCATTTCGGCAAACTGTTTCCACAGCTTCGGGTCATAGCCGGCCGCATCGTCGGCATCGCGCAGACGCCGCAATTGCGCCTTGATCGCGCCTTCGTCGGCGATGAAGCCGGTGACGGTTTCGGCCAGCATGGCCTGGTCTTCGGTATGGTACAGCGGCATTTCGCCCTCCGCAAAATCAGGAATTGTCGTGGTGTCAGGGTTCGCGTCCGCCGCGGCGGACGCGAACCCTGACACTGCTAGGCGCCGGGCAGATCGAGGATGCGCTTGGCAACCACGTTCAGCATCACTTCGCTGGTGCCGCCTTCGATCGAATTGGCCTTGGTCCGCAGCCACCCGCGCGAAGGCGCACCGCCGCGCGTTTCGGCGCTGTCCCATTCCAGCGCGGTCGATCCGCCGGCCGCCATCAGCAGTTCGTGCCGCCGCTTGTTCAGTTCGGTGCCCGAATATTTCATCATGTTGGGCTGCGCCGGGTGGGCTTTGCCCACTTTGGCTTCGTCGAGGAACTTTTCGCCCATTGCCGCAAAGGCCAGAGCATCGATATCGAACAGCGCAAGATCGGCACGCAGCACCGGATTGTCGATGCCGCCCTGGCGGTTGACCACCGCACCGATCGCGTTGAGCCGCTCACCCCCGCCCGCGCCCGAAATCATCTCGCGCTCGTGGCCCAGCAGGTATTTCGCAACATCCCAGCCGCGGTTCAATTCGCCCACGATCTGCGCCTTGGGCACGACCACATTGTCGAAAAAGGTTTCGCAGAACGGCGAATTGCCGCTGATCAGCTTGATCGGCCTGGTCGAAACCCCGGGCGTGGTCATGTCGAACAGCAGGAAACTGATGCCCTGGTACTTGTTCGCCTTGTCCGTGCGCACCAGGCAGAAAATCCAGTCGGCCTTGTTGGCATAGCTGGTCCAGATCTTTTGCCCGTTGACCACCCAGTGATCGCCCCGATCCTCGCCAAAGGTCTGCAAACTGACCAGGTCGGACCCGGAACCCGGCTCGGAATACCCCTGGCACCAGCGGATTTCACCGCGCGCAATCTGGCCCAGATAGTGCACTTTCTGGTCTTCGGTGCCGAATTTCAGCAGCGCGGGGCCCAACATCCAGATGCCAAAGCTCGACAGCGGCGGACGTCCGCCGATCCGTGCCAGTTCTTCGCGCCAGATCTTGGCCTGCGCCGGGTTCATCCCCGCGCCGCCATAGGCCTGCGGCCAGTCGGGCACGGTATAGCCCTTGGCCACGCAGACATCGAGCCACTGCTTCTGTGCCGCGCTTTTGAACACGAAATTGCGGCCGCCCCAGCACACATCGTCCTCGTCCTGCACCGGCTTGCGCATCTCGGCGGGGCAATTGGCTTCAAGCCAGGCGCGGATCTCCGCGCGGAAAGTGTCCAGATCGGTCATTACGGGTTCCTCTCGCCTGATCAGGCCGCGGCGTGATCTTAAGCGAGAGGTTAAGGCGAGTTGCACGGCCCATCAAGCCCGCATTTCAGCGATTTGCGCCACGTACCACCGGCATTCAGCATGCCGTAGCGTCAAGCCGCTTCGCAGACGCGGTGCCTGAACCCGCACGGCCCGCCTTGCACGAAAAGGCAGGGCAACGACGCGGATCATCGGGCACGGACGATCCGGCCGGCCCAAGGCCCGGACATCTGTCAGACGGCGCAAATACGCCGCAAATCCGGCGCGGCACGGCGCACCGGCCGGTTTGGTCGCAGACCCGTGGCACAAAAGTTCATGTTGTCGCCATTCAGAACAGGTGTAATCGTGATTAAATCGACAGTCGTATGTCATATCTAAAGTTTGCCACAGAGATGGTATATGCAGGGCATAACCCTATTTCAATATTCGCTTATTTATAATGCATTTTCATTCACTTTTGCAGCAATGGCTGCCACGACTCTGTTTTTGTGGCTGGGACGTTCGGAATTTTCGCGCAATTATCGCACCGCGGTAACCGTATCCGGGCTGGTTACTTTCATCGCCGCCTATCACTATTTGCGGATTTTCAACAGCTGGGAAGCGGCGTTCGATGTGAAGAACGGCGTGGTCGCGGTTACCGGCTATGCCTTCAACGACGCCTATCGCTATGTCGACTGGCTGCTGACCGTGCCGTTGCTGCTGGTTGAACTGGTGCTGGTGATGCGGCTCGACGCAGCCGAAACCAGCCGCAAGGCCTTGACCCTGGGTTCGGCAGCAGCACTGATGATCGTGCTGGGCTATCCCGGCGAAATCGCCAGCGACATTCCGACCCGCGCCTTGTGGGGCACGTTGTCGGCGGTCCCGTTCGTATACATCGTATGGCAACTGTTCAGCGGACTTGGTGCCTCGATCGAACGTCAGCCCGAAGCCGTCAAGGGTCTGGTCAAGCAGGCACGCCTGCTGACTTTTGCCAGCTGGGGGTTCTATCCCATCGTCTATATGGCACCTTATGTGCACCTGAGCGGTCCCGATGCCACGACCACGATCCAGGTCGGCTATACGCTGGCCGATCTGGTGGCCAAGGCAGTGGTCGGCGTGCTGATCTTCAACATCGCGGTGCGCAAATCGCGGCTTGAAGAGGCCTGATGCAGGCCGCTGCCCGGTCGCCTGCACCGCGCGCGCGACAACCGGTTTGTAACAACGAAACCTGGTCGGCACCCGCCGGCCAGGTTTCGCCGTTGTTCTGGCCATTGGCCGTGCTGGCCTGCGGTTGCGGCATGGGATCGCGGTTTGGGTGGTGGGCAATCGACAGCGCACCGGTTACCGCGACGGCGATCGCGGTCATGCTGATCGGCGGATTGCCGCACGGGGCCTGCGACATGGCGCTGGCAGCGACCGCCTGGCGCACCGGCCGGCGGCTGATGGCGGCACTGGTCACAGCCTATATCGGCGTGGCCGCGGCCATGGCCATGCTGTGGTGGCTGGCTCCGGTCTTGGCGCTGCTGGTGTTTCTGGCGCTGGCCGCGCTGCATTTTGGCGAAGATTGGGCGATGCTGCCGGCCGGGCTGTTGCGCCTGATGGCCGGGCTGGCGGTGATTGCCACCGCCGCGCTGGCCGCGCCGCAGGCGGTGGCCGCGCTGTTCACGGCGATGACCGCATCGCCGCTGGGCACGCCGATCGCGGCCTGGGCGGCGGCGATGGCACCCATGACACTGCTCGTCACGCTGGTCGGGCTGATCCTGGCATGGCAGGCCGGGAACCGGGCCTGGGTCATGGCCCAGACCATGAGTTATGCCTGCCTGCTGACCTTGCCCCCGCTGATCGGGTTCGGCGTGTTTTTTGTCGGTCTGCATGCCCCGTTGCACTGGCGCCAGGTGGTGCGCGCGCTGCCGCCGATGCGCCACGGTGCCGCAAAGCATCAGGGCGCCGGCCTGACCGTGCTGGTGCTGGCAATCTGGCTTGGCGCGCTGTGGGGCAAGGGGTTGCTGATGGCGCGCCCGGCCACGCTGTTGCTGGTGGGGGGCGATGCGTTCTGCCTGCTGTCGATTGTCGCCGCGCCGCATCTGGCGCTGTCGCTGGCGCTGGAACGCCATGTCCGCCGCCCTGGCCACGGCTGACCTGCCGGGCTGAACGCCACCGATCATCGAACACGGCCCTGTGCCGTAGCGTCGGGCGCAGGCCCATTGACGCACCGCGCGATGCGCCCCAAGCTTGTGCCAAACATGCAACCATTCGGGACAGGATTACCACCGCCATGAGCACGCCTTCACGGTTCGCCGGGAAAACCATCGTCGTCACCGGCGCCGCTTCGGGCATCGGCCGCGCCACCGCGCTGGCTTTTGCGGGCGAAGGCGCGATCGTCTATGCCGCCGACATCGATGCCGAGGGTCTTGCCGCCACCGCGGCTGCGTCAAACGGTGAAATCCGCACACACCTGACCGATGTTACCAGCACCGAGGATATCCGCGCGCTGATGGATCGCGCCGGCGCCGAAACCGGCGGTATCGACGTGGTGTTCAACAACGCCGGTGCCGGTGGCGATCGCGCGCCGATCGACGAAATCGATCCGGCCGGGTGGGACCGCACGATGGATCTGCTGCTGCGGTCGGTCGCGTTCGGCATCCGCTATGCCGTGCCCCACATGAAGGGCCGCGCTTCGGCCCGGTCCGGCGGCGCGGCGATCATCAACACATCGAGCGTGGCCGCGATCGGCCCCGGCTATTCGCCCAGCGCCTATGCCGTGGCCAAGGCCGGCGTTCTGCACCTGACCAAAGTGGCGGCGGCCGATCTGGCCAGGCACGGCATTCGTGTTGCCGCGGTGCAGCCCGGTTTCATCAACACCAATATCTTTACCCGGTCGCTCGACCTGACCGGCGATACCGAAACCATGGCCAAGGCGGCGATTTCGCAGATGTCGCAGGCAGCCCAGCCCGTGGCGCGCGGCGGCCAGGCGCAGGACATCGCGCAGGCCGTGCTGTTTCTGGCCAGCGAAGCAGCCGCGTTTGTCACCGGCACCAGCCTGATCGTCGACGGTGGGCTGACCGTTGGTCCGCGCCACAGCTGGGACCCTGACAGCCCCGGGCTGTTCGAAGCGCTGGAACAGCTGGCCGCGGCACCAAAAGCCTGAATTGTCCGCCAGTTTCAGCCAAGCGGGCAAAGTTGCTTGATCTGGCGCAAGGCTTGGCGCAGAGATTTAACCGACAGATTAAAACCACCGCTCAAACCCCTGGGATTCGGCGCCTGACCGGCGCCATGGAGAGGCTGACATGGATTTCGATCCGACCGAACGGCAAGTGTACTGGCGCGACCGCGTGCGCGATTTCATCGAACACAACGTTCGCCCCCGCGTGGGCGATTACAAGGCCGAACAGCGCACCGGCGACCGCTGGAAAGTGCTGCAGGTGGTTGAAGAGGAAAAGGCCCGGGCCAAGGCGGCGGGCATCTGGAACCTGTTCATGCCGCCGCGCAATTCAGGGCATCACCACGTCGATGACACCTTCGAATTCCACGGCCCCGGCCTGACCAACCTGGAATATGCGCTGTGTGCCGAGGAAATGGGCCGGATCGGCTTTGCCAGCGAAGTGTTCAACTGCTCTGCGCCCGACACCGGCAACATGGAAGTGCTGCACCGTTATGGCACCCGCGCGCAGAAGGACGAATGGCTCGAACCGCTGATGAACGGGCGCATCCGTTCGGCGTTTCTGATGACCGAGCCGCAAGTCGCCTCGTCCGATGCCACCAATGTCGAAACCTCGATCGCGCGCGACGGTGATCATTACGTGATCAACGGGCGCAAGTGGTGGTCGTCGGGCCTGGGCGATCCGCGCTGCAAGGTGCTGATCGTGATGGGCAAGACCGATTTCGAGGCCAAACGCCATTCGCAGCAATCGATGGTGCTGGTCCCCACCGACACGCCCGGCGTGGAAATCGTGCGCCACCTGCCCGTGTTCGGCTACGACGATGCGCCGCATGGCCATATGGAAGTGCGGCTGAACAACGTTCGCGTGCCGGTTGAAAACATCCTGCTGGGCGAAGGCCGCGGGTTTGAAATCGCACAAGGGCGCCTCGGGCCGGGCCGCATCCACCACTGCATGCGCACGATCGGCGTGGCCGAAGAGGCGATCGCCAAGATGGCGCGCCGCCTGCAAAGCCGCGTCGCGTTCGGCAAGAAGATTTCCGAACATTCGATCTGGGAACAGCGCATTGCGTCGGCGCGGATCGACATCGACATGACCCGCCTGTTGTGCCTGAAAGCGGCCGACATGATGGACAAGGTCGGCAACAAGGCCGCCGCGCTGGAAATCGCGATGATCAAGGTGCAGGCCCCCAACATGGCGCTGCGGATCATCGACGATGCAATCCAGGCCCACGGCGGCGGCGGCGTGTCGGAAGATTTCGGCCTGGCCGAAGCCTATGCGCATCAGCGCACGCTGCGCCTGGCCGATGGCCCGGATGAAGTGCACAACCGCGCCATTGCCCGGATCGAATTCGCGCGCCACACCGACAAGCCTGGCACCGCGAGCGATTTCAGCTCGGGCGACCTGGGCGTTGCGCGCTGAACACTGACCTTGCGCCCGTCCGTGCCGCGCACGGACGGGTGTTCCACACAGGAACCCTGCGATGAGAGCTGCCGTTCTGCACCAAGCCGGCACCCCGCTGGTGATCGAAACGCTGAGCGTGGCCAAGCCCGGCCCGCACGAAGTGCTGATCCGCACCCATGCCTGCGGGCTGTGCCATTCCGACCTGCATTTCATCGAGGGGTCCTATCCCCACGCGATGCCGTGCGTGGCCGGGCACGAGGCGGCGGGCATTGTCGAAGACGTCGGCAGCGAAGTGCGCACGGTGAAAAAGGGCGATCATGTCGTCACCTGCCTGTCGGCGTTTTGCGGCCATTGCGAATTCTGCGTGACCGGACGGATGGCGCTGTGCCTGGGCGCCGAAACCCGGCGCGACAAAGGCCAGCCATCGCGCCTGACGCGCGACAGCGATGGCGCGGCGGTCAACCAGATGCTGAACCTGTCGGCCTTTGCCGAAATGATGCTGATCCACGAACACGCTTGCGTGGCGATCGATCGCGACATGCCGCTCGATCGCGCGGCGGTGATCGGCTGTGCGGTCACCACCGGCGCGGGGGCGATCTTCAACGCGTGCAAGCTGACACCGGGTGAAACCGTGGTCGTGGTGGGGTGTGGCGGGGTGGGCCTGGCCACGATCAACGCCGCCCGGATCGCGGGCGCCGGCCGTATCATCGCCGCCGACCCGATCCCCGAAAAACGCGCGCTGGCCATGAAACTGGGCGCGACCGATGCAATCGACGCGATGGCGTCCGATGCCGCCAAACAGATTGTTGAACTGACCAAGGGCGGGGTCGATCATGCGATCGAAGCCGTCGGCCGGCCGCAATCGGCGGCACTTGCGGTGGCCAGCCTGCGCCGCGGCGGCACCGCAACGATCCTGGGCATGATGCCGCTGGCCGAACGGGTCAGCCTGTCGGCGATGGACCTGCTGTCGGGCAAAAAGCTGCAAGGCGCGATCATGGGGATGAACCGGTTTCCGGTCGATCTGCCGCGACTGGTTGATTTCTACATGCGCGGGCTGCTCGATCTCGACACGATCATCGCCGAACGCATCGCGCTCGACCAGATCAACGCCGGCTTTGACAAGATGCGCGCAGGGCATTCCGCGCGCTCGGTCATCGTGTTCGATGCGTAAGGGATTTCAGCAATGACCACGCCCCCGGCAATGGACGCACAGGCCGCATTTACCGGCACCGTCGTGCCGCAAGGCGATGACCGGCTGGACGAGGCAAAGCTGACGCAGTGGTGCCAGGCGCATGTGGCGGGCTTTGCCGGCCCGCTATCGGTGTCGAAGTTCAAGGGTGGGCAGTCAAACCCGACCTATCGCCTGGACGCGCCATCGGGCCCCTATGTCTTGCGGCGCAAGCCGTTCGGCAAACTGCTGCCTTCGGCGCATGCGGTCGATCGCGAATACAAAGTGCAGGCGGCGCTGTCGGCGCATGGCTTTCCGGTGGCGGCGCAATACGGGCTGTGCACCGATGACGCCGTGGTCGGTTCGTGGTTCTATGTGATGGGCTGTGTCGACGGGCGCACGATCTGGGACGGGGCCATGCCCGGCGCCACGCCTGCGCAACGCCGCGCGCACTATTTTGCGATGGTCGACACGCTGGCCGCGCTGCACCGGCTTGATCCCGACACCATCGGCCTGGGCGATTATGGCAAGCCGGGCAATTATTTCGGGCGCCAGGTCGATCGCTGGACCAAGCAGTACCGCCTGTCGGAAACCGAAACGATGCCCGAGATGGAACGGCTGATCGACTGGTTGCCCCAGACCCTGCCCGAACAGACCCGCGTCAGCGTGGTGCATGGCGATTACCGCATCGACAACCTGATCTTTGCACCCGATGCGCCGCGTGTGGCCGCAGTGCTTGACTGGGAACTGTCGACGCTGGGCGATCCGCTGGCCGATTTCACCTATTTCTGCACCGCCTGGGCGCAGGACAACGGCGGGCGTTCGGGGGTGATGGATCTGGATCGCCAGGCGCTGGGCATTCCCGAACTCGACGAAGTGGTCGCGCACTATTGCGCACAGACGGGGCGCTGCGGGCTCGACAATATCGACTGGTACCTGGCCTACAATTTCTTCCGCCTGGCCGCGATCATCCAGGGCATCAAGAAACGCGTCATCGACGGCACTGCGTCATCCGCGCATGCCAGGGCGATGTCGGAACGAGTGCAACCGCTGGCCGCGCTGGCGCTGAGCCATGGCGTGCGCGCGGGGGCATAACCAAACGCCGGGTGCGCCGGTCAGACCCGACGCACCCGCGGTTGTCATTGTGCGGCCGGTGTGGGTGCCGGAGCAGTGGCCGGCGCAGGCGCAGGCGCAGAGGCGGGTTCTGCCGCCGGGGCTGATTGTTGCGCAACGGCAGCCTTGATCTGTTCGTCGGTCAGCACGTTGGGGCCGATGCGGTCCTTTTCAACCGATTTCCAGGTCTTTGAGGTGAACATCACCTCTTCAACGACTTCCAGCTTGGGTCGGCCAACCCAAAAGCCCACCTCGATGTGGCACTTCGCAAAATTGGTCTGGCCAGGCTTCAGGTCGAAAAAGATTTCGTCCTTGGCATCGGACGACACCGAATAGGTGTGCCTGCCCGGGTCGGTGACAAGAATGAAAAACCGGCGCGGGGGCAGCGAACTGATTTTGGTCTTGCCCTCGCTCACCGCGCAGCTGATTGCCGAACCGGCGTAGCCACCATCGCGAAAAAACACCACTTGCGACTTGCCCGGCGGGGGCGATGGCACAATGACCTGCTCTGGCATTTCGGGACTGGCCAAGGCCGGAACCGCTGACATGACCAAAGGCAGCACCGCAATGGCGCGAACGTGTTTCAGCATGAATCCCCCTCCGCCCAGCCAGCAGAATGCTGATTTCGCTAACGAATCGCCGGGCAGGCTAAACCTAATGGAGTGATTGCGATTTGCAAAGTAATCGCCCTGGCGGGGCATTGATCCATTTTGACGTAAATCGCATAGCCGATGTATTCGTGTAAACAGTTTCAGATCAACGGCTTTTTCGCCAGAATATCCTCTGCTGCCACCTCATACGCGGCAGCAGCGGCCAGGCATGCTGCCTCGTGGTGGATCGGGGCGACGATCTGCACGCCCATCGGCAGGCCGGCGGGGCTGAAACCGGCGGGCACGGCCAGCGACGGCGCGCCCGACAGCGTAACCAGGCACACCGCCTGCATCCATTCGTGGTAGGTTTCCATCGTGCGCCCGCCGACCGCTTCGGGCCAGTGCTGGTCCACCGGAAACGGAAACACCTGCGCAGTCGGCACGATCCAGTAGTCATAGCGTTCGAACAGGCGGGCAACAGCGCGGGTCCAGCCGGTGCGGATCGCCGATTGCGCGGCGATGTCATAGGCCGACAGGCCCAGGCCGCCTTCGACTTCCCACACCGCTTCGGGTTTGAGCTGCGCGCGGGTTGCGGGATCGCGGTACAGCGGCAACAGGCCCGGCCCGGTGTAGAAATGGCGCGTCCGGACAAAGGCGCGCCAGACATCGGCAACGGGATAATCGGGCACGGCCGTTTCGACATGTGCGCCCATCGCGGCAAACCGGTCCAGCGCCTGGCGACAGACATCAAGCACGCCCGGATCGAACGGCACCGCGCCGCCGAAATCGCCCGACCAGGCAATGCGTTTGCCCTGCATCGCGGCCGGTTCGACCGCGCGCAAGGCTGCGGCATCGGATTCCATCGCCAGCGGCATGCGCGGATCGGGCCCGGCCATGACCGACAGCAGCAGCGCCAGATCGCCGACATTGCGTGCCATCGGGCCGGTTACACTGGGCGCGACGATCCAGTCATCGTGCCCATCGGAGGGGATGCGGCCCAGGCTGGTGCGAAATCCGAACACATTGTTCCACCCCGCCGGGTTGCGCAAAGATCCGCCATAATCGCTGCCATCGGCCAGCGGCACCATGTGCGTGGCCAGCGCGACAGCCGCGCCGCCGCTACTGCCGCCGGCCGACAGCGCCGGGTTCCACGGGTTGCGCGTGGTGCCCCACACCGGGTTGTAGCTGTGCGAACCCAGCCCGAATTCGGGGGTGTTGGTCTTGCCGATGAACACCACCCCGGCGCGGCGCAGGCGTTCGGCCACCATGCCGTCGTTGCTGGCAATCTGGTGCGCAAAGATCGGCGATCCCTGGGTCCATGGCAGTCCCGCCACCGGTTCCAGATCCTTGACCGCGTGCGGCAGGCCGTGCAGCGCCCCCAGCGCCGCGCCGCTGGCCACGGCGGCGTCGGCCGCGGCGGCCTGCGCCAGCAGCGCTGCCCGATCGCGCATTCCGACAATGGCGTTTACCCGCGGGTTGACCGCCTCGATCCGGTCCAGAAACGCGGTCATGACCTCTGCCGCCGAAATCTGCCGCGCAGCGATGCCCGCGGCAAGCTGGCGCGCGGTCCATCCGGTCAGCGGGCCGCCCGGCACAGGTGCGGCCACCGCGCGATGACGCCCGATCAGCGCAGCAGTAACCGAGGCCAGCGCGATCATCGATCGGCGCGACAGGCGGGGGCGGGCAAAGCGTGCAGGCGCGGTCATGCGTGGCATCACACCCCGCCACGTCCGCGTTGGCAAGCGCCAAACACGAAGGAATGCGGTTTCATCGCATGGTACGCTGTGGTTCCAGGCCGTCGCGCGATCGTCCGCCCCGGCTGCATCTGCCGCAGGGGCGGCATGGCCTTCGGCAATAGGCGTTTCCGTTACGACACAAATTCGCCTATCATTGCGCCATGCGGCAGGCCTCAGGCGAAATCTTTGTCGATACGACCGGCCCGGGGCTGGTGGAGATCACCGCAACCGTGCGCCGGTGGATCGAGGCGCAGCGGGTGACGACCGGGCTCGTTTCGCTGTTGTGCCGCCACACCTCTGCATCGCTGATCATCCAGGAAAATGCGGCCGATGCCGTGCGTGAAGATATCGTGCGCTGGCTGGGCTGGGTTGCGCCCGACGATGCGCCGTTTGCGCACGACGAAGAAGGACCCGACGATATGCCCGCGCATATCAAGGCGATGCTGACCGGGGTCACGCTGTCGATCCCGGTGCTGAATGGTGTGCCGGCGCTGGGCACGTGGCAGGGGCTGTTCCTGGTCGAACACCGCCACGCCGGACAACGGCGACGCATCGCACTTCATCTGATGGGCGAATGAACCTGTTCCTAAGGTGTGTTTGCCATAGCCGCACGATTGCACCCGAACGCGGTGCCGAAACCGGGCGGTGACAGGATGGATACGGCGTTTCACCAATTCGACGAAAAGGACGCAGATGCCGGCGTGCTGCAGGCGGCGGTGCTGATGCAACGCGCGCTCGATCTGCTCGATCTGGCGGGCGAAGTGCGTGCCGCGGTGCATTTGCAACACGCGATCGACACGCTGTGCATGCGGCTGCCCGGCAGCGGACAGCCGCATTGACCCGCGCGCCGGGCGTGATCGCGCTTTACGCCACCTGAAACGTCAGCGCGCCATCGCCTTCGTCGATGTGCACCACGTGCCCGTCGGGAATTTCGCCCGCCAGCAACCGGTCGGCCAGTGGATCCTGCACATAGCGCAGCACCGCGCGTTTGAGCGGGCGTGCGCCATAGACCGGATCATACCCCACCCGGCCCAGCCAGCGCTTGGCCGCGTCCGACAGGTCGAGCGTGATCTTGCGATCTTTCAGCAGCGCGCCCACGCGTGCCACCTGCAGTTCGACAATCGGGGCCATATGGGCCTGGCCCAGCCGGTGGAACAGGATGATTTCATCGAGCCGGTTGAGGAATTCGGGCCGGAAATGCGCGCGCACCACGTCCATCACTTGCGGTTCGACCGCCGACACATCCTGATCCTCGTCCAGATTGGCAAGGTACTGGCTGCCCAGATTGCTGGTCAGGATGATCAGCGTGTTGGTAAAATCGACCTGGCGCCCCTGCCCGTCGGTCAGCCGCCCATCGTCGAGCACCTGCAACAGCACGTTGAACACGTCGGGATGCGCCTTTTCGACTTCGTCGAACAGCACCACCTGATACGGCCGCCGCCGCACCGCCTCGGTCAGAACGCCGCCCTCGTCATAGCCGACATAGCCCGGAGGCGCGCCGATCAGGCGGCTGACCGCGTGTTTTTCCATGAATTCGGACATGTCGATGCGCACCATCGCGTTGTCGTCGTCGAACAGGAAACCCGCCAGCGCCTTGGTCAATTCGGTCTTGCCCACGCCGGTAGGCCCCAGGAACAGGAAACTGCCCAGCGGGCGGTTGGGGTCCTGCAACCCGGCGCGCGCGCGGCGCACCGCCTTTGACACCGCGGTCACCGCATCGGATTGCCCGATCACGCGCGCGCCCAGCGCGTTTTCCATGTTCAGCAGTTTCTGGCGTTCGCCCTCGAGCATGCGATCGACCGGAATGCCGGTCCAGCGGCTGACCACGCCGGCAATATCCTCGGCCGTCACTTCCTCGCGCAGCAGCGCGTTGTGCGACTGGCCCTGCGCCTCGGCAATCTGGCGCTCAAGTTCGGGGATGCGGCCATAGGCCAGTTCCCCGGCGCGGCCCAGATCACCCTGGCGCTGCGCCTGTTCAAGTTCGCTGCGCGCAGCATCGAGTGCCTCCTTGATCCTGCCTTCGGCCGCGATCTTGTCGCGTTCGTTCTGCCAACGCGTGGTCAGTTCGCTTGACTGCTGTTCCAGATTGGCCAGTTCGGCGCGCAAGGTATCCAGCCGATCGCGCGATGCGGCGTCGGTTTCCTTGGTCAGCGCCATGTCCTCGATTTTCAGCTGGATGATCCGCCGGTCAAGGTTTTCGATTTCCTCGGGCTTGGATTCCACCTCCATGCGGATGCGGCTGGCCGCCTCGTCCATCAGGTCGATCGCCTTGTCGGGCAGGAACCGGTCGGCGATATAACGGTTGGACAGCGTCGCGGCGGCCACGATCGCGGCATCGGCGATGCGCACGCCATGGTGCAATTCGTATTTTTCCTTGATCCCGCGCAGGATCGAGATGGTGTCTTCCACCGTCGGTTCGCCCACGAACACCGGCTGGAACCGCCGCTGCAACGCCGGGTCCTTGTCGATGTATTTCTGATATTCATCCAGTGTGGTGGCGCCGATGCAATGCAGTTCGCCGCGCGCCAGCGCCGGCTTCAGCAGGTTCGATGCATCCATCGCGCCTTCGGTCTTGCCCGCACCGATCAGCGTGTGCATTTCATCGATGAACAGGATGATTTCGCCTTCGGCACCTTTGACCTCGTCAAGCACGGCCTTCAGCCGTTCTTCGAATTCGCCGCGATATTTGGCACCGGCAATCAGCGATCCCATGTCGAGCGACATCAGCCGCCGGTTGCGCAAGGATTCGGGCACGTCGCCATTGGCAATGCGCAGCGCCAGGCCTTCGGCAATCGCGGTCTTGCCCACGCCGGGTTCGCCGATCAGCGCGGGGTTGTTCTTGGTGCGGCGCGCCAGGATCTGGATCGTGCGGCGAATTTCCTCGTCGCGGCCGATCACCGGGTCAAGCTTGCCCTCGCGCGCGGCCTCGGTCAGATCGCGGGCATATTTCTTCATCGCGTCATACGCGTTTTCGGCGCTGGCGCTGTCGGCATTGCGGCCGCCGCGCAGCGCCGAAATCGCCGCTTCGAGCGCCGGCGCGGTGACATTGGCGGTCTTCAGCGCCTGCCCGGCAGCGGTCGTGGTGGCCAGCGTCAGCGCCACCAGAATGCGTTCGACGGTGACAAAGCTGTCGCCCGATTTGCCCGCAATCTGTTCGGCCTGGTCAAGCAGGCGCACGGTATCGTTGTCGAGCCCAGGCGAATTTTGCGCGCCTGCGCCACTGACCGAGGCAATTTTGGCAAGCGCGCGGTCCACTTCGGCCTGCGCCAGCACGGCATTGCCGCCGGCGCGCTGGATCAATCCGCTGGCCATGCCTTCGCTGTCTTCAAGCAGCACCTTGAGCACGTGTTCGGGGGTGATCCGCTGATGGTTCAGACGAATGGCCAGCGTCTGTGCGGCCTGCAAAAAGCCCTTGGCGCGATCGGTGAATTTTTCGAGGTTCATGACAAAACGGTTCCTCCTGTACCCCCGAAGGTAGTGTGGCATATTCGCCACACAAGGAGGTGGATCAAAATTCGCGTGTTTTGGGTTGAGCCGCCCGCGCCGCAAGATAAGCCGGGCGGGCTGCCAGGCGTTGCCAATAGGCGGATGTCAGCGGTTCGAACCCGTCGTCGAGTTTCAGATTGCGCGCCAGCAGCAGCGCATAGCCCACCGAAATGTCGGCGCCGGTAAACCGTTCGCCCAGCAACCACGCGCGTCCATCGGCCAGCGCGCGTTCGACATGGCGGAGACGAACATGGAACCACCGCGCATAGTCCTGCGCCACCCCATCCAGCCCGCGATCGGGTTCGAGCCGGGTATAACGCAGCACCAGCGTCTGCGGAAAGGTCAGCGTCGCCTCGCCGAAATGCAGCCAGTTGCAATACGCGCCGTACTGCGCATCGGCGACCGCCACGCCCAGCCGTTCGGGCGCGTGGCGTGCGATCAGATATTCGACGATCGCCGCACTTTCGCTCATCACCGTATCGCCATCGGTCAGGAACGGGATCGTGCCCAGCGGGTTGATGGCGAGATAGGCCTTGTCATGCCAGCGCGGCGGAAACGGCAGCATTTTCAGGTCATAGTCCAACCCGATCTCGTGCAGCGCCCACAGGGCGCGGAACGAGCGGGCATCGGTGCAGTGATACAAGGTGATCATGGTTGTGCGGTGTGGCGCGCAACCGTCGATCACGCAAAGCGTTTTTCAAGCAGGACAAGATGCGGATCGCCCTCGATCCCGTGCGCGGCAAAGCCGTTTTCGCGTTCGAGCGCGATCGCGGCGTGATTGTCGCGGTCTTCGATGGCGATCACGCGTTTCAGCCCGCGCCGTTGTGCCTCGGCCGCAACCATGTCGAGCAGGGTCCAGCCAAGGCCGCGCGCGCGATAGTCGCGGTGGATCGAAATCGCCACTTCGCCGGTGTCCATTGCCGCATCGCACGCCAGCATGGCCGAAGCGACCAGCGCGCCGGTGGCCTTGTCGAACGCGACATAGCTTTCGGTGCGCCAGTGATCGACATGGGTCAGCGCGTCGATCTGGTCGGCGCCGACATGACGCACCGCCGTCAGAAAGCGGAACCGACGATCATCATCGCTGACACCATCGAAAAAGGTTTCCAGCGCGGGGCTGTCTTCGGCAGAGGCGGGGCGCACCAGCAAAATGACGCCATCGCGGGTGACATATTCGGTGACTGGGGCACATTCGGCACGCGTGGCGGGTACGGTCATGGCGGGCATCCTTTGGGGTCGGGCGGGCTTTGATCGGGTGATCCTGGGCGATGTGGGTCCGGGCGGCGTTGATCCAGAGCAAGGACCCGATTGCGATTTGCGCAATCGTAGGTGCACCGACCGGTTCGGCTTGCGTTTTTGCGCGCCTTCCACTAGTGGCGCGATCATCCCGCTAAGGTCCGGACCGCTGTGCATGGCACGCGCCGGAAACATCTGGTGGAATACCCGCCTCGGCATCCGGCCCGGCGGGTGGTTCGGCCCTTTTACCCCGCGGGCGAATCTTTCGCCATCTTTTACGATCATGCGCGGACGAAAGACCGGCGGAGACAACCGCCTGGCCGGAAATACATACCAACAGGACTGAAACAGACTTATGTCGTCCAACCCCACGCGCGATGATTTTGCCGCGCTGCTTGACGAAACGCTGGGTTCGGCTGCCAACGGCGGCTTTGAAGGCCGCGTCGTCAAAGGCACCGTAACCGCCATCGAAAACGACAAGGCCGTGATCGACGTCGGCCTCAAGAGCGAAGGCCGCGTGCCCTTGCGCGAATTCGCCAGCCCCGGCATGCCGCACGGCCTTTCGGTCGGTGACGAAGTCGAAGTGTTTGTCGACCGCGTCGAAAACGCCGACGGCGAAGCGATGCTCAGCCGCGATCGCGCGCGCCGCGAAGCCGCCTGGGACAAGCTTGAAAACGAATTCGGCGAAGGCAAGCGCGTTGAAGGCGTGATCTTCGGCCGCGTCAAGGGTGGCTTCACCGTCGATCTTGACGGCGCCGTGGCCTTCCTGCCCGGCAGCCAGGTCGACATCCGTCCGGTGCGCGATGTGCAGCCGCTGATGGATATTCCCCAGCCGTTCCAGATCCTCAAGATGGATCGCCGCCGCGGCAACATCGTCGTTTCGCGTCGTGCGGTGCTGGAAGAAACCCGCGCCGAACAGCGTTCGGGTCTGATCCAGAACCTGAAGGAAGCGCAGATCATCGACGGCGTGGTCAAGAACATCACCGATTACGGTGCGTTCGTTGATCTGGGCGGTATCGACGGCCTGCTGCATGTCACCGACATGAGCTACAAGCGCGTCAACCACCCGTCGGAAGTGATCGCCATCGGCGATACCGTGCGCGTGCAGATCATCCGCATCAACCAGGACACCCAGCGCATCAGCCTGGGCATGAAGCAGCTGGAAAGCGATCCGTGGGAAGGCGTTGCCGCCAAGTACCCGGTTGGCGCCAAGCTGTCGGGCACGGTTACGAACATCACCGAATACGGTGCGTTCGTCGAACTCGAAGCCGGCATCGAAGGCCTGGTCCACGTTTCGGAAATGAGCTGGACCAAAAAGAACGTCCACCCCGGCAAGATCGTTTCGACCAGCCAGGAAGTCGACGTCATGGTGCTCGAAGTCGACAGCGACAAGCGCCGCATCTCGCTGGGCCTCAAGCAGGCGCAGCAGAACCCCTGGGAAGGCTTTGCCGAACGTCACCCGGTCGGCTCGATCGTTGAAGGCGAAGTCAAGAACGCCACCGAATTCGGTCTGTTCATCGGTCTCGACGGCGACGTCGACGGCATGGTGCACATGTCGGACATCGCCTGGGGCATTTCGGGCGAAGACGCGCTGGCGCTTCATCGCAAGGGCGAAGAAGTCAAGGCCGTGGTGCTCGACGTCGATGTCGACAAGGAACGCATCAGCCTGGGCATGAAGCAGCTTGAAAAGGGTGCACCGGCGGCTGCCGTTGCCACCACCAGCGGCGGTGCCGCTGCCGCGCCGAGCAATGCTTTGCGCCGCAACGAAGTCGTGACCGTGACCGTGCTCGAAGTGCGCGATGGCGGCCTGGAAGTTCAGGCCGGCGAAGATGGTGCCACCGGCTTCATCAAGCGCAGCGACCTTGGCCGCGACCGCGACGAACAGCGCCCCGACCGTTTCCAGGTCGGCCAGAAGCTGGACGCCATGGTCACCGGTTTCGACCGCTCGAAAAAGCCGACCTTCTCGGTCAAGGCGCGTCAGCTGGCCGAAGAAAAGGAAGCCGTGGAACAGTACGGTTCGTCGGATGCCGGCGCTTCGCTGGGCGACATCCTGGGTGCAGCGCTCAAGGCACAGCGCTAACCCGGCCGTCCGGATTCAGGCGAAGTTTGCAAAGCAGACTGCCGGCCTGAATCCGGCTCAGCGGCCGGGTCGGCCAGCTGGCAGCAGGCCCGACTGACGTCACGGGATTTGCGCCCGTGACGGGGCCGGCGAAGGACCAGGCCAACCGCACATGCAAAAGCCCGTCGGTGCAAACCGGCGGGCTTTTGCTTTGTCGGCGCCCATGGGCTAGGATCGTGATCATGACCCTGATCGTCCACCAGTTCGCCTGCCTGTCCGACAATTACGGCTATCTCGTCCATGATCCGGCCAGCGGTGAAACCGTGGCGATCGACACGCCCGATGCCGATGCCTATCTGGCGCAGGCCAGCGCGCGCGGCTGGCGCATCACGCAGATCTGGAACACCCACTGGCACCCCGATCACGCCGGCGGGAACGAGGCGATCAAGGCGCAGACCGGATGCCTGATCGTGGCACCCGAAGCCGAATCGGCGCGCATTGCCGGGATCGACCGCACCGTCATGCAGGGCGACACCGTCTTGCTGGGTGATTTTGCCGCGCAAGTGATCGATGTCGGCGGACACACGCTGGGGCATGTTGCCTATCACCTGCCACAGGCGGGTATCGCATTTGTTGGCGACAGCCTGTTTGCGCTGGGCTGCGGGCGCATGTTCGAGGGCACAGCACCCCAGTTCTGGGCCAGCCTGCAGCGATTGAAAGCGTTGCCGGGCGAAACGCTGATCTATTGCGCGCACGAATACACCGCCAGCAACGCGCGCTTTGCGCTGCATGCCGACCCCGAAAATGCCGCCCTGGCCGACTATGCCGCGCAAATCACCGCGCTGCGCGCAACCGGGCAACCGACCGTACCCACAGTCCTGTCACGCGAATTGGCCACCAACCCCTTCCTTCGTGCCGATGATCCGGGCATGGAGGCGCGCTGGGGTGGCGGTGATGCCGTGGCCACCTTTGCCGCGTTGCGCGCGGCGAAGGACAGCTTTCGCTGATCGCTGCGGGGGGGAAGATCGCAATGTCGGATAAACGTCCAGAAAACCGGATCGTCCGGGTAACCTCGTTTGACGTCGCCGAGGCCGCCGGCGTCAGCCAGTCAACGGTCAGCCGCGCGCTGGCCGGCGACACCTCGATCAGCGAACCGACACGCAAGCGGGTGATCGAGGCCGCAGCCCGGCTGAACTATCAGGTGGACGAAAACGCCGCACGCCTGCGGCGCGGCCGCACCGGCACATTGGCGCTGGTGATGATCTGCCGCCCCGGGCAGGATCGCAAAGATCTGAATCCGTTCTATTTCGCGCTGCTGGGCAGCACGTGCGCGGCCGCCGCCGCGCGCGGTTATGAAGTGCTGGTGGCGTTTCAGGACAGCCCGGCCAATTTCTGGGGCCATTTCCAGGAACGGCGCAAGGCCGACGGAATGATTGTGATCGGCACCAGCGAAAACACCGCGGCCTGGGATTATTTCGGCCAGTTGGGCGAAGGCAACCACTGGGTTTGCTGGGGCGCACCCAGCGATGCCTTTCCCTGGGTGCGCAGCGACAACCATGCCGGTGCGATGCTGGCCACGCGCCACCTGCTGGTGCGCGGATACCGCAATATCGTGTGCATCGGGTCGGAAACATCGCCGCAGCGCCAGTTCAAGGAACGGTTCGACGGCTATTCGGCGGCGATGCGCGATGCCGGGCTGGAACCTGTGCTGCAACGCATCGAGCGTGGGCTCGAGCGCGAGGAACAGGGCCGCCGCGCCACCGCCGCACTGATCGACAGCGGGCGTCCATTCGACGCGATCTTTGGCGTCAGCGACGAAATCGCGCTGGGCGGTCTGAAGGAACTGACCACGCGCGGGTTGCGCGTGCCCGACGATATCGGCGTTGTCGGGTTTGACGGCGTGCGCGCCGGGGCCTGGTCAAATCCGCAGCTGACCACGGTCGAAAGCGATTTCGAAGTGGCCGGATCGCTGCTGGTCGATCGCCTGATCGCCACGATCGGCGGCGAGGCCCCCTCGCCCCGCCGCGTGCCGGTACAACTGATCGTGCGCGGTTCAACCCGCGCGTAATCGCGGCAAAGCCGGCCGCGTTCGCGCCACGCCGCCTAGCGCCTGCGCAAGATCAGCGAACCGCCCACGAGCAAGGCCATGACGGCCACAAAGATCGCCGCGATTTCGCGATTGGTCCACACCATCGTCACCAGCGCGACGCTGGCCATGACCAAGGCAAAGCCCGGCGCAAAAGGATAGGCCGGCGCCATGAACGGGCGCTTCAGCCCCGGTTCGGTCGTGCGCAGCCGGAACAGCGCGGCCATGGCGACGATATACATGGTCAAGGCGCCCAGCGCCGACAACGTGACCACGCTGGCGGTCAGCGATTGCCCGGCGATATGAACGACGTTGTCCGACCAGATCGTCGCCACGCCGACCACTCCGCCCGCGATCGTCGCCACATCCGGTGTGTGAAACCGCGGATGCAACCGGGCAAACCCGCGCGGCAGAAAGCCCGCGCGCGCCAGTGCAAAGATCTGCCGGGCATACCCCATGATGATGCCATGAAATGACGCGACCAGGCCGAACAGCCCCAGCCACACCAGCATGTGCAGCCATCCGCTCGAACTGCCCACGCTGCGCTTCATCGCCTGGGGCAGCGGATCGTTGATATTGGCAATCTGGGTCCAGTCGCCCGATCCGCCCGCCAGCAGCATCACCCCGAACGCCAGCGCCACCAGCGTAAGAATGCCCGAGATATAGGCGCGCGGGATCGTGCGACGCGGATCGCGCGCCTCTTCGGCGGCCATCGCCACGCCCTCGATCGCCAGAAAGAACCAGATCGCAAAGGGCAGCGCGGCAAACATGCCGCCGATCGCGGCCAGGGTGAAATGGTCGTGCCCGGCCCAGCCGCCCGCGACAAAGTTCGACCAGCGGAACGACGGCAGCACCACGCCCATGAACACCAGCAATTCACCCACCGCCAACAGCGTTACAAACAGCTCGAACGTGGCGGCGATCTGCACGCCTACAATGTTGAGCGCGATGAACACGACATAGGCGCCGGTTGCCGCGTGGACCGGTTCCATCCACGGAAACTGGACTTTGAGATAGGACCCGATGGCCAGCGCAATCGCGGGCGGCGCAAACACGAATTCGACCAGTGTGGAAAACCCGGCAACAGCCCCGCCCACCGGGCCGAACGCGCGGTTGGCATAGGCAAACGGGCCGCCGGCATGCGGGATCGCGGTGGTCAATTCGGTGAACGAGAAGATGAAGGCCACATACATCGCCGCAACCAGCACCGTCGCCACCAGAAACCCGAGCGTGCCCGCGCTGGCCCAGCCATAGCTCCAGCCGAAATATTCGCCCGAAATGACCAGCCCCACCGCAATGCCCCAAAGATGAAACACGCCCAGCCGCTGTTGCAGTCCGGAACCCGAAGCGTCAGTCATCCAGGGCATCCTGTTCGAGAAAGGGTGGCGGCAGCGCTTCGCCGGGGTCTTTCAGATCGACGCCCGACAGGCCGCGCCGCAGCGATTCGCGCAGCAGCCGCCCCAGCACGGCAGCCGCCGCGTCGGGCGACAGGCCACCGCGGGCGTGCACGTTGGAAATGCAATTGCGTTCGCTGTCGGCCCGGCCGATGCGCGGGTCATGGGTCATATAGATGCCCAGGCTGTCGGCCACGCTCAGCCCCGGGCGTTCACCGATTACCATGATCACCATCCGCGCCGACAGCACCGCGCCAATCGCATCGCCCAGCGCAACGCGCGCACCGCGCGCCACCACCACCGGGGCCAGGCTGAGACCATGCAGTTGGGCCACCAGCGCGCGCACCAGCGTGACCGCGCCCGCCTGGACGCCCGTGGCCGACAACCCGTCACCGACAACAATCGCCACATCGCGCCCGCCAAGCGCCGGATCGGCCGCGATGGCCTGCGCCAGTCGCGCAGCACCATTGTCCGACAGGCGCCGTCCCAGATCGGGGCGGCGCAGATAGGCTGCGCGATCGCCCGCCGCGCTGTCCACCACGATCGTCGGCAACGGCGCCAGATCGGCCGCCAGCGCCTCGGCATCGAACGGCGCATGCACCGCATCGCGCGCGCGCGCATGGTCGAGCTGAAACGCCAGCACAGCCTCGAGCGGCAGCGTGTGGCCGACCCGCCCCAGCGCGATCCGTGCGGGCGTGGCCGCGCGCAGCCGCGCCCACAGCGCGCGATCGGCGATGGCGTCGGTCATGCCGCCAGCCCGGTCCCGGTCAGCCGGTGCACCAGCCCCGCCGCGCCATCGCCCAGCGCGCGGATCGACCCATCGGGCGCAAGCAGATCCATCTTCGCCAGCCACGCCTCGAATTCGGGTGCGGCGCGCACCCCCGTCATCGCGCGCAACGCCATGGCATCGTGATACGACAGGCTTTGATAGCTCAGCATCACATCGTCGTTGCCCGGCACGCAGATCAGGAACGTGCAGCCGGCCACGGTCAGCACTGTCATCAGCGTGTCCATGTCGTCCTGGTCGGCCTCGGCGTGGTTGGTGTAACACGCATCGCAGCCCATCGGCAGGCCCAGCAGCTTGCCACAGAAGTGATCCTCAAGCGCGGCGCGGATGATCTCCTTGCCGTCGTAGAGGTATTCGGGCCCGATGAAGCCAACGACGGTGTTGACCAGCAACGGGTCGAACGCTCGCGCCACGCCATAGGCGCGCGCCTCCATCGTCTGTTGATCAATGCCATGATGGGCATTGGCCGACAGCGCCGCACCCTGCCCGGTTTCGAAATACATGACATTGTGCCCGACACTGCCCCGGTTCAGCGACAGCGCGGCGTCGTGCGCCTCGCGCAGCAGCGCAAGGTCGATGCCGAACCCGCGATTGGCCGCCTGGCTGCCCGCGACCGACTGGAACACCAGATCGACCGGGCCACCGCGCGCGATGATTTCCAGCGCATTGGTGACATGGGTCAGCACGCACGTCTGGGTGGGGATGGCATAGCGTTCGCGCAGATCGTCGAGCATCGTCAACAGGCTGAACGCGCCGGGCACGCTGTCGGTGGCGGGGTTGATCCCGATCACCGCATCGCCCACCCCGCAGATCAGCCCATCGAGCACGGCGGCCGCGATCCCGCGCGGATCGTCGGCCGGATGGTTGGGCTGCAACCGCGTCGACACACGCCCGGCCAGCCCGATGGTGTTGCGAAATGCCGTCACCACGCGCACCTTTTGCGCCACCGCGATCAGATCCTGGTTGCGCATCAGTTTCGATACCGCAGCAACCATTTCGGGGGTCAGCCCGTGCGCCACCTGCGCCAGCGCCACGGCATCGGTCTGCGGCAACAGCAGCCAATCGCGCAGATCGCCCACGGTCATGGCTGCAAGCGGGGCAAAGGCTGCGGCATCGTGGGTGTCAACGATCAGCCGGGTCACTTCGTCGGTTTCGTACGGCACCAGCGCGACATCGAGGAATTGGCGCAGCGGCAGATCGGCCAGGACCGACCGTGCGGCAACCCGCTGTGCAGCGCTGTGCGCAGCAAGCCCCGCCAGCGCATCGCCCGACCGCGCCGGCGTTGCGCAAGCCATGACTGCGGCAAGAGTGTCAAAGCGGTGCCGTTCACCGGCAAAGTTGCTGTGATAAAGCATCGAGACCTGCGCGTTCCTTCGATTGCGGTTCAAGCACAAGCCGATGCCCGAGGCGATACCCTTGCAAGGCACTTACCCCCAGGCTAGCCCGGATGTGATGGCCGCCACCCCCGCCCCTGTTGCGCTGAACGCATTGATCGCGCTGGCTGAGCGGCTGCTGTCGCGGCGCGAAGGCATGGTCGTGCTGGGCGTGTCGGGCGCGCAAGGGTCGGGCAAATCGACGCTGGCCGCGGCGCTGCGCAGCCATTTTGCGGGGCGCAGCATCGCCACGGCAACGCTGTCGCTGGATGATCTGTACCACACCCGCGCCATGCGCCAGCGGCTTGCGGCCGAGGTGCATCCGCTGCTGACGACCCGCGGGGTTCCCGGCACCCACGATGTTGCGCTGGGTCTGGCCACGATCGCCGCACTGGCGCGGGGCGAGGCGGTAGCGATGCCACGGTTCGACAAGGCGCGCGACGATCGCAGACCGCCAAGCGAGGCGGACCGGGTGCCGGGGGCCACGCGCCTGCTGCTGTTCGAAGGCTGGTGCCTGGGCGCACGTCCGCAGCCGCAGGCGGATCTGGTCCGGCCGATCAATGCGCTTGAGGCGTCAGACGATCCCGACGGGCGTTGGCGCCGCCATGTCAACGCGGCGCTGGCGGATGGCTATGCGGCGCTGTGGGCCACGATCGATGCCCTGGCCATGCTGCGTGCGCCCGGTTTTGCGGCGGTGGCCGGTTGGCGACGCCAGCAGGAACAGGGCCTGCGCGACGCGGTCGGTGCGGCACCGGGCGTGATGAACGATGCCGAGCTACACCGCTTTGTCGCGCATTATGAACGGATCACGCGCCATCTGTTGATCGATCTGCCCGATCGTGCCGATCTGGTGATCGATCTCGATCCGGACCGCACGCCGATCGGGGTGACGGTGCGGCGCTGATCGCGCCGATCAAGGCCGCACGCCAGGTGTCTGCTGCGCCGCCTCGTCCTGCGCGATGCCGTCGCGCGGATCGCTGCTGGCATCGCCCAGCGCCAGCAGCAGCGTGTCGGCCAGATTGCCCAGAAAGGCTTCCATCACGCCGTGCCCGCGGTCGGTCAGCCGGACAAATGTGCGGCGGCCATCGCGCCCGTCCTCTTCGCGTTCGACCAGCCCGCGCATTTCGAGGATGCGCAGCCAGCGCAGCGCGGTGGTGGGCGGCACATGTGCCCCGATGCAGGCGCTGGTGGTGGGCACGCGGCGGTTTTCGCGCGCGGCAACATACAGATCGAGCAGGATATCCCAGGTCGGTTCACCAAACAGGTCCGCGCTCATGAACCGGGCGCGCCGGCGTCGGCCGGAATAGAATTCGCGCGCCAAGGTCAGCGCCAGGCGCTGCCGGCGGGCCAGCGCCGTGGCATCGACCGCGCTGTGCGGCAGCGACGCGTCGGGTGCGGCGCGCAGCGCGCGTTCGACTTTGCCCGGCCTGGCCGACGCATTGGTGCGCGCTGCCGAAGGACGCGCCGTCATGCCGCGAACCACCGGCACGGCAGCGCGATCATGCCGGACGCCAGGGCGAATAGTGCCCGATCCGCTGCTGGCGCAGCATGTGCGTCCAGGTTCCGATCATTAGCCCGAACAGTTCCAGCAAAGGCGGCACTTGCGTCATGATCCAGTAGCTGCGCCGCGCCTCGTCGATTTCCAGCAATTTGGCAAAATGAGCCATCACCACGATCAGCTGGGTGGCGCAAAGCCACAAGGGCCAGCCGCGGTTCGCCCGCAAAGCCACCCAGGTCATCGTCAGCAAGGACCATACGTCGATCACGAAGTGACCGGGATTGACCTCGAACCATGTCGGGTCTCCAAATATAAGGTGATTGGCAATGTCGAAGCCGCACATTCCCAGAAGGATGATCGCCACCAGCCGTTCCGGTTCATCGCCCTTGCGGGTGGCGAACAGGAACGACAGGCAGATCAGAAGCCGGGTCAACCAGACAAACAGCATGGCGTTCTATCGCAATCGTTGGTTGGCCCGGCCCTGCATGACGATCACGCGGCGATGGGCGCAACCGCGGCGTCCTGCGCCAGCGAAATGTCCGCCGGCAGGGGTCCCGCCAGTTCGGCCGCTTCGGCAGCGTTGTCGGACAAGCCGAAAGCGGGGGTCGGCTTGGGATCATTGCCCAGGCCGGTTTCGACCGCGATATCGTTCAATCGGCCATGCACGCGGGCCAGTTCTCCCCCGGCGTTGAGCATCGCCGCCTGGCTGCGAACCAGCCGCATCAGCGCATCCTGCCCCATATAGGGCGCCACACCGGTTGCCCGGCGCGCATGAACCATTGTGGACAAAAGCTGTGCCTGGCGCAGCAGGGCTTCGTCAAGCGCGTGTTCCGCATTCCTCAGATCGCGGGTGATCCGCTGCTGGGCAACATGTGTGGTCATGTCATTCGTGATCATGTGATGCCTCCCGTCGACACCCCCCGGCGCCGACCCCCTTGGTTACAGCAAAGACGCACGAACAGCCGGGATCAGCCCCCAGGGCAGAGGTCAGCTGTCGAGCATCAGGGAGAGTTCCGAATAGATCGCCAGTCCGCCCAGAATGACCAGGGTCAGGAATACGGTGATCGTCGCAATGGCCCCCAGACGCAGCAACGTGCCGATCCGGCCGTCAAACGCCTCGGGAAGAACGTGATAATACTCTTGCGTCGGCGCATCCGGAACGGGCCTGGCCATCTGTTGTGGCTGGGTTTCAATGCCTGCAGGATTGTCCGGATGAAGCGGCGCAAGTGCCGTATCAGCGTCTTCCCGGCATCCATCCTGATGGGATCGCGGCGGGGGGGCGATATACGACGAGCCATATACGGTTCGTTGATATGCTGCGGGCGTCGTGAATTTACCATGTTGGGCCAGCAGCGTGCGATAAGCCTGGGCCACCTCTGCGCGCGTCGCCACGTTCAGCTTTGCGCGGGCCAGCATGATCCGCTGATCAACGGTATGCGGCGATATCCCCAGCAGGCGCGATATCTCTTTCGAGGTCTTGTGCTGGATTACCAGATCCAGCACTTCGCATTGCTTGCCCGTCAGGCCCATCCATGGGCCGTCAACCACGCGCTCGGTTGAACTGATCAAGTCCCGGTCCCCTGCTGCACATCAAGGCGACACGACCCCTTTGACCCGAGTCTGTCACGCCCAACGCATTAACCATAAGTATATATACGCAATGTGCCTCATCTAGCACGAATCCGTAACGAACGATGAAAAAGGCGGCTGTCGGCGAACGTTTGCCGGGTGGTCTCGTGACGCCCGATGTGCAAGGTTGTCATCGAGGCGAAAAAACGATTGCACTGTGGTGCGAATCGTCAGGATCGGCGAACAAGACATAACCTCGAAGGGTGGCAACTTGAACGGGCAGCGTTTGCTGATCAGACGGACCGCAAGGATTCTGGCGGCAAGCCGATTGATCCTGGCCGTGGTCTTTCTGACCGCGGTGCGCTTCGACCCCAATCACGTGCCATGGGCAGGCGGCCTGATATTCTGGTTGCTGTCGATCTATTTGATCTGGAGCTTTGCTGTTGCGGTCATCGCCTGGCGCGACTGGTGGTGGGATTTTCGTCTTGCCGGAACAGCCCACGCGATCGACATCGCGGTGTTCATCAGCGCGGTGTACCTGACCGAGGCCGGCCACAGCTATGGCAGCAGCCCGTTCATCGCCTTCACCACGCTGATGCTGATCACCGCAATGGCACGCTGGGGCACGCGCGCCGTGGCGTCGACAGGCATTGCGCTGCTGGCGGGCTATGCCATAGCCGGCGGGTTGCTGGGTGCGGCTGGAGGAACCATCGATACCTACCAGTTCGTCCGGCGGATCGCCAACATGGCCGCACTGGTTTTGATTATGCGCTGGTTCGGCAGCGATATGCGCGTGCCGCTGGTCGACACGATGCCCGAACCCGACGGCATACCGGGCAAGCGCAACGATCAGCTTATGGCGGCAGCGCTTGGCTTTGCCCGGGACACGTTCCACGCACACGGCGTGGCGATCGCGTTGATCGGTCAGGATGAAGCCGGTCATGACCTCTATCGCCAGGGCGACGGCGGGTTGCAGCAGCAACGGCTGGACCGGACCGGACTGGCCGACGGGCTTGCCGCCGACGTCGATGCGATGCTGTTCGACGTCGCGCGCCGGCGCCGGATCACCGTGTCACGCGATGGCGAACTGCGGGCCGAAAACGGCGCGTTCGATCTGGCTCTGGCCGATTTGTGCCAGGCATCATCCGGGATCCTTGCGCGCCTGTCGTGTGCCCGGGGCGACTATCTCGTGCTGATCTGGGGCCTGCCGGTTGTCAGCATCGATGACCTGCCCGCGGTTCGCGCAGTCGCGGATGAAGTGGCAATGGCGCTTGACCGCGAAGAGATGGCCACGCTGGCGCAATCGGTTGCCGTGGCCAATGTGCGCAATTCCGTGGCGCGCGATCTGCATGACAGCGCAGCCCAGTTCCTGGCCGGGACATTGTTCCGGCTCGAAGCGTTGCGGCGCTGGATCCGCGAAGGGCGCGATCCCGAGACCGAAATTCTGGCAATGCGCGCGTCGCTGCGCCAGGAACAGGCGCAGTTGCGATCGTTGATCGATCGCCTGCGGCTGGGCATCGAGGCGGATCGATCGATCGATATTGTGGCAGACCTTGCTTCGCTGATACGCGAATTGGGCGATCACTGGCACATTGCCACCACGATCGGGGCGCAGGACCGGCCTTTGCCGGTGTCGATCGAACTGGCCCACGAATTGCGTCTTCTGATCCGCGAGGCGGTGGCCAATGCGGTGCGCCATGGCCAGTGCAGCCGGGTCGATCTGGTGATCGAGCGCGCGAGCGACGGCACCCTGCAAGTGTCGATCGACGACAATGGCAAGGGATTTGACGCCTGCGGTCATGGCTCGTACCCCCGGTCGATCAGCGAACGGATCGCGGCGCTGGGGGGCCAGTTGCGGATCGACAGTTGTGCAGCGGGCGTCAGGCTTGACATTGCGCTGCCACTGCGGATCGCGGCATGAGATGCACGCGCAGCCACCGCGCGAAATGGGGGATGGGGCAATGATTTCCGTGCTGGTTGCCGATGATCACGGCATGATACGGACCGGGGTGGAAGCGGTGCTGCGCGGCAGCCGGTTCCGCATGGTCGCAGGCACCGCCAGTGGCACCGAAACGCTTGATGCCATCGACACGCATGACCCGGCGATTGTCGTTCTCGATATCAACATGCCCGGCATGAACGGCATCGAGACGCTTGAAATCCTGCGCGCGCGTGCCGACCGCCGGCCGGTCGTGCTGTTGACCGCCGATATCACCGACCGCCAACTGGTCAGCGTGATGCGCGCAGGCGTCGATGGCATCGTTGCCAAGGACGGAGCAGCCGATGATCTGATCGCGGCACTGGAGGCGGTGGCAGAGGGCAAAAAGGCGATTGGCCCCGATTTTCTGCAACGCGCGCTCGATCTGACGCTCAATCCCGAACCGGCCGGGCCGCTTGAACGGCTCAATCCGCGCGAACGGCAGATCGCCCGCCTGGTGGCCAAGGGTCTGCGCAATCGCGATATCGGCAAGGCGCTCAATATCGGCGAGGGCACGGTCAAGGTCTATCTGCACGCGATGTACCAGAAGCTGGCGATCGACAACCGCACCGAGCTGGCGCTGCTGGCGGTCAATGACCCCGACACGCCGGACTGTTGAACGCACACCGTGCGACCACACACCTCAGGCACGCTTGCACCCCGACGGTTTTCGCCATTACGTGTGGTTACGTAACCGGGTCATTGCGGATTGCACCTGTCGCCTGGTGTGCGCCATGCCTGTGCCATGCCCATGTCAAACGCAGAGCGGCAACGCCGCTATCGTCAGAAACTGAAATCGCGCGCATCGGGCGACGCACTGGGCGATCGCGCGCGCGATGCCGCCGAACGCGCGATGCTGGCGCTGTGGGCATTCCACGAACGCCCCGCACCCAGTGGATTGCGCTGGTCCGATATCGATGGTTGCACCACTCTGGAGGTATATCGCGGCGAACTGCAGCGTTCGCCTGACAACCTGTTGCAGGCGTGTCGCGCGTTCCTGCCCGATTTCGAAGGGCTGACCGCCAGCGAAGCCCGCGCCATCCGGACCGTGGTTGAAATTTCTGATGCCCTGCGGCTTGCGTCAAGGACGTGGGCCGACGACGTGGTGACAATGCCGCGCGTTGCCGCCTGACGACAAGCCGCCTGCCAGCACGCTATTGCATCACTTCGGTTCCAACTTCGCCTGAACTTGCCGCGAATTATGCCAGATCGTTGGCCATCGCGGGCACCAGCCCGCGCAATGGGGCAAGTTTGGCTGCGTGGATTGGCATGTCCTGACACTGTTTGTGCAGCGCTATCGCGGCCATCTGGGGATGGTTGCGATGGCCAGCGTGCTGATCAACCTGCTGGTCTTTGCGGGCTCTGCCTACATGGTGCTGGTTTATGATTCGGTGCTGCCCAGTCGCAGTGTGCCGACGCTGGTGGCACTGTTTGCCATGCTTGCCATGGTCTATCTGTTTCAGGCCCTGTTCGAGGCGATCCGCGCGGAATTTCTGCTGGGCCTGGCCAACGCGGTGCATGATGATCTGTTTGCCGGCCTGCACCGCGCCACCCTGAACCGGGCGCAGGCCCAGCCGACCGACCGCGATGACGGGCTGCAATTCATCCGCGATCTTGATGCGATCCACGCGTTCCTGGCCGGATCGGGGCCGGTTGCGCTGATCGATCTGCCCTGGGTTGTGCTGTTCATGGCGGTGCTGCTGGGCCTGCATGTCTGGCTGGGGCTGACGGCACTGGGCGGAACGCTGGTGATGGGCGCGCTGGCGCTGTGGTCCAACCTTCGGACCCAGGCCGGATCGCGCGAACTGGCCACTATCACCGGGCGCCGCGCCGCAGCGGCCATGGCCGAAGTGCGCTTTGCCGATGTGGCCCGGGCGATGGGCATGCGCGACCGGCTGATGGCGCGCACGCAGCAATGGGAGCGCGATTTTCTTGCCGCGCAATCGGGGCTGGCACGGACCATGGCGCGGCTGGGCGGGGCCAGCCGGACCTTTCGCATGGTGTTGCAATCGCTGGTCCTGACGATCGGTGCCTTGCTGGTCATCGGCGGGCACGCCAGCGGCGGTGTCATCCTGGCCTCCTCTGTCCTGTCGGGGCGGGCGCTGGCGCCGGTTGACCATGCCATCGCCAACTGGCGCGGCCTGATTGCAGCGCGCGCCGGTTGGGCGCGGGTGGTGGCTGGCATGGCCGCATGGCACGATCCCCCGCCACGTGCGGTACTGCTGGATCCTCCTCGCGCCGAGCTTGCAGTGCGCGATCTGTGGATCGCCCCACCGGGTGCGGCGCGGTTTGCCGTGCAGGGCGTCAGTATGACTGTGCAATCCGGGCAGGTCCTGGCCCTGGTCGGCCCCAGCGCCGCCGGCAAGACCAGTCTGGTGCGCGCCATGCTGGGACTGTCGGCACCAGCGCGCGGCGAAGTGCGGATCGATGGCGCCACACTGGATCAGTGGGATGCGCAGGCTTTGGGCCGCCATTTCGGCTATGTGCCGCAAACGATCGATCTGATCGACGGCACGATCGGCGAAAACATCGCCCGGTTCGATCCTGCGGCGGGATCGGCCGATGTCATTGCCGCAGCACGTGCGGCGGGAATGCACGAGACCATTCTGGCGCTGCCCGACGGATATGACACACGCGTCGGCGCAGGCGGCGGCGAACTGTCGGCGGGACAGCGCCAACGCGTGGGCCTTGCGCGCGCGCTTTATGGCAATCCGTTCCTGCTGGTGCTGGACGAGGCCAATTCCAATCTGGACGCCAGCGGCGATGCCGCGCTGGCCGATGCAGTGGACGCCGTGCGGCGGCGCGGCGGGATCGTGGTGATGATCACGCATCGTCCGGCAACGCTGGGCCCGGCCACGCATATGGCGGTAATGCAACAGGGCCGGCTGATCGATTTTGGATCGCGTGACGCGGTGCTGCAACGTATCGGCGGCGATGCCTTGCGTCCCGTCGGCTGCGATCGCGCCGGACAGGCCGCATGACCAGCGCCAGGCCGGCGGGCAACACGTTTCCACAGCCGTGGCAGGCCCACGACGGCGGCATTGCGCCACCCGCCAGGCTGCGACGGCTGCTGCTGTCGATCAGCGCGGTCTTTGTCCTGTTGACGGTCTTGGCGGCAACCTGCCCGATCGGCGGCGCGGTGATCGCCGCCGGCCAGATTGTGGTGCAGAAACGGGTCAAACGCGTGGCCCACCCCACCGGCGGCGTGATTTCCGCAGTGCTGGTTCACAATGGCGATCACGTGCGCACGGGACAGGTCCTGCTGCGCCTGGATGACCGCGTCAGCGGTGCCGATGCGCACCTGTCAGAGCTGACTGTCGAACAACTGCTGGCGCAAAAGGCGCGCGCCGAGGCCGAGCGGCTGGGTCGGTCGGCCATTGCGTTTCCCGCAGAGCTGGCCGGTGCAACCGGCCCGTCCGCGCCACGGGCGATGGCCGACGAACGTCGTCTGATGGCACTGCACCGGACCGAAACCGCGGGCCTGCAGGCGCAGCTTGCGGCGCGGATCGCACAGGACCAGGCGCAGATCCGGGGGTTTGCCGCGCAGATCGCCGCGCTACAGGAACAACGCCGGTTGATCGAGCGCGAACGCCAGGGCGTGCGCGATCTGTGGGACAGGCAGCTGGTCACGATCAGCCGGATGAACCAGCTTGATCGCAGCGCGGCCGACCTCGACGGATCGATCGGGGCGATGGAGGCGCAGATTGCCCAGACCCGCGCGCGGATCACCGAGGCGCAGGAACAGGCGATCCAGGTGGGGCAAAGCCGCCGCGTGGCGGCAGGCAACGAGCTGGCTGCGATCAACGCCACACTCAATCAGCAGCAGATCCGCAGCGTCACCGCCAGCGACAGCCGCGAACGCAGCGATTTGCGTGCACCATGCGATGGCACCGTCGACAAATTGACGGTCGCTTCTGCCGGCGAGGTGATCCGCCCGGCCGAACCGGTGATGGACATTGTGCCCGACCACGACGCCATGGTGGTGGAGGCGCGGATCAGCCCGGCCGATATCGACCATGTCCACCCGGGCGATATCGCCCGCGTGCGTCTGTCGGGCCTGAACCGCGCCGCAACCCCCGAACTGGCCGGACGGGTGATCTATGTCGCGGCCGACCGCACCGACAACGTCGAACATGGACAAGCCTGGTACCAGGTGCAGATCGCGCTCGATCGCAGGCCCGGCGGCACGCCCGATCTCAAAAGCGGACTGCCCGCCGAGGTGCATATCGCCAGCGGCAGCCGATCGCTGCTGTCCTATCTGATAAGACCGCTGCGTGACCAGCTCGCTCGCGCGTTTCGCGATCCTTAGACCATGCGCCCGATCGTGCTGATCTTGTTCGCCAGCCTGTTGTGCCTGCATGAACCGCTGCGTGCAGCGGATACCACCCGGGCCCGTTACGGCCCGATTGATGACCAGGCCGCAGCGGATCACGATGACGATGACGGCCCCGCGGCTCCGCGTCGGGCAATTGCCCTGCCGCCTGAAACCCCGTCTGCCATCCGCGCCGCAGCCCTCGCGGATTTGCCGGTGGGCACCTGGCACTCTGCGCTGGCACTGGCCTATTGGACCAGCCCCGCGGTGCTGGCGCAGCGCGCGTTGCTGAAAAGCAGCGATTACCGCATCGCCGAGGCGCGCGCCGCCTATGGCGTGCAACTCGATTACCAGTTGATGGCCGGGTGGCAGCGCGATCGATACAATCCGACCGCGCTGCAACAGCAACTGGGCCAGATCACGCCCACCACCAGTTGGGGGTGGAGCAATTCGGCAATGGCGGTGCTGACCATGCCGCTGTTCACCTTTGGCCGCAATTTTGCTGCCGAACGCGGCGCGGCGGCGCAACGCGCGTGGCAGAAACAGGTGCTGCGCCAGACCGAACAACAGGCGCTGTTCGATGCTTTGGCGGCCTATGCCGGGGTGATCCGCGATCGTGCCGCGGTAGCGATCGCGCAGGACAACCAGGCCGCACTCGCCCGCGAATGGCAGGCCGACAGCATACGCCTGCATGCGCACGAGATAACCGCCACCGACCTTGACCTGGTTGCCACGCGCAGCGCCGAGGCCGAGGCGCAAGTCTATGCCGCACAAAGCGCCGCCGCCAGCAGCGAAGCCGCTTTCGTCCAGAAGGTCGGCATGCGCCCGGCACCCGTGCTGGACCCGGCGCCGGCCCTGCCTGTGCCCGTGGCAACGCTGGACGATGCGTTTGCCTTTGCCGAAGCGCACAGCCCGGTGATCCTGGCCGCGCACGAACGCGAACGCGTGTCACGCGCCGGCATTGCGGCGGCGCGGGCCAATCTGTTGCCGCGGGTCGATCTGCGCGCCACCGCGCTTTACGCCAGCCAAAGCCCCTATGACACGTATGCCCGTTATAACGAGGAAATCGCCAGCGTGGTGATCACCGGGCCAATTTTTGAAAGCGGCATGCGCCGCACCCAGATCGCCGATGCCGTGGCCGCCAACGATTCCGACTGGCGCCTGATCGATGCGGCAACGCGCGACACGCGCGCAGTGATCGCGGCGGCGTGGAACGACTGGCGGGCGCAACAGGCCTCGGCCGCGCGCTATACCGCAGCCGTTCGCGCCGCGCAGGCCGCCTATGATGGTGCGCTGATCCAGCTACGCGCCGGCCAGATTACCACGTTCGACGTGCTGCAGGTGGCGCTTGAACTGCTCAATGTGCGCAACGCCGCCAACCAGGCCCAGGCGAATGCCACGATCGATGCCGCGCGGATCATGGCGCTGATCGGCGCGATGGAACCGGCGGCACTGCTGCCGGGCGAGCCTCGCTATGACGACACCCGCCACCTCGACAAAGTGCGCCACCAGGATGATCTGCCGCTGGTGACCCCGCTGCTGCGTGCGCTCGATGGCATTACGACGCCCGGCAATGCCCCGCGCCCCGGCCGCGATCCTGCCGCTGCGCCCGATCAAGACGCCGGACCGATGACCAGGCGATAGCCGACGCCCGGTTCGTTGCGGATGCGCGACGTCGCCTCGGCATCGCTTTCCAGTTTGCGCCGGATACCGCGCGCGGCGACGCGCAAATACTCGACATCGGTTTCGTGGCCCGGGCCCCAGACGGTACGCAGCAGCTGGGTGTGGGTCACGACTTTGCCGGCATTGATCGCCAGTTCCGCCAGCAATGCAAATTCCTTGGGCGCCAGATGCACCTCGGCCCCGGCCTTGCGCACCATGCGCGCGGCCAGGTCGATCTCGATATCATCGAACCGCAGCGGCATCGTCAGCACATCGGGGCCCGCGCGGTGGCGCAGAGCCGTGCGCACGCGCGCCAGCACCTCGTCGGTATCGAACGGTTTGGTCACATAGTCGTCTGCGCCGCGGTCGAGCGCCGCCACCTTTTGCGCGGTGGCATCGCGCGCCGAAACCACCAGCACGGTCGATCCCGCCTGCCGCAGCGGCGCGATCAGATCCAGCCCGTCGCGATCGGGCAACCCCAGATCGAGCAGCACCACGTGCGGCATGGCGGCCTGTGCGGCAGCCAGCGCAGCTGCGGCATCGCCCGCCTCGGTCACGCGGTAGCCCGCCGGTTCGAGCGCCTGGCGCAACAGCGCGCGGATCGGCGCCTCGTCATCGATCACCAGCACGCGCATCGGTTCGCGCATCATATCGTTCCTTCGACCCGGCGCAGATTTTCGGGCGGGATCAGCAGGGTAAACACGGCGCCACGGGCCTTGCCATCGTCACCCGGCGTGCGGTTGGCGGCTGCGACTTCCATGCCCATGGCCTGGGCAAAGCCCTTGACGATGGCAAGGCCCAGCCCGGTGCCGCCGCGCCGGTCCGATCCTTCAAGCCTGGTAAACATGCCGAACACGCGCTGTTCTTCGCCGCTGCGAATACCCGGGCCTTCGTCGATGACGGCCAGCGCCAGCCCCTCTCCCGCGGCGCGCGCGCGCACTGTTACGGTGCCGTCGTCGCGCCCGTGTTTGGCCGCATTGTCGACCAGATTGATCAGGCAATGGTGCAACAGCACCGGGTCGGCCATGACCAGCGGCAGATCGCGCGCCACATCGACCACGATCGCATGCCCGCCCAGCACGCGGCGCAGGTCATCAATCGCAGCCGTCACCGCCTCGTTCAGGTCAACCGGTTCGGCCACGCGCTCAAGCCCCCCGGTTTCGATCCGCACCATGTCGATCAGATTGGCGACAAACCGGTCAAGCCGTTCTGCCTCACCCCGCGCGGTGTCCAGCTGCGCGCGTTGGCCCTCGTTTGCGGGATGGATGGCGCGCAACATGCCAAGCACCGTGGTCAGCGGCGTGCGCAAGTCGTGCCCGATCGACGACAACAATGCCGCGCGCAGCCGATCGCGTTCCTGCACTTTCCCCAGCCGCAGCATATCCTCTTCGGCCGCGATGCGCGCCAGCGCCAGCCCCGCCTGATCGAGCAGACTGGCCAGCAACGGAGCCTGATCGGGGGCCAGCGGTGCGCGCGCATCATCGCGGCCAACGCCCAGAACGGCGTGCGCGACATTGCCGCCGCACACCGGATGGAAATGCCATTCGGATACCGCCATGCTGTCGCTGCCCGGCCCGCTGGGCCGCGAGGTGTCAAATGCCCAGCGCGCCGCGACCCCGTCGATCAGGTCAAGCGCATCGCGCGGCGGCAGTGCCGCCTTGACCACCAGCCTCCGTCCGCCCTCGCCCGGGGGATCGGGGGCCAGCACCACCGTGCGCACATCGAGCAATCGGCCGATTTCGCGCGCCAGCAGCCACCACAGGTCTTCGCGGCGGTTGATCGCCATCAGCATGCGCGCAAATCCGGCCAGCGCGCCATTGCGATCGGCATTGGCCTGGGCCAGCCGCGCCTGGTGCCGCACCTGCCCGCCCAACTGGCTGCACACCACCGCCGCCCCGATCAGGATGACCATCGATACGACATGCGACGGGTCGGTGATGACAAAACTGTAAAACGGCGGCACGAAAAAAAAGTCATAGGCCAGCGCCGCTGCCAGCCCGGTGCCAAGCCCGGTACCCAGACCATGCCGCGTGCCGGCATAGATCACCGGGATCAGGTACAACATGCTGATATCGGCATCGTTGCCATGTTGGGCCAGCACTCCGCCCAGAACGGTAACCGCGGAAATCAGCAGCAACGACACCAGCCAACCGGTCACGTCACCGCGATCTTGCGCCACGTCAAAGGTCGCGACCGGTGCGGCGGAAAGGGGGATGCCTGTGGCAGGGTTGGCAAGGTCGGGCACGCGGTGACGATTGCGCCCGATCCCGAGCCATGTCGAGTGCCCTGTTCCGCGCACAAACCGGCCTGGCAGAGCAAACGATCGCCCTGTCGCAGACATGACCGCGTCCATGCCCATAAAGAACCCGTAAAGATCCTTCACCATGGCGTGATGCGGGCGTAGCGGCGCGCCGATGACCGATCCGATTCCCGCAGCCCCGTCCACCGCCGATTCTTCCGCAGTTGCGGGCGACAGCGGCCATCATCACCGCGAAAGCCTGAGCACGCTGGCGATCGGCGCAATCGGCGTGGTGTTTGGCGATATCGGCACCAGCCCGCTGTATTCGCTGAAGGTCAGCTTTACCGGTCCGCATCCGCTGGCGGTCGATCCGGCGCATATCTATGGCGTGCTGTCGCTGATTTTCTGGACGATGATGCTGATCGTCACGATCAAGTACGTGTTTGTCATCCTGAATGCCGACAACAAGGGCGAAGGCGGCAGCCTGGCGCTGCTGGCCTTGATCGGCCGACGCCTGGGGGAAACCCGCTGGACCGCGCTGACCGTGATGCTGGGGATCATCGCCACCGCGCTGTTCTATGGCGATGCGATCATCACGCCGGCGATGTCGGTGCTGTCGGCGGTCGAAGGGCTGGAAGTGGTGCAGCCCGCGTTCAAGGAACTGGTGCTGCCGATTTCAATCGTCATCCTGATCGGGCTGTTTGCGATCCAGGCGCGCGGCACTGCCGCGGTGGGCAAGCTGTTCGGCCCGGTCATGCTGGTCTATTTTGCGGTTATCGCGGTGCTGGGGGTGATGGGCATCATGGCCGCGCCGGAAATCCTGTGGTCGGTCAATCCGGTCTATGCGGTGCAATTCTTCATGCTCGACCCGATGCTGGCCTTTCTCGCGCTTGGCTCGGTGATCCTGGCGGTAACCGGGGCCGAAGCACTGTATGCCGATATGGGCCATTTCGGACGCAAGGCGATCATGCTGTCATGGCTGACGGTGGCGTTTCCCTGCCTGATCGTCAATTACCTCGGCCAGTCGGCGTTGCTGCTGCGCAATCCAAAGCTGATCGAGAACCCGTTTTTCCTGATGGCGCCCGAATGGGCGCGCCTGCCGCTGGTGATCCTGTCGACCGCGGCCACGATCATCGCCAGCCAGGCGGTGATTTCGGGCGCCTATTCGATTTCGCAACAGGCGATCCAACTGGGTTTCCTGCCGCGCATCCGCATCCTGCACACCAGTGCGAAAGCGGCGGGGCAGATCTATGTGCCGCTGGTCAACTGGCTGTTGCTGGCGCTGGTGCTATTGCTGGTGGTCGGATTCAAATCGTCGGACAATCTGGCCTCGGCCTATGGCATCGCGGTGACGGGCACGATGTTCATCACCGCCTGTATGCTTGGTATCCTGACCTTTGCCGTGTGGAAATGGCACTGGTTGCCCGCCACGCTGATGACCGGCGTGTTCCTGGTGGTTGATGGCGCCTATTTCGCGTCGAACGTGACCAAGATCCCCGATGGCGGGTGGTTCCCGCTGCTGATCGCCACGGTAGTGTTCATTGTCCTGACCACCTGGGCCAGCGGGCGCCGCATCCTGCGCGAACGTCTGGCCGAGGATTCGATGCCGTTCGACCTGTTCCTCAATTCGGTCTGCGACAAAGTGCGCCGGGTGCCCGGAACATCGGTGTTTCTGGCATCGACCGCCGAAGGCATTCCGCCGGCCCTGCTGCACAATCTGAAGCACAACCACATCCTGCACGAACGCGTGGTGATCCTGACCGTGGTGACCGATGGCGTGCCGCATGTGCCCGATGAAGCGCGCCGCATGGTCGAAGCGATCGGCCACGGGTTTTACCGCATGATCATCACCATCGGTTTCATGGACGAAGCCAACGTGCCCGCCGAACTGGCCGCCGAAACACGCGCGGGCGGCCCGTTCAAGCCGATGGAAACCAGCTATTTCCTCGCGCGCCAGACGCTGATTGCATCGAAGCGTCCGGGCATGGCGCTGTGGCGCGAAAAGCTGTTTGCGTGGATGATCCGCAACGCCGAAAGCGCGATGCAGTTCTTCCGCCTGCCCACCAACCGCGTGATCGAACTGGGCAGCCAGCTGGAAATATAGCCGATCGCTTGAAACACCCTTGCCGCGCCGCCATGGTGGCACTGCAAGGGAGACAGGCATGAAACTGACCGGCGTGCGGGTGCTCGATCTGACGAGCTATATCCCCGGCCCCTATCTGACCATGGCAATGGCCGACCATGGTGCCGAAGTGATCAAGATCGAGGCGCCCGGTGGCGATCACACGCGGCACATCGGGCTGAAAGACGGGGCCGACACGGTCTATTTCCGCAATTTCAACCGCGGCAAGAAAAGCGTGGTGCTCGATCTGAAGGCACCGGTTGATCATGCCGCGTTTCTGCGCCTGGCCGACAGCGCCGACGTGGTGATCGAATCCAACCGACCCGGTGTCGCCCGACGGCTGGGCATCGATTACGACACACTGGCGGCGCGCAACCCGCGGCTGATCTATTGCGCAATCAGCGCCTTTGGCCAGGACGGCCCGCGCGGCGGGCGCGCCGCACACGATCTGGCGCTTGCGGCCCTGACCGGGGTGCTGGGCGCAAATTGCGCGCCCGATGGCACACCCGCCATGCCCGCGCTGCCGCTGTCGGATTATCTGTCGGCGCTGCACGGCCTGTCGGCGGTGCTGATGGCGCTTTATGCCCGCACGCAGACCGGGCGCGGCGACAGGATCGACATTGCGATGCACGAGGCACTGCTTTCAGCCACCGCCAATGTGATCGGGCCGACCATGGCCGAGGGGCGCCAGCCGGTCGTGGCGCACGAGCGGACCACCGGGGGCGCCGCGTTCTATCGCTGGTACGCCTGCGCCGATGGCCGGCTGGCGCTGGCGGGGCAAGAACCGAAATTCGCAGCCGCGCTGCTGGACGAACTCGAACGCCCCGATCTTGCCCCGTTGTGCAGCGAACCCGGGCCGCATCAGCAACCCGTGGTTGACCTGCTGGCTGCGTTCTTTGCAGGCCAGACGGTGGATGCGGCGGGCGCGCTGCTCGACCGGCTCAATCTGTGCTGGGGCCGGGTGAACACCTATCCGCAGGCGCTGGACGATGAACAGATCGCCGCGCGCGGCTTTGTCCTGACCGACGATCTGGGCCGGCGACATCTGGGTCCGCCGATCCGGTTTCGCGATCAGCCCGCGCAGCCTTCGCTGGCCGTGCCGGTTCTGGGCGCGGACCAGGCGCTCGCGGGGTCCTGACCGAGCATCACGACATGATCGGCCAGGCGCGCCACGTCATCGGGCGCATGGCTGACCAGGATCATCGGCAGATCGAACTGGCGGTGGATCCGCGCGATCAGATCGATCACGCCGTCGCGCAATCGCACATCGAGCGCGGCCAGCGGTTCATCGAGCAGCATGAAGCGCGGGCCCGACAGCAGCGCGCGGCCGATCGCCACGCGCTGCGCCTCGCCACCCGACAGCGTGGCGGGACGCCGCGCCAGCAAATGCCCGATATCGAGCAGGCGGACGGCATCGGCAAATTCGATCACCCGCCGCGCCGGCGGCGCGCGCCGCTCGCCATAGCGCAAGTTGGCCTCGACGCCGAGGTGCGGAAACAGCCGCAAGTCCTGGAACACCAGGCCACAGGCGCGATGCTGTGCGGGCACGGCAATCCCGCGCGCGCTGTCGAACAGCGTTGCGCCGCCCGCCACAACGTGCCCTTGTGTCGGGGCAAGCAGGCCGGCAATCGCCGCCAGCACGCTGGACTTGCCCGCGCCCGAAGGGCCGCACAGCGCGGTGATGCCCGTGCCGGTGGCAAAGCTGCAGGCGATCGTGCGCGGCCCGCGGCGCACCTGCAGCGCGATATCAAAGGACATGGCTGTCGTGCCCCGGTGTGGCATGATCGCGGCTCAATCCCCGCCGGACCAGCCATTCGGACGCGATCAGCGCGCCCAGCGACAGCACCACCGACACCAGCGCCAGCCGCCACACTGTGGCCTCGGCCCCCGGCACTTGCAGCGCGGAATAGATCGCCAGCGGCAGCGTTGCGGTTTCGCCAGGCACATTCGACACAAAGGTAATCGTAGCGCCGAATTCACCCAGCGATCGCGCAAACCCCAGCACCAGTGCGGCCAGCACGCCGGGCCGCGCCAGCGGCAGCACGATCGTGAAAAAGCGGTCAAGCCGCCCCGCCCCCAGCGTGCGCGCCGCCTGTTCGAGCCGGGGATCGATCGCCTCGAGCGAAAGCCGGATGGATCGCACCATCAAGGGCAGCGCCATGATGGCCGCGGCCAGCGCCGCGCCGGTCCAGCGGAACAGCAACGACACGCCGAACCAGCGCGCCAGAGGTGCGCCCAACGGTCCCGATGGGGCAAAGGCAATCAGCAGCACCCAGCCGACCACCACCGGGGGCAGCACCAGCGGCAGGTGTACCAGCGCATCGACCACGATCTTGCCGGCAAAGCGCACGCGCGCCAGCACATAGGCCAGCGCAAACGCCACCGGCAGCGCACCCAGAATGGCGCAGCCACTGACCTGCAGCGACAGACCGACAATGCCCCATTCATCCGGCGACAACAGCATCAGCGCGTGACGAACCCGTAATGGCGGAAAATTGCCTTGGCTTCACCCGACAGCAGGAACCGGCGGAATCCTTCCGCATCGGGGTTGGTCGATGCGCGCAGCCGCGCGATCGGATACGTGATCGGTGCATGGCTGTCGGCCGGAAACACCGCCACTGTGTGCACCGCCGGCTCGGCCATGGCATCGGTGGCATAGACAATGCCCAGCGGCGCCGCGCCGTGCGCCACCAGCGCCAGCGCTGCGCGCACGTTTTCGGCGCGCGCCACCTGGCCCGAAACCTGATCCCACACTTTCAGATGTTGCAGTGCCGCGCGCCCGTAGCGCCCGGCAGGCACCGCATCGGGGTCAGCCATCGCCAGCTTGCCGCCCCCCAATGCCGCGGCCAGCGCAAACCCGGGCGCAGCATGCAACGTCAGCGCGCGCCCGGCAGGCGCGACAATCACCAATGCCCCCGACAGGAATGACACGCGGCTTTCGGGCACGATCTTGCCGGCCTTGGCCAATGTATCCATCCAGTCCTCGTCGGCCGACACGAACAGATCGGCAGCACCCCCTGCACCGATTTGGCGTGCCAGCGCGGATGACGCGGCAAACGACAACACCGGGCGCGGATGGTGGTGGCGCGCCCAGGCATCGGCGGCAGCATTCATCGATTCCTGCAGACTTGCCGCCGCCAGCACCAGCGGCCCGCGCGTTTGCGCATGCACCGCTGCAGCGGGCAGGAAAAAGGCGACCAGCGCCGCCAGGCACAGGCGCACAAATCGGCGCACGACAAGATTCGGTCCCATATTCCGCCGTATAGAGCAGCGCGTGTTCCGTGCAAAGGCCCGAGGGCGTCATTGCGCTTGGCCACCAAACATGAAAAACCCGCCGAATGATTTCGATCGGACAAGGACGCGCGTGATGATGCTACGATGGGTGTTGCAGGGCGCCGCCACCGCCAGCCTGGCGCTGGCCGCCCCGATGGCCATGGCACAGGACCAGGACGACACCGTCGGCTGGATGGAAACGCCCTTTGTCGCCCCGGTGGGCAAGCAGGACAGGCTTTACGGCAAGCCCACCGCGCGGTTCAGCGTGATCATCTGGCTTGATCCCGAATGCCCCTATTGCAAGCTGCTGGGCAAGCACCCCGAAAACGTGGTCGACACCTCGGGGGGGCGCGTCAATCTGGTGGTGCGGTTGTACCCGTTGCCGTTCCACGGACCCAACGCCATCCTGGCCTCATCAACGGCGCTGTGCGTGGCCGACCAGGCCGGACCGGCGGGCTATTACCGCTTTCTCGGCGCGTGGATGGCGCGCACTGGCAGCAACGGCAAAGGCATCGGCGAAGGCGACGGCCACGATGATCCGGTTGCGGCGATGGCCGGCGCCGCCGGCGCGCACGATCGCGACAAGCTGGCAGGTTGCACCACCTCGGATCGGACCAGTGCGCGCCTCGCCGCCGAAATGAAAGCCGCCGATGAAGCCGGGATCGAGGGCACCCCCGCGATCGCGCTGCGCGACAACCGCTTTGGCCATTCGATCATGGTGTCGGGCGCGATCGGCGAAGATGATCTGCGCAATGGCCTGCGTCAGTTGGCCAAAGCCGACGATGATCCGGCAACGACGGGTGGGCGCGGTGGTGCGACGCGCTGATTGCGCGCTGCTGGCGCTGCTGCTGATTGCCGCAGCACCACCCGATGCCGCGCCGGGTTTCGACACCAGCGGCGCACCCGGCCCGGCGTTTGCACAGCCCCGGCGCGACGCCCCGCTGGACCCGATCGTGGCCCAGCTTGTCGTCAACCGGCTGGTCCAGCTGCACCTGCTGGACACCGCCGCCGACGCGCAGGACCCCGGCAAGGCCGCCCTGGCGATCCGTGGGTTTCAGGCCGGCGTGGGCCTGAAACCGACCGGCGTGCTGGACCGCAAGACTCTGGCGTTTTTCGCGCTGTAAAACCGTCCCCGCCGACCGGGTGACGGCATGTTACAGCAAAGGCTTGAGATAGAACCCGGTGTGGCTGTCGGGATTGGCGGCCACCACCTCGGGCGTGCCCTCGGCCACGACCATGCCGCCGCGCACACCACCTTCGGGGCCCATGTCGATGATCCAGTCGGCGGTCTTGATCACATCGAGGTTGTGTTCGATCACCACCACCGAATTGCCCTGTTCGACCAGCCGGTGCAGCACTTCGAGCAATTTGCGCACGTCTTCGAAATGCAGCCCCGTGGTCGGTTCGTCGAGGATATAGAGCGTCTGTCCGGTCGACCGGCGCGCCAGTTCCTTGGCCAGCTTCACGCGCTGCGCTTCGCCGCCTGACAGCGTGGTGGCCTGTTGCCCCACTTTGACATAGCCCAGACCGACTTCGGCCAGCATGTGCATGCGATCGCGGATCGGCGGCACCGCCTTGAAGAATTCGACCGCGTCCTCGATCGTCATGTCGAGCACATCGGCGATCGAATGGCCCTTGAACTTTACCTCGAGCGTTTCGCGATTGTACCGCCGCCCGTCGCATTGTTCGCAGGTGACATAGACATCGGGCAGGAAATGCATCTCGATCTTGATCAGCCCGTCGCCCTGGCACGCCTCGCACCGGCCGCCCTTGACGTTGAAGCTGAACCGGCCGGCCTTGTAGCCGCGCGCCGCGGATTCGGGTAATCCGGCGAACCAGTCGCGGATCAGCGTGAACGATCCGGTATAGGTGGCCGGGTTTGACCGGGGGGTTCGACCGATCGGCGACTGGTCGATCTCGATCACCTTGTCGCAGAATTCGAGGCCGGTGATCGCATCGTGTGCGCCCGCGATGACCCGCGCACCGTTCAGCACGCGCGCCGCGCCCGCCTGCAAGGTGTCGATGATCAGCGACGACTTGCCCGATCCCGACACCCCGGTCACGCAGGCAAAGGTGCCCAGCGGAATCCGCACGCTGACATCGCGCAGATTGTTGGCGCGCGCGCCCTTGATCGTGATCGCCTTGCCGTTGCCGGGGCGGCGCGTGACGGGCACCTCGATCCGGCGCGTGCCGCTGAGATACTGGCCGGTCAGGCTGGCTTCGCTGGCCAGAATATCGGCCAGCGTGCCCTGTGCCACGATCTCGCCACCATGGACGCCCGCACCCGGTCCCAGATCGACGATATGGTCGGCGGTGCGGATCGCGTCTTCATCGTGTTCGACCACGATCACCGTGTTGCCCAGATCGCGCAGCCGTTTCAGCGTTTCGAGCAGGCGATCGTTATCGCGCTGGTGCAGCCCGATCGACGGTTCGTCGAGCACATAGAGCACACCCGACAGGCCCGAACCGATCTGGCTGGCCAGGCGAATGCGCTGGCTTTCCCCGCCCGACAACGTGCCCGAGGTGCGATCGAGATTGAGGTAATCGAGCCCGACATTGTTGAGAAAGCCAAGCCGTTCGTTGATTTCCTTGAGGATCGCGCGCGCAATCTGGCGCTGTTGTGCGGTCAGATGCTGATCGATCTCGTCGTACCAGGCAACCGCAGCCGCAACCGACAGCCGCGTCACGCTGGAAATGTCGGCGCCGGCCACTTTCACCGCCAGCGCTTCGGGCTTGAGCCGTTTGCCTTCACAGGTTTCGCACGGCTGCGCGGTCTGGAATTTGCCCAGCTCTTCCTTAACCCAGGCGCTGTCGGTCTGCAGCAGGCGGCGGTTGAGATTGCCGATCACCCCTTCGAACGATTTCTGCACGGTGTACGACTTGCGCCCGTCGATAAAGGTCAGCGGAACGGCTTTGCCCCCGGTGCCATAAAGGATCACCAGCTTGATCTCGCCGGGCAGCGTGTCCCACGGCGTATCCAGCTTGAACCCGAAATGATCGGCCAGGCTGGCCAGAACCTGCATGTAATAGGGGCTGGGCGGATTGGATTTGGCCCAGGGCACGATCGCACCCTGTTTAAGCGACAGGTGCTCGTTGGGCACGACCAGCTGCGGGTCGAACAGCAGCTTTTCACCCAGGCCGTCGCAGGCCGGGCAGGCGCCTTGCGGCGCGTTGAACGAAAACAGCCGCGGCTCGATGCTTTCGATCGTGAAACCGCTGACCGGACAGGCGAATTTTTCGGAGAAGACGATGCGGTTGGGCGGCAGGCCGGTGCCTTTCAGCGTCTTGGCGCGACCCTTTGATTGCGCTTCGGCTTCGTCTTCGCGGCCGGGCACCACGCCATCGGCCAGATCGAGAAAAGCCAGACCATCGGCCAGCTTCAGCGCCTGTTCAAAACTGTCGGCCAGCCGGCTTTCGATGCCTTCGCGCACCGCGATGCGATCGACGACCACTTCCAGGTCATGCTTCAGCTTCTTGTCGAGCGTGGGCGCGTCCTCGATCGCGTAGAATTCGCCGTCGATGCGCACGCGGGTATAGCCCGCCTTTTGCCACTCGGCCAATTCCTTGCGGTATTCGCCCTTGCGCCCGCGCACCACCGGCGCCAGCAGAAAGGCGCGCGTGCCCTCGGGCAGGGTCATCGTGCGATCGACCATCTGGCTGACCGTTTGCGCGGCAATCGGCAGGCCGGTGGCGGGCGAATAGGGCACGCCGACGCGCGCCCACAACAGACGCATGTAGTCGTAGATTTCGGTGACCGTGGCGACCGTCGAGCGCGGGTTGCGACTCGTCGTCTTTTGCTCGATCGAGATCGCCGGCGACAGCCCGTCGATATGTTCGACATCGGGCTTTTGCATCATTTCCAGAAACTGGCGCGCATAGGCCGACAGGCTTTCGACATAGCGCCGCTGCCCTTCGGCATAGATCGTATCGAACGCCAGGCTGGATTTGCCCGACCCCGACAGGCCGGTGATCACGATCAGCGCATCGCGCGGCAGATCGATGTCAAAGCCTTTGAGGTTGTGCTCGCGCGCGCCGCGCACCGAAATCGTGTTGAGGGACATTGTTCGGTATGTTCCATATTTGTTCGATTGACGCAAGCTGCGCAGGTGGTGCCTGTCGCACGGATTGGCAACGGGGCAAGGGGGAATTAGGGGCAGGCCAGCGCACGGGCTCCGTGATCGCCGAGCCAGTGCGCCTCGATGCCCCATACCCGCGCAACAAGCGCGGGGTCGAGTGTCGTTTCGGGCGCGCCACTTGCGGCCACGCGCCCCTTATCCAGCACGACGACGTGATCGGCATGGTTCATCGCCTGCGCCAGATCGTGCATCACCAGCGCCACGCCTTTGCCCGCGTCGGCAAGCCTGCGGAAATGCCGCAGCAATGCGCGCGCGTGAGCCAGATCGAGATTGGCCAGCGGTTCGTCGGCCAGCACCCAGCCGGGTTCGCCCGCCAGCACGCGGGCAAGCAACGCGCGTGCGCGTTCACCACCCGACAACGTGCCGACCGGGCGCGCGGCAAGCGCGTCAAGCGCCATGTCGGACAGCGCGGCCGCGACGGCACGATCATCGGTTGCGCGCGTGGAGCGGTGCGGCAGGCGGCCAAGTCGCACCAGTGTGGCAACCGACAGGTTCCATGCGACATCGCCGCCCTGGGGCAGAAAACCGATCGTTTGCGCGCGGTCGCGGCCTGCCATTGCCGCCAGCGCGCGGTCGTCCAGTGTCACATCGCCTGTTGTCAGCCCCGCCAGTGACGACAGCAGGGTCGATTTGCCCGCGCCATTGGGCCCGACAATCGCGGTGATCCGCCCCCTTTGCAGCGCCACATCGACGCCATGCAGCCGTCCGGGCACAGTCAGGGCGTGCGCGCGCAGCATCAGGCCAGATCCCGCCGCAGGCGCAGCAGCAGCATCAGGAAAAACGGCGCACCCAGCACGCTGAGCGCAATGCCCAGCCGCAATTCGCCCCCCGTCAGCGGCAGCAACCGGCACGCGCTGTCGGCTATCAGCACCAGCAGCGCGCCGGCAATCGCGCTCGGCCCGATCAGCGAACCGGGGCGATGGTCGGTCAGCGGCCGCACCAGATGCGGCACGATCAGGCCGACAAAGCCGACAATACCCGCAACCGCCACACCCGCGCCCACCACCAGTCCGACGCCCAGCACCATCAGCGCCTGCAACCGCGCCGGTTCCACCCCCAGCGAACGCGCCGCCGCATCACCCAGGCTCAGCGCATCGAGCGAAGGCCCGGCGCGCATCAGCAAAACCATGCCGATCAGCGTGGGCGGCGCGGCCAGCGCGACATCGTGCCAGCTGCGGTTTTCCAGCGCGCCCATCAGCCAGGTGACAATCTCGCTCAGCGCAAAGGGATTGGGCGACAGGCTGATCACCAGGCTGGTCAGCGCGCCCGCCAGGCTGGCGATCATCATGCCGGCCAGCGTGAACAGCGTGATGCCGCGTCCGATCCCGCCATCGGTGGCACGGCCCGCGATCAGCACCAGCAGCGCCATCGCCAACCCCGCGCCGACAAGCGCGAACCCCGGCAAGGCCCATTCCTGTATCGCGGCGCCTGTATAAAACGACAGCACCGCGCCCAGCGCGGCCAGCGGCGCGATCCCGAACAGCCCCGGATCGGCCAGCGGATTGCGCAAGAAACCCTGCATCGCCGCACCCGCCGCACCCAGCCCGCCACCGATCACCAGCGCCAGCGCCGCACGCGGCGCGCGCAGTTCAACCAGGATCGGCACCGCCCCGGGCACAGGCGGGCCGAACGGATCGATCCACACTTGCCCTGCCAGCAGCGACAGCGGCAGCGCCAGCAACAGCAGCACGCCCAGCATGATCCACCAGCGCGGCGCCATCAGTGCAGGCTCCGCCGCACTTGCGCCAACGTTTGCACGGCGCGGATGATCGTCGGACCGCCGCAAAACAGCAGCCCTGCGGGGAAATCAGCGCGTGCAGTGCGGTTCAATGTCGCCAGCGCGGGATGGTGCAGCATGCGATCGTGTCCGACCGTCAGGATCACGCGCGGCGGATGCGCCAGCAGCCGCTCGATCGGATAGATGTCGGCCTGGCCATAGCCCTGGCGCGCGGGCAGATTGGCAAAGCCGGCGCGTTCGAGCAGTTCACCGGTCAAAGTGTTGCGCCCCGCGACCATTCCGCCCCATTCCCACAGCACCGCATCGACCGGCGGCGCACCCGGCGGGGGCGCCGCGGCGGCCAGCGCCGCCATGATCCGCCCGACCAGCGCTTCGCCCCGGTCGGGATGCCCGGCAAGTGCCGCCAGCCGCCGCACATCGGCCAGCGAATCCGCCACGCTGTGCTGGGTGCCCAGCACTTCAAGCCGCAGCCCCAGCCGGCGGTAGGCGCCTGCGGTGGCCGGTGCCACAAAGGCCCCGTCGATCACCACATCGGGGTGCAGCGCAATCACCTCCTCGATCGTGCCATGCGTTACGGCAAACCGCGCGGCAACGCCCGGCGCCAGCGACGATGTTGCCGGATCCCGGCTATAGGCCGAAATCGCCAGAATTTGCGCAGGGTCGGCCACTTCGGCCAAGATCGCGTCGCTGCACGGATTCAGCGAGACAATGCGCGGGGATGCCTGCGCCGGCTGTGGCGCAGCAAGGGCCAGCGACAGCGCAAGGACCGCGCGCGCCGTCAATAGCGGACCCTGATGCCCACAAACACCCCGCGTCCCGGCGCGCCATAGCCGGGCACGGTGGGCTGGTGATCGTTGAACAGGTTTTCCAGGCGGCCATAGAAATCGAGGAAACTGCCGAACGGCAAAGTTGCGCGCAATGTGGCAATTTCGCCCGGGGGCAGACGCACGGTGTTGGCCGCATCGCCCCAACTGGCCGATTGCACGCGCAGATCGGCGCCCAACACCAGACCCTTGAACGGCGAAGTCCAGTCGGTCGACAGCGACATGACATCGCGCGGCCGCAGCGTCAGGTCATTGCCGAAATGGGCATCGCCCGGGGTCCTGTTGGTGGCAATGTCGTGACTGTATAGCGCGGTCACGCGGAATTTGAACGATGGCGCGTAGATCGCTTCGAGCTCGGCGCCATCGGCGCGGGCCTGGCCGACATTGCCATATGTGCCATTGGCGCGCGCTGCGCAGGCCGGATCAGCCGACCCGGTGCAGGGCATGAATTCGATCAGATTGCGGCTGTCGCGCCGATAGACCGAAGCGGCCAGCTTCAGCTTTCCGGCCGCACCGGTGTATTCCAGGCCGCCGTCATAGCTTTGCGCGGTTTCAGGCGCCAGCGCGGCATTTCCGAACCCCGAATAGAGCTGATACAGCGTTGGTGCCTTGAACCCCTGGGCATAGGCTGCGCGCAGTCGCAGCCCTTCGGCAAGGCGGGCACTGCCATCGACCGAATAGGTTTCGTGCGTGCCATAGGCGCTGTGATCGTCGACCCGCAGTCCGGCGGTCAGTGTCGCTGCCGCGCCGTACCAGCCGATCAGGACATGGCCGCTGGTATCGTTGGCGCGATGTTCGGCATCAAAACTGCTGGAATAGCCGGTCCATTCGGTGTCGGCGCCAAAGTTGACCGCCAGATCGTGCAGCAGTTTGACCGCGCCGGTCATGTCGGCGCGCTGTGATTTGCCCAGCCAGTTGGCGGCAATAGTGCCCGCAGCGCCTGTCACGACATAGACCGTGCGCGTCGTACCAAAGGCATAGCCGCCATCAAGCGTGACCGCGCCCTGTTCGAAATGCGCCCCGGTCCGCCCGGACAATTGTTCGGTTTCAAGCGCCTGCGGGGCGTCGCCGCTCAATTCGCGCGGCAACGGAAATGCATTGCCGCTGGCTTTGTCATCGGCATAGCGCGCCACGGCAAACAGGCTGAGCGCATCGGTCAGGCTGACCCGGCCACGCCCGCCAAACCGCCACTGGTGAAACCCGCCGGGCACATCGTCGCGGCGCCCCGGAATATCGTCGGTGGCGGTATAGCCGGTGTTGAGCGACAGCGCATAGCGATCGGTGCGCAGGCCATAGGCGATGTTTTCAGCCAGCGTGTCGCGGCTGCCCACTTCGAACGAGGCATTGAGACCCTTGGTCTCGGGCGTGGTGATTGCCACGATCCCGCCGACCGCGCCGCTGCCCCACACCACCGAGCCGCTGCCGCGCAGCACATCGATGCGATCGATGCCCACCCCGGTCAAAGTGCCGAAGTCAAATGCTCCGCCGGGCGAGGCAATATCCTGCATGCGCACGCCATCGATCAGCACCAGCGTGTCGCTGGCCGACGCTCCGCGCAGATGCACCCCGGTAAACGCACCGGCCGCGCCATAGCGTTCCCAGGTCGCGCCCGGAATGTCCGCCAGGACGCGGGTGACATCGGCCCCGCCGATGCGATTGAGTTCGTCTGCGGTCAGCACGGTAACCGGCTGTGCCAGCTTGTCGACCGCCAGCGCCGATCCCGTGGCCAGGCTGGTCACTGCAATCGGCGCAACATCGGGCGCGGCCTGCGCCTCTTCGGGCGGGGGGTAATCGTCGGCGGTGGGGGCTGCAGGTGGCGAAGCCGGCGCGGTCTGCGCCTGTGCGGACGGCAGGCCCAGGCTGCACAGCATCAGGGCCAGCGCGGTCTGGCTTGCCATCGTGCGCATCAACCCGGTCATCACCTACTCCTGCGGTCTTGATCAGGCCCGGCACGGCCGGTCCGGGCCATGCCAACCGCCCGGGCACGGCGGAAAGTCTGGGCGCGCATAGCCGTGTGGCTGCGCAAGGACAACCCCGACCGCGGCGCGCGACAGTTAATCCTCTGGCAGGGGTCTGTCGCATATCGAGACAGCCCGCCGATCGGCCATGCGCGCATGGCCCGGATCGGTTATGCCTGTCTTGCCAGAATTGCCCCGGGACCACATGCCACTCGAAATCGATTATCGACCGGTGATTGTGCCCTGCGAAGCGGCGAAGCAACGCGCCGCCACGCCCATCACGGACGCGCCCGCCACGCGGGACTTCGGGCAGGCGATCCAGAACAACCAGGCGCTACGCGACACACTGCGGATACGCCGCGCCCGGTTGCGGTGGCGCATCACGCTGGCGGTGCTGCTTGGCATGATCCCGGCGCTGCTGGCCGCGATCGGCTGGGGCGATCCGCATGGCGTGCGGGGCGCGCTGGCGCAGGCCCAGATCGCGCCGGCACACCCCGCAGGCGCGCCGGCCAACCGCGGATTGCTGACCCCACAGGCGGCAATGGACGCGTGGAACCGCACGCTGGCCAGCGTGCATCCGGATGCCGCAGCGCCGCCCGTTGCGCTGCAAGGCGGACCTGCGGCGCGGCCCACGCTGCCCACCGGCAGCGGGCTCGATCGCACCCGTGCGGTGGAATGCATGACCGCGGCGATCTATTACGAAGCGGCGCGCGAACCCGATGATGGTCAGCGCGCGGTGGCGCAAGTCGTGTTGAACCGCGTGGCCCACCCCGCCTTTCCCAAGACGGTGTGCGGCGTGGTCTACCAGGGGTCGGAACGGCCGGGGTGCCAGTTCAGCTTTGCCTGCGACGGATCGATGCAGCATCGGCCGATGGCGGTCTATTGGGCGCGTGCGCGCCGCGTGGCCGAGGCGGCGATGGCCGGCTTCGTCTTTGCGCCGGTGGGCCTGGCCACGCATTATCACACCAGCGCGGTGCATCCTGCCTGGTCCGACACGATGACCTTTATCGGCATGATCGGGGCGCACCGGTTCTATCGCTGGACCGGCAGCGCCGGACAGCCGCGCGCCTTCAGCGCGGTCTATGCCGGCGGCGAACCGGTGGCCGCACCCCATCCGCGCACGTGGGTATCGACCGGCGCCGACACAGCCGATCCGATCACGCTGGAAAAGGCATTCGAGGCGGGCCGCCTGACCGCGCTGCGGGCGACGACCGCCGGGGCGGTGGCGGCCGATCCGGCCATCATGCGCGCGGGCGTGTCGTTTGGTCAGCAACCCCTGAACCAGACCCCGGCATCCGCCGCCGCGCCCGCACCGCACAGCCACATCCTGCCAGGATCGGGCGCGGTCCGGCCCGAGGCGGAACAGCAATACGACAACGCCGCGCACTGGATTCGCCAACCGGGGTCGTGATTGCAATTCCTTGTTTCGTTTGCAGTGTCTTTACCTTGTCGCCTCACTGCACGTTCACGCGATCGGCGCTAAGGCCGTGCGACCGGGCCGTTGCCCGCAGTGGAGGAGACCATACGATGTTGCGCTTTGTACCCCGTTACGGGATCATTTCGCCTGCGCTGGTTCGCCCTTCCCGCCTGGGCTGGCACGCCGCGGTCAACGACAACCAGCACATTGGCAACGACACCGACCTTGGCCCGGGCACGTTCGACGATGCGCGGGTGCACGCGGCACTGCGCCTGTTTGCGGTGCACGGGCTGGCCGCCGCAGAGCGTGCCCGTCTGGCTGCTGCCAACGCCAATGCGCGCGGCGACGATGACGATGCCGCCTGGTGGGATGAAATCAGCCGCATGCTGGGCCAACGACGCCGCACCTGATCCGGGTCAGATTCAATTCAGGTTTCACAAGCGATGCATGCGGCCCGGATGGCGGCGCCGCGCGCGGCGACGCACGCGGCCACGGTTTGCTGCTCCGATATGCATTTGATATTGCGAAACGTTATCATAAAAACCCTGAAATGCGACCTTTTAACGCCTTGCAATCCCTTTGCCACAGGCTTACGGACCCAGCCATTCCACCGGATGCCTCCCTGTCATGCGGGACGTGGGGCGGTGTTTGTGACGGTGGGACAGTGACCTTTGTTCAGTCCCGCAGCTACGGGAAAGGACCGTAAAGCATGGCTCGCAAGAAAATTGCGCTGATCGGCGCCGGCAATATCGGCGGCACCCTCGCTCATCTCGCCGCGCAGAAGGAACTGGGCGATATCGTCCTGTTCGACGTGGCTGAAGGCGTGCCCCAGGGCAAGGCGCTCGACCTGTCGCAGTGCGGCCCGGTCGAAGGTTTCGATGCATCGATCATCGGCACCAACGATTACAAGGATATCGCAGGCGCCGACGTGATCATCGTCACCGCCGGCGTGCCGCGCAAGCCGGGCATGAGCCGCGATGACCTGCTGGGCATCAACCTGAAAGTGATGAAGGCCGTGGGCGAAGGCATCAAGGCCAACGCGCCCGACGCTTTCGTGATCTGCATCACCAATCCGCTCGATGCGATGGTGTGGGCGCTGCGCGAATTTTCGGGCCTGCCGCACAACAAGGTGGTGGGCATGGCAGGCGTGCTCGATTCGGCGCGGTTCACCACGTTCCTGGCCTGGGAGTTCGGTGTTTCGGTGCGCGATGTGAATTCGTTCGTGCTGGGCGGCCACGGCGACACGATGGTGCCGGTGGTCGATTATTCGACCGTTTCGGGCATCCCCGTGACCGACCTGATCAAGATGGGCCTGTCAACCCAGGACCGCATCGACGCGATCGTTGCGCGCACGCGCGCCGGCGGCGGCGAAATCGTCGGCCTGCTCAAGACCGGTTCGGCGTTCTATGCCCCCGCCGCCTCGGGCATTGCGATGGCCGAAGCCTATCTCAAGGATCAGAAGCGCGTCCTGCCCTGCGCCGCGCATGTCAGCGGCGAATACGGCGTTGACGGCCTGTATGTCGGGGTGCCGGTGGTGATCGGTGCAGGCGGCGTCGAAAAGGTCATCGAGATTGCGCTCGACGATACGGCCAAGGCCAATCTCGGGGTCTCGGTCGACGCAGTCAAGGAACTGCTGGTGGCGTGCAAGGGCATTGCGCCCGAACTCGCCTGATCGCTGCGCACCAGCGCCGCTGCCCCGGTCCTGAGCGATCGTCGGGCAGCGGCGCCGTGCATTATGTGCCGGTATTTGCCCCAAGGGTCGGGGCAATACCGTTTTTGCCGGTGGTGTGACACGATAACGCGCGCCACACCCCGCATGCAGGAAAGGTTCCCTGCGCCAATCGGCGCAGCGGGATTGTCCGAAGCCCCTCGCTCGCCGGGGCACAGGAGTTGAAACGATGGGTCACGAGTTGCACGACTTCGACAACGATCCCGCGCAGGACGGGCCGCAGCCCGGGCCCAGCTGGGCCTCGAAGCGCTGGCCGGTGAACGATGCCGCAGCGGGCGATGACCTGACCCGGGCGCTTGACCCGATGGCATTGAAGATCGACATCGCCAAGGCGCTGAAGAAGGATGCGCCAAAGCTGGACGATGCCGCGCTGGAACAGGCGGCACAGGATTCGCTGCGCGCGATGCTGCTGATCCGCACCTATCGCGTGCGCGGCCATCTGACCGCCGATCTCGATCCGCTGGGCCTGGCGCGGCAGCACCTGCCCGCCGACCTTTCGCCCGAATACCATGGCTTTGTTGGCGCGGCGCTTGATCGCAACGTCTATCTGGGTGGCATCCTGGGGGTGGAATGGGCCACGCCGCGCGATATCGTGGCGATCCTGCGGCGCAATTATTGCGGCAAGATCGGCTTTGAATTCATGCACATCGCCGATGTGGAAGAACGTGCCTTCATCCAGGACCGGATCGAGGGCGGCGACAAGTCGATCGACTTTACCCCGAACGGCAAGAAGGCGATCCTGGCTGCGGTGATCCGTGGCGAACAATACGAAAAATTCCTTGGCAAGAAATACGTCGGCACCAAGCGCTTCGGCCTCGACGGCGGCGAATCAATGATCCCCGCGCTCGAAGCGGTAATCAAGTACGGCGGCCAGCTTGGCGTGCGCGAAATGATCTACGGCATGTCGCACCGCGGGCGGCTGAACGTGCTCGCCAATGTCATGCACAAACCCTATCGCGTGATCTTCCACGAATTTTCGGGCGGCAGCGCCAATCCCGAAGATGTTGGCGGATCGGGCGATGTGAAATACCATCTGGGCACCTCGACCGACCGCGAATTCGACGGGATCAAGGTGCACATGAGCCTGCAGCCCAACCCGTCGCATCTCGAAACCGTGGACCCGGTGGTGCTGGGCAAGACCCGTGCGCAACAGGTGTTCCGCGATGACATCGGGCCGGGCAAGCACAAGCAGGTGCTGCCGATCCTGATCCATGGCGACGCCGCCTTTGCCGGCCAGGGCATCGTCTGGGAATGCTTCGGCTTTTCCGGTGTGCGCGGGTATGACACCGGCGGCTGCATCCATTTCATCGTCAACAACCAGATCGGTTTCACCACCAGCCCGCAGTTTTCGCGCGGTTCGCCTTATCCCTCCGACGTGGCCAAGGGCGTGCAGGCACCGATCATCCACGTCAACGGCGACGATCCCGAAGCCGTCACCTTCGCGTGCAAGCTGGCGATCGATTATCGCCAGAAATTCGGCCGCGATGTGGTGGTCGACATGTGGTGCTATCGCCGGTTCGGTCACAACGAAGGCGATGAACCAAGCTTTACCCAGCCATTGATGTACGCCAAAATCCGCCAGCATCCGCCGATCAGCGCGATCTATGCCGACAAGCTGGTGGCGCAGGGCGTGATCGACGCCGGCTGGAAAACCCAGTCGGAAGAAAGCTTTGTCGACACGCTGGAAGGCGAGTTTCAAGCTGCGGCCAGCTACAAGGCGAACGAGGCCGACTGGTTCGGCGGGCGATGGAGCGGGCTGAACAAGCCGGCGGATCCGGTCACCGCGCGGCGCAACGTGCCCACCGGCATCGATGCCAAGCTGTTCGACAGCCTGGGCCGCGTGCTGACGGGCATTCCCGAAGACCTGACCGTGCACAAGACGCTTGGCCGGGTGATCGATGCCAAGCGCGAGATGTTCAAGACCGGAACCGGGTTTGACTGGGCCACAGCCGAGGCGCTGGCCTATGGCAGCCTGGTGACCGAGGGCTTCAACGTGCGCCTGTCCGGCCAGGATTCGGGCCGCGGCACCTTCAGCCAGCGCCATGCGGTGTGGGTCGACCAGACCGACGAACACAAGTACGTACCGCTTGCCACGCTGCCGCACGGCCGGTTCGAAGTGCACGACAGCCCGCTGTCCGAATATGGCGTGCTGGGCTATGAATACGGCTATGCCAGCGCCGATCCCAAGACGCTGGTGCTGTGGGAAGCGCAGTTTGGCGATTTTGCCAATGGCGCGCAGATTGTCATCGACCAGTATATCGCCGCATCCGAATCCAAGTGGCTGCGCGCCAATGGCCTGGTGATGCTGCTGCCGCATGGCTATGAGGGCCAGGGGCCCGAGCATTCCTCGGCCCGGCTCGAACGGTATCTGCAGCTGTGCGCCGAAGACAATATCCAGGTGTGCAACATCACCACGCCGTCGAATTACTTCCACGTGCTGCGCCGGCAGATGCACCGTCCGTTTCGCAAGCCGTTGATCATCATGACGCCCAAAAGCCTGCTGCGTCATCCGATGGCCAAATCGAATGCCACTTCATTCATCGGCGAGGCGCATTTCCAGCGGATCAAGTCGGACATCAACGGCGCCGACGATGCGCGGACGCGCAAGGTTATCCTGTGCAGCGGCAAAGTCGCCTATGACCTGTTCGAGGCGCGCGATCAGCAGGGTATCACCGATGTCCAGATCATCCGCCTGGAACAGCTCTATCCCTTCCCCGGCGAGCCGCTGGCCGACCGCCTGTCGCGCATGCCCCACCTGGAAGAGGTGGTGTGGTGCCAGGAAGAGCCGAAGAACAACGGTGCATGGTTCTTTGTCGAGCCGCGCATCGAAGACGCGCTGAAAGCCGCCGGCAGCAAGGCAACCCGCGCGCGCTATGCCGGCCGCGCCAGCGCCGCGTCGCCTGCAACCGGCCTGGCCAAGCGCCATGCCAACGAACAGGCCGCACTTGTGGCCAATGCCCTGGCGCTGTCGGTGCGCGGCGAGATCCGCCGCAAGAAAAAAGCCTGATCACACCCCATTTGCACACATTCGGTCCAAGGAATTTGCGGTTATGTCCATCGAAGTCAAAGTGCCGACGCTGGGTGAAAGCGTCAGCGAGGCGACCGTCGGTCAGTGGCTGAAAAAGCCGGGCGAAGCGGTTGCAGTCGACGAACCGATCGTCAGCCTTGAAACCGACAAAGTCGCCGTGGATGTGCCGGCACCCGCGGCCGGGATCATGGGCAACTGGATCGCCAAGGAGGGCGACACGGTTTCGGTCGGCGCGCTGCTGGCGATGATCGAGGCCGCTGGCACGACCGTCGCGCCCGCCCCTGTGGTTGCGGCACCTGCACCGGCGCCGGTCGCAACGCCCGCGCCGGCGCCTGTGGTTGCCTCGGCCCCCGCGGTGGCCAAGGCCGCAACCGATGGCGATGCTGCGGCGTTGTCGCCGGCTGTGCGCCGCGCCGTGCTGGAATACGGCATCGATCCCGCCACAGTCAAAGGCACCGGCGCAGGCGGGCGCCTGACCAAGGAAGACGTGATGGCCGCAGCCCAGGCCAAGGCCGCAGCGCCCGCACCTGTTGCCACGGCAACCGTGCCCGCCACGGTTGCGGCCGGCCCGGGCCGCAACGAGGAACGCGTCAAGATGACGCGCCTGCGCCAGACCATCGCCAAGCGTTTGAAAGGGGCGCAGGAAACCGCAGCCCTTCTGACCACGTTCAACGATGTCGACATGTCGGCGGTGATGGCCGCGCGCAACACATTCAAAGACGCGTTCGAAAAGAAGCACGGCATCAAGCTGGGCTTCATGTCGTTCTTTGCCAAAGCCTCGTGCCTGGCGCTCAAGGACATCCCATCGGTCAACGCGCGGATCGAAGGCGACGAGATCGTCTATCACGACTATGTCGACATTTCGGTCGCGGTTTCGGCGCCGAACGGCCTGGTCGTGCCGGTGGTGCGCGATTGCGACAAGCTGTCGTTTGCCGGGATCGAAGCCGCGATTGCCAATTACGGCAAGAAGGCGCGCGACGGCACGCTGACCATGGACGACATGAAGGGCGGCACCTTCACCATTTCGAACGGCGGCGTGTTCGGCGGGCTGATGTCGACCCCGATCATCAACCCGCCGCAGTCGGCCGTGCTTGGCCTGCACCGCATCGAGGATCGCCCGGTTGTCCGCAATGGCCAGATCGTGATCCGCCCGATGATGTACATCGCGCTGTCCTACGATCACCGTCTGATCGACGGACGCGAGGCCGTGACCGCGCTCAAGACCATCAAGGAAGCGATCGAAGAACCGACGCGCCTGTTGATCGACCTCTGATCGACAGACGACGGCAGCATCGCAAAGGACCATGGCAATGGCTGAATACGACTACGACGTGCTGGTGATCGGTGCCGGCCCTGGCGGTTATGTTGCGGCGATCCGCGCAGCGCAACTGGGGCTGAAGACCGCATGCGCCGAAGCCCGCGAAACGCTGGGCGGCACCTGCCTGAATGTCGGGTGCATTCCGTCAAAGGCGCTGCTGCACGGATCGGAACTGTTCGACGAAGCGGCCAATGGCACGATGGCCAAATTCGGCGTCAAGGCCACCGGGGTCGAGCTGGATCTTGACGTGATGCAGGCGGAAAAGGCCACTGCGGTCCGCGAACTGACCGGCGGGGTCGAATTCCTGTTCAGAAAAAACAAGGTCACCTGGCTGAAAGGCCATGCCACGTTTGCCGATGCCCACACGGTCGATGTGGCCGGGGCCAAAGTCACGGCCAGGCACATCGTCATTGCCACCGGATCGTCGGTGACACCGCTGCCCGGGGTTACCGTCGACAACGATGCCGGCGTGATCGTCGATTCCACCGGCGCACTGGCGCTGAACAAAGTGCCGCAGCATCTGGCCGTGATCGGCGGCGGGGTGATCGGGCTGGAACTGGGTTCGGTCTGGCGCCGGTTGGGCGCCAGGGTCACCGTGGTTGAATATCTTGACCAGCTGCTGCCCGGCATGGATGGCGACGTGCGCAAAGAGGCGGCCAAGGTCTTCAGAAAACAGGGCCTTGAGCTGAAACTGTCGACCAAGGTCACCGGCGTTGCCGTAACCGATGGCAAGGCAACCCTGACGCTGGAACCGGCCAACGGTGGCGCGGCCGAAACGCTCGACGCCGATGTGGTGCTGGTGGCGATCGGGCGGCGGCCCAACACCGCAGGGCTGGGTCTTGACGCGATCGGGTTGGCCCCCAATGCGCGCGGCCAGATCGAAACCGACCATGATTTCCGCACCGCGGTCGACGGCGTATGGGCAATCGGCGATGTCATCCCCGGTCCGATGCTGGCGCACAAGGCCGAGGACGAAGGCATTGCGGTGGCCGAAAACATCGCCGGCCTGACCGGGATCGTCAACCATGCGGTGATCCCGGGCGTGGTCTACACCAACCCCGAATTCGCAGGGGTCGGCCTGACCGAAGAGGCCGCCAAAGCACAGGGCGAAATCAAGGTCGGCAAATTCCCGATGATGGCCAACAGCCGCGCCAAGACCAACCGAGAAGGCGACGGCTTTGTCAAAATCATCGCCGATGCCAGGACCGACCGGGTGCTGGGCGTGTGGATTGTGGCGACGCTGGCCGGGACGATGATTGCCGAGGCTGCGCTGGCGATGGAATTCGGCGCCACCAGCGAAGACATTGCCTATACCTGCCACGCGCACCCGACCCACTCCGAAGCGATCAAGGAAGCCGCGATGGCGGTGACCGGCAAACCGATCCATATCTGACCACAACGCGCGGCGCGTTGTGCCGGCAATTTGGTTCGAAACGGCTGCTATCGCGATTTTATGCGCGACGCACGCGTGCCCCTGCGTTACGAGACGATCGTACAATACGTCTCAAAATGAGACATTGCAGCCCGGGCGGGCGCCGATTGGACAGCCCGGACGCAGGCAATATCGGGTCAAGCGCACGTCCCTTCACTTGTCCACGGTAAGGGATCGGGCCACCCGGGCAACCGGGTGGCCCATTTGCATGGGTCAGCCGATCTCGACCACGACTTTGCCGACGGCCTGGCGGTTTTCCAGGCTGGCAATGGCATCGGCACCGCGTTCCAGCGGATAGCGCGCGGAAATACGCGGTGCGATCCGCCCGTCTTTGAGCATGGCGAACAGCTCTGCCACTTCCGCCTTGAACCGTGCGGGTTCGCGCGCAGTGAACGCACCCCAGAACACGCCGCACACATCGCAAGATTTGAGCAGCGTCAGGTTCAGCGGCAGGCGCGCGATCCCGGCGGGAAAGCCCACCACCAGAAACCGCCCTTCCCACGCGATCGAACGCAGCGCCGGTTCGGAATAGTCGCCGCCGACCACGTCATAGATGATATTGGCGCCATTGGGGCCGCAGGCTGCCTTGAACGCCTCGGCCAGTTGCTTTGACTGTGCCTTGTCGAACGGACTGTGGCCATAGATGACCACATCGTCGGCGCCTGCCTCGCGCGCCAGCGCCGCCTTGTCTTCGGACGAGACGCCCGCGATCACCCGCGCGCCAAAGGCCTTGCACAATTCGATGGCCGACAGGCCAATGCCGCCCGCAGCGCCCAGGATCAGCACGACATCGCCCTGCTTGATATGCCCGCGATCGACCAACCCGTGATAGTTGGTGCCATAGGTCATCAGCAGCGATGCGCCGGTGTCGAAATCGACATCGTCGGGCAGCGCAAACAGCCGCGTCTGTTCGACCACCGCATGCGTCGCCAGCCCGCCATTGCCGATCATCCCGATCACCCGGTTGCCCACCTGCCAGCCGGTCACGCCTTCGCCGACCGCGGTGATCACGCCTGCGATTTCGCTGCCCGGGGCAAAGGGCCGCGCGGGTTTGAACTGGTACAGATCGCGGATGATCAGCGTGTCGGGAAAATTGATCGAACAGGCCCTGACCGCCACGATCACCTGCCCCGGCCCCGCCACCGGATCGGGCAGATCGTCAAGCACCAAGGTTTCAGGGCCGCCGGCGGCGTGGCTGAGCAAGGCTTTCATGCGAATTCTCCCGAAGATTTCTGATCGCGGGCGTGCCCGAACGACAAAGGGCGCCCGCATTGGACGCCCTTTTCGTGCCAACATTTGGCCGGAATGAAAAGCATTTTAAGCGATCATTTAAGAACCGACCCCAACCGCCAGAAACGGCCGCTCGACGCGCACGGTGTCTTCGAACGCGCCGATGGCATCGCCTTGCGCCAAAGTCAGGCCCACTTCATCGAGGCCGTTGAGCAGGCACGTCTTGCGGAACGGATCGATATCGAAGGCAAACCGGTCCTGAAACGGAGTGGTCACGGTCTGGCTGTCGAGATCGATGTGGATCGGCTGGGATTGCGCCACTTCGATCAGCCGGTCGATCGCCGCCTGCGGAAGAACCACGGTCAGAATGCCGTTCTTGAAGGCGTTGCCCGAAAAGATGTCGGAAAACGACGGCGCGATGACCGCGCGAATGCCCAGATCGAGCAGCGCCCACGCGGCGTGTTCGCGGCTGGACCCGCAGCCGAAATTGTCGCCCGCCACCAGGATCGGTGATCCCGCGAACTCCACGCTGTCGAACAGGTTGTCGGGGTCGGCGCGCAAGGTTTCAAATGCGCCGCGCCCCAGGCCTTCGCGGGTGATCGTCTTCAGCCAGTGCGATGGGATGATCACATCGGTGTCGACATTCTTCTGGCCAAACGGATAGGCGCGGCCGTGGATCGTGGTGACAGGTTCCATCGTCGGCTCAATCGGTTTCGGGCGGAAGCGTCGGCACAATCGGTGCTTTGGGTTTGTCGGCGCGATCCTTGCGGCGCGATGCATAGAGCAGCGCTGCGGCGACCGCGGCAGATCCGATCGCGGCACCGGCAATTGCTGCCGCCCCGGCCCATGATCCGTTGCCCGTGGCCGGTGCCTGCGGCGTTTCGTCCTTCTTGGTCATCACAAAACTCCTTGCCGTCAGATCATGTCTCTTACATCGGTCAGATGCCCTGCCACCGCGGCAGCAGCCGCCATCGCCGGGCTGACCAGATGGGTGCGCGCGCCGGGGCCCTGGCGTCCGACGAAATTGCGGTTGCTGGTCGATGCGCAGCGTTCGCCTGCCGGAACCTTGTCGGGGTTCATGCCCAGACAGGCCGAACAGCCGGGCTCGCGCCATTCAAAACCGGCGTCGACAAACACCCGGTCAAGCCCTTCGGCCTCGGCCATGGCCTTGACCAGCCCCGACCCGGGCACGACGATCGCCCATTTGACGTGGGGCGCCTTGTGCCGGCCTTTGAGCACCGCGGCCGCAGCGCGCAGATCCTCGATCCGGCTGTTGGTGCAACTGCCGATAAACACGTTCTGGATTTCAACCGATGCCATCGCCTGACCCGCGGTCAGGCCCATATAGGCCAGCGATTTGGCCGCCGCGTCGCGCTTTGACGCATCGGCAAAGCTGTCGGGCGCGGGCACCACGCCGGTGATCGGCACGACATCTTCGGGGCTGGTGCCCCAGGTTACGCTCGGCACGATTGCGGCGGCATCGATCACCACGACTTTGTCATAGACCGCGCCGGGATCGGTGGCGAGGCTGCGCCACCAGGCCACCGCCTTGTCCCAGTCGGCGCCCTTGGGCGCATAGGGGCGCCCTTTGACATAGGCCACGGTCGTGTCGTCGGGTGCGATCAGGCCGGCGCGCGCGCCGTGTTCGATCGCCATGTTCGACACCGTCAGGCGGCCTTCGATCGACAGCGCGCGGATCGCTGCACCGGTGTATTCGATGACATAGCCGGTGCCGCCCGCCGCACCCAGCACCCCGGTGATATGCAGCACCAGATCCTTGGCCGTCACACCCGGCCCCAGATCGCCCTCGACGCGCACTTCCATCGATTTCGACTGCTTCAGCAGCAGTGTCTGCGTGGCCAGCACGTGTTCGACTTCGCTGGTACCGATGCCGAAGGCCAGCGCGCCCAGCCCGCCGTGGCACGCGGTGTGGCTGTCGCCGCACACGATCGTCGCCCCCGGCAGCGAAAAGCCCTGTTCAGGGCCGACCACGTGGACAATGCCCTGTTCGGCATCGGCATCGCCGATATAGCGGATGCCGAACGCAGGCGCATTGCGTTCGAGCGCGGCCAACTGCTGCGCGCTTTCGCGATCGGCAATGGCGATGCGCTGGCCCGCGGCATCGCGTCGCGCGGTGGTCGGCAGATTGTGATCGGGCACCGCCAGCGTCAGATCGGGGCGGCGCACCGTGCGCCCGGCCAAACGCAGCGCCTCGAACGCCTGCGGGCTGGTCACTTCATGGACCAGGTGCCGGTCGATATAGATCAGGCAGGTGCCGTCATCGCGGCGTTCAACAACGTGGGCGTCCCAGATCTTCTGGTACAGCGTGCGAGGATGTGTCGTGGCCATAGCATGCCGGTTAAGCCTGAAGGGGTTGCATTTCAAGGCAGGTTTGCGCTTGGCAATGGTCAAGCAACCAATCGCACGGTATAGCCCGCCCGTCATGGTTACACAGATCCTTGTCCGCGCCGCGATTGTCCTGGCCGCCACCCTTGCGATGGAACTGATCGCCTGGGGCAGCCACAAATATATCATGCACGGCTTTGGCTGGGGCTGGCACCGCGATCACCACGAACGCCACGATGGCTTTTTCGAAAAGAACGATCTGTATGCCGTGGCCGGCGCGGCGCTGTCGATTTCATGCTTCATGATCGGCAGCCCGCTGGTGGCAGGTACCGCCGCGTGGTGGCCCGCAACCTGGATCGGGCTGGGCGTGATGGCCTATGGCGTGATCTATACGCTGATCCACGACGGCATCGTGCACCAGCGCTGGTTCCGCTATGTCCCGCGCGGCGGATATCCGATGCGGCTGGTCCAGGCGCACAAGCTGCACCATGCGACCGAGGGCAAGGAAGGCGGCGTCAGCTTCGGCTTTGTCTTTGCGCGCGATCCCAAAGTTCTGAAGCGCGAACTGAAGGCCCAGCGCGAGGCGGGCGTGGCGCGCGTGCGCGACGCGATCTAGGCCACAACCTCGACCGCATCGCCCACAGCGATCACCCCCGTGCCATCGGGTATCGCATTCTGGCCAAAGATCGGTTCGGGGCGCGGGCCGGGTTTGACGCGGCCCATCGCCTTCAGCGTGCGCAGCGGCTCCAGTGTTCCGGTGCCGGCCCCGGTATCGGGGTCTTGCGTGGTCATGACGCAGCGGGTGCAGGGTTTGGCCACGCGCAAGGTCAGCGCGCCGATACGCAGCACGCGCCAAGCGTCTTCGGCAAAGGCGGCCGGCGCACCGGACAGCACCACATTGGGCCGGAACCGCGCCATGGTGATCGGGTCGGCGAGTTCGCGATTGAGCGCATCGAGCGATTCGACGGTGGTTACCAGCAATGGAAACCCGTCGGCAAAGCTGACCTGATCGCTTGGCCGCGCATAGCGCCCATCGATCGCACGCAGCACCCGGTCGGGCATGTGTACCAGCCGGACGGGCCGGGCAAAGATGGCCGACAGCCACTGCGCCGCCGCATCGCCCGCGTCGCTGGCAATGACGGTGTCGTCCCACACCCGCACCGCCATGTGCGGCGGCGTTGCGGGTTCGGTCACCGTCAGCGTCCCGGCATCGCGATGCGTCAGCACCAGGCCATGTGGGGCGGTATCGGCATGGACCTGTGCCATCGCCGGCACTTCGCGCCGGGTCAGAAACCGTCCTTCGGGCGTAACCATCATCCAGCGGCGATCGCCGGCCAGACCGCGCGGTTCGACGCGGGCCTGCGTCAGATCATTGCCGCCGAACGATTTGACCGGATAGCGATGCAGGCTGACGATCCGCACCGGTCAGGCGCCCGCGATGCGGGCCGCATGGTCGCGCACCAGCGCGATCATGTTGGGCAGCCCCTGGGTGCGGTTCGATGACAGCTGGCGTTTAAGGTCAAACCGGTCGAGCGTGGCGGCTATGTCGGTGGCGGCCACTTCGGCTGCCGGCCGGTCCTGCACTGCGGCCAGCACCAGTGCGACAATCCCCTTGGTGATCGCGGCATTGCTGTCGGCCAGGAAATGCAGGGCATCGTCCTGCCCCTCGATCGGATAGACCCACACGCTGGCCGAACAGCCGCGCACCAGCGTGGCATCGGTTTTCAGCGCATCGGGCATGGGTTCCAGATCGCGGCCAAGCTCGATCAGCAGGCGATAGCGATCATCGCCATCGAGGAATTCATATTCGTCGTGAATGTCGTCAAGTGTGCGCATCGTCCCGCCCTAGCGCATCGGGCAAATCGGTGGGAACCGGTTTTTTGGGCCACGCCGGTCACCGATCGCGCAGCGCATCGATCTCGTGCGCCAGATCGCGGCTGCTGCGGTTTTCGGTCACGATCCGTTCGAGCACCGCGATCCGGCTGTTCAACGCGGCGACTTCACGGGCCAGCGCGGCGTTTTCGGTGTGGTCGCCGCGCAGCGCTTCGATCTTGGCCAGCGCGGTATAGCGTGTGCGAAGCGTGCGCGATCCGACCACAAGCGCCACGATCAGCACGATATAGAACATATGGTCCATGGCAGAACAATCCTGATCCGGGTGAACCTATTGCAGCTTCTTGCCCGGCGCATCGGCGGTTTCTTCACCGCGCAGCGCCTCGATCTCGTGGGCCAGGCTGGTGCCGCGATCGGTCAGAATGCGTTCAAGCACGCGCACCCGTTCTTCCAGCCGCTCGGTATGGGCGGCATATTGCGCGGCCTTTTCCGCCGTGGCCTGGGCGCGGATTTCCTCGATGCGCCGCTGGTGCTTGGTCCAGATCGCAAAGCCCCCCAGCATAAACGGCGCAAGCGGGATCAACAGGGCAAGAGTACCGGCATCCATGATCGTATTCCCCCGGAAAAAAATCCTGGCTTAGCGCAGTTCTTCGATTTCTGCGGCAAGACGCGGATTGGATGAAACATAGTAGGCTTCGACTTCGGCCAGGCGCCGATCGAGATCGCGGAACTGGGCGCGCACTTCGCGGGCGGTACGGGCGGGTGACTGACGCACACCCTGCCAGAATTTCTGTTCCTCGACATCGGCATACAGACTTTGCGGCTTGTTTTCCGCCAGGAAACCCAGCGCAAAGTACAAGATCACGGTCGGTCCGCCGCCGATGCCCGACAACGTCAGCACCACAAAGGCCAGCCGGATCCACAACACTTCGATCCCGATATAGTCGGCAATACCGGCGCAGACCCCCATGAATTTGCCATTGGCCTTGTCACGGTAGAATTTGGTGCGGTGGCGGTTCATCGTCCGGCTCCCTTCTTGGCGGCAAGCATGCGTTCGAGTTCGGTCATCGGTTCACCCGCTTCGGCTGCGGCGCTGCGGCCCAGCGGACGGAAATCTGGGTGGTCGGCTGCAACCAGGCGTTCCACCGTGGTCATGCGATCCTCCAGGCGGCGCGCCAGACGGTAAAGTTCGTCGAGCAGCGCCTCGTCCCCGGTGGTCAGCGTGGCCGCGGTTTTCCACTTGGTGACATAATGGAGGATAATCCACGGCAGGAAGATGAACAGCGAAACAACGCAGATCAGCCCCATAAGATCGCCAAATTCCATGGTTCAACCCTCTGCGCTGGTGGTGTGGGCGGTGTCCGGCTTGGCCAGCGCGCGTTTCATCGCCGCCAGTTCCTCGTCGATCTTGTCTTCACCGGCCAACGCCGCGATCTCGTCGGCAAGCGTCGGCTTGGCCCCGGCCAGGTTCAGCGCATCGGCGCGGCCTTCGGCATCATCGACCCGGCGTTCCAGGTGGTCAAACCGGGCCAGCGCTTCATCGACACGTTCGCTGGTCATCAGCTGGCGCAGGCGCACCCGGTTTTCCGCCGATTCAAGCCGCGCGGCGATGACACCCTGGCGGCTGCGCGCTTCGCGCAGGCGGGTCTGCAGCTTTTCGATATCGGTTTCGTACGCACGCAGCGAATCCGACAGGATGCCGATTTCGGTGCGCAATTGCGCCGCCATTTCGCCGGCCTTCTTCTTTTCGAGCAGGGCCGCGCGGGCCAGGTCTTCGCGGTCCTTTGACAGCGCCAGCTGCGCCTTGTCGGCCCAATCGGCCTGCAGCCGGTCAAGCTTGTCGACGTGGCGTTGCATTTCCTTTTGATCGGCAATGCTGCGCGCGGCCGAGGCCCGCACTTCGACCAGCGTTTCCTCCATTTCCAGGATGATCATGCGGATCATCTTGACCGGGTCTTCGGCGCGGTCGATCAGGTCGGAAAAATTGGCGGCGATGATATCGCGGGTGCGCGAAAAGATACCCATGGGCAAGGCTCCGTAGCTGGGGGATCGGGTCGGGGTTGTGGCCGCGCCTGACGCACCGTGATCGATAATGCCATGCTGCCTTGCGGCGATGGCGCGATCAAGTCGCGAAAGCGGGGATTGCGGGGCGGTCATGCGAGTTCACCGGTAATGGCCGCAGGGCTGGCCACAACATGCGGGGCAAACGCGCTGTGATCAAACGCAGCGGGGCGCGAGATCGCCACGCCGCTCAGCGCCGCCAGCGCCAGAATGCTGGCAACGGCAGCACGGCCAAGCGGCGAAGCGATAAAGCGGGCGGTATCAGTCACGGCGTATCTCCTGATTGAAACAGGGGGAGCCCCCGGCGGGGCCATGCCAATGTGTTTGCACGAGCCGTGCCAAACCCGAAAAAGCGCGCGATTGCGCCATTTGGCACGGCGAACGGCCCATTCGATATGGGAAATATTGCCCAATCTTGGGAAAATCTGCTATTCCTTGGCAATGGATCGCACGACCCAACTGATCGGCCAGGCCAGCCCCTTTCTCGACGCGGTCGAACGCGCCAGCCGCGCCGCGCCCCTGCGCCGTCCGGTGCTGGTGATTGGCGAACGCGGCACCGGCAAGGAACTGATTGCCGAACGGCTGCACCACCTGTCGACCCGTTGGCAGGAACCGCTGGTTACGATGAATTGCGCAGCCCTTCCCGAAACGCTGATCGAGGCCGAACTGTTCGGGCACGAAGCAGGCGCGTTCACCGGCGCATCGCGCGCCCGCGCCGGCCGGTTTGAAGAGGCGGACCGCGGCACGCTGTTCCTTGACGAACTGGGCACTTTGTCGATGGCAGCGCAGGAACGGCTGTTGCGCGTGGTGGAATATGGCGAAGTGTCGCGCATCGGATCGTCGCGCCCGATCCGCGTCGATGTGCGGATCGTGGCCGCCACCAACGAGGATTTGCCGCGGATGGCCGCCACCGGGCGGTTTCGCCCCGACCTGCTCGACCGGTTGAGCTTTGAAGTGATCACCCTGCCCCCGTTGCGCGTGCGCGAAGGCGATATCGCGGTGCTGGCCGACCATTTCGGGCGCCGCATGGCGGCAGAGCTGGGCCGGGACACCTGGCCGGGATTTTCCGATGCGGTGTGCACCGCGCTGGAAACCCATGGCTGGCCCGGCAACGTGCGCGAATTGCGCAACGTGGTCGAACGCGCGGTCTATCGCTGGGACGACGCCGAAAGCCCGGTGGGCGCGGTGCAGTTCGACCCGTTCGACAGCCCGTGGAAGCCCGTCGGGCCGTCGCACGCGGCGCCCGACACGCCTGCCGCGCCACGCGCTGCGCCCGCACCTGCGCCGCTTGATACCGTGACCGACTTGCGCACTGCGGTCGATGCCCACGAACGCGCGATCATCGAACACCACCTGGCCAAGGCGCGCTACAACCAGCGCCAGACTGCCAAGGCGCTGGGCCTGAGCTATGACCAGTTGCGCCATGCGCTGCGCCGTCACGGCCTGATTGACCGGGCCTGACCCTTTGGCGCTGACCCGGCTGACATTGCGCGATTTTCGCAACCATGCCGCGACCCGGCTGGATGCGACGGCGACATTCAACGTGCTGACCGGTGAAAACGGGGCGGGCAAGACCAATGTGCTTGAAGCGATCAGCCTGCTGGCCCCCGGAAGGGGGTTGCGCCGCGCACAAGTGGCCGAAATGGCCGCCGCGCATGGCCAGGGCGGGTTTGCCATCGCGGCGGAACTCGAAGGCGGCGCGCTGGCGCTGAGCACGGCCACCACGCCCGACAGCCCGAACCGCCGCAGCGTGCGGATCAATGGCGCCGAAGGGCCCACCAACCGCCTGGCCGAATGGCTGGCGATGACTTGGCTGACCCCGGCGATGGACCGGCTGTTTGCCGAAGGCGCAGGCGCCAGGCGGCGGTTTCTTGACCGGCTGGTGCTGGCGGAACAGCCGGGCCATGCACGCCTTGCCACGCGTTACGAAACCGCGCTGCGCGAACGCAACCGCCTGCTGGCCGATCCGGCCGAGCCCGATCCGGTGTGGCTCGATGCGCTGGAGCGGCAACTGGCCGAGGCGGGGGCCGCGATGGCGCTGGCCCGCCGCACGCTGGTGCAACGTCTCGACACGGCGATTGCCGCCGAACCCGAAGGGCCATTTGCGCGCCCCCTGCTGGCCTATGCCGGCGACACCCCCGACCGGGCCGATGCGCTGGCTGCGCTGCTGCGCGAAGGCCGACGCCGCGACCGCGCCGCCGGGCGCACGCTGACCGGCCCGCATCGCGACGATCTGGCGGTGACGATGGCAGCCAAGAACGCCTCTGCCGCACAATGTTCGACCGGCGAACAAAAAGCGATGCTGATCAGCATCGTGCTGGCGCATGCCGGGCTGGGCGACACCGACCGCCCGCGCCTGCTGCTGCTTGACGAAATTGCCGCACATCTCGATCCGCTGCGCCGCGCCGCGCTGTATGACCGGCTGGCCGCGTCGGGCGCGCAAGTGTGGATGACGGGCACCGAACCCGCGCCGTTCGTGGACCTGCCCGCGCCCGCGGCGTTCTGGCAGGTGGTCGATGGGCGCGTGGAGCGGGGCTAGGCGTCAGGGCTTGGCGGCGGCCCGCAACGCCTGCGCCACCGCAGGCTCGGTCGCCCTGACAATCGCTGCCACCCCGGCACGATTGGGGTGGATATGGTCATCGAGCAGCAGGTCGTTCTTGCCCATGACGGGCGCCAGGAAAAACGGCACCAGCGGCGCCTGATGCGCCTTGGCCAGATCGGGCCAGATCGGGTTGAACGCCGCGGTGTAGTCCGCACCCAGATTGGGCGCAGCAAGCATGCCGGTCAGCATGACGGGAATGTGGCGCGCCTCGATCGCGGTGACGATGGCCTGCATATTGGCGCGTGTCTCCTGGGGCGGCAGTCCACGCAACATGTCGTTGCCGCCCAGCCCGACCATCACCAGCGCCGGCTTTTGCGGCTGGTTGTCGAGTGTAAAGGCCAGCCGCTGCCGCGCCGCCGACGTCGTATCGCCCGACACCCCGCCATTGACCACACGCGCCGCCACGCCTGCCCGATTGAGCGCATCCTGCAATTGCGCAGGGTAGCTGTCATCGGGATTGAGCCGGTATCCGGCATAAAGGCTGTCGCCAAAGGCCAGGATGACCGGGGCGCCCGCAGGCACAACCGGGCGCGGCGCGGCGGGTGCGCTGTCGGCGGGGCCAACCATCGCCGCATCGGGGGCATCGCGCCCTTCTTCACGCGGCGGGGCAGCGTGGCAGGCGGCAAGCCCCAGCGCGATTATCGGAACCAGACGGTGCAATCGCATGAAAGGCCTTCTCGGGAAGCTTGCGGTGTGTTGCCTATCTATGTCACCACGTCGCAGTGACAAGCACCACCCCCATGATCATTGCGCAAAACCTTGGCCTTGTGCTGGGCGAAGGCGATGCCCGCGTAACCGTGCTCGATGGTGTCGACCTGACCGTGATGGCGGGCGAGACGGTGGCGCTGCTCGGGCCCTCGGGGTCGGGCAAATCGTCGCTGCTGGCGGTGCTGGCCGGGCTGGAACGGGCGCAGGCGGGCACTTTGTCGGTGGCGGGGCAGGATTTTTCCGGCCTGGGCGAAGATGGCCTGGCCACCGCGCGGCGCGGGCGGATCGGCGTGGTGCTGCAGGCGTTTCACCTGCTGCCGACGATGACCGCGCTTGAAAACGTTGCCACCCCGCTCGATCTGGCGGGGATTGACCGCGCCATGCCGCGCGCCCGCGCCGAGCTTGAGGCGGTGGGCCTGGGCCATCGGCTGAACCATTACCCCGCGCAACTGTCGGGCGGTGAACAGCAGCGCGTGGCGATTGCCCGCGCGTTGGCGCCCGCGCCGCTGCTGCTGTTTGCCGACGAACCCACCGGCAACCTGGATCATGCCACAGGCGACGCCGTGGCCGACCTGCTGTTTGATCGCGCCAGGGCGGCCCGCGCCACGCTGATCATGGTTACGCACGACGAGGCGCTGGCGCGGCGGTGCGGCCGGGTGATCCGGTTGGCCGACGGGCGTGTGATCAGCGACAGCATGGCATGACCGCGCGGCTGTCGTGGCGCACGGCCTGGCGGATCGCGCGGCGCGGGCTCGACTGGCGCTTTTCAGGGCTGCGCCTGCTGATCGTGTGTCTGGTGCTGGGCGCGGCGGCGCTGTCGGCCATCGGCACGCTGACCGGCGCGATCGACCATGAACTGACCACGCGCGGCGCACAGATGCTGGGCGGCGATGCCGAATTCGCCATTGCCGCGCGCCCCGCCAGCACGCAGGAATACGACGCAATTGCGCGCGCCGGGCGCGTCTCGGCCGGGGTGCGCATGCAGGCCATGGCGCAAAAGGCGGGCGGCGACGGCAGCGCGGTACCGATCGAACTGAAAGCGGTCGACGCGCGCTGGCCCTTGTATGGCACGTTCACGCTGGCTGCCCCCGATGGCAGTACCCGCCGCGCCGGCGCGCCACCGGGCATGACCGCGTGGATCGCGCCCGGCGTGGCCGATCGGCTGGGCGTGGCGCCGGGCGATCACTTGCGCATCGGCGCGGCCGATCTGGTGATCGGCGGGGTGATCGCCGACGAACCCGACCGCATGGGCGAAGGATTTGCGCTGGGGCCGACGGTGATCGTCAGCAGCGCGGCGCTGGCGCAAAGCGGGCTGGTGTCAACCGGCACCCTGGCACGGTGGAAATACCATGTGCGCATGGCGCCCGAGGCCAGGCCGCAACGCGCGATCGATGCGTTCAAGGCCGCGTTTCCGGCGTCGGGCTTTGAATTCCGCACGCGCGATCGCGCATCGCCGATGCTCGACCGGTTTGTGTCGCGCATGGGCCAATTCCTGGGGCTGGTGGCGTTGGCCGCGCTGGCGATTGCCGGAATCGGGATCGGCAACGGCGTGACCGGGTTTCTCGAGGCGCGGCGCGGGACGATTGCCACGCTGAAGATTCTGGGCGCGACCGGCCCCGATATAACGCGCATTTTCGCAATCCAGATCGTGCTGGCGAGTGGTGTGGCGATTGCGCTGGGGCTGTTGATCGGCCTGGCTGCGACACCCTTGATCGCGCTGGCGCTGAGCGGCGTGCTGCCGGTGGCGGCGGGGCTGGTGGTCGATCCCGCCGCGCTGGCCATCGCCGCGGCGCAAGGGTTGCTGATCGCGATGACGTTTGCCGCACCGCCGTTGCTGCGCGCGCAGGCCTTTCCCGCGATGGCGCTGCTGCGCGCGCGGGTGTCGCCTTTGGCGCAGCCGTGGCGCGCGCTGGCGGTGCCGGTGGGCGGCGGGCTGGCCGGGATTGTGGCGCTGGCGGTGCTGCCCGCGCAACAGCCGGTGCTCGCGCTGGGCTTTCTGGGTGGGGCCGCGGCGCTGTTTGCGGTGCTTGGCCTGGTCGGCTGGGGCCTGACCCGGCTGGCGGCGCGCATGCCGCGTCCGCGCGGCACCGTGGCGCGCATGGCGCTGGCCAATCTGCATCGGCCCGGCGCACAGACACCCGCGCTGGTGGTGGCGCTGGGCTTTGCATTGGCGGCGTTTGTCGTGCTGGCGGGTGTCGAATCGAGCCTGGATGGCAATATCGCACAGCGGGTGCCGGCGCGCGCGCCCGACTATTTCGTGCTGGATGTACCACGCGACAAAGCCGCCGAATTTCACACCGTGGTCACGCGTATCGCACCCGGTGCCACGGTGCGCACCGTGCCGGCGATGCGCGGATCGATCCTGGCCTATGGCCCGGCGGCGCATATGACGCGCGTGGCCGATCTCAAGGTGATCCCCGACGATGCCTGGGCGCTGCGCGGCGATCGCGGGCTGACCTATGCCGATACCGTGCCACAGGGCAATGTGGTGACCGCCGGGCGCTGGTGGCCGCGGAACTATGCCGGGCCGCCACAGGTGTCGATCGACGAAAACCTGGCCAAAGTGCTGAACCTGCACCTGGGCGACAGGCTGACCATTGCACTGTTGGGGGTGGAACGCAGTGCCACGATTGCCAGTTTCCGGCGGATCGACTGGGATTCGTTCGGGTTCAACTATGTGCTGGTGTTCAGCCCCGACGCGATTGCCGATGCCCCGCACAATCTGGCCGCCACGATCGAATTGCCGGCCGCTGCGCGCACCGCGCCGGTGCGCCGCGCGATCCTGTCGACGCTGGTGCGCGCGCTGCCGTCAAGTTCGGTGATCGAGGTCGGCCCGGTGCTGGGCCAGGCGCGCACATTGCTGGCGCAAGTCGGCGCCGCGGTGCTGGCCGCAGCCTCGGTCGCGGTGCTGGCGGGCCTGGCCGTGCTGGCCGGCGCGATCGCCGCACAACGCGCCAGCCGCCAGTATGACACGGTGGTCCTGCGGGTGCTGGGGGCAAGCCGGGGTCAATTGCTGATGCTGGTGGTGGCCGAATACGGGCTGTTGTCGGTGCTGCTGGGCGCGATCGCGCTGGCGCTGGGCACGGCCACCGCCTGGGCGGTGGTGGTGCAACTGTTCGGCTTTGCCTGGTTGCCCGACTGGCGCCTGATTGCGGGCGTGCTGGCGATCGGACTGGCACTGGTCATGGCGCTGGCGCTGGGCGGGTCGCTGTCGATCCTGCGAACCCGCCCGGCGCGTGCGCTGCGCGAGCTTTAGCGGAACACGTCCGAGTTGTAAGGATCGCGCGGATCTGCGCCATACTGGTTGGGGCCGCGCGTGCCTTCAAGCAGCATGAAGATAAACAGGATCAGCCCGCCCGCATAAGGGATCAGACCCAGCAGGACAAACCAGCCCGATTTGTCCTGATCGTGAAACCGGCGCACCTGGACCGCCAGCGACGGAATGATGGTGGCCAGCGCAAAGATCACCAGCAGACCCACCATGACGATCCCGACCACCGGAACCGAAGCATCAGTCGACGTATCGCCGCTTGCTGCCCTGGCGATGAAAAAGACCGCCGCCGCGCCACCCAGAACCAGATAGACCAGCATGTTGAACAGGAAAAACATCCAGTATTCCTGCCGACCCGAACGACCCGAAAATTCGGCATAGCGCCGATATGGCATTATCATCCATTCCATGACTGTGTCCCCCCTGGCGCCTGCCGATCAGACGCGTGGCACGATTAGGCCAGAACCGACTTTGTCGGGCAAGCCCTTCGTGTCGAACCGTCACGTCACGGTTGCAAAAGCTGCACGCAAAAGCTGCACTTGCCGCAGCGCACACAAAACGGTATGGGCCCGCCCAACGAGGCGCTTCGCGCCGACGATACGTATGGGGCCCCGCCGTGATGGAAGGCCTGCCTGACGCATCATCGGCATCGCATGCGTCATGCGAAGCCCAACCATACCCCGGCATCCAACCGCCGCCTTTTGCGAAAGCCTTTTACGATGTCCAGCGCCCTGCGCAATATCGCGATCATCGCCCACGTCGACCATGGCAAGACCACGCTCGTCGACCAGTTGTTCCGCCAGTCGGGCACGTTTCGCGAAAACCAGCGGGTTGAAGAACGCGCGATGGATTCGAACGACCTGGAAAAGGAACGCGGGATCACCATCCTGGCCAAGTGCACCTCGGTCGAATGGGAACACCCGGTCACGGGCGAAATGACCCGGATCAACATCGTCGACACCCCCGGCCACGCCGACTTCGGCGGCGAAGTCGAACGCATCCTGAGCATGGTCGACGGCGTGATCCTGCTGGTCGACAGCTCCGAAGGCGCGATGCCGCAGACCAAGTTCGTCACCGGCAAGGCGCTGGCGCTGGGGCTGAAGCCGATCGTGGTGGTCAACAAGATCGACCGCGCCGACGGCCGCCCGCAAGAAGTGCTCGACGAAGTGTTCGACCTGTTCGTAGCGCTCGAAGCCAATGACGAACAGCTTGAATTCCCCGTGCTTTATGCCTCGGGCCGCAATGGCTATGCCAGCGAAGACCAGGAAGCGCGCGAAGGCGACCTGACCCCGCTGTTCGAAAAGATCGTCAGCCACGTGTCGGCGCCCAACCTCGATGTCGATGCGCCGTTCAGCTTTCTTGCCACGCTGCTCGATCGCGACAACTTCATGGGCCGCGTGCTGACCGGCCGCGTCCAGTCGGGCAAGATCCGCGTCAACCAGCCGATCCACGCGCTCGATCGCGACGGCAAGGTGATCGAAGTGGGCCGCGCGTCCAAGCTGATGTCGTTCCAGGGTCTGGAACGCGTGCCCGTCGACGAAGCACAGGCCGGTGACATCATCGCGCTGGCGGGTCTGGAAAAGGCAACCGTGGCGCACACCATCGCCGACCAGAGCGTGACCACCGCGATCTATTCGCAGCCGATCGATCCGCCGACGCTGGCCATGCGGTTTGCCGTCAACGACAGCCCGTTTGCGGGCCGCGAAGGCGACAAGGTGACCAGCCGCATGATCCGCGATCGCCTGATGCGCGAATCCGAAACCAACGTCGCCATCCGCGTCACCGAAAGCGCCGACAAGGACAGCTTTGAAGTGGCCGGGCGCGGCGAATTGCAGCTGGGCGTGCTGATCGAAACGATGCGCCGCGAAGGCTTTGAACTGGGCATCAGCCGCCCGCGCGTGCTGTTTGATACCGATGAAAAGGGCGCCCGCACCGAACCGTACGAAACCGTGCTGATCGATGTCGACGACGAATATTCGGGCACGGTTGTCGAAAAGATGCAGCGCCGCAAGGCCGAACTGACCGACATGCGTCCGTCGGGTGCGGGCAAGACGCGCATCACCTTTTCGGCCCCTTCGCGCGGCCTGATCGGCTATCACGGCGAATTCCTGTCCGACACGCGCGGCACCGGGATCATGAACCGCCTGTTCGAAAAGTACGGTCCGCACAAAGGCGCGATCGAAGGCCGCCAGAACGGCGTGCTGATCTCGAACTCGACGGGCGAAGCGGTCGGTTATGCGCTGAACAGCCTGGAAGAGCGCGGCGTGCTGTTCGTGTCCCCGCAGGAAAAGGTTTACGAGGGCATGATCATCGGCGAAAATGCCAAGCCCGACGATCTGGAAGTGAACCCGCTGAAATCCAAGCAGCTGACCAACTTCCGCTCGACCGGCAAGGATGACGCGATCCGCCTGACCCCGCCGCGGGTCATGACGCTGGAACAGGCCATCGCCTATATCGACGACGATGAAATGGTCGAAGTGACGCCGCAGTCGATCCGCCTGCGCAAGGCGATCCTTGACCCGAACGAACGCAAGAAGGCCGGCCGCAAAAAAGAAGCAGCCTGATCAAAGTAACCGCGCCCGCCCACCGGCGGGCGCGATCTTTTTCCCGGTCAGCCCACAACCCCCAGCGCGCGCAGCGCGGTGCCAAATGGCCCGCTGGCCGCGACTGCGGCCCTGGCGACCGTTGACACCGCACCGCCTGCCGCCGCGCCGTGACGGTGATGCGCCGCGCTGCGGGTCAGATCATGGAGCGCGGCTGCGGCCGGTCCTGGGGTGTGCGGGATCGTCGCCATATCATTCTCCTGCAGATATCGGCGTTTGACCGGTATCGGCCCTGGCAAAAGCACATCCGCCAATCGCAGGACGGCGGCTGCCATCGCGGTTTAAGCGCCGTTGCGCGCGCCTGTGGCCAATTTGCCCCACCGGGCGCCCCGATCGTTGCAGCGCAGCAAATTGTCATGTTTGTGTTCATCGCGCATTTCCGCGCCTTTGGCGGCAGTTCTTGCGCAATAACGGCGCCAAACATTGCCAAGATGAATCAATTCGAAACACAATTGTCACGCCGGTTTGTCAGGCGGTTTGCAACATGACCGCTTCAGCAGGGGACTGACATGCAACGCCTTCGACTTCGCCACGCGGCATTTGCCGGTACCGCCATTGTCCTGTGCCTTGGCATCGCAGCGCCCGCCCTGGCCGAAGATGCGCCCGCCACGGCCGCGCCCAGTGCCGCCGGTGCCGACAACACTGTCCGCAACAATGACGAGATCGTCGTCAGCGCAACGCGGGTGAACAAGGAAACACCGATCACCTCGTCGTTGCACACGGCCGAACCCCAATCGATCATCACCCGCACGATCATCGAGGATTCGGTTTCCAAGACCACCGATTTCATGTCGATCGCGGCGCTGTCGCCGGGTGCATCTACCACCAATCTGGGCAATGGCCCGGGCTTTGGCGATGCCAAGCTGACCTTGCGCGGATTCAGCGACGGCCATTACAACATTACCATCGATGGCATTCCGTTCGGCGATTCCAACGATCCGACCCACCATTCGACCGCCTATTTCCCTGACGGCACCTATGACCGGATCATTGTCGACCGGGGCCCCGGCTATGCCACCGATCTGGGTCAGGCAAGCTATGGCGGCAATGTCCACCTGATCTCGCGCACCCCCGACGACAATTTCGGCGGCGAATTCATCGGGCTTTATGGCAGCTACAATTCCAGCCTCGAACGCTTCACGATCAATTCGGGCAAGATCGCAAAGCTGGGCGATCTGAAAATCATCGCAGTCGGCGAACACAAGAAGACCGACGGCGCGCTGACCGGTTTGCCGGGCGAATGGTACAATGGTTTTATCAAGGGCGAGGCCAATCTTGGCAGCAACGCCAAGCTGACGCTGCTCAGCACGTACAACCATTCGATCCTGTACCAGCCCGACAGTTCGAGCGGTGCCAGTTGCTTCGTCAACGAAGCCGGCACGCCGGCCAATGCGCCCAGCAAAGTCTCGGCCAGCGATTGCCAGCCAGGTTCGCAGATCGGCACCTATGGCCTCAACTATGCCGCGCTGACCCCGGCGCAGGCGGCGACATCGGCCTGGCCTGCAGCGCGCAACGACTGGAACTGGCAGGACAAGGCGACAGATTTCGAAATCGCGCGGCTGCAATGGGATATCACCCCATGGCTGCACCTCGATAACAAGACCTACACCTACTTCTACAAGAACTTCACATTCGAAGCAGACAACGTCGGCACGCCCTGCACCACTGTCACGGCCACCACCTGCGGCAATCAGACCACGTATGCCGCGCAGGCCGTCAATCCGCACACCGGGTTTCTGGCGCCCGCATCACCCGTGGCCGGCGACATCCCCGGCCACTCCAAACTGAACCAGTATCGCCAGATCGGCGACGTGCTGGAACTCGATGCCAAGACCGGCATCGGCACTGCCAAGGCAGGGTTCTGGTACGAACATTCGCGTTCGCACCGGCTGGGCTACGACTACGATCTGACGTTGCTGTCGGCCGCCGGCGGCCTGGGCGCCGATTACCTGAATTTCGCAATTGCCAATTCGGGACCCTACTGGAACTACAACAAGAAGGACGGCGCGACCAATATCGAAAGCAATGGCACCCCGGTACCGCTGTACCTTTCGTACGACGAACACACCGGCTGGGAACAATACCAGGGCTTTGGCGAATTTGAATTCAAGCTGCTGAATGACACCCTGACCGTAACGCCCGGGGTAAAGGTGCAAAGCTTTACCCGCAGCTCGGCCACCCCGCTGGCCACACAATCGGCGCGCGAAGGCCTGTTTGCCAGCGAAACCTACAAGCCGACGCTGCCCTATTTCACGGCCAATTACCTGATCAGGCCAAACCTTTCGATCTATGCGCAATATGCCAAGGGCTTTTTGATCCCCGCACTCAGCGCCAGTCTTGAGGCCGTGACCAGCACCGGCGGCAATCTGCTGCCCCAGACCCCGACCCCGACCCGCACGACCAATTATCAGGCCGGTCTGGTGTTTTCCGGCGAACGGGTCAATTTCGACGGCGACGTCTATTATGTGCAGGCCAGCAATTCGACCTATACCGATCCGTCGCAGCCTGGCATCGTGATCCAAAGCGGCAATCCGGCCACCTATTCCGGGGTCGAGGCGCAGTTGAGCGTGGTGCTGATCAAGGGCCTGACCGCGATTGCCAACGGCCAGATCGGCAAGGCCAGCGACGATGTCACCCATCTGTGGCTGCCCAGTGTGCCCAACTACAACGCGCTGCTGGGTGCGGTGTACCGCAGCGGCGATTTCAAGCTGAGCTACCTGCACAAGTTCACCGGCCACCAATATGCCAAATCTCTGGTCTATGCGGCGGGCGTGAACGAAAGCTACGAATTGCCCGGCTACAGCACCGGAACCGCTGTCGCCAGCTATACCTGGCAGCAGTTTACGCTTGGCGCGTCGGTTGACAACGTGTTCAACTCTCGCCCGACCACGTCGATCGGCCTGGGTGCCTATCGGCCCGCCAACAACACGTTCGATCCGGTCGGGACCTATTACACGTTCCAGTCGCCGCGCACTGTGCAGGTCAGCATCAAGTACAAATTCTGAACGCCGGGTTCGAACAAGCAGCCTGCAGGGCCGGGCCGCGCAAGCGGCCCGGTTCCGATCGGTCACGTTTGCAACCCCACAATATGCTGCCGCGCGTTTGCGACAAGCACGCGACAAACCGGATGCTTCCGGTTATGGGCGCTCGATGTCCTTGCCACTGACCAATTCCGCAGCGCCAGCAACCTCCGCCACCCAGCCCGACCTGTCGGCACTGCGCGTCGCGCTGTTCAGCGGCAATTACAACTATGTGCGCGACGGCGCCAACCAGGCGCTGAACCGGCTGGTTGGCCATCTGCTGCGCCAAGGTGCCGCGGTGCGGGTCTATTCGCCGGTGGTGGCCGAACCCGCGTTTGCGCCGACCGGCGATCTGGTCGGGCTGCCGTCGGTGGCGCTGCCCGGCCGCAGCGAATATCGGCTGCCGATGGCCCTGGGGCCCACGGCCCGCCGCGATCTGGCGGCATTCAAGCCCAATGTGGTACATGTATCGTCACCCGATGTGGCGGGCCACCGCGCGGTGTCGTGGGCACGCGGACGGCACCTGCCGGTGCTGGCCAGCGTACACACGCGGTTTGACACCTATCCGCGCTATTACAACATGGCATGGATCGAACCGGTGCTGACCGCGATGCTGCGCCGGTTTTATCGCCGGTGCGATGCGCTGGTGGCACCATCGGAATCGATGGCGCAAGTGCTGCGCGATCAGCGCATGAATTACGACATTTCGCTGTGGTCGCGCGGCGTCGATCGTGACACGTTCAACCCCGGACGGCGCGATGCGGCCTGGCGCCAGTCGCTCGGCATCGCCGATGACGAAGTGGTGATCGGATTTCTGGGCCGGCTGGTCATGGAAAAGGGCCTCGACGTGTTTGCCGACACCATCGATGATCTGACCCGGCGCGGCTTTGCCCACCGGGTGATCGTGATCGGCGAAGGCCCGGCGCGCGCCTGGTTCGAGGCGCGGTTGCCACAGGCGGTGTTCGTGGGGTTTCAGGGCGGGTCAGACCTGGGCCGCGCGGTGGCTTCGATGGATGTGCTGTTCAATCCGTCGGTCACCGAAACCTTCGGCAATGTCACGCTTGAGGCAATGGCCTGCGCGTTGCCGGTGGTGGCGGCCGAGGCGACCGGCAGCGAAAGCCTGGTTGAAAACCACGTCAACGGTCGGCTGATCCGCCCCGGCGCGATCCATTCGTTTGCCGAAGCCTTGCGCGCCTATCTGGTCGATCCCGACTTGCGCGCGCGCCACGGCAGGGCCGGCGAAGCGCGCGCGCACGATTTCAGCTGGGACCGCATCAACCAGGCCGTGGCCGACACGTATGTCCGCCTGATCCGCCAGAAACAGGCATCGCGTTAAAGCCGTTCGATCTGCCTGGCCGCCTCGTCCAGGATATCGGCGATGCGATGCGCCACGCTGTCGTCGAAAGCGGCCGAAAACACCCGGCCGCGTAAAGCCAGTTTCAGATTGGCCATTGCGCGCATGATCGACGGGCTGGCTTCGCGCCCGGTCGCTTCGCCCAGCGCCTGCAACCGCGCGGTGATGGCCGCGATGTCGTCGGCCTTGGCCGCGATTTCAGCCAGGCCAGCCTCGGTCGCGACAAACGCACGTCGTGCGCCTTCGCCAGGCGCCTCGGCAATCAGGCCTTCGTCCACCAGCAGCGATAGCGTGGGATAGACCACCCCCGGGCTGGGCGCATAGGCCCCACCGGTCAGGGCCTCGACCGCGCGGATCAGGTCATAGCCGTGGCGCGCCTCGGCCCCCAGCAGGCTGAGCAGCAGCAGACGCAATTCACCCTGGCCAAACATGCGCCCCCCACGGCCCCGGCCGCCGCGACCATGGCCATGGCCGCGCACCTCACCCTCAAAACTGTCGCCAAACCCGCCATGCCGGCCGAACGGGCCACCATGGCCCATGCCGCGCATGAAGCCTTTGGCGAACAACCGCGCGCCACGCCCCATCCTGTGCGCACGGGGCCCGGCGTCCTGCGGGTCATCGCACGACCGGTATCTTTTGAACCGCATGTCTTGTCCTTTCGATTCGATGCGTCTAAGATATATCTTTTAATCAGCACGACAAGACTCCGGTGATAATTTTCGCGAAGGCCGCTATAGCGGCTGCGACCATGGCCGATCTGTTTGCCCCACCCCCGTCCGACGGCACCGCAATGCACGCGACTGCCACACCCGACCAGGAACCGCTGGCCGAACGCCTGCGCCCGAAATCGCTGACCGAAATCATCGGCCAGGACCATCTGACCGGGCCCGACGGCGCGATCGGACGCATGGTGGCGGCGGCCAAATTGTCGTCAATGATCCTGTGGGGACCGCCCGGCACCGGCAAGACCAGCATTGCCCGGCTGCTCGCCGATGCGGTGGGCATGCGCTATGTGTCGATCAGCGCGGTGTTTTCGGGCGTTGCCGATTTGCGCAAGGCCTTTGCCGAGGCCGAAAGCATGGCCGGCCTGGGCCGCCGGACGCTGTTGTTCGTGGACGAAATCCACCGTTTCAACCGTGCGCAGCAGGACGGCTTTCTGCCTTATGTCGAACGCGGCACGGTCACGCTGATCGGGGCAACCACCGAAAACCCCAGCTTTGCGCTGAACGCGGCATTGCTCAGCCGCGCGCAAGTGCTGATCCTCCACCGGCTCGATCCCGCAGCGCTGGGCCAGTTGCTGGCCCGCACCGAAGAGGTAACGGGCGTGCCCCTGCCGCTGACGCCTGCGGCGCGCGATGCGCTGATCGCGTCGGCCGATGGCGACGGCCGGTTCCTGATCAACCAGGCCGAGATGCTGCTCGACGTGTCGTTGCCCGCGCCACTCGATCCGGCAGACCTGTCGAAATTCCTGATGCGGCGCATGGCGGTCTACGACAAGGACCGCGACGGGCATTACAATCTGATTTCGGCGCTGCACAAATCGTTGCGCGGTTCGGACCCGCAGGCAGCGCTCTATTACCTGGCCCGCATGCTGACCGCGGGAGAAGACCCGCTGTTTGTCCTGCGCCGCCTGGTGCGCTTTGCCAGCGAGGATATCGGCCTGGCCGATCCGCAGGCGCTGATCCAGTGCCTGGCCGCCAAAGACGCCTATGACTTTCTGGGCAGCCCCGAAGGCGAACTGGCGATCGTGCAGGCCTGCCTCTATTGCGCGACCGCCCCCAAATCGAACGCAGCCTACAAAGCGCAAAAGGCCGCTTTTGCCGCGGCACGCGAAACCGGATCGCTGGCGCCGCCGTCCAATATCCTCAATGCGCCGACAAAGCTGATGAAGGATATCGGCTATGGCGCGGGCTATGCGTATGACCACGATGCGCCCGATGGCTTTTCGGGGGCGGATTACTGGCCCGAGGGCATGGCGCGCCAGACCTTCTATCGCCCGGTCGAACGCGGTTTCGAACGCGAAGTGATCCGACGCCTTGAATGGTGGGACAAGCGCCGCGCCGAGCGGCAGGGCGAATGACAAACGCGCGTTTTCGTCATTTTGCCGCGATTGACTGGTCGGGTGCCGCGGGCGAGCGACATCGCGGGATCGCGATTGCGCTGTGCGGAACCGGCGACGCGGCGCCCAGGGTGGTGCGGCCCGGGCATGTGTGGTCGCGCGCCGAGGTTGTGACGTGGTTGCGCGATGACCTGCCGGCCGACACGCTGGTCGGCATGGACCTTGGCATTTCGCTGCCGTTTGCCGATGCCGGTGCGTTCTTTCCCGGCTGGGACCACAGCCCGGGGCATGCCCACGACCTGTGGGCCATGGTCGATGCCATCGCGGCCGACGATCCGCATCTGGCGGTGTCGAGCTTTGTCGACCACGTGCAGGCGGCGCGCCATTTTCGCCGCCATGGCGGCCGGCAGGGCGACCTGTTCCCCGCAGGACGGGGCCGCATGCGCGTAACCGAACGCGCGCAAGAGGCGATGGGGTGCAAACCCACCTCGAATTTCAACCTGGTCGGCGCAGCGCAAGTCGGCAAATCCAGCCTGACCGGGATGCGGGTGCTGCAAGCATTGCGCGCGCATGTCCCGGTGTGGCCGATCACCCCCCTGCCCGTGGCGGGATCGGTGATCTGCGAAATATACACAACCATCGCCGCGATGGCCGCAGGGCGCAGCGCCGGGCGGTCGAAGATCCGCACCGGGCACGAGCTCGACGCGGCACTTGCGGCACTGCACAGCCGACCCCACGGCCATGTCGGCGCCATCGACGATCACACCAGCGATGCACTGATCACCGCCGCCTGGCTGCGCCATGCAGGCCATGACGCCGCGTTGTGGCACCCGGCCGGCCTGACCGCGCAAATTGCTGCAACCGAGGGCTGGACGTTCGGCGCACGATAAGGCAAGGGGCGGCGGTAACGGATAAGCCGGCTTAGCTCAGTTGGTAGAGCACCTGATTTGTAATCAGGGGGCCAGGGGTTCGAATCCTCTAGCCGGCACCATTTTTCAATGGCTTAGATGATGCTTTGCGCGCTTTAGCGATCCGTTGGCACAGCTAGGCATCACATAGGCATCATGCCCCCCTTTGTCGTTGATCGGACCGCACAATTTTTCGGCAACAGGAATGCCGGGTTAGGTAGAGGGCCTCGCGCGTAATGTTCCGCGAACTACCGCTTGGCCGTCCATGATCAACCTCATCTGCACATTGAAATCATGTTGGCCACCACAGCCTGCCGATCACGGAGCCTGGGTCGTTCAGATCGGCCTGTTGCACCATGCCCATCTCTATGCATGCGCGGGCCCAATTGAAGGCAGGGCCATTCTGTGGACACAACACAGCCCTGATCTCATCTTCGAATGTGATGCCGCGGCACTCAACGTCGGCAATTTTCATATCAAAAGTAGATCGGCGGAATTTCGACCACCAAACTGCTCTTTTATCAGATTGGCAGCGCTCGAGTGCGAAGCAGAGGCATTCCACAAGATAGTCAAGATAACGGTCTGGGCCACCGGGCCCAGCGAAAGCCGAAGGCCCAAACCAAAATGGCATCCGCGTTTGGCTCATTCGTCGCGCACCGCTTCGTTGTTGGAGCACAGATGGGGAGAGTCGGATTCTCGCCGAATCGATTGCAACACTAAACTCAGTCAACACATATTCGACCTACCGCACGGCCGTAGCTATGCTCTAAGCATACCGCGTCGTAACAAAATCCCACACCTGCTCGACCTTGGAAGGTCGCGTCCCGGTACGTGGTGTAGGTTGTGAGGGTAGCGCTGCTGGCCGGACGCGCGCTTTCGATATTGCGCTGTAGCGTCCGGCCAGCAGCGCGGGTGGTCACCGTGATTTTCGGATAGGTTTGGGTTGCGAAGCTCTAACCTGGAGAACCACGATGACCGATTCCCTGATGCACTTGCGCGCGCTTGTCGAGAAGGCCCCCGACGCGGATATTTTGCGCGACATGATCTCGTTTGCCGCCGGTCGGCTGATGGAGATGGAGGTTGGCGGGCTGACAGGCGCTGGTCACGGTGAGAAGTCCGCCGACCGGCTTGTCCAGCGCAACGGCTATCGCGAACGCGA
>NZ_AUBA01000008.1 GCF_000429005.1 Novosphingobium acidiphilum DSM 19966 | reverse complement strand
AAGCCTGCCTCCAAAAAGCAGCCTTGAATCAATCCTCTCGCGCCTCGTCAATCGTTCTCAGCGTAAGGCGTTGCCGGGACTGGCCAATATTGCAATTATGCCTGCACGGAGGACTTTATGGCTTTGGTGGAAGTGTTTGAGGGCGAGGATCCGGAAAAGCTACTATTCGTAGCCGACTTCGACTTCCTGCCGCGCGTTGGCGAACACCTTGCCCGAGATACGGAAGGCTTTTTCGAGTATTATAACGTCGTCAAAATCTGGCACCGGCAGGACACTGCGGAAGGCACCTTTCGGGCGTGCCTGCTTGTGACGCTCGATGATTGAGAACCCCAAATTTGTCCACGCCGCCTAAATCCCCATATACGTCGCGCACCAAATCACCGATGGCGCGCCACGCAAGCGCCCCACCCGGGCTGCCGAGAAAATGTGCGTATGCAAAGCGGAACATCGGCCAATGATGTCCCGGCGGCGCAAAAGCGTCAATGCTGGTTTGAAAGTTGGCGCCGGGGGCAAACGGGCCCTGTCACGCAACAGGGCCAAAACCTGTTGCAAACCGGTGCAAAACCGGATGCCCCGCGAGGATTCGAACCTCGATAAACGGAATCAGAATCCGTTGTCTTACCATTAGACGACGGGGCAATGGAGGCGCGCAATTAGGCGGGTGGCCCGCAGGTGTCAAGACGGACGCGGCGGCATGCCTTGCAGGTCTGTCACGACAGCGCTACATATTGGTCCAAGTACCCGGCCGGTATGTTCCGGCGATGGGAAAACATAAGCGAATTTGACAAGCAATGGCCGACATCCATGCGTCGGCAGGACACGCGGGCAAGCGGCCCGGGCGGAAGCGGCGGCGAAAGCCCGGCTCTGCCAGGGCAACCGCGATACAGACCCCCGCCCGCCCTGCCGTGACCGGTGCGCAAGCCGCCCGGGCAGAGCAGATCCCGCCCCTTTCGGTGCCCGCAGACGCGCCCGTGGTGCAGGCCGATCCCGCGGCCGCGGCGCCTGCGCCACCGCAGGCCATTGCCGGGCGCGGCAATCCTGCCAACCGTCCGCTGCCGTTCCACCGTCAGGCCTATGCCGCAATCGACCTTGGCACCAACAATTGCCGGCTGCTGATTGCGCGGCCCTCGGGCGATCATTTCGTGGTGATCGACGCGTTCAGCCGCGTGGTGCGGCTGGGCGAAGGGCTGGCGCAATCGGGCAGGCTGTCGGACGCGGCGATGGATCGTGCGCTGGCCGCGCTGCATATCTGTGCCGACAAGCTGCGCCGCCGCAATGTCCATCTGGCGCGCTCGGTGGCAACCGAGGCCTGTCGGCGCGCCACCAATGGCGCTGAATTCATCGAACGCGTGCGCAACGAAACCGGGATCCGGCTGGACATCATCACCGCGCGCGAAGAGGCGCGGCTGGCCGTGCTGGGCTGCCATATCCTGCTGGAACATGGCGAAGGCCCCGCGATGATTTTCGACATCGGCGGCGGATCGACCGAAATGGTGCTGGTCGATACCACCGACCCGGTGCCGCGCATTCTGGATTGGCAATCGGTGCCGTGGGGCGTTGTTTCGCTGACCGAAGTGATCGGCACCGTCGCCGACAGCGCCGAGGCACGCGCCGCCGCCTATGCCGAGATGCGCCGCCTGGTGCATGAAGGCTTTGCCAGCTTTGCCGAACGCGTGGCGCACGAACACGCCGCGCATCAGGATCGCACCGCGATCCGCCTGCTGGGCACCAGCGGCACCGTCACCACGCTGGCCAGCCTGCACCTGGGCTTGCCGCAATACGATCGCAGCGCGGTCGATGGCGTGATCGTGCCCGCCTCATCGATGCGCGCGATCAGCCAGCGGCTGGCGCATTATTCACCCACCGAACGCATCGCCGTGCCGTGCATCGGGCGCGAGCGCGCCGATCTGGTGGTGGCGGGCTGCGCGATTCTGGAAACCATTCTCGACATCTGGCCCGCAGAGCGTCTGGGCATTGCCGATCGCGGCATTCGCGAAGGCATCCTGCGCAGCCTGATGGCCACCGCCAGCGATGCCGAAAAGGCGCGCCTGGCGCTCCGCCGGCGCGATGGCACATTCAAGGACATGACATGACCCGTTCTGGCCGCGATCCTGGCACCCGGCTGAAGACCGCCAAGGGCCGCACCGCGTCATCGACCCGCTGGCTGACCCGGCAGATCAACGATCCGTATGTGCAAAAGGCCCGCGCCGAAGGCTGGCGCAGCCGCGCTGCATACAAGCTGATCGAACTCGACGAGAAATTCGCGCTGTTGCGGGGCGCCAAGCGCGTGGTCGATCTGGGCATTGCGCCCGGCGGATGGAGCCAGGTGGTGCGCAAACAGGTGCCCCAGGCAAAAATCGTCGGCATCGACCTGTTGCCCACCGATCCGATCGAGGGCGTAACCATCTTCCAGATGGATTTCATGGATGATGCCGCACCGGCCGCGCTGTCGGGTGCGCTGGATGGCGCACCCGATCTGATCCTGTCGGACATGGCCGCCAACACCGTGGGGCACAAACAGACCGACCATTTGCGCACGATGGGCCTGGTTGAAACCGCGGTCGATTTCGCGATTACCCAGTTGGCCCCGGGCGGGGCCTTTGTGGGCAAGGTCTTTGCCGGCGGCACCGACACCACGCTGCTGGCGCTGTTGAAACGCAATTTCACCACGGTGAAACATGCCAAGCCGCCTGCCAGCCGCAAGGATTCGTCGGAATGGTACGTGATCGCGCAAGGCTTCAAGGGGCGTGGGGATTGATTGTTTCCACAGGTTGGATTTTGCACGAATCGGCCCAACCGTCCTAAGGCGCGGCTCTTTCCGATTTGACCTGGAGCTTACACCGATGGCCGATTCCGCCGACGACCGCCTGCGCCTTTTGATCGAGCGTATCGAACGCCTTGAAGAAGAAAAGAAGGGCATCGGCGACGATATCAAGGACGTCTACAGCGAAGCCAAGGCCACCGGCTATGACGCCAAGATCATCCGCCAGATCGTGCGCCTGCGCAAAATGAAGCCCGATGACCGGCGCGAGATGGAAGCGGTTCTGGAAACCTACAAGAACGCACTCGGCATCGACTAATGCCCGGCCAGCAACGCGGCGGCCAGCGTCGCCGCGTTGCCGACAGCGTGCGCCAGTATCGCGCCACGCAATCCGCTGCGCATCCGCAAATAGCCGAACACCAATCCGGCCCAGATTTGCGGCAGCACCATCGGCACCAGCGCCCAGGACAGGCGCGGATAGTTCGTCAGGTGCATCAGGCCGAACACCACCGCCGACAGATGGAACCATACGCCAAACCCGCGTGCAAACCAGCCGGGTGTGTCCAGTCGGCGCAGGCGGTAACAGCCGACGGGCGCTGCAATCACCAGCGCCAGCAATCCGAACACCGCCGCAATCTCGTGCCATTTCACCGTGATCGCCGCCAACAACGCCACCGCGACCAGCGCAAGGGCCAGCAACCACAGCGCGCGCGGACGCCCGGTCAGCCAGCCGCGAAACAGCGCCTCTTCGCCAGGGGGCGCGGCCAGCACCGAGATCGCCACGAGCGCAGGCAGCCGATAGCCGCCAAACGCCTCGGGCGCAGGCAGATGGAACGCGCGTTGCCACAAGGCCAGCGCCACACCCATCACGACCAGCCCGGCCAGATATGTGCCCAGCATGATCGCCCAGCGGCCCCGGCCCTGGCACAAGGGCGCAGGCGGGCAAAGCTGCGGCGCGCGCAGAAACTGACAGAAATCGGCAAGCGTGTGTCGCAGCATGACCCATGCCTTGCCATGCGGCGGGTTAAGGCGGGGTATGCTTTCGCGCCAAACATTGCCCCGGGCCGCGCAACGCGCTAGGGCGCGAACCATTCCGCGCGCGGCGCGCGCCCACAGGTGACATCAAGCAGCACGACCATGGCAGGCCATTCCAAATTCAAGAACATCATGCACCGCAAGGGCGCGCAGGACAAAAAGCGTTCGGCGATGTTTTCCAAGCTGTCGCGCGAAATCACCGTGGCGGCCAAAATGGGCATGCCCGATCCCGACATGAACCCGCGCCTGCGTGCCGCGATCAACGCGGCCAAGGCCCAATCGATGCCCAAGGACAATATCCAGCGCGCAGTCGACAAGGCATCGAAGGGCGACGGCGATAATTACGAAGAGGTGCGCTACGAAGGCTATGGCCCCGGCGGCGTGGCCATCATCGTCGAGGCACTGACCGACAACCGCAACCGCACAGCCACCAATGTGCGCACGGCCTTTGCCAAAAACGGCGGCAATCTGGGCGCATCGGGCGCGGTCAGCCACGGGTTCGAACGGCTGGGCCTGATCGAATATCCAGGCACGGTCGGCGACGAGGACAAAGTGCTCGAAGCCGCGATCGAGGCCGGTGCCGAAGATGTCGAAAGCGACGAGGATTCGCACCAGATCTGGGTCGGGATCGAAAACCTGCATCCGGTCGCGCGCGAACTGGAAAAAGTGCTGGGCGAAGCCGAAGGCGTGAAGCTGGCCTGGCGTCCTTCGCTGAAGGCCACCGTCGATGCCGACACCGCCGCCACGCTGCTGAAGCTGATCGACACGCTGGACGACGATGACGACGTGCAGACGGTCTGGGGCAATTACGAAATCCCCGACGACGTGATGGAGAAGCTGGGTTAACCCCCGGATGGCATGATCATCATCGGCATCGACCCTGGCCTGACCTGCACCGGCTGGGGCGTGATCGCCAAGGCGGGCAGCCGGCTGAGCCATGTCGCCAATGGCCAGATCCGCACCGACACCACCTTGTCGATGGCCGAACGGCTGGTCGAACTGGATGCGGTGCTGACCGACGTCCTGCTGACCCATCGCCCGGATTCCGGCGCGGTCGAAGAAGTGTTCGTCAACGTCAACCCGCAATCAACGCTCAAGCTGGGGCAGGCTCGCGGCGTGGCCATGGTGGCGCTGGCCCGCGCCGGAATGCCGGTGGCCGAATATCCGACAAAGGTGATCAAAAAGGCGCTGGTCGGCACCGGCGGCGCGGCCAAGACCCAGGTTCAGGCGATGCTGAAAGTGCTGTTGCCCGGAGTGAAACTGGCCGGCGAAGACGCCGCCGACGCGTTGGCCGTGGCAATCACCCATGCCAACATGCTGGGCAGTCATCGCTAGGCAAAGGTCTCTGCATCGTCGTCGGCGAACGGCCCGCGCCGCAACGCCGCAGCGCCGCGCACGCCATTGACCAGATAGACCAGCACGACCCCGCCGATCAGCAGCCCGCCAAACTGCAGCGATACCACTTTCCCGATCAGTTCCAGCGTTGCCAGCGCCGCGGTTACACCGCCCCAGACCATCCCCTTGCCCGACCGCAGGCGAAACCCGGCAACAACACCGACCAGCGCCTCGAGCAGACCGCCGATGATCGTGCCGATCGCCAGCGGCGGATTGGTGCGCATCGCAAAGGCCGCCGCCAGCACCGCACCCAGCAGGCCAAGCCCGGCAAACACAAACGCGGCGATCGCACCGGTGCGCGCGGCGGTTTGCGCACCCATGCGCGTGGTCAGATCGGCATCCCACATTGCCACAAGCCAGTCCCCTTCGCAGCCAGACCACGCGGGTTTTTCATTGGCGGGGGCTGTTGGCAAGCGCGAAAGCGCACTACCCAGCGGTGTACTTCAAAAGGAATGCGTGACGATGGAACTCGAGGTTTCTGCCCAATCCAGAGACAAGGCGCTCAATCGGCGCATCGCGATCACGGTGGTGGTGCTGTCGGTGTTTGTCGGGCTGTGTCATATCAAGGATGAAAACACCGTTCAGGGGATGGAGCGCAGCGAAGCGCACGCCATCGACACCTGGAACGAATACCAGGCCAACAAGACCAAACAGCACCTGGCCGAAAACGCCCGCGTGCAATTGGCGGTGCTGGCCCCGCCTGGCAAAGCCGAGGCGGCCATTGCCGCGCTGGATGCCGATATCGCCAAATACAAGGCGCAAAGCCCGCAGCTGTCGGGCAAGGCCGAGGCGCAGGAACGCGCATATGACACCCTGCGGTTTCGTCATGACCAGTTCAACGCCGCCGATGCCGGCGTGGCCACTGCGATTTCGCTGGCGGCAGTGGCGGCGCTGATGGAGGCGGTCGCGCTGTTGTGGGCGGCCTGGGGCTTTGGCGCGTTCGGCATATTTATGGGGTTGAACGCGTTTCTGGGGGGATCGTTTCAGTTGGGCATCCTGAGTTCGCTGCTGGGATAAGCCATCACGAACGGGGTGGCACTCGTGCGCGATCGCGGTTAGAGAACAAACCATGATCGCAAAGTTGACCGGCATCCTTGATGACAGCGGCCCCGACTGGGCAGTGATCGACGTCGGCGGCGTCGGTTACCTGGTGCAGGCTTCGGCGCGCACGCTGGCGCATCTGGGCAACCATGGCGATCGCGTGGTCATCCACACCGAAATGCAGGTCAGCGAAAGCGACATGCGCCTGATCGGCTTTACCAGCGCGGCCGAACGCGCCTGGTTTCGCCTGTTGACCGTGGTCCAGGGCGTGGGATCAAAGGTCGCGCTGGCGATCCTGTCGGCACTGACCGTTGATGAACTGCAGCGTGCCTGCGCCGGGGGCGATGCCGCCATGGTGGCGCGGGCCAACGGCGTGGGTCCGAAACTGGCCAGCCGGATTGTCAACGAATTGAAGGACAAGGCCGGGGGCCTGGCCGGCATGACCGGCGGCGCGGGGATTGCGGCGGAAAACGTGTTTGTCCCGCCCGGGTCGATCAGCGGCGATGCGGTATCGGCCTTGCAAAATCTGGGTTTCAAACCTGCCGTCGCGGCCACGGCCGTAACCGCGGCACTCGAACAACTGGGCGAGCATGCGGCGCTGGGTGATGTGGTGCGCGTGGCGCTGAAACGGGCGACAGCATGACCGACAACCCGCTTTTGTCTGCCCAGGCCCAGATCGAAGATGCCGACGCGGCGATGCGTCCCAAGACGCTGGCCGAATTCGTGGGCCAGGAAACCGCGCGCGAAAACCTCAAAGTGTTCATCACCAGTGCCAAGGCGCGGCGCGAGGCGATGGACCATGTGCTGTTTTTCGGTCCGCCCGGCCTGGGCAAGACCACGCTGGCGCAGATCATCGCACGCGAACTGGGCGTCAATTTCCGCGCCACGTCGGGGCCGGTGATTGCCAAGGCGGGCGATCTGGCCGCGCTTCTGACCAATCTGGAATCGGGCGATGTCTTGTTCATCGACGAAATCCACCGGCTCAATCCCAATGTGGAAGAAGTGCTGTACCCGGCGATGGAAGACCGCGCGCTCGATCTGATCATCGGCGAAGGGCCGTCGGCGCGGTCGGTGCGCATCGATCTGCCGCCGTTCACGCTGATCGGGGCGACCACACGGCAGGGGCTGTTGCAGACGCCGTTGCGCGACCGGTTCGGCATTCCGGTGCGGTTGCAGTTCTATACCGTGCCCGAACTGGAACGCGTGGTCACGCGCGGCGCCGGGCTGATGGGCATCGGCATTCACCCCGACGGCGCGCGCGAAATTGCGCGGCGCGCGCGCGGCACCCCGCGCGTGGCCGGGCGGTTGCTGCGCCGGGTGCGCGATTTTGCGCAAGTGGCTGGCCTGGAATCGATCTCGCAGGAACTGGCGGATTCGGCCCTGACCCGGCTTGAAGTCGATTCGATCGGGCTTGACCTGCAGGATCGGCGATACCTGATGATGATCGCCGACATCTACAAGGGCGGCCCGGTCGGGGTGGAGACGCTGGCCGCGGGCCTGTCCGAACCGCGCGACACGATCGAGGAAGTGATCGAGCCCTATCTGATCCAGCTCGGGCTGGTGGCGCGCACCGCGCGCGGCCGCTGCCTCAACGATCGCGCCTGGCACCATCTCGGCCTGCCCATGCCGCAACAGACCGGGGTCCAGACCGGATTGTTCGACCCCGAATCATGATACCCGGCCGGTAATACCCGGCCCTTGCCGCGTACAGTAACCGATGCCGCAGATTCGGTCCCGTTTCGGCACAGAGTTAACCGATCTGACAGTCATTCCCGATATGACCGCATTCGGCCAGTCCGAAACTGGTTAATTGCGTTGCCCTGTGCCGCCGTATCTGCGCTTGTTCGAGCAGGGACATGTGTCCCGCTCGCCATGGTCCCGGTCGGTTCATGGCGTGACTGGAGGATAAGGCGGCAATCATGTCGGTTCGTATGGCATTGGCAAAACTGGCGGCTGTGGCAGCTGGCGGCGCTGCGCTCGGCGGCGGCGCGGTGCACATCTCCGAAGCGCCCTCGGCCTCGGAACTCCATCACGTCAAGCCGATCAAGATCAAGCATGTCAAAGGCCCGCGCATGGCGGTCAAAGCCGTGCCCCACATGATCCACCACCCGGCGCGCCGTATCGTGCGCACCACGGTAACCCGTTCGTGCCAGCAGCCGCAGCAATTGGCGATGCTGCCTGTGCCCTATATGCCGCCGGCACCACCCCAGACGCTTGCCGGTGGCGCGGGCGGCCAGGTTGTGGTCGAAGGCGGCGGTGGCGGCGGCTTTGGCGGCGGTTTCTTCGGCGGGTTCTTTGGCGGCGGCAGCAGCGGGGGCGGCGGCAATGTCGTGGTATCGTCCACCACCACTGGCGGTACGTCGACCACATCAGGCAATATCACGTCGACGTCTTCGGGCAATGTGACCTCGACAACGTCGGGCAATGTCACATCGTCGACTTCGTCGGGCAACGTGACTTCGACTTCGACGACATCGGGCAACGTCACCTCGACCTCGACGACGTCGGGCAATGTCACGTCGACCTCGACCACGACGTCTTCGGGTAATATCACTTCGACCTCGACGTCGTCGGGCAATGTCTCGACCACATCGGGCAATGTCACGTCGACGTCGACAACGTCGGGCAACGTGTCGACCACCTCGGGCAACGCCACCTCATCGAACGGCACCAGCAGTGGCACCGACGTGCCCGAACCATCGATGGTCATGTTGTTTGGCATGGGTGCCGCCACGCTGGTGGTGCGCCAACGCCGCAAGCCCGTGGCCAAAGCCTGATCTTGTCGCATAGCGCCCGTCTCCAGCGGGCGGTTCGGCAAAAAGGGCGGCGCTCCGCGTGGAGCGCCGCCCTTTTTGTATCCAGACCCACAACACGCGGGCGGCGCCCAAACGGTCCCACCCGCGTGTTGCGCTAATCGATCGATGTGTCCTGCCGGTTCACGCGGCCAGTTTGCGCAGCACGTATTGCAGGATGCCGCCGTTGTTGAAGTATTCGATTTCGTTGGCGGTATCGATGCGGCACAGCGCGGTGAAGGTAAAGCTGGTGCCGTCCTTGCGGGTGACAACCACGTCGACGTCCTGCCGCGGCTTCAGGCTGGCGACACCGGTGATGGTGAAGGTGTCATCGCCGGTCAGGCCCAGCGACAGGCGGGTGTCGCCGTTCTTGAACTGCAGCGGCAGCACGCCCATGCCCACCAGGTTCGACCGGTGGATGCGTTCAAAGCTTTCGACGATCACGGTGCGTACACCCAGCAGCTTGGTGCCCTTGGCCGCCCAGTCGCGCGATGAACCGGTGCCGTATTCCTTGCCCGCGATCACCACGGTGGGCACGCCATCGGCCTTTTGCTGCATCGCCACGTCATAGACCGAGCCGACGTCCGCGCCATAGCGCGACAGGCCGCCTTCGGTGCCGGGCACCATTTCGTTCTTGATGCGGATATTGGCGAAGGTGCCGCGCATCATCACTTCGTGGTGGCCGCGGCGTGCGCCGTACGAGTTGAAATCGGCCTTGGCGACCTGATGCTCCTGCAGCCATTCGCCGGCGGGGCTGTCGGCCTTGATATTGCCGGCCGGACTGATGTGATCGGTGGTGATCGAATCGCCCAGGATCAACAGCGGCTTGGCATCGATGATGTCCTGCACTGCTTCGGGTGTCATGGTCAGGCCATCGAAATAGGGCGGATTGGCGACATACGTCGAACCCGCGCGCCACTGATAGGTTTCCGATCCCGCCACGTTGATCGCCTGCCAGTGCTTGTCGCCCTTGTAGACATCGGCATAGCGCGCCCGGAACATCGCGCGATCCAGCGCCCCTGCCATGACGTGCGCCACTTCGGCATTGGTTGGCCAGATGTCCTTCAGATAGACATCGACGCCATCGGTGCTGGTGCCGATCGGGGTAGTGGTGAAATCCTCGATCACCGTGCCCTTCAACGCATAGGCCACCACCAGCGGCGGGCTGGCGAGGAAATTGGCGCGCACGTCGGGGCTGACGCGGCCTTCGAAATTGCGGTTGCCCGAAATCACCGAGGCGGCGACGATGCCGTGTTCGTTGATCGCCTTGCTGATCGGTTCGGCCAATGGCCCCGAGTTGCCGATGCAGGTGGTGCAGCCATAGCCGACCAGGTTGAACCCGATGTTGTCGAGATGCACCTGCAGCCCGGCCTTGATCAAATAGTCGGTAACCACCTGCGATCCGGGCGCGAGCGAGGTCTTGACCCAGGGCTTGGGCTTCAGGCCGAATTCGTCGGCCTTTTTGGCGACAAGCCCGGCCGCGATCAGGACGCTGGGGTTCGAGGTGTTGGTGCAGCTGGTGATCGCGGCGATCACCACATCGCCATCGCCGATGTCATGGCCCTTGCCATCAACCGGGACGCGGGTCTGGGTCTTCTTGTAGACGTCGGCCAGGTCCTTGTTGAACACGTCGTCGACATTGGGCAGCGTCACCTTGTCCTGCGGGCGCTTGGGCCCTGCCAGCGAAGGCACCACGGTCGACAAGTCAAGCTCCAGCGTGGACGAGAAGATCGGTTCGACCGACGGGTCGATCCAGAAACCCTGTTCGCGGGCATAGGCTTCGACCAGCGCGATCTGGTCCTCTTCGCGGCCGGTCAGGCGCAGATAGTCGATCGTCTTGTCATCGATGCCGAAAAAGCCGCACGTCGCGCCATATTCGGGCGCCATATTGGCCAGCGTCGCACGATCGGCCAGGGTCAGCCCGGCCAGGCCCGGTCCGTAATATTCGACAAACCGCCCGACCACGCCGTGTTTGCGCAGCATGTTGGTTGCGGTCAGCACGAGGTCGGTCGCGGTCACGCCTTCCTTCAGTTCGCCGACGAACTTGAACCCGACCACTTCGGGGATCAGCATCGACACCGGTTGGCCCAGCATTGCGGCCTCGGCCTCGATCCCGCCGACGCCCCAGCCCAGCACACCCAGGCCATTGACCATCGTGGTGTGGCTGTCGGTGCCGACGCAGGTGTCGGGATAGGCCACTGTCACGCCGTCCTGATCGGTGCTGGTCCACACCGCCTGCGCGATGTTTTCCAGATTGACCTGGTGGCAGATACCGGTGCCCGGCGGCACGGCGTAGAAATTGTTGAGGCTTTTGGAACCCCATTTCAGAAAGTCATAGCGTTCGAAATTGCGATGATATTCGATCTCGACATTCTGGTCGAACGCCTGCGGGGTACCGAATTCGTCGACCATGACCGAATGGTCGATCACCAGATTGACCGGCACCAGCGGGTTGATCTTGCTGGTATCGCCACCCAGCTTGGCAATGGCATCGCGCATCGCGGCCAGATCGACCACGCATGGCACCCCGGTGAAATCCTGCAACAGCACGCGCGCGGGGCGATACTGGATCTCGCTCTGCGATTCGACCGGGCTTTTCTGCCAGTCGATCAGCGCCTTGACGTCGTCGGTTGAAACGGTGAAGCCGCCATCTTCAAATCGCAGCAGGTTTTCCAACAGCACTTTCATCGAAAACGGCAGGCGCGAAATGTCGCCATATTTCGCGGCCGCCTTGGCCAGCGAATAATAGGCGAAAGTCTTGCCAGCGACGGTAAGCGTGCTGCGGGCGCCGAGCGTGTCCTGTCCAACCTGGGTCATGGCAATGCGGATTCCCTTATAGTGGCTGCATACCTGCTGCACCGCCCGGGGACCCGGCATCATCCATCAAGGGACAAGACCGGAGCGCGAGACAGGACATGCCTTGCGAAGCGGTTTGCCCGATGCGCGTTTGGCAAGGCCACGTCAAGGGCAGCAAACGGCTAAAAACGCCGGATCCGGCCCGATCGGAAAGAATATCGGCGTTGTGCGCAAGTATTGCGACGCAATTGCAATTAGGCGGGTGTGGGCTGACCGTTGTCGCTGGGCACGCTATGCGTGGCAACGGCCAGAAGGCAGCCGCCAACAATCAGCGCGACGCCTGCGCAGGTGCGCAATGTGACCGGCTCGGCAAACATCCACCACCCGACCAGCGCCGCCCAGATGAACGCGGTATATTCCAGCGGCACCAGCACTTGCGCCTGCGCCCGGGCATAGGCCCAGCCGATCAGCATCAGCGACACGACCGCGAGCACGGCGCCTGCAAACAGCAGCAACGCCTGTGGGCCGGTGGGCATCGCCGCCAGCCAGTATGCCCCCGGCGCAAACAGCAGGCTGATGAACAGATTCTGGAAAAATGCGATTTCGTCGGGCCCGGCCAATTGGGCCTGTTGGCGCTGCACCACCAGATTGATCGCATAGAGCACTGCCGAGGCCAGGATGGCGGCCATGCCGTGCACGGCATCGGGGGTATATTGTCCGCCGAACTTGCCCGCGGCGATCACGCCCACGCCCGCCAAAGCCAGGATCGAGCCGGCAGAAGCCCGCCGATCGATGCGTTCGCCCAGCAGCGCGGCGGCCAGAAACAGCGCAATCAGCGGGGCGATGAACGACAGGGCCATCGCCTCGGCCAAAGGCGTATGGATCGTGCCCCAGAAAAACAGTCCGGCCATCACCCCCGACAGCGCCGATCGCAGAAGATGCAGCCGCAGCACCATCGTGCGCGGCAGCCAGCCGCCGCCGTTGCGCCGCCGCACGGTAATCCACACCGGCGTCATCAGCACCAGGCCGAACACATTGCGCCAGAACAGCGCGGCATAGGCGCCGATCATGATCGAGGCAGCCTTCATCACCCCGTCCATCACGCTGAAACTGCACAGCCCCGCCAATGTCACACAGATCGGGATCAGGAGCGAACGCGGCGGCATGGCGGGGGCATAGCCGCAATGGCCGCGCGTGGCAAAGCGCGGCCAACCCGATCTTTTCCAGCGTCCTGCTTGATTGCGCAGGGCTGCTGGGGCAGGGAGCATGTGGGCAAGATCATTTGCATCGGGCCCGGTAAGATCCATCCCCCACCCCAGGGAAACGCCAGACATGCGCGCACGCCACAGGGCCAGCCAGACCGTCCTGTCTCCCATTGCCATCGCCCTTTGTGCCGGAATGATCGCCACCGGCGCATTGACCGTGCCGTTTGCGGCCGACGCCCAGTCGCAGGGACCGACCGACCTGACCACCCAGGTGCACGTCAGGCCGGCCGCGCCAAAGGTGGTCGGGGCCAAGACCGCCACGCCCAAGACCGGTACGCCCAACACCGCGACACCCAAGACTGCCACGCCAAAAACCGGCGCGGCAAAGGTGCCGGCGCCCAAACCCGCGCTGCGCCCGGCTTCGGCGACGGCGACAGGCGCTGCCGCCGCGCAGTTCGAAGTGGAATTGCCCGAATCGCTGCCCGTGGCGACCTGGACGCTGGACGATGCGCAGGCCTTGCTGGTGGCGATCAGGGGCGTCGGTGCCGATGGCCTGTTCGCGCGCGATTACCAGCCGGCCGCGCTGGCGGCCCAGATCGCCAAGGGCGAGGGGCCCGATCTCGACACGCTGGCCAGCCACCTGTTCATCTGGCTGGCCGAAGATCTGCGCGATGGCCGCACACCGATGGTGGCGCGCGAGCAATGGTTTGCGGTCGATCCCGACCAGGACCTGCATCCCAACGCGCAATTGCTGTCCGAAGCGACCGAATTGCATGACGTGCCGGGCGTGCTGGCCTCCTTGACGCCCACGCACCCCGACTATGCGCTGCTGAAGGATGCGCTGGCCCGGGCCAAGGACCCCAAACAGATCGCGATGATCCGTGCCAACATGGACCGCTGGCGCTGGCTGGGGCGCGATCTGGGCCTGCAATATCTGATGATCAACGTGCCCGAACAGGTCTTGCGCCTGACGGTCAACAACAAGATCATTCACACCTATCGCGCAATTGTCGGCCGCCCGGGCAAGACCGCCACGCCGCAATTGGCCGAACAGGTCAAGAATGTGGTGTTCAATCCCACCTGGACCGTGCCGCAATCGATCGTGGTGGGTGAAGGCCTGGGTGCAAAGCTGATCGACAATCCCGCCAAGGCCAGACGCGAAGGCTATGTCGCCACGCGCAACGGCGATGGCACAATCACCGTGGTGCAGCAGCCGGGCGACACCAACTCGCTGGGCCGGGTCAAGCTCGACATGCCCAACGAGCATGCGATCTATATCCACGATACGCCCAATCGCAGCCTGTTTGCCCTGCCCGCCCGCGCGCTGAGCCACGGCTGCGTGCGCGCCGAACACGCCACCGAGCTGGCGATGACAATGGCCATCCTGGGGGCCGAGCTGCCGCCAGAAACCGCGATCGAATACAACCTGTCGGGCAAATATACCAAAGTGCCGATGGCCAAGCCCTTCCCGGTCTACATCGCCTATTTCACCGTGGCGCGCGATGTGAACGGCCTGATGCGCAGCTTTCCCGATATCTATGGGCGCGATCCGGCGGTGCTGGCCAGCTTTGCCCAGCCGCGCCAGTTGCACACCAGCCAGCGCAAGAGCAGCGAGACGGTGATCAAACTCGACAACCCGCTCTAGGCGTTACCCCAGGCCCAGCCGGTCGGCGAACAGCAGCCGACCGGCGGCCAGGTGCCACAGCGCCATGCGGAAATCGCCCGGTGCCATCGCGAAACAACCGTCGCTGCGCCCCAGCTTGCCCCATTTTTCCAGCATCGCGGGATCGGCATACCACGCCGGATGCATCACGATCGCGCGCGTGGCGGCATTGCTGTTGTCGTCGTCCAGCCCGCCCAGCCGGATCGAGGGGCCATATTTGCCGTCATACCATTCGTAGGTGATATAGGCCCCGCGCGAGGTCGCCTCGCTGTTGACCACGTTCGAAAAGCGTTTGCAGAACCCGTCGTGTTCGGGGTCCGACCCTTTGCCATGCGCCACCAGAAACGAATGGACCATGCCGCCTTCCAGATCGGCGAAATGCAGCCGGGGCAATGACGAGGGCAACGCGAAATCGGCAATCCCGACGACATCGCTGCGCCACAGCCGGGTGCGCACGCGTTCGACCTGATCGCGCGCGAGATCGAGAATGCGCCGGTGCTGTTCGCTGATCTGCCAGCCTTGCGCAAAGACGCGCCGGGGCGTCAGCCCCGCCGCCAGCGCGCCTGCCAGAACCGTGCGGCGCTGCATTTCAGGTGCCAATCACCAGGCGATCACCCGACAGGGTGACCGGCCCCAGACGGCGCAGCACCGATCGACCCATCAGGCTGGTGCCAAGCCCGCGCACCACCACGGCATCGCTCGGTCCCAGATCGCGACCGGCCACTTCCAGCCGGTCGACATGGACATGCGCGCCATAGCCCGGCCCCGCTGCGGTGGTTACGATCTGGGCATATCGCGCAGGATCGGGCGCGATGCCCAGCGTGTTCGCATCGGCCTCGCTCAGCGCCAGGCCGTCGGCGCCGGTGTCGACCAGCAGACGCAGCGGCTGATTGTTGACAATGGCCTGGATGTGAAACTCACCGCGGGTGTCGCGATCGATGGCAAAGCCACTGCCCTGCGCATTCAACGTCGGCGCAGCGGCGACGGGGCTGGACATCGCCGGCGCCGCCGCCTTGTTGGACGCAATCCGGTCGAGCGAGGGGGCCAGAAACAGCACCAGCGCGATCAATCCCACTGCAAAGATCGCCGCGCGCTGCAACACCTGGCGATCAGCCGACCAGTTCGGCCCGGTCGGCCTCGATCTCGGCCACTTTTGCTTCGACCAGTTCGACAATGTGATCGAGCATGTCGGCCGACTGCACATGGTGGTCGGTCACCCCCGACAGATAGACCATGTGTTTGCCATTGCCGCCGCCGGTGATGCCGATATCGGTTTCGCGCGCCTCGCCCGGGCCGTTGACGACGCAGCCCAGCACCGACAGCGAAATCGGCGTCTTGATATGTTGCAGCCGCTTTTCCAGCGCCTCGACCGTGCGGATCACATCAAACCCCTGCCGCGCGCACGACGGGCATGACACGACGCGCACCCCGCGCGTGCGCAGGCCCAGGCTTTTGAGGATTTCAAAGCCGACGCGCACTTCTTCTTCGGGTTCGGCCGACAGCGACACGCGCAAGGTGTCGCCAATGCCAGCCCACAGCAGATTGCCCAGCCCGATCGACGATTTGACCGTGCCGCCGATCAGACCGCCAGCTTCGGTGATGCCCAGGTGCAACGGGCAATCAACCGCATCGGCCAACCCCATATAGGCCGCGACCGCCAGGAACACGTCCGACGCCTTCACTGCGACTTTGTATTCGTGAAAATCGTGATCCTGCAACAGCTTGATATGATCGAGCGCAGATTCGACCAGCGCCTCGGGGCAGGGCTCGCCGTATTTTTCCAGCAGGTCCTTTTCCAGGCTGCCCGCGTTGACACCGATGCGGATGGCACAGCCATTGGCCTTGGCCGCGCGCACCACTTCGGCGACGCGGTCGGCGCTGCCGATGTTGCCGGGATTGATGCGCAGGCACGCAGCACCCGCATCGGCGGCCTCGAGCGCGCGCTTGTAGTGGAAATGGATGTCCGCAATCAGCGGCACGCGCGCCGCGCGCACGATCTGGCGCAACGCCGCGGTGCTTGCCTCATCGGGGCACGATACGCGGATCAGATCGGCGCCGGCGTCTTCACAACGGCGGATCTGGTCGATCGTCGCCACCGCGTCCTCGGTCGGCGTGTTGGTCATGGTCTGCACCGTGATCGGGGCATCGCCGCCAACGGGAACACTGCCGACCATGATCTGGCGGCTTTGACGACGCGCGATATCGCGCCAGGGACGAATGGATGACATGCCCGCCCTATACCGGACGCAGCGCCCGCGCGAAAGGGATGATCGGCATCGCCCCAAGGCACCGCAAAAGGGTTTGATGTTCCGCTGGTCACGCCGGTGTTCGGGGTTTAGCGTCTGTCGCATCAGGCCGGGGGGCATCGATGGGGATAAACACGACAATTGGGGGTGACGCCGTGGCGGCCGCCCCCGCTCTGCACGATGTGGATGCGCTGGTTGCCGCAGGCCAGATCGCCGCGGCCGCCGATTTGCTCGAACGGCGGCTGACCGACGAACCGGCAATGGCCGACCTGGCCATGCCGTGGATGCAACTGGGTGGACTGCGCCGCATGCTGCGCCAACCCTATCGCGCGTTGACCGCGGTGGATCGGGCCCTGGCGCTGGCGCCGCGCGATTTCATGGCGCTGGTCATGCGGGCCACGATCATCGATCGCATCGCCCCCGACAAGGCCGGCCCGGCGTGGCACCGCGCACTGCTGCAACGGCCCGAAACCGCGCTGCCGAAACCGCTGGCCGACGCGGTGGCGATGGGCGAACAGGCCCACGCCGCGTGGCTGGCCGCGCGTGAGACGCAGCTGAGCGTGGTCGCGCAGGCGGCCTCGGCCCACGCGCCTGAAGACGAAGGCTGGCGCATGCGCCGGTTCTGCGACAACACGCTGGGCAAGACGCGCGCCTATCACAGCGAACCGGTGGCATTCTTCTATCCGGGCCTGTGCGAACGCGAATACCACCCGCGGGCATCGTTTCCGTGGCTGGCACAGCTGGAAGCGGCCACACCCGCGATCCGCGCGGAAATGGAGGCACTGCTGGCGCGGCGCGAGGCCGAGCGCGTGCCTTATATCCAATATGGCGAACACCAGACGCTCGACCAGTGGCGGCCGCTCAACCACAATCCCGACTGGAGCGCGATGCACCTGCTGCAAAACGGGCAGCGCATCGATGCCAATGCCGACCATTGCCCGGAAACGATGGCGGTGCTGGCCCGTTTGCCCCAGCCGGACATCCCCGGAACATCACCCAACGCGATGTTTTCGCTGCTGGCGCCGCACACCGCGATACCTGCGCATGTGGGTGTGTGCAATGCACGGCTGGTGTGCCATCTGCCGCTTGATGTGCCGGCCGGTTGCTGGTTCCGTGTCGGCGCCGAAACGCGGCTGTGGCACGAAGGCCAGGCTTTCGTATTCGACGACACGATCGAACACGAGGCGCTGAATCCCACCGACCAGATGCGCGTCGTGCTGATTTTTGACGTGTGGCACCCCGATTTGTCGGACGCAGAGCGCGACTGCGTGGCCAAAGTGATCGCCGCCGAACAGGCCAGCGGCGCGCTCGATTGAATTACGCCGGCGGCGCATAACCCCAGCGTCTGATCCACGGTTCCAGTACCGGCAGAATTGCCGCCAGATGGCCGGCATAGCGGTGCCAGCGGCCGGCGGCATGGCGATAGATCGGTTCGGTCACCTGGGCATAGCTGGCGGTGCGAATCACGCCGCGCGCGCGCGCCGCATCGCGGTGATCGAACTGCCCGTCGGCCCACGGCAGCGCCAGCGCATCGAACAACGGGCGCAGCACCGCTTCGGGATCGGCAACCAGATCTTCATACACGATCGTTTCGGGCGTCACGCCAAACAGCGCGGTGGATGCCTGCCAGTTGCGGAACGTCAGGTCGTACAGCGCCGCCGCGTCGTCCAGAACGAGGAAATTGGACATCGCGTCGTTCAGGCGGAAATTGGTGATGAAACAGCTGAGCAGCACATCGCACGGGTGGCGCAGCGCCAGGATGAACCGCGCATCGGGAAACAGCCGGCGGATCACCGGCACTTTGTTCAGATGCATCGGGTGCTTGTCGATCACGATCGTCGCATCGTCGAGGTCGGTAACCGTGGCAACACGCGCGAAATACCGTTCGCGCGCCGCCTCGATCGCCGCTGCCGACAGGCCCGGCAGTGCCGCGATCCCGCCCAGTTCGGTTTCGATATCGGTGATGAAGGGTTCTTCTTCCAGCACGCGGACCGCAGGCACGGTCAACAGCATGGTATCGAGCAGCGTCGTGCCCGAACGTGGAAAACCCACCAGAAAGATCGGGCTTGGCCGACGCTGTGACGGCGCGGGTGTCCATGTGGCCAGCCAGTCAGGCGTGAGCAGCGCCAATGCGTCGGCGATATCGCGGCGATAATGGGCGGCGCGCGCCTGCGGGGCGCTGGCATCGTCAAGCCAGGCCTGGTTCATTGCGGCAAACGCGACAAAAGCCTCGTCACGGCGGCCCAACCGGTCGAGCAACTGGCCGCGCAATTGCCAGCCGCGCGACGGGATCACCGCATCGCCAACGGTATCAAGCGCGGCCAGCGCCGCGTCGAATTGCCCCGCCCGTTTCAGCAGCAGCACATCGATGAACGCGATCCCGGGCGCATCGGTCCCTTCAGCCAGCGCGCGGCTGCGCAGGGCATCGAGCTCATCCTCGCGGTTGACGCGTTCGAGCACCGCGGCAAGCCCGACGATGGCGGGGGTAAAGCCCGGCGACACGGCAAGCGCACGCTGAAACGCGGTTTCGGCCCGCACGAATTCGTTGCGATGCCCGGCAATATGGCCAAAATCGGCCTGTATGTCGGCGCGATCGGGCGCGCGCGCAGCCGCTTCGGTCAGCGCGGCATAGGCGCCTTCGTCATCGCCGGTCGTGCTGAAATGGCGAAACAGCGCCAGCTGGGGATGCGGATCGTCGGCAAAGTGCGCAGATGCGGCCTGCCACACCGCCACTGCCTCTGCCGCGCGCCCGGCATCGAGCAACGCCTGGCCCAGATTGACCCGGATCGGTGGCGCATCGGGCGCATGGCGCGCCGCCTCGGTCAGCGCGCGGACCGCCGCATCGGCGTCGCCCTGCGCCGAATGGACATTGCCCAGATTGTTCCAGGCCGCCCAATCATCGGGCACTTGCGCCAGAATGATCCGGTAAAACGCGATCGCCGCCGCGGGATCGTCATTCTCTTGCGCCAGATAGGCACCCAGCCGCGCCAGCCGCAGCGTGCGATCGGCGCGCGCAGAGCGTTCGTCGCACAGCAGCCGCGCGCCCGCCTGATCGCCGGTGCGGAACAGCGCATCGGCCAGATTGGCGCGGATCACCGGGTCATCGGGCCGCATCGCCTGGGCGCGGCGCAACGGCGACACCGCCTGATCGAACGCGCCACGGTGGCAGGCAATCGCGCCGCTGAGCGCAAGCAGCGCCACATCGTCGGGGCTTGACCCCAAGGCGAGCGCAGCCTGCGCTGCGGCTTCGTCCATCCGGCCGCTGCGCGCCAGTGCAGCGATGCGGGCGATGGTGTCCGGCGGACTGGATTGCGACATGTCTTCTCCGTGGCGGGCCGAGAAAATGCCCTAACCCATACAACGAAAAAGCGGCAGCCCCCGGGTGGGGACTGCCGCCATCGGCATTGCTGCCGTTTCGTATCAGAACTTCAGCGTCGCGCTGGCGTGGAAGTTCCGGCCCAGAGCGTCGTATGTGCCCGGGTAGGTGTTGCCGTTGCAGACCGTGCCGGCGCATTCTGCCGTCGCGACCAGCGGCGGGTTGACGTCGAACAGGTTGTTGATGCCTGCGCGCAGGATCAGGTTCTGCGTAACGCGCCCTTCGATGGCCAGATCGAAATAGCTCTGCTGGCCGATGTGCGATCCGAATGCCGCGTACGACGAGGCAAGCGTCGGGCTGGGGTTGGCATAATCGACGTTGACCGGACCATAATAGCGCCACGTGACCGAGGTGGCCACGCCGCCGGTGGTCAGCGTCGCGCGCGCCTTGTGCCGCCACTTGGGCAGCGGGTTGCCGCAGGTCACGCCATAGTATCCGGCGCAGTTGTAGATCGCCGAGACGCCGTTATCGACGTTGTAGTTGGTCAGGATGTTGCCGTCGAACGCGCCGGTCAGCTGACCCCAGTTGCCCAGGCGGTGGTTGACCGTGGCGTTGATGTCAAAGCCGCGTGTCTGCACGCCACCGATGTTCTGCGTCACGTCGGTGACATAGCCGGTGTTGGTCAGCCAGATCGAGCCCGCAGGGTTGCGGTTGACCAGGCTGCACAGCGACGATGCCGACGCCGCGGTCGATCCGGAAACGCACGCCGCCAGGATGGCGTCGGCACCGATCGAGGTGATCGCGTCGCGGATCTTGATGTCGTAGTAGTCAAAGCTGATCGAATTGCCCGGCATCGTGTGCGGCGCCAGCACCACACCCAGCGTCTTGGTGATCGCGACTTCGGGGTGCAGGTTTTCGTTGCCGCCCACCAGACCGTTGTACTGACCGGCCGGGTTTGCCGCGGTCGACTGACCGACGTGCAGACCCTGCGCCAGACAGCCATAGTCGGTGGCCGTGATGGTGATGCCCGAGCAGGGATCGGTCGCGCCATCAAGCTGAACGTGCGGAACCGCAAACGTGTCCTGGATGTTCGGGGCGCGCACTGCGCGGTTGATCCCGCCGCGGAACGTGATGTCCGAAATCGGCTGGAACGTCAGGCCCAGTTTCCACGTCACCGTGTTGAAGGCGCGGTCGTCGGAATAGCTGTAATGCGAATAGCGGATACCGCCGTCGAAGTTCAGGCTGTGGATGCCCTTGTCGGTGATCAGCGGGGCATGGGTTTCAGCAATGAATTCCGACACGTTGAACGAGCCGGAAATCGGCAGCGTGGGGCCGCCCTGTCCGGCAAGATCGCCGGTGACAAATTCCGCATTCGGATTCAGCGACACGCTTTCGTGGCGGAATTCGCCACCCAGCGACAGCAGGATACCATCCGACGAACCCGGTGACTTGATGCCGTATTCGCCCAGATCGCCCGACAGGTTGGCGTCGACGATATGCTGCGTGTTGATCCCGGTCTTGGTGCCGGTCTGGCTGATATAGCTGATCGCAGCCTGCGACACGCCCGCGCCCGAGAACACGTCATAGGGCACGCAGCCCGCCGCGCCCGAGGCGCAGACCGGGCCATTGGGGCCGGCAATCACATTCAACGCATTGGTCAGGTTGTTGACCGAGACGTCGTTGTAATAGGCTTCCTTATAGGCGACTTCGCCGAACTGGTAATAGGCGTCGTAGTGCCAGCCTTTGCCCAGATCGCCGCTGGCGCCGATCACCGAGCGATAGTCCTTGTGGTTCAGGTCATCGAGACGCGGACCGCCTTCGACATTGCGCTTCAGCAGCTGGAAGTAGGCAGTGCCGGGTGCGGCAGGGGTCAGCGTGCCGAGCACGGCCGGCGACAGCGTCGACGAGAACGCCGTGGTCACCGGATACGAGCCCAGATAACCGATCACGGTGTTGGCCGGGGTGCACAGCGTCGACTGCTGCTGCGCCGAAAGCAGCGGGTTGTTGCAGTTGATCGTCAGCGTGTTGCCGAAATCGCCCGAGGGCGCGATCTGCGCTTCGGAGTGGTCCGACATGAACATGAATTCGAGGTAGGGCTGGAAAGCCGGGCTCGCGTCATAGTTGAGGAAGGCACCCGCGGTCACGCGCTGGTCTGGACGCTGGAAATAGTTGGTCGGTGCGTAGTTGTAACGCGTCAGCGCGCCGGTGGTCAGCGTGTGCGCACCCAGCGTGCCGATCGTCGAAGACGACTGACCAGGCACGAAATACAGCGCGTTGCCGTTGGCCGAGGTGGCCGAACCACCGCACTTGGTGCCGCTGCTGAGTGTGCAGGCCGAATAGCCGCGCGTGCTCTGCAGGATCGCAGCCGCGCTGCGATAGCCGGCATAGGCCGTGATATGGCCCTTGCCGTCGGCGAACTTGGTGCCCCAGGTCAGCGTGGCGTCAAAGTTGTTGCCGTTGACCGTGCTGCCCGAAGGATAGTTGTAGCCCGACAGGCCCGAAGCATTGGCGGTGCCGATAGCGCCGGCCACGACCGCGCTGTGCGCGCTGTCCTGATAGACGCCGTCATTGACGTCGATCTTGAAGCCGGTGAATTCCTTGTCGAGGACAAAGTTGACCACGCCGGCAACCGCGTCGGCACCATAGTCCACCGATGCACCACCGGTCAGCACGTCGACGCGCTTGACCAGCGACAGCGGGATGAAGTTGATGTCGGCGGCCGAGCTGGTCGGATCGCCCGGCATCAGGCGGCGACCGTCGATCAGGATCAGCGTGCGCGTATCACCCAGACCGCGCAGGCTGATCGTCGCGGTGCCGGTGGCGCCGTTCGACAGCGTCGAGGACTGTGCGGCCACCACCTGCGGCAGCTGGTTCAGCAGGTCTTCGGCCTTGGCCGTGCCCGCGATCTTGATGTCGGCGCTCGTAACCGACGTAACGGGAGCAACCGCCTTCAGGTTGGGCGACGCGATACGCGTGCCGGTAACGATGATGGTGTCGCTCGACTCGGTGGTCGATTTGGCGGTGGAGGGCAGGGCGGTAACGGCATCGCCGGCAGGGGCCTGCTGTGCCAGAGCCGGCTGTGCGGCCAAAGCCAAACCCAGCGCGACAGTGGCGACGCCCGCGTTCAGCGTGTTCAAATATGGCATGATAAGAAAGTCCCTCATTGCTGCGGTGTTCAGCGCGTGGTCAATTCCAGGGTAGGTCCGGACAAGCGACATAGTGATACAGGCTGTCTGACGGGTCGCCTAGCCCGCACCCCCCTTAGGTATTAACCCTGATGAATACGCGATTGGCAGACCGCGTGGGTCGGCTTCAAGGGGGCATTTGAAATGGGGGGTGGGTTCCATTACAGATGTAACAAAATTGCCACACCCAACCGGCCCGCACGCAATAGCGCGTCAGATCCGGCCCAGCGCGCTGGGCATGGTATCGTCCAGCACCGCGCAATAGCGCGCGATTGCCGCGCGTTCGTGGTCCGACAGGTGCGGGTTCCAGCAATCGAGAATCAGCACGGCGCGGCGCTGGTCGGAATGATTCCACGCCTCGTGTTCGATGGTATCGTCAAACGCAAAGGCCTGCCCCGCGACCCATTGGCGGGTTTCACCGCCCACGCGAAAACCGCAGTCCGGCGGAATATCCAGCGCCAGATGCACGATCGCGCGCGTGTTGGTAACGCCGGTATGCGGCGGAATGCGGGTGTGCGGTTTCAGCAACGAAAAGAATGCGTTGGGCGCCCTGCCCGGCAGCATGGTGCCAGGCACCGCCGCCAGTGCCGCGGCCGTACGCGGGCATTTGTCGAGCACCGGCTGATTGGCAACGCCATATTCCCACAGGAAACAGGCCCCCCAGTCGAGCGAACCGTCAAGCGCGGACCACACGTTCGCCGGTGCGCCTTCGCTCATGCGCACATAGGGCCGCAGCGCGCTGTCGCCGTCGTCAAGCAGCGCATGCAGTTCGCGGCGAATGGCGGGCGCCTCGGCCTCAAGCTGCGCAAACCAGGGGAAATGATGCCGGTCAAAGAATTCGTCGGCCGGCAGAAACGGGTAATGCAGACCGGCACAGACATTGGTGTAAGTGCGCCTGCGCCCCAGGGCCGTGTCGACAAAGGCGGCAATACGGCGCTGTTCGGCGGGATCGAGCGCGGCATCGGGCTGGCCCATGGCCTGTTCCACGCGCCCGGTCAGACGCTGCTCAAGAGCCGCGAAATAGGCCAGGCCCGCCGCAATCTGGTCGGCCATCGCGGGTGCGAGCGGCGGTCCATTCTGCGTCAGTTGGCGCACCGCGCTCCATGCGGCAAAGGCGCCGCTTTCATCGTTGCAGCGCTGCAACAGTTGGGCGCGCCGCACATGGGCCAGAAGATCGCGCTGATCGATCGCCAGCGCACGGTCAAGCGCCGCGGCTTCGCCCGCATCGTCGGCGTTGAGGCGGCAGGCGTGCGCCAGATTGTGCCACAAAGGCGCAGCCCGTGGATCAAGCGCGAGTGCGGCACGAAATCCGCAGACAGCCTCGTCAAAACGGCCTTCGCGCAAGGCGGTCAGTGCGTGGCGATTGAGCTGCTCGGCGGTCGCCGGCAGGGCGGTGGTTGCATCGTCGGTCACCCCGCAGCGGGTATTGCATTGCCTTCCGGTTTGGCAAGCGGCTTGTGCCGATCCGGCGCAGGCCATAAGCGTCGGGCGATGTCTGATGCACCCTCTCTGCTGAACGATGCGCGGTTCCTTGCGCACCGCCATGTCGAAGGCACCGACCGCATCCGGTTCGTCCGGCTGGACCGCGCCGGCCATGCCGCGGTTCCCTTCATCACCGATGAATACCTGGGCAACCCCGAGGTTGCCGGTGAACTGCCAATCGAGACGTGCCTGGCGCAGCGCGATGCGGGCCGGACCGGCCTGCTGTTTCATTCGGGATTTTGCGGATCGACGATGGTGGTCCGCGCGCTCGACCGCGCCGGCGTGGCGATGGGGTTGAGCGAGCCGATGCTGTTGAACGACGTTGTCGGGTATCGCCGTCGCGGCGCGCAGCCGGCGGCGGTGGCGCGGCTGGCCGATGTGTCGCTGCGCCTGCTGTCGCGTCCGTTCGCACCGGACGAAGCGGTGGTGATCAAACCGTCCAACGTGATCAACCCGCTGGCGCCGCTGTTGGTGGCCGTGCGCCCGTCAGCCAGGGCGGTATTCCTGCACGCCCCGCTTGAGGATTTTCTGGTTTCGGTGGCGCGCAAGGGCCTGGCCTGCCGGCTGTGGGCGCGCGAACTGCTGGCGGGATATCTGCACGAAGGCGCGGTGCAGCTGGGCTTTAGCGCGGATGACTATTTCCGCCAGAGCGATCTGCAAGTGGCCGCGGTCGGCTGGCTGGCGCAGCAGCAGATCTTTGCCCGCCTGGCGCGCCAGCTGGGGCCCGACCGGCTGATCACGATCGACACGACCCGCCTGCTGGACGATCCGGCGGCAAGCCTTGGGGCCATGGCGCGGCATTATGGCCTGATGCTGGATCGCGCGGCCATTGCGCACATCGTGGCCGGGCCCGTTTTTACCCGCCATTCGAAATCACAATCGGCGTTTTCCGGCGAAACGCGCAAAGCGGACTATGCGGCCGCGCGGCTGGCCTATGCCGACGAAATCGCCAAAGTCTGCGTGTGGGCCGAACGTGTCGCGCGTCAGGCCGATGTGCCGCTGGTTTTGCCCAATCCGCTTCAGACCGCGTAGCCGAACCGTTCGATCCACGGGCGCAGGACCGGCATGACCGGTGCCAGATATTCGCCATAGGGCTGCCACTGGCGCGATCCGTCGTACAACCCCTTGCGCACTTGCGACGCGCTGGCGGTCGACACCCCCCGGCGCCGTGCCGTCTGCGCAAACCGGCGCATGTCTTCGCTCCACTCCAGCCCGGCAAAGGCGCAGATCTGCGCGGTGGTGGCATCGAAATCGCCCACCAGGCGGTGATAGTCGACGAACTGCACCTGCAGCGGCAGGCGTTCGAGCGCCGCATGGGTCAACCGCATCAGCGCATCGTAGTGCCGCGCCGTGCTTTCCAGCGTGGTGAATTCCAGCGCCGCGTTCGACAGCGCGAAACTGGTGCGAAAACAGCTCCACACCACATCGCGCGGATCGCGGCGCATGACCAATATTCGCGCATCGGGAAACAGCCGCGCGATCAGCGGCAGGCGTATGCCCTTCAAAGGATCCATGTCGACAAACACCTGCCCCGCCACATCAATCCCGGCTTGGGCCACTTTGTCCCAGTACGCCGCGCGATAGGGCGCAAGTTGCGCCTGATCGGCCCGGTCAAGCCGCGCCAGTCCATCGGCATCCGCCAGATACTCAAGGTCGGCCATGCGGGTGGTGGGCCGTTCTTCCAGCCCGGTCACGCCGCGCAGCGACGTCAGCACATTGAGCAGCAGCGTCTGCCCCGAACGTGGATAGCCCAGCACGAAGATGTGCCGTGCTGCGGCATGGTCGGGTTGCGGCGCGGGTGGATCCCAGCGGTCGGGCGCAAACGCTGCCAGGCCATCGTGAATCGTGTTGATAAAGGCATGATGCGGCTGGCGACCGGCAATCTGCGCGGCGTGGATTGCGGCAAATTCCTGCTTGCCGCGCGCATAGGCCGCATAGGCCGAGGCCGGCTCGGCCAATGCCGCATGCGCGTCGCCCAGCAGCGCCCAGGCCACCGCGCGGTCGGCGGCAGGTGCAGTCCCCGATTGCAACCGCCCGGCCAGCAGATCGCGCGCAACCGCAGGCGCATCCGTTTCCATGGCAACCTGCGCCGCAGCCGCAGCCGCAGTCAGATTGGCGGGATCAAGCGCCAGCGCGCGCGCGGCATGATCGCGCGCCACACCCAGATCGCCGTCGCGCGCGGCAAGCGTTGCCACACCCGCCAGCGCGCCGACAGTGTCGGGTTGCAGGACCAATGCGCGATCATAGCACGACCGCGCCGACGTCATCGACCCTCCGGCCAGCAGAATGTCGCCGCGTTCCAGCCAGGCATCGGCAAATCCGGGATCGATCGCGATTGCGGCATCGGCATATTCGATGGCTTTGCGCATCCGCCCGGCCTGGCGCAGCAGCGCAGCCGTGGTGGTCAATGTGTTGGGATCGCGCGGTGCCAGGCGCAGCGCAACCGCCAGAAGCGCCAATCCCGCCTGCACGTCGCCCTGCATGGCATGCTGCCAGGCCACGATATTGTACGGCATCGGATCGGATGTGCCCGCGTCGATCATCGCGCGCGCTTGGACGGCCATCTGATCGAACGGTTCAGTCATGGTTGGCGACCCGGTTTGCCCGGCAAGACCTGTGTTGCGTCATGATCGTCAACAACCCCCTCCTGATCGATTTGGCAAGGCGGCACAATCAGGCCCGAAAACCCCGCCGGACCATGCCGCCGGCGCCGTACGGACCCCGCATCGCGCCTACCCACCCCTTGCAAACGAAAGGGCGGGCACACCTGATGGTGTGCCCGCCCCCGTTGTTCGCAAAGTCCCGAAGGATCAGAACTTGAGCTTGGCCGTGATGGCAAAGCGACGGCCCAGCGTGTCGTACGTCGACGGATACGTGTTACCGCTGTTGAACGACGTCGAACCGATGGTGCTGCCGACGATCGGCGGCTGCTTGTTGAACATGTTCTGAACCGTGCCGACGAAGGTCAGGCGCGAATTCATCGCGTAACGCAGGCTGAAGTCAAAGTAGTTGTACGCCGAAATGTGACCGAAGTTCACATTGTCGCCGCTCAACGAACCCAGACCGCTCGGCAGAGCGCCGCTGTATGCTGCGCCATTGTTGGTAACGTCCAGCGTTTCCTGGTTGATCGCGCTGAGGTGACGCCACAGCAGCGACACATCAAACTTGCTGTAATGCAGGCTGTTGCGCACCGACCACTGCCAGCCGGGCTGGATCGAGCCGCACGAAGCGCTGAAATAGCCAGCGCATTCGTGCACGTCCGAAGTCGGGGTGACCTGGAACTGCTGCTTGATCGTGTGGTTGGCCGTGACGTCCACGTTCCAGCGCACCGCACCGAAGGTGTGGTCATAGTCAGCCTTGAAATCAAAGCCGCTGGTGTAGAGGTAGCCAAGGTTGCCCAGAACGCCATAGAGACCCGGGGTGTCGGCCGAGCTGCCGTCAAGACCGCCGGTCAGCGCGTTGCGCTGGATAACGGTACAGGCCGGGTTGCTGGCGCTGCTCGAGGTAACGCCCGAACCCGACGAATCGCCGAAGCAGGCGTTGATCAGGTCGGTCGCGGTCGGCGAGGTAATCGCGTTGGTGACCTTGATGCGGTAGTAATCGAGCGAGAACGACAGATGCGGAACCTGAACCGGCTCGACAACCGTGCCGAACGTGAACGTGTTGGCCGTTTCGGGCCGCACGTTGATGTTGCCGCCTGACGTGACGTTGGCCTGCGCCGCGCTGGGGTTGGCAATGCTGCCGATCGACGACGACGGTGCACCCTGGGCCAGACAGACCGCGCGCAGGTTGGCATTCGAGCTGGGTGCCGAACCGGCGCAAGGATCGGTCAGCAGGTTGGTCAGACCGGTGGTGGCCGGCGTGAACAGTTCACCGATGTTCGGCGCGCGAACCGCGTGGGCAAAGCTGCCGCGGAACTTCAGCCCGTTCGACGGGGCCCAGGTCAAGGCTGTCTTGTACGACCAGGTGTTTTCACCCGCGCCGCCAGGAACCTTGTAGCTGGAATAGCGTGCGCCGCCTTCGATCTGCGCCAGCTTGATGAAGGGCTTGTCTTCAACCAGCGGGGCAACGAGTTCGGCAAAGCCTTCCCAGACCTTGTAACCGCCGTTGATGGTCGGCGCGGCGCCACCGGCACCGCCCAGTTCGCCAGGCGTCTGGGCCAGGATGTCGGCCTGCTGCGTGGCGTGGTAGTAGCGGTATTCGGTACCCAGCGCGAAGCTGACCGGGTTGGCTGCGGCGGGCATTTTCCAGCCGAAATCACCCGAAACCTGGCCGTGAACCTGAGCCAGCGAGGTCTGGATCGTGGTGGTCGAGGGCGAAGTCAGATACCCGGCCATCGCCTGGCTGATCGAGCCTTCGGGGCCGAAGATGTTCAGCGGGACGCACCCGACGCCGCTGAAGCACGACGTCGTGTTCGACGCGTTCAGCGCGTTCTGCACGTGGTCGGTCAGCACATAGCCGGTTTCCGACTGGGTGTTGGTGCTCAGGCCATAGGCAGCGTGCACGTCCCAGTTGATCGTCGAGGTGATCTTGCCGTCCATGCCGATTTTCATATCGAACATCTGCGTGACAAAATCGCTGTTGCGCGTGCCGGTTTCGGGCATGCGGCGCTTCAGCACGGTCGTCCAGGTCTGGTAACCGGGGCTCGACGGGCTGGTGGCGGTGGCCGCAGCGTTGCACTGCGCCTGGCTCAGCGGCGAGAACTCGGTATAGACGCCGCTCAGGCTGCCCGAGCAGATCTGGTTGCGCAGCGTCGACGACATGTAGGGGTTGCTGAGCGGGATCGACACGGTCGAACCGAACACGCCCGACGGCGCAACGATGGTTTCCACGCTGTTGCGCGAGAACATGCCGCGGGCATAGACTTCGAGGTTGTCCGAAACCTCGTAGTTTGCCTTGGCAAACATGTTGTACCGTTCATACGGCGTCTGGAACAGGTTGAAGGGGTTGAAGTTGTACGGGGTGTAGCCGCTCTGCAGCCCGCCGCCGGTCGGATCGATCGAATAGGTGCCGGTGTGCGGCGCGCCCGTGGTCGGGTTGACCGTGCGCAGCGAGAAACGGCTGGGAACGGCCGTGCCCGAGCCGCTGCCCGAACCCGAATAGCTGCCGACGTTGTATTCCGAATAGTCGCGATCGCCCTGATAGACGGCCTCGACCTTCTGGTAGCCCACGCTCAGCACCGCGTTGCCGCGGCCGTCGGCGAAATTGCCGCCAACGGTCAGATCGGCGCGGAACTTGTTGCCGTCGTTGTGGCCGGTGATGTCATCACCCAGGTCCAGTTCAACGCCTGTGAAATTCTTCTTGGTAACAAAGTTGATCACGCCGGTGATCGCGTCGGCACCATACGTGGTCACCGCGCCGCCGGTCAGAACATCGACCCGGCTGACAAGCGCCACGGGGATGTTGTTGAGGTCGGTCACGCCGCTGAGGTTGGCGGGAACGATACGGTCACCGTCCAGCACGACCAGGTTGCGGTTCGAACCCAGGCCACGCAAGTTGGCAAACGATGCGCCGCCGTTGCCGTTGTTCACCGACGAGCCGATGTCGGGAACCAGGCCCGGAACATCGCGCAGCAGTTCTTCGGCGTTCGTGCCCTGCTTCAGTTCGATTTCGGCGGCCGAGGTCGAAATGACCGGGCTGGCCAGCTTGATGTTCGGGTTGCGGATCAGCGATCCGGTAACGACGATCGTCGACGACGTGTCGGTGGTGGCTGGCGCTTGCTCGTCGGCAAAAGCCGGCGCGGACAGCATGGCGAAACCGAGGACCGCCGTGGCGACACCCGTGTTCAATTTGCCGATGTGCTTCATTACAGAATCATCCCCCAGTGATGTGGCGGACCTGGATAGGTCGGCGCCGCGCAGGACCAGGCAACAGCACTCGAAACGAAGTTTGATCCCGGCCCGCGTTCGCGAACCGATCCCTTCAATCCGTTGAGCAAATGTTGGAACCCCCGGTATGCCAGCGATTGGCAGCAGCAGGCGGGTTTCGTAAAGTGTTCAGCCAATATCATTTGCAGAATTGTGGCGAATGTAACCATTTCGCAACACAAACGCCTGATTTTTATATTAAAATTGGTAAATAAACGTCCAGCCCAGAGGTTGATTTACGTATTTTTACGATTATACCGAAGAAGTATTAAAGCCGCATTTATAAGTATTTTCCGAAACGCGGTGTCAGAACTGTCAAGATTTGCCGATATGTCCGCGCGCCGCCAGACACATGCCACCGCGGCGTCCGGTGGCCGATCGCCTGGCAAGGGCACGCCAACGAAAAGGGCGGCCCTTGCGGACCGCCCTTGTGCCGGCTGGACTCTCGATCGGCCTAGAAGTCGATCTTGGCACCGATGCGGAAGAACCGGCCGATATATCCCGAATCGCCCCACGCGGGGTTGAACATGTAGAACGTGCTGCCGTCGCCATAGCCGCCCGCCGGATCGAACGGCGGCCGGGCGTTGAGCAGGTTCTTCACATCGGCATAGATGGTGAAGTGATCGTCGACCTTGTGATGGATGTCGAGATCGGCGGTAAACACCGAACGCACGCTCGGTGTCACCTGCATCGTTGCGTTCGGCCCGGTCTGCCAGGTCGCCAGATAGCCGATGTCGGCATTGTATTCCGAATAGCCGCTGGTGAAATTGCCGGTCAAAGTCACATTGGTGCGGTTGTGGAAATCGAACGTGTTCTGCCATACCGCGCGCCAGCGCGGCGTGCCCGAACACGCGGTAATGTTGCATGGCCCCAGCGTACCGGCAAAGACTTCGGCACCGGCCGAGGTATATTGGGTCAGCTTTGACAGATACGACACGTTCAGACCGCTGCGCAGGCTGACCCCGCCCTTGTCGCTGAGCGGCAGGCGCAAGTCCGCGCCAAAGTCAAAGCCCGAAGCGACTTCGGACTGGGCGTTGACATAGCTCGACACGATGAACCCGATCAGCGGCAGCGCATTGGGGTTGGTCGGGTCCTTCTGACCGGGCAGCACGGTGACGCCAGGCACATTCACCACGCCGTTGTTGGCATAATACTGGGCAATCGCGTCGATCACCGGCGTGCCTTCCTGCGCCACGCTGACAATGATGCCGTCGATCTTGGTGTGCCAGTAATCCACCGTAAAGGTCAGATTGCGGGTCGGGCGCAGCACTGTGCCGATGGTGTACGACTGCGACCGTTCGGGGGCCAGACCGGGATTGCCCTGGCTGGTTTCACCGACGTTGTAGCCGGTTGTGGTATAGGCCGCGTTGCCCGGGTGCGACGCGCAGAACGTGGCATATGCGGGGTTGGGGCAAACCGGCTGTTCGCCGACATAGCCTGTGGTCGGATAGCCATAGAGCTGGCTGAACGTCGGGATGTGGAAACCCTTGCCATAGGTACCGCGCAGCTCGAACTGCTTGATCGGCTTGAACGTCGCTTCGAACTTGGGCGAAAACGCGTGCTGGCCGCTGGAATAATGGTCGTAGCGGCCATCGGCCTTGACCTTGAGGCTTTCCAGGATCGGCACGGTGATTTCGTAAAAGCCCGAATAGACGTGGCGCGAACCGATCACCGACACCGGATTCAGCGAATAGGCGCCATCATAGGCGTTGGCATTGCCAAACTGGACCGACGGTTCGTTGACCGCTTCAAAGCGGTATTCGGCGCCCACCGCAACGTTCAGATCACCGCCCGGGAGCTTGACGAAATTGTGGTTCAACGTGCCCAGGAACTGGGTCTCGCGCGAACGGGCCACGTCGTTCACGGTCGGCGCGATCTGGTCGCGCGCGCTTTGCGAATTGGCCCCCGGGTTGGTGAAATCGTAGGTGCCCTGCGCCACTGCATTGAGCAGATCCTGCGCGTTGATATAGTTCAGATACGTCAGGCCCAGGTTGATCCACGAGGTGGTGCCCTGGATATCATAGAACCAGTCGCCGGCGAACGCGCCGCTGATGCCGCCCGAAATGCGATAGGTCTTGGCATCGGTCAGGGTCTGCGTCGGACGATCATACAGCCCCGACAGCTGCGCCGACTGACCCGAGGCGGCAAACGGATTGTTGGGGTTCAGCCTGGCGCCCGCGCTGCCGGCGGCGCAAGTCGTGGTCGAATTGCCGTTGCCATCGACGCCGCCGACCCCGCCCGGGCAGACATACGTCGGCAGGACGATGTTGTTGACGTAATTGACGCTGTTGGCGATCGTGTTGACATAGCCGGTATAGGCAACCGGGCCGGCCTGCGAAAACGTCTTGGTTTCGGCATAGTTGACCATCACATAGGCCTGCGCATCGCCAAAGTTTCTGGTCAGACGCGAATTGGCACCGATGCGGATGATCTGCGGCGCATACATGTTGTATTGCTTTGCGCCGTCCTGCTGACAGACCACGCCGCTGGTCGGCACGCCCGACGCGGCGCCCGCGGCCTGCTGCGTGGCATTCAGCTGGGTGGCGGCCAGGCCACTGCAGCCGGCCGCCGGGTTGAGCAGCTGGAACTGGCCGGTGCCCACGCCGTTGACCGGATCCCACGGCCGCGCATAGGGCACGGTGGTGGTCTGAAAGCCCAGATAGCTGCCATCGGCCTGGATGCCGTTGGCGGCGAAATTGGTCATGCAATCGCCCATGCCGTCGCAGATATGGCTCAGGTCCGATGATGTGCCGCGCGTGCTGTCATAGACCGCATCGTTCTTCTGGTATTCGGCATTGATGTAGAAGTTGTAGCCATCGCGCTTCAGGCTGCCGATGCCCCAGCTGCCGTCGATGCGGCGTTCGCCCGCATCGCCCAGCTGCGAAATGCCGCCCGACATGTTGAGGTGAAGGCCCTGGATTTCCTTCTTGATAATCACGTTGACCACACCGGCCACCGCGTCGGCGCCATAGGCCGCCGATGCGCCGTCCTGCAGGATCTGCACGTTGTCGACGATCGATTCGGGGATCGTGTTGATATCGACAAAGTTGCGATAGCCGTCATCGGCCAGCGGATAGATCGCACTGCGCAAACCGTTGAAGATGGTCAGGGTATAGCCATCGTTGAACCCGCGCAGCGACGGTGCACTGGCCCCGGTGGCGAAACCGAACACCGACCAGCTGCTGGTCAAAGTGCCCGAATTGTTCGCAGGCGTCAGTTGCAGCGCATCGGCCACCGAGGTGATACCCCGGTTTTCAAGATTTTCGGCGGTAATCGCCACCACCGGCGAAGCCGTGGCGGTGGCCGGGTTCTTCGACACCGAGCCGGTAACGATGATCACGTCCTTGCTGTCGGCTGCGGTGGCAGGCGCGGCCTGCTGGGCCAGCGCCGGCGTCGCCAGCATCGCCAGGCCGAGCGCGGCAGACGCCACCCCGGTGGTAAGCGTGTTCACATGCTTCATAACCGATTGAACCCTTTTCAAGATTGGGCCCGGCGATTCGGGCGCCCCTGCGCAGGACCGGAGAGCAACGCATGAAAAGGTGCGCAGCGCCGGCCGGAAAACCAGCGGTGCGCGACGTGACATCCCCGGAAGGGCCGAAAGCTGGCAGGTGAGCGCCGCAGCGGCAACCTGCCTATTGGGTCACTGCGGTGATTTGCCGTGACTGTAGTGTTTTTGCCACATATGTGTCACGCAATTGTCGCAGTCGGGTCGCGGACCGTATCAGCGGTCCTGCAAAAACAGCAGCGGGTCCAGCCTGCGGCGATGCCAGGTCAGCCCCCAATGCAGGTGCGGCCCGGTTGCGCGGCCGGTCATGCCGACCTGGCAGATTGTCTGCCCCTGTGCGACAGCAGCACCTTGACCGATCGACACGGTGCGGGCGTGGAGCATCGCACTGTTCAGCCCCATGCCGTGATCGATGATGATCAGATGACCTTCCAGCGTGAACAGGTCGGCCACCGCGGCCAGCACGACAACGCCATCGGCCGGCGCGACAATCGCCGTGCCCGCGCCTGCCGCGATATCCATGCCCCCGTGATACGCCGCCGGCACACCGCGAAACACCCGCTGCGCGCCAAACCGCCCCGACATCGGCCCGCGCGCCGGGTGGATCATCGTCTGGCGCCACCCTTGCGCGCCGGTGTCGTGCGCGCGCGCCGTGCGGATCCGGGCCAGTTCGTCTGCGCGCCGGCGCGCGAATTCGGCATCGGGCATGCCCGCGGGGTGCATCGGCGTATCAACGTGTTCGATCGGCCAGGCGCGCGGGGCAATGCCCAGCGCCTGGCGCACCGGGCCCGCCGGTGTTTCGGCCACCAGCGTCGCAACAGGCACGGCATCGCGGTCAAATGCGATCAGGAATGCGCCGTCTGCGGCATACGCCAGCGCCTGATCGTCCAGCCGCAGAGCGGTCGTCCCTTGCGGCACACGCCCGCGCAGCCAGCCACCCTGTGTGGGCTGCCCGCGCAATGCGAACCGGTCATCTGCGGCCAAGGCCGGCGCGGCCACCCAGGCGGCTGCGGCGGCCAGGGCCGTGCGACGGGTTAGGCGCAAATCCTAAGCCTGTTCGAGCAGGCGCTTTGTCGCGATTTCGGCACTGGCATAGGCCTCCTGCCGTTCCGCGCTCCAATAGCGCAGCACATCGAGCGGGATGCGCGCAGCGGTCACCGCGCAGATCACATGGTCGCCCGCGGACAATTGGCGAAAGGTGCCCGGCAGGTAATGAAGCCGCGCAAGGCGGCCGGCGGGAGGTGTCAGCATATCCAGCATTTTAGGCGAGGTTTCCGTTCAAAGCAATTTGGGTTGTTGCGGGGCGGTGGCAGGCGTCGCTTTGGCGCGGGCGCCGCGCGGTGTCACCGCCAGCGTGCCATCGGCAAATTTCAATGTCAGTTCGGCCTCGGCCTGTGCAACGCTGCGCGTCTTGATCACGTGCCCCGATGCGTCGGTCACCAGCACATAGCCGCGCAGCAGCGGCGCTTCGGGATCGAGCGATCGGCGCAACCGGTCAAGCGCATCGACCCGCGCGCGCGCGGTGGCGATCCTTTGCAACAGCGCCTCTGGCCGCAGGCGCAACGCGCCCAGCCGTTCGGTTTCGCGCCGCAGGCGCGCCTCGAGCAAAGCCGGGCGCAGCGCGCCGGCATGGCGCGCCAGTTGCGCCTTGGCCAGTTCGGTGCGGTGGCCAAGCGAACGCCGCAGCCGATCGCCCAGATCGTCCAGACGTTGCGCCTGCGCCTGCAGCAAAGCCTGCGGCTGGGGCAGGCGCCGCGCGCGCTGGTCAAGCCGTTCGCGCGCCTGCGCCAGTTGCCGCCCGATCGCGCGCAGGCGCCGCGCCTCAAGCTCGGCCAGCGTGCCGGCCAGTTCGGCGCGCACCGGCACGGCCATTTCCGCCGCTGCGGTTGGCGTCGGCGCGCGGCGGTCGGCGGCGAAATCGGCCAGCGTGGTGTCGGTTTCGTGGCCCACCGCGCTGATCACCGGGATGGTCGACCCCGCAATCGCGCGCACCACCTCTTCCTCGTTGAACGCCCACAAGTCCTCGATCGAACCGCCCCCGCGCGCCACGATCACCAGGTCAGGGCGTGGTACCGGGCCACCGGGGGCCAGTTCGGAAAACCCGCGCACCGCCGCGGCAATCTGGGGGGCAGCACCCTGGCCCTGCACCAGAACCGGCCAGACCACGACATGGCTGGGAAACCGGTCGCGCAGCCGATGCAGGATATCGCGGATCACCGCGCCGGTGGGCGATGTCACCACCCCGATCACGCGCGGCAGATAGGGGATCGCGCGTTTGCGCTGCGCATCGAACAGGCCCTCGGCGGCCAGCCGCGCCTTGGTCTTTTCGAGCAAGGCCAGCAGCGCGCCTTCGCCGGCGATTTCCATCCGCTCGATCACGATCTGGTAATTCGACCGGCCGGGATAGGTCGTCAGCTTGCCCGTGGCGATCACCTCGATCCCGTCGGCGGGCGCAAACCCCAGCCTTTGCACGCCACCGCGCCACATCACCCCGTCCAGCCGGGCATTTTCATCCTTCAGGCTGAGATAAAGGTGCCCGGACGCGGCGCGCTTGACCCCCGACAGCTCGCCGCGCACGCGGACAAATCCGAACCTGTCCTCCACCGTGCGCTTCAACAGATTGGACAGTTCCGAAATCGACAGCGCCGGGGCGTTGTCGCCCGCGGTTTCCCTCGCTAACAGGCCAGGCATGGCGGCGTCATCGCCGGGAAGGTGAGAATTCATGAATATCCTGTTGCTGGGCAGCGGTGGGCGCGAACATGCGCTGGCGTGGAAACTGGCCCAAAGCGCGCATCTGGGCAAGCTTCATGCGGCACCCGGCAATCCGGGCATTGCCGAACATGCCCGGTGCCACGCGCTTGACCTGTCCGATCATGGCGCGGTTGTGGCGTTCTGCCATGAACATGCCATCGGCCTGGTGGTGGTCGGCCCCGAAGCCCCGCTGGTCGACGGTCTGGCCGACAGCTTGCGCGCCGCGGCGATCAGGGTGTTCGGCCCGAACCAGGCCGCCGCACAGCTGGAAGGATCGAAAGGCTTTACCAAGGATCTTTGTTCGCGCGCCGGAATCCCCACCGCCGGCTATGTGCGCACGTCGAACCAGGATGATGCGCTGGCGGCGTTGGCGCAGTTCGGCCTGCCGGTGGTGATCAAGGCCGATGGCCTGGCCGCCGGCAAAGGCGTGGTGATCGCCCAGACCGCACAAGACGCGCGCGATGCCATCGCCGACATGTTTGCCGGCGGGTTTGGCGATGCCGGCGCCGAAGTGGTGATCGAGGAATTCATGACCGGCGAAGAGGCCAGCTTTTTCGCGCTGACCGATGGCGCGACGATCGTGGCATTCGGATCGGCGCAGGATCACAAGCGCGTCGGCGATGGCGATACCGGCCCCAACACCGGCGGCATGGGCGCCTATAGCCCCGCGCGCGTCCTGACGCCCGCGCTTGAACGCGAAGTCATGACGCGGATCATCGCCCCCACGGTCAAGGCGATGGCCGACGCGGGCATGGCCTATTCGGGCGTGCTGTTTGCCGGGCTGATGCTGACGTCCGAGGGGCCCAAACTGATCGAATACAATTGCCGTTTCGGCGATCCAGAATGCCAGGTGCTGATGCTGCGGCTGAAAAGCGATCTGGTCGACGTGCTGTCGGCAGTGGCCGACAACCGGCTGGGCTCAATCCCTCACCCCGACTTTTCGCCCGAACCCGCGCTGACCGTGGTCCTGGCCGCCACCGGCTATCCCGCCAGTCCGGTCAAGGGCGGGATGATCGCCGATCTTGCCAGCGCCGAAACCCAGGGCGCCAAAGTGTTTCATGCAGGAACCGTGCGCGACGACGCCGGCGTGCTGCGCGCCAGCGGCGGCCGCGTGCTGAACGTGTGCGCGCGCGGTCAAACCGTGCGTGCCGCGCGCGACAGCGCCTATCGCGCGGTCGATGCGATCGATTTTGGCCAGGGTTTCTGCCGGCGCGACATCGGCTGGCGCGAAATCGCGCGCGAAGACGGCGAATAGAGCGGACCCGGTTCAGCCGGCAACAAGACCGGCGCCGTCGGCGGGTACTTCGATGCACAGGTCGGGCGGGGTCCCGGCCGGGGTGCGATAATGCGCCAGGACCGCATCGCGCACCGCATCGACCCGATCGCGCCGCATCACGCCGACCACCGCGCCGCCAAAGCCGCCACCGGTCTGGCGCGCGCCGCCGTCGACGCCAATCGCGGCGTTGAGCAGGTCGGCCAGCCGGTCGGTCTGCGGCACGGTAATGCCGAAATCTTGCGCCTGCGACAGGTGCGAATCGCGCATCAGGCGTCCGGTCGCGATCAGATCGTCTGCGGCCAGCGCCCGTGCAGCGTCCAGCGCGCGGCGATTGTCGCCAATCACGTGGCGCGCACGGTGCCAGGCGCGATCATCCAGCCGGCCTATTGCCGCGTGCAACATGGCGTCATCCGCATCGCGCAAGGCGGCCACGCCCAGAAAGGCCGCGGCACGTTCGCATTCGCTGCGGCGCGTGTTGTATTCACCGTCGACCAGCCCGCGTTCCACCCCCGATTGTACGATCATCACCGCCACATCGTCGGGCATGCGAATGGTCCGCAGCGCCAGACTGCGGCAATCAATCAGCAGGGCATGGCCGGCCCGCGTTGCCGCGCTGGCAATCTGATCCAGATTGCCGCAGCGCACGCCGGGAAAGCCGCATTCGGCACGCTGCGCCAGCAGCGCGATATCGAGCGCGGGCCATTCCACCCCCGCTGCGGCCAGCAGCGCGTGGACCAGGGCCACCTCCAGACTGGCGGACGACGACAACCCGGTGCCCCGCGCAATATTCCCCGCGATCGCCAGCATCCCGCCTGGCACGGCAATGCCGGCCCGCGTCAGTTCATCGACCGTTCCGCGCACATAATTGCGCCAGCCGCCACCCGGCAGGGCACCGACCCGGGCGGGCGAAAACCGGTCGCATTCGCCCAGATCGAGCGCAGCGACTTGCAGATCCGCACCTGCAACGGGGGTAAAGGCCACCCGCGTTTCCGCCCCGATCGCGATCGGCATGGCAAAGCCGTCGTTGTAATCGGTGTGTTCGCCAATCAGATTGACCCGGCCCGGCGCGCGGCTGTTGATGTGCGGCGCCGCGCCATAGGCATCGACGAACCCGGCACGCAGCCGCGCGGCCAGCATCATGCCTGCGCGCCGTTTGACGGCGCGACCGCGCGCAGCCGCGCGGCGGCGATTTCGGGGGTCAGATCGCGCTGCGGTTCGGCCAGCATCTCAAACCCGACCATGAATTTGCGCACGGTGGCCGATCGCAGCAGCGGCGGATAGAAATGCGCGTGCAACCGCCAGGCGTGGGGTGCGGCGCTGTTGCCCGGCGCCTGGTGCCAGCCCATCGAATACGGCATGGTGCAATCGAACAGCGCATCATAGCGCCCGGTGATATCGCGCAGGATGCGGGCCAGCGCATCGCGCGCGGCATCATCCAGCGCCTCGATCCGGGCAACCGGATCGCGCGCAATCAGCAGCACTTCAAACGGCCAGGCCGCCCAGAACGGCACCACCGCCAGCCAATGGGCATTGGCCGATACCACGCGCGTGCCCGCATCACGTTCACGCGTGACCACCTGATCAAGCAGGACCGTGCCATGGCGCTGGTGCCAGGCGGCCTGTTCGCGATCTTCGTCGACGAGCTCACTGGGCACGAAATCGCTCGCCCAGATCTGGCCATGCGGGTGCGGGCTGGAACACCCCATCATCGCGCCCTTGTTTTCAAACACCTGCACATAGGCATAGTGCGCCGACAGCTGTGCCGATTGCTCGGCCCAGGTGTCGACCAGCGCGCGCACCGCGGGCGTATCAAGATCGGGCAGGGTCTTGGCGTGATCGGGCGAATAGCAGATCACCCGCGCCTCGCCCCGCGCCGGGGCCATCACAAACAGATCGTCTGCGCTGTCGGGTGCGGGCGTGGTCGGGATCAAAGCGGGAAAATCGTTGGGAAAGACCAGCGTCGCGCGATAGTCAGGGTTGACCACCCCGCCGGTGCGCGTGTTGCCGGGGCACAGATAGCACTCCGCATCCCATGACGGCCCGCCGCGCGCCGCCACCGCGCCGGTTTCACCCTGCCACGGACGTTTCGCCCGGTGCGGGGAAACCAGCACCCAGCGGCCGGTCAACAGGTTGCGGCGCCGGTGCGGGTGATCGGTCGGGTCAAATGTGGTCATGGCCAGGGGTTACCCCGCGTGCAGAACCGGCGGTACCTGAAAATCCGATATATCCGGTCACGCAGACCTATTCACAGCAGCGGCGCAACCAGATTGCGCAGATCGGCCTCGGGCCGCGCGCCATAATGCGAAATCACTTCGGCCGCGCAAGCCGCGCCAAGCGCCAGGCAGGTATGCAGGGACAGCCCGCGCACATGGCCAAACAGGAACCCGGCGGCAAACAGATCACCCGCCCCCGTCGTATCAACCACGCGCGCCACGGGTGCCGCAGCCACATGCGCATGTTCGCCCCCGCTGACCGCATGCGCACCCTGTTCGCTGCGCGTGACGACAAGCGTCGGCACGTGCGGTGCAAGCGCGGCCAGGCCATCGTGGAAATCGGCCTGCCCGGTCAGGGCGGCGAGTTCGTGTTCGTTGGCAAACAGGATGTCGATGTCGCCGGCGGCGATCAGCGCGCGGAAATCATCGCCATGGCGCGCAATGACAAAGGCATCGGACAGGGTGAAGGCCACTTTGCGGCCCGCGGCCCGCGCCGCGCCGATCGCGCGGCGCATCGCGCGGCGCGGCTCTTCGGGATCCCACAGATAGCCTTCGAGATAGAGCACCGCGGCATCGGCGATCACCTTTTCGTCCAGCGCCTCGGCCGGCAGGAACTGCGACGCGCCCAGAAATGTGTTCATCGTACGCTGGCCGTCGGGGGTGACAAAGATCAGGCAGCGCGCGGTCGATGGCTGCCCGGCGCGTGCAGGGGTATCAAAGGCAATGCCGCCTGCGCGGATATCGTGGGCAAACACATCGCCCAGCTGGTCCTGGCTGACCTGGCCGATAAACCCGCAGGCTGAACCCAGCGCGGCAAGCCCGGCCAGCGTGTTGGCCGCAGACCCGCCCGAAATTTCGCGCGCGGGGCCCATCGCGGCATACAAGTCGTGCGCGCGCGCTTCGTCAACCAGCGTCATCCCGCCCTTGGCCAGCCCCAACGCGACGATCAGGTCATCATGCGCAGGCGCCATGACATCGACAATGGCGTTGCCGATGGCGACGACGTCAAAACGGGGTGCAGTCGTCGAAGGCTGGGTCACGAGCGTGGGGTTCCTTGGGCAAAGCGCTATGCCTTGGCGACTAATCGCAAGCGGGGCTTGCGGCAAGCCGCCGCAGGCCCGGGACAGACACCGGATGGCTTGATTGACACGATCGGATGCGCGCGCGATGGCTGGGCGTGTCATGCGGACGCTGTTGCCCCTTGCCCTGATCCCCTTGCTGGCCGCGTGTGGCGGGGGCGAAATCGCGCCGCCGGCCGTCGCTGTGCGCCAGCCTGCGCCGCATGCAGTGCATCATGCCCAGCCACACGATGCCGCCACAGCAGGCGTGATCGGCGCCGATGCCGAAGCGCTGATCCGCCAGTTCGGGGCGCCGCGGCTCGACATTCACGACGGCGATGCGCGCAAATTGCAGTGGTCGGGTACCGCCTGTATTCTGGATGCCTATCTCTACCCCGCAGCACAGGGCGGCCAGGCGACGACCACATTCGTCGATGCCCGGCGCGGCGATGGCCGCGATGTCGACCGCGCGGCCTGCATCACGGCCTTGCGCAAGAACTGACCGGCATGCAGCCAACACGTGAAGGCGTTTGACGATGGTTGGGTTGCTCGTTGCAACGATTGCGATACTGACCTCGGTGCTGCTGGTCGAATCGTCGCGCCGCGCCAATCAACGCTTTTACGATGCCAAGCAGTTGCCGATGCAATGGTCTTTCGATGGCACGGTCAACGCGCTTGCGCCGCGCCGCTTCGTCCTTGGCTTCATGCCTGCACTGGCCACCAGCGTGCTGGTGGCCATGGTTGTGCTGGCCTGGGTCGTCCCACCCCGGTCCGGGCAGGAGGGCGATGTGATTCCGGCGGTGTTTTTCATGGCCGCGATCTTCGTCGGCATCCACACATGGCATCTGCGGATGATCGACCGATGGTTCAACGCTTTGAAAAAATGATCCGCCTGCCGTCAATCTTCGACCGCAAAGCGGATCTCCGCATGATCGCGTAACCGCTTGACCAGTGCGGCACCCAGAATGGCGCCAGGCGTGCCGATGCCGCCGGCGGCATCGCTGTGGCGCAAGCCGATCCCGGTTTCGGCGATCATCCGGCTGGTCGAGCCATAGCCCGGATCGTAACGGCCCTTGACGCCATAGTGCAGCGTACGCCCATCGGGCCATTCGCCGATGAACAGCACGTCATAATGCCCGCTGGCGCGGTCTTCGGGGCTGGGGCCTTCGCCCGGCTTGGGATCGTTGGGCGTGCCGATCATCGGCGTTTTGGCCAGATATTCGGCCACGCCCTTGCCCTGATCGCCTGGCCCGGTCAGCAGCATTTCGTCATAGACGAAATCGGTGCCCCACGGCTGGCCCAGCAGCAGATTGGTGCGATGCACATTCTTGGTGTTGATGACCGCCATCACGAACGGCGCGGCCCAACTGCCGGTGGCCTCGTCAAATTCGGGCTGGTTGGCGGGTGGCTGGTCGGGGCCGGTGAAACCGGGGGTAAGGCCGAACGGGCTGGCCATGATCCGCGCCAGCGCGGGTTCCTTGGCGATCGCGGCCAGCGTTGCCTTCAGGCTGTAGGCGGTGCCGCCCGAAAACCCGCCCTGCATCGCGCGCACGCGGCATTTGACGCGTGGCGCCGGGCTGCCAAAGCGGGCCATGGCTTCGGCCTGCAACGACAGCACACCCAGATCGAACGGGATCGAATCAAACCCCGACGAGAACGCGATGCGCGCCCCGGTTTGCTTTGCCCGCGCATCGAACCGGTCGATCATCTGGCGCATCCACACCGGTTCGCCACACAGGTCGGCGTAATGCGTGCCCGCCTCGACACACGCGGCCAGCACGTCGGTGCCATACAGCTGATAAGGTCCGACGGTCGTGATCACCACATGCGCCGACTGCGCCATCGCCGCCAGCGATGCCGGATCGTCGCTGTCGGCAATCACCAGCGGCGTATCGGCAGGCGCGCCGATCATATCGCGCACGTGCGCCAGTTTCGCTTCGCTGCGCCCGGCCATCGCCCATGTCAGGCCCGATGCGCCATGCGTGTGTGCCAGATATTCCGCCACCAGCCGTCCGGTATACCCGGTCGCGCCATAGACGATCAGATCATAGATGCGTGCCATATCCTCACCCCGTACGTGTCGTTTAAACGTACGGTTAAGGCAGCGCGCGGGGTTGGGCAATCAAATCCTTGGCAGCGTGACCCCGCGCTGGCCCATGTATTTGCCCGCACGGTCGGCATAGCTGACTTCGCACGGTTCGTTGCCTTTCAGAAACAGGAACTGGCACGCGCCTTCGTTGGCATAGATCTTGGCAGGCAGTGGCGTGGTGTTGGAAAACTCCAAAGTCACGTGCCCCTCCCAACCGGGTTCGAGCGGGGTGACGTTGACGATGATTCCACAGCGCGCATACGTCGATTTGCCCAGGCAGATCACCAGCACATCGCGCGGCACGCGGAAATATTCAACCGTCCGCGCCAGGGCAAAGCTGTTGGGCGGGATCACGCACACATCGGTCTTGCGATCCACAAACGAATTGGCGTCGAAATTCTTGGGGTCCACCACCGCCGAATCGACATTGGTGAAAATCTTGAAATCATCCGCCACACGCGCGTCATAGCCATAGGACGACAGGCCATAGCTGATACAGCCATCGCGCCGCTGGCTTTCGACAAAGGGTTCGATCATGCCATGGGACAGCGCGTTTTCGCGGATCCAGCGGTCGGACAGGATGGACAAAGTGTGACTTTCTGTTGTGTCGGTGCCAATCAGGGCGCGGCGTCATTCACCCCAGACTGGCCGGGCCGAACGCCAGTGGCAAGAGCGTGCTGAGCCGCATTTCCACGGTTTCGTGCGCGCCGGTCGCGATTATCAACGGATCGGTGCCGCCCAGTGCCGCCAGTTCGTGCAGGATCTGGCGGCAACGCCCGCACGGCGTGACGATCGCATCCACGATGCCCCCCGGCCCGCCGATCACCGCCACTGCGATCAATCCGCCGCGGTGCCCCTGCTGGCTGGCGCTGGCTGCCGCCACGGTTTCGGCGCAAAGCGACAGGCCATAGCTGGCGTTTTCAAAATTGCTGCCGGTAATCAGCGTGCCATCGGCAAACGCCAGGGCCGCGCCCACCTGAAACTTTGAATAGGGCGCATAGGCTTGCGCCATGGCACCGCGCGCAGCCCCAACCAGCGCGGCCGGATCGATCGATGCGGCGCTCATTGCACCACCACCCAGCGCACCGGCGTGGTCACGCCCGCCACATGCAGGCGATGCGTCGCCGTCCACAGCACCCACGGCCGTTTGACATAGCCGGGCACGCGATAATCACCTGCAACCCAGACATTGCGGTCGATCCGCGCGGCCAGGTGATACCGCGCCTCAATTTCGGCCGAAGGCATCAGCACCACCGGCCGACCCAGATGACGTTCGATTTCGTTCAGAAAGGTGGTCAGTTCGCTGTCGATCGATGCTTCGCCCGGCGGTTCGGGGCAACGCTTGGGATCGAGATCGATCGCAATCGCCGCCGGCAGCATGTGTTTGTCGCGCGGCACGGTGGTGACAAAGTTGCTGGCCTGGCCATCGGCGGGCAGACACACATCATAGACATGCACCGCGCCGACCTGCAGCCCGGCCGCGCGTGCCGCCTCGGCCCCTGCGGCAAAGCCGGGGTCGCGAATGTCCGCACCGCTGCTGGCGGTCAGATAGACAAAATCGGGGCCATGCCCTGCGGGGCCATTGGTTTTCAACGTGGCCCATTCGACCGGACCGTTGCCGGCATCAAGCCACAGGCCCTGCACCGGATAGCGCGCACGATCGGGCACCCAGTGCCCTGCCCAATACCACGCCATCAGTGCCAGCGCCGCCAGCGCAACACCTGCAACCGGGACCAGCAGCCAGCGTTTCAGCCCAGCCTTTACCACATCGACATTCCTTCAACCCTTGATGTGGAGCACGCAGATCAGTGTGAACAGCCGCCGCGCCGTGGCAAAATCGGTTTCGATCTTGCCCTCCAGCCGTTCCAGAAGCATCGTCGCTGCGTCGTTGTGGACCCCGCGCCGGGCCATGTCGATGGTTTCGATTTCCTGCGCGGTCGCACGGCGGATGGCCTGGTAATAGGATTCGCAAATCGCGAAGTAATCGCGAATCGGCCGACGAAACCGCCCAAGGCCAAGAACCAGCGTCTCCAAAGCCTGCTGATCACCGTCGAACACCATCAGCGACAGCCGCCCGTCGTCGACCGCAAGGCGCAGGCGATAGGGGCCGTGGTGCCCCGCGGCATAGGCGCGCAACGGTTTGAAGGTGTTTTCCTCGATCAGATCGAAGATCGCGATTCGCCGTTCCTGCTCGATATCGGCATTGCGCCAGATGATCGTCGCTTCATCGAGTTCGATATGGGCAATGCGCGGGTCGGACATGACAGTCGCGTGATGGCATAGGCGTCAACCATGCTGCAAGTGCGATATGCCATGCCCGCTATCCACAGGGTGATCGCGCGCCGTCGGCTTGTCGGTGCGGGATGAACAGGGCAGTAAGGGCGCATGTCCAACACCGCCCCGATCCTGTTGCGCGAAGCCGATCCCGCGCGCACCCTGCCCGCCAATGTCGAGGCAGAGGCCGCGTTTCTGGGCGCGGTGCTGATCGACAACCGCATCCTTGAGGAAATGACCTGCCCGCTTGCCGCAGAGCATTTCTTTGCCGCGGTGCATGGCCGCGTATTTTCGCGCATTGCCGCGCTGATCGACCGCAAGGCGATTGTAACCCCGGTCACGCTCAAGCCCTATTTCGAAACCGACGATGGGCTGAAGGAACTGGGCGGCACCGCCTATCTGGCGCGCCTGACCGCCGACGGGCAGGGCCTGCTGGCGCCGCGCGAACTGGCGCAACAGATTTACGATCTGGCGCTGCTGCGCGAATTGATCACGGTGGGCCGCACGCTGGTCGAACAGGCAATGGACACCAGCGAAAGTGTTTCGCCACTGGCCCAGATCGAAGCAGCCGAATCCTCGCTCTATGCCGTCGCCGAAGGCGCACAGACCGGCAGCGAAGCGCAAAGTTTTGCCACCGCCACGCGCGCCTCGCTCGAAATGATCGAAAAGGCATTGCTGTCGGGCGGGCATATTTCGGGCAAGACCACGGGGCTGACTTCGGTCAACGAAAAGATCGGCGGTCTGCACGAATCCGACCTGATCATCCTGGCCGGCCGGCCGGGCATGGGCAAGACCAGCCTTGTCACCAATATCGCGTTCAACGCTGCCGATCGCCTGCGCCGCGATCTGGCCGACGGCATTACGGTCAAGGATTCGGTGGGCGCGGCGGTCGCGTTCTTCAGCCTGGAAATGAGCGCGGACCAGCTCGCCACGCGTATTCTGGCCGAACAGTCGGGGATCAGTTCCGAAGCGTTGCGCATGGGGCGGATCAGCCGCGAGGATTTCCAGCAGCTGTCTTTCGCCAGCCAGCGGTTGGCCGAACTGCCGCTGTTTATCGATGACACCCCGGCGCTGACGATCGGCGCGCTGCGCGCCCGCGCGCGGCGGCTGAAACGGCGGCACGATATCGGCCTGATCGTGGTCGATTACCTGCAGCTGTTGCAGGGCACGGGCCGCACCGACAACCGCGTCAACGAAATTTCGGAAATCAGCCGTGGCCTGAAAACGCTCGCCAAGGAACTGTCGGTGCCGGTCATCGCGCTGTCGCAGCTGTCGCGCGCGGTCGAACAGCGCGAAGACAAGCGCCCGATGCTGTCGGACTTGCGCGAATCCGGATCGATCGAGCAGGACGCCGATATGGTGTGGTTCGTGTTTCGCGAAGATTACTATGTGCAGTCGCGCGAGCCCAAGCGACCGGTCGATGGCGACGAATCCAAAATTCACGAAGAACACGCCGCCTGGGCCGCGGCAATGGAACGTGTCTATGGCCTGGCCGAACTGATTGTGGCCAAACAACGCCACGGTTCCACCGGCAAAGTGCGCCTGCGCTTTGAAGCGCGCATCACCCGCTTTTCCGACCTGGCGCCCGAGGAACTGGGCAACAGCGCCTATGGCGATGACTGACCAGGCCAGCGACGCGTGTTGCGTTTAAGCTGAAACCCGACACGCTTTAGAATTCATTGTTTTCGCAACGTTTATTGCAAAAAGCCGGCGCCCGCTTTTTTGCACGGTGCTCTAGGCGAGCGGCGCCAGCCCGGTCAGCACGATCCGCACCAGGTCGGCCTGCCCGCGCGCGCCGGTCTTGGCATAGATCCGCTTGGAATAATTGCGCGTGGTCTCGATCGTCAGATTCAGCCGCGCACCCGCCTCGGCCAGTCCTTCGCCCAGCGACAGCGAATGGGCCAGCGCCGCCTCGTTGGGCGAAAGACCGTGCCGCGCAGCCAGGGCATGGATCGCCGCGCGCGCCGTTTCGCGAACGCCGTTGCGCACCACTCCGATCACCGCCGGGCGCGCGCCGGGTTCGGCCAGCACCAGATCGGACCGGCGCAGCAAAAGGTCGATCGCGCGCGCCTCATCGATCCGGATCACCTGACCCGGTGCCGTGGGATCGGCCGCCAGGCTTTGGCAGGCGGCATCCACCCGCCGCGCAACATCGGGGCGCAGTTGCAGGCGCCGACCCGATCGTCCGCCCGGCTCGGGCATCAGGGTCACCATTGCTTCGGCCAACGGATCGGCCGCCATCACCCGGGCTTCGGCATCAAAGGCCAGTTGCCCAACCCCCATCCGGTTCAAAGCGGCCGTGGCCAGCGCGGTCTGAAGGCGTTGCTCGGTCAGCGCCGCCAACGTGCGCAAGCCGGCCGCGAGGTGGATTGCCACCGCGTCGAGCACGGCCACCGCCGAGCCGCTGAAATCTTCGCGCGCGCGCACCAGGACCAGCCAGGCTTCGGCAGCGCCACCGGCCGACACGCGCAAAAACCGGGCATAGCGGATGTCCATCGCGGCCAGCGCCGCGCGCTGCACCGCCAGTTGCGCGCGGTCGTCGTAATCGAGCATTTCGTCGAGCGCATAGATCCGGCCTGGCCGCAGCGGGCCATGCGGGTGAAGCCGCAACGCCTGGAGCGCGCGAAAATCGATCGGGTCTTCGTGCGCGGCGCGCGGGCTGGACACCGGGATTACCGACGGGGGCTGATCGGGCGCGGCGTTGGCCAGCGTTATGACCATGAACCCGCGGCGCGCCTGCATCCGCGCCACCAGATTGCGCAGAAACACGCCCCACGGCGGGCTTTCGTGGATGCCTTCGATCAGCGGCAGAAACAGTTCGCGATGATCGGCGGGCAGGACGGCCATGATTCTGGCTGTCACACACCCCGCCGGGGGTCAAGCCACGCTTGTGCCCGCGCCGTGTGCGAATGTCAGGCGGTGTTATTGATCGTGGTGGTCATGATCGCGGTCATGATCGTGATCGTGCATATCGCCATGCCGGTCGCCACGATCGGGGTGATCGTCCATGCAGGACGACAGGCCCAGGCTGGCAGTCAACAAAGCCACAGCCAGCGCAGAGGTCATGGTTGCGCGTTTCATGGTGAAATCCTTGTGCGGGTTGCCGGTGATCATGACCCGCAGGCTAGGACTTTGACGTCGGGTGCAAAGGGTCGGATTCTACGCCCGGGTCCGCCGCGCTGATCATTTTGCTCCCATATGGGAGGTTTGCGCGGTATTGCGACAGCCGATCTGGCACAGACCGCTTTGCGCAAGGCCCCCTACCGCCCATGTCCGACCCGCTGACCCTGACCCATCTCGCCCGGCTTGAGGCCGAGGCCATCCACATCATGCGTGAAGTCGTGGCCGAGGCGCAAAACCCGGTGATGCTCTATTCGGTGGGCAAGGACAGCGCGGTGATGCTGCATCTGGCGTGCAAGGCATTTTATCCATCGCCGCCGCCGTTTCCGCTGCTGCATGTCGATACCACGTGGAAATTCCGCGCGATGTACGATCTGCGCGACACGATGGCGCGCGACAGCGGCATGGACCTGCTGGTGTATCAGAATCCCGAGGCCAGGGCGCGCGGGATCAACCCGTTCGACCACGGCGCGCTGCACACCGACATGTGGAAAACCGAAGGGCTGAAACAGGCGCTCGACACCTGGGGGTTTGACGCGGCCTTTGGCGGCGCACGGCGCGACGAGGAAAAAAGCCGCGCCAAGGAACGGATCTTTTCGTTCCGCACCGCCAGCCACGGCTGGGACCCGAAGAACCAGCGGCCCGAGCTGTGGAACCTTTACAACGCGCGCAAAAACAAGGGCGAATCGATCCGGGTGTTCCCGATCTCGAACTGGACCGAGCTCGACATCTGGCAATATATCCACCTTAATCAGGTGCCGATCGTGCCGCTGTATTTTGCCGACATGCGCCCCACGGTTGAACGCGACGGGATGCTGCTGATGGTCGATGACGACCGGTTTCCGCTGCGCCCGGGCGAAACGCCGGTGATGCGCTCGATCCGGTTTCGCACCCTGGGCTGCTATCCGCTGACCGGCGCGGTGGAAAGCACCGCGCGCACGCTGCCACAGGTCATTCAGGAAACGCTGCTGACCACCACCAGCGAACGGCAGGGCCGCGCGATCGACAAGGACGCGGGCGGCGCGGGCATGGAAACGAAAAAGCAGCAGGGGTATTTCTGATGTCCGACCAGACGTATGTGGTCGACGACCTGATCGCGCAGGATATCGACGCCTATCTCGATCTGCATCAGCACAAGACGATGCTGCGCTTTATCACCTGCGGCAGCGTCGATGACGGCAAATCGACGCTGATCGGCCGGCTGCTGTACGATTCGAAAATGATCTTCGAAGACCAGCTCGCCGCGCTCGAGGCGGATTCGAAGCGGCAGGGCACGCAGGGCCAGGCGATCGATTTTGCGCTGCTGGTCGACGGGCTGGCGGCAGAGCGCGAACAGGGCATCACCATCGACGTCGCGTATCGCTTCTTCAACACCGAACGGCGCAAATTCATCGTTGCCGACTGCCCCGGCCACGAACAGTATACGCGAAACATGATCACCGGCGCCTCGACCGCCGATCTTGCGGTGATCCTGGTCGATGCGCGCAAGGGCGTGCTCGTGCAGACCCGGCGCCATTCGTACTTGTGCCACCTGATCGGCATCCGCAATGTGGTTCTGGCAGTGAACAAGATGGATCTGGTCGGCTATGATCAGGCGATTTACGATGCCATCGTGCGCGACTATGCGGAATTTGCGCGCTCGATCGGGCTCGATCGGTTTGTCGCGATGCCGATTTCGGGGTTTCAGGGCGACAATATCACCACCCGATCGGCCAACACGCCGTGGTATCGCGGCCCGGCGCTGATCGACCATCTGGACACCGTTGCCGTCAATGCCGCGCTTGATCGCGACACGCCGTTTCGTCTGCCGGTGCAGTGGGTCAACCGGCCCGATCTGGATTTTCGCGGGTTTTCCGGGCTGATCGCCACCGGTTCGGTGCGTCCCGGCGATGCGATCCGCGTGCTGCCGTCGGGCAAGACCAGCACTGTCACGCGGATCGTCACCCGCGATGGTGATCTGGACGAAGCCGTGGCGGGGCAGTCGATCACGCTGTGCCTGGCTGACGCCATCGATTGTTCGCGCGGCGATGTCATCGCCCCGGCCGCCGCGCCGCCGCAAGTGGCCGACCAGTTCGAAGCGACACTGGTCTGGCTGAATGACGAAGCACTGATCCCCGGCCGCGCCTATTGGCTGAAACTGGCCACGCAGACCGTTTCGGCAACGGTGCAGCAGCCCAAATTTGTCGTGAACGTCAACACCATGGAACACATGGCGGCCAAGACGCTCGATCTCAATGCAATCGGGGTGGTCGAACTGACCGCCGACCGGCCCATCGTGTTCGAAGCCTATGCGGACAATCGCACGCTGGGCGGGTTCATCCTGATCGACAAGATCACCAATGCCACGGTCGCCGCCGGAATGCTGCATTTCAGCCTGCGGCGCGCGCAAAATGTGCATTGGCAGGCGCTTGACGTCACGCGCGAGGCGCGCGCCGCGCTCAACAGCCAGACCGCGCATGTGCTGTGGTTTACCGGCCTGTCGGGGTCGGGCAAATCGACCATTGCCAATCTGGTCGAGAAAAAGCTGCACGCCATGGGCAAGCACACCTTCCTGCTCGATGGCGACAATGTCCGCCACGGGTTGAACAAGGATCTGGGCTTTACCGAGGCGGATCGCATCGAAAATATCCGCCGCGTAGGCGAAGTGGCGCGGCTGATGACCGATGCCGGGCTGATCGTGATCACGGCGTTCATCAGCCCGTTCCGCGCCGAACGCGACATGGTGCGCGCGATGATCGCACCCGGTGAATTCGTCGAGGTGTTCATCGACACCCCGCTCGACGAAGCCGAACGGCGCGACGTCAAAGGCCTGTACAAAAAGGCGCGGGCCGGCGCGCTGAAGAATTTCACCGGTATCGACAGCCCTTACGAAGCGCCGGAAAACCCTGAAATCCGGGTCGACACCACGCGCGAAGCGGCCGAAGATGCCGCCGAACGCATCGTCAACCATATCCTCGGCCACTGGATGCCGGTCATTTGATGGAACACCCGACCATGACCGATGCCCAGCTTGCCGCCGACCTGGCCGAAACCGCCGGTCGGCTGCTGCTGTGCGTGCGCGACAGCGGGCTGCTGACCATGAAGGCGCTGGGCAGCGCGGGCGATGCCGCCGCCAACCAGTTCCTGTGCCACGCGTGTCGCGAAAACCGGCCTGAAGACGGCCTGTTGTCCGAAGAGGAAAAGGACAATTTTGACCGGCTGGCCAAACGCCGGGTGTGGATCATCGATCCGGTCGATGGCACGCGCGAATATGGCGAGGCGCGCGCCGACTGGGCGGTCCATGTCGGGCTGACGGTGGACGGCGCAGCCACGCATGGCGCAGTGGCCCTGCCCGATGCGGGACTGGTGCTGCGCAGCGATCAACCCGGGGTCGTGCCCCCCGCACCGGCACGTTTGCGCCTGGTGGTCAGCCGCACCCGCCCCGCGAAAGAGGCGGTGGCCGTGGCGCAGGCGCTGGACGCAGAGCTGATCCCGATGGGCAGCGCCGGGGCCAAGGCGATGGCGATCGTGCTGGGCCAGGCGGACATCTATCTGCACACCGGCGGGCAATTCGAATGGGATTCGTGCGCGCCTGTCGCGGTGGCACTGGCGCACGGGCTGCACGCCAGCCGGGTGGATGGATCGCCGCTGATCTACAACGGACGCGATACTTATATGCCCGATCTGCTGATCTGTCGCAAAGAGCATGCCGCGCTGGTGTTCGAAACGATCGCGCGGGCCTGCGATTAGGTTCATTGCGGATATGGCTGTGCTGTCGACACGCACAGCCCGGCGATAACACCCCGGCGCATTGGCGCAGGCCAATCGGGGAACGCGCGATGATCATCTGGCTGCTGCACATGTTTGACCGGATTGCGCCACAATTGCAGGTGTGGGTGGCGCTGCTCGGCAAAATCCCCTCCGGCACGCTGACCGTGACCGCGCTGGTCGTGCTGTACCTGCTCCGTGGCAAGATCGCGCATGTCATCTTTGTGCTGCCGGGGTTTGCTTGCGGTGTGGCGACCGGCTGGTGGGTCTGGGCCAGGCTTGGCTGGCATCCCTTGATTGCAGCTATCGCCGGCATGCTGGCCAGCGCTGCAATTTTCCGCACGTTGGGACATTTTCTTTATCTACGCATGGCCATCGCGGTGATCGCCTGGCCGATCGCAGTGCTGGCGCTGTGGCATCTGGCCTCGGGTGCGCTCGACGTGGTGTGGGCGCTGGCCATCACGGTGATCGGATCATGGACTGCCGGATCGCTGCTGCGCCGCTTCGTCAACACCGAAAACCAGGAATTGTATATCTGGGCGATGAACCTGTATGACGATGTGCGTGGGAACTAGCCCGCAAAAACTTGACTCCGCGCGGCAGGCGACCTAATGGCGGGCGCTTGTCTCCCCATCCCGAATTAACTTACGGAGTGCCCTGATGGCGCGCGTTACCGTCGAAGATTGCGTCGACAAGGTTCCCAACCGGTTCGATCTGGTGCTGCTGGCCGCAGAACGTGCCCGCTCGATTTCGGGTGGCGCGGAACTGACCATCGATCGCGATCGTGACAAGAACCCGGTCGTCGCGCTGCGCGAAATCGCCGAGGAAACCGTACGCCCGTCGGTTCTGAAGGAAAACGTGATCCAGTCGCTGCAGCGCGTGCTGCCCGACGATGACGACGTCGTCGATGAAATCGGCTCGCTGTCGCAATCGGCCGAAGCGCTGCGCATCACCGCCGCGGCACCGGTGCGCAACACCTCGCTGGGTGCCGACTACGACGGCTGAGCCGTCGCCGTCCCACTTTTGCAACATCGCATCTTTTTAAGCGGCCGCCGGGGATAATGCCCCGGTGGCCGCTTGCACATGTCCACGTGCACCGCCACATCCCGGATCATGACCGGGCAGCTGTTCTTGCAGGGTGACCGATCCGCCGACGGACGCGGCGCGGTGCGTGCGGTGCTGGGGCCAACCAACACCGGTAAGACCCACCTCGCCATCGAACGACTGTGTGCGCATTCGTCCGGGGCAATCGGCTTTCCGCTGCGTCTGCTGGCACGAGAGGTCTATGACCGGGTAGTGGCGATCAAGGGCGCCAGCCAGGTCGCGCTGATCACCGGCGAAGAACGCATCGAACCCAAAGGTGCCCGATGGTTGCTGTGCACGGCCGAGGCGATGCCCCACCGCCCCGATCTGGCATTTGTCGGTATCGATGAAGCGCAACTGTCGGCCGATCCCGAACGCGGACACGTGTTTACCGACCGTCTGCTGCACGCACGCGGACGCGAAGAGACGATGATCCTGGGATCGGCCACGCTGGAACCGATGATCCGCGCGTTGGTGCCCGAGGCCGAAGTCATCAGCCGCCCGCGCTTTTCCACGCTCAGCCATGTCGCGCCCAAAAAGCTGTCGCGCATACCCCCGCGCAGCGCGATCGTCGCGTTCAGCGCCGAGCAGGTCTATGCGATGGCCGAAATGCTGCGCCGGTTTCGCGGCGGCGCGGCGGTGGTGATGGGCGCGCTGTCCCCGCAGACGCGCAATGCCCAGGTGGCAATGTACCAGGCGGGCGAAGTCGATTACCTGGTGGCGACCGACGCGGTGGGGATGGGCCTCAATCTCGATGTTCACCATGTCGCGTTTGCCGGCCTGACCAAATACGACGGGCATCGCCAGCGGCGGCTGACCACTGCGGAAATGGCGCAGATCGCCGGCCGCGCCGGACGCCACCAGCGCGACGGCACCTTCGGCACGTTGGCCGGGCTGGGCGCGCATGGTGCCGAATTCACCGATGATGAAGTCTATGCGATCGAGGAGCACCGCTTTGCCCCGCTGACCAGGCTGTTCTGGCGCGAGGCGGATCTGCGCTTTGCCTCGCTCGACACGCTGATCGCCGATCTGACCTGCCCGCCACCCCGCCCGCAATTGGCGAGCCCGCCCGACGCCGTCGATCTGTCGGTGCTGCGACTGCTGACCGCCGATGCAGACGTGGCGGGATCGGTGCGCGGCATCGGGTCGGTACGGCGGTTCTGGCAGGTGTGCTGCCTGCCCGATTTTCGTCAGCAGGGGGCGGAAACGCATTCGCGCTTTGTCGCCCGGCTGTGGCAGGATCTGCGGCACGGCTATCTCGGCACCGACTACGTGGCACAAGCAATCGCGCAGCTCGACAATCCGTCGGGCGATATCCACACGCTGCAGGGCCGCGTTGCTGCAATTCGCAGCTGGGCCTACATCGCGCAGCGGCCCGATTGGGTGCTGGCGCGCGACGAAATGGCGGCGCGGGCACGCGCAGTGGAAACGCGGCTGTCGGATGCACTGCACGCCCGTCTGACCGAACGGTTCGTCAATCGGCGCACCACGGTGCTGATGCGCAAAGCCGGTGCCGATGCCCAGATCCTGCCGGTGCGCCTGTCGGATGCAGGCGCGGTGATTGTCGATGATGAACCGATCGGCCACCTTGAGGGATTTCGCTTTGTTGTCGATCCGCTGGCGCGCGCCAGCGATCGCAAATTGCTGCTGGCCGCAGCCGACCGCCACCTGCCCGGCCTGTTTGCCCGCCGCGCCGCCACGCTGATTGCCGCCGCAGCCCAGCCCGAAGGCCTGGCCTTGTCCGAACGCGGCGTGGTGTGGGATGATATCGTGGTCGCGCGGCTTGAGCCGGGGCGCAGCCTGCTCGAACCGCGGCTGCGGCTTGATCCGGCGCTTGACGGTTTGCACCAGACGCTGCGCGATACCGTCAACAGCGCGATCGGGGCGTGGTTTGCCGCGCGTGTTGACCGCGTGCTGGCTCCGTTGCGCAGCCTTGCGCGCGCCAGCGAAGCGCACGACAGCGGGCCGGACTTGCGCGCGATGCTGCTGCGGATGATCGACAATGGCGGGGTGCTGATGCGCGCGGGGTCCGGCCTCGATCGGCTCGAGCCGCGCCAGCGCGATGCCCTGCGCCGGCTGGGTGTGCGGATCGGCGGGCTGGACCTGTTTGTCCCGGCTGCGCTGCGTCCCGCTGCGGTGCGGATGTGGCTGCACCTGGCCACCTTGCGCGGGCTGGCGGCAATCGCCCCGCCCGACGGACTGCCCCCGACGCTGACCGGGCGCGATGTGCCGGTCGGCTATCGCAAGCTGGGCCGCGAAGCCTTGCGGGTCGATCTTGCCGACAAGCTGCTGCAGGAGGCGCATCGGCGGCGTCTGGGCACGACGGCGCGCAGGGTGTTTCTGGATCCGTCGCGCGCGCGATCGATGGGGCTGTCAACCGCAGGCTATGCCGCGCTGTTGCGGGTTGGCGGGTTTCGGGTGGCCATGCCGCGCCCCTTGCCCGATGGCGCATCGGGCCCGCTGGCGCCGCCGCTGTGGGACTGGCGTCCGCCGCGCAAGGAGGCAGAACCGCCGCCCGCGCCCAGCCTGCACGAAGCGACCGGGGCCTTTGCCGCATTGGCCGGACTGCTGCGCTGATGGCGGCGGCGCAGCCATCCACGGTGCTGGCAGGTTTGCGGATCGACAAACTGCTGTGGTTCATGCGTCTGGCCGCGACGCGCGATCTTGCACGCGAATGGGCAATGGCGGGGCACATCCGGCTGAACGGTCGGCGTATAGAGCGCGCCAGCGCCGCCGTACGGCCGGGCGATGTTCTGGTCCTGCCGGTTCACGGCGTGGTGCGGGTGATCCAGATCATCACCCTGCCGCACCGCCGCGGGCCTGCACCCGAAGCCCGGGCCTGCTATCGCCATATCGATGGACACAGCACCGACACGCCCGGGCACGACGGGGATGACCGGTCGGGCTTGACGGCAGGGGCCTGACGCCTCTAGCACGGCGATCACACACGCCGTGCAAAGATCCGAGGGACAATCGCCACCATGACCTATGTCGTCACCGAAGCCTGCATCAAGTGCAAGTTCATGGACTGCGTTGAGGTCTGCCCCGTCGATTGTTTTTACGAGGGCGAAAACATGCTGGTGATCAACCCCAGCGAATGCATCGATTGCGGCGTGTGCGAACCCGAATGCCCTGCCGAAGCGATCCTGCCCGATACCGAAAGCGGTCTGGAACAGTGGCTTGAGCTGAATGCCAAGTATTCGGCCGATTGGCCCAATATCACCGCCAAGAAGGATGCACCCGCCGACGCCGATGAACACAAGGGCGAAACGGGCAAGTTCGACAAGTACTTTTCAGCCGAACCCGGCGAAGGCGACTGATTAATCTGCGGTTTGCGCCGCCACGGGCGCAAGTCACGCAAAACACGCCATAATCGGTGCTCCCGCAGGCCTGGCTTGCGGGAAATGACCGATTTTGGCCGGATACACGTGGTCTGCCCACTGGAAATTTTCCTGCAAGCTTGCTATATGCTGCGTCGAGCGTCGGATTCTCGTGATTTTGTCCGGCGTGTTGCAACACGAATCAGGCAGGACAAACGGCAAACGGATCGCTGGGTTTCGCTGGGCCGCGCGTAAGACGGTCGTTTGCCGGACCTCACCCCAAAGGGCCCGGGATATCCCCTTCGCCAACGTGTATGCCATTTTTGGCATGCGCGATCGGCTCCAGTATCCGCACCCGTTCTTGTTCCGCCGCGTCGAAAGGATATGCAATGGCAGCCAAGGCTCTTGCCTTCGATGTTGGGGACTACGTCGTTTATCCAAAGCATGGTGTCGGCCGGGTGGTCGAACTGCAGAACGAGGAAGTCGCAGGGATGAAGCTGGAGCTGTATGTGCTCCGCTTTGAAAAAGAACGCATGACCCTGCGCGTGCCGGTGAACAAGGTTGAAGCGATCGGCATGCGCAAGCTGTCGTCGGACAAGACCCTGCGCGAGGCGCTGGATACGCTGAAGGGCAAACCCAAGGTCAAGCGCACGATGTGGTCGCGCCGCGCCCAGGAATACGAAGCCAAGATCAATTCGGGCGATCTGGTTTCGATCGCGGAAGTGACGCGCGATCTGTTCCGTGCCGACGACCAGCCGGAACAGTCGTATTCCGAACGGCAGATCTTTGAAGCGGCATCATCACGCCTGGCGCGCGAATTGGCCGCGATGGAAAAAACCGATGAACCTTCGGCGCTGAAAAAGATCCTGGCGATCCTCAACGAACACGCACCGAAGTATTACGAAACCGCCTGAACCGACACGTCGGGCAGGGTCTACCAGCGGGCTGCCGGCACCACCGGCAGCCCGCTTGCTTTGGTGATCAAGGTGGCTTACCCCTGCGCGCATTGCCCCCTAACGCTGCGGGTGCCGGTCTAAACCCTATGCTCACCAAGCTCACTCGGTTCAGGTTGATGGTTGCTGCGGCAGGCGTGTTCGCGCTGGGGGGCTGCGACGATCCCAACGTATCGATCGACGGCCATAGCGGCGTGCCGTTGTCCCAACTTGCGATCAATGGCCAGACCGCGCGTGAAATCACGCTGCTCGGGCCCGACACCGTGCATGTCGTTCACGGCGACACGCTGGGCGTGCATGTCGAAGGCGATGCACGCGCGGTTGCAGCGCTGCGCTTTGTGCTCAACGACGGCAAGCTGGGCATCGGTCGCAAGCCGAATGCCGATGCCGGCCATGGCACCGCCACAATTACCATCACCGACCCTGCGGTGGATCACCTGATCATGGCCGGCTCGGGCACGATGTCGTCAGACCGGCTGAACGGCGCCTCGGTCGGGGTTACCATCGGTGGATCGGGCCATGTCGTCACCGCCGGAATCGCCGCCGGACAATTCAGCCTGGACGTGTTGGGATCGGGCTCGTTCACGGGCAGCGGCCATGCCGACAAACTGACGCTGACCCTGGCGGGCAGCGGTGATGTCGATCTGGCGCAATTCAAGGCGGGTGATGCAGCACTTGATGTGGCCGGATCGGGCACAGGGGTGCTGGCCAGCGACGGGCAAGTCAGCGGCACGGTGGTGGGATCGGGCGTTATCACCGTTCACGGCAAGGCGCATTGCGATGTCAGCGTGACCGGATCGGGCAAGATCACCTGTCAGCCCTGAGCGATTTTTTTGACGCCATATTTCTGACAATCACGCAGCCGAGCGGCGCAACCTGTCATTGATCGCCTCGCCAATCCCGATATCGGGCACGCCGGCAATCGCGACGCGCGGCTGCGCTGCTGCCGCCGCGGCGTGCAGGCACGCGTAAAGCCGTGCCGCCGCCTCTGCCGGATCGCCTGTGGCCGACAGCGTAACATGGCCCGCCACCGGGCCAAAGCCGATCATGAACTCATCGGCCGCCGGCGCATCGGCATGCAGGCGCACCGGCTTGCCCGGGGCATAATGGCTGGCCAGTTGGCCCGGCGCCTCAATCCCGCCGCGCGCAGAGATCTCGGTGTCTGTCCCGAGCAGGCCGGCGATCTCGGCATGCGTGATCGGCCCTGGCCGCAGCACCGTCCATCCGCCATCCGGACGGACCGCGACGATGGTCGATTCCAGCCCTTGCGCACAGTCCCCGCCATCTAGCACCAGATCGACCCGATCGCCCAGCGACGCGACCACATGGGCTGCACGCGTCGGACTGACCGCACCGCTGCGATTGGCCGAAGGCGCTGCCAGCGGCAGGCCGGTGGCAGCGATCAGTGCGCGCATCACCGGATGCGCGGGACACCGCAGCGCGACCGTGGGCAAACCGGCGGACACCGCCGCGCTCAATCGCGCATCATCGCGCCGGGGCACGACCAGCGTCAGCGGTCCGGGCCAGAACCGGTCGACCAGGATCTGCGCCACCGCGTCCAGATGCGCCAGCCTGGCGGCCTGCGCGCGATCGGCCACATGGACGATCAGCGGATTGAAATCGGGCCGGCCCTTGGCGCGATAGATCGCCGCCACCGCATCATCCCGGTCGGCGCGCGCGGCCAGGCCATAGACGGTTTCGGTGGGTACGCCGACCGTACCGCCGGCGCGGATCACCTCGGCAGCGCGCGCAATCGCCGGCTCCAGCAGCGCACCTTGCGCCAAAAGGCAGTTGGACTTTGTCGCGGGCATCGCCTTTCGCTATAGGGCGTCGGGCGAAAAAGTGGGTACCCGTTTTTTGCGGCCACGACACGATAACACAAGCATGCCCGCGCCAACGGCCTGCCAGGGAATACTGCACGATGACCTTCACCGCTCCGACTGCCGATCAGGTTCTTGCCATGCGGGTCAACGCAGGGATCGACCATCTGGCGCAAAGCGAACGCTTTGCCGCCGCCACACCCGATCTGGTCGAGGCGATTGCCGAGGGCATCGGCCAACTGGCGGCGGGCGAATGGGCCCCGCTCAACCGATCGGGCGATACCCGCGGCGCGCGCTGGGATCAGGGCACGGTGCATCTGCCCGACGGCTTTGCAGCCGCCTATCGCGATTTTGTCGAACAGGGCTGGAACAGCGTGGCCGGGCCGGTTGACCACGGGGGCCAGGGCCTGCCGTTCACGCTTGCCACGTGTGTGCTGGAAACGCTGGGCGCGGCCAACATGGGCTTTGCACTGTTGCCGATCCTGACCGTCGGCGCGATCGAAGCGCTCGATCACCACGGCAGCGATATGCAAAAGGCGCGCTATCTGGCCAGGCTGGTGTCGGGTGAATGGTCGGGCACGATGAACCTGACCGAGCCGCAGGCCGGATCGGACGTCGGTGCGCTGCGCACGACGGCCACGCCCGTCACCGAGGGCGAACATGCCGGAAAATACCGCATCAAGGGCACCAAGATCTATATCACCTGGGGTGAGCACGATCTGGCCGACAACATCGTGCACCTGGTGCTGGCGCGCACGCCCGGGGCGCCGGCCGGTTCGCGCGGGATATCGCTGTTTGTCGTGCCCAAATATCTGGTCGACGACGCCGGCCACAAAGGCGCGCGCAACGATCTGCGCTGCGCCTCGATCGAACACAAGCTGGGCATCAATGCCTCGCCCACATGCGTGATGGTGTTTGGCGATAACGATGATTGCATCGGCGAAATGGTGGGCGCCGAAAACGGCGGCCTGCGCGCGATGTTCACAATGATGAATTCGGCACGGATCAATGTCGGCAGCCAAGGTGTGCAAATTGCCGAGGCGGCGCTGCAAAAGGCCCGCGCCTATGCCCGCGACCGTGTGCAATCGGCCCGCGCCGGCAGCGCCGACAAGACCCCGGTGGCGATTGTCGAGCACCCCGATGTGCGCCGCATGCTGCTGCGCATGCGCGCCATGACCGAAGCGGCGCGCGCGCTGCTGTATTACACGGCCGGGCAGGTCGACCGCGGCGCATTGGGTGATACGGCCGCCGCCGCGCGGGCCGAGGCGCTGGTGCCGCTGCTCAAGGCCTGGGGCACCGACATCGGTTGCGAAGTCGCCAGCCTGGGTATCCAGATCCACGGCGGCATGGGCTTTGTCGAGGAAACCGGCGCCGCGCAGTTCTATCGCGATGCCCGCATCGCCCCGATCTATGAAGGCACCAACGGCATTCAGGCCGCCGACTTTGTCACGCGCAAGCTGGGCATGGACAACGGCGGCGTGATTCAGGCGCTGCTGGCCGACATCCTGTCCGATTGCGCCGAAAGCCCCGAACTGGCCGCGCTGGCGCGCGATGCCGCCGCCGTGGCCAGCTGGATGGCCAGTGGCGATGCCAGCCTGGACGACAAGCTGGCGGGTTCGGTGCCGTTCACCACAATGTGCGCCGTGGCCGTGGCGGGGTGGCAGCTGGTGCGGCAGGTCCATGCGACCGGTTCCCAGGAAAAAGCGGCCGTAACCCGATTTTTCAACCGCACCATCGCGCCAGAGGCGCGCGGCCTGGGGGCTTCCGCCATGGCCGGGGCGGGATTGCTGTACGATCTTGATACCGCCGCACTGGTCGGGTGAACTGGCAGCATGACAGATCCGTCTGACCTGCTGGGGCGCATTGCCGATGCGCTCGACCGGATTGCGCCGCCGGCTGCGGCACCGACCGATTGGCACAGCCACCCCGCCTATGTCTGGATGGGCAATCATGCGCGCGCTGTTGCGGCAATCGAGGCGCCCCCGCTTGACCTGATCAAGGGGATCGACGCGCAAAAGGCGGCGGTGGTGGCCAATGTCGCGCGGCTGGCCGCGGGCTCGGCAGCACACGACATGCTGCTGTGGGGCGCACGCGGCATGGGCAAATCGGCGCTGCTGCGCGCAAGCGTGGCGGCGGCTGCAGAGGTTCAGCCCGGCCGGATTGCACTGGTCCAGGCCAATGCCGACGAAGGGCTGGCCACGCTGTTTGGCGCGCTGCGCGGGGCCCAGCGCAACTTTCTGGTGTTCATCGATGATCTTGGCTTTGACGATGGCGACAGCGCAGGCCCGCGCAAACTGCGATCCTGGCTGGAAGGCGGGGTCGAGGCTCGCCCCGTCAACGTGCGCCTGGCGGTGACGTCAAATCGCCGCGCGATCGTCGAACGGCACATGCGCGAACAGGACGATCCGATCAATCCGCGCGATGCCGTCGATGACCAGTTGGCTCTGGCCGACCGCTTCGGCCTGAGCCTTGGCTTTCACAATTGTTCGCAGGACGATTACCTGGCGATCATCACCGGCTATGCCGCCCACCATGGCCTGCCCTTCGATCCAGCCGACGCGCTGGAATGGTCCAAACGGCGCGGGGCGCGATCGGGCCGGGTGGCCTGGCACTATGTTACCGAACTGGCCGGGCGCGTGGGGCGTGTTCTATAGGCCTTATTGCTGCGGCGTGTTGAGGTCGGAACTGTCATCCCGCTTGATGGTGTAATGCAGCGGAGCCTTTGGCGGGGGCGGTGCCTCGTGGCTGGGGATCGGCACGATTGCGGCGGCGGGCCTAGCACCCGGTGCCACGACGCGCCAGATCACGCCGCCGACATCATCGCTGACCAGCAGGGCGCCGTCATGGGCAAAGCCGACCCAGACCGGACGGCCATGGGTGTGATCCTCCTGCGCCAGAAATCCGGTCAGCACAGGCACCGGTGGCACCGGCAATGCATTGCCGCGATCGTCAAATCCGACAAACACCACGTCATAGCCGGCCAACGGCTTGCGATTCCACGATCCATGTCGCGCAATGAATGCGCCGCTGGCAAACCGCGGGCCCATCAGATTTCCGCCCTGTGCGAACGCCAGGCCAAGCGGGGCGACGTGCGCGCCCAGCGCATATTCAGGCTTGCGCACGTAATCCATCATGTCCTGCGGCATAGGCGTCTGCACCCGCCAGTCGGGGTTTTTCTTCCAGTAGACCCAGGGCCAGCCATATTCGGCGCCAAGCGGCACGTTGGTCAGATAATCGGGCACGAGATCTGACCCCAGCATGTCGCGCTCGTTGACCACGGTCCACAATTCCCCGGTACGCGGATTGAAATCCATCCCGTTGGGGTTGCGCATACCGCCGGCATATTGCCGCGCAGAATGCTTGGCGAAATCATATTCGTAGATCGCGGCCCGGCCCTGCTCGTGCTCGATCCCGTCATCGGCGATATTGGTGGCAGACCCCACCGAGACATACATCCGGCTGCCATCGGGGGTCAGCACCAGATTGCGCGCCCAATGTTCACCGCCAGCAGGCAGATCCATCAGCTTGTCGGGCTTGCCCACCAGGCTGGTCTGGCCCGGCTGGAACGGCCAGGACACCACCGCATCATTGTTGGCGACATAAATGCGCCCTTCGCGCCACACCATGCCAAACGGCGAATTGAGCGCGGGGTTGGTCATGGCAAAGCGCTGGTCGGCGGTGCCGGTGCCCTTGCTGTCGCGAAGCAGCACCAGCGTGTTGGGCGACGGTCCGCCGGCTCCGGCTGCGCGGAACAGATAGCGCGCGATCAGACCGGTCAAACCGGTCTGCGCACTGGCGGGCGGCGCATTGGTTTCGGCAGTCAGCACATCCCCATTGGGCAGAACGTACAGCGTGCGCGGGTGATTCAACCCATCGGCAAAACGACTGACGGCCAGCCCCGCGGCGGCCACGGGCGATTCGCCCGGCTTCCACCCGATCGGCCGGGCTACGCCGACAGTGGGAAAGGTCTGCGGGCGTGGCTCGGTCAGCTTGGGGTGCGGGCCGGTGGTCTGCACAAACGGGATTTGTGCCACATCCCCCTGCATCACCCATGCGGCAAAGCCGCCGGTTACCACGAGTACGGCGCCCAGGCCGATAAGCGTCTTCTTGAGCATGGTCATGACGCCAAATCTAGGCGGTGGCAGCAAATCCCGCAATGGCCATGGCGATACGATTGGATTATGGGCCGGTGCATGTTTGACTTTGCCCCCGGTGCCGGCGCGCACAAGCCCGAAATCTATCGCGAACTGGTTGCAGCTGCGCTGGCCCTGACCGACGCAGAGCCCGACGCTGTTGCCAATATGGCCAATTGCGCCGCGCTGATTGCAACGTTCCTGTCCGACCTCAATTGGGCGGGATTCTATCGCGTGATTCCCGGCAATCCCGATGAACTGGTGCTGGGCCCTTTTATCGGCAAGCCGGCGTGCATCCGCATCACGATCGGTCAGGGCGTCTGCGGCACCGCTGCGGCCACCCGGCAGACACAATGCGTGGCCGATGTTCATGCCTTTCCGGGCCATATCGCCTGCGATGCCGACAGCCGTTCGGAACTGGTCGTACCGGTCATCCGCGATGGCCAGGTGGTGGCGGTGATCGATCTCGACAGCCCGCTGCCCGCCCGCTTCGATACCGACGATGCAGCGGGGATTGAAGCGCTCGCGGCGGCGATCGCCGGGCGTATCTGACAATCTGATCCGTTGTGGGACATGGGCACAAGGTCGCTTGGGCCCCACGCCTTTGAATGGTAAATTCGGGGTTAACGTGCGTGCTTGCGATTTTTGCGGGCACGCCATGCCCCGGGGATTGTCGATGCGTTTGTTTGCCCACTGCGCCCGAATTACGCTGATCGCGCTGTCATCCTGCACGCTTGGCACAGCTGCAATGGCCCGCGCCGATGATGCGTCACAAGCCGGCATCATCCCGCAGGGCTGGGTGTGGCAGGGGGTGTGGCAGGATGGCCGGTGGAGCGGTCAATGGATTCCGGGCCCCGGCCTTGCGCCAGATGCATCGCATCCAGGCGGCTATCCCCCGCCCCCTCCGGGCCCGCAATATCTGCCTGTCACCCCCCCTGCGCCAGGCACTGCACCGATGATGGTTCCAACCGTGCCTTATGCAGCGCCCGGCTATCCGGTGGTCGGTTACATGGTGGCCCCGGCCATGCCGCAGGCGGCACAGGCACCTTGTGTCGAAACCCGTACCGTAACCACTGAATACCTGCCGGCGTGGCGCCCACGGGTGCGGCGCGCGCGGCGGCACATCATCAATTGAGATTTGGCGTGCCTGCGCCTCATGATCCGCGCAGCGGGTCATCGGTCAGGGCATGGCCGTCTGCATCGTTCCACAGCACCGATCCCGCGCCTGCCGCGATCACGCAGGCAATGGCGATGCCCTGACGCACACTGAGCATTTCGCCCAGCATGATCATCCCGGCGATCGCGCCAACGGCAGGCTCTGCGGCGACCATGATACCGAATGTGCGGTGGGGGATCCCGCGCAAGGCCAGGCGTTCAAGCGAAAACGGCAACGCGCTTGATACGATCCCTGCACCAAAGCCCAGCGCCATCAGGCGCGGATCGAACAGCCGCAGCCCAGCGCGGGCTATGCCAAACGGTGCAATCACCAACGCCGCGGTGGTCATACCCACCGCAACCGCATGGCCTGGATGGACATGCCCGCCACGCTGGCCAAACACGATATACAATGCCCAGAACAGCGCGGCCAGCAAGGCAAAGCCAACGCCGGTCGGATCAAGCATGCGCACCGACCCGGCGATCGGCAGCAACAGGCCAAGCCCCACCACCGCCAGACCGATCCACGCGAAATGCGCCAGACGCCGCGCGTGCACCAGCGCCACGCACAACGGCCCCAGGAATTCGATCGCCATGGCCACGCCCAGCGGCAATGTCGCCAACGCCTTGTAAAACGACAGGTTCATCGCCCCGAGCGAGGCCCCGTAAAGCGCCATGTCAGCCAGTTCGCGCCGGGTCCAGGCACGGCGCCATGGCCGCCACAGCGCCACCAGCACCACCGCCGAAAAACCGGCACGATAGAACGCGGTGCCCTCGGCGCCGACATCGGCAAACAACTGCTTGGCAAACGACGTGCCAACCGTGAACAGCAGCATCGCCCCCAGCAGCGCGGCATAGGGGACCAGGCGAAGCGTGCCCCTGGCGGGCAGGATCTGTGCGGCGGCCGGGTTCAAGATGCGGGCATATCCGTAACGCTGCGGTCGGGGACCGCGCGTTTCCACGGTGCATCATAATGGATGGCAACGCTTGCCTCAAACGCTTCGCGGGCAAGCACAAGCAGACGGGCCGGAAACCCGGCCGGGCGCGCATGGCGGTTCATCGTGGTTCTCCTGTCGGGCGCCGGATCATGGCGCTGGCGGACCATTGCTGATCTCGCCTTGGGCACGGCCAGCAACTAGCGTGCTTTGGCGGACCAATGGCGCCAAAAATGGGTGGATCGATGATCATTTTTCGCATTATATCTGCCACCATGCGAAAAAACGTCGATCTTGACGATTTCGACCGCCGTCTGATCGAAGAGGCGCGTCGCGACAACCTGCAACCGGCGCGAATCCTGGCGGACAAAGTCGGGCTGTCGGTTTCGGCCGTGTTGCGGCGATTGCGGCGATTGCGCCAGACCGGCGTGATCATCGCAGACCGCGCGGTGATCGACCCGGCGCTGACCGGATCGGCGCTGACCATGCACGTGCTGGTCAAGATGAAGCAGGCCGGGGCCAGCACGATGGATGCATTTGCGCGTGCGATTTCCAGCCACCGCGAAGTCACCGCGGCGTGGGATGTAACCGGCGATGATGATTTCGTACTGAAAGTGCAGGTCGGATCGATGCAGGAATATGACCGATTTACCCGCCGCGCGTTGGGCGAGGACCAGGGGGTTTATGCGTTCAAGACGCTGATCACGATTCGCAGCATTGTCGAGGACGATGGGTGGCGCAGGCCGCTGCTGCTTGAATGACAACGGGGGTCCAACGCGAACCCCCGTCTCGTCACTGAATCACAGCTTGCGGCCGATGAGTTCCTTCATGATTTCGTTGGTGCCGCCGAAAATGCGCGTAACCCGCGCACCGCGCCACGCCCGGGCGATCGCATATTCGTTCATATATCCTGCGCCGCCATGCAATTGCAGGCACTTGTCCATCACTTCCCACTGCAATTCGGTGTGCCACAGCTTGGCTGCTGCGCCTTCTTCGGGGGTAAGTTCACGCTTCAGATGCCGCGCCAGTGCCCAGTCGAGGTGTGCCCAGCCCACTTGCAGCTTGGTCTTGAGATCGGCCAGCGTGAAACGGGTGTTCTGGAAATCCAGGATCGGCTTGCCAAACGCCTTGCGATCACGCGTAAAGGCAACCGTGTCATCGAATGCGCGCTGCGCCGAGGCCTGCGCACTGACCGCGATCGACAGGCGTTCCTGCGGCAATTCGCTCATCAGATAGACAAAACCCTTGCCCTCTTCGCCCAGGCAATTGGTGATCGGCACGCGCACGTCGTTGAAAAACAGTTCCGAAGTATCGGCTTCGTCCTGGCCGATCTTGTCAAGATTGCGGCCGCGTTCAAAACCTTCGCGATTGCCTTCGACCAGCACGATCGACACGCCCTTCCACGCGGGCTGAACATCGGTGTCGGTCTTGCAGCACACCAGGATCAGGTCGGCGTTCTGACCATTGGTGATGTAGGTCTTCGACCCGTTGATCACATAGTGGTTGCCGTCCTTTTTCGCGGTGGTGCGCATGCCCTGCAAATCCGAGCCGGTGCCCGGCTCGGTCATGGCGATCGCCGTCACGACTTCGCCCGACACCATCTTGGGCAGCCAGTGGCGCTTCTGCTCTTCAGAGCCGTAGGTTACCAGATAATTGACGACGATGTCGGACTGCAACGAAAACCCGGTGGCGACGCGGCCGTAATAGGCGCTTTCTTCGTCAACGATCGCGTTATAGCCGAAATCGAGCCCCAGCCCGCCATACGCCTCGGGCACAGTGGGGCAAAGCATGCCCAGTTCGCCCGCTTTGGGCCAGATCGACTTGGGCACGATGCCGTCTTCGGCCCATTGTGCGCCGTTGGGTTCTATTTCTTCCTGCAGGAAACGGCGGACGGTGTGGCGAAACGCCTCGTGATCGTCGTTATAGGCGGTACGCGGGATCAGATCGAGCGACATCGGCACAGCTCTCCGGTTTCTGGTTGCTTTGCGCCGAAGTAAAGCACGCCTGTCGGCAGGGTCAACTGAAATTAATCGATCGATTAAGTCGTGGCCCCTCGGGACAGGTCAGATCGCCCCGCCGGTCAGGCGCTGACAGATCAGATCAAGCTGGTCGAGCGTCTTGTAGCGGATGGTCACAGCCCCCGTCCGCGGATCGGCGTCGGCATGGATCGTGACCTTCAGACCCAGAAATTCCTCGAGGTGCGCCTGCACGGCGGCGATATCCGCGGATTCACCGGGCGACCGTTCGGCGCGCGCGCGGCGTGGGCCGACGCTTTCGGGGCGGGCAAGGCGCTTGGCCAGTTTTTCGGTGTCACGCACCGACAACCCTTTGGCGACCACGTCGCGCGCGGCTGCCGCCGGATCGGGCAAAGTGGCCAGCGCGCGGGCGTGGCCCATCGACAGTTCATTGCGTTCGACCAGGCCCAGAACCTCTTCGGGCAGGCCGAGCAGGCGCATGATATTGGCGACATGGCTGCGCGATTTGTCGACGAAATTGGCGATGTCTTGCTGCGTCATGCCATCGCGTTCGGCCAGTTTCTGATAGGCGCGCGCCTCTTCGACGGGATTGAGATCTTCGCGCTGAAGATTTTCGATCAGTGCCAGCGCGGTCACTTCGCTTTCATCAAGCTGTCGCACGATGGCGGGAATTTCGTGCACGCGCGCGCGTTGTGAGGCGCGCCAGCGGCGTTCACCCGCAACCAGTTGATAACGGTTGGCGCCGATCGGGCGCACCACCACCGGCTGGATCACGCCACGTGCAGCGATCGACGCGGCCAGCTCTGACAGTGCAGCTTCATCAAAATGACGCCGCGGCTGGTCCGGGTGCGGCTCGATCTGCGACACGGGCAGCAGCATCAGCCCGCTCTCGGCGCGCACCGCACCAACCACGGCTTCGCCCGCAGCTGTTTCCGTCGTGCCGCTGTTCTGCCGCACCACGGCTTCTTCACGGCGGGTTTCACCCAGCAAGGCGCCCAGCCCGCGGCCGAGTGCCGCGCGACGTTGCGTGGCCGGCTTGGTTGCGGCGGGGGAATCGGTACTCATGCCGCTTTCCTCTGTTTGGGCAGACGCGCGATGATTTCACGTGCCAGCCGCATATAGGCCTGCGACCCGGCGCAGGCATGGTCGTAGATCAGCGCCGGAAGGCCATGGCTGGGTGCCTCGGACAAACGCACATTGCGCGGGATAACTGCTTCGAACACCAGGTCGTTCAGGCATGACCGCACATCGTCGGACACCTGATCGGTCAGGCGGTTGCGCCGGTCAAACATGGTCAGTACCACGCCCAGTATACCCAGATCCGCATTGAAGCGTTCCTGCACCCGTTCGACGGTTTGCAACAGCTGGCTCAACCCTTCGAGTGCAAAAAACTCGCACTGCAACGGCACCAGCAAGGTATCGGCAGCGGTCAGTGCGTTCAGCGTCAACAGCCCCAGCGACGGCGGGCAATCGATCAGACAGATATCATGCCCAGCATCATGCGACAGCGATCGGCGCAGCCGACCGGTGCGATCGTCAACGCTGACCAGTTCGACTTCGGCGCCCGACAAATCGACCGTAGCGGGCACGAGATCAAGACCGGGTATCCGCGTTGCCATCAGGCATTCGCCGACCGGCGCCTGGTCGATCAACATATCGTATGACGAGCGCTCGCGCTCGGCCGAGCTGATGCCCAGCCCGGTCGACGCATTGCCCTGCGGATCGAGATCGACCAACAGCACTTTCGATCCGGTTGCAGCCAAAGCCGTGGCCACATTGATCGCGGTCGTGGTCTTGCCCACGCCCCCTTTCTGGTTGGCAATCGCAATCGTGATCATGGTCACGCGCCCTTCCTGTCCGGTGAAGCAAGCAGATGCCCGACAAGCACCCCGGCCGCCGAATCGGTCAGCGATTGTTCCACGTGGAACGTATGGCGCCAACGCTCGTCAAGCTCAGCCAGTTCATGCCGGGCCTTGGCCCCCTTCGGCAACAACCAAAGTGTCTGCGGTGTGGAAAAACGTGCGGATAGCGCAAGGAGCCGTGGCAACGGCGCAAAGGCCCGCGCAGATATCACCGCATGCGGACGCGAAGGCAAATCCTCCACACGCGCCAGCACCACCTTGACCGAATCAAGCTCCATCGCCGCCGCCGCCCGCACCAGCCACTCGGTGCGCAAGCGACGCGAATCGACCAGCGTCACAGTCCGCGAGGGTTGCAACGCCGCGATCACCAGACCCGGGAAGCCCGCCCCGGTCCCCAGATCGAGCCAGTTCCCCGTCCCCGATGTTCCACGTGAAACATGCAAAAGCTGCGCGCTGTCGACTATGTGGCGTTGCCAGATCTGGTCAAGGCTGGCGCGTGCAACGAGGTTCTGATGCTGATTTTCCTCGGCCAGCATGGCGGCCAGCTGACCAAGCCGCGCCATCGCTTGCGCATCGGCACCAAGACGGTCGGTCAACCACGCCCGCGCCGCGGCCTCACTGGTGATGATGTCGGTCATGCCGCGTGCCGCCGCGCATGCACCAGCAGGCTGGCCAGCGCCGCAGGCGTGATGCCCGCCACACGCCCCGCAGCCGCCAGCGTTTCGGGGCGTGCAGCACTCAGCCGCTCAACCATTTCGCGTGACAGCCCGGGCACCTCGGCAAACGGAAACCGGTCCCCCAGAGGAACCGACTCGCTGGCACGCAGATCACGCAGTTCTGCCTCTTGCCGCACAAGATACGGCGCGTAGCCCGCATCCTCTTCGATCTCTTCCGCCAGCAGCGGGTCGATGGCATCTTCGCCCACCCATGGTCGCAGTGCATCCAGCGAAAAGCCCGGAAATCGCAACCATTCGGTAAGCGGTCGTCGTGTGCCATCGGCGCGCGCGGCCAGGCCAGCCTGCGCCAGATCGTTGGCAGACACCTCGTTTGCCAGCGCGGCGTCGATCTTGGCGCGATCCTGCTGGCGTCGGGCAAACCAGTCACGCCGCTCGGCCCCGACACACCCCATCGCCAATGCCAGGGGCGTAAGCCGGGTCGACGCATTGTTGGCGCGCAAACGCAGCCGGTATTCCGCCCGCGCGGTCAGCATCCGGTAAGGCTCGCTCACCCCGTGCAACGTCAGATCGTCGATCATCACCGCGATATAGCTGTTGGCACGATCAAGCGCGGGCGCCTGGCGACCCAGCACGTGCCCCGCTGCATGCATGCCGGCGACCAGCCCTTGTGCCGCCGCCTCTTCATATCCGGTGGTGCCATTGATCTGCCCGGCGCAATACAGCCCGGGGATTGCCCTGACCTCAAGACTGCTGCGCAGCGCGCGCGGATCGATATGGTCATATTCGACGGCATATCCGGGAACCGAGATTTCGACACCCTCCAGTCCCTCGATGCTGCGCATCATTGCGATCTGCACGTCGGTCGGCAACGAGGTCGACACGCCGTTGGGATAGACCGTCGCATCATCCAGGCTTTCGGGCTCCAGAAATATCTGGTGCCCGTCGCGATCGCCAAAGCGATGGATCTTGTCCTCGATCGAAGGACAATAGCGTGGACCCTGCGCATCGATCGCGCCGGTAAACAGCGGCGACCGATCCAGCCCGGCGCGAATGATGTCGTGCGTGCGCGCGTTGGTCCGCGCGATTGCGCAGAACACCTGCGGTAACGGCCGGCCGCGGGTCAGCGGCGACATCGTCCACGGCTCTGCATCGCTGGGTTGTTCGGGCAATCGCGCCCAATCGATCGTCCGCCCATCCAGCCGCGGCGGCGTACCGGTCTTGAGCCGGGCCATCGGCAGATTGGCACCGCGCAGCTGCTGGGCCAGACGGTGTGCGGCGTGCTCGCCAATGCGGCCACCCTCCATCCGTTCCTCGCCGCGGTAAAGTTTGCCGCCCAGAAACGTGCCGGTGCACAACACCACCGCCGGCGCCGCCAAAGCCGTGCCGTCGGCCAGGTCAATGCCGCAGATGCGTCCACCATCCAGGCGCAATGCCGCTGCCTCGCCGCCGACAATCGTCAAATCCTCTAGCCGCGCAAGTGTGTCCTGCACCGCCGCCCGGAAACGGCGCCGATCGGCCTGAACCCGCGGCCCCTGCACCGCGCTGCCCTTAGATCGGTTGAGCATGCGATAATGGATCGCTCCGGCATCGGCGGCCCGCGCAATAACGCCATCAAAGGCATCGACCTCACGAACGAGATGCCCTTTGCCCAGCCCGCCTATCGCCGGGTTGCAGCTCATTGCACCGATCATGGCAGGATCAAACGAGACCAACGCCGTGCGTGCGCCCATGCGCGCAGCAACCGCCGCCGCCTCGACGCCGGCATGCCCGCCGCCAACCACAATGACATCAAATTGCTGCATGGGGTTCGCGTTATCGGATTCGCGCGCTCAGGTCAAAACGCAGCGAGAATGTTCCACGTGGAACATCACTTGCCGATGCAGAACCGCCCAAACAGCGCGTCGAGCATGGCCTCGGTGTCGGCACGCCCCACCAATCCATCGAGACCACGCCGCGCCAGACGCAGGCATTCCGCCGCCAACAGCGGATCGGATTCCTGAGTCGCAGACACCAAAGCCTGGTGCACTGCGTAAAGACAGCGCGCCTGCCGTTGGTTGAGCGCCGCCTGTCCTGGCGCGGGCATGGCGTTGCGCGCGGCACAGATCAGCGCTTGCCGCAGCTGTGCCACCCCATCGCCGGTCATTGCCGAGACACGATAGGCGTTCGCATCCTTTGCGGCGCCGTCGCCGCGATCGGATTGCGCGGCAATTTCCCATAGCGGACGGTCGGTCGGTCCTTGCCCTTGCGGGCCAAGCCACAACACCAGATCGGCCCGTTCGGCCGCAGCGCGTGCGCGCGCAATGCCCAGCGCTTCGATGGTGCCCGCGCCTTCATCACGCAGGCCCGCGGTATCGACAAAACTGAACGGCACACCCCCCAGCGCAACCGCCGCAACCAGGACATCGCGCGTTGTGCCCGGTTCTGCCGAGATGATCGCCGCGTCGCTTTCGATCAGCGCGTTGAACAGCGTCGATTTGCCCGCATTGGGCGGCCCGGCCAGCACCACGCGGAACCCTTCGCGCAAAGGCTCTGCCCGCGGGCGATCCAGCCATTGCCCTATTGCGTCGGCCAATTCCCCGCAGCCATCGGCAAACCCGGCGGGCAGAACAGCTTCATCGACATCGCCTTCATCGGCAAAATCGAGCGATGCTTCAAGCCGGGCCGACAGCGCCAGCACCTCGGTGCGCCACGCGTCAGCCGCACGCGACAGCACGCCACCCGCCATGGCCTGCGCGCTGCGGCGCTGCAATTCGGTCTCGGCTGCCAGAAGATCGGCCAGGCCTTCGACTTCGGCCAGATCGAGGCGTCCGTTGGCAAAGGCGCGGCGGGTGAACTCGCCCGGCTCGGCCATGCGCAGACCCAACGCGGTCAGTGTGCCTGCAACCGCATCGGCAACAGCGCGACCGCCGTGCAGATGCAATTCAACGCAATCCTCGCCCGTCGCACTGGCGGGACCGGGAAACCACAAGACCAGCGCGCGATCGAGTTCCGCACCGTCACGCGGATCGTGAAGCCGGCGAAGCGCCGCGTGGCGCGCAGGCGGGATCCGGGTGCAAAGCTGGTGCAACACCGGTCCTGCCATCGGCCCGCTGATCCGCATGACACCCACCGCGGCGGGCAACTGGCCCGAACTGAGCGCAAACACCGTATCCATGCTCACGCCCGACCAAATACAAAGGAATAATTATACATTTCAATTATTTGCTTTACTCGTGGCCCGAGCCTTTCGGCTTGAAGGCGCCGCTGCCCTGTTCAACGAACTGCTGAAACAGCTTCAGCCCGATTTCGCCCATCGGCGCAAGCTGGCGGACATAGCCATTAAGCTGATCGAGCGAATTTTCACCCTTCATCGCCTTGACGACGGCATCCACATAGGCCTCTTGCGCCTTAGCCACATCGGGCAAGCCCAGAAATCGCCGTGCCTCATCGGGCGTGCAATCAACCTCGACATTCACTTTCATGGTGCTTTCTCCCAACCATGCGCATCGATACAAGACTGTCACGCATGCCTGGCAAAGTCCACGTCACCCACCAACCAGGCGATCGACCAAACCAACCTGCGAAAGGATCAACCGCATGGGTAGCATGATCACGATCAGCGCAACCGAAGATCAGGGCGAAATTCCCGCCTATGTCGCGCAACCCGACAGTGCCGCCACCGCAGCCGTAATCGTCATTCCTGAAATCTTCGGCGTGAACGCGGGCATCCGCAGCAAAGTCGATGGCTGGGCCGCGCTTGGCTATCTGGCAGTAGCACCCGACATTTTCTGGCGTTTTGCCCCGGGTGTTGAACTCGATCCCGATGTGCCAGAACAGATGCAGCAGGCCTTTGGCTATTTTCAGCAATTCAACGCCGATCTTGGTGTGGACGACATCAAGGCGGTGCTGGCCTGGACCAGGGGACAAGGCATTGCCAAGACCGGGCTGGTGGGTTTTTGCCTGGGTGGCCGGCTGGCCTATATGGCCGCAACGCGCACCACGATCGATGCGTCGGTCGGCTATTACGGCGTCATGATCGACACCATGCTTGACGAAGCACCCCGCATCACCAGGCCGCTGGCGCTGCATATCCCCACCGCCGATCATTTTGTCGGGCCACAGGCACAGGCCGCAATCCATGCCGGGCTCGATCCCAATCCGCTGGTCACCGTGTGGGATTACGACGGTCTCGATCATGGCTTTGCCGCAGAACACGGCAACCGCCGCGACGACGCTGCGGCCAATCTGGCCGATCAGCGCACCAGGGATTTCCTTGCCGCCAATCTTGCGTAAAAAGGGCGTGGCTTGCGGCAAATCCATGCCGCCGGCCGTGGCAACCGCGACAGACGGACATGCAAGGAGACAGCGCATGCAACTCGGCCTCGCCGCATGGCACCGCTATATGCTGGGCAACGATCTTGATCTGCTGGCCGAACTGATCGCGGATGATGCGGTGTTTCATTCACCCGTCGTCCACACCCCCCAGGCGGGCAAAGCCAAAGTGCTGTCCTATCTGACAGCAGCGGGCCAGGTTCTGGGCAACGACACGTTTCGCTATGTTCGCGAACTGGTCGACGGGCCCGAAGCGCTGCTGGAATTCGTGGCCGAAGTCGATGGCATCGTCATCAACGGGATCGATCTGATCCGCTTTGATCTGGAAGGCCGGATTATCGATTTCAAGGTCATGGTGCGACCCTTGAAGGCGATCAACAAGCTGTGGGACATGATGGCCGCAGCGCTTGAAAAACAGGCCTGACGGCAAAAGGGCGGCGCGGTTTCCCGCGCCGCCCCCCGGTTGATTGCGCCAATCGACCTTACTGGTTCATGGTCGCGAAGAAGTCTTCGTTGGTCTTGGAATCCTTCATCTTGTCGAGCAGGAATTCCATCGCATCGACCGTGCCCATCTGCATGAGGATGCGGCGCAGTACCCACATCTTGGACAGCTGATCGCGCGCCACCAGCAATTCTTCCTTGCGCGTGCCGCTTTTGCCCACGTCGAGCGCGGGGAAGATGCGCTTGTCGGCCACCTTGCGGTCGAGCACGATTTCCGAGTTGCCGGTGCCCTTGAATTCTTCAAAGATCACTTCGTCCATGCGGCTGCCGGTATCGATCAGCGCCGTGGCGATGATCGACAGCGAACCGCCTTCCTCGATGTTGCGCGCTGCGCCGAAAAACCGCTTGGGTCGTTGCAGCGCGTTGGCGTCGACACCGCCGGTCAGCACTTTGCCCGAACTTGGCACCACGGTGTTGTAGGCCCGGCCCAGGCGCGTAATCGAATCCAGCAGGATCACAACATCGCGTTTGTGTTCAACCAGGCGCTTGGCCTTTTCGATCACCATTTCGGCAACCTGCACGTGGCGTGTGGCCGGTTCGTCAAAGGTCGAGGAAATCACCTCGCCCTTCACCGACCGCTGCATGTCGGTCACTTCTTCCGGGCGTTCGTCGATCAGCAGCACGATCAGGAACACTTCGGGGTGGTTGTCGGTGATCGCTTTCGCCATGTTCTGCAGCAGCACGGTCTTGCCGGTGCGCGGCGGTGCCACGATCAACGCGCGCTGGCCCTTGCCCTGCGGGCTGACCAGATCGATCACGCGTGCCGACTTGTCCTTGACCGTGGGGTCAAGCGTATCGAGCCGCAGGCGTTCGTTGGGATAGAGCGGGGTCAGGTTGTCGAAATTGACCCGGTGACGCACTGCCTCGGGATCATCGAAGTTGACCTTGATCAGCCGGGTGATGGCAAAATAGCGTTCACCGTCCTTGGGCGCGCGGATTTCACCTTCGACCGTGTCGCCGGTGCGCAGGCCCCATTTGCGAACCTGGTTGGGCGAGACATAGATGTCATCGGGCCCCGCCAGATAGTTCGCTTCGGGGCTGCGCAGAAAACCGAAACCGTCGGGCAGCACTTCGATCGTGCCGATGCCCAGGATTTCTTCGCCGTCTTCGGCCATTTCCTTGAGAATGGCGAACATCAGATCCTGGCGACGCATCGTGCTGGCGCCTTCGACGCCAAGCTCTTCGGCCATTGCCACCAGTGCAGCGGGAGGAGTTTTTTTCAATTCTTTCAGATGCATGGGTCGTTCCAGCAAAGGGGTGTGCAGGCCGGATGGTCATAGGGCTTGGGGAAAGCGGACCATGTGCAAACCGTGACGGTTCGCGAGCGGAAAATCCGGGTAGCCCAACGCCCATATCCGGGCCGGCGCGCGCCGTCAATCAAGCACGACGCAAGCGGCCTCAGAACGGCTTGACGATTACCAGCACGATGATGATCGCCGCGGCCACGCCGGGCACTTCGTTCAGCAGACGCAGACGCTTGCCGGTCAGCTTGCGGCGCCCGACGGCAAGATTGCGGGCATAGTCGGCCATCCACACGTGATAGCCCGTCAGGATCACCACGGCCGCCAGCTTGGCATGGAACCAGCCTTGGGTGAACCAGCCACCATTGACCGCTAGCACCAGGCCGAATGCCCACACCGCGATCAGCGATGGCCACAGAATAATCTTCAACAGTCGCGCTTCACGGTCGACCCACAGCGCATTTTCCGGCGAACTTGGTGCAAGCTCTTGATGATAAATGAAAAATCTTGGCAGCATGAACAAGCCTGCCATCCAGAATACGACAAAGATGACATGGCCGGCCTTGAGCCAGAGATAGAGCATCGCGAGCACCTGCATCATGGTTCCATAGTCTCTGACGTGCGCTGCCGGAAGGGCGCAGCTTTGGCAACAGGCATTGCGGGAGGATCCTTGCGAGCCGGGCGGGGAATGCGTTTGCCCTTGCGCCGTCCGGTCAGATGAAATGCGCCGCACCGGTCGCATTGATAGGGCCGCACGACGAACTTGTACCGTTCTGCAACGACGAGCGCTGCAGGCGCATCGACGAACCGCATCTTGGCCTTGCAAATCCGCAGTCTGGTCCGCATCGTTCTACCACATCATCGGGGGCCAAAATCATCGGCGCACACCATGCCTTCTCGCCGCTGATCATGCGTCCGCGCGCAGGCTTTGTCATCCTGCTGCTGCTGTTTGTCACGGCCGCCGGCTTTGCGATCATCGGGCGCGGACCGTGGTATGACGAATTCTATTCGTTTTACATGGTGCGGCCCGATGTGTCGGTGGCAACACTGGCCCCTGCCTGGATGCGCGACAACCACCCGCCGGTGTTTTATGCGCTGGCCTGGCTCTGGGCGCGCCTGCTCGAAACGCTGGGTCTTGGCCATACTGTCGAACTGCTGCGTACGGTCAATTGTGCGATACTGGGCATCGCGCTGGTGGCAGCGCTTCGTGTGGCGCGCAGCGATCCGTGGTTTCGCGCGATGGCATGGTATTATGCACTGGCACTGGCCGCATTGTTTACCGCGCTCGATCGGATCGACCAGCTGCGATCCTATTTCCTGTCGCTGGTGCTGACCGCGCTGGTGCTGCCATTGCTGGCGCAATGTTTGCGCAAAGGTGGCGCACAACCGCGCCCGATCATGCTGGGCGTGGTCCTGATGCTGGCGTTCACCGTGCACCTGGTCACCACGGTCATCGTGCTGGGTCTGGTCGGCGCGACAATCACCCAGCTCATCCTGGTGCGCCGCCGGCCCGAAGCGTGGCGCCTGGCAACAATCGCTGCGATCGTGCTGGTGCCCTTTGCGCTGTTCATGGCGGCGCAAATGACGACAATCGTCGCCAACACCACCACTTTCTGGATACCACCCGGTCCGGATGCGGCGCGCTGGGCCATCGAACAGGAACTGTCCGGCGCCACCACCGCCAATCCGCTGCTGGCGCTTTGTGCGATTGCCGGCACGATGATGATCGGGATCGGGGCCTGGCGGGGCCACACCCGTTACCGCGAGCCCCTGACGCTGATCGTGACATTCGTGGCAGGAACGGTCTTGGCGCTGGCGCTGCTGATCGTGGCCCACCTGCACCGCCCGATGCTGATCACCCGCTATCTTGTGGCGCTGGACCCGATCGTGGCCATGGTTGTGGCAATCACGGCGGCACATGCTGTGCAACGATTGCCGCTTCGCGTGCAGCGCACGGTCGATGCCGTACTGCTGCTGGCAACCGCACCGATACTGCTGGTGAACCTTGCCGGCACGGTGCGCCAGTGGAGCTGGAACGGCACAACCACGATCATTGCGCGACAGGTGCACCAATGCGCCGATACCCGTGTCTTTGCCGATCTGCACTGGAACGGCGAAGTGCTGAATTCCGCACCGCGCGACAATCGCGATGTGCTGCCGTTTGCCTATGCCATGATGGCGCGCAGGCACGGGTTTGCGCTGAGCGGGGCCGGGTCACGGGCGCTGTCAGCCACCTGCCCGAACCTGTTCTGGACCGAACATGCGGCCAATCTGCATCCTTCTGCGACAACCGTCATCGCCGCGCTGCGGGCGCAAGGCTATCGGGTTGAATCCGGACAAATGGTGCGGCGTGACCTGGGCTGGGTGCTGATCACGCCGCCTGTGCGCTGAGTCAGGCGGGCCGCCATTCGCGCACGACTGCCAGCAACCGTTCGACATGATCGATCGGGGTAAACTGGCCGATCCCGTGGCCCAGGTTGAATACATGCGGGCGCCCGGCAAAAGCGTCGAGCACCGCGCGTGCGCCCTGGTCAAGGGCATCACCACCGGCCAGCAACAGCAAAGGATCAAGATTGCCCTGCACCGGCAGGCCTTCGGGCAACGCGTGTGCTGCCCGCACCGGATCGATCGTTTCATCGATGCCGACTGCGGCCACGCCGGTTTCACGCGCATAAGCCGGCAGTTTTTCACCGGCCCCCTTTGGAAAGCCAATAACCGGCACATCCGGATGGCGATCGGCCAGAGCAGCGACGATCCGCGCATTGGGCGCAATCACCCAGCGTTCGAATTCACGCGGAGCCAGGCTGCCTGCCCATGAATCGAACAATTGCACCGCTTCTGCCCCGGCAACGATCTGGCCGCACAGATATTCGATCGTGACATCGACAATGGCGTCGATGATCGCCTGAAACGCAACCGGATCGCGATACGCCATCGCGCGCGTCTCGTGCTGATCACGGCTGCCTTCGCCTGCGACCATGTACGTTGCGATCGTCCAGGGGCTGCCGGCAAAGCCCAGCAGCGTGGTTTCAGGGGCCAATGCGGCACGCACCCCTGCCACCGTGGCATAGATCGCATCAAGCCGCTGTGGCACGGCGCTGAGCGCGCTGAGCGCGGTATCCACCAGCCGGGGTGACATGCGCGGGCCTTCGCCTGCCAGAAATTCCAGATTCTGGCCCATCGCATAAGGCACGATCAGAATGTCGCTGAACAGGATTGCCCCGTCAAAACCAAACCGGCGGATCGGCTGAAGCGTGATTTCCGTGGCCGCGGGGCTGTCGTAAACAAGTTCGAGAAAACCGCCCTTGTCGGCCCGCAAGGCGCGGTATTCGGGCAGATATCGCCCCGCCTGCCGCATAAGCCAGATCGGGCGTCTGGCGATATTTGCACCCAAAAGCGTATCAAGCAAAGGACCTGGCATCGTGTTCGCGTCCGTTCTCAATCAACAAAAGAGTCTTATTTGAATCTGGATGTAGGAGTCTGTTGGCCCTGTGGATACCGGGGATTGTCGCGGTCTGCCCCAATTGATCCACCGTGCCCACAAAAATTTCGGCCATGCGACTCTGTGCGAACCCGGTGGCAAGGAAAACTTGTGCCCGTTGTCCACAGCATGTGGGCAAATGCGGCCATCCTGTGGCGAAAATGGCCCGGACGATCGGGATCATGGGGACGGATCGCCGGCTTGCGCTTGTCGGCGCATTCATCCCGTGGTTTATCCGCGCTCTGTCCACAGATTCATCCCGGCTTGTCCCGGATTGCCATTATCAGGGGCCCATGCAGCGTCTTCACCTTCATCTTTTGTCGGATTCCACCGGCGAGACGCTGGAAATGATCGCGAAGGCGGCGCTGGCCCAGTATGAAAGCGCCGAGGTCGTGCGCCACTTCTGGCCGATGGTGCGTTCGCAGCAGCATCTCGACCGGATCATGACCGAGATCGCGGCCAACCCCGGACTGGTGCTGTTTACGCTGGTCAGCGCCGAGATCCGCGACCGGCTTGAACAGCGGTGCACCGCGCTTGGCCTGCGCAGCATTTCGGCGCTCGACACGGTGACCGATGCGCTGGGCACGCTGCTGGGGCAGGAGGCGCGTGGTCGTCCCGGGCGCCAGCACGCCATGGACGAGGCCTATTTTCGCCGCGTCGAGGCGATCCAGTTTACCATCGCCCATGATGACGGCATCGGCTGGGAAAACTGGGAACAGGCCGACATCATCCTGGCAGGCGTATCGCGCAGTTCCAAGACGCCCACCGCGATCTATCTCGCCAATCGGGGATATCGTGTGGCCAATATCCCGATCGTGGTGGAAAGCCCGCCGCCTGTATCGCTGTTTGCCGTGCGCCGGCCGCTGATCGTGGGCCTGACCACCAGCCCCGAACGGCTGATCCAGGTGCGCCGCAATCGCCTGCTGTCGCTGAACCAGGCGCCGGAAACCAGCTATGTCGATAACGATCACGTGGCGCGCGAAGTCCAATTTGCCCGGCGCATGTTTGCCGACAACGGCTGGCCGGTGATCGATGTCAGCCGCCGTTCGATCGAGGAGACCGCAGCCGCCGTGATCAACCTGTACAACGAACGCCACAACGTGCGCGCCGCGCACGGCATGGACATCGCGCGTGATGATGATGGCTGGCTTGAAGCCGGGCGCAACGGTTCGGCGCAATGATCATGGCCACAACGGGTGACACCGCACATCTTGTCCTTGCGTCGCAAAGCGCGTCGCGCCGGGCCATGCTGACCGAGGCCGGGGTGCCGTTCGAAACCCGCAGCGCGGGGGTGGACGAAACCGAACTGAAACGCGAACTGATCGGCGTGCCGGGCGCCGATGTTGCCACGATCCTGGCCGAGGCCAAGGCTTTGGCGGTGTCGATGGCAATGCCCGGCCGGCTCGTGCTGGGCGGTGATTCGCTGGTTGAAGTTGCGGGCCGGCAATTCGACAAGCCGGCAACGCGCGCCAATGCGGCAGAACACCTGCGGTTCTTTTCGGGCCAGACCATGGCGCTGTCGTCTGCGGCGGTGCTGGCGCGCGACGGGGTGGTGGTGTGGCGCCACGTCGAAACCGCCCGCTTGAAAGTCAGAACACTTACCGACAGCTTTATCGACAGCTATCTCCACAGCGAATGGCCCGCGGTTGCGGCCTGTGTCGGTGTGTTCCGTATCGAGGCGCGCGGCGTGCAACTGTTCGAAACGATCGAGGGCAGTCATTTCACCGTGCTCGGCATGCCGCTGCTGGCGCTGCTGGGTGCGCTGCGCAAACTGGGCGCATTGGCAGAATGACCGCGGCGGTCCAGGACTATGCCCAGGACTACGCCGAGGTGATCGGCGATCCGATTCGACAGTCGAAATCGCCTGCCATTCACGGCTTCTGGCTCGAACGTCTGGGGCTGGCAGCGTCGTACCGCGCCACGCACGTTGCCCCTGCCGATCTTGCCGCGTTCGTTGCTGCCCGCCGCAATGATCCGCATTGGCGGGGCTGCAATGTGACAATGCCGCACAAACAGGCGGTGATCCCGCTGCTCGACCGGCTTGATCCGTTGGCCGGCCAGGTCGGCGCAGTGAACACCATCGTACCCGAACACGGCGAACTGGTCGGCTATAACACCGATGTTCCGGGGTTTCTCGAACCCTTGCGCACCGCCCTGGCCCAGCCGCACCTGTTTCGCATGGCGCGTGTTCTGGGCACAGGCGGCGCTGCGCGCGCTATTGTCACCGCGCTTGCGGGCCACGGCATGGTGATCGTACTGGCCGGGCGCGATCCGGGCAAGGCGCGCGCGCTGCTCGATGAACTCGATCCGGCGGGCGAACACCACGCGATCGATCTGCGGCACTTTGCGGCGGCAACCGATTTCGCCTTCGATGACCGCGCCGGGTGTTTCGACCTGATCGTCAATGCCACGTCGCTGGGCATGGCCGGCCATGCCCCACCCGATTTCGACCTGACCCACGCCCCGCCGGGATCGGTGTTTTACGATATTGTCACCAGCCCGCTCGATACGCGGTTTCTTCAGGCCGCGCGCGCGGCCGGGTTTGCCACCGTTGATGGCCTGTCGATGCTGATCGGTCAGGCCGATCATGCGTTTCGGCGCTTTTTCGGCGCGGTCCCGCCGCGCGGCACTGCCGACAACGATTTGCGCGCCCGGCTGACCGCATGACCAGGCCGTTCGTGCTGGGGCTGACCGGATCGATCGGCATGGGCAAATCGGCGGTGGCGCGCATGCTGCGCGCGCTGGGCGTGCCGGTGTTCGATGCCGACGCCGCGGTACACAGTTTGCAGGCACCCGGCAGTCCGCTGCTTGGCGCGATCGAGGCCGCGTTTCCCGGCACCACCGGGCCCGACGGTGTGTCGCGCCAGGCGCTTGGCGCGCGGGTGTTCGGCGATCGCGACGCGCTGGCCCGGCTCGAGGCGATCATGCACCCTGCCGTGGGCGCCATGCGCGAGGCGTTTCTGGCCGAACACGCCGATGCGCCGCTGATCGTGTTCGATATCCCGCTGCTGTATGAAAAAGGCCATGGCGCGGGCCTTGATGCAGTGGCGGTGGTGTCGGCGCCGGCGGCGATGCAGCGGGCGCGGGTTCTGGCGCGGCCCGGCATGACCGAGGAAAAGTTCGACCAGATCCTGGCGCTGCAGGTGCCCGATGCCGACAAGCGGGCGCGGGCCGACCATGTGATCGACACCGGTTGCCCGCTGGCAGAGACCGAACGGACGGTCGCCGCGCTGGTCAACGGGCTGCGCCGGCGCGCCGACTGAAAAATTGCGCAACCGCCTCAGCGGAAAATACGTATATCGCTGATTGCGCGGCAAAATTTCCTTTTGCGCCGATTGCACAAATTTGATCGGACGCCTTGTCAGCGCTCGCGCACGGGTCCATCGTCCGATGAATGCGCGAGATCGTTTTTGACACCGAGACAACAGGGTTTGATCCCAAGGGTGGGCACCGGCTGGTGGAAATCGGCTGTATCGAAATGATCCACCGTGTGCCGACGGGCCAGGTCTTCCACGCCTATTTCGACCCCGAACGCGACATGCCGGCCGAGGCCGAGGCGGTGCACGGCCTGTCGATCGCGTTCCTGACCGGCAAGCCCAAATTTGTTGAACACGCCGCTGACCTTATCACGTTTCTGGGCGATGCGCCGCTGGTCGCGCACAATGCGGCATTCGATTTCGGCTTTCTCAATGCCGAGCTTGCCGCCTGCGGGATGCAGGCGGTGTCGCTCGACCGCATGGTCGACACGATTGCAATTGCCCGCCGCAAGCATCCCGGGGCAAAACTCAGCCTCGATGCGCTGTGTTCGCGCTATGGCATCGATCGCAGCCACCGCACCAGGCATGGCGCGCTGCTCGACGCCGAATTGCTGGCCCAGCTTTATGTCGAACTGATGGGTGGGCGCCAGATCGGGCTTGAACTGGCCGCCGATGCCCCGGCTGTGGGCGCCACCGCCGGCGATGCCCCGGCGCTTGGGCAAGGAACCCCATCAGCCACTCGTCCGTTTCGCCCCGCGCGGCCCCATCGGCCGAGCGATGCCGAACTGGCCCGCCATGGCGAATTCATGGCGGGCTTCGCAGACCCCTTGTGGACCCGCGGTTAAACCGCGGGGCTGGGGGAATATAGGAGAAGAACCATGGATATTCGCGTTTCGGGACACCAGGTCGACACCGGCGCCGCTTTCGAGGCGCATGCCCAGCAGCGGCTGGCGGTGATAGTCGACAAGTACTTCTCGCGCGCGCTGTCCTCGCACGTTACGCTGGGCAAGGCTCCGCATGGCGGTTTTCGTTGCGATATCGTCACCCATGTGGCGCAGGGCCTGATCCTCAAAGGCAGCTCGATTGCGCAGGACGCCCACCAGGCGCTTGACCAGTCGGCGGAAAAAATCGACCGGCAACTCAGTCGCTACAAGCGACGGATCAAGGACCGGCACGAAAATTCGCAGCATGCCAAACGCCAGGATGATGCCAATTTCACCGGTTTTGCAGGCGGTGCCGAAGATGCGACGTATACGCTGTTTGCCGACCCCGGTCTTGACGAGGAACCGGCCGATGCGCCGCTGGTGATCGCCGAAACGCGCGTCGACGTGCCCACCGCCACAGTATCCGATGCGGTGATGATGCTCGATCTGCGCAACACCAATGCGTTGTTGTTCAAGAACGCGGGCACGGGGGTGCACAACATGGTCTACCGCCGGGGCGATGGATCGATTGGCTGGGTCGAACCGGGACAATAGGACGGCACCCTCGGCCTGGTCCAGACCCGCATGGTTGCAGGTTGGGACCAGGCCATCTGGGCTTGCGGATCGGGCGCGCAAATGGCGCTCTACGCCAATCGACCCTTGCGTGTTGGCCCAATCAGGCGCATGGCGCGCCTCACGTGACGGGGCCTTTACCAGACAAATGGTATCATACCGGCGATGAGCGCGCTTTTTTCGATCGATCAACAGGCGGTGCGGGTGATCCGCGCAGAGTCCAAAGCACAGATCCTGTCGGTGCTCGCGGACTGTTTTGCGGGCGTCTATGCGCTGGATCACGCCCACGTGCTTGAACGCGTGCTCGAACGCGAAGCGCTGGGCAGCACCGGGTTCGGGCGCGGCGTGGCAATACCCCACGCGCGCATTGCCGGTCTGTCGCGCCCGGTTGCCGCGTTTCTCAGGCTTGAACGCCCGGTGGAATTTGCCGCTGCCGACGGTATGCTGGTGGATTGCGTGTTCGGCCTGTTGTCACCCGACCAGGCAGGGGCCGTGCATTTGCAGGCGCTGGCGGGGATTTCGCGCATGATGCGCGACGATCGGATGCATGCGCGCCTGATGGCGGCACCCGATGCCGATTCGATCTATGCGCAACTGGTCAACGTCATCGACCGCGACGCCGCCTGACCGGCAGCATGGACACACCGCGACTGCCTGCCGGGCTTGAGGTATCGGCCCTTGTGCGCCGGACGCAGGCCGCGGGCGGATTTGCCATGGTCCTGCACAAGGGCGAGGCGGATGCCGGCACGATCCTGGTGGTGGCGGTTGATCGTCAAGGGATCGGCACATTGTACGAACGCCTGCCCGATCCGGCCGGTCCGCGGCGCTGGATGGCGGTGCGCGCGCAAGACCCGCAGGCGCCAACAGACTTCGACGACTATCTCGATCGGCGCAAGCGCCAGGATCCCGACGTGTGGATAGTCGAACTGACTGTCGCGGACGTGGAACGGTCCATCCTGAACGCCGCCTGACTCACCCCCACGTGGGTTGACTCGACAGGGCCGGCGCATAACCCGGGCGCTCTTCTGATGCGCAGGCGGTGACAAGCGGTATTCTGGCCCCTTGCACTGGCACGCAGACGGGGGGCAGACGACCCGGCCTTTGGCCAAGAACCGCAGATCTCGCGATCCGCAGCGCTTGCAGCAAACCCCGGTCCGAAGTTCACCGCCGATTTTGGATAAAGCGTGGTTCGTTTCGTTCGCCTGAATGCCGGGTTCAACCTGGCACTCGCATTGACCTTTGCGGTGTCTGGCACGTGCGTTGCGCATGCCCATACCCAGGACCAGCAGATTCAGGCCAGCGAAGCCCAGGCGCCGATCGACCCAGCCCGGTCGGCCTTGCCCGGCGACATCACGGTTCAACCCTTGACCGATGCGCACGTCGACCCCGCCGCGGGGACCGCAGCCGAAGCGCCGACCATGAACGCGGCGTCGTTGCACCAATTGGTCGACACGATCGCGCTGCCGGCAACCATCTCACCCGAAATCGAGTGCATGGCTGGTGCAATCTATTTCGAAGCCCGCAGCGAAAGCCTGGCCGGGCAGCTGGCTGTGGCACGCGTGATCGTTGCGCGCACCGCCTCGGGCCGGTTTCCCGCATCGTATTGCGGCGTGGTGTACCAGCCTTCGCAGTTTTCGTTCATTCACCACGGCACGATGCCGGCGATCAATCGCGCCAACCGCCTGTGGCAAAACGCGGTCAGGATCGCGATGATCGCGCATCGCGGCGCATGGAAAAGCCCAGCCGAAGGCGCGCTGTTCTTCCATGCCGCACGGATCGGCCCGATGGGCGGCCGGACCCAGGTCGCCCGGATCGAAAATCACGTATTCTATCGCTAGTTTTCGCGTTTGCTGTTGGCGATGGCCGATACGACGATCACGCCCAGCGGCCCTTCCAGATCATGGATTGCGGCCTGCCCCACGGCCACGCCGTCTGCGGAACTGTGGCCGGTCAGTTCGTAACCCAGCCAGGCTCCGTGTGGCATGCGGTGCAGATGCACCGTGAAATCGGTGTTGACGAAATCGATGCCGAATTCACTGCTATGCGTCAGCGGGCTGGCAAAATCGGCTGTGGTGACCAGCATCAGGAACGGGCTGAGCGGGTGGCCGGCCACGATCTGCATGTCGACCCTGAGCCAGGCCTGACGCGCACTGGCCGGAGACAGCGTGCCCAGCACGGGGGGATTGCCCAATGCGGCAACCTGCACCGGGGCAGCGCTGCGCACAAACCTGTCGTGGGCTGCCGGGATTGCGCGCATGTCCCAGCGCCAGTGCGCCTGTGTCGGGATGTGGCGCGGGCCAGCGTGGGCTTTGCCACACCGGATTGGCCGGCTGGGTGCCGCGGCGCACGATCTGGCATAGCGCCCGGGTCTGTAGCCGCCCTTCGGCCATCAACCGTGCCTCGATCAGCCGCAGCCGCCCGCTTTCGTGGACGACCTGGGTTTCCACGGTCAGCGGGGCCGAGGGCGGCATGCGCACCATGTCAACCGACAGCCGGACCGGCACCCAGTCGGGCGCGAAAAAATCACGCTCGATCACAAACCCCAGCAGCGACGCCGCTGCCGCGCCACTCAGTGTGCCCGGCACCCAGTAACCGCGCGCGGCCGGCGTGGGCACAAAGCTGTCGCCTGCGGCGTCAAAGAAGTGGTCGGCCATGGAACCTAGTGGCGGAAATGGCGCATGCCGGTGAAGACCATGGCCAGGCCCGCATCATCGGCAGCCTTGATCACATCCTCGTCGCGGATCGATCCGCCCGGCTGAATGACACAGGTCGCACCCGCCTCGACTGCGGCCATCAGGCCATCGGCAAACGGAAAAAAGGCGTCAGAGGCAACCGCCGCACCCACGGTGCGCGGCGCATCCCAGCCATGGGTCTGCGCGGCTTCTTCCGCCTTGGCAGCAGCAATCCGCGACGAATCGCGGCGGTTCATCTGCCCCGCGCCGATGCCTGCGGTAACGCCATCGCGGGCATAGACGATGGCGTTCGATTTGACATGCTTGGCCACGGTCCAGGCAAACAGCGCGTCGGCCAGTTCGCGCGGGTCGGGGGCCCGCTTGGTCACCACTTTCAGATTGGCCGGATCAAGCCGGCCATTGTCGCGATCCTGCACCAGCAGACCACCGGCGATGGGCACCGTGATCAACCCGGCGCGGCTGGCCTGTGGCAGGCCGGGGATGATCAGCAGGCGCAGGTTTTTCTTGCGCGCAAAGATCGCCCGCGCGGCGTCGTCTGCACCCGGGGCCACAACGACTTCGGTAAAGATCGCGCCGATTGCTTCGGCCGTGGGGCCGTCAAGCGGCACATTGGTGGCAACGATCCCGCCGAAAGCAGAAACCGCATCGCACGCCAGTGCGGCCTGCCATGCTGCCAGCAGCGTGGGTGCCGTGGCCACGCCGCAGGGGTTGGCATGCTTGACGATCACCACGGTCGGGCCGGCATCGGTGAATTCGGCAATCAGTTCCAGCGCGGCGTTGGCATCGTTGTAATTGTTGTACGACAGTTCCTTGCCCTGGATCTGTTCGGCCTGCGGCAGGCCGATCACATCGGTGCCGCGCGGCACATAAAGTGCTGCACTCTGATGCGGGTTTTCGCCATATCGCAAGGTCGTGACCAGATGGTGCGCCTGTGCCAGCGTGGCGGGGAAATGCTGGCCCTGATCGACGCGCGCAAACCATCCGGCAATCGCGGCATCATATGCCGCCGTGGCGGCATAGGCCTTGGCGGCAAGCTGGCGGCGGAACGGCAGCGTGGTTGCCCCCCCGGTTTGCGCCAGTTCATCGATCAGTGTGGCATAGTCGGCAGGATCGGTAACGATCGTCACAAAGGCATGGTTCTTGGCCGCAGATCGCACCATCGAGGGGCCACCGATGTCGATATTTTCAATCGTTTCATCACGGCCGGCACCGCGCGCAACCGTCGCCTCGAACGGGTAGAGATTGACCACCACCAGATCGATCGCGCCGATCGCGTGGGCCTGCATCGCGGCCACATGTTCGGCATTGTCGCGCACTGCCAGCAATCCGCCGTGAACGACGGGGTGCAGCGTCTTGACCCGGCCATCCATCATTTCGGGAAAGCCGGTCAGTTCGGAAATGTCGCGTACCGTCAGACCCGCTTCGCGCAGGGCCTTGGCCGTGCCGCCTGTTGAAACCAGCTCGACTCCGTATGCGTCCAATGCCTGGCCCAGTTCGACCAGCCCGCTCTTGTCGGACACTGACAGCAGCGCCCGGCCGATTTTGATGGTGTTCACACGCGTTTCCCTGAATTGTTACGCTTAGCGCATCTTTTTGAGCAGCCAGGAGAATGTTTCTCCGCTGCGTGGAACTTTGGCCGCGATGACCAGCTGGCGCGTGCCCACCGGGCGGCCCTGGCCATCGGCCCACAGGCTTTCCTCGATCGCGATCGGATCGCGGCCCGACCGGAATTGCCACAGGCTGCCATCGGGCAGCGCAAGTGTCACGCCAAGGCCATCACGACCCTGCGCCAGTTCGATATGCGGGCCCAGGTGAAAGCGCAAGGCGACACCGATCATGCCACGTTTACCCTTGCGGCCGGTTGGCACCAGGCAATCTTCGCCGCGCAGCTCGCTGCCGTCGTCGCGCGCGATCAGGATGCGCCGGTGGGTCAGGCCATAGCGCGAAACATAGCCGTTGTGGCTCGCTTCAAGCCGGGTGGCTCCACTGCCGGGGCCGTCACCGTTCAACATGCGACGATCGATGTCGACTTCGGAGACGCCGGTGCCCAGCTTGCCGTTGATCAGAACCGCGGTGGAATTGAAATCATCGATGGTCAGGGTGGAATGCGCGGCGGTTGCCCGCAGACCTTGTGCCAGGCGCACCGGGATCAACCCGCCGGCGCAGGCACCGCCGCCGCAATTGACGATGATCCGGTCCGGCCCGTGGCTGAATTCGAACGCCAGCGTCGACGCGCAGCCGTCGCGCGCATGGCGCGCCACGGGTGGCGGTGCCGCGTCGAACAACAGAATCGAACGCCGCGCGGCCACGCGCTGATAGCCCCATTGGCGGGCATCGCGCAAAGGCCGGGTGCGCACCCCGGTGGCGCGGATCAGACCGTCAATCCGCGCGGCGGGAATGGCATGCGCGCCCTGCCATGCGGCCAGCGCCCCATCACCGTGCAGCACCGCCAGCAAGGGGGGCACCAGCAGCGCCAGAATCGTGTCGATCTGCGGCGGCGGCTCGGCGCGCACCGCCCCGTAACAGGCGCGCAGGCGCACCAGCAGTTCGATTGCCTCGATCTGGCAGCGCGGATTGCGCGACAGCACGCCGCCATCGTCACCCACCAGATCGCCCAGCGCATGCACCAGCCCGGCTTCGCCATACAGCCTTCGTGCACGTCCATCGGCCAGCAACAGGCCGGCGGCACTGATCGCGGTCCACCCGGCCACTTCGGACAGCTTGTCCTCGGCACGACCGACATTGCGGTCCAGCCAGGCCACAGTGGTTTCCATCGCACGCAGCGCGCGATTGCGGAACGTCCGATCCTGGCCCGACAGGATCAACGGCGCGTGGATCAACCAGTTGAGCACGCGATGCCCGACATTGCCTACGTCCCACGCGGGCGTGGCATCGGGACGGGGATTGGCGGTCAGCCAACGGCCCAGAATACGTTCGGCAACGCCCGTGCACTGGGGCCGCGCAGCACAGGCCTCAAGATCGGACAACCAGCCGAATCCGTGTACCAGCCGTTCCAGCGGGGGTGCCAGGCGCGGCCCGAAAAATTCGATATCGGCGATCGGCGCCTTAAGCCCGTGGAGCAGGAAATGCCCGGCGCGCAGCGCCGTGCCCGCCGCCGCATCGCCCGGCAGAGGATTGGCAACAGTCGCGGTCAGCCGGGGCGCAACCCGCTTGCCAAACGGATTGAGCGCGCGCGGACCCAGGCCAAAGCGATAGGCCATGCGGATCAGGCGTTCGCCGGTGCTGACCTGCGGGGGTGAAAAATCGGCCAGCGCCAGTGCACGGCTCGGTTCGATGACCCCCGGTTCGATCATGCCGGGGTCAATCGCATCGGCATCGAACGAAAGCGCGGGCTGTTCGACATGCATGTCGCTTGCGCCTTCAAGCGGGATGGCCCGGCGGGTTGCAGCATCGGGCCAATCGATCCCGGCGTGGTCGACTTGGCCCCGGTCGGCACCGGCGCCGGAACGATGGGCGGTGGTCATGCCGGGGCGATCCATAAGGCTCAGCCCGATGCCTTCAGCGCGGCGATATTGGCCGCATAGCGATCGGGACCGCCCCGAAACGTTGCGGTTCCGGCAACCAGCACATCGGCACCCGCGGCCACGCAGGCGGCGGCGTTGGCGTGGTCAACCCCGCCATCGACTTCGATCAGGATGGGCCGACCGGATTTGTCGATCATCCGCCGGATCGCCTCGATCTTGCGCAATTGGCTGGAAATGAAGCTTTGGCCGCCAAAACCCGGATTGACGCTCATCACCAGCACCAGATCGATATCGTCGATCAGATAATCGAGCATCTTGGCCGGGGTTCCGGGATTGAGCGAGACCCCCGCCTTTTTGCCCAGCGCCTTGATCGCCTGAACCGTGCGGTGGATATGCGGCCCCGCCTCGGGATGGACGGTGATGATGTCGGCACCCGCCGCTGCGAACGCTTCAAGATAACTGTCGACCGGTGAAATCATCAGATGGACATCAAACGGCTTGGTCGTGTGCGGGCGCAGCGCCTTGACCACCGCGGGGCCGATCGTGATGTTGGGCACGAAATGGCCGTCCATCACATCGATATGCACCCAGTCGGCGCCAGCCGCATCGATCGCGCGGATTTCTTCGCCCAACCGCGCAAAATCCGCAGACAGGATCGATGGTGAAATCAGCGGCGCGGAACTGGCTGGCGCTTCGCCCGACGGAACAGTCATTGTGGCAACCCGGTCCATTTCATGCGCCACGGTGGCAAGGGTGGCGCGGTCATGTCAGCCGGGCACGCACCATCGGCGCGCCGATGCCCGGACTGCTCCAGATCTGCGGATAGCTATGGGGTCCTGCCGCCACAAGCGGTGTTGCGCGCGTTTTCCACACGCTCTGTCGTAAAACACGCCGTTTTCTATGGGTTGCGTACAAGGTGCCCGATCGTCGGTTGTCGGTGCGGTGCATTTGTGCCGGGTTTGCGACAATTTGGCGCGGTTGGCCGATCTTGCGCGAAACCCGCGATTGGCGCATGGATCAGGGCCATTCCAGCTTGCGGGCCCTGACAGCGATGCGTTCCACCGTGCGGTTTTCCAGTCCCAGCCTTGCGCTCAATGTTCGCTTCCGGCGTGTCTGTGCGCTGGGTCTTGCCGCGATGATCGGGTCTGCCGCAGCCCCCGCGCTGGCTGCGCCCCCTTGCCTCGGACCGGCCAGCAATGTCTGGATGTACATCAACGTCGATGGCGTGCGGAACGGCAAAGGCCAGGTGACGACCACGGTCTATGCCGACAACCCCGACCGGTTTCTGATCAAGAACGGATCGCTTTATGTCGTGCGCACCCCGACTGTGGCGGGTGCAACGCGGTTCTGCGTGTTCCTGCCGCAAACCGGCGTCTATGCGCTGGCGGTCTATCATGACGAAGACATGTCGGGCACCATCAACCGTTCGGGCGTGCTCGGCATTCCGACCGAAGGTTTCGGATTTTCCAACAATCCGCCCACGATCGCCAGCCTTCCGACATTCCGTTCGGTGCGTATCTCGATCCCGCGCACCAATCTGGCGACGACAATCCACCTGAAATATCCCGAATGATCCGGCGGTGAACGCGCCCGACGTCCTGGTCGCAGCACCTTTTCCCGAGGTGACGATGGCGGCGCTGGATGCGGCATTCACCGTGCACCGGCTGTGGCAGGGCGTGCCCGATGCGGTGCTGGCCCGGGTGCGCGGCATGGCCGCCAGCACGCTGGCGGGGCCTGTCGGCGCGGCGCAGTTGGCGCGGTTGCCGGCGCTGGAGATCATTGCCAACTTCGGCGTCGGTTACGACAACATCGATATCGCGTTGGCCGTAGCGCGCGGCATCGTCGTCACCAACACGGCCGGCGTGCTTGATGAAGAGGTGGCCGATCTGACACTCGGCCTTCTGCTGGCCACGTTGCGCCGCATTCCTGCCGCGGAACGCTTTGTGCGCGAAGGACGCTGGGTGCAGGGTGCATTTGCGTTGTCGCCCTCGCTGCGCGGCCGGCGCGTCGGCATTGTCGGACTGGGCGGGATCGGCAAGGCTGTTGCCCGCAGGCTGGATGCCTTTGCCGTCGAAATCGCCTGGCATGGCCGCAGCGACCAGCCCGATGTTGCCTGGCCACGGTATGCGTCTGTCGAAGCTTTGGCCCAGGCCTGCGACGTGCTGATCGTGATCGTGCCGGGCGGTGCGGCCACGCGGCAACTGATCGATGCGCGCGTGCTGTCGGCGCTTGGGCGCCAAGGTGTGCTGATCAACGTTTCACGTGGAACCGTGGTTGATGAAACAGCGCTGATCACCGCCCTGCAACACCGCACGATCCTGGCCGCGGGGCTGGATGTGTTCGAAGACGAACCGCATGTGCCTGCGGCCTTGCTGGCCTGCGACAACGCGGTGCTGCTGCCGCACATCGGTTCCGCTTCGCAGATCACGCGCCAGGCGATGGGTCAGATGATGGTCGACAATCTGGCAGCCTGGTTTGCCACGGGCGCCGCGCTGACCCCGGTGGCCGAAACGCGTTAACGCTGATCGGCGTCGACCACCCCGGTCACCGCCAGCGCCTGGGCAAAGTGCCACATCGCGGTTTTCTCGGCGAGGGCATGATAATGCGGATCGTCGATGTCGATCCACCAGGCATCCTCGATGTCGAGCGTGGCCGCGCGGTTGTACTGCGCCAGGACCTGCACCCCTTCGGACAGCGATCCCGCCTTGCCCGAGGCGATGGCCGCACGGATCGCCGGGGCCAGTTCGGGCGTGGCCAGAAACGCCCCGCAATCGACCGCGTCATAGGGGCTGATCGTCTTGCCGATATCGCGGATCAGCCCGTGGTCGTCGATTTTGACCCAGGTCGCATCCTCGGGATCGATCAGCGGGCTGTCGATGCGCCGGTCGATCGCGAGCAACAGCCCGCAATCGTCTTTTGCCTCGGTGATCAGCCGTGCCAGAATTTCCACATCGAACAGGTGATCGGCCATCATCAGCAGGTAATTGCCGTCGCACCGTGTGGCGCCGGCGATCACCGAATGACCGTTGGGTGTTGACCAGTCGTTCAGGCGCACCGGCACAATGGCTATGCCCAGCCGCAACGACAGATCGGCCAGGAACAGTTCCAGGCGGGCCGCTTCGTGGCCGGTGACAACCACCACGCGCGACACGCCGGCCAGCATCGCCTGCCGGATCGACAGTTCGATGATCGGCACATCGCACACCGGTGTCAGCGGTTTCGACGGCGAAATCGATGCCAGGCGGCTGCCATAGCCGGCCGCAATGATCAGCGCATCCATCAGGATGTCCCCCCTAATTTTGACCCAGACGAAAAAGGCGGTGTCAGCGTATGCCGACACCGCCCCGATCGTCTGGATTCAACCGGATTACTCGGCCGCGAGGGCCGGTTCGGTAATGTATTCCTCGACCAGTTGTGCGGCGATATCATCGCTGAACTGCTGGGGCGGATGCTTGCAGAAATAGGCCGAAGGGCCAACCAGCGCACCGCCTTCGCCGCGTTCCAGCGCAACCTTGCAGCAGCGGATGGCATCCATCACGCAGGCCGCCGAATTGGGGCTGTCTTCAACCGACAGACGCAATTCCAGGTTCATCGGCACATTGCCCCACTGCGTGCCTTCAAGGCGCAGGAAGCACAGCTTGTTGTCCTTCTGCCACGGCACGTAGTCCGACGGGCCGACGTGGATGTTCTCGTCGGCCAGACGCTGTGCCAGCATGGCCTGCACCGCTTCGGTCTTCGATTCCTTCTTGCTGCCCAGCCGCTGGCGGTCGAGCATGTTCATGAAATCGGTATTGCCGCCGGTGTTGAGCTGATAGGTCTTTTCCACCGTTACGCCGCGTGCGCCAAACAGGCTCGACAGCACGCGATGGACGATGGTTGCACCAATTTGCGCCTTGATGTCGTCACCGACGATCGGCAGGCGCTTGGCGCGAAAACGGGCTTCCCATTCAGGGGTGCTGGCGATGAACACCGGCATGCAGTTGACCACCGCCACACCGGCTTCGAGTGCTGCTTCCATGTAGAATTCGGTCGCAGTCTGCGATCCGACGGGCAGGAAGTTCAACAGCACTTCGGTGCCCGATGCCTTCAGCGCGGCGACCATGCTGTCGTGCGTGGCTTCGGGCGCGTCGGCCAGGATGAACCCGCGATCGCCCATACCGGTCATGTGTTCGGCCACCCCGTCAAGGATGCGGCCCATGATCACCTTCGAACCAGTCTGGGGCACATCGGCGTGAAACACGGCGGTGCAGTTCGGCCCGGCAAAGATGGCTTCGCCGATGTCCTTGCCCACTTTGCGTGCGTCGACATCGACGCCCAGCACGAATTCGACGTCACCGGCCCCATATCCGCCGATGCGGTCGTGAATCAGACCCCCGGCCGAATTGTTCTGACGATAGAAATAAACCCCTTGGACAAGCGAGCTGGCGCAGTTTCCCACGCCGATCACCGCGACCTTGATTGGCTTCATGTAAGCACGTCCTCTTCGACAGGCACCACTTCGGGATGGCTGTCACCAAAGTGCCTTAGTTTGCGAAATCATGCCCGAATGCAAGCGGAATCCCCCGTTTGTCAAGCAAACCGTGGAAACATCGACGCTTTCGCGGGGCGGTGTGGCGGCTCTGGCGCGGCCATGTCCGGGTGCGACTCCGCACCATTGCGCCGATCCGGGGCATGATCGGGGATTCATGCACCGTAGCGTCGTCTGCGGGTTTGTTTTGTCACGCTGATTTTGCCACAAGCCGATGCACCCAGTTTTGCTGGCCCGGCCGGCGCAGAATGAACGGAAACCCGATGGCGACAGCCCCCCGCGAACGGCCGCGCCGCGCGCGCGAACTGCAGGATTCGCTCAATCACCATCTTTACCACCCGTTGGCGTGGCGGCTGGCGCGCGCGCTGGCGCCAACCCCGGTTACGCCCAACATGGTTTCGGTGGCGGGCGGATTGTTCGTGGTGGCGGCGGGCGTGGTCTATTGGCGCGCTCCGGTCTGGGGCCTGGTATGGCCCTGGGCGCCACTGCTGGGCATGCTGCTGCATATGACCTGGCACGTTGTCGATGGCGCGGACGGCGATCTGGCGCGGCTGACCGGGCGCAGCAGCCCGCTGGGCGAACTGATCGACGGGATCTGCGACTATGCCAGCCATATCGTGCTGTATGTGCTGCTGGTGATCGTGCTCGCACCCGCGCTTGGCTGGGGCTGGGCATGGTTCTGGGCGCTCGCGGCAGGGGCCAGCCACGTGGCGCAGGCCAATTTCGTCGAAGTGCAGCGGCGGTTCTATCAATATTGGACCTATGGCGTACCCTGGCTGAAGAACGCAACGCAGGCCGACGGGCAGCTGTTCAAGGACCAGCGCGGCGTGGCGTGGATCCTGCGCGGGTTTGTCGCAGGCTATCTGCGGCTGGCTTCGGGGATGAGCCCGCATGCCCTGACCATCGATACCGAAGTGACCGCCGCGATTGCCGAAGATCGCGCAGGCGACGGCACGCGGCTGGCCCGGGTGCGCGCGCAAGTGCAGCGCCAACAACGCCCGCTGCTGTCGATGCTGTGGTATCTCAGCCCGAATCCGCGCGCGATCACCCTGGGCATTGCCATGCTGATCGGCAGCCCGCTGTGGTACTTCGTCTATCAGTCGCTGGTGCTGAACGTGCTGCTGGTGATCGCGGTGCGTCGCGAAAACGCCGCCGCGATGCGCGTGGTCAAGGAACTGGGGCTTGCCGCGTAGCCTTGCGGTCGGTCAGGAACAGGACCAGCACACTCAGCACCAGTGCCTCGATCAGCACCCAGACCATCCAGTGCGAATGGTTGTACAACCACACGCCGATCGCCGGTGACACGATATAGGCCGATCCGTTGACCGCCGCGACAATTCCCGCAGACTGGCCCTGTTCGCCAAGGCTGACGGCCAGACTTGCGCCCGAGGTGAAACCGGGGCGGAACAGGCCGAATCCGACCGAGCAGATCGCAAAACCCGTGGCAATGGCATGCAGATTGGTGCCCAGCGCCACCGGTACCACGCCTGCCAGCACCAGACCCATGCCGAGCATCGTCGACATGCGCGGCCCCAGCGACAACATCGGGATCAGCCCCCATTGCGCCAGAAGCATGGCGATCGCTCCGCACATCAGCACCAGGCCGATCGGCCCTGCGGCGGCGTCAGGCTGGTGGCGCAGGCCCAGCCGGTCGAGCAAAAGAAACCCGATCACGCCCAGCATGATCGATTGCGCCTGCCCGCCAAGAATGCCGGCCAGCAGCCAGTGCCGGATGCGCGGATCGCCCCAGCGCAGGCGCCCGGTTTCACAAGCGTCGGCATCGTCGCCGCCTTCATGCCAGCCATCGCCCTGTTCGCCGATCGTGCGGGTGGGCGCGCGTGGCGGATGGCTTTCGGGATCGCCCTCGTGCGGCGTATCATCGGGCAGCCGCAAGCGCAGGACCACCAGCACCCCCAGGGCCCCCAGCGTAAATGCCATGAACGGCCCGATCAGGCCGACGCCCGGCAGGATCAGCAATGGCGCCAGTGCCGGCCCCAGTGCCGTGCCCAGGCCAAAACTTGATGCGATCAGCGACAGCGCCTTGGTGCGTTCGCCGCGCCCGGTGCGGCTGGCGACATAGGCCTGGACCGCAGGCGGCGCTGCCGACCCGAACGTGCCGTACAACGAACGCGCCAGCGCAAACAGCACGATGGCGGTCATCCCGCCGATCATGCCGCGCAATCCCGCCAGCAGTGCCGTGCCGCACAAGGCAAACGACAGCGCAAACCCCCCCAGACCCAACGACATCATCGATTTGCGGCCAAGCCGGTCGGATCTGCGCGCCCAGAACGGCGCGAGCAGCATCCACAACAGCGCCGACCAGGAATAGGCCAGGCTGACCCAGACATCGGCAATGCCCAGATGCGTGCCGATCGAAGGCATCACCGACTGCATCGCGGTGTTGCCCGCCGCCGTAATCAGCATGACCGCAAACAGCAGCGCCATCCGCCCGGCCGGCACGCTTTGCGCGCCGTCTTCAACCGCACCCGCCCCGCTCATTGCGCGCAATCGCTCCTTTATTGGTGTCGTTGGAAACCGCAAAGCCCGGTAGGATGGTTGGCCGCGTCATGCAATCGCGTGGTGGGGCTTGCAATGGGGGGCGGTTTTTGCGACCGAGCAAAACCTGAAGGCATGACCCCATATCAAAAGGTGATAATAAAAATGTCGCCAGTCCAGTTCGCCCACGAACCCCTACCCGCCCGGATCAAGCGCAAGGCGCGCGCGTTGCTGGGGCCGATGGCGCTGTTTCTGAAAGGCTTTGTCCAGCACCCGGCGATGGTTGGCGCGCTGGTGCCGTCATCGCAGCGCACGATCCGGCGGGTGCTGTCACCGGTCGATTGGGGCAATTGCCGGGTGTTTGTCGAATATGGGCCGGGCGTCGGCACATTTTGCCGTCCGGTGCTCGAACGGCTGCGGCGCGATGGCGTGTTGATCGTGATCGACACCAATCCCGATTTCATTGCCTATCTTCAGGCAACGATCCGCGATTCGCGGTTCAGCGCGGTCCTGGGGTCGGCCGCAGATGTGGTGGATATTGTCGCGGCGCACGGTTTCGATCATGCCGACCATGTCCTGTCGGGCCTGCCGTTCAGCACGCTGCCCCCTGGTGTCGGCCCTGCAATCATGGCAGCAACCCGGCGGGTGCTGCGCCCGGGCGGGGCGTTTCTGGTCTATCAATACACCACGCATGCACGGCAGATGATGGCAGGCTATTTCGAACGGATCGACAGGGGTTTTGAACCCGTGAACCTGCCGCCTTGCGTGATCAGCTGGGGTTGGAAGGGCTGATCGCGTCACCAAGCCCGCCCACCGGGCCGAGCTGGTTATAGGTCGATGCGACGATCGCCGCATAATACGTCTGTCCGATTGCGGTCAGCACCGCCGCGATCGCTTCGCTGATCAGACGCAGCGATTCGCCATGCACGACCAGCGCCAGCAGCGGATTCACAAAGATCAGCACCAGGCCGAAAATGACGACGAAGATCGCAACCGCGGGCATGAAGAACAGCAACAGGCTGGTAAAATGGCCGCGCGTGCGTCCCAGGCCAAAGCCGATCGCACGAAACGGATTGGGCACCTTGCGCACGATCATTTCAGGCCCGACCATGACCAGGCGCAGCAGCGGATAGATCGCCCCGACGATGGCAATGGCCGACGCGATGGCCGGCGGAATGAACAGCAGCGACAAAACGCCCGTGACCAGCACTAGCATGACAAACAGGGCCAGCGCGATCAGGAATTGCACCGCAAGATAGCTGGGCAAAAATTGAAACCCGGTGCGGATCGCGCCACCCACTGTCGGGCGATCGCGGTCAAGCAGCACCGTCAGCATGGTCAGGTGCCCGACCAGCCCCGGCAAAGTCAGCAGCAGCAACACGGGAAACAGCAAAGGCCTGCTCGTGTAGAACCCGGTGAAGGCTTCGCCGATCTGTTCGGGTGTCATGCCCGGCATGACCTGGGGCATGGGCAACAGCGCGTTGACCAGCTGCGGCATCAGGAAAAACACGCCGGCAATCGCCAAAAGCACATCGCGATTGGCCGACACAATACGGCGTGCGGTTTGCCATGCGGCGCTGCTGTCCAGGGTAACCACGTTTCGACACCTCGCTCTTCACGCCATCTCTAGGCGGCGTGGACCAATTCCGCAACGCCGCCGGGACCTTTTACAGGGCCACCCCAGCCGTGGGGCTGCCGAATTGGTCCACACCGCCCAGGCCATCGAAGCGGCCCGTGGAAACCGGTTTTCGTGAAAGCGTGCTTGCACCAGCGACAGCGCGCCGCCAAAGCGGAGCGATGATCCTGCCGTTGCCCGATCGGGATATCGAAATCCGCATCGAAAGCGCCCGCGTGCCCTATCGCGAGGCGCTGGCGGCGATGACCGAGCGCAACACCGCGATTGCCGAAGGCGCCGCGCGCGAACTGGTCTGGCTGCTGGAACACCCGCCGGTCTACACCGCAGGCACAAGTGCCCTGCGTGAAGACCTGCTCGATGCGCGCTTTGACGTGGTCGAGGCGGGACGCGGCGGGCGCTATACCTATCACGGCCCCGGCCAACGCATCGGCTATATCCTGCTCGATCTGCGCGATCGGGCACGCGACGTGCGCGGTTTTGTTCATGCTGTCGAAGGCTGGGTGATTGACACGCTGGGCGATTTCGGGGTCGAATCGTGGCGTGCGCCGGGCCGCGTCGGCATCTGGACGCGGGGGCCCGCTGGAGCCGAGGCCAAGATCGGCGCAATCGGCATCCGCATCCGCCGCTGGGTGACGATGCACGGGTTTTCGGTCAACCTGTCGCCCGATCTTGCGCATTTCGGTGGCATCGTGCCGTGCGGCATAGCCGACCATGGCGTGACAAGTCTGGCCGATCTGGGGCTGGAGGTTGACGCGCAGACGTGGGATAAGGCCCTGCTCGCCCGGCTCGATGCCTTTCTGGCGCAGCTGGATGCGCCTTGTCCCTGATGCCCGGAATGCTGTTCATGCCGCAGTTCACGCTTTTTCCCGCCCGCCGGTTCCGGTTTCTGGCTTGCACTGCGCTGGTGCTGCTTGGCGCCTGTGGCAAAGGTGCGGAGCCACCTGCGGGCAAGGCGGCGGGCGCACAAGTGCTGCCGGGCACGATCAGCGATTCGATGCTGAATGTCGATCGAACGCAGTCGCAGCCGCTGCTGGCACCGCCCCCGCCTCCGAAGGGGCTTGCCGTCGACACCGCCAGCGATGATGCCGCCGACACCGCAGCACCAGCCCCGGCCCAGCCCGACGCACCCGCAACAGCCAACTAGCCGCTAATCGAGGCCCAACAGCGCCCTGGCTGCGCGCAAATGCGGCTGGTCCACCATCTTTCCGTCGATCTGCAAAGTGCCGGATCCCGGATTTGCAGCAAACGCAGCAACGATCGCGCGCGCTTCGGCCAGGCTTGTTTCGTCCGGGGCAAAGGCACCGTTGATCACCGCAACTTGCGCGGGGTGTATGGCCAGCATGCCGGCAAATCCGTCGGCGGCAGCGTCTGCGGCGATCTGTGCCAAGCCGCTCTCGTCGCGAAAATCGGCATGAAGCGTGTCGATGGCCCAGCACCCGGCGGCATGCGCAACCAGCAGGGTCTGCGCGCGCACCAGGCGGAACGCATCGGTCCAGCGGCCACGCGAATCGCGCTTGCGTGTCGCGCCCAACGCCGCACCCAGATCCTCTGCGCCCCAGGTCAGCCCGGCCAGACGCGGCAATTCGGCATCGGCATAGGCCGGGATCGTCACGGCCGCGCGCGGCGTTTCGCTGACCAGTGCCACAATGCGGGTGTGTCTGGGCGAAACGCCATGCATGCGCTCAAGCGCATCAAGCTCGTGGCCGATCAGCGCGATCTGGTCGGGCCCTGCGGCCTTGGGCACCATGATTCCGGCTGGCGCTGCGGCGACGATCGCGGCCAGATCTTCGCGCCACAACCCGGTTTCGACCGCGTTGATCCGCACCCAGATCTGTTGTTCGGGAACCTGTCCTGCCGCTTTGTCCAGCCACGCCGCGGTCATCGCCCGACCCACGGCTTTGCGGTCGGCGGACACGGCGTCTTCAAGATCGATGATCAGGGCATGCGCGCCGGTTTCGGGCGCCTTGGCCAGCTTGCGTTCGCTGTCACCAGGAATGAACAGCCAGGACCGCGGGGGTGACGTCATTTCAAGCCTCCTGCAAGCGGCCCGCCGCGCGTGACGGCGGGCCAGCCCGTGTCAGGCGTCCGTAGCGGCCTCGGCCAGCGTCGGATAGTCGATATACCCGGCTTCGCCCGGGAAATACCACGTCTGCGGCACGCCGACATTGGGTGCGAACGGCGCGCCGATCCGGATACGTTCGACCAGATCGGGGTTCGAGATGAACGGACGGCCAAAACTGATGGCATCGGCCCGGCCCGAGGCAACATCGGCGGCGGCCTCATCGGCGGTGTAATCGCTGTTGAGCACCAGCGGGCCTTTGTAGATCGACCGGATCAAGGCATCCTGCTGCGGCACGTCGGTGCGGCCAAAGGTGCCGTTCGAGCCCGGCTGGCGCAGTTCGAGAAATCCGATGTTCAGCGCCTGCAGCACGCGGGCGGCTTCGGCGAAGATCGCCGCCGGATCGCTGTCATCGGTGCCTTGCGAATCGCCGTTGGGCGACAGACGCACCGACACATGGCCGGCGCCCCAGATCGACACCAGCCGTTCGGTCACTTCGCCCAGCAGGCGCGCGCGGTTTTCGACCGATCCGCCATAGCTGTCATCGCGCAGATTGGTGCCGTTGCGCAGGAACTGGTCGATCAGATAGCCGTTGGCGGCGTGCAACTGGACCCCGTCGAACCCGGCCTTTTTGGCGTTTTCAGCGGCCAGGCCATAATCGTCGATCAGCCGGGGCATCTCGTCAAGCCGAAGCGGACGCGCCGTTTCAAAGTCCTTGGTTCCCTCGGGCGTGTGGGCATGACCCGGCGCGCGTGTGGCCGATGCCGACACCGGTGGTTCACCACCCAGGTAATAGGGGTGCACGATGCGGCCCATGTGCCACAATTGCGCAACGATGCGCCCGCCGGCCTGGTGCACGGCCTCGATCACCGGCTTCCACGCTTCGGTCTGGGCGTCGGTCCACAGGCCGGGGGCGCTGGGCCAGCCCGCACCTTCGCGGCTGATGCCGGTCGCTTCGCTGATGATCAGCCCGGCGCTGGCGCGCTGGCTGTAATAGGTCGCCATGATCGGCGTGGGCACGCCGTCGGCGCCTGCGCGGCCGCGAGTCAGCGGGGCCATGACGATGCGATTGGGCGCCTCGATGGCGCCGAGATGGATCGGCTGGAACAACGAATCAACCATGGACATGCCTTTTGCTGGATGGGAAAGGAGCGATCATCGCACGGGCGATAACCGTTTCCATTTGCAACCTATGCTAGGCAATCGCCCCGCTTATGACAACCGCAGGATCTGCACAAAAAACCTTGGCACCGCAAAGTGCAGCTTTGCCAGCCACGCCCGGCCGCTGGCTGGCCGCGTTGCTGCTGGGCAATATGGCGATGGCATTTGGCCCGGTGTTCGTGCGCATGGCCGATTGCGGCCCGGTCTCGGCGGGATTCTGGCGGTTGATCCTGCCGCTGCCACTGCTGATGTGGCTGGCCCGGCGCGGCGGCCAGCGGGTATTCGGCCAACCCGCGCCGGTGATGCTGATGCTGGTTTTGGCGGGCGTGGTGTTCGGGCTGGACCTGGCGTCATGGCATCTGGGCATCGGCCACACCCGGCTGGGCAATGCCACGCTGTTCGGCAATGTCGGCAGCATATTCCTGATGCTGTGGGGGCTGGTGGTCGCTCGACGGCGCCCGCGGATGAACGAACTGACGGCGATGGCCTGCGCGCTGATCGGGGCGATGATCCTGCTTGGCCGATCGTTGGAAATCGCCACCGACACGCTGGTGGGCGATCTGCTGTGCATCCTGGCCGGCACATTCTATTTTGCCTATTTCCTTTGTCTGCGCCCGGTGCAGGACCGCGTCGGCAGCTGGGCACTGGTGTTCCATACCGGGGTTTTTGCGGCGCCGGTCATGCTGGCCACCGCGCTTTATCTGGGCGAGCCGGTCATGCCGCAGGTGTGGTGGCCGGTGCTGGCGCTGGCCTTGTGCAGCCAGGTTGTCGGACAGGGTTTGCTGGTGGCTTCGCTCACGCGGTTTTCGCCGCTGGTGATCGGGTTGGCGCTGCTGACCCAGCCGGCCATTTCGGTGCTGGTGGGCGTGATCGCGTTCCACGAACAGCCGACGGCGCTGGATGCCATCGGCATGGTTCTGGTGTCCAGCGCCCTGGTGCTTGCCCGATTGCGCCGTTAACGCGCGCCCAGGTCGCCTTGGCCGACGGTGCCCGATGCCATGGCGAGCATCGCATCCAGGCTTTTCTTGGCCTGCAGGCGCAAGCCTTCCTCGATATGCACCACCGGGGTCAGATCGCGCAGCGCCAGATATAGTTTTTCCAGCGTGTTCAATGCCATATACGGACAGATGTTGCAGTTGCAGTTGCCGTCGGCACCCGGCGCGCCGATGAACAGCTTGTCGGGCATGGCCAGTTGCATCTGGTGAATGATGTGCGGTTCGGTTGCCACGATCAGGGTCCGGGCCGGGGTCGCCTTGGCATAATTCAGGATACCCGTGGTCGATCCGACATAATCGGCATGATCGATGATGTGCGGGGGGCATTCCGGATGCGCGGCCACCGGCGCGTCGGGATATTGCGCTTTCAGCTTCAGCAGTTCGGTCTCGCTGAACGCTTCGTGCACGATGCACACACCGGGCCACAGCAGCATGTCGCGCCCGAACTTGCGATTGAGATAGCCGCCCAGGTGCCGGTCGGGGCCAAAGATGATTTTCTGTTCGGGCGGGATCTTGGCCAGGATCGTCTCGGCGCTGGAACTGGTGACGATGACGTCGGACAGAGCCTTCACCTCGGTCGAACAGTTGATGTAGGTCAGCGCGATGTGATCGGGATGCGCGTCGCGAAAGGCGCGGAACTGATCGGGCTGGCATGAATCCTCAAGGCTGCACCCGGCATCCATATCGGGCAGGATCACAGTCTTGTCGGGGCTGAGGATCTTGGCGGTTTCGGCCATGAAGCGCACGCCGCAAAATGCGATCACATCGGCATCGGTGGCCGCCGCCTTGCGCGACAGTTCCAGCGAATCGCCGATATAATCGGCCAGATCCTGGATTTCCGGACGCTGGTAATAATGCGCCAGGATGACCGCATTGCGTTCCTTGCGCAGTCGGTCGATTTCGGCGCGAAGATCGAGGCCGGCAAGCAGGGAAGTCTGGGCCGTCATGGCGGGAAGTCCTGTCGTAAAAGAGCAATCGAGCGCGATCTAGGCGTGCGGGGCTTCGGGGGCAAGCCAGCGTTCACCTTCGGCCAGGACACGCCCCTGGCGTTCCAGATCGACCAGATGCGCCAGCACCGACCGCCCTGCCGCACCCAGCAGGCGCGGATCGAGCCCCTTGTACATGCCTGCAACCAGATCGGGGATGGTATGCGGCCCGGTTTCCAGCCGGGTCACGATCTGCCGTTCGCGCTGGCGGCGATGGCCGATCATCCCGCGCACAAACTGGCGCGGATTGTCGATCCGGGGGCCATGCGCCGGATAATAGACCCGGTCAGGCCGATCCTGCAGCAGCGACAGGCTGGCCATATAGGCAGCCATATCGCCATCGGGGGGCGATACCACACTGGTCGACCAGCCCATGACATGATCACCGGTGAACAACGCACCGCTTTCCACCAGCGCATAGCACAGATGGTTGCTGGTATGTCCCGGGGTCGCCACCGCCTCGATGGTCCAGCCCTGACCACTGATTCGTTCGCCATGGGTCAGCACGCGGTCGGGGCGATAATCGGGATCGAAAGCGGCGTCGGCGCGCGGCCCGTCGTCATCGAGCATCAGCGGGGCACAGCCGACGATCGGCGCGCCGGTTGCCGCGTGCAACGCGCGCGAAGCGGGGCTGTGATCGCGGTGGGTGTGGGTGCACATGATCGCGGTCAGCCGCGCCGGGCCGATTGCGGCCAGAATCGCCTCGACATGGCCATCGCCGCGTGTGTCGGCATGGCCCGCCACGCCGCTGTCGGCCGGCCCGGGATCGATGACCGCAACGTCATCGCCCGCGCCCACCAGATAGGTCTGCGTGCCGGTAAAGGTATAGGGCGATGCATTGGGCGCCAGCACGCGTCGCACCAGCGGCTCCATGGGCACCGACCGCCCGGTGGGCCAGGTGCCGGGGTCGTGGGGATTCTCGATCGGGGGCGACTGTGTCATCATCCCATGATGGGGACGCAAGTTGCGCAGCGCAACTTGCCACGCGCGGATTGTTATGTGTGTTGTTATGCGTGGCGCAGGGTGTTGGTCGCTGCCAGGCGGATGTGCAGCCGTTCGACCGTGCCGGCGTGGGCGGGCTGTTCGGCGCGCCAGGCCGATTCCAGCCGCTGGATCCGCGCATACAGGCGCTCGCTTTCATCCACCAGATCGACCAGGTCGTGGGGCAGGCGGCGCACGATTTGCGGATCGCTCGCGGGAAAATGGCGGATCAGGCGGCCATGACGACGCAATTGCACCGCGCTGATTTCGCCCGCGAACCAGGCGCGGTGGTTCAGCAGCCAGGCCAGGCAATGCATCACGCGCGTGGTCGTGCGCAGCGCTTCGCACATCACCTCGACATCATCGGGGCGCACGCGGTGATCGCATTGGCCGGCGCGTGGCGCGCGTTGCTGCAACCCGGCCTGTGCGCGCAACTGGTCAAACCGGCTGCGCGCAGCATCCGACAGCACAAGTGCCTCGATATACAGCGCTTCGACAATGCGCGGATTGATCGTCGTCACCCCGGTCATGGCGACCGCATAGCGGCCAGTGACGTAACGGCTCAACCCGCGATGACGGGGCGATCGGCGCGTGTATCGGATTGGCACGCCGCATTTGTCGGCGAGATGGAGAAAAATCCTTAAATTACGCGATGATATCCGGAATGAGATGGTCTTCGATCATGCTGATCTGATCCTTCAGCCGCAATTTGCGTTTCTTCAGCCGGGCAATCTGTAACTGATCGGTCGATCCTGCCGTGCTCAGCGCCTCGATCGCCGCATCGAGGTCGCGATGTTCCATTCGCAGTGCGGTCAACCGCTTGCGCATTTCGTCTTCGGTCACCCCAGACAATCTCCTCGATGCCCACATTCCACGCCAACGGTCGGCATAAACTACGGTCTTGGCAGAACCTTGCAACCTGGCCTGAAAAGATTGCGTACCGACGCGACACCGCTTGCAAGATACGGCGAATGTGGGACCATGACAACGCGCCCGCTGACCGGTTTGTCCACTGGATCGAGTCGCAGCAGCAGGAGCGACCGGCACCCGGCCGGATACCCCGGCGGGCCCCGGCCACCTTTTCCCCACGAAGGAGGCATCGGATGGAATCCACGCACTTCAACGCTTTGCGAAACAAGCATGACGGACTTGAGCGCCGCATTGCCGAAGAACGGGCCAGACCATCGCCCGATGAAGTGCTGCTGATGGAATTGAAACGCCGCAAGCTGAAGATCAAGGAGGCGCTGTCGCAATTGCATTGATGCGGCAGACCGCCCGCTGATTGCACCAGAACCGATCAACCCACCCGGCGCACCATGCGCCGGGCTTCGCCAAAACGGCGTGGTGCGATCACACGCGTTTGTTTGCGATCCGGTTTTTTGCGATCCGTTCCCGGCCACCGAAAAAAACCGGTTTCCACTTTTTCGCACGATGCTCTAGGCCATCACGATGGCCATGCAGAACGCCACGACCGCCGCGAGGGCAATTCTGACCTCGCTGCATGAAATTATGGCATCGCGCAGCGGCGCGCAGGCCAAGCTGAACCATGTCGTCGAGGTCATCGGCGAAAATCTCAACAGCGAAGTCTGTTCGATCTATCTGCTGCGCGAAGGCATGCTGGAACTGTTTGCCACGCGCGGCCTGAACCAGCAGGCGGTCCACGTGACGCGCATGGCTGTGGGCGAAGGTCTGGTCGGCACGATTGCCGCCAATATCGAAACGCTCAACCTGGCCGAAGCCACCGCTCATCCCGATTTCGCGTTTCGGCCCGAAACCGGTGAAGAACGCTTTCATTCGTTTGCCGGGGTGCCGATTGTGCGGCGCGAACGCGCGGTGGGTGTGGTTGCAGTCCAGCATGTCGAACCGCGCCGTTATGAAGAGGTCGAGATCGAGGCGTTGCAGACCGTGGCAATGGTGCTGTCGGAACTGATCGCCAATGCCGGGTTGATCGACGAAGACGATTTTCTGGGTTCGGGCGCGCTGAGCACAGAGCCCCAGCGGTTGCAGGGCATGGCCCTGGTCAAAGGCATCGCGTCGGGTACGGCGGTGTTCCACCAGCCGCGGGTCAACATCGAACAGGTCGTGGCCGACGATATCGAAGCCGAGCGCCAGCGGGTCTATCTGGCGTTCGACAAGATGCGCGAACAGATCGACCGCATGGCCAACCAGGCCGAATTCGGCGTGGGAGGAGAGCACGAAGAGGTGCTCCAGACCTACAAGATGTTTGCCTATGACGAAGGCTGGGGCCGACGGATCAACGAAGCGATCGATTCGGGCCTGACCGCAGAGGCGGCGATCGAGCGCGTGCAGCAGCGCACCCGCATGCGCATGCGCAAGATCGACGATCCCTTGCTGGCAGATCGCATGCACGATCTTGAGGATCTGTCGAACCGGCTGCTGCGTACCGTATCGGGCCAGTTGGGCACAGCCGCCAGCGCAGGCCTCAAGGGCGATGCGATTCTGGTCGCGCGCAATCTGGGCCCGGCCGAACTGCTGGAATACGACCGCCGCCGGTTGAAAGGTGTGATTCTCGAAGAAGGTTCGTTGACCGCGCATGTGGTGATCGTGGCGCGGGCCATGGGCATTCCTGTGATCGGACGGCTGCGCGGCCTGCGCGGAAAGCTGCGCGATGGCGATCACCTGCTGATCGACGGCGATAACGGCGTGGTCGATGTGCGTCCTTCGCCCACCATGATCGAGGCGTTCGAGGCGCGCTTTATCCGCAGCCGGCAGCGCCAGGCGCATTATGCCGCGATGCGCGATGTGGAACCGGTGTCGCGCGACGGCCACCGGGTGACGGTGATGATCAACGCAGGGCTGCGCGATGACATGCCGCTGCTAAACATGACCGGGGCCGACGGCATCGGATTGTTCCGCACCGAATTCCAGTTTCTGGTGTCGGCCACGCTGCCCGCGCGTGAACGCCAGACCAGGCTTTATCGCGATGTGCTGGATGTGGCCGGCGATCGTCCGGTGGTGTTTCGCACGGTCGATATCGGCGGGGACAAAGTTCTGCCCTATCTGCGGCAGGACAATGCCGCGCTGGAAGAAAACCCGGCGATGGGCTGGCGCGCGCTGCGCGTTGCGCTGGAACGCGACGGGCTGTTGAAAGTGCAGGCGCGCGCTCTGCTCGAAGCCGCCGGCGGCCGCACCTTGAACGTGATGTTCCCGATGGTCACCGAACCGTGGGAATTTGATGCGGCAAAGGCGGTGTTCGAAAGCCAGCTGGCCTTTTTGAAGCGGCAGAAAAAGCTTTTGCCCGAGGCGATTCGCTATGGCGCGATGGTCGAGGTGCCCGCGATTGCCGAATGGCTTGACGTGCTGGCACCGCGCCTGTCGTTCCTGTCGATCGGCACCAACGATCTGACCCAGTTCCTGTTTGCCGCCGATCGCGGGCATCCCAAGCTGGCCGAACGCTATGACTGGGTGTCCCCGGCGATCCTGCGGTTCCTGCATCGGGTGGTGACGACGGTCGCGCCGTTTGGCACCGATATCACCGTGTGCGGCGAAATGGGCGGGCGCAGGCTCGAGGCGCTGGCTCTGCTGGGTCTGGGTATCACGCGGCTGTCGATCACACCTGCGGCGGTGGGGCCGATCAAGGAACTGGTCAGCAAAGTCGATCTTGGCGAAATCCGCGGGGCCATGGCCGGCTGGTTGAAGGCACCGCCCGAAAACATGCGTGCCGTCCTGACCGAATGGGCCGCGGCGCGGGCAATCGATTGCGATTAACCACTGTCAGGGCACGAAACAGCGCAATCAGGCGCCTTTGTGTCGCGAATCCCGTTGACATTCTTCGTAATGCAACCAAGCCTGCGTAAGGGATTCCCACAATTCCAAGGGTTGCAAAAAATAATGGACCACGCGCGCGACGCCGTAGCCAGAATCGGCGATCACGACGACCATCAGGGCCCGGCTTTGCATGAACCGGTCGGCGCGACGGTCGCGATCATCACGCCGGCGACAGCCAGTGCGCGGCTGCGTGCCGCGCGCGAAGCATTGGGCCTGACCACCGCGGATATCGCCGCCCGCACCCGCATCACCGAACGCCACATCACTGCGCTTGATCGCGGCGATCTCGCCGCATTGCCGGGGCGGCCCTATGTGCTTGGCTTTGTCCGCAGCTACGCCCGGGTCGTCGGGCTGGATGAGGCGGATCTGGCCAGGCTTGCCCGCAACGAACTTGACGCCGATGTGCCCAACCCGGCAACCCGGATGGTGCACCAGTTTGACGTTGAAGATCCGGCCAAGACGCCATCGCGCCTGTTGACCTGGCTGGCGTTGGCACTGTTCCTGGCGGTGATCGCTGCCGGGGGCGTGTTCTGGCGCAGCTATTACGCGCCCGCCGCCGACCTGCCATCGCTGGCGCTGCCCGATCCGGCGCCCGTCGCGCCAGCTGCGCAAAAACCCGCTGCCCCGCCACCTGTGGCCAATGGCCCGGTGGTATTTACGGCGCGCGACGATAACGTGTGGGTCAAATTCTACGACGGCCACGGCCAGCAACTGATGCAAAAGGTGCTCGCCAAGGGGGAAAGCTATACCGTTCCCGCCGATGCGTTCGAGCCCAAGGTGTGGACCGGTCGTCCTGAAGCGCTGACTGTCTCCGTCGGCGGTCGGGTCGTGGCGCCGCTGTCCGATCATCGCGGCATGGTGCGCGATCTGGCGGTGACGGCGCAGGCCTTGCTGGCGCGGCCACAGGCACCGGCAACGCCGCCCACGGCGACGGATGCGGGTGCCGCCCGCCTGCCCGCAACGACCGTGCCGGTCGCGCCACGCCATCGCACGGTGCATGCGCAATCATCCGATCCGATCGGCCTTGCCCCGCTAGCGGTGCCTTCTGCGGCCGAACCGAACGGACCGTCCGCCCCTATGCCAGCCCCGACCACGACCGGCGGCCCACAGTAAGATTGCAACCACACTCGACTTCGCGGTGTGGCTGCGCCAAAATGGCCCGGTTCGTTCGATCCGATCATCGATCCACCGGGAGTGTCCATGTCCAGCCTTTTGCCGCTTCGTGACAGCATCGCGCGCGGCCCTTCACGCTCGCTCGTGCGGGTGCTGCTGCCCGCCCTGATCGCGGCCTGTGCCACGCCGATCGGGATAATGCCGGTCGTCGCCCACGCCGAGACACCCGCGCCTGAAACGACCGAGGCGCGTTTGCGCCGCATCGAGGGCGAATTGCGCGCTGTGCAGCGCAAGGTATTTCCCGATGGCGCGGGCAAGGTATTTGCGCCCGAGATCACCCCCGGCGGGGCCGCAGCCGCTGCGGTTGCGCCAACCGGCAACGGTGCAGCACTGGGTGATCTGATGGCCCGGATGGACGCGGTCGAGGCGCAGCTGAAGGCGTTGACCGCGTCGAGCGAAGATGGCCAGAACCGTCTGGCCAAGCTTGAATCGCGGATCGACGCGGTTGAAACCACCCAGGCGGCCGCGGCTGCGCCCCCCCCAAACGCAACGCCGACGCCTGTGCCCGACATCGTGCCCGACCCTGCGCCAGCCAAACCGGGCAAAGGTGCGGCGAAGACGCCGGCCAAGGCGATCGATGCCACAGCGGCGCCCTCGTCGCCTGGCGCTGCAGACCGTGCCGCGGCCGTGGCCGCGATCGTGCGCCCGTCGACCGACGACAAGGGCGAGGATGCCTATACCTATGGCTATCGCCTGTGGGAGGCCAAATTTCTGCCCGAGGCAGAGGCCGTGCTGGTCGATTTCGTCCAGCAATATCCCAAGCACAAACGCATCAGCTATGCCCGCAATCTGCTTGGGCGCGCCTATCTCGATGACAACCGGTTGCGGTCTGCAGAACCGGTGTTTCTGCAAAACTATCTGGCCGACAAGACGGCTGACCGTGCGCCCGACAGCCTGCTTTATCTGGGCATCGCGCTAAGCCGGGACAAACTGGTCAAGCGCGCGTGCGATGTGCTGGCGCAGTTTCACCAGGACTATCCAGGCGAAGCCGAAGGCCGTCTGAAAGGCCAGTACGAAGCCGTGATCAAGACGGTAACCTGCCATTGATGTGCGCGCGCTGAACCCGGCCGCCGCGCGGTTCGCCGCCGACTGGGCGCAGGTTTGGCCAGGATCCGGACCGGTGGGCCTGGCGGTTTCGGGCGGTCCCGACAGCATCGCCCTGCTGGTGCTGGCCTGCGATGTCCTTGGCCCCGCGCAAATCGCGGTGGCCACGGTCGATCATGGCCTGCGTCGGCAAAGCGCAGCCGAAGCCGCCCTGGTCGCGCAGCTTTGTTCCGCGCGCGGTGTTGCCCACGCCACGCTGACCTTGACGCTGGCCGCGGGCACTGCGGTGCAGGAAAGGGCGCGGAACGCGCGCTATCGCGCCCTGGAGTACTGGGCGCATAACCGCGGGCTTGGCGCGCTGGTTACGGCGCATCATGCCGACGACCAGGCCGAAACACTGATCATGCGGATGAACCGCGGGGCAGGGCTGCGCGGGCTGGCGGGAATGCGCAGCAGCGCGGTCGTGCCGGGGGGCGCATTGCCCCTGCTGCGGCCGCTGCTCGGGTGGCGCCGTGGGGATCTTGCCGCGGTGGTTGCGCAGGCAGGCGTTGCGACGGTCGATGATCCTTCGAATCGGGCGATGCAGTTCGAACGCGTGCGCGTGCGCGCCGGCCTTGCCGAGGCGCACTGGATCGATCCGGCCGGCATGGCGGCAACCGCCGGGCATCTGGCGCAGGCCGACGCCGCGCTTGACTGGGCAGCAGACCGGATCGTGGTGCAAGGCCTGGCCGGCGATCCCGACCTGCCGCGCGCGCTGGCGCTGCGCGTGCTCGAACGGGTGATCGCGCAGACCGGCACCAGCGTGCCACGGGGTCGTGATCTGGCGCGCTGGCACGATCGGCTGGCGGCCGGCCAGGTGGCAACTCTGGCGGGTGTGCGCGGCGATGGTCGTGCACGTCCGTGGCGATTTTCCGCCGTCAGACCGCATGCCCCGCGATAATCGCGACAAACGATCACAATGGGCGCAAATTTCGCACCAACGGTTATATTGCCATTCACCTCGGCCGTCCTACATTGGAACGACGGTATGACGGGGCCGGCCCGCCCGACGGAAAGCGACACGCGATGAACGAAGACCAACCGCAGGGTAACCCCTGGATCAAGAACCTGCTGGTCTATGGCGGGATATTCCTTGCCCTGCTGCTGGTGGTGTCGATGTTCAGCCAGCGGACCGACGCAACGGGCACGGTGATCCCCTATTCGGATTTCCGCAACCATGTCCTGGCGGGCGACGTGCGCGAAGTGCAGATTGGCAACGATCTGATTTCGGGCACGCTGAAATCCGATCAGCAGTTCAAGACTGTGCCGGTGCCCGGTGATGTCGAACTGCCCAAGATGTTGCAGGACAAGGGCGTGCGCTATGCCGGCAAGGCTCAGGAAGAACAGAGCGTGCTGTTCATCCTGCTGATCCAGTCGCTGCCGTTCCTGCTGATCATCGCGATGGTGTTCTTTGCGATGCGCCAGATGCAAAAGGGCGGCGGTTCGGGCGCGATGGGCTTTGGCAAGTCCAAGGCCAAGCTGCTGACCGAACGGTCGGGCCGGGTGACGTTTGACGATGTTGCGGGCATCGATGAAGCGCGCGAGGAACTGCAGGAAATCGTCGAATTCCTGCGCGATCCCAGCCGGTTTTCGAAACTGGGCGGCCAGATTCCCAAGGGCGCGTTGCTTGTTGGCAGCCCCGGCACCGGCAAGACGCTGCTGGCGCGCGCCATCGCGGGCGAAGCAGGCGTGCCGTTCTTCACCATTTCGGGTTCGGACTTTGTCGAAATGTTTGTCGGCGTCGGCGCCAGCCGCGTGCGCGACATGTTCGAACAGGCCAAGAAAAATGCGCCGTGCATCGTGTTCATCGACGAAATCGATGCCGTGGGCCGGCATCGCGGCCATGGGCTGGGCAATTCGAACGACGAACGCGAACAGACGCTGAACCAGTTGCTGGTCGAAATGGACGGGTTTGAAGCCAACGAAGGCATCATCATCATCGCCGCGACCAATCGCCCCGATGTGCTCGATCCGGCATTGCTGCGTCCGGGCCGGTTCGATCGCCAGGTGGTCGTGCCGATCCCCGATATCGAGGGCCGCGAAAAGATCCTGGGCGTGCACATGAAGAAAGTGCCGTTGGCGCCCGACGTCAATCCGCGGGTGATCGCGCGCGGCACTCCGGGCTTTTCGGGGGCTGATCTGGCCAATCTGGTCAACGAGGCTGCGCTGTTGGCCGCTCGGCGCAACAAGCGGCTGGTGGCGATGCAGGAATTCGAAGACGCCAAGGACAAGGTGATGATGGGCGCGGAACGGCGCTCGATGGTCATGACCGACGACGAAAAGAAGATGACGGCGTATCACGAGGCAGGCCATGCGCTGGTTTCGGTCAACGAACCGGCCAGCGATCCGATCCACAAGGCCACGATCATCCCGCGTGGCCGGGCGCTTGGCATGGTCATGCGCCTGCCCGAGCGTGACAGCTATTCCTACCACCGCGACAAGATGCTGGCCAATCTGTCGGTCAGCATGGGCGGCCGGGTGGCCGAAGAGGTGATTTTCGGCCATGACAAGGTGTCGTCGGGCGCATCGTCGGACATCCAGTATGCCACAGGCCTTGCACGCAACATGGTCATGCGCTGGGGCATGTCGGACAAGCTCGGCCCGTTGCTGTATGAAGAAAGCCAGGATGGCTATCTCGGCATGGGCACGTCGCAGCGCACGATGATGTCGGACGAAACGAGCAAGCTGATCGACAGCGAAATCCGCTTGCTGGTCGATGATGCCTATGCCCGTGCGCACGCGATCCTCAAGGATCATCAGGACAAGCTGCACCTGCTTGCCCAGGCCTTGCTCGAATACGAAACGCTGAGCGGAGAGGAAATTCGCAAGCTGATCGATGAGGGCAAGCTTGATCGCCCCGAAACGCCGTCGACCGATGGCCGTCCGCCGATGCCGCAGACCGTGTCGGTGCCGCGCGCCGGCCGCCGATTTGTCGGCGTGGACGTCAATGCCGGGGCCCCGCGTCCACTCGGAGCGTGATCGGATGACCATGGTCAGCGAAGCGATCGTCCTGCGCAAGCAGGGCGGACCTGAAACGCTCGTGCTGGAATCGGTCGAGGTCCCGGCCCCGGGGCCGGGGCAATTGCTGATCCGGCAAAGCGCGGCCTCGGTCAATTTTCACGACATCTATGTGCGGTCGGGTGCCTATCAGACGCTGCCTTTGCCGGGTATTCCCGGGCTTGAAGGCGTTGGCGGGGTTGCTGCTGTGGGCGCCGGCGTCAGCGAATTCGCGGTGGGCGACCGCGTTGCGTACATCGCGCGCAGTTACGGCGGCTACAGCCGGTTGCGCGTGCTTGACGCAGACCTGGCCGTGCCCGTGCCCCAGGGCATCGACGATGGCGTGGCCACCGCCTGGTTCCTGAAAGGCCTGACCGCACAGGCGCTGGTTGACAATGTCGAACCGGTCCATGCCGGCAGCGTGGTCCTGGCGCAGGCCGCGGGCGGCGGTGTCGGGCAACTGGTCGCGCGGATGGCAAAGTTGCGCGGCGCAACCGTGATCGGCACCGCCGGTTCACCCGAAAAGGCCGCCATTGCGCGTGCCGCCGGCTGCGACCATGTGATCGCCTATCGCGAAGCCGATGTTGCCGCGGCGGTGATCGAACTGACCGGGGGACGCGGGGTCGATGTGGCGTTCGACGCGGTGGGCAAAGACACCTTCGAAGGGTCGCTTGCCGCGCTCGCGCTCAAAGGCCATCTGGTGCATTACGGGCAGGCGTCGGGTCCGATCCCGCCGTTTGACCTGTCACGGCTGGGCGCCAGATCGGCCAAAGTGTCGCGCCCGTTCCTGTGGCCGTATATCCAGCCGCGCGCGAAGATGCTGTCGGCTTCGGCCAGCCTGTTTGCGGCAATTGCCGCAGGCGATTTGCCGCTGACATTGGGTGGCCGGTTTCCGCTGGCAGACGCAGGCCTGGCGCATGCCGCGCTGGAGGCTCGGGCAGCGGGGCCGTTTGTGCTCGATTGCTAATCGGTGCTTTCGGCCACGATAACCGCGGCAAAAATCGCCAGCGCAATGCTGGCAAAGACCAGCAGAGCCATCGTACGAACAATCGCGCCGCCGCGTGAACAGCCATAGGCACCGCGCAACTGGCGATACATGTGCAACGGCGGAGCAAACACCAGCAGCCCCTGCACCAGTTCCAGCCCCGCCGCTTCGGCCAGCATGGCCACGACGCTGAGCAGGGTCATGAAGCTGAGCGAATAAGTTACGAACACGGTGTGGTCATAGACCGCAAAGCGGCGGCTGAACGGAAACAGCAGCCATACGAACGGCACCGAGATCGGGATCAGCAGCCAGCTGTATTTGTAGGCGTGCATCTGCACTTTGTAGAGCACCAGTTCCGGATTTTCGCGCACGTTGTCGATCATGCTGTCCAGGAACGACAGCCCGGTTGAGGCTGGTGCAAGCGCACCTTTGGGGGTGCGACCAGCCTTGAACAGCGTTTCGCCTCTTTTCAGTGCGGCAATCTGCGCGTCGGTGTCATCGGTGTCCTCGTGTTTGGCGACCTCGGCCTTGCGCTCGGTATCAAGCTGCGCCAGCCGCGTCTGGATGGCAGACAGGCCTTGCAACGCCTTTCCGTCGGGCCCTTGCACTGTCACCGGAACGTGTTTGCCGGTCTGCTGGATCACGGCAAACATCAGGAACACGCAGAACAGGAACAACGCCAGTGGCGATATGAATCGCGCGCGTTGCCCGTTGATATAACGCCGGGTCAACTGCCCCGGACGCCACGCCAGCAGTGGCAGCGTGTGCCAGATGCGTCCTTCGAAATGAAACACGCCGTGCAACAGATCGTGAAAGAACGCGGCCAGCGTGCGGTGGACATGCGCCGCCTGGCCGCATGCATGGCAAAACGCCCCGGTCAGGTTTGCCCCGCAATTGAGGCAGGCGGTTTCGTGCGTGTGTCCATCGGCCGCGATCGTGCGACCTGCCTCGCACTCGATTGCCGCGGACACGAGCGTCGCCTCGATCACATCGCCTGCCATGTCCGCTGTGCTCACGTGCCGTCCCCACCAAAAAAACACCACAAACCTACACCGTCGCAGGGGCATCGCGCCACCCCTTTACCGGCGGTTAACCCTGCTGGTGCAGGGATTGTGGATTGCTCGGACCCGAATGGAAAGACGTGCGCATGGCGTTTGCCGGCTTTGATCCTGTGGTTGCGCCACCGCGCAGCTTTGGCCGCGCCCTGCCGGGCCAGCCCGGGCTTCGCCGTGGCGATCGACCGCAGGTCCACAGCGCCGTCCCACCATCGCCACTTTCGCTGCGCGATGTGCCGCACCCGTTGGCCCGCCGTTGGGATTCCTGGTGCTGCCGGGTCGAGGCGCGCTGGGCCAATCGCACGCTGGCGATCGATTTGCGCAATGCCGTTGGCAGCCGCCGCTGGTTTGCAGGCCTGGTGCGCCTGGGGGGCTTTGCCTTGCCCGCGCTGCTGTGCTGGCCCGCGATGGGGCCGTTCGATGGCCTGCCCTTGCCGGTTCCGGGCGAGGCGGCACAGGCCGAAATGCGCGCGCAGGCAATCCGGCCGTTGATCGCAGGTGGATCGAGCGGGCGGCACTTTGCCGCGACCGACATGGTTGCGCGGCTCGATTCGGTGCCCGAACGCGCGACCATCGCATTGACCGCAACGCTGGGCGAAAACGACGATGTCACCCATATGCTGCGACGCGTGGGCCTGGCAGCGCGCGATGCCGACGCGGTCAAGGCCATGACCGCATCGCTGGGCGCACCGGTGCCGGGCACCCAGTTTGACGTCACGCTGGGGCCGCGCGCCGCGGCAGGAGAGCCACGCCCGCTGGCGGCGCTGTCATTCCGGCCTGCCTTCGACCTGGCCGTTACGGTTCAGCGCGCGGGCAACGGACTGACCCTGATCAAGCGCCCGATCCCGGTCGATTCGACCCCGTTGCACCTGGCAGGGGCGGTGGGCGACAGCCTTTATCGCGCGGCGCGCGCCGCCGGCGCTACGCCCGACACGGTGCAGGCCTATCTTCAGGCAGTGGACCAATACCTGCCATTCGATGCGATTGCGCCCGGTGACCGGTTCGAACTGGTCGTGGCGCACAAGCGCGCGCTCGACGGGCGCAACGGGGAAGGGCCGGGTGCCGCAGGGCAGGACGGCGATCTGCTGTATGCCGGGATCGTGCGCGACGGCAAACCGCTGTTGCAGGCGATGCGATGGGGCAATGACGGCAATTTCTATACCGCCGACGCACTGGTCAGCGAAGCGGGGCAGGGATCGGCGCTGATGGCGGCACCCGTTGCGGGCAACATCACTTCGTGGTTCGGGATGCGCCACCATCCGATCCTGGGGTATGCGCGGATGCATGCGGGGGTGGATTTCGGCGCGCCGTATGGTTCGCCGATCTATGCCGCCAGCGATGGCGTGGTTGACTATGCCGGCTGGCATGGCGGACACGGCAATTATGTGCGGCTGGCGCATGGTGGCGGCATCGACACCGGGTACGGCCATATGAGCCGCATCGCCGTCGGGGTCGGCACGCGCGTCGCGCGCGGCCAGGTGATCGGCTACGTCGGGTCAACCGGGCTTTCGACCGGTCCGCACCTGCATTACGAACTGTTTCGCGGCGGCCAGGCGGTCGATCCGCTGTCGATCCGGTTTGTGCCGCATCATACCGTGGTCAGCCCGGCCGAAGTGGCAGGCTTTCGCGCGCGCATGCGCCAGTTGCTGGCGCTGCCTGCGCGGTAAACGAAATACCCGTTTGCACGGGGGCCTTGCGCCGATAAGACTGCCTGCCATGACCAGCTATCCCCATGTGCGGCTGCGCCGCACGCGCACCACGGCCTGGAGCCGCGCGCTTCATCGCGAAGTCGAAGTGACCCCGGCCGATCTGATCTGGCCGCTGTTCGTGACCGAAGGCCATGATCTCGAGGTTCCGGTGGCCTCGCTGCCCGGCGTATCGCGCTGGTCGGTCGATCGCATCGCGGCGCAGGCCCGTGCTGCGGTGGCGGCGGGCATTCCGGCGATCGCGCTGTTTCCCAACACGCAGCCCGATCGGCGCAGCCATGACGGGGGCGAGGCGCTGAATCCCGACAATCTGATGTGCCGCGCGATCCGCGCGATCAAGGATGCCTGTGGCCACGATATCGGCGTGCTGACCGATGTCGCGCTCGATCCGTATACCAGCCACGGCCAGGACGGCCTGATCGACGATGCGGGCTATGTGATCAACGACGAAACCGTTGAAGTGCTGGTGGGACAAAGCCTGAACCAGGCCGCGGCGGGCGCCGATATCATCGCCCCGTCCGACATGATGGATGGCCGCGTCGCCGCGATCCGCGCCGCGCTGGAAGAGGCGGGCCATATCAATGTGCAGATCATGGCCTATGCCGCCAAATATGCCTCGGCGTTCTATGGTCCGTTCCGCGATGCGGTGGGCAGCGGCGGCCTGCTGAAAGGTGACAAGAAGACCTATCAGATGGACCCGGCCAACGCCGAAGAAGCGCTGCGCGAGGTGGAACTCGATCTGGCCGAAGGTGCCGACAGTGTGATGGTCAAGCCGGGCCTGCCCTATCTCGACATTGCCTACCGCGTGAAACAGGCATTTGGCGTGCCGGTGTTCGCCTATCAGGTCAGCGGCGAATACGCGATGATCGAAGCGGCAGTGGCCGCGGGCGCTGCCGACCGTGACAAGATGGTGCTGGAAACGCTGATCGCGTTCAAACGCGCCGGGTGTTCGGGGGTGCTGTCGTATCATGCGCTCCACGCCGCGCGTTTGCTGGGGGCGTGATGCGCCGCGACGTTACGATCATCCCGTTTGGCGGCAAGGCGCCGCGCATCCACGAAACCGCGTTCATCGCGCCGGGCTGCCGCATTATCGGCGATGTCGAAATCGGGCCCGATGCTTCGGTGTGGTACAATTGCGTGATCCGGGGTGACGTCAACCGGGTGGTGGTCGGCGCGCGCAGCAATGTGCAGGACGGCACGGTGATCCATTGCGACAGCCCCGATTCGCGCCATCCGCAGGGGTTCCCCACGCTGATCGGCGATGACGTGCTGATCGGCCACATGGCGATGATCCACGGCTGCACCATCCACGATCGCGGCTTTGTCGGCCTTTCGACCACAGTGATGAACGCCTGCGTGATCGAAAGCGACGGCATGCTGGCGGCAGGAGCGCTGCTGACCCCGGGCAAGCGGATCGGCGCGCGGCAATTGTGGGGCGGCCGCCCGGCAGCGCTCATGCGCGATCTGACCGACGCTGCGCTGGCCGACATGCAATTGGGCGTGGCGCACTATGTCGCCAATGCCAGGGCGCATGCACAGGCGCTGGCCGATGGCGCGCGCGAAAGTTGAGCTGCCTGCGGCCGGTGCGATCCGCGCATTGGCCGATGGCGAAGGGCGCCTGGCGATCCGCGTGACGCCAGGCGCGCGGGCCGAGACGATTGCCATCGCCAATGGTCAGGTGCAGGTGAAAGTGCGTGCCAAGGCCGAAGATGGCAAAGCGACGGCGGCCGTGCTGTCGCTGGTCGCGCAGGCGCTCGACGTTGGCGTCACCCGGCTTGAACTGCTGCGCGGCGCCACCAGCCGCGACAAGCTGATCAGGATTCCACCGGCAGCCTGAACGCGACGACCACCATGATCGCCGCCCATCCGGCCGCCAGCCACAGGCACCCGCGCGGCAGGCGATCCTCCAGAAATGCGCCGGTCACCGCGCCTGTCAGCAATCCCCCCCACAGCCAGGCCCAGCTGCCCCAGCCCGGCGTGGGCCGCCCGGCCAGCCGCTGCGCCAGACCCTGCCCCAGCTTGACCAGCGCGCCGGTCATATAGGTCAGACCGATCGCAACCTCGCCCCCGCGTTGAAAGGTGTTGTTGATCGCGCCCATCGCCATGACCAGCGTGCCCAGCATCACCGGCTCGGCCCCCAGCACGCGCGCGGCTGCGCCGCACAGCAGCAGCGCGGTGACCAGTGCGGTGATCGCGGGCTTGCGCCAGCGTCCTGCCGCCGTGGCGATCAGCGATCCGGTGGTCACGCCGACAATGAACCCGCCGATCAGCAGCGCGGGCACCAGCGCATGGCGCGGCGATGATCCCAGTGCCACGCCCAGCCGGGTGGTGTTGCCCGACATGAACGACACGAAATACCCGTTGGCCGACAGGAACCCGATCGAATCGACGCAACCTGCCAGCGCGGCCAGCGCAACGGCAAAACGCCGGCGGTTGCGATCGTATTGGATCATCGCGCCTGGTTAACAGACCCGATGGTCAATCGACAATCATCGCTTTGAGCGTATCGATCCGGTCGGCCTCGTGCGCGGGTTTGTCGGTGCGAATGCGCGCGATGCGCGGGAACCGCATGGCCACACCCGATTTGTGCCGGTTGCTGGTGTGCACCGAATCGAACGCCACCTCGAACACCAGCGATTTGTCGGTTTCGCGCACCGGGCCGAACTTGGCCACGGTGTGTTGCCGCACATGGCGGTCGAGCATTTTGAGCTCGTCATCGGTAAACCCGAAATAGGCCTTGCCCACCGGCACCAGTTCGCCGCCGGCATCGGGATCGCCGGTCCAGCAGCCAAAGGTGAAATCGGAATAGAAACTCCATCGCTTGCCCGACCCGCGCTGCGCATACATCAGCACGCAATCGACGCGCTGCGCCTCTCGTTTCCATTTGTACCACAGCCCTGCGCGGCGGCCGGCGACATAAGCGGCATCGCGCTGCTTCAGCATGATTCCTTCGATCGCGGCATCGCGCGCGCCGTCGCGCAGCTGCGCCAATGCGCCCCAGCTGTCGGCCACGATCAATTCCGACAGGTCGAACCGCGCCGGATCGAGCCGGGGCATCAACGCCTCGAGCCGGGCGCGCCGCGCATGCCAGGGCAGGGGGCGTAGATCCTCGCCATCGTCGAACAACAGGTCATAGGCGCGGACAAAGGCGGGCGATTGCGCCATCATCCTTGCACTGACGGCTTTGCGCCCCAAGCGCTGTTGCAACGCGTTGAAGCTTGCAGCGCTGCCCCCCTGGGCATCGCCGCGCACCAGCAGTTCGCCGTCGATCACCGCCGGACAGGTCAGGGCTGCCGCCATTTCGGGAAAGGCGGCTGAAATATCATCGCCCCCGCGCGAATAGATCCGCGTGTGCCCCGCCACATGCACCAGCTGGACACGGATGCCATCCCATTTCCATTCGGCGGCATAGTCGGCCAGGTCCAGGCTTGCGACCTCGAGCGGATGCGCCAGCATGAACGGACGAAACAGCGGCACCCGTTCTGATGATGGCGCGGGTCCGCCATCGGCGGCCCAGGCAAACAGGTCGGCATAGGGCGGGGCCTGCCCGTGCCAGTATTCCTCGACCAGATCGACCGACACACCAAAGCATTCGGCAAACGCCAGTTTGGCCAGCCGCGCCGACACCCCGATGCGCAAGGCGCCGGTGGCAAATTTGATCAGCGCATAGCGTCCGTCGCTGTCGAGCCGATCAAGCAGCCCGGCCATGATCGGCCCCGCCGTGCCCCGCGTGGCAGACGTCAATTGTGCCACCACTTCGCGCAATTCCGGCGGCGGCGCAGCGGGATCGACGGGCTCGGGCCACAACAGGCTGGCGGTTTCTGCGGTATCGCCGACATAATCGCGCGACAGTGTCCACAGCACCGGATCGACGCGTTGCGCCATCAAGGTGCGCACCACGCCGGCCTTGATCGCCGGAAAATCGACCGCGCCGGTCAGCGCCGCCAAGGCCCAGCCGCGATCGGGATCGGGCACCTCGCGCAGGTGGCGCACGATCGCAGCCAGCTTGGCATTGCGCGACCGGGTCAGCAGCAACGTGTCGAGCAAGGCGGCGAAGCGTTCCAATTCAGCGCCCCACGGCCCGCAAAGGCGTTCCACGGGCCCGCACAGTCATGCTAGTTTCTTGCTGCAACCGATCCTTGCACAGGAACCCGCGACCCATGAAACCGATCTCCGCACTTGTTGCGCTTGCTGCCTTGACGCTGTCTGTCGCAACGCCTGCCCTGGCCGATCCGGCCCCGGCCACCGCGCCTGCGGCCAAATTCACGCTCGACACCCCGATCGAAACGCTGGTTGCCGACACCCGCGCGCGTGCAGTGATCGACACCGACCTGCCCGATCTGACCAAGCATCCGCAATACGAACAGTTCAAGACCATGAGCCTGACCACACTGGCCAGTTTTGCGCCCGACAAGCTGACGCCTGCGGTGCTGGGCAAGGTCAAGGACGACCTTGCAAAGCTGAACTGAAAACTCACTCGCCTTCGTCCTCGTAACCGACAAGGGCCAGTGCGCGGGCCTTGCGCTGGTGCAGTTCGCACCAGCGCAGCAGCGCCTCTTCGCGCCCGTGCGTGATCCATGTTTCACGCGGTGCAATTTCGCCGATCGTGGCGGTCAGTTCATCCCAGTCGGCATGGTCGGAAATCACCAGCGGCAGATCGACCCCGCGCTGGCGCACGCGTTGGCGAACGCGCATCCATCCGCTGGCCATGGCCGTCACCGGATCGGGCAGACGGCGCGACCAGCGATCGGCCAGCGCCGCGGGCGGACAGATCACGATCGCCCCCTCCAAGGTTGCCTTTGGCACGCCTGCCACGCTGCGCAAAGGCCCCAGCGGCACGCCATGGTCCTCATACAGCCGGCACATCCGTTCCATCGCGCCATGCAGCCAGATCGGATCGGTAAAGCCCGCTGCGCGCAATTCGGCAATCACCCGCTGCGCCTTGCCCAGGGCATACGCCCCGACCAGCATTGCCCGCGCCGGCTCGGCCCGGCGCGCGGCGAGCAGTTTGGCGATTTCGTCGGCAATCGGCGGATGGCGAAACACCGGCAATCCGAACGTGGCTTCGGTTATCAGCACATCGCATGATGTGACGACAAACGGTGCACAGGTCGGGTCCGCCGCGCGCTTGTAATCGCCTGTCACCACCACGCGTTCGCCGGCATGTTCCAGCAGGATCTGCGCCGAGCCCAGCACGTGCCCCGCCGGCACAAAGGTGGCGTGAACCCCGCCACCCAGCGGCACACGCTCGCCATAGGCAAACCCCTGCGCTTCACCGATATTGCCATACCGTTCGCGCATGATCGCAATGGTCGGGCCCGTCGCCATGGTCACCCCATGCCCGCTGCGCGCATGATCGGCATGGCCATGCGTGATCAATGCCCGCGGCACCGCGCGCGCGGGATCAATCCACACATCGGCAGGGCGGATATACAGGCCCCCCGGTTCGGGGCGGATCCAGGCGAAATCGGCGATCATTGCGTGTGGCCTAGGTCTTCCGGCGGGCAGGGGCCATTGCCTGTTGGCGCCCAACACGCCCGGCCCGGATACAAAAAGGCGCCCTCTCCGGGTGGAGAGGGCGCCTTTTCAGAAGGCAGCTTATGCCTCGTCGGTGTTGGGCGCGGTTGCTGCGCCGTCGGCTTTGCCCTTGCGGGCCTTTTTCTTCACCACTTTCGGCGCGGCCGGCGTCAGTTCGAATGACAGGGCAACATCCTTTTGGGCGTCTTCCTTCAGGCTGACATGGACTTCGCCGCCATTGGCCAGTTTGCCGAACAGCAGTTCTTCGGCCAGCGGTTTTTTGACCTTTTCCTGGATCACGCGGGCCATCGGGCGCGCGCCGTACATCTTGTCATAGCCCTGCTTGGCCAGCCATGCGCGGGCATCGCTGTCGAACTGGATGTGCACGTTCTGATCGGCCAATTGCAGTTCGAGTTGCAGGATGAACTTGTCGACCACGCGGCTGACCACTTCGGGCGGCAGGTATCCGAACGGGACAATGGCGTCGAGACGGTTGCGGAATTCGGGCGTGAACATCCGCTTCACCGCTTCGTCGCCCGCGTCGGCCTTGGACACGTCGCCAAAACCGATGCCCTGGCGCGCCATGTCGGACGCGCCGGCGTTGGTCGTCATGATCAACACGACATTGCGGAAATCAACCGTCTTGCCGTGGTGGTCGGTCAGGCGGCCGTTGTCCATCACCTGCAACAGGATGTTGAACAGATCGGGATGCGCCTTTTCGATTTCATCGAGCAACAACACGCAATGCGGTTGCTGATCGATGGCATCGGTCAACAGCCCGCCCTGGTCAAACCCGACATAGCCCGGGGGCGCCCCGATCAGCCGGCTGATCGAATGGCGTTCCATATATTCCGACATGTCGAAGCGTTGCAGCGGAATGCCCATGATCTGGGCCAGGCTGCGCGCGACTTCGGTCTTGCCGACGCCGGTGGGGCCCGAAAACAGGAACGACCCGATCGGTTTGTCGGGATCGCGCAGGCCCGCCCGGCTCAGCTTCATGGCGCTGGCCAGCACTTCGATGGCCTTGTCCTGCCCAAACACCAGCCGCTTCAGATCGCGATCGAGATGTTCGAGCACTTTCTTGTCGTCGCTGCTGACCGATTTGGGCGGGATGCGCGCCATTGTGGCGATGACCTGTTCGATCTCGCGCGCGGTGATGGTTTTCTTGCGCTTTGACGGTGGCACCAGCATCTGCATCGCGCCCACTTCGTCGATCACATCGATCGCCTTGTCGGGCAATTTGCGGTCGTTGATGTACCGCGCCGACAGCTCGACCGCGCTCTTGATCGCATCGGGGGTATATTTGACCTTGTGATGTTCTTCAAACGCGGTGCGCAGCCCGCGCAGGATCTTGATCGTGTCCTCGACACTGGGTTCGTTGACGTCGATCTTCTGGAACCGGCGCAACAGCGCGCGGTCCTTTTCGAAATGATTGCGAAATTCCTTGTAGGTGGTCGACCCGATGCAACGGATGGTGCCCCCCGACAGCGCCGGTTTCAGCAGGTTCGATGCATCCATGGCGCCGCCGCTGGTGGCGCCGGCACCGATCACCGTGTGGATTTCATCGATGAACAGGATGGCGTGCGGCATCTTTTCCAGCTCGTTCACCACTTGCTTCAGGCGTTCCTCGAAATCGCCGCGATAGCGCGTGCCGGCCAGCAGGCTGCCCATATCGAGCGAATAGATCACCGCCGGTGCCAGCACTTCGGGCACGTCGCCTTCGACAATCTTGCGCGCCAGGCCTTCGGCAATGGCGGTTTTGCCAACGCCGGGGTCGCCGACATAGAGCGGATTGTTCTTCGACCGGCGGCACAGGATCTGGATCGTGCGGTCGACCTCGGGCCCGCGACCGATCAGCGGATCGACTTTGCCCGACAGCGCCTTTTCATTCAGATTGACGCAGAACTGATCGAGCGCGGAATCCTTCTTGTTGCCCTTGGCTTCCTGTTTTTCCTCGGGCTTGGGGGCCTCTTCCTCGGCGCCCTTGGGGGTGCGGCTGTCGACCGCGCGGCCGCCCTTGCCGATGCCATGGCTGATATAGCTGACCGCATCGAGGCGGCTCATATCCTGTTGTTGCAGGAAATAGACGGCATAGGAGTCGCGTTCCGAAAACAGGGCAACCAGCACATTGGCGCCGGTTACGGTGTCCTTGCCCGACGATTGCACGTGCAGGATGGCGCGCTGGATCACCCGCTGGAACCCGGCGGTGGGCTGCGGATCGGCCTTTTCCTGGGTTTTGAGCGACTGGTATTCCTGATCGAGATACTGGCGCACGACATCGCCAAGATCGCCAAGATCCACGCCGCAGGCCTGCATCACCTGCGCCGCATCGGTATCGTCGATCAGCGCCAGCAGCAGATGTTCCAGCGTGGCGTATTCGTGGCTGCGCTCCGAAGCATTGGCGAGCGCGGCGTGAAGCGTCTTTTCAAGGCTTTGGGCAAAACTGGGCATGGGGCGCGCTCTTCAAACAGGCAGTCGGGCCGCAAAGGGCCGTATGCCGGGTGGAATCCCGCGAGGGGATGAATGCACATCATGATCTACGCTCTGGGGATTAACCAGCGCTAAACCACGATCTGCGCGATAGTGCAGGGCCGGGCCATGGCGTGGCGCGGCGGTGGGGGGTGTTCCAGGTCGATTGCCGACCTTGCAACACACGATATGGGAACGCCGCCCTGTCTTGCAAAGGGCGGCGCCGATCATGATGCCGACGCTGCGGGGGGCGGTTTGCCAAACAGCGCGTCGGCAGCGGCGCGATGCGCCTGCGCGCGATCGCGATGGGCAATGATGCGGGCAATCTCCGCCTCGAGCAGGCGAATGCGTTCGCCAAGATCGTTGACCGACAGATGGTCGAGCGATTCGCCTGCCAGCTGGCTGGCCAGATCCCCTTTTGGGCGCGGGCGATCGTCGATATCCATTTCGGACGACAATGTGGCGCGTTCGTTCTTGCTGTCAACAGGGCGTGTGGGTAGGGGTGACAAAGGATTCCCAATTGGGGGGGAAACCCGCACATGCCAGACAGTTCGGATCACTTGCCCGGCGTACTTCCGCCGACGATGGTTGCCATCGGCATCGCCACCCCCGGCGGGCCCGAAGTCTTGTGCGCGCAAACGGTGCCGTTGCCCGTGCCGGGACCGGGGCAGGTGCTGATCCGCGTGGCGCATGCGGGGGTCAATCGGCCCGATGTCGTGCAACGGCAGGGATTCTATCCGCCGCCACCGGGCGCTTCGCCCATTCCGGGATTGGAAGTGGCAGGGCATGTCGTCGCTCTGGGCGAAGGGGTGGCCTTTCCCGCCAAGGGGATGGCGGTGGCGGCGCTGGTCAATGGCGGCGGCTATGCCCAGTTTTGCCTGGCGCAGGCCGATCATTGCCTGCCCGTGCCCGATGGTGTGCCGCTGGCGCAGGCGGCGGCCTTGCCCGAAACGCTGTTCACGGTGTGGCACAATGTGTTTGAACGGGCCTATGCGCGCGATGGCGAAACAATCCTGATCCATGGCGGCACCAGCGGGATCGGCACCCTGGCGATCACGCTGGCGCGGCTGTTTGCGATCACCACCATCGTCACGTGCGGCAGCGCCGAAAAATGCGCCCGTGCGCTGGATCTGGGCGCCGATCACGCGATCGATTACAAAGCATGCGATTTCGTCGCCGAAGTTGCCGCGATCACCGAAGGCCGCGGGGTGGATATCGTGCTCGATATGGTGGCCGGCAGCTATGTGTCGCGCAATCTCAAATGCCTGGTCGATGACGGTCGCCATGTGACGATTGCCGTGCAGGGCGGTGCCCGCGCGGAAATCAACATGGCCGAAGTCATGATGCGGCGGCTGGTGCTGACCGGATCGACGCTGCGGGCGCGCAGCAACGCGTTCAAGGCCGCGCTCGCCGCCGAAATCGCCGAACACGCCTGGCCGATGGTGGGCGAGGGGTTGTTGCGGCCGGTCATGGACACCAGCTTTGCGCTGACCGATGCCGCCGCGGCCCATACGCGGATGGAATCGGGCGAACATGTCGGCAAGATTGTGCTGGACGTTTTTGGCTGATTTCACCTTGCCGTTTGTGTGGTCCTGGCCTACATCGGCAGTCTCGAGGCCGTCCTGTATGGGGCGGCCCTTATTGTTTTCGCGCTTTTGATGCGCCCTTTTCAAAAGAGGTTCTCGTGAGCCAGCAGCCCACGTATCCGTTGATGCCACACGCCACCGCGTCATGGCTGGTCGACAGCACCGCGCTGACTTTCGAACAGATTGCGGAATTCTGTGGTCTGCACATTCTTGAAGTGCAGGCGATGGCCGACGATCTGGCCGGTGCGAAGTACACCGGGCGCGATCCGGTGCATTCGGGCGAACTGACCCAGGCCGAAATCGAACGTGGCCAGGCCAATGCCGAGTACCGTCTGAAGATGCAGCGCGCGCCGTTGTCGATCAGCCGGACCAAGGGCCCGCGCTACACCCCGGTGTCAAAGCGGCAGGACAAGCCCGACGGCATCGCCTGGATCTTGCGCCACCACCCGGAAATTTCCGATGCGCAAGTGGGCAAGCTGATCGGCACCACGCGCAACACCATTGCCGCGATCCGCGATCGCAGCCATTGGAACATCGGCAATATCAACCCCAAGGATCCGGTAACTCTGGGCCTGTGTTCGCAGCGCGAACTCGACGGACTGGTGGCCAAGGCCGCGAAGAAGTCGGGCGTGGAAATCGATGACGCCAACGACAACCGGCTCGGTTCGGATCGTGACGCGCTGATCGAGGAACTGCGCGCCGAACGCCAGGCCCAGGGCCGCGTCGCCGCCGAGGCCGCACAGGAGGCCGAAGCCGCCGCGTGGCTGGCGCAGCGCCGCGCCGAGGGCCGCTCCGACAGCTGAGCCTGAGCGCTTACGACACCAAAAAAGGGGGGCGATCCGCTGGCCGGATCGCCCCCCTTTTTTGCGTGCGCCGATCTCGCGTGTTCAGGCCGGGTCAGGACCCGGCCGACCGTCGCGTGGCGTATCGCGTTAACCGAGCAGCGCCAGCCCCGGGCTGGCCACGCCGTCGCGACGCGCAAAGTGGCCTTCGACATGGGCGCCCTGTTCGATGGTCAATGCGTCATAGCGCACATCGCCACGCACCGTGGCGGTGCGCAGGATGACCACTTGCGCGGCCTCGATCGGGCCTTCGACGGTGCCTGACAGGCGCACGGTGCCTGCGCTGATCGAGCCTTTGATGGTGCTCGATTCGCCCTGGACCAGCGATTTGCACACGACATCGCCCTCGATCATGCCGTCGATATGCAGATCGGCCTCTGCGTGGAGCGATCCGCGCAGCAGCAGGTCTGCGCCCAGGACCGAAAAGCTGGCGTCGGTGTTGCGGCTAGCCATGGTCGGGGCCCTTTCCGGTGCGGGATTTTTCCGGGAAAACATGCGGTAACGGGGCCTCCAGAAACGGGCGCGGGTTGACCGGTCGGTCGTTGAGACGAACTTCGAAATGCAGATGCGGTCCGGTCGATCGTCCCGTGCTGCCGATCAGGCCGATCGGTGTGCCGGGTGTGACCGGCTGGCCCGGGTGCGCGGTGATGCGCGACATATGGGCATAACGGGTGATCAGCCCATGGCCGTGGCTGATCTCCACGCAATTGCCATAGCCCGACCGTTGCCCGGTAAAACTGACCGTTCCGGCGGCCGCGGCATAGATCGGCGCACCCTTGGGCCCTTTGAAGTCCAGCCCGGGGTGGAACGCCGCGCCGCCCTCGATCGGATCGGTGCGCACGCCAAAACCCGACGAGATATACTGGAAACTGGCGGGCATGGTGTTGGGAATATGTGCAAGCCCCGCGTTCATCGCGCTCATCTGGCCCAGGCTGGCGGCCATGCGCAGGAACCGCGGATCGATCCCGACGCCCAGCCGGATCAGCGGGCCGCCTTGCGCGCGGGCATCGTCGGCGATCACGGTTGCGGGGTTAAGTCCGACCTTGCGGATTGCCCCGCTGGCCGCGCGGGCGCGATCATCGGCAAACCGGGTCAGACGTTCGGCAAAGGCGATTTGCCGCGCCTCGATCCGGGCCAGGGGCACGGCTTCGGGCATGGCTTGCGAAATCTTGTGCACGGTTCTGGCGGTTTCGCCCGAACTGTCGCTGACCGTGCCTTTGGGCAGCGTGTCCGGGATCGGGCCGATCACGCCCTGCACCGCTTTTTCAAGGAAATCCTGCCGCCGCTTCAGATCGCCCGCCACCGCGTCAAGATTGGCGCGGTACCGTGTCACGCGGGTTTCGGCGCTCGCCACCGCGGCTTCGCGCGTCAGCAGCGAACGCGCGTTCGATCCGGCCGAAAGCTGTCCGATCAGCGCCCAGCCCAGCACGCCAACCCACACCAGCACGGCAGCGCCCAGGCCTGCCGCAACACCTGCCTGCAAACGCGTGGAAATGCGCAAGAATCGCACATGGCCTTCGCTGCGCATGAAGAATTCGCGTTGCGGGAACCAGCGGACGAGCCGGGCTTCGATCCGCACCACCAGCTCGGCCGCGCGAGCCTGTATCCGCCGGCCAAGACCATGCGGCCGCACGGATGCAGCGCTTGGCTTGATCAGGTGATGACGCTCAGGCAATCGGACGACCTTCTGTCTTTTTTGTATGCCGATCCCGCTTGCGCCCCCGCATTCAGGTTTCGACCCCACCGCGCGCCGCTTAGGCCGCCTGTGCGGTGCGGGCACTAGCAAGCCGCTCCGGAATCGTTGAATCGTGCCGGGCGAACGGCCAAGCGAACCAATCGGGTTGGAATCGTGCAAACCGGCCGAAGCGGTGCCGGGCGATTCCGCTGCGACTCGAGGCCGGGCGCGGGGGCTGACACTGTGGCGCGGTTATGGTACGCCGCGCAGCCATGGCAACATCCCTTGATCAACGGCCCGAAACCGGCAGCGAAAGCGTGACCGACCTGGTGCACCGGCTGGCGCGTGACGCGCGCGCGGCGCAAGGCCGGCTTGCGCGGATGAGCGCTGCGGACAAGGAACACGCGCTGAAGCTTGCGGCGCAGTCTTTGCGCCGTGCCGCGCCCGATGTGCTGGCCGCCAATGTGCGGGATGTTTCAGCCGGGCAGGCCAACGGCCTGTCGGGCGCGATGCTCGATCGCCTGCGGCTTGATTCCCAACGGCTTAACACGATCGCCGATGCGATCGACGATGTCGCGGTGCTGCCCGATCCCACCGGCCTGGTGCTCGATCGCAACAGCCGGCCCAACGGCATGGTGCTGGAACGCGTGCGGGTGCCGATCGGCGTGATTGCGATCGTCTATGAAAGCCGCCCGAATGTGACCGCCGATGCCGCAGCGCTGTGCGTGCGTGCGGGCAACGCGGTGCTGTTGCGCGGCGGGACCGAGGCGGTGCATTCGAACCGCGCCATCCATGCCGCACTGGTCGAAGGGCTGGTGGCGGGCGGGGTTCCGGCCGCGGCGGTGCAGTTCGTGCCCACGCAGGATCGCGCGGCGGTCGGCGCGTTGCTGGGTGCAGCCGGACTGATCGACATGATCGTGCCGCGCGGCGGCAAAAGCCTCGTGGCGCGGGTGCAGGCCGATGCACGGGTGCCGGTGCTGGCGCATCTCGACGGCAACAACCACACCTTTGTCGACCGGTCGGCCGATCCGGCGATGGCCAGTGCGATTGTGCGCAACGCCAAATTGCGCCGCACCGGAATTTGTGGCGCGATGGAAACGCTGCTGATCGATGCCTGTTATCCCGATCCGCACGGGCTGGTTACGCCGTTGCTTGATGCGCAATGCGAATTGCGCGGCGATGCGCGGGCGCAGGCGATCGATCCGGGTATCCTGCCCGCATCCGAGGCCGACTGGGATACCGAATATCTTGATGCGATCCTGGCGGTCAAAGTGGTCGACGGGCTGGACCAGGCTCTGGCGCATATAGCCGCGCACGGATCGGGCCATACCGATGCCATCGTGGCCAGCGATCCTGTGGCGGCGGAACGATTTCTGGCCGAAGTCGACAGCGCGATTGTCATGCACAACGCCTCAAGCCAGTTTGCCGACGGTGGTGAATTCGGGCTGGGCGCGGAAATCGGCATCGCCACCGGGCGGTTGCACGCGCGCGGGCCGGTCGCGGTCGAAGGGTTGACCACATACAAGTGGCTGGTGCGCGGCACCGGCCAGATCCGGCCCTGACCCGGCGCCTGATCGGGCTGCTGGGCGGCAGTTTCAATCCGGCGCATCGCGCGCATCGCCGGATCAGCCTGCACGCGCTTGGGGCACTCGGGCTGGACGAGGTGTGGTGGCTGGTTTCGCCCGGCAACGTGCTGAAACCGGTAGACGGCATGGCCCCGCTGGCCGCACGCGTTGCCAGCGCGCAGGCGATGGCGCGGACTGCGCCGATCAGGGTCAGCGCGATAGAGGCGGAACTGGGCACGCGCTACACGGTCGACACGCTGGCCCGGTTGCAGCGGCGTTATCCCCGATACCGTTTTGTCTGGCTGATGGGGGCCGACAATCTGGCACAGTTTCATCGTTGGCGCGACTGGCGCGCGATCGCGCGGATGATGCCGATTGCGGTTATCGCGCGTCCGGGCTATGATGCGCATGCCGTGGCGAGCCCCGCCATGGCCTGGCTGCGCCGCTGGCGCCGGCGGCTCGGGCAGGACAGGCCGGGAATCGGCCGATTGGGCGCAAGGCGGGATACCCCGGCGCTGTATCAGCTGCGATTCGATCCAGACCCCATGTCGGCATCGGCGTTGCGCGCCGCCGACCCGGACTGGCATCGTCGCGTTCCCGCTTTTCCCGCTCGCGACATGTTGACGTTTCGACCGGTGCGATCCGGCACGGCCCGTTCGCTGCGGCGAAAGGGCCGATCCTGATCGGACCGTATCTTTGTTGCCAATCGCCAGTGCGGCGGGCGGCGTTTCGCGCAAGCCCTTGCGCCTGTTTATCCGGATATTGCGTTTCATGACTGCCACCAACCACGGAGACCAGCGTCCCCACATGACCACTGTTCAGCCCGTACTGGCCGATGCCAGCACCGCCCCCCGGCCCACCCCGGCATCGCTGCATGATCTGGTCCTGCAATCGCTTGACGATGACCAGGCGCAGGACGTGGTGGTGATCCCGCTCGAAGGCAAAAGCAGCATCGCCGATTACATGGTGATCGCATCGGGCCGTTCGACGCGGCAAGTGGCGACGATGGCGCAAAAGCTGGCTGAACGCGTGAAGCATGGCGGCTATGGCCATTGCCGGATCGAAGGGTTGCCTGCGGCCGACTGGGTGCTGATCGACGCAGGGGATATCGTGATCCACCTGTTCCGCCCCGAAGTGCGCACGTTCTACAACCTGGAACGGATGTGGGCATTCGGCGATCACGGCGCGGCGTGATGTAACGCATCCCTGACGGGCACGCGCATCGCGGTCCGAATGACAGGGATTTTGCGCATTGGGCCAAACTCGGCTAGGACCGGGCGATGCAGTTGCATGTCATCGCCCGTGGCAAGATCGGCCGCTCGCCCGAGGCGGATCTGATCGAGCGCTATGCCAAACGGATGACGGCCGGTGCGCTGGGGCCATTGCGTGTCACCGAATTGCCCGACCGGGGCGGCGTTGCGCCCCCTTTGCCCCCAGGTCCGGTTCGCCATGTCGTGCTGGACGAGCGCGGACGACAACTGAGCTCGGCCGAATACGCGCGTATGCTTGAACGCTGGCGCGACGACGGCGTGCGCGAAGTGCGGTTCTGGATCGGCGCCGCCGATGGCCACGATGATGGACTGCGCGATGCGGCAGACCTGTTGCTGGGCTTTGGCGCGATGACCTGGCCGCACATGCTGGCGCGGGTCATGCTGGTCGAACAGCTGTGGCGGGCCACCAGCATCGCTGCGGGCCACCCGTATCATCGCGAAGGGTGACCCGGGTGCGAACCACCTTGGGGCACAAAGTGTGGATATGGCCGGGTCTGGCGCTGTGCTTTGCCGCCGGCGTGGCGCTGGCGCTGGATGCGCCGTATGCCAGCAGCGGCGAAGCAGGCGCCGCGCTGGGTGAGGCAACGCGCGCTCTGGCCGATGCCCGTGCACGCGCCGAACGGCTTGATCGCGAAGCTGCCGCCGCCAGCCAGGCGGCCGACCGCACCGCGCGCGAAGCCGTCGCCACAGCCGCCCGCATTCAGCAGGCCGAGGCCGAAATCGGCCTGGCCCGCGTGCGCATCGCGCAAATTGACCATGAACGGCAGGATCTGCGCGCGCGCATTGCTGCGCGCGAACAGCCGTTGGTGCGCCTGACTGCCGCCTTGCAGATGATGGCGCGCCGGCCGCTGGCGTTCAGTATGATGCGCGCGGATTCGGTGCGCGAAACGGTATGGCTGCGGGCCACGCTGGAAACCATGCTGCCCGAAGTGTCGCGCCGCACTGCCGCTTTGCGCGCCGAAATCGCCCGTGGGCGGCAGTTGCAGGATCAGGCACGCGTGCTGGCCACCAGCCTTGGCCAAAGCCAGCACGACCTGACCGCGCGCCAGCAGGATCTGGTGGCCATCGAAAGTCGTCAGCGGATTGCCAGTCGCGCGGCCACGGGCAATGCCGGTCGCGAATCCGACCGGGTGCTTGCGCTGGCCGAACAGACCCGCGATCTGGGCACACTGGTCACGCGGCTTGAGGCGGATGACGGGTTGGCGGGCCGGCTGGCGGCTTTGCCGGGGCCCATGCCGCGGCCTGCAGATCTGGGCACACCGGCGGGCCACATGCTGCAGATCAAACGACCCGATATCGGCCCGCCTGTGGCGCATTTTTCCGGAATTCTGCCGGTGGCGGGGCGCCTGCTTGGCGGATTTGGCGAATCGAGCGAGACCGGGCCGCAACGCGGCGTCGTGCTGGCGCCTGCCGGCGGCGCCCAAGTGGTGGCTCCGGCGGCCGGTCGCGTGGCGTTTGCCGGCCCCTATCGCGGCTATGGCCATATTGTCATTCTGGCGCATGATGGCGGCTGGTCTTCGCTGGTTACGGGGCTGGGCCGGATCGATGTCGGGGTGGGGCAGGCGCTGGTGCAGGGCGCGCCGCTGGGCGTGGCAGAACCGGGCCATCCGCGCGTCATGGTCGAACTGCGCAAGGACGGGACGCCAGTCAATCCGATGGAATTCCTGCGGCCCTGACCGGGCCAAGCCCCGAACCGCGCTGCCCAAACGCCTGTCTGGTATTCGCGCAGATGCGGCGTTACATGGAGGAAACAACGCGCCTGTCGCTGCGTTTGCGAAAACCCTTGCGAAAGTTCCCCATGGCGAACCGCCTGACACTTGCCCTGCGTGCCTCTGCCCTTGCGACCGCGATTGCGCTGATCCCGGTGGCGACCGCGGGCCTTGCCGCCGTCGATGCGCGCAGCGGACCCCAGTTCAACAAGCTTTTTGCGGTCTATGCCAAGATCAAGGAGCAATATGTCGAGCCGGTCGATGACGACAAGCTGATCAAGGGCGCGATCAACGGCATGGTTGCCTCGCTTGATCCGCACAGTGCCTATCTCGACGTGCGCGACAACGCCAATCTGCAGATCCAGATCAACGGATCCTATGGCGGGCTGGGCCTCAGCGTGCAGATGGAAGACGGCGCGGTGAAAGTGATCGCCCCGACCAAGGGCAGCCCCGCGGCGCTGGCCGGGGTCAAGCCCGGCGATTTCATCACCCATCTGAATGGCAAACTGCTGTTTGGCGGTACGCTGGACGATGCGGTCGATCAGATGCGCGGTCCTGCGGGCACCACGATCACGCTGACGCTGTATCGCCCGGGTCGCGACGATCCGATCGATGTGACGATCACGCGCCAGGTGATCGAACTGCAGCCGGTCGATTTCAAGGTCGTGAACGGCATCGGGGTGATTTCGGTGTCAAGCTTCAGCGAAAACATCACCGGCAAAGTCAACGATGCCTGGATGAAGATCCGCAAACAGACCGGCGATCACCCTGGCGGCCTGATCCTCGATCTGCGTGGCGATCCGGGCGGCCTGCTGGGCGAAGCCGTGGGTCTGTCCGACCTGTTCCTCGATCACGGTACGATCGTGTCGCAACGCGCGCGCTATGCCCGCGACAGCGAAGTGTTCAGCGCCACCCCCGGCGATATCGCGCGCGGGCTGCCGATCGTCGTGCTGATCGACGAAGGAACGGCGTCGGCGTCGGAAATCGTTGCGGGCGCGTTGCAGGACCAGCGGCGTGCCGTCATCATGGGCCAGCGCAGCTTTGGCAAGGGCAGCGTGCAGACCAAGTTCGACCTTGATGAAAACACCGCGGTCAAGCTGACCACAGCACGGTATTACACCCCATCGGGCCGATCCGTGCAGGAAGGCGGGATTACCCCCGACATTGCCGTGCCGCAGATTTCCGACCCCGATGCGCGCAAGCGTGCGGCGCGCGCCTATCGCGAAAGCGATCTTCGCCACCATCTTGCCAACGAGATCAAGGACGACAAGGAACTGGAAAAGGACAATGCCGAGGACGCGCGCTTCAAGATGACCCCCGAACAGCTGAAGGCCAAGGGCATCGACGATTTCCAGCTGTGGTATGCGCTGCAGACCATCGGGCGCACCACCCCTGCGGCGCTGGCCGCGCACAAGCGCTGAGCGGGCGGCCATGGTGTTCGGCCAGACTCCGGTGGTGCACAGGCTTGCCCGCGCGCTGGCGCTGATTGTGCCTGCGGGTGCCATGGCGGCCGCGCTGGTGGCGCAATATGGCTTTGGACTGGCGCCGTGCGACATGTGCTGGTGGCAGCGTTATGCGCATATAGCCGCGCTGGTCGTGGCGCTGGGTGCGTTTGCGGTGCGCGACCCGCGCGCAGTGCGCGCGCTGGTGTGGCTGGCGGTGCTGGGCATCGCCACCGGCGGCCTGATCGGCGGGTTTCATGCCGGCGTGGAATACCATTGGTGGCAGGGGCTGACCGCGTGTTCGTCCACGCGGATCACCGGCGATCCGCTGGCCGCGATCATGGCTGCGCCAGTGATTCGCTGCGATGTGCCCGCCTGGACGCTGTTCGGCATCAGCATGGCAGGGTATAACTGCATCGGTTCGCTGGCGGCGGCGGCGGGCATTGCCCTGCTTGTCCGGCGCGGTCGGTAAAGGACGTTGACGCCATGAACAAGCAGCAGCGCGAAGCCATGGTCCGGGTGGACCAGGCGGGCGAATTCGGCGCCACCCGCATCTATGCCGGGCAACTGGCGGTGATGGGCGATCGCGCGCCCCAGTCTGCCGAAATCCTGCACATGGCCCAGCAGGAAGAGGCGCACCGCGCGCGGTTTGACGCGATGATCGTCGAACGCGGCGTACGCCCCACGCTGTTGCACCCGGTGTGGTCGGCCGCGGGCTTTGCACTGGGCGCGGCCACCGCGCTGATCGGTCCCGAGGCGGCGATGGCCTGCACCGCCGCGATCGAGACCGAAATCGACCGCCATTATACCGAACAGCTTGAAGAACTGGGCGATACCGACCCCGAGCTGGGCGCGGTGATCCGCCAGTTTCGCGATGACGAACGCGCGCACCGCGATGCGGCGCTGGCCGCCGGCGCCGAACGCGCACCCGCCTATCCGGTGCTGTTTCACGCGATCCGTCTGGGCTGTCGCGCCGCGATCCGGCTGTCGGCAAAAATTTGATTCTGGCCAAGGATCGCAACCCGGCTACCGTTCAGGGGTTATGACGCCTATATGGGGGTCAATCGCATGTCGCTGCCGCCGGAGTTTGCCAAGATGAAGCGCCTGATCCCTCTTGTCGCCACGATGGTTTTCGCGCTTGGCGTGCCGCACGCGGCGCTGGCGCAGGGCCAGTCGGGCGACAAGGTCAACCAGTTGATCGTATTCGGCAACGATCCCTGCCCCGCGTCAACCGGGGATCAGATCACGGTCTGCGCGCGCAAGGATGAAGGCGAACGGTTCCGTATTCCCGAGCCGCTGCGCGACAATCCCAACAAGGCGTCGAACCAGGCCTGGACCGAGCGGGTCAAGGCCTATGAAACGGTGGGCGCGTTCGGCACCAATTCGTGTTCGCCGGTGGGCGCAGGGGGCGATACCGGCTGTCTGGCCCGGCTGATCAACAACGCCCACGCCGAACGCAAGCAATCGAGCGATGTGCATTTTGCCAAGCTGATCGAGGCGGAACGCTCCAAGCGGCTGGAAACCGTCGACAGCGATGCCGCCGCCGAACAGGCCCGCGTCGAATCGCTGGAAAAGGAATACGACGCCCGCCTGGCGCGCGAACGCACTGCGGGCGATGCCCCGGCGCAATCGGGCACGCCGGGTTCGCTGGCAACGCCGCCGGCCGATACCGAACCGGCCGGGCACCAGTAGGTCAGCCCAGCGCGATATCCGGCGCGTCTTCCTGCTTCATGCCGACGGTGTGGTATCCGGCGTCGACATGGTGCACTTCGCCGCTGACGCCCGATGACAGGTCCGACAGGAAATAGAGGCCCGACCCGCCGACGTCTTCGATCGTGACATTGCGGCGCAACGGCGAATTCAGCTCGTTCCATTTGAGGATATAGCGGAAATCGCCGATGCCGCTGGCCGCCAGCGTCTTGATCGGGCCGGCCGAGATCGCGTTGACGCGCACGCCGGCCGGGCCGCAGTCATTGGCCAGATAGCGCACGCTCGCCTCAAGCGCAGCCTTGGCCACGCCCATCACGTTGTAATGCGGCACGACCTTTTCCGCGCCGTAATAGGTCAGCGTCAGGATCGATCCACCCGCGGCCATCATCGGCATCGCACGCTTGGTCACCGCGACCAGGCTGTAGGCCGAGATGTTCATCGTCATCAGAAAATTGTCGAGCGTGGTGTCGTAATACCGGCCGCGCAGCTGGGTCTTGTCCGAATAGCCGATGGCATGGACGATAAAATCGATCGTCGGCCACCGTTCGGCCAGCGTGGCAAAGGTCGCGTCGAGCGCGTCCATATCGCCCACGTCGCATTCGATCAGGAAATCGCTGTCCAGGCTTGCCGCCAGCGGGCGCACACGCTTTTCCAAAGCTTCGCCCTGGTACGAAAACGCCAGTTCGGCGCCAGCCTCGTGCAGCCGCTTGGCAATGCCCCAGGCCAGCGATTTGTCATTGGCGAGGCCCATGATCAGGCCGCGCTTTCCCACCATCAGTCCGGTCATGCGCCCTCGTGTTCATTTGTCGTCATCACACCCGAACGCGTTGCAGTGCGTTCGTCGGCCAGGCTCACCACATCGTGCTCTTCCGGCGTTTCGGCCAGCGCGGCGTTGAGTTCGGCACCCACCACCATTCCTAAGCCCACCAGCCAGAAAAAGAAAAGGGCGATCATCACCCCGGCCAGGCTGCCATAGGTCAGATCGTAGGTAAAAAGATAGCGCAGCAGTTTGGGCAGGATGATCGAAATCCCCTGCCACCAGGCGGACACAAACAGCGCGCCGGGCCATTTGGGATAGCGCCGCGCGCCATATTCACCGGGGCTGAGGCTGAAAAAAAGCACCCACAACGCACCGAACATCAAGGGCGCCGGGGCAAACCGCGACAGCGCCAGCCCATTGATCCAGCCATGCAGGTCGGGCGCCAGCGCCAGCAACGTTTCCACTGTCGCGCCCAGTGCGACTTGCGCGGTGATCGCCAGCAGGATCAGCACGACCGAGGCAATGATCAATCCGGTCGACGCCAGCCGCCGCCACCAGAACGCGCGGGTAATCGGCGTGCCATAGGCCCGGCGCAACATGTCGCGGATGGTTTCGATCATGCTGCCCACGGTCCACAGCCCCACTGCGCCGCCGATCCACAACAACGAACCGGTGCGCGCCGCCAGCACCTTGCGCGCAACCGGGCCCAGCACGCTGGCGACATCGGGAGGCAATGCCGCAAGCACGGTGGCAATCGCCGCGCCGCGTTCACCCGCTTCGCCCACCAGCGAAAACATCGCCGCTGCAGTGATGCAGAAGGGAAACAGCGAAATCAGCACCATATAGGCAAAATTGCCGGCATGGATGGTGCCGTCGTTCAACACGCCTGCCCATACCCGGCGCACCACCCGCACCACGCGCCGCCGTGATCGCAGGCGCATTCTGGCATCGTCGAGGTGCGCCTGCCAGCGCAGCGCGCGCAGGCGCCGCGCCTCGGGCGACAGGCTGGCCAGTTCGGCTTCGGAAAGTGTGGGCCCGGCGGCCGCTGGATCGCCGGGCATCACCGATCAGACGCCCAGGCGGGCGCGCGGATTGCGCGTATCGTGCCAGCCTTCGAGCCGGCGGCGCAGATCGGCATCGTCGGGCGGCAGGTCGACCTGCAAAGTGACCAGCTGGTCGCCGCGTTCGCCGTCCTTGCGCGAAAAACCTTTGCCTTTCAGGCGCAGGGTCTTGCCCCCGGTGGTGCCCGGCACAACCGTCAGCATCACCGCGCCATCGGCTGTCGGCACCTTGATCCTGGCGCCGTTCACCGCTTCATCAAGCGTGATCGGCACATCGATGCGGATGTTGTCGCCATCGCGTTCGAACACCGGGTGCGCGGCGATCTCGATCGTCACGATGGCATCGCCGGCCCCGCCCGGTCCGGGTTCGCCCTTGCCGGCAAGGCGCATCTGCTGGCCCTGTTCGACGCCTGCGGGCAGCTTCAGATCGATCGTCTTGCCGTCTTTGAGCGTGATCCGCTGCGCCGCGCGCGTCGCCGCATCGACAAATGGCACCACCAGCCGATAGGCGACATTGCCGCCGCGCGGGGGCGCCCCGCGCCGCGCACCGAATGGCCCGCCGGCCGCACCGCCGCGCCCGCCGAACAGCCCTTCGAACAGATCGCCCAGATCGGGCCCGGCACCGTCGCCGGGGCGTGCGGCAAACCCTTCGAATCCGTCGTGGCGAAACCCGCCCTGGCCGCCACCCGCACCAAAACCGAACGGAGCCGTCGGATTGCCCTCGGCGTCGATTTCGCCCCGGTCGAATTGGGCGCGCTTGTCCTTGTCAGACAGCAGGTCATAGGCGCTGGTGATTTCGCCAAACCGTTCGGCCGCGTTGGGTTTGTCCTGGTTGCGATCGGGGTGCAGTTCCTTGGCAAGCCGACGATAGGCGGACTTGATGTCCTTTTCGCTGGCACTGCGACCGACGCCAAGAATGGTATAGGGGTCTGGCATGGGCTCATAGCTAGGCCCGCACCCCGCATCGCGCAAGATTTTCGCGCAACTGATTTCAGCCCGTCCTGCGCGCGTGCGCCCAAACGTACGCTGGGCAGGGGCGCATTCTCGGGCTATGGCCTGGGCCATGTCGCAATTGCCGCCTTTGACGACGCTGTCGTCTGCCGATCACGCCATCCCCGATGCCGATCCATTTGGCTTGTTCGAAGCATGGTTTGCCGATGCGCGCGCCAGCGAGCCCAACGATCCCAACGCCATGGCACTGGCGACCGCCACGCCCGACGGCCTGCCGTCGGTGCGCATGGTGCTGCTGAAGGGACACGGGCCGGACGGATTTGTGTTCTACACCAATTTTCACAGCCGCAAGGGCGGGGAACTGGCCGCAAACGGCCATGTCGCGCTGCTGTTCCATTGGAAAAGCCTGCATCGCCAGATTCGCATCGAAGGGCCGATCACCGAAGTGACCGCGGCCGAGGCCGATGCCTATTTTGCCAGCCGCCATCCCGAATCGCGGCTGGGTTCGGCCGCATCCGACCAGTCGCAGACGCTGGATGACCGGCAGACCTATCTTGACCGCGTGGCCGCGCTGCGTGCGCAGTATCCCGATGGCAACGTGCCGCGCCCGGCGCACTGGTCGGGCTATCGCGTGCGGCCCGAACGGATCGAATTCTGGCAGGACCGCGCATATCGCCTGCACGAACGGCGTCAATTTGTGCGCCGGGGCGATCAAGGCTGGACCAGCCGCCTGCTCTACCCGTAAACAGGCGCGATGACCGCCCCGACACCCATCAGCGTGCCCGCCAAGGGCATGCTCAATCGCCGTGCCGCGTTTGCCTCGATCGCGGTGGCAACGCTGTTGCTGGCGCTCAAGGGCTGGGCCGTGGCGTCGACCGGGTCGCTGGCGATGCTGGGCAGTCTGGCCGACACCCTGCTCGATCTGGTCGCCAGCCTGGCCACGCTGCTGGGGGTGTGGATCGCGGCGATCCCCGATGATGACAACCACCGCTTTGGCCATGGCAAGGCCGAGGCGCTGGCGGCGATGTTCCAGGTCGTGCTGATCTCGCTGTCGGCGATCGGCCTGGCGTTTCGCGCGGTGACGCAGCTGTTCATGCCGGGCGGGGTCCAGGACCCGGGCGATGGCATCGTGGTGTCGGCGCTGGCGATTGCGGCCACGCTGGCGCTGGTTGCCTATCAAAGCCGCGTGATCCGCCGCACCGGCAGCGTGGCAATCGCCACCGACCATATCCATTATCGCGCCGACCTTGTGCTCAATCTGGCGGTAATCGCGGCGCTGGCGCTTGATCACTGGGGCCATCTGCGCTGGGCCGATGCCGGGTTTGCGCTGGCGATTGCCGGTTGGCTGGGGTGGGGCGCGTGGGGCGCCTCGCAAACGGCGATCGAGCAGTTGATGGATCACGAATGGCCGTTGGACAAACGCGAACGCTTTCTGGCTGTGGCGGCGCGCCACCCCGCGCTCAAGGGCATTCATGACTTGCGCACCCGCACCAGCGGCAACCGAGATTTCGTGCAATTCCACGTGTGGGTCGACGGCGCGATGACCGTGACCGAGGCGCATCATGTGATGGACGAGATCGAGGACCTGCTGGCGCGCGAATTTCCCGACACCGAAATCCTGATCCATCCCGATCCCGAAGGGTTGGTCGATGAAGATCCGCAGGCGGCGCACGACCTGTTGGCCGAAAGCCCGGCACTGCTCGCCCAGGGACGGCCGAAGGGCTAAACGATCGCAAGGCCAATTCTGCAAGGGGCGCGGATGCCGTACCATTCCTACCAGTTTACGCATGCCATCACGCGCCGGCCTCCATCGACGATCTGCGACGGACTGCGTGCGGTCGACCAGGGAAACCCCGATTTCGACCGGATAACCGCCCATCATGGCGACTATGTCGCGGCGCTGCAAAAGGCCGGGGTGACAGTCCACGAACTGGCCCCCATCGACCAGTTTCCCGACAGCTGCTTTGTCGAAGACACCACCTTGTGCCTGCCTCAGGGCGCCATCGTGCTGCGTCCCGGCGCGGTTACCAGGCTGGGTGAGGCAAGCGCGATGGCGCCGCATCTCGCGCAATTCTTCAGCCGGATTGAAACGATCACCGGGCCGGGGTTTGTCGAAGGCGGCGACATCCTGGTCACCGAGCGGGAAATTCTGGTGGGGCGCTCAGCCCGTACCGATGCCGCAGGGATTGCCGAGCTGACGCGTATCGCCAATGCCTGGGGGCACCGCGTGCGCGAGGTCATCACACCGCCGGGCGTGTTGCATTTCAAGACCGACTGTTCGTTGCTGGATCACCGGACCATTCTGGCCACGCCGCGCCTGAATGCCAGCGGCTGTTTCGCCGATTACACGGTGATTGAAACCGCCGAAGGCGAAGATGCCTGTGCCAATGCAATCCGCGTCAACGACGTGGTGATCATGCCGTCGGGTTATGCGCAAACCGCGAAGATCTTGTCCGGGCACGGTTTTGATGTCGTGACGGTCGACAACGGCGAATGCGCCAAAATCGATGGGGGCATGTCGTGTCTGTCGTTGCGGTTCACGCCTGCGATCTGATGTCCGATCGATGGGCGGGGGCGTGACTGGATCGGGGAACACCGGCAAACGGGCGCTTGGATTTGGCATGGTGCTTGCCCTGGTGGTGGGCAACATGATCGGTTCGGGCGTTTACCTGCTGCCGGCCACATTGGCGCCGCTTGGCTTGAACGCGCTGTTCGGGTGGGCGGCCACGATCGTGGGCGCATTGTCGCTGGCCTGGGTGTTTGCGAGTCTGTCCGCAAAAATTCCCAAGGCGGGCGGACCTTATGCCTATGTCGGGGCGGCGTTTGGTCCCGGGGCCGGCTTTGCCGTGGCCTGGAGCTATTGGGTTTCGGTGTGGACGGGCAATGCCGCGATTGCCGTGGCGGCGATCAGCGCGCTGAGCAGCCCCCTGGTGTTCCTGCGCCAGCCGGCGATGGCGGCGGGTGCCGCTTTGGCACTGGTCTGGGCGCTGGTTTATGTAAACGTGCGCGGCGTGGCGCTGGCCGGTCATGTGCAAGTGGTCACCGCGGTTGCCAAACTGGTTCCGCTGGCGTTGGTGATGCTGCTGGGTGCGTGGTATCTGTTGCCGGCAGCGCATGTGGCGGCGGTTCCACCCGTTGCAGTTCCACTGAGCGGCGCACGGGTTGCGCAGGCGGCAGCACTGACGTTCTGGGGTTTTCTGGGGGTTGAGGCGGCGACTGTGCCCGCCGACAAAGTGCGCGATCCCGAACGCAACGTACCGCGCGCCACGATGCTGGGCACGGCCTTTACCGGGGTGGTCTATTTTTCGATTGCCGCGACGCTGCTTTATTTCGTGCCATCGCAGGTGCTTGCGCAATCGCCGGCGCCGGTCGCCGATTTTCTGGGGCGCAGTTTTGGGCCACTTGCGGCCGGTGCGATGGCCGTGTTTGCCGCGATCAGCGCGGTGGGCGCGTTGAACGGATTTACCCTGCTGCAGGGCGAGATGCCCTGGGCAATGGCACACGGCGGAGTGTTCCCGGCGTGGTTCGGCCGGGAAACGCCGCAAGGCACACCCGCGCGCGCGCATGTGGTGTCGGGGGTTCTGTTGAGTGCCGTGATGCTGCTGAATTATTCGGGCAGCACCGCAAACCTGTTCGCCGCGGTGATCGAGATCAGCCTGGCGGCGGGCATGCTGGCCTATTTCGCCAGTGCGCTGGCGGCGCTGAAGCTGGTCCGTGGCGAGCCGGTGCTGGCCGCTGCGGCAATGCTGGCGGCGGGCTATGTCGCGTGGATGGTGTGGGGGCTGGGCCTGCGCGCAGATGCCTGGGGCCTGGTGCTGCTGGCCGCGGGCGCACCGATCTACGGTTCGATGCGATTGTCGCGACGCGACCGCGTCAGGTCCTGCCGATCAGCGGAACAGCCCGACGATATCGCCCAGCTTTGACGTCACTTTGTCCAGATGATCCTCGGGCGTCATGCCCAGGCGCACCACCACCAGCCTGCGCGAAGGCGATACCAGCACATATTGGCCCAGATGCCCTTCGCAGGCGAACAGGTCGGCAGGACCGCGCCCGGGAAACAGCGAGGCATCGCCGACTGTCGCCTTGCGATTGAGCCAGATCTGCGCGCCGTACTGCGCCTCACGCGGGGAGGGCGTGGTCATGAAATCGATCCACTGACGCGGCACCAGCTGCACCCCGCCGGCCGCGCCGCGATGGCGCAGGAATTCGCCGAACAGCGCCCAGTCGCGCGCGGTGGCGTGGATCGCGCTGCCGCCGATCATCGTGCCCGCGGCGTCGAATTCGGGGGTGGCCGACCGCATGCCGACCGGATCGAACAGTCGCGTGTGCAGATAATCGAGCACGGCGCGCCGCCGCATCTCGGGATTGCCGCCGGGCGCCAGCACGCGTGCGGCCAGGTCGGCCAGGATCACGCTGGTGTTGGTGGAATAGACCCATTTGCGCCCGGCGTCATATTGCAGCGGCTGCGCCTCGGCATAGCGGGCCATATCGTCGCGGCCATCAAGGAACAGCATGCGCACTTCGTCCGAGTCATAGGGCGGATCGCCCGCCTCGACATGGTGCAGTCCCGATCGCATCTGCAACAGCTGGCGCAAGGTGATCTCGCCGCGGGGATCGCCGGGGCGCTGCCACAGCGGGATCGGCACCGAATCATCCAGCCGCAGCCGTCCGTCGGACACCAGCATGCCGATCAGCACCCCGGTTACCGATTTGGCCATCGACCAGCTGATGAAACGGGTGTTGCGGTCATACCCCGGGCCATAGCGTTCGGCGATCGGTCGCCCGTCGCGCCACACCAGCAAGGCGCGCGTTTCGCCCGCCTCGGGCGCGGTGAACAGCGCGTCGATGCTGCGGGCCAGATCGGCGCGCGAGGTCGTGCCTGGATCGGCCACGACTGCCGCCTGCGCCTGCGGCGCCAGCGGTGGTGCCACCGGCGCGGATTGGCAGGCGATCAGCGCTGGCACGAGCGCAAGGGGGGCGATAAGGAAACGGCGGTTGGGAATCATCGTTCCCGATCCTTCACAAAGATCGACGCGCCGGGCAATGGGTAACTCCACATGACAAGCACCAATTATCAGGGTTCCGTGCCAGACAGCGTGCAGCCGCCGCGCCGCCCGCTGCGACGGATGATTGCGCTGGCACTGATCGCGCTGCTGATTGCCGGGCTGGCGTGGATCTGGAACCCGGCCGGCCGCTATGCGCAGACCGGCGCGGCCTATGGCGCGCGCGTGGCCTGTTCGTGCCGTTATCTGGGCGGGCGCAATCTGGCCGATTGCCACAAGGACATGGAAGGCGCGGTCGGCTGGGTCAGCCTGAGCGAAGACCCGGCGGCCCACAGCGTAACCGCCAGCTATCCGCTGATTGCCCACCAGACCGCGGTGTATCGCGAAGGCTGGGGCTGCCAGCTGCAACCCTGGGCCAAATAGCGGTCAGATCCACCCCGACAGCTCGCGCCGTACCATCGCGTCGAGCAGTGCCATGCCGTCTGTGCCCGCGTTCAGGCAGCCCAGCGCCGCAAATTCGGTGCCGCCGGCACCCGTGAATTCCTCGCGCCCGCGGATTGCCAGTTCCTCCAGCGTTTCCAGACAGTCGGCGGAAAAGCCTGGCGCGGCGATCGCCACGCGGCGGGTTCCGGCGCGCGCTTCGGCCATCAGCATCTCGTCGGTGGCCGGTTCCAGCCATTTGGCGCGCCCGAAACGCGACTGGAACGTGGTCATCAGCCGCAAGTCCGGATGCGTGGCAGCAAAGGCATCGCCCAACAGCCGCGAGGTCTTGCGGCAATGGCAGTGATAGGGATCGCCCATGTGCAAGGTGCGTTCGGGCATGCCGTGATAGCTCAGCATCAACAGTTCGGGTGCGAAATCGAGCGCTGCGATCTGGCGCGACAGATCCTGGTGCAGCGCTACAATATAGCCCGGATCATCATGATAGGGCGGCAGCGTGCGCAGCGCGGGCAGGCGCCGCGTGCGCAGGATCCAGCGTGCCGCATCGTCCAGCACGCTGGCGGTGGTGGCGCCCGAATAGTGCGGATAGAGCGGCGCGATCAGGATGCGTTCGCAGCCTTCGGCGACCAGCGCGTCGAGCTGGTCGGCGATCGGCGGTTTGCCATAGCGCATGGCGTGGCGCACCACGACCGCATCGCCCATCCGCGCCTGCAACGCGCGCGCCTGCGCCGCGGTGATCGCGGCCAGCGGTGAACCGTCTTCGGTCCAGACCTGGGCATAGGCGTGCGCCGATTTCTTGGGCCGGGTGTTGAGGATGATCCCGCGCAGGATCGGTTGCCAGATCAGCACGGGGATTTCCACTACGCGCCGGTCCGACAGGAACTGTTTGAGATAACGGGACACCGAGCGTGTATCGGGCGCATCGGGTGTGCCCAGATTGACCAGCAACACGCCCACGCGCCCCGTGGCAACGCGCGGGTGATCGGCAGGCCAGTGCGGCGGATTGGAAACAGGCATCAGAATCCTTGCTGTGGCGTGATTTCGGACAAAGACCGGTTCGGACGTTTTGTCATCACGCTTTCAAAGTCCTTCGGACAGGAACGGCAGGCGACGAAAACGTATCCCGCTGGCAGAAAACAGAGCGTTGCCGATTGCCGGCGCGATGGCAACCATGCCCAGCTCACCCGGGTCGAACGGTTCGGCGTCGCTGGTGGCAAAGGCAACCGCAACCTTGGGGCAATCGGCCAGCAGCGGCAGGCCAAGACCGGCCAGTCGGCCCGCCTGTGGCAGGCCTGCGTTCCATCGCGCGCTGCCACCCAGCGCATGGGCGATGCCGAACATCAGCCCGCCCTCGATCTGCTGGCGCGCGATATCACGGTTGATGATGCGGCCAATATCGCAATAGGCCGCCACGCTGTCGACGCGGATGGCGCTGCCCTGCATATGCGCGCTGACCACCACGGCGATATGCCCGGCACGCGGGCCTTCGGGGGCGTTCAGGGTCATGGTGTGGCAGGCAATGCCCTGCCCCGACCCATTGCCACCCCCGCCCCACATGGCCAGGCTTGCGGCGCCTTGCAGGCATGCCACCAGACGCGGCTGGCTGCCCAACATGGTCACGCGGAACGACAGCGGCTCGGCGCCGGCGAAATGCGCGCATTCGTCGATGAAGCTTTCGGTCATGAACGCGGTCTGGGCATGGGCCCCCCCGCGCAGCCGGCCGACCGGCAGGCTGATTGCGACCGGCACATGGTCGAGCGCGCGGGCGGGCATGGCATAGATCGGCAGGCCCCCTGCCACGGCCAGCGGGTCGGCCGTGCCATTGGCCAGGCCTTGCGCGGTGTGGGCATCGCGGCCGCCAAACAGCCGCGCGCCGGTTTCCACCCCGCTGGATGGCGTGGCGATCCGCGCGCGCCATCCGATCAGGTGTTGTCGGGCCGGGTCGAAGGCCGCGCTCAGCATGGCGCTGGCCGGGGCGCGGGGATACCCGGCCAGCGTTTCCTGCCAGCGTGACCAGGTCAGCTGCACCGGCCTGCCGGTTTCGCGCGCGATCACCGCGACCTGTTCGGCGATGCGTACATCCAGCCGCGCGTCAAAGCTGCCGCCGGCGGCCAACGGGTAAACGGTGACCGCATCGCGCCCCACGCCCGCACCGCGCGCCGCCGCCTGCGCCGCCGCCTCGGGCGCCTGCGTGGCGATCCACAGTTCCAGCTGCCCGTGGCTGATCCGCGCGGTGGCGCAGGCGGGTTCGAGCGGGGCGTGGAGCGCGGGTTCGATGTCATAGCGCGCGCTCAGCGCGGGATGCGCCAGCAGCGGGTCGGGATCGCCCTCGGCGGCGATCCGGGTGGCGCTGCCGTGCCGCAGCGCAGTGTCGAGCGCGGCATCGATCGCTGCGCTGTCGACCACGCGGCCATCGCCGTGCGGATCGATGCGGAACAGCGGGTCCATGGCCGTCAGCGCGCGATCGGCGGCATGCCAGGTTTTGCCCACGGCGGCCAGCCAGCGTTCGCTGCGCACCACCGCGATCAGGCCTGGTACCGAACGCGCAGCGGCGGCATCGTGGCTGGCCAGGTGGCAATGCCCCTGCGGTCCGTGCGCGATCGCCGCATGGACCATACCGGGCAGGCGCAGATCGGCGGCGAACACCAGGCTGCCATCGACCTTGGCGGGCAGGTCAAGGCGGGGAAAATCGGGCGCGGCGGTGGGGCCGGGTACGGCCTCGGCCGGCTCGCGCGCGGGTGCTGCGCGCAAGGGTGCTGCGCGCAAGGGTGGTGCCGACGGCGGGGTTGACGCAAGCGCCGCATCGATCAGGCTGGCAAAGCCAAACCGCTGTTTGCCGCACACCACATGATGGTCGCGCGTGTCGCACGATGCCACCGGCACGCCGGCCTGCGCCGCGCCCGCCGCGATCAGCGCCGCACGCAATGCAGCCGCCGCCAGCCGCAGCCGCGGTTCGAACACGGCCAGCGTCGTGCCGCAGGCGGTCATCACCACCGGCTGGCTGTCCGCCTTGTACCGCACCAGCGCGTCGTCCGGGGCATCGCTCAGCCAGGGCACCCCGGCCAGTGCGCGTGGCAGCCACATCGTCGCCCACGCGGCGGCGATCACCGGATCGGCATAAAACCGGCTGACCGGGGCGGGCTCTACCCCCACCCGGCGCCAGTCCGCGCCCAGTTCCACCGCAACGATCTGCGCGGCCAGCGTGGTAATCCCCTGCCCCATTTCAAGCGCGGGCACCGCCACGCTGACCGTGCCATCGCGTGACAGGCGGATCAGCCCGTCAATCACGTGTTCGCCCTCGCCTGCCGCCAGCGGCGCGCGATAGCGGCGCGGCACCATCGCCAGCCCGATCACCAGCGCGCCCGCTGCGCCAGCACCCACCAGCACGGTGCGACGCGAAAGGGCGCGCGGCACCGGCATCAGCCGTGCGTGTCCAGCCAGCCGGCGATCTGGCGCGCGATCGCCATATAGGCATCGGCCAGCGGGCCGCTGCCTGCCGCCGGCGGCTCGCCCGCATCGCTGCCCTCGCGAATTGCCAGCGCCAGCGGGATACGCCCGAGAAAGGGCAACCCGCCGGTCTTCGCCGCATCTTCGGCCCCGCCATGGCCAAACGGATCGCTGGCTTCGCCACAATGCGGGCACAGATAGCCGGCCATGTTTTCAACCATCCCGATCAGCGGCACCCCGCCTTGTTCGAACAGGCCGATCGCGCGGGTGGCATCGATCAGCGCCAGATCCTGCGGGGTCGACACGATCACCGCGCCGGCCGGTTTGTATTTCTGCAGCATGGTCAATTGCACGTCGCCGGTGCCCGGCGGCAGGTCGACCACGATCACTTCGGCGGTGCCCCAGTCGGCATCGAGCAGCTGGCCCAGTGCATTGCCCACCATCGGGCCGCGCCAGGCAATCGGCTGACCGGGACGGACCAGATGCGCCATCGACAGCATCGGCACGCCAAACCGGCTCATCACCGGGATCAGCTGTTTGTCCTTTGCCTCGGGCCGCTGGTCTTCGGTGGCGAACAGGCGCGCCTGCGACGGGCCGTAGATATCGGCATCGACCAGCCCCGTGGGGCGCCCCAGCCGGTGCAGCGCAATGGCCAGATTGGCCGACAGCGTCGATTTGCCGACGCCACCTTTGCCCGAACCGACGGCGATGATCCGCCGTTTGCGGCGCGCGGCCGACATGCCCACGCGCAACGTCTGGACCCCGGCTTGCGCCGCAGCTGCCTGCAAAGCGCGTTCCAGTTCGGTGCGCGCCGCATCGGTCAGGCCCTCGGCATCGACCACCGCGCTGGCAGAGCCATCGGCCGCAAGGCGCACCGCCTGGATACGCGCGCCGGCCACGTCACGCAGCGCACGTTCCAGCGCAGAAACATCAGTCATCGTGTCAATCCGGTCCCGTGTTGAAATTCGCCCTATCGGGACACCCCCTAGCAAAGGAAAAAAGGGAACGAGACCTGTTTTTCTGGGGCAGGCACCCTATAACCGGACCTATGAATGGTCTTGACAGGGGTAAGGCCACCGATAGGCCGGCAAATGACGGTCTTGGCGTGGCCCAGCATGACAGCCCGTGGGGCGGCGCAGAAACCGCGCCAGCGCTGCGCGATCCCGATTGTGCCGCACCGGTCGAGGGCGAAGCCGCACCCGCACCCGCGCCAGCGCCCGACACGACTGCGCCACGCATTCCCGGCCCCTGGGACCATTCGCGACCCCGCAGTGCCCCCCGCCCGCCCCGGCGCGGGGCAACCGCGCCCGGCACACTGGCCGCGCTTGATGTGGCAAGGCGTCTGGTCGGGACCAGGCTGCCTTTGCCGGACACACGCCGGACCGTGTGGCTGGCCGCTGCCGCCGGGCTGGTGTGGCTGGGGGCGACGTCGCTGCATCCGGTCGGCGCGCACGACCAGGCCATCGTCGCCACGCTGGGTGCATGGGGACCGGTACAGGGCCCTGGCGTGGCGGTCAGCTGGCCCTGGCCGATCGGCACCGCCTACATCGAAGATGTCACCACGATGCGGCGGCTCACGCTGCCAGACGGGTCCGGCGAACATCTGATGATGACCCGCGATGGCGGCGCGGTCGATATGGCCTACGAAGTGCGCTGGCGGATCGGCGATCTGCGCCGCCACGCGCTGGCGCTGGCCAGTCCCGATACCACGTTGCGGCTGGCGGCCGATACTGCGATGCGTGCGACCCTGGCCGGGATGGATTTCCCCGCAGCCATCGGCCCCGGTCGCAACCGCATCGGACGCGAAGCGGCGCGCCGTCTGCAAACGGTGCTCGACGGGTATCAGGCAGGCATCGTCATCGATGGCATCGATATCCGCCGCGCCGATCCCCCGCAGCGCGTGGCCGAGGCGATGCACGCCGTTGCCGCCGCCCGCACCGATGCGGCTGGCGAAGCCGACCAGGCGCGCAGCTGGTCGCGCCAGTGGATTGCCCACGCCCAGGGCGAAGCGGGCGCATTCGACCAGATCGAGGCGCAATATCGCCAGGCACCCGAGATCACCCGGCGGCAGATGTATTACGCGACAATGGAACGCGTGCTGGCGCAAAGCGACAAGGTCATTGTCGATGCGCCGGGCACCACCACCACGGTGCTGCCGCCGCAGGCCGCTGCGGCGGCAGAGCCGACCGTCCACGGCACAAAGGCCGGCGATGGGCACTGATTTCACCGCGCTTGGCGCGCGACGCCGGCTTGTCGCGGGGCTCGGCGGGGCGGCCGTGGCCGCACTGGTTGTGGCATCGGTCATCGCGGTGCCGCCCGATCGCACCGCGCTGGTGCTGCGCCTGGGCCAGCCGGTGCGGGTGATCAATGGCTGGAATGCGCCCGAGGCCCAGGCGGGGCTTGCGCTGCGCGTGCCGATTGTGGACCAGGTTGTCTGGCTGGATCGGCGATTGCTGACGCTGACAGTCGACAACACCGCGGTCACCACTGCCGACGCACAGGCGTTGAGCGTCGATGCCTTTGCGGCATGGCGGGTGACCGATCCGGTGCGGTTCCATGCCGCGCTGGGGACGCCGGACCAGGCGAACGCAGCCTTGCGCGGGATCTTTGCAAGCGTCGTGCGGCAACAGCTGGGGCAGGGCACTTTGGCCGATGCGCAAGGCCTGGCACGCGGCAGCGGCAAGGATGCCTTGCGCGCCGCGCTGGATCGCGAATGGGCGGGCTATGGCGCCACGGTGACCGATGTGCATCTGTCGCGGGTGGCCTTGGCCGATGGGGCACCGCAGGATGCGGCGCTGGCGCGGATGACCGCCCAGGCGCAGGCCGATGCTGCCGCGATCGGTGAAGAAGGCCATCGCAATGCGGCGCTGATCCGTGCCGAGGCCGAAGCGCGCGCCTTGCAGATCCTGTCCGCCAGTTTCGGCAAGGATCCGCAATTCCATGAATTTTACCGCGCCATGCAAAGCTATGACGTGACTTTTGCGCACAAGGGCAACCACACGACCATCGTGCTGTCGCCCGACAATGCCTATCTGCGCCAATTCCGGGGCAAATAGGCATGCCGCATATTCAAACCCCGTTCAGGCGGGGAAGGTGATGTCAGCATTCCGGCAGCGCTTGGATTCGCAAGGTTTGCGCGCTGCCGGCAGATTGAAAGAGGACCAGGACACGTGCGATACGCTTATGGAGTTACTTCGGCGCTGCTCCTCGCCGGCAGTGCGCTGACGCTTGTCACGGGTTTTCCCGCAGGGGCCCAGGTTGCGCAGAATGACAGTGCGCAAATCGACGCAGTGGTGCCGCGCGCCGGCGCACCGGCCAGCTTTGCCGACCTGACCCAGCAATTGCAGCCCGCCGTGGTGAACATTTCCACGCGCCAGCGGGTCAAGGTTCAGGCACAGAACCCGTTTGCCGGAACGCCGTTTGGCGAAATGTTCGGCGGCCAGGGCGGACCCGGCGGCAACGGTGGCGGCAATGGGCAGACGCGCGAAGCACAGTCGCTCGGGTCGGGCTTTGTGGTGTCGGCCGACGGCTATATCGTGACCAACAACCACGTGATCACCGCCGAAGGCAAGGGCGAGGTCGAATCGATCACCGTGACCATGCCCGATGGCACCGATTACCCGGCCAAACTGATCGGCAAGGACGCGGCATCGGATCTGGCCGTGCTCAAGATCAACGGGACCAAGCCGTTTCCGTTCGTGAAATTTGGCGATTCGCGCCATGCCCGCGTGGGCGACTGGGTGATCGCGATCGGCAATCCCTATGGTCTTGGCGGCACGGTGACGCAGGGGATCATCTCGGCCGTGTCGCGCAACACCGGCACGGGTTCGGCCTATGACCGCTATCTGCAGACCGATGCCTCGATCAACCGGGGCAATTCGGGCGGACCGATGTTCGACATGCATGGCAATGTCATCGGCATCAACAACGCGATCTTTTCGCCCACCGGGGGCAGCGTCGGCATCGGCTTTGCCATCCCGGCCGAAACCGCAGCGCCGATCGTGGAAAAGCTGATCAAGGGCATGGCGATCGAACGCGGTTATCTGGGTGTGTCGATCCAGCCGTTGTCGGACGATCTGGCCAATTCGCTGGGCCTGGCCAAGCGGCGCGGCGAATTCGTGCAGTCGGTCGTTCCCGGGCAAGGTGCTGCCAGGGCCGGGATCCAGCCGGGTGACGTGGTGCTGACGGTCGATGGCAAAGATGTCACCCCCGACACGTCGCTGTCGTACATCGTCGCCAATATCGCGCCGGGCAAACATGTGCCGATCGAACTGATCCGCAACGGGCAGCGCCTGACGGTCAATGCCGTGGTCAACAAACGGCCGAGCGAAGAGGAACTGGCCAAGCAGAGCTTTGATCCCGAGCAGGGCCAGGACGAAGATGGCCTGGGCGCGGGCGCCAAGGGTGGCCACGATGGCGGATCGCCGGTTCAGCAGGCGTTGGGCGTGTCGGTAATCCCCGTCACCCCGCAGATCGCGCGCCAGCTGGGCGTGTCGGAAGATGTCCATGGCGTGGTCATTACCGAAGTCGACGAATCGAGCGATGCCGCGGCCAAGGGCCTGCAGCGCCGCGACATCATCCTGTCGGCCAATTACAAGCCGGTGGCGACGCGCGCCGATCTCGATGCGGCCGTCAGGCAGGCCAAGGCCGGCAACCGTGAAGCGGTGCTGCTGCGCATCCAGCGCAGCGGTCAGCCGCCGTTCTATTTTCCGGTGCGTATCCGCTGATCGCGCCCGATTGCCGAATGCGACGGGGCGGCGCCGGGCAACCGGCGCCGCCCTTTTTCGCGGGCAACGCAATCGCGCCCGATCCGCCCATCCATGCACCTTGTACGCGGCACCTTCGCCGGGCATATCTCCGCCGCGATCCGGCCCGTTCGGGGCAGGCGGGAGAACGATGATGACAAGCAATATCGCGGTGGCACGGGCCTTTTTCGAAGCGTGCGAAACCGGGCAGGGCTGGGATGGCTGCGCGGCTTATGCCACCGCCGATGCCGGATTTTCGGCGCAGTCCGGCGCGATCGCCGAAATCACCACGCTGGCCGACTATGCCGAATGGATGAAGGGCCTGCTGGGCATCCTGCCCGATGGCGCCTATCACCTGACCGCCTTTGCCGAAGATGCAGAACGCGCCACGGTTGTCGCCGCGGCTGTCTTTACCGGCACCCATACCGCCGATGGCGGGCCCGTTCCGCCAACCGGCCAGGCGGCGAAATCGGACTACGTCTATGTGATCAAACTGACCGACGGCAAGGTCAGCCACATGACCAAAGTGTGGAATGACGGCTGGGCGCTGAAGCAGCTCGACTGGGCCTGATCCGCTGATCCCGGGCGAAGTGCCTGGGCACCTTGCCCGGGAATGACGTCAATTCAGACCCGGCGGCTGGCCATGGCCTGGCGCCGGGGTACGCGGAGCGGGATTGGCGCGGCGTCCGGCCGCGGTTCCGGGTGGCCGGCCCGTGGCGCGATCAAGGAAATCGTCGTTGGCCGCCGCGCCATTGTCCGGCACAGGCGCGGTGTCGTCGCGCGAACGACCGGGCACATCGCCGCCATCGGGCGTGCTGGACTGGTGGTTGGCGATATTGCCGTTGGGATCGACAAAGAAATAGCTGTCGCCGCCGTTCTGCAGCGTTTCGTCATCGGGTTCGAGCTGTTGCGTCGGCAATTTCAGATCGGTCTGGAATTTTTCGGGCGGGCGCTTGGCGGTTGCCACGCGCATATACGCGGCAAAGGCGCGCGCCGGCGCGGTTCCGCCCTGCAGCCCCGGCACCGCCTTGGCATCATCACGGCCCATCCATACGCCGGTGGTGATCCCGCTGGAAAAGCCCAGGAACCAGCCGTCCTTGTTCGAGGTGGTCGTGCCGGTCTTGCCCGCCACCGGGCGCCCGATCTGGGCGGCGCGTCCGGTGCCGATTGCGACCGCGGTCTGCAGCAGATCGGTGATTCCGGCCGCGACATAGTCGGGCACCAGCTGCTGCGGCGCGTCGGCGCGATGGCTGTACAACACTTCGCCTTCGGTCGTGGTAACCTTGCGAATGCCATAGGGTGTGACCGATGCGCCCTTGGCCGACACTTCGGAAAAGGCGCGCACCATGTCGATCATGCGCACGTCGCTGCTGCCCAGCACCATCGACGGCATCGTGTTGATCGGGGTGCTGATGCCGAACCGGCGCGCCATGTTGGCCACCGCGCCAAAGCCGACTTCGTTGCCCAACTGCGCCGCGACGGTGTTCTTTGAATAGGCAAACGCGGTGCGGACATCGATCGGCCCGGCGTATTTGCCGCCCGAATTGCGCGGGCTCCACCCCTGGATCGTGACCGGTTCGTCGACCACTTTGTCATCGGGTTTGTACCCGGCTTCAAGCGCTGCCAGATAGACGAACAGTTTCCACGCCGACCCCGGCTGGCGCACCGCGTTGGTGGCGCGGTTGTAGTTCGACGTGACGTAGTCGGTACCGCCGACCATCGCCAGCACCGCGCCATCGCGGTCCACGCTGACCAGTGCGCCTTGCGCGCCCTTGGGCGCGTTGGCCTGAATCGCGTCGGTCGCGGCGCGTTGCGCGGCGGGGTCGAGCGTGGTCCACACCTCGATCTGCCGGTCGTTGTCTGGCAGGATCTGGTCGAGCTGCGGCAGCACCCAGTCGGTGAAATAGCGTGCCGAATTCTGGCCGGCTTCTTCGGCCAGCTTGACGTTCCTGACGTCGGCGGCCTTTTCCTCGGCCGGGGTGATCGCGCCTGCTTCCTGCATGGTCTGCAGCACGACTTGCGCGCGATCGACCGCGGCCTTGGCGTCGGCGGTGGGCGAATAATGCGACGGTGCCTTGACCAGCCCGGCAATCACCGAGGCTTCGGCCAGGCTCAGCTGTTCGCCCGAATGGCCGAAAAATTTGCGCGCGGCCGAATCGACACCGTAGGCACCTCCGCCGAAATAGACCTTGTTAAGGTACAGTTCGAGGATCTGGTCCTTGCTGAACTTGGTTTCCAGCGCCAGCGCCAGCACGATTTCGCGAATCTTGCGATCGAACGTGCGGTCGGAATTCAAGAATGTGTTGCGCGCCAATTGCTGGGTGATTGTCGATCCGCCCTGGCGCCAGTGGCCCTTTTCAACGCGCACCACAACCGAGCGCGCGATGCCGACCGGATCGACCCCCCAATGGTCGTGAAAGCGGCGGTCTTCGACCGAAATCATCGCATCCTGCATGACCTTGGGCATGCGGTCGATCGGGATCCATTTGCCGTAGCTGGGCCCCAGCGTGACGATTTCGGACCCGTCGTCGGCGCGCACCACGATCATCTGCCCGGCCTGGCTCGATTTCAGCCGTTCATAGCTGGGCAGCGACCGTGCGGTGGCCAGAACCGCCGCGGTCAGTCCGATCGCAGCCAAAAGCACGATCGCCAAAGTCCAGATCAGGGTGCCCCTGACCATACGACCCAGCCATCCGCTGCGACGCGGCTCATCACCCCCGGATTTGCGACGACGGGGATTGTCCGTTCTGGCCATCGGTCCTGCTTAGATCCCTGTTGACGATATGCGCACCATGCACGCCCCTAAGCGCGTCGGCACGCCATGCATAGGGCAAGTGTAACGCAGGGTTAACCGGCGTCGATGCGCGGCTTGCGCAAAAGCGGGGGATAGGGCGATGCGCGCTCAGTCTTTCGGCGTGAAATCGAGCGCCGCGCTGTTCATGCAATAGCGCAGGCCGGTTGGCGCCGGGCCGTCCGGAAAGACATGGCCCAGATGTCCGTCGCAACGCGCGCAGCGCACTTCGGTGCGGATCATGCCGTGCGTGGAGTCGGTCAATTCGACCACGGCTTCGTCCTCGGCCGGGGCGGTAAAGCTGGGCCAGCCGCAGCCGCTGTCGAATTTGGCTTCGGATTCGAACAACGGCGCGCCGCAGCCGGCGCAGAAATATTCGCCGGGTGCCTTGTTGTGGTCGTACTTGCCGGTGAATGCACGTTCGGTGCCGGCCTCGCGCAGCACATGATACTGTTCGGGGGTCAGCCGTTGGCGCCATTCGGCATCGGTCAGGTTGAGCTTGTCTGGCATGTCGCAGGTCTCCTGGTGGCGGTGCCTATCTGGGGGCGCGGGCGGGTCGGTTCAACGGGTCTGTTCAACGGGTCTGTGCGGCGGCAAGCTGGCGGCATTGCGCAAAATCATCGGCATCGAGCGTGGCCGCGCCACCGCTCAGCGCTGCGCGGACCGCCGCGCGTTCGCGCGCGATTGCGGCAGCCTGGCCCGCGTCATCAAGCCCGTGGCTTTGCAGCAGGGCATGCGCCGCAGCCGACAAGGCCGCCGATTCCTGCCGCAGTCGCGCAACGATCGGATCGCCCGGATCGCGGGACTCCAGCACCTGCGCATAGATGTCGAGCATGGCAAGGCATGCCGGCGCAGCGGGTGCCGGACGCGGTGGCACGACCGTGTCGAGTTCGCCCAGGCAAGACCGCGCCACGTCCGCCGCGCCGGCCGGTCCGATGCTGCGCGCGGCCTGTGTCAACAGATCGCGCACCGCATCGCCGGTCAGCCCGGTTTGCGTGGCCAGACGTTCGCCCACCAGTCCAAGGTATCGTTTGCCGCGAATGGCCAGCGGGGGCAGCGACAATGCATTCTTGTCGCCCCGGGCCTGCAGCGTGGCCACGACGGCAAACGCGGCAGCGCAGCGCACGTCATGCTGATCCTGCACGGTTATGGCCGGCACTGCCGGCGGTATCGGCTGGTTTGCGGCAACCAGGACCAAGCCGGCCAGCGCGAGCACCATCGATCGAAACAGAAAAGCCATGTCCACGGCCATAGCGGCGCGGGGGCAGGGGCGCAAAGCATCGTGTGAAAAGGCCCCCGGATGAACCAGGAATCATCCGGGGCGCCAGTGTCAGCGCGCCCAGAAGGGTGTCGATCAGGGCCTGCGCTGGAAAGCCGGGGGCAATCAGTTTCGTATCCGAACCTAATGCGTTACGTTGCGTTTTGCAATCTTGGACGCTGCACGGACGCAGTCGGGCCACGCAACAAGATGGACGCTTATAATTGCGCGGATTTTGGTCTATGCGGGCAGACCATGGATAAACTGCACGAACCCTTGTCCTGCCTCGAAGGTTGCGGTTTGCCGCTTGCGCTCGAAGCGATGGGCGAACGCTGGTCGTTCATGATCCTGCGCGCGACGTTCAACGGGGTGCGCCATTTCGAGGACTTTCTCGATCAGTTGGGTATTGCCCGCAATATTCTGTCAAACCGGCTTGGCCGGCTGGTCGAAGCGGGCATCCTGAAGCGCGAACATTGCGCCGATGATCGCCGCCGCATCGAATATCGCCTGACCGCCAAGGGTAATGATCTGTTGCCGGCGATGCTGGCATTGCGGCAATGGGGCGAAAAATGGGCGCTGGGGGTGCCGTGCAACCCGGTGCTGTGCGATGCGCGCGACGGCTTGCCGATTGCACCGATCACCATCCGGTCGCACGACGATCGCATTGTCGGCCCTGGCGAACTGGTCTGGCGCGATGCTGTCGATCTGGCCCAGACCAGCACACCGGGCTTGCGCATCACCGCCTGACCAGCTGCATGTCCTGCTGCTTTTGCGCCAGCGTTCGTTGCGCATGGTTCAGCGCTTGGTTGTAGCAATCGCGAAATTCTTCGATCTGGGGCTGTGTACGCACGCCTGGCTGCATGCCACACACGCTGGCCGCCGCTTCGCGGATGCGCGCGTTGAGCTGACCGCGACCCTTGGCCGTCGACAAATCGAGATCGCCATAGTGCAGCACCATCGAATGCACCTCGGTATCGGCATCGGCGGATTGCGCCATGGCCGGGCTGATGCCCAGGCCAAGCGCGGGGATCAGGACGAGACTGGCGAGCGCGGCGCGACGCCATGCAAATGCATGTGACATGATCGTTTTCCTTTGCGGTTTTACAGATGTGGGGCGAGACGAACCTTGGGTGGGAAACCGGCGGGGGTTCGTCTCCAACGGCCCCCGCCGGTCGCGTTGTGCGGCACCCGAACTTTCCGGGGTGGGGGTACCGCCCAGCGCTTGATCGTGGTGTGCCCCAGGGCGGCGGTGGATGCATCACAGGCTCGACCGGGGGCCATGATACCGCGATGGCGGGACAAACAACGGCCCGGCGCCGTCAAACGACATTGTCGGCTTGACCTTGGCATGCGGCCAACGGCAAGGCTGGATCAATGATCCGTCTGTTCCACATCAGCGACCTGCATTTCGGTCTGGAGGACCGCCGCGCGCTCGATTGGGTTCGGCAGGCGGTGCGCGACGAAGCGCCCGACGGGGTGATCATCACCGGCGATTTCACGATGCGCGCGCGGCCGCGCGAATTCGATGCCGCGGCGCGGTGGATTGCCGGGCTGGGGGTTCCGGTGCAGATCGATCCGGGCAATCACGATCTGCCCTATTTCAATCCGGTCGAACGCCTGTTTGATCCCTATCGCCGGTTTCGCAAGCTTGAGGCCGCGATCGAACGACCGCTGGTGCTCGATCGCCTGGCGATCGTGCGGCTGCCAACCACCGCCGCGGCGCAATGGCGGCTGAACTGGTCGCGCGGGATTGCGCCCAAGCGCGCATTGGCGCGCACGCTGGCGCAGATCGACGCCATCGCCATCGATACGCCGGTGCTGGTGACGTGCCACCATCCGCTGGTCGAAGTCGGCACGCGCGGCCGCGCCCTGACCAAGGGCGGCAATCATGCGCTCGATCAACTGGCACGCCGCGGGGTGCTGGCGGTGCTGTCGGGCCATGTGCACGATGCGTTCGACCTGGTGCAGCAAACCCCATCGGGCCCGGTGCGGATGATCGGCGCCGGCACCCTGTCACAGCGGCTGCGCACGACACCGCCCACGTTCAACGCGCTGACGCTGGTCGGCGGGCGGCTGACATGCAGCCTGCGCAAGCTTGAAGGTGTCGATGCGGCCACAATCGGCCGATATCGCTGAGACTGGGCCGTTTTCCGGCGGCCGCTTGCATTGCCACCCGCCTGCAGGCAGTCTGACCAACTGTGATCACGCAATTCGGGACGGGGCATGCTGACAATCCATAGCGAAGACCATCGGTTGCATCATGGTGCGGCCGAATTCTATCGCGGGCGGCTGGTGCCATGTTTTGAAATGCCTTCGCGTGCCGATCAGGTGCTCGATGCCGTACGCGGCGCGGGCCTGGGGCCGATCGTTGCGCCCGACCGGTTTGATCGCTCCGCGCTGACGCGCGTACACACCGAGGATTTCGTGGCCTTTCTGGAAACCGCCTGGGACGAATGGTCGGCTCTGGGCGAAACCGGTGATGCGCTGCCGTATGCCTGGCCCGCCGCGGACTTGCGCCAGGATGTGCCGCCCGACCATATCGACGGCAAGCTTGGGTTCTATGCAATCGATGCTGCGGTGCCGATCACCGCGGGCACCTGGGCGGCGGTGCGGTCGAGCGCCGATTGCGCGCTGACCGGCGCGCGCCATCTGACCCGCGGCGCGCACAGCGCCTTTGCCTTGTGCCGTCCGCCCGGGCACCATGCCGGTGCGCGCGCGATGGGCGGGTTCTGCTATTTGAACAATGCCGCGATCGCGGCGCAATATCTGCGCGATCACGGCGCGGCGCGGGTGGCGGTGCTCGATGTCGATTACCACCATGGCAACGGCACCCAGGCGATCTTTTACGACCGGGGTGATGTGTTCTTTGCCTCGCTGCATGGCGACCCAAGGCAGGAATATCCGTTCTTTCTGGGCCATGCCGATGAACGCGGCAGCGGGGCGGGGCTGGGCGCCAATGTCAATTATCCGCTGCCATGGGGCACCACCGGGGCCGACTATCTGGCAGCACTCGATTGTGCGATTGCCGATATCGCGGCGTTCGGGCCCGACAGTGTGGTGATCTCGCTGGGCGTTGATACGTTTGCCGAAGATCCGATCAGCCATTTCAAGCTGCGGGCCGACGATTTCACCGCGATCGGGCAACGCATCGCCAGCCTGGGCAGGCCGACGCTGTTCGTCATGGAGGGCGGCTATGCCGTGGCCGACATCGGCGGCAATGTCACCGCCGTGCTGACCGGCTTTTCCGGATGAGCCAGGCCGCCGCACCCGACGGGTTTCGCCGCCAGCTGCGCCTGGGCGATCTGGTGGCTTATGGCATGGCCTATATTGCGCCGATCTCGCCGCTGTCGACGTTGGGGGTTGTCTGGGCGGCCGCGCACGGGATGTTGGCGCTGGCCTATTTGCTGGGCGGGCTGTGCATGGCGTTCACCGCGTTCAGCTATGCCGCAATGGTCCGCGAAGTGCACAGCGCGGGATCGGTCTACGGCTTTGCCCGCGTCGTGCTGGGGCCGTTCGCCGGGTTTGTGGCGGGCTGGATGATCCTGCTCGATTATCTGCTGATCCCCGCGTTTGTCTATGTCGTGCTGGCAGTCGCGCTGGGCGAATTGATGCCGGGGATCGACCGCGGGGTGTGGATCGTGCTGCTGGCGGCGTTTACGACGGTGGTCAACTGGTTCGGCATCGGCTCCACCGCAAAAGTGTCGTTTGCCGCTGTGGTCGCCCAAGTGGCAGTCATGGTCGCACTGCTGGTGTTGGCAGGGTATGTCCGCCTGCATCATTATGGCGCAGCAGGTCTGGGTATCACTCCGTTCTACAGCACGCCGTTCTCGCTGTCGGCGGTGCTGGCCGGCACGTCGATCTGCGTGATGTCGTTTCTGGGATTCGACGCGGTATCGACGCTGGCCGAAGACACCGCCGACCGCAGCGGGCGCACGCTTGGCCGTGCGATCCTGCTGGTGCTGGCCTTTGCCACCGCGCTGTTCGTGCTGTCGGCGTGGGTCCTGGGCAACGCGATGCAGGGTGCGCACTTCAAAAGCCTGGATGCTGCCGCCTACGAAATGGCGGGACAGTTGGGCGGGATCTGGGCCGGCCTTGCCTTGGCCTGGGCCTATGCGATCCTCGTCGGGTTCAGCAATGCCTTGCCGATGCAGGTCGGGGTGGCGCGGGTGCTGTATGCCATGGCGCGCGACCGGCAATTGCCCGGCGCGCTGGCGCGGCTGCACCCCCGCTACAACACGCCGCATGTCGCCATGCTGGCATCGACTGCGGTGTCGGTGGTGGTTGCGCTGTGGCTGCGCCAGGCCATGGACCAGCTCGCCGCGTTCGTGAATTTCGGCGCGCTGTTCGGCTTTGCGCTGATTCATCTGTGCGTGATGGTCCATTTTGCGCGGCATGTCCGCCGCAACGTGATCGTGCACGGGATCTCGCCGCTGCTGGGCATCGGCGTGGTTGTCGCGATCATGTCCGACATGAACCGGATGGCGCTTGAACTGGGTGCAATCTGGCTGGTGTCGGGACTGGCCTGGTGGCAATTCCGGATCGTGCCGCTTGGGCTGGTGGCATCTGCAGACGCGATCGATCCTTTTGCCGATGCCTGATCGGCCATTGCCGAAATATTACTGCAAATCCTTGCGTTTTTAACATTTTGCACAGGGCTTCGTGGCACAAGCGCACGATGACCGGCAATCCGCCCTTGCTCTGGATCGCCAAGTGGCGGATCGCGACTCGGGCGCGCTTGGTGTCGTGCCTGTGCCTGATCGCATTGCTGGTTGGCGCACCCGGCGTGTCGCACCGCGCCAACGCGGGTGTTGACGCACGCGTCGACACGCTGTCGCCTGCCGCATTCTGTCATGCCTCGACCGCAACACCCGATCCGGCGCACGATCATGATGTGCCTGGCGGCCTGTTGTGCGGCGGTGACCCGGACGGATACCAGCATGGCAGCCTGTGGCTTGCAGGCGGCGCGCAGCTGTTTCGGCAGGGCGGCCATGTGCCGGTGTTGATGGTGCATTCATCGCGGTTTGACCGGCTGCTGGTCGGGTTCCGCTATGCCGATGGCTTTATCGCCTGGCAGGACGTTCACAGCGGCGATTTCTCCGGGCACTGGCGGCTGGGCGGCCAGCTCGGGTTTCAGGCGCCGGTGCGCACCGCGCGCGTGACCGGGCTGATCGTGCGGTTTGACCGGTTGGCCGCGGCAGAGGCGTTGCGGATGCGCCTGGTCCCGGCCGAAGCATCCGACCTGCAATCTGTTGCACTGGCCAGCCTGATCGGCGCCACGCTGATGTTGCTGGCGATCGGCGCGGTCTTCAATCTGGCGCTGGGGTTTGCCGTGCGCCGCCTGTTCCCGGTGCTGCAGGGCCTCTGGTCGACGGTGATGGTGGTGTGGGGGGTGATGTGGTCGCAATTGCACCTGTTTGTCCTGCCCGGCATGGCGGGAACGGTGTCGGCGCAGGTGTGCACGGTGCTGGCGTTGGCTTTGCTGATGCTGACCGCGCTCAGCCTGATCAGCGCGATCGAACCCGGCAAATTGCCGCGCTGGCTGGCCCGCGTCGCGGTGGCATTGGCACTGCTGGTGGGTTTGGCGGGCCTGCCGCTGGGCCTGATGCGATCGGGCGCGATCGTGGCGCTGGCCTATACCGTATCGGCGCTGTTTTCGGTGCTGGTGGTGGTGATCCTGGCCTGTCTGGTGATCGCCTGGCGCCGCGGCAGTGTCACCGCGCGGGCCTTTGCCGGTGCCTGGGTGGTGCCGCTGCTGATGATGAGCCTGACCGGTTATTTCAATCTGGGTGATACGCTGTGGGGCGGCGGCGAACAGATGCTGGTGCTGCTGTCGGGCGCCTGGCAGACGGTGTGGCTGTCGATCGCGGCCACGCGGCGCTTCACGCTGTTGCGCCAGGAACGCGATGCCGCGCTGGCCGCAGAGGCGGTGGCGCAGGATCAGGCTCGGCGAGACCCGCTGACCGGCCTGTGCAATCGGCGCGGCTTTGTCGAACGCATAACCCCGCTGCTGACCGATCATGCCGCCTCGGCCGACGGCACCGGTGCGCTGGCCCTGTTGCTGCTGGATATCGACCAGTTCAAAACGGTGAACGACCGCCACGGCCACGATGTCGGCGATACCGTGCTGGTGACGATCGCGCGACGGCTGCAACGCTGGGATTCGCCCGTCCAGATCGTGGCGCGGCTGGGTGGCGAAGAATTTGCGATCATGGTCGGCGGCCTTGGCCTGTTTGCCGCGCACAGGTTTGCCGAAAGCGTGCGGCAGGCGATCGCTGCGTGCGATCATGGCGATACCATCGGCAGGGATGAAGTGACTGTCAGCATCGGTCTGGTCATGGCGCGGCCGGGCGACACCTTCGGATCGCTCTATCGCGCGGCCGACACCGCGCTTTATGCAGCAAAGCACCAGGGCCGCAACCGGGTGATTGTCGGCCACAGCGGGATGCCCGCCACCGCCGACGGGCTGCTGCCGGTTCACGCCGAAATCGGCTGAATCCGGCGCCCCGCCGACAAGCATTGCCCGATCATTCGGCTTGTACCTCTGGCCAGTCCTTATATGCTACCTATCAATGACCGTGGTCCGATGATCGCGGCACAAGGGTGTTGGGGGAAAATGCCGATGGCGATCGAAACCAGCGTGAACGGCAAACCGGTCACGTTCCATGTCGACGATGACACACCGCTGTTGTGGGCCTTGCGCGAAGAACTGCGGCTGACCGGTACCAAGTTCGGCTGTGGCATTGCCGCTTGCGGCGCGTGCAGCGTGCATGTGGATGGCGAAGTCGTTCGCTCGTGCAGCGTGCCGGTGGGCACGGTGGCGGGCAAATCGATCACCACGATCGAAGGGCTGGGTACGCCCGAAGCACCGCACGCGCTGCAGACCGCTTGGATTGCGCACCAGGTGCCGCAATGCGGCTATTGCCAGTCGGGCCAGCTGATGGCGGCCGCCGCACTGCTCAGCCATTCGCCCCGGCCCACCGATGCGCAGATCGATGCGGCAATGACCAATATCTGCCGCTGCGCCACCTATGTCCGCATTCGCGAGGCGATCCACGCCGTTGCCGGCACATCAGCAGGAGCCGTGGCATGAAACTGCACCGCAGATATTTCCTGATCGGCGGCGCGGCTGTCGTGGGCGCAGGCGTGTTTTCGGTGTGGTGGGGTGACAAGGCGGCGCTGTCGCGGGCCAAGCAGCTGACCACCGGGCCGGGCCAGAGCTCGTTTGCAGGCTGGCTGAAAATCGCCAACGACGACACGATCACGGTCTATTCGCCGCATATCGATTTCGGCCAGGGATCGCACACCGCGCTGGCCCAGATGCTGGCAGATGAACTCGATGCCGACTGGAGCAGGATCCGCGTCGAACAGGCGCCTGCCGACTATGCCTTTGGCAACACCGCGCTGGCCAAGCTGTTTGTGCCCAGCCTGGCCGGCCAACCGGCGATGAAACATCTGCCCGACCAGGTTTTTTCGCTGCTGGCGCGCAATGTGCCGCTGCAGGTAACCGGCGGGTCATCGGCGATCCGCGCCACCGGGCAATATGGCATGCGCGTGGTCGGCGCGGCGGCGCGGCTGGCGCTGATCGATGCCGCGGCGGATCGGATGGGCGTGCCCAAATCCGAACTCGTCGCATCGGACAGCCGGATCACCCATGCCAAAACGGGCAAAGTGCTGCGCTATGGCGAATTGGCAGAGGCGGCGGCGCGGCAGGATCTGGTCAGCGAACCGCAATTGAAGACACGTGACCGTTATACCTTCATCGGCAAGCCGATCGACCGGTTCGACATTCCCGCCAAGGTGAATGGCACCGCGCAATACGGCATCGATTTCGCCCTGCCGCAGATGCGCGTGGCCACCGTGATCGCGGCGCCGGTGCGCGGCGGCACGTTGCAGTCGGTCGATCACGCGCCGGCGATGGCGGTCAAGGGCGTGGAAAAGGTCATAGCGCTCGATAATGCAGTGGTGGTCGTGGCCAGCGGCTATTGGCCGGCGTTGAAAGGCGCGCGCGCGCTTGCGCCCAAATTCGGCGATGGAGGGCATGGCGGGCTCAGCAGCGCCAGCATCTACGCCGCGCAAGGCCAACTGATCGCAGCGGGCAAGCCTGACAACCATTACACCACAGGCGATGCGGCCAAAGTGCTGAGCGCGCCGGGCGCCAAGGCAATCCGTGCCGAATACCGCGTGCCTTTCCTGCACCAGGCGGCGATGGAACCCTTTGCAATGACCGGATATCATGCGGATGGCCGGCTGGAAGTCTGGGGCGGCACGCAGGACCCGATCCAGACGCGCAACCTGCTGGCGCAGTTTTCCGGCCTGCCGGTGGATAAGGTGACATTCCACCCGATGATCATGGGCGGCGGGTTTGGCCGGCGTTTCCCCCCCTATACCCAGATCATCGAACAGATCGCGCGCGTGGCGATGCAGGTTGATCACCCGGTCAAGATCATCTGGTCGCGCGAAGAGGATGTCAAACAGGGCGCCTATCGCCCGCAATCGCTCGGCCAGTTGCAGGCCGCGCTGGACGCTGATGGCCGGATCGCGGCGTGGCAGACCGACTATGCCCAGTTTGCCGATGCCGAATCCGAAACCGTGTTCCCATACACGGTGCCCGCGACCGCGCGGCGGCATTACAAATATATCTCGAACCAGGTCGATGCCTATTGGCGCTCGGTCAATTCGACCCAGCACGGATTCTACAACGAAAGCTTCATGGACGAGCTTGCGCACCACGCCGGGCAGGATCCCTATCAGTTCCGCCGGGCGCATCTGCCCGCGGGCGGACGGCACCTGGCGGTGCTTGATGCTGTTGCCAAACGCAGCAATTGGGGGGCGCCGTTGCCCGCGGGCACCGGGCGCGGCATCGCGCTGGTCGAAAGCTTTGGCACGATCTGCGCGCATGTGATCGAAGCCGGCCTCAAACCCGACGGCACGCCGCAGGTCCACAAGGTGTGGGCGGTGATCGATTGCGGCACGACGGTAAACCCCAAAAATGCCGAGGCGCAGGTGCAGGGCGGCGTGCTGATGGGACTGTCCACCGCGCTAGGCGAAGCGATCACGATCACCAATGGCGCGGTCGATCAGAACAGCTTTCCCGACTATCCGATCCTCAAACTCGCCGATGCCCCGCTGGTCGATGTGCACTTTATCGAAAGCGACGCCCCGATCGGTGGCCTGGGCGAACCGGGCCTGCCCCCTGCGGCCCCCGCGCTTGCCAACGCGCTGTTCATGGCCACCGGCAAACGCATCCGCACCCTGCCGATCGCCCGGCAATTGGCATAACCCCCAAGGCCGCGCCAGACCCGGCGCGGCCTTGGCGCACGGCCAATGCCCACCGGCCGGTTAAATTGTTCAGTTTTCCGAGGTTTTTATGATCTCCCGACCGCCGGCCGGGAGGAAAAATGGTGCCCAGTCGAGATCGCTGAGTAAGACCAATAGCTTATCGCGGATTTTGAGCACCCAAGAGGACCTGGTCAAAGAGGTATTATCGGGATAGCGTTCAGCTATGGCACATGCATGGGATAACGGCGAAATCGATCTGATCGTAGCGGATTATTTTGCCATACTGGGTAGCGAATTGTCTGGAGATGTCGTCAACAAGGCGGCGCACAATCGCGCGCTTCAAAAGATACTCCCACGGAACCGAGGCTCGATCGAATTTAAGCACCAGAACATCAGCGCCATCATGCTAGGCGGCGTGGACAAATTTGGGGTTCTCAATCATCGAGCGTCACAAGCAGGCACGCCCGAAAGGTGCCTTCCGCAGTGTCCTGCCGGTGCCAGATTTTGACGACGTTATAATACTCGAAAAAGCCTTCCGTATCTCGGGCAAGGTGTTCGCCAACGCGCGGCAGGAAGTCGAAGTCGGCTACGAATAGTAGCTTTTCCGGATCCTCGCCCTCAAACACTTCCACCAAAGCCATAAAGTCCTCCGTGCAGGCATAATTGCAATATTGGCCAGTCCCGGCAACGCCTTACGCTGAGAACGATTGACGAGGCGCGAGAGG
>NZ_AUBA01000007.1 GCF_000429005.1 Novosphingobium acidiphilum DSM 19966 | reverse complement strand
CTGGCCTACATGACGTTCCCCAAGGAACATCGGGCCAAGTTGCACAGCACGAATCCCATCGAACGCCTGAATGGCGAGATCAAACGCCGCACCGAAGTGGTCGGGATCTTCCCCAACGAAGGCGCGATCACCCGCCTGATCGGCGCCATCCTCATGGAGCAATCCGACGAATGGGCCGTCCAGCGCGCACGCTACATGACGCTTGAAACAATGGCGCCACTCAGCGACAATCCCATCGTCATGCTATCGGCTGTGCCCGGCGCATGATCGGCTCAAACTGACGCCGAAATCGGTGGTGGCCCCAATAAGCTACACCACGCCGTGGGACACGATCCACATTTTCGCCGCGTTGGCCGAAAATTGCACAGCCCGACGCCCGGAACCGGTTAACGTCGGATCGTCCGCCCAGCGGCAGGCAGATCGGTTCGCGTGGCCGCACGGTGCCACATGCCAGGGCGTTCGCGGTGAAGCCGGTGGCGGCACATCCGGCAGCTGCCGACAAAACCGTCACCGTCCCATGCCACGTCCGCGTCAGGCCAATGCATCCCGAGAAACCGGCAACCGATTGCGCGGGCCACGTGCCTGGACAGGCGCATGGCGGATCAGCTGTCCACAGTCTGATCGGCGCTGTGGTACAGCCCGTAGGCGCCCTGGAAATTGGTCTCGATGCGGTATCCAGGGGTCAATTTGCGCCGCAAGTTCGACATGCTCACCTTGATCGAACGCTTGAACTTGGCCGGGTCTGCCGGGTCGATGACGCGGCACAGCTGGCTGACCGCCACGGCCTGGCCGGCATTGCGCGACAGCGCCGCCAGCAGTGCCAGTTCGCGCGGGGTCAGTTCCGTCGGATTGCAAAGATGGGCAATGCCGGCCTTTTTCTCGTGCATCGAATGGTGCACCTGGCGGGTTACGGCATAGCGCTGGGTGATCGCGGCGATGCGTGCCATGGCTTCATCGACGGGCATCCTAGCGCTGTCGATGACATCGTCGAAGCCGACATTCAGCAGGCGCGCGCGACGCGGTGGCGTCGAACCGTGCAGCACCGCAATCGTGGCGATATTGTTCAGGAGAAACCGGTTGGCACGCAAAAATCGCCCCATGCGCAACGGATCGCTGCCGCCGATGATCAGGATGTCGTAATCATCCGCAGCACGGGACAATGCAAACGTCTCATCATCCGAAAACTGGCGAATCTGCGTGTAATCAAATATATTTGCAACAAATGCGTCGCGTTCATTTTTGAATGAATCGTTGGTCGAAAGATATCGTGTACGATATTCTGCAGATAGTTTGACAGATTTTGAAACGATCAAACTTTCTATGCCATAACTCATGGCAAATTCGATCAGATTATTCGCCTGCATATTTAATTCCGCGCCCCGAATGTTCAGATCGTCCCGTCGTAAAGGCTGGTAAATGCCATTTGTTGACGGGCGCTTAATCTTTGTGAATTTTCCCCATGTCCCGGGTCGGTTTTATTACGGTGAAGGTAAGTTGTTGGCGGCACAGATGGTAAACGGAAATGGCTGTTAGGAATTTGCGAAACCACAAAAATTCAATAAGTTAATATAGGCAGATGTTTGTGGGGCCGACGCGGGGCTCGTTTTGGAAATTAAGCTGGTTGCGATCACAGCCAGCTGGCGTCGGGCAACAGTGTCGCAGACGCGATCGGTGGCCGTGACGCTTAACCGCTGCGTGGCGCTGCCGTTCTATCCCCATGATCGGTGGGCCGCGCAACCTCCATCCCGAACCCCGGCGCGCCGATCACCGGACCGAAAAGGCAGTACGCGGCATGCAGGCGCTGACACAGTGCTGGTTTACCCGGGTCCATCGCCCCGAACGCGCGCGCCATCGGGCCGGCGATGGTGCGCTGACCAGCGCCTGCCGCTATTGCCAGCGGCCACTGATCAGCTGGGATCACGAAACCTGGAATTTGGCCAATGGCCTCGATATGTCGCGGCTGACCGAACTGACCAGTGGCCGCACCTTGACGCTGATCGACATGGTCGATGATCTGATCGTCCGCCGCTTTGCCATCCGCGATCTGTATGACGAGGCTGCGGTCGAGGCGTTCAAACAGGATTTGCGCCGGCAATACGGGCTGGACAATCCCGCGTCGACACTGGTGCTGCGCGATAGCGCGCCACCCTTGCGCAAACGCCGGGCCAGGCCCCATGCGGGCGATACCGCTCCGGGGCCGGGTTGATCAGGCCAGAAACGGCGCGGCGATTTCGGCGGTAACGCGCGCCAGCCGTCCGGTGGTGCGATCGATCAGCGCCCAGGTGGTGCGTGCGTCGACCAGCGCGCGGCCGCGCTGATCGCGAAACGTGGTGCACCTGTCAAAGCGCGCGCCGGCCGGGCCATCGGGAATGCGGGTTTGTGCCATGACGGTTTCGCCTGCACCGACATTGCCGCGATAATCGATTTCGTGCCGCGTTACGACCCAGATATAGCGATCGCGGTGCCGGGGCAGGGCGTCGGCCTGCCAGTGCGCCACCGCGATCCGTTCCATCCACTGCACCCAAACCGCGTTGTTGACGTGGCCCAGTTCGTCGATGTCGTCCGGCCCCGCGGTAAAGGTCAGGTCATGGCTCTGCGCCATCGGCGATACCCAGCTGCCACAGGATGAACGCGAATTCCTCGGCGGTTTCCTTCAGGCTTTCAAATCGGCCCGATTTTCCGCCGTGGCCGGCGCCCATGTTGGTCTTGAACACCAGTTCGTTGCTGTCGGTCTTGCACCCGCGCAGTCGGGCCACCCATTTGGCAGGTTCCCAATAGGTCACGCGCGGATCGTTAAGCCCGGCGGTGACCATCAGCGGCGGATAGGCCTGATGGCGCACCTGGTCATAGGGGGAATAGGCGTGGATCAGGTGAAAGGCGTCTGAATCCTCGATCGGATTGCCCCATTCGGGCCATTCCCCCGGCGTCAACGGCAGCGTTTCGTCAAGCATGGTGTTCAGAACGTCGACAAACGGCACATGCGCCACCACTGCGCCCCACAGATCGGGATCGGAATTGATCACCGCGCCCATCAGTTCGCCGCCCGCCGATCCGCCGCTGATCGCGATGCGCCCCGGGCTGGTCAGACCGCGTGCAACCAGGCCGCGCGCGACATCGACGAAATCGTTGAACGTGTTGCGCCGTTTGTCGAGCTTGCCGTCCTTGTACCATTTGCGACCCAGGTCATCGCCGCCGCGGATATGCGCAATGGCAAACACCATGCCGCGATCGACCAGGCTGAGCCGGCCGGTGGAAAACCCCGGCCCGATGGCAATACCATATGCGCCATAGCCATAGAGATAGAGCGGCGAGGGGTCGGTGCGATCCTTGCGCGCCATGATCGACACCGGCACCAGCGTGCCGTCGCGCGCGGAAATTTCGATCCGCTGCGTCCAGTAGAGCGAGGCGTCATAGCCCGAAGGGATTTCCTGGACCTTCAGGGTTTCCAGCGTGCGGTCGGCGACATGATAGTCATAGACGGTGGCCGGGCTGATCATCGATTCATAGGTCAGCCGCAGGCGATCGGTCGCCCATTCGGGATTGTCGGCCAGACCCGCTTCATAGCTTTCCTCGGGAAATGCGATGTGTTCGATCCGCGCGGGATCGTCGTAATAGCGCACTTCGATCCGGTCGAGCCCGCGCACGCGGCCTTCGACCACATAGAAATCGCGGAACAGATCGAACCCGGTCAGATAAAATTCGTCGCTGCCCTCGATCAGCGTGGTCCATTCGCGCGGGGCCGAAAGCGGGGCCGTGGCCAGCCGGAAATTCTCGTGCGTGTCATTGGTGTGGATATACAGCAGCGGATCACTGCCATCGTTGCGATCGAACACATCGACATCGTATTCCACCCCGGTCCGGCGTTCGCGCACCAGAACCAACGGCGCGGTCGGATCGGCGGCAGGCACCAGCCAGGATTCACCGGTTTCATGGTCGCCGGTTGAAAGTACCAGCCACCGTTCGCTCGCCGACAGGCCGACGCCGACGCGAAACCCTTCGTCCGCCTCGTGAAACAGCACCTGGTCGTCGCTGGCGGCGGTGCCCAGCCGGTGCAGCAGCACGGTGTCGGTGCGCCACTGGTCGTTGACCCGGGCATAGACCAGCGCGCTGTCGTCGCTGGTCCAGATCAGGCCCGACAGTGTTTCGGGGATTTCGTCGGGCAGCACTTCGCTGGTGGCGATGACCTTGATCCGCGCGACAAACCGTTCCGAGCCATCGTTATCGACCGCCCAGGCCAGCATGCGGCCGTCGTTCGACACCGAAATTGCGCCCAGCTTGAAATAATCAAGCCCGTCGGCCAGCACCGCTTCGTCGAGGATCAGTTCGTTGGCCGCGCCATCGTCGCCGGCCGCCACCGGGCGTCGCCACCAGGTCTTGTATTCGGCGCCTTCGGCAAATTCGATCCAGTAGAGATATGCCCCGTCCTTCTGCGGCACCGAACGGTCGGCCTCTTTGATGCGGCCGCGCATTTCGGTGAACAGCGTGTCGATCTGCGGCTGCCGGTCGGCCATGCGCTGCTCGAACCAGGCGTTTTCGGCGTTGAGATAGTCGAGCACTGCCGGGTCCTTGACCTCGGGATAGGCCGGATCGCGCAGCCAGGCATAGTCATCGACCACGGTCACGCCGTGGTGGGCAAAGCTGTGCGGGCGCCGTTCGGCAATCGGGGGATGGGAGAGCGGTGCCATTCGGGGCGGGGTGGTTTTGGCCATGCAACGCATCTATGGTGCATGCACGGTCCCGGCAAGCCGGGGTTTACCCCTTGATGGACAACGGCGATGTTGATGAACACCCACGAGGCGCGGCTCAAGGCGCTGCGCGACAGGCTGACAGTGCAGGATCTGGACGGGTTTGTCGTGCCGATCTGCGATGAACACATGAGCGAATATGTCGGCGCCTATGCGCAGCGGCTGAAATGGCTGACCGGGTTTGCCGGCTCTGCGGGCAGCGCGGTGGTGTTGCGCGATTGTGCGGCGATGTTCGTCGACGGGCGTTACACCTTGCAGGTGCGCGATCAGGTCGATGCGCGGTTCTATGCCTTTGAACAGGTGCCGCAGGCCAGCCCGGCGGCATGGCTGGCGACGCATGCCCCCGATGGCGCGCGGATCGGCTATGACGCATGGTTGCACACCCGCGCCTGGGCCGAGGCAACCGCGCGTGCGCTGGCGGCGAGCGGCGGCACGCTGGTGGCGGTGGACGCCAACCCGGTCGATGCGATCTGGGCCGATCAACCCGCACCCTCCGCGGCCCCGGCCGTGCCGCACGCGATCGAACATGCCGGCCTTGACCACCACACCAAGCTGGCGGCGGTAACCCGCTGGCTGGCGCAGCAGGACAGCGATGCGGTGGTGATCGCAGCACTCGATTCGGTCGCCTGGCTGTTCAATCTGCGCGGCAGCGATGTCGCCTGTACCCCGGTTGCGCTGGCCTATGCGCTGGTGCACGCCGATGGCACGGCCGATCTGTTTATCGCGCCCGAAAAAGTTACGCCCGATCTGGTCGCGCATCTGGGCGCGGGCGTGCGTCTGGCCCCGCGCGATGGCTTCGTGGCGGCGTTGCACGCGCTGGCGGACAAGCGCGTGGCGGTCGATCCGGAACGCAGCGTTGCCGCGATCTTTCAGGCGCTTGATGCGGCTGGGGCCACGATCCTGCCGCTGACCGATCCGGTGATCCTGCCCAAGGCGGTGAAGAACCCGGTGGAAATCGCCGGACACCGCGCCGCCCAGGCGCGCGACGGGGCGGCAGTTGCGCGTTTTCTGCACTGGCTGGAACAGGCCGGGCCACAGGGCACGCAGACCGAATTGTCGGCATCAGACCGGCTGGAAGGCGAACGGCGCGCAACCAATGCGCTGATCGATCTGAGTTTCGATACGATTTCGGGCGCTGGCCCCAATGGCGCGATCGTGCATTACAAGGCGGACGAGACCACCAACCGCGCGATTGCCGCCAACAGCGTCTATCTGGTGGATTCGGGCGGGCAATATCGCGATGGCACCACCGATATCACCCGCACGGTGTGGATCGGCCCCGATGCGCCGCCGGCCGAAGTGCGCGACCGGTTCACGCGGGTGCTCAAGGGGCATATCGCGCTGGCCCGCGCAGTGTTTCCGGCGGGCACGGTGGGGGCGCAGCTTGACGTGCTGGCGCGCCAGTTCCTGTGGGCGGCGGGATGCGATTATGCACATGGCACCGGGCACGGCGTCGGCAGCTTTTTGTCTGTCCACGAAGGGCCGCAGCGTATCGCCAAGGCGCAGGGCGGGCAGGCGGGCACCGCGCAAGCCCTGCTGGCGGGCATGATCGTGTCGAACGAGCCCGGCTATTACCGCGCCGGTGCCTATGGCATCCGTATCGAGAACCTGGTGCTGGTCGAACCGCGCGCGATCGACGGGGCCGAAGGCGAATACCTGGGCTTTGCCACGCTGACCCATGTGCCGATCGACCGGCGGTTGATCGATCCGGCGCTGCTCGATGCAGGCGAGCGCGCCTGGCTTGATGCCTATCACGCCGACGTGCGCGCGATCCTGATGCCGCTGCTGGGCGGTGATGACCGCGCCTGGCTTGAGGCAGCGACTGCGCCGTTGTAGCCGATCAGTGTTCCTGATACGTTCATGCCAGTCGATGTGCTGGAAGGGGATTCGCACATGATCGGTTACGTCACTTTGGGAACCTGCGATCTGGAACGGGCGGCACAGTTCTATGATGCTGTCGCGGCCGAACTTGGCACTGGCCGGATGTTTGTAACCGACCGGTTCATCGCCTGGGGTACGCCCGGCGGCGCACCCGGCATCGGCCTGACGCTGCCGTTCGATGGCCAGCCGGCCAGTGTGGGCAACGGCGTCATGGTTGCGCTGGCGGCACGCGACGCGGACCAGGTCAACCGGCTTCATGCGCTTGCACTGGCGCATGGCGGCACGTGTGAAGGCGCGCCAGGGCCGCGTGGCGAAGGCGAATTCTATGCCGGCTATTTCCGCGATCCCGATGGCAACAAGCTGAATGCCTTTGTGATGGCGGGCTGAGCGATCGCGGGGGTCCGGTGCCGGCGCGCGACAATGTGCGACAAAGAACCGTGCGTTTGGGCATAGTTGGGCGACAAGTGCGGTCTATAGCCTGCACCTGGAAAGTCGTGAGGCGGTCGCAACACAGCCCCCCTGCTTGACCCGGCGCGGCACCCCCCTCGCCAGACCGGGGTCTGCCTCGCGGCTTTCCTTCCCCCATGACTCGACATCCCGGGTCTGACGGATTGCCCGCGAAGGTTTGCCATGACGAGATCTGTTCTGCGTGCCGGTTTTGCAGCGATGCTGTTGTCATCCGCCCCGGTCGCCTGGGCTGCGCCAGACGAACCGGCCGCGCCTGCACCGCGCACCATCAGCTTTGCCCAGGTCAGGGCCGCGGGCGACAGCATGTGGGACCGGCTGGATGCCAATCACGATGGCCGGATCGACCGCGCCGATCGCGATGCGCGCCTGCTGGAAGGGTTTGCAAGGTGGGATACCAATCACGACGGCATGATCAGCAAGGATGAATTCCTGGCCCATGTCCATGCACGCGCGGACCGGGCCGGCTGGCAGCACCCCGCCCCGGGCGAGGGTGCGTCGCCGCCACCGTCGCCCCGGCCGGGTGAAGAAGGGCCGCGCGAACGCTGGCGCGACCATCATCCCGGCGGCATGATGGCCATGGCGATCGTCGCGCCTGCGCTGCACGAGGCGCGCAAGGATGGCGTGATTGCGCGCGCGGCATTCGATGCAGCGCTGAAGGCCGGTTTCGACCGGGCCGACACCAACCACGACGGCGTACTGACCCGCGAAGAGCTGCGCGCGGCGGGGCACGCAATGTGGCGCCATCATCACCGGCCGTGGCACGGGCCTGACATGGCGCCGCCACCGCGGCCCGCGCAGTGAACGGAGCGCCGGGATGACAACCGCACTGGCACACGCGCAGCAATCGGCTAAGACAGAGGGCATGACCGCCTCGCTGCCAACCGAAATCCTGCTTGTCGACGACGAGGCAGGCTTGCGCGAGCCGTTGGCCGAATACCTTGCCCGTCAGGGTTTTGTGGTGACCCAGGCCGCAAGCGCCGCCGAAGCGCGCGGGCGCATCGCCTCAAGCCAGTTCGATCTTGTCCTGCTCGACATCATGATGCCGGGTGAAGATGGCCTGTCGCTGTGCCGCCATCTGGCCGAATCCAAACGCATGCCGGTGATTTTTATCACGGCGCGCGGCGAATCCACCGATCGCATCGTCGGCCTGGAAATCGGCGGGGATGATTATGTGGTCAAACCGTTCGATCCGCGCGAACTGGTCGCGCGCATTCGCAGCGTGTTGCGCCGTGCCAGCCGCGGCGGCCCCGATACGGCCGAAGCCGTGGTCTATGAATTCGAAGGCTGGACGCTCGATCCGCTCAAACGCCGGCTGGTCGATCCCGAAGGCGCGGTCGTGGCGATTTCCTCCGCCGAATTCCGGCTGTTGATGGCATTTCTCGATCATCCGCGCCAGGTGCTTGATCGCGATCGCCTGCTCGACATGGTGCAAGGCCGTGAAGCGCATCTGTTCGATCGCGCGGTCGACAACCAGATCAGCCGACTGCGCCGCAAGATCGAACCTGACAGCCGCAATCCGCAATTGATCCAGACCGTATGGGGCGGGGGCTACATGCTTGCCGCCGAAGTGCGCAAGACCGTGGCGCGGGATTGATCGCGCCGATGTGGCTGCGCAGTCTGCAGGGCCAGATGATGCTGGCCATCGCGCTTGCCCTGCTGATTGCGCAAGGTTTTTCAGCCACGTTGATCTGGCATGAAGTGCACCAGCGGCATATTGCCATGCTGGTCAACGGCGCAGCGATGCGGATGGCCATGGCCAACGATCGCGCCAATGGCCTGCACCCGCCGGGCACCGACGGCGGCTTTGACCCCCATGGCCCAGCCGATGCGCGCAGCCCGCCCGGACCGCCGCCCGTGCCCCCACCGGGCCCGTCCGATGATACATTGCGCCTGCCGCGGGTGTTGCGCGTGCATATCGACCCCGCTTCGCCGGTGCAGGCCGGTGACCGCCCGTTGAGCGAGGTTGAAACCGCGTTGCGCGATGCGCTGGTGGCGCAAGGCGAATCGCCCGGATCATTGGTGGTGGTCGAACGCGATGCCATGCACGACCCGCTGTTGCGGCCGATGCTGCCCGAATTGCGCGTGCGTTACCGGCTGACCGCGACCGATGTGTTGCCCGCGCTGGTCATTGCTTCGCAGCGGCAGGCCGATGGCACCTGGCTGACTGTGCGCAGCTTCATGCCGTCAAACGAAACACAGCTGTTGTTGCGGCTGCTGCGCCAGGCAATCCTGACCTATCTTGTGCTGGTCACCGTGGTCGGGCTGATCCTGCGGCGGATCACGCGCCCGTTGCGCGCGTTGACCGGACGACTGGAAAGCTTTGCTGCATCGCCCGGCACGCTCGACCAGTTGCAACCGCAGGGCCCGGCCGACATTCGCCGCCTGATCATCGCGCACAACGCGATGGAATCGCGGTTGAGCGCGCTGCTCGACGAAAAGGATGTGATGCTTGGGGCGATCGGGCACGATCTGAAGACCCCGCTGGCCGCTCTGCGGGTGCGGATCGAGGCGGTCGAAGACGATGCCGAGCGCAGCCGCATGGCCGCGACGATCGAAGAGATCAACCATTCGCTCGACGATATCCTGTCGCTTGCGCGGGTCGGGCGCCCGACCGATCCGATCGAGGCGACCGAATTGTCGGCGCTGATCAGCGATGTCATCGGCGAATACGAAGATATGGGCGACGATGTCGAACTGGGCGAAACCACGCGCATGGTCGCGCCCGTGCGCGCAATCTGGTTGCGCCGGGCAACGCGCAACCTGGTGTCGAACGCACTGCGTTACGGGCATCGCGCGCGGGTTCGGCTGGAACGCGAAGGACGGTTTGCCGTGCTGGTGGTTGACGATGATGGCCCCGGCATTCCCGAACATGCCATCGCGCAGATGATGGAACCGTTCACCCGGCTGGATCCTTCGCGCAACACCGGCACAGGCGGCGCCGGGCTGGGCCTGACACTGGCGCGCGCGATTGCCGATCAGCACGGCGGATCGCTGACCCTAACCAACCGCGTCGAGGACGGCCACACGGTCGGCCTTTCGGCCTGCCTGCGCCTGCCACTGGCCTGAATGCAGCCCATGCCGTTGGTCGGGCACGGTGTGTCGCTTGTCGAAGCCCGGAGCGACAATTGATTGCCATTGCAACCATCGCGTTGCTAGATCGCGCCGATCCCGACCCCCGGCGACAGGGGGCTTCACAACGATAAGGTCTGTGCATGTTTCGCCCCGCATTTCGTTCCGTTGCGGCGCTGGCTATGGCCGGCTCTGCGCTTTCGCTTCTGGTTGCCACGCCCGCATCGGCTGAAACGTCGGTCTTTCCGATCGATGGCACGCTGGCCCACACCGCGATCCCCAGCCATTACGCCATTGCAATCCGTCCCGATGCCAAGGCGCTGACCTTTGCCGGAACCGTCACAATCGATGTTGACGTGCCGCAGGCAACCGATTCGATCGTGCTCAACGCTGCGGCGATCACGATCGGCAAAGCCAGCCTGGTATCCGGCAGCGGCCAGGTCATCGCTTTGACCATCAGCCACGACGCCAAGGAACAGACCGTCAGCCTGACTGCGCCCGGCGGCATCCTGCCGGGCAAATATCGCATCGAGGGCGACTACACCGGCACGATCGACACCCAGGCAGACGGCCTGTTTGCACTCGATTACACCGGCAACGATGGCAAGCCGACGCGCGCACTGTTTACCCAGTTCGAACCCAGCTATGCGCGCCAGTTCGCGCCGATGTTCGACGAACCCTCGTACAAGGCGACGTTTGACCTGTCGGTCGTGGTGCCCGCCGATCGCCTGGCGGTCAGCAACATGCCGGTCGCCAGCGAAGCACCTGCTGGCAAGGGGTTCAAGAAAGTCACGTTCCGCACCACGCCAAAGATGTCGTCGTATCTGCTGTTTTTCGGCGCGGGCGATTTCGAACGCAAGGCCAGGATGACCAGCGCCGGCGTCGAGGCGGGCATCGTCTCGCCCCGCGGCAGCGGCAGCCAGGCCGATTTCGCGCTGAACGAGCTGGCCGGGCTGATCCCCTATTACAACGACTATTTCGGCGTGAATTATCCTTTGCCCAAAATCGACAACATTGCCGGGCCGGGCCAGTCGGAATTCTTTTCGGCGATGGAAAACTGGGGCGCGGTGTTTACGTTCCAGCGCGATCTGCTGGACGATCCCAAGACCACCTCGCCACGGTCGCGCGAATTCATCGAAGTTGCGCAGGCGCACGAAGTTGCGCACCAGTGGTTCGGCGATCTGGTGACGATGGCCTGGTGGGACGACCTGTGGCTGAACGAAGGGTTCGCCAGCTGGATGGAAACCAAGGCGACCGATCATTTCCACCCCGACTGGTATGCGCTGCTGAACCGTGTTTCGGGGCGCGAGGCGGCCATGGGCCTGGATGCGTTCCGCACCACGCATCCGATCGTGCAGCACATCCGCACCGTCGACGAAGCCAACCAGGCATTTGATGCCATCACCTATCAAAAGGGCGAGGCGGTGCTGGCCATGCTGGAGGCTTATGCGGGCGAAGGCACGTGGCGCGATGGCATTCGCGCCTATATGGCTGCGCACAAGTTCGGCAACAGCCACACCACCGACCTGTGGTCGGCGGTCGAGGCCGCCGGTGCCAAGGGTCTGACCACGATTGCCACCGATTTCACCACGCAGCCGGGCATTCCGCTGGTGCGGGTGGCAGGCCAGACGTGCGCTGCGGGCAAGACGACGCTTAGCCTGACGCAGGATGAATTTACCCGCGATCGCGTCGGCGAGGTATCCTCGCGTCGCTGGCATGTGCCGCTGCTGGTGTCGGTCGGCGCGTCGGCCCCGATCCGGTCGATCATGGCCGATGGCAAGACCACGCTGACGCTCGACGGTTGCGGGCCGGTGGTCATCAACGCGGGCCAGGTCGGCTATTACCGGTCGCTCTATACGCCCGCAGGCCTGGCCGATCTGACCAGTGCGCTGCCGACGCTGGCGCCGATCGACCAGCGCGGGCTGGTCGCCGATCAGCTTGAACTGGCCTATGCCGGATATCAGCCGCTGGCTGCGCCGCTGAACCTGCTCGCGCGTGTGCCGGGCACCGCCAATCCACGCGTCGCGGCAGAGGCCGTGGGCCGTTTTGCCGGACTGTACCAACGCCTTGACGGCAATCCGCAAGGGCAGACCCTGCTGGCGGCGCGCGCGATCGGGCTGTGGAAACAGCGGCTTGATACGCTGGGCTTTGATCCGCGCGCCTCAGAAACGCTGCCCGATGCCGATCTGCGCGCAACGCTCGTGTCGGCGCTGGGCCGCATGGGCGAGCCGGGCGTGGTGGCCGAAGCGCGCCGCCGTTTTGCCGCGCTCGACACCAATCCCCATGCGCTGGATGGCCCGTTGAAACAGGACTGGATCGGGATCATCGCGCGCAATGCCAGCGCGGCCGAATGGGACAAGCTGGCAAAACTGGCACAGGCCAGCACGTCGACGGTGGCGCGGTCCGACCTGTTTCAACAGCTGGGTGCGGCGCACGATGAGGCGCTGGCCAAACGCGCGCTCGATCTGGCGCTGACCGATGTGCCGGGCAAGACCACCTCGGCGGGGATGATCTCGTCGGTGGCGACCGCGCACAGCGAACTGGCGTTCGATTTCTTCATCGCGCATCGCGATGCGGTGCTGGCGCTGGTCGATGCCTCGGCCCGCACCACCTATATCGAACGGCTGGCCGGCGCGGCCGACAACGAGGCGATGGTGGCCAAACTGACCGCCTATCAGCAGACGCTGCCCGCCGACGCGCAAAAGCCGGTGGAACGCGCGTTGGCGCGGTTGAAAAATCGCCTGGCGGGCAAAGAGCGGATCGTTCGCGAAACCGTGGCCTGGCTCAAGGGTGCCTGACGGGCATTTTGCATCAGCCGTAATGTATCGCTAAGGGCCGGGTCATCATGACCCGGCCCCTTTTCCTTCTGCTCGATGACGCGCGCCAGACCGGCGCTGCGCCATCGCGGCTCTATCGCGATCCGCAAGAGGTCGTGGTGGCGCGGCGGCCTGAAGAGGTCGGGCCGGCGTTGGAGAAAATCGCCGCGCGTGCTGGCCATTGGGCCGGCATGATCGCCTATGAAGCAGGCCTGGCGCTTGAACCGCGGCTGATGCCATTGGCTGCGCGACGCAGCGGCGCGGCAGGGCCGCTGGTGTGGTTTGCGCGCTGGGGGCAATGCACGCCGATGGCCGCAGACGCGGTTGAGGCCTGGCTGGACAGTGAAATTTCGGGCCCCGGCGTGTTGGGGCCGCTTGCTCCGCAGATCTCGACCGGCGGCTATGCCGCGGCGTTTGGCGGGGTGCTCGATGCAATTCGCGCGGGCGATATCTATCAGGTCAATCTGACGTTTCCGTTGGGCGGGGCCTGGCGCGGCGATCCGCTGGCGATCCACCGCGCGTTGCGCAGCGATGCGCGCGGCGGCTATGGTGCGGTGCTGTGGGACGGATCACACTGGACGCTGTCGGCTTCGCCCGAACTGTTCGTGCGGGTCGATGGCCACGCCGCCACGGTGCGCCCGATGAAGGGCACCGCCCCGCGCGGGCGCACCGCCAACGAAGACGCGGCCAATCGCGAAAGCCTGATCGCCAGCGTCAAGGATCGCGCCGAAAACCTGATGATCGTCGATCTGATGCGCAACGATCTGTCACGGCTGGCGGTGCCGGGCAGTGTCAAGGTCGATGCGCCGTTCGCGATCGAAAGCTATCCCACCGTGCACCAGATGGTGACCACGGTGCATGCCACGCTGGCCCCGGGCGCGGGCGCGATTGATCTGGTGCGCGCGATCTTTCCATGCGGATCGGTCACCGGCGCGCCCAAGATTCGTGCGATGGAACTGATCGACCGGCACGAACGCGATGCGCGCGGGGCCTATTGCGGGGCAATCGGCTATATTGATGTGCCCGATGATCGCGGCGAATCCGGCGTTGACGCTGGCACGGCGGTGTTCAATGTGGCAATCCGCACGGTGCGTCTGACACCCGATCATCCAGGGGCCGGGGGCGGGCGCGCGAGCATGGGGGTGGGCTCTGCCGTGGTGGCCGATTCTGCCATGCTGGGCGAATGGCGGGAATGCGTGATCAAGGGGAATTTCTTGCGCTTGTCTGCGGGCCAGGCCGATCTGATCGAGACGATGGCGTTCGATCCCGCGCGCGGGATCGCGCTGATCGAACTGCATCTTGAACGGCTGCGCGCAAGTGCCGTCGAGCTTGGCTTTGCGTTCGACCGCCATGCCGCGCGCAACGCGATCCAGGCATTGTGCTTTGATCTGGAAGCGCCTGCCAAAGTGCGCCTGCTGCTGGCCCGATCGGGCGCGATTGCGCTCGAAACCGCAGCGCTGCCGGCGGTGCCCGACCGGCCGCTGGCGTGCGCGGTGCTGCCGCTGCCGGTGGCGGCCGATGATTGGCGGCTGCGGCACAAAACCAGCGATCGGGGGTTTTACGAGGCGGCCCTGCGCGCTGCGCGCGGCGTCGGTGCGGACGAAGCGCTGCTGCTGCGCGACGATGGCCACATCACCGAGGGCAGCTTTACCAACGTGTTTGTCCGGCGCAGCGACGGCCGGTTGATCACGCCGCGCGACACCCACGGGCTGTTGCCCGGCGTGCTGCGGCGCAGCCTGATCGATGCCGACAAAGTCGTCGAGGGCGATGTGACGCTCGATCATCTGCGCGACGGATTCCTGCTGGGCAATGCCCTGCGCGGGCTGATGCCGGCGCGCCTGCTGGACGCCTGACACCATGACCACGATCGATCGCATCAGCACCGCCCTGGCGCGGATCGCGCCATCGCGCACCAATGCCATGACCGACCGCGCCATTGCCCTGCGTGCCGCCGGGCATGACATCATCTCGCTGTCGGTGGGTGAGCCCGACTTTGCCACGCCCGATCATGTCAAGGCCGCGGCCAAGGCCGCGCTCGATGCCGATGATACCCGTTATACCGCGGTTGCGGGCACGCTGGCCCTGCGCGAGGCGACGGTGCTGCATTTCCGCCGCGACCTGGGGATTGCGGTACCGCCATCGCAGGTGATCGTTTCGGCAGGCGGCAAGCAGGCCATCTTTCACGCGCTGATGGCCACGCTCGATCCGGGCGACGATGTGCTGATCCCCGCGCCCTGGTGGGTAAGCTATCCCGAAATCGTGCGCTTTGCCGGCGCCAATGTCGTGGCTTTGCAAACCACCCCGGCAGGCGGTTACCGCGTCACGCCCGAACAGCTGGAGGCCGCGATCGGCCCGCGCACACGCTGGTTGCTGCTCAACAGTCCGGGCAATCCCACCGGTGCCACGTATAGCGCCGCCGATCTGATCGCGCTGGGCGCCGTGCTGCGCCGCCATCCGCAGGTCCTGGTGTTGAGCGATGATATCTATGCCCCGCTGCGCTATACGCCGGGCGATCACGCCACGCTGGCGGTGGCCTGCCCCGATCTGGCACCGCGCGTGCTGACGGTTTCGGGCGTGTCGAAAAGCCACGCGATGACCGGGTTTCGCATCGGCGTGGCCGCAGGCCCCGCGTGGCTGATCCGCGCGATGGGCACGTTGCAGTCGCACAATTCGGGCAATGCCTGTTCGATTGCCCAGGCCGCCGCGGTTGCCGCCTTCAACGGCCCGCAGGATTTTCTGTGCGACTGGCGCGACCGGTTTCGTGTAAGGCGCGACCGGGTGGTGGCCGCGATCAACGCGATCCCCGGCCTGTCTACCCCCGTGCCCGATGGCGCGTTCTATTGCATGATCGATGCGGCGCCACTGATGCCACGGTTTGGTGGTGATGACGAGGCATTGGCGATGCACCTGCTCGACCACGGCGTGGCGGTGGTGGCGGCATCGGCATTTGGCGGACGCGACGGATTTCGCATCAGCTTTGCCGCAGACGATGAAAAACTGGACCGCGCGACGGCGCGTATCGCGAAGGCCCTGACATGATTGATATTGCCACCATCCCGCTTGCCATCCTGTACGAAGATGCCGAGGCGCTGGTGATCGACAAACCCGCAGGCCTGCCGCTCGACCGGCCCCGCGCCGGGGGCATGTCGCTGGAAGAACGGGTATGGGAATTGCGCATGGGCTTTGCCCGTTCGCCCGCACCGGTGCACCGGCTTGATCAGGATACGTCGGGTTGTCTGTTGCTTGCGCGCCATCCGCGCGCGCTCAAACGGTATTCCGCCGCCTTCGAGGCGCGCCAGGTGGTCAAGACCTACTGGGGCATTGTCGCCGGCGATATCGAGGCTGCACGCGGCACGATCGAACTGAACCTGTCCAAGATCAGCAGCGAAAAAGACGGCTGGCGGATGATCCCCGCGCGCGCGGGCAAGGCCGCGGTGACGCATTGGCGCGTGCTTGACCGGCGCGACGGCATGACGCTGGTCGAATTCACGCCAGAAACCGGCCGCACCCACCAGATCCGCGTGCATGCCGCGGCGGGGCTGGGCCATGCGCTGCTGGCCGACCCGGTCTATGGCCGCAAAGTGCCGGGCAAGCGTACGATGCTGCACGCCGCCAGGCTGGAAATCCCGCGCGAGGGCAAGCCGCCGATCGTGGCCGAGGCGCCGATGCCCGCCGATTTTGTGGCGCTCGGCTTTTCGCAATGACCATGGCCGAGGCGGTTATCGAGCGTGCGCTGGCCCATTGCAGCGAAAGCTTTATCACCGCCACCGGTCCGGGTGGACAGAATGTCAACAAAGTCGCGACCGCGGTCCAACTGCGCGTCAGCGTCTATGCGTTGCGCCTGTCGCCCGAGGCGTTTGAACGGTTCAAGACCCTGGCGGGCAGCCGCATGACTTCGGCCGGCGAAATCGTGCTGACCGCGCGGCGGTTCCGCACGCAAGAGGCAAACCGCGCCGATGCGCGCGAACGGCTGATCGCGCTGCTGCGCGAAGCGATGACCTTGCCCGAAAAACGCGCCAAATCGCGCCTTAACCGGGTGGGCAAAGTGCAACGCCTGGCGGGCAAGAAAATCCGCAGCAGCGTCAAGGCCGGGCGCGGCAAAGTCCGGCTGGACTGAGCCGGCGTTACGTTTTCGGCGTGGGCAGCTTTGCCTCGCCATCCCCGATATCGGCGGGCACAGTGGCATCGACCAGCGGCGGGGCAGGGCGTTTTTCCAGCATCTGCGCGGCGGCATCAAGCTGGCGCGCCTCGCCCTTGGTCACGCCGCCGGGGCCGGGATCGCTGTCACTCGAACAGCCGGCCGCCAGCAGCATCAGCAGGGGCGCAAGGCGGATCATTGCGGCGGCGGCGGGGTGCTGTCGTGGCCATTGGCGGAACCCTGCTGCTGGCGTTCGGCTTCGGCCGCGGCGTCGCGCGCCTGTTGCGCAACAGAGGCGGCGTTTTCGGCATCGTTGGTTGCGGCGACTTCGGCCGATTGCGCCCTGGCCGACGCATCGGCATCGGGATCGCGCGCGGGGGGTGGTGCGGCCAGCGATGGCGGCCCCGCGGGCAGGTCGGCGGCGGGCATCTCCACGCTGGCCGACGTGGCATCATCGCTTTCGTGGCCATGGTGGCCGCATCCGGCCAACAACAGGACGGACAGGCCCAGAACGGCAGCAGGGGCGAATTTCGTCATCAAAGTCCTCGTTCAAACGATGCCTGTCGGCGTACAATTCCAAAGGTCCCAGGCGGGAACCACTGACCACCCGGCCACGGTTCTAGCCAGCGCGCGACCCGATGTCCAACGTCACAATTGCACTGGCATATAACGAAGTCTTTATGTGGCTTGCGTCATATAAAGATATCTTTATATGACGCTGGATGACCCCGTCGATTCCCCTTCTCGAAACCTTGCGCGCGCTGGCCGATCCGACGCGATTGCGGATCATGCGCCTGCTTGACAGCATGGAGCTGGCGGTGGGTGAACTGGCGCAAGTGCTGGGACAAAGCCAGCCCCGCGTATCGCGTCATGTCAAGATCTTGTGCGATGCACATCTGGCCGAACGCCGCCGCGAAGGGGCCTGGGTGTTTCTGCGCACCGCGGGTGCGGCATCGCGCGCCATTCCCCCGTTGGCGGGCGCTGTCGCGCACCTGCTGGCGCTGGCCGAGCAGGCGGACCCTGCGTTTGCCGGGCAATGCGCCGAAGACCGCGTTCATCTCGAGGCGATCCGCGCCGCGCGGCAGGCGCATTCGCAGGATTATTTCGCCCGTCACGCCGCGCATTGGGACGAATTGCGCAGCCTGCATATTGCCGATGGCCCGGTCGAGGCCGCGCTGGCCACAATGCTGGGGGGCGATCTGGGGCGTCTGCTCGATGTCGGCACCGGCACCGGCCGCATGGCCGAACTGTTTGCGACCAAGGCCGGTCATGTCACCGCGCTTGATCGCAGCCCCGACATGCTGCGGCTGGCGCGGACACGGTTGCAGCATTTGCCCGCGGACAAAGTCGAACTGGTGCAGGGCGATTTTGCGCAATTGCCGTTTCCCGCCGGCAGTTTTGACACCGTGCTGTTTCACCAGGTGCTGCATTATGCGCTGGCGCCCGAGGCAGTGCTGGCCGAGGCGGCGCGGGTCACGGCACCGGGCGGGCGCATCGCGATTGTCGATTTTGCCGCACACGATCGCGAAGACCTGCGCACGCAGCATGCCCATGCCCGGCTGGGCTTTGCCGATGCGCAGATTGCGACGCTGTTTGCCGATGCCGGGTTTGCCCCGCTGTCCGAACGCGCGCTTGCGGGCAAGGAACTGATCGTCAAGCTGTGGACCGCACAACGCCTGCAGCCGCGCCAACAAGGCTGACCCGACCGATGACCGTACATGCCGAAGCCCCCGCATTTGCCGGACTGACAGGCGATATCCGCGTCAGTTTCGAATTCTTTCCGCCCCGGACCGAGGCGATGGAAGCCCAGCTGTGGGACGCGATCGATGCGCTGGCCCCGCTGGATCCGGCGTTTGTTTCGGTGACCTATGGCGCCGGCGGTTCGACCCGCGAACGCACCCATGCCACGGTCGCCCGGCTGGTGCGTGAAACCACGCTGGTGCCAGCCGCGCATCTGACCTGTGTCGGGGCCAGCCGCGGCGAAATCGACGAAATCGCCGATCGCTACTGGGATGCAGGCGTGCGGCACATCGTGGCACTTCGAGGTGATCCGCCGCCGAGCGCTGGAGGGCGGTTTGCGCCGCATCCCGATGGCTATGCCAATGCGGCCGAACTGGTCGCGGGGCTGGCTGCGCGGCATCGCTTCGAATTGTCGGTCGCGGCCTATCCCGAAGGCCACCCGGAATCGCCCGATGCAGCCGCCGATCTTGACAATCTGAAGCGCAAGATCGACGCCGGGGCGACCCGCGCGATCACGCAGTTCTTCTTTTCGGCCGAAACCTACTTCCGCTTTCTCGACCGCGCGTTGGCGGCGGGGATATCGGTGCCGATCCTGCCCGGGATCATGCCCGTCACCAATCTGGCCGGCATCCGCCGGATGGGTGGCAATACGCAGGTCCCGCAATGGCTCGATGCGATGTTTGCGGGGCTTGACGATCGCCCCGGCCCGCGCGGGCTGGTCGCCGCCGTGGTCGCCGCCGACTTGTGCCGCCGGCTGTACGCAGGCGGGCTGCGCGATTTCCACTTTTACACGCTGAACCGCGCCGATCAGGCGTTTGCCATCTGCCAGCTGCTCGGTCTGCGTCCAAAGGATACCCCGCAATGACCCTGATCCCCAGCGCTGCGCGCGCCGCCTTTGTCGCACAGGCGCGCCAGCGTATCCTGATCACCGATGGCGCCTTCGGCACCGAAATCCAGCGCTGCGGGCTGGTCGAGGCGGACTATGCCGGGGCCCTGAACCTGGGCCACGATCAGAAGGGCAACAACGATATCCTGGCGCTGACCGCGCCGCACGTGATCGAGGGCATTCATCGCGCCTATTTCGCCGCCGGTGCCGACCTGGCCGAAACCAACACCTTTTCGGCCAATCGCATCAGCCAGGCCGATTATGGCGCGCAAGCTCTGGTCGACCAGATCAATCTGGCCAGTGCGCGCCTGGCGCGGCGGGTGGCCGACGAATTCACCGCCAAGGACGGGCGCCCGCGCTTTGTCGCCGGCGCGATCGGGCCAACCAACAAGACGCTGTCGCTCAGCCCCGATGTCAACGATCCCGGCTATCGCGAGATCGACTGGGATTTTCTGGTCGATGTCTATGCGCAGCAGGCGCGCGCGCTGGTCGACGGTGGCGCCGATTTCATCCTGATCGAAACCGTGTTCGACACGCTGAATGCCAAGGCGGCGGTGATGGCGGTGCGCCAGGTCGAACAGGCGCTGGGCCGCGAAGTGCCGATCATGCTGTCGATGACGCTGACCGATCTGTCGGGCCGCAATCTGTCGGGCCATACGGTCGAGGCGTTCTGGTATGCGGTGCGGCATGCGCGTCCGCTGACAATCGGGCTGAATTGTTCGTTCGGGGCCAGTCAGTTGCGCCCGCATGTTCGCGTGCTGTCGCAGATCGCCGATGCGCTGATCATGGTCTATCCCAACGCCGGGCTGCCCAACGACCTGGGCGAATATGACGAGGCGCCTGTGACCACCGCCGGGCTGGTGCGCGAATGGGCCGAACACGGCCAGGTCAACGTGCTGGGCGGGTGCTGCGGATCGACGCCCGACCATATCGCGGCGATGGCGGCCGCGGTGGCGGGCCTGCCGGCGCGCCGTCTGCCCCGGCCCGACACCGCCACGCGGCTGGCGGGTCTTGAACCCTTTGTGATGGCGTAACATGACCGAAGCACCTGTTCCCCAGACCGCCGGCGCGCGGTTCGTCAATATCGGCGAACGCACCAATGTCACCGGCTCTGCCGCGTTCAAGAAGCTGATCCTGGCGGGCGATTATGCCCGCGCGGTCGAAGTTGCGCGGCAACAGGTCGAAAACGGCGCGCAGATCATCGATGTGAACATGGACGAAGGGCTGCTCGATGCCGAGCACGCGATGACCACGTTCCTCAAGCTGATCGCGGCAGAGCCCGATATCGCGCGCGTGCCGGTGATGATCGACAGCTCGAAATGGTCGGTGATCGAGGCCGGGCTGAAATGCGTGTCGGGCAAGCCGATCGTCAATTCGATCTCGTTGAAAGAGGGTGAAGAGGCGTTTTTGGTCCATGCCCGCAAATGCCTCGATTACGGCGCTGCGGTCGTCGTCATGGCGTTTGACGAGGCGGGACAGGCCGATAGCCGGGAACGCAAGGTGTCGATCTGCCAGCGCGCCTATGCGCTGCTGACGGCGCATGGTTTTCCGGCTGAAGATATCGTGTTCGACCCCAACGTGTTTGCGGTGGCGACAGGGATCGAAGACCATGACCGCTATGCGCTGGATTTCATCGAGGCCACGCGCGAAATCCGCGCCACCTGTCCGCACGTGCATATCTCGGGCGGGCTGTCGAACCTCAGCTTCAGCTTTCGCGGCAACGAGACGGTGCGCCGCGCGATGCATTCGGTGTTCCTGTATCATGCGATCCCGGCCGGGATGGACATGGCGATCGTCAACGCCGGACAGCTCGATATCTATGATGCGATCGATCCGGTGCTGCGCGAGGCGTGCGAAGATGTGCTGCTGATGCGGCACCCCGATGCCACCGAGCGGCTGATTGCTCTGGCCGAAAGCTACAAGGGCAAGGACACCGTTGCCGAAAAGGCCGCCGAGGAATGGCGCGGCTGGGATGTCGTGCGGCGTCTGGAACACGCGCTGGTCAAGGGTATCGACGCGCATATCGTGGCCGACACCGAAGAGGCGCGCCTGATCCACGCGCGCCCGATCGAAGTGATCGAAGGACCGCTGATGGCGGGCATGAACACGGTGGGCGACCTGTTCGGCGCGGGCAAGATGTTCCTGCCGCAAGTGGTCAAATCGGCGCGCGTGATGAAAAAGGCGGTTGCGCACCTGATCCCGTTTATCGAGGCGCTGAAGGAAGAAGGCGCGCGCGCCAAGGGCCGGATCATCATGGCGACGGTCAAGGGCGATGTGCACGATATCGGCAAGAACATCGTTGGCGTCGTGTTGCAATGCAACGGCTATGAAGTGATCGACCTGGGCGTGATGGTGCCGTGGACCCGTATCCTCGACACTGCGCGCGAACACGATGTCGACATGATCGGACTGTCGGGGCTGATCACCCCGTCGCTCGATGAAATGGTCACCGTGGCCGAGGAAATGCAGCGCGCCGGCATGACCATGCCGCTGTTGATCGGCGGGGCCACCACCAGCAAAGTGCATACCGCGCTGCGGATCGATCCCGCCTATGACGGGCCGGTGATCCATGTGCTCGATGCCAGCCGCGCGGTGGGCGTGGCCAGCCAGCTGCTGTCCGACACCCAGGCCGAGGCGTTTGTTGCGCAGACGGCTGCCGACTATATCGCGGTGCGCGAGGCGCGCGCGGGCAAAGGCGCGTCAAAGCTGCTGACGCTGGAACAGGCGCGCGACAATGCCTTTGTCGCCGACTTTTCGGAGAAAAGCCCGCCGCCTGCAATGCCCGGGCGGCATGTGTTCGATGCCTGGGATCTGGCCGATCTGGCGCACTATATCGACTGGACCCCGTTTTTCCGCGCGTGGGAACTGGCCGGAAATTATCCTGCCATTCTTGACGACGCGGTCGTGGGCGAAAGCGCGCGCGCGCTGTGGGCCGATGCGCAGGCCATGCTGGCGCAGATTATCGACGAAAAATGGCTGACGGCGCGCGGCGTGGCCGAATTCTGGCCCTGCGCGCGCCACGGTGATGATGTGGTGCTGCACATTGATGGCGGCGACCGGCCAGTGCGGATGCCGTTTCTGCGCCAGCAATTTGCCAAAAGCCGTGGGCGGGCCAATTATTGCCTGGCCGATTTCATCGATCCGGCGGGTGACTGGCTGGGCGGCTTTGCCGTGGGCATCCACGGAATCGAACCGCATCTGGCGCGGTTTCAGGCCGCGCACGACGATTATTCGGATATTCTGCTCAAGGCGCTGGCCGATCGTTTTGCCGAGGCCTTTGCCGAACGCCTGCATGCGCATGTGCGCACCACGCTGTGGGCCTATGCCCCGGGCGAACAGCTGACCAACGAGGCGCTGATCCGCGAACACTATCGCGGCATCCGCCCTGCGCCTGGCTATCCCGCGTGCCCCGATCACAGCCTCAAGCCGATCCTGTTCGATCTGCTCGATGCGCCGCGCTCGGCGGGTATCGTCCTGACCGAAAGCCAGGCGATGCTGCCCACCGCTGCGGTCAGCGGATTCTATTTTGCCCACCACCAATCTGCGTATTTCGGGGTGGCGACCATTGGCCGCGACCAGTTGGCCGACTATGCCGCGCGACGCGGGGTCGATCCGGCCACCGCCGAACGCTGGCTGCGGCCCAATCTGGATTGAACGACGACACCCATGACACAGACTGCACCGGCGCGCTGGATCGACTGGGCCCTGTCGCGCATCGCGGCCGATTACGCGCGCTCGGCCGATACGCACCTGATCCCGGTCAGCCTGCCCGCGTTGCCGACGATCGCGCTTTATCTCAAGGATGAAAGCAGCCACCCCACCGGCAGTCTCAAGCACCGGCTGGCGCGATCGCTGTTCCTTTATGCGCTGTGCAACGGCTGGATCGATCATGGTACCACCGTGGTCGAGGCCTCGTCGGGATCGACCGCGGTGTCAGAGGCCTATTTCGCCCGGATGCTGGGCCTGCCGTTTATCGCGGTGGTGCCGGCATCGACGGCATGCGAAAAGATTGCGGCGATCGAGGTGCTGGGCGGCACCTGCCACAAAGTCGCCGATGCAGGCGCGGTCTATGCCGAGGCGGAACGGATCGCCGCAGAGCACGGCGGTCATTACATGGACCAGTTCACCTTTGCCGAACGCGCCACCGACTGGCGCGGCAACAACAACATCGCCGAAAGCATCTTTGCCCAGATGACGCGCGAGCCCGCGCCGATCCCGACCTGGATCGTATGCGGCGCGGGCACCGGCGGCACTTCGGCCACGCTGGGCCGGTTCGTGCGCTATCACCGCCATGCCACGCGGATCTGTGTCGCCGATCCGGACCGGTCGGTGTTCCACCGCCACTGGCATGATCGCGCGGTCACCGGGTATGCGGGCGATCGGTCGCTGATCGAAGGGATCGGGCGGCCCCGGGTCGAGGCTTCGTTCGTGCCGGGCGTGATCGATCATATGGAAGTGGTCGATGACACCGCATCGATCGCGGCCGCACGCGTGCTGTCGCGCCATCTGGGACGCCGGGTGGGCGGATCGACCGGCACCAACTGGGTGGCGGTCGCGCGCCTGGCAACACAAATGGCCCAAGCCGGTCAGGCCGGCGCAATCGTGTCGATCCTGTGCGATTCGGGCGAACGCTATGCCTCGACCTGCTTCAACGCGGACTGGCTGGCCGAACAGGGCATCGACCCGCGCGAGGACGAGGCGCGGATCGAACATTTCCTGGCCACCGGGCATTACCCGGGGATGTAATCGCGCAGGCTGCTGACCATATCGGTTGCACGTATCGATCGGAGCATCCCCCATGAAGACCAACGGCAACACCATTCTCATCACCGGCGGCGGCAGCGGCATCGGTGCCGCGCTGGCCCAGCGGCTGCACGATCTGGGCAACACCGTAATCGTCGCCGGGCGTCGGATCGAGGCGCTGAACGCGACGATCGCCGGACGGTCCGACATGCACGCGGTGGTGCTCGATATCGACAACGCGATCGCGATCGAGGCTTTTGTCGAGGATGTGCTGGCCACATTCCCCGCGCTCAACGTGGTCATCCACAATGCCGGGATCATGCGGTTTGAAGCGCTCGACACGCGGCGCGACCTGGCCGATGCCGAGGCCACGATCACCACCAATCTGCTTGGCCCGATCCGGCTGACCAACGCGCTGATCGATCATCTGCTGGCGCAGGACCATCCCGCGATTGTCACCGTTACCTCGGGCCTTGGCTATGTGCCGATGACCGCGGCTGCAACCTACAGTGCGACCAAGGCGGCGATCCATTCGTACACGGTGTCGTTGCGCGAAGTGCTGAAGGGGCGGGTCGAGGTGATCGAACTGGCACCGCCTGCGGTACAGACCGGACTGACCCCCGGTCAGGAAAGCCGCCCCGGGTACCAGCCGCTGGCCGAATTCGCCGACGAAGTGATGGCGCTGCTGACCGCGCAGCCAACCCCTGGCGAGGTCATGGTCGAACGCGTGAAATTCCTGCGCAACGCGGAACGCGAAAACCGGTTTGACGAAACCGTGGTGCAATTGAACGAATTTGCGGCAAAGGCGCGCGCCGCGCAGTCCTGACATCCGTATGCAACCCCCCGATCTGCTTGCGTTTTGCGCGTGATCCGCCATGACGCGGTGAAACAGGCAGAGCGGGGCAGATGGGTACCAGCGAGATTTTCCTGATCGCTTTGACGGTCATTCTGGCGGTGCCCTATGCGGTGTGGCGGCTGGCGCGCACCGACGCGCATGCGCCGCTCGTGGTGGTGCAGATCATCGGCGGCATCCTGATGGGGCCCGGTGTGCTCGGCGCGGTGGTTCCCGGCGCCTATGCCTTTGTGTTCAACCCGCAGGTGATGGGCGCGTTGAACGGTATCGCGTGGTGGGCCGTGATGCTGTTCGTGTTTGCTGCGGGGCTGGAACTCGATCTGGGCGATGCCTGGGCCAACCGCGGTGAAACGCTGACCACCGCAGCCGCAGCACTGCTGGTGCCGTTGGCGTTTGGCGCGGGTGCTGCGGCGCTGCTGTTGACAGGCCCGGGCTGGATCGGACCCAAGGGTGGCTATGCGCAGGCGGTGTTGGGTATCGGCATGGCCTGTGCAGTGACCGCGCTGCCGATCCTGGTGCTGCTGATGGAAAAGCTGGGCATTTTCCGCAAGGCGCTGGGCAACCGGATGCTGCGCTATGCCAGTTTTGATGATGTCGCGATCTGGGGCGTGCTGGCGCTGATCCTGCTCGATTGGCAGCGGATCGGGCGGCAGGGGCTGTTTCTGGCCGGCTTTGCCTGTGCCGCCTGGGCGATGCGCAAAGCGATCAAGCGCCTGCCCGAGGCGGACCGTTGGGCGATCGGCATGGTGTGGCTGGCGGCAACCGGCTTTGCCGCCGATTGGTCGGGGCTGCATTTCATGGTTGGCGCGTTTCTGGCAGGCGCCGTGCTCGACGGGCACGATTTTTCGGTTCAGCGGCGCGATGCCATGCGCGAAGTGCTGTTGCTGGCGCTGATGCCGGTGTTTTTCCTGTCGACCGGCCTGCGCACGCAATGGGGTCTGGGCGGGTCGGCCGTGCTGATGGTGTTTGGCGCGGCGGGGCTGTTTCTGCTGGCATCGGTCGCGGGCAAGCTGGCGGGCACGCATCTGGCCGGGCGGCTGCTGGGCTGGGCGCCTGGCGAAGCTTCGGTGATCGGGTGGATGTTGCAGACCAAGGCGCTGATCATGATCATCTTTGTCAACGTGCTGCTCGACCGGCAGATCATCACCGCCGAAACCTTTACCGCGCTGTTGCTGATGGCGGTGGCCAGCACCGCGCTGACGGTGCCGATGGTGCGGCCGCGGCTGGCGCGGCTGGGCGCGGCGGGATTGCTCTGATTTCGGGGCGAAACCTGGCCCCGGGTGGTTTGTCCTTGCACCGTGATCTGGCATAGCGGCGCGATGGATGGTGTCCGCCCCGATCTGAACGCCGCGCGCGCCGAATTGTCGCGCGTGTTCGGCTTTCCCGCGTTTCGCGGGGTGCAGGAGGACGTGCTGGCGCGCGTGCTGGCCGGGCAATCGACTTTGGCGGTGATGCCCACCGGCGCGGGCAAATCGCTGACCTATCAGTTGCCCGCGGTGATGCTGCCGGGCACGTGCGTGGTGGTATCGCCGCTGATCGCGCTGATGCACGACCAGTTGCGCGCGGCCACGGCCAACGGCATTCGGGCCGCCACCTTGACCAGCGCCGACATGGACCGCGGCGCCACGATCGAGCGGTTCCGCAATGGCGAGCTCGACCTGCTGTACGTTGCGCCCGAACGCGCCAGCCAGCCGCATTTCCGCGAAATGCTGACCACCGCGCCGATCGCGCTGTTTGCGATCGACGAGGCGCATTGCGTGTCCGAATGGGGCCACGATTTCCGCCCCGATTACCGCCTGCTGCGTCCGTTGCTCGACATGTTTGGCGATGTGCCGCGGCTGGCGCTGACCGCCACCGCCGATGCCCACACCCGCGCCGATATCATGGACCAGCTGGGCATGCCCCGCGACGGGCTGGTGATTGCCGGGTTCGATCGGCCCAACATCCGTTATACCATTACCCCGCGTGACACGCCGTTGCGGCAATTGACCCGCGTTCTGGCCGAACATCCGGGGCCGGGCATCGTCTATGCGCCGACGCGGGCAAGCGTGGAAAAGCTGGCCGATCAGCTGGGCGCCACCGGCCGCAGCGTGTTGCCCTATCACGCCGGGCTTGCGCCCGAGGTGCGCGCGGCCAACCAGTCGGCATTTGTTGCCTCCGAAGACATGGTGATGGTCGCCACGGTTGCGTTCGGTATGGGCATCGACAAGCCGGATGTGCGCTTTGTCGCGCATGCCGCGCTGCCCAAATCGATCGAAAGCTATTACCAGGAAACCGGGCGCGCCGGACGCGATGGCGATCCGGCAGTGGCGCTGATGCTGTGGGGGGCGGATGATTTCGCCCGCGCGCGCGCGCGGCTGGGCGAACTGGACGAGGCGCGGCGCGGGGGCGAACGCACCCGGCTGGATACCCTGGCCAGCCTGGTGGAAACCGCCGATTGCCGGCGCGCGATCCTGTTGCGGCATTTTGGCGAAGATCCGCCGCCTGCCTGCGGCAATTGCGACAATTGCCTGCATCGCCCTGCTGTAACCAATGTGACCGACCTTGCGCGCAAGCTGTTGTCGGCGGTCTATCGCACCGGGCAATCGTTCGGGCTGGGCCATGTCGAAAAGGTGCTGATCGGCGCGGCGGACGATCGCGTGGTGTCGCGCGGGCATGACCAGTTGTCGGTGTTCGGCATTGTCGGCGCCGACGAGGCGGCACTGATCCGCCCGGTCAGCCGCGCCTTGCAGGCCCGTGGCGCGCTGGTGCAGACCGAACACGGCGGCCTGATGCTGGCAGGCGATGCGCGCGACATTCTGAAAGGCGATGCCAGCGTCGATCTGATCATGCGCGACGGGCCCGACCAGGGCGAACGCCCCGCGCGCCGTCGCAAGGGCGGCAGCGCGCCTGCGGGTGATCCGGGCGATGATCCGCTGTTTGCAGCGCTTCGCGCGCTGCGCCGCGATCTGGCCAAGGCGGCGGGTGTGCCGCCCTATGTGGTGTTTCACGATTCGACCTTGCGCGAAATGGCGGCACATCGCCCGGCCACGCTGGCGGCGCTGGGCGAAATCAGTGGCGTGGGGGCGCGCAAGCGCGATGCCTATGGCGATGCGTTTCTGCAGGCGATCCGTGATTTTGCCGACGCTTGATGGGCACTTGCAGGCCTGGAAAAAAGTGATATCAATTTAATATCACTTTTTGTGAGGAGGGGCCTGTGACCACCGAGTCGATACCTGTCCACGTCAGCGTTGAACGCCCTGCACATTCCAGCAGCGGCTATGCCATGCTGGCGGTTGCGCTGGGGCTGCTTGCGCTGTTTGTGATCGATCTGATCGCGCTGGTGGCAACGCATGGCGATCCGCCGCTGCCCGCCGCGGCGGTCATCACTTTGCTGATCGTGCTGCCGCTGCTGTTCGTGCTGGTGGTGTCGGGGTTCTACATGATCCAGCCCAACCAGGCCGCGGCGATCACGCTGTTCGGATCGTATCAGGGCACCGACCGCACCCACGGGTTGCGCTGGGTCTGGCCCTGGCTGACCAAAGTGCGGATCTCGATCCGGGCCAACAATGTCGTGTCGGAAAAGCTGAAAGTGAACGACCTGCGCGGCAACCCGATCGAAATCGCGACCAACGTGGTGTGGCGCGTGGCCGATACCGCGCAGGGGTTGTTCGATGTCGATGATTTCCGTGCATTCGTGCTGGTGCAGATCGAGGCCGCGGTGCGCCAGATCGGATCGCGCTATCCCTATGACGATATCGAACATGCCGAAGTGACCTTGCGCGGCAATCACGATGAAGTCAGCCGTGAATTGCAGGCCGAACTGAACGCGCGGCTGACCCTGGCCGGGATTACGGTCGACGAATGCGGGCTGACCCATCTGGCCTATGCCCCTGAAATCGCGGGCGCGATGCTGCGCCGCCAACAGGCCGAGGCGGTGATCTCGGCACGGCGCAAACTGGTTGAAGGCGCGGTCGGGATGGTCGAGTTGGCGCTGGACCAACTGTCGCAGCGCGAGGTGATCACGCTGGATGACGAACGCCGCGCGGCGATGGTGTCAAATCTGATGGTGGTGCTGTGCGGCGACCGCGAAACGCAGCCGATCGTCAACACCGGTTCGTTGTACCAGTAAGCCCACGATGGCGGTAACCACGCGCAAAGCCTTTGTCCTGCGGCTCGACCCGGCGTTGCACGCAGCGATCGAACGCAGTGCCGCAGGCGACGTGCGTTCGGTCAACGCCCAGGTTGAAGTGCTGCTGCGCGAGGCACTGGCGCGGCGCGGGGTCAGGCTTGACCCGGCCAGTCCTGCCCGGCGCGGACGTCCGCCAAAGGAGACTGAAACATGACCAGGATCGACGACAAAGCGTGGTTTGCGCCCAAGACGTTCGGCTATGGCGCGGGGCTGCCGATTGCCTGGCAGGGTTGGGCGATGCTGGCGGTGATGCTGGGGGTGACGTTTGGCTTGTACGCATGGCTGATGCCCGCGCACCCGGGGTATTTCAGCGCCAGCGTCATCGGGATGACGGTGCTGGCCATGCCGCTGATGGCCTACAAGACGCGCGGCGGCTGGCGCTGGCGCAGCGGGCGCGACTGATGCGCCGGATCGCGGTTCTTGTCCTGACGCTGATCGCATTCCCGGCCCGGGCCGATGCGCCGCGTCAGCCCTATACGGTGTCGGCGACCGGACGCCACTATGCCGCGTTGCAGGCGGCAGTCGATGCCATCGGCAATCGGCAGGGTACGATCGTGATCGCGCCGGGCCCTTATCGCGATTGCGCGGTCCAGACCGCAGGCGATGTGGCGTTTGTCGCGGCCACGCCCGGCACCGTGGTATTCGATGCCGCGATCTGCGAGGGCAAGGCGGCGCTGGTGTTGCGCGGCCGTTCGGCGCGGGTCGAAGGGATCGTGTTCCGCAACCAGCGCGTGTCGGACGGCAATGGCGCGGGTATCCGGCTGGAACATGGCGATCTGACCGTGCACCAGGCCTGGTTTCACGACAGTGACGAGGGGATCCTGTCTGCGGATGATCCCGCAGGCCAGGTGGTGATCGATCATTCGACCTTTGCCCGGCTGGGGCGGTGCGATCGTGGCCTGTCGTGCGCACATGCGGTCTATTTCGGCAACTATGGCACGGTAATCATCCGCAACAGCCGGTTCGAAGCCGGCACCGGCGGGCACTATGTCAAAAGCCGCAGCGCGCGCATCCAGATCACCGACAGCAGCTTTGACGACGCCCAGGGCCACGCCACCAATTACATGATCGATCTTTCAATCGGTGCAAGCGGCCTGATCCGGGGCAACTGGTTCGTCGGCGGCCCCGACAGGGAAAACCGCACCACGTTCATTGCCAACGCTGCCGAAGGCCACGTGCACAGCGCCGATGGCCTGACCATCGATAACAATGTCGCGCGGCTGGCACCGGGTGCAACCTATGACACCGCATTTCTGGCCGATTGGTCGGGCGATGCCATCGGGTTGGGCGCAAACACGATCGGCACCGGCATTCGGCGGTTTGAACGGCGTTAACCCAGCAGATGCCCGCTGCGGTCGCGCTTGGTTTCCAGATAACGGTGGTTGTGCGGATTGGCGGGCAGCGCGTGGGGCAGGCGTTCCACCACCTCGACGCCCGCCGCGCGCAGGCCGTCGACTTTGGCCGGATTGTTGGTCATCAGCCGGATCGCGGGCACACCCAGCAGATCGAGCATGCGCGCCGCGACCGGAAAATCGCGCGATTCGTTGGGCAGGCCCAGCCGTTCGTTGGCATCGACCGTGTCGAACCCCTGATCCTGCAACTGATAGGCGCGCAGTTTGTTGATCAGGCCGATGCCGCGCCCTTCCTGCCGCAGATAAAGCAGCACGCCCCAGCCACCCTGTGCCGCCTCGTCCGCCATGGCGTGCAGCGCAGCGTCAAGCTGCGGGCCGCAATCGCATTTCAGGCTGCCCAGGATATCGCCGGTCAGGCATTCGCTGTGCAACCGCACCAGCGGGACACGCGTCTTGTCCTGCGTGCCGATGATCAGCGCTACGTGTTCGCGCACATCGTCACGCGCCCGGAACGCCACGATTTCGGCATCGTCGGTCGCCGCCACCGGCAGGCGCGCGCGCGCCTGGATGGTCAGGGCAGAGGCATCGCGAAACGCGGACAAATCGGCCGGTGACAGGGTGACAGCAATCTCGGCGCCTGTCGCCACCAGAAACGCCGGCAGGATTCCGGCCAGTCGCGCCAGTTCCATCGCGGTGCGCGCCACATCGCCATCGGGCAGGGGATCGGCGTGGAAAGGTCCGCGCAAAGGGCTGTCCAGATCGCGCGCCGGATCGGCCAGATCGCGCGCGGCGGCCAGGTTGAACGGTTCGTGTCCGCGGATCAGGATCGGTGCAGCAGGGTCAAAGGCGCGGGTGTTGCCCAGCTTCAGCGTGGCCGCGCGCGCGGCCGAAACCAGCAAGCGTGCGGCATACAGCCCGGGCTGGGCATAGGCGGTCTCAGCCGGCAGCAGATCGAGCGCTTCGCACGCGCCGGCATCCGACACGATGCGGATTGCCCAACCGTGGCGCAACGCGTCAAGCGCCTGCGCGACCAGCCGGCTGCTGCCGACGGTGCTCATTGCGCAAACCCGGTAATCAGCGGAATGTGGTCCGACGGCTGATCCCACCGCCGGGTTTCCTCGACCATGCGGTGTTCGCACGAGCGCGCCGCCAGATCGGGCGAGGCCCACATGTGATCCAGCCTGCGGCCCTGGTCTTTTTCGCGCCAGTAGGACCGGTACGACCACCAGGAATAGTTTCGCTGCGGGGCAGGGATGTGCTTGCGTCCCAGATCGACCCAGCCGTGCGCACTGGCCAGTGCCGACAGCGCAGCCACCTCGACCGGGGTGTGCGACACGACCTTGATCAGCGCCTTATGGTCATAGACATCGCAATCGAGCGGCGCCACGTTGAAATCGCCAACCAGCAGCGTGGGCCGGTCCAGCGATTGCGACCACGCGGTCATGCGATCCAGAAAATCGAGCTTTTGCCCGAACTTGGCATTCGCTTCGCGATCGGGAATATCGCCGCCCGCCGGAATATAGACGTTTTCGAGATGGATGTTGTGCCCGGTCAGGTCGACGCCCACATGGCGCGCCTCGCCATTGGCCTGCCAGTCGTGCCGCCCGGTTTCGGTAAACGGCAGACGGCTGACCGTGGCTACACCGTGATACCCCTTTTGCCCGTGCACCGCGATATGGCCATAGCCAAGGCGTTCGAACATATCGCGCGGGAACAGCGTTTCGGCGCATTTGATTTCCTGCAGGCACAGCACATCGGGCTGTTCCTGCGTCAAAAAGCGTTCGACCTGGTCGATACGCAGGCGGACCGAATTGATGTTCCAGGTGGCGATGGTGATCATGGGGCCCGTTTAGCCATGCCGCTGGACCAGACAAGCAAATTTGCGATTCCGGCCCTGGCCCGAAGTTCGCATGGTGGCGGGAAAACCCTCGCCCCAGGGGGGGCGATAGGGGCGAGGGTTCCAGCTTGCGTTCGTCACGCTGTCGCAAGACGGAACCGGGGGGGCTTGTCAGCGGGTAACAGGGGGGTGAACCCGCTATGGTCCGTGTTGCTGATTCGGTTTTAGGCCGCGCCCGCTTTCGCTGCGATGAACGAACCTTGCCGTGAATGCGTCAGGATGTCGCAATCGGTCGCACGAATGCGTAATCAGGTTGGTCGTCGCAGGGTTCACCCGGCGCGGTGATTGCCTTTGCGCGGGTCGGTCCATTTGAACGCGGCATCGTCGACGGCCACGCCATAATGCGGGTTGAGCAGGCGGACCATGGTGCGCCGCGACTGCGCATCGGTGGATATCCACGAATCGAGTTCCAATCCCCCGGGCGCAGAGGCCTTGCGCACCATCAGCAGGGTCAGCGTGCCGTATTCGGGGTGCCCGGGATCGCGCACTGCCATGCTGATCAGATCGGCGCGGCCGGTGGGGTTCAGCCTGGCAAACCTGGCCACATCCTTGCCCGGATCGAGCAGGGCGCCCAGCGGGCTGTTGCGGATCGGCCAGCGTTGCACCTGGCGCACTTCGTAATCGATCATTGTCAGCGCGGTGCCGTCCGACACGATCAGCAAAGGCACCCCCGGCTGATACTGGAACCGGATCTTGCCCGGCCGCTTCATTGTCAGGGTGCCGGTCAGCCGCCCGCCATTGGCATCGGTCTGTACGAAATCGGCCCGCAGGGTATCGATCGCGCGCAACGCGGCCACGGCCTGGGCGATATCACCTGCTGCGGCATCGGCCTGCGCCGGAACAGACGAAAGCACCCCCGTCGCACTGGCGACGAGGGTTGCTGTGGCGATAGCACCCATCAGGGCGCGTCGCGAAAGTAAAGGTGCCGTGCGGTTCATGCCAAAGCCATGGGGCCGGGTGATTGAACCGCGCGTGAACCCCTTACTTGATCTTGGCTTCCTTGAACTCGACATGCTTGCGCACGACCGGATCGTACTTCTTGAACGTGAACTTTTCGGTCGAGTTGCGCGGGTTCTTCTTGGTTACATAGAAGAAACCGGTGTCGGCGGTCGAGACCAGGCGGATCTTGACGGTTGCGGGCTTGGCCATGACTCTATCCTGAAACTGGGGTCTTGAAATCCGGCACGCCGCAAAAACATCGGGCGGCCATTCCGCCGCCCCGTCGTTGCGTCACACCGAGATGCGATACAGGGGTGGGCCGTTGCGGCAGAATCACCCGAATGTCAAGTCGAGAGGCGTCGATTTGGTCGTGCGGTGCATGACCAAAGACGGTCTGCGCGATCATTCGCCGTCGCGCAGGGCAAACGGCGGCAGCGGTTTGATCACGCCATACTGTTCGTGGTGCGGCGCGTGATGCAGGGCCGGCAGGTCAAGCGCGGGCACCTCGACGCGGGTGTCGGGCAGACGGTCGAGCAGATTGCGGATCAGCGTCAGCCGGCCACGGCGCTGGTCGTTGAAATCAACCAGTGTCCACGGACAGTGGGGCGTATGGGTCGCGGCCAGCATTGTTTCGCGCGCGCGGGTGTATTGGGCATAATGGTGGCGCGCCGCCAGATCGACCCCCGACAGTTTCCAGCGTTTGGACGGATCATCGCGCCGCTTGGCAAAGCGCCGTTCCTGTTCGGTCTGGTCGCAGCACAGCCAGTATTTGAACACCAGTATGCCATCGTCGATCAGCAGGCGTTCGAACACCGGCGTGGCCGCCAGAAAACTGCGCACCTGGCCTTCGTCGGCAAAGCCTTCGACGGCTTCGACCCCGGCGCGGTTGTACCAGCTGCGATCGAACAGCGCGATTTCGCCCGCCGCCGGCAGGTGTGCGACATAGCGTTGGAAATACCACTGGCCGGCTTCGCGCCCGGTCGGCTTGTCAAGCGCGACGGTGCGCACCTGGCGCGGGTTCAGCTTTTCGGAAATGGCATGGATCACCCCGGTTTTACCCGCGGTGTCGCGCCCTTCGAACAGCACCAGCACGCGTGCGCCGGTCTTGGCCGCCCAGCGCGCGGCCACGCTCAAGTCTTCCTGCATGTCCTCGAGCGCGGCGGCGTAATGCTTGTGCCCCAGCGTGTCGGGCGAATGTGCCATCAGGCTTTCAGCATCAGGAACAGCGCGATGCTGCCGACCAGGATGCGATAGATCGCAAACGGGACAAAGCTGTTGCGGCTGATATAGCCGATGAACAGGCGGATCACGATCAGCGAGACGGTGAACGAAATGATCGATCCGATCGCGATCTGGGTAAACCCGACATGCGCGGTCTGCGTCGCCAGTTCGTGGCGGTTGTCCCACAATTGCTTGGCCGTGGCGCCAAACATCGTCGGCACCGCCAGGAAAAAGCTGAATTCTGCCGCGGTCTTGCGGTTTTCGCCCATCGACAGCGCGCCCATGATGGTCGCGCCCGAACGCGACACGCCCGGGATCATCGCCACGCATTGCACCAGCCCGATCATGAACGAGCGGCGCACCGGCAATTCACCCACCGTTTCATACGCGCGCTGGCGCGCCAGGCGCTCGATCACGATGATCGCGATCCCGCCTGCAATCAGCGCGATGGCCACGATCACCGGCGATTCGAGCAGCAGGTCGATCTTTTTCTTCAGCAGCACGCCCAGCACCGCGGCGGGGACAAATGCCACCAGCACGTTGCGGATGAAATGCAGCGAACGCGTATCACGACGCAGCGCGCCGATCGCCACATCGGCAAAGGTGCGCCAATAGACCACCACCACGGCCATGATCGCGGGCAGCTGGATGACGATGTTGAACACTTCCCAATCCTTCAGGTCCAGCCCGAAGATGCGGGTGGCCAGGACCAGATGCCCGGTGGAGGAAACAGGAAGGAACTCGGTCAGTCCTTCGACGATGCCAAGCACGATGGCGGTAAGGTTCAGGCTATCCATGGCGCAAGGGAATTGCCGCAGCGCAGCACGCTGTCAAGCGCTGGCGGTGCCTGGCAAGATATCGCAGGCGCCCCCGGTCGGAAAGGTCACGCTCAGCGACCCGCGCACCGGCACCTTGTCCCATTGCGCGGTCAGCACATCGATCCGCGCCCGGATCGCCTCCACATCGCCGGCGGTGACAGGAACGACGGCATGGCCGCTGGCTTCACACGCATGTTCGTAAGTCGCCACAAGGTCGGCAATCGCCACGCGCCCGCCCCACATTTCCGCCTGAAATGTCTCGACCAGCCGTTCTGTTGCGTTTTCGATGTCGCCACCTTTGGTGGTGAACGACGCCGGGCTGCCGTTGGCGACCAGCGACAGAAAGCCGCGATGCGCCAGTGTGCTTTCCACCGCATAATGGACCATGTCGTGCGGAATGATGCCCTGCTTGGGACAGGCAATCGGTTCCAGAACCACGCCGTCGCGTTCGATGTGCAAAGCGTCGTACTTGCCGCTGCCTTTGATGAATGTCAGCCGCATGGCGTTGTTTCCCGCTTGGCAATGGCAGACCGACCGCTTTTGCCGATCACCAGATATGCACCCGCTCGTCGGGTGGCAAGTACAAGGCATCACCGGGTTTGATACCGAAGGCCTTGTACCATGGGTCGAAATTGCGCAGCACGGCATTGACCCGTGCCATGGCGAGCGCATGTGGATCGGTCTTGAGCAACTGGCGGCCAAACGCATCGCGCAGTTTCCAGCGCCAGGCCTGGGCATAGGCCAGGAAGAACCGCTGATCGCCGGTCAGTCCGTCGATCACTTTGGCGGATTTGCCGTGCAGCGACAGGCGCCACGCCTGATAGGCCATCGCCAGCCCGCCCAGATCGCCGATATTTTCGCCCAGCGTCAGCCGCCCGTTGTGGCAGGTCTGGCCTTCGTCATAGGGGCATTGCCGGTCATATTGTGCAACCAGCCGCGCGGTCAGCGTTTCAAAGGTCTTGCGATCGGCGGGCGTCCACCAGTCGCGCAGCGCGCCCGTGCCGTCATAACGAGACCCCTGATCATCGAAGCCGTGCCCGATCTCGTGGCCGATCGTGGCCCCGATCGCGCCATAGTTCACCGCATCATCGGCCCTGGGATTGAAATAGGGTGGCTGCAGATAGGCCGCGGGAAACACCACTTCATTGGCGGTCGGCAGGTAATAGGCATTCACCGTTTGCGGTGTCATCAGCCACTTGGTCCGGTCCACCGGCCGGGCCAGTTCGCGCAAGCTGTCCTGCCAGTGCCAGCGCTGTGCCGCGATGGTATTGGCCAGCGGTGCATCGGCGCGGATGATCAGCCCGTCATAAGTCTTGAAGTGGTCAGGATAACCGATCTTGACGCCGAACTGGTCCAGCTTGGCGCGGGCCGCACTGCGTGTCGGCGGGGTCATCCATGCCAGATCCTTCAGATTGGCGGCCATCGCGCTGCGCAGATTGGCGACCAGTTTTTCCATCGCCACTTTGCTGGCCGGCGGGAAATGGCGCGCAACATACAGCTTGCCCACCGCTTCGCCCATCTGCGCGTCGAGCGCGCCGATCGCGCGTTCCCACCGTGCGCGCTGGCTTTGCTGGCCGGTCAGGGTCGTGCCATAAAACGCGAAATTGGCATCATCGATGTCGCTTGGCAGCACCGCGGCATGCGCGATCAGGAAATGCGCGGTCATCCATGCCTGAATGGTTGGCACATCGGTTGTGCCCAGCAGTTTGAGCAATGCGGGCATCCCGCCGCCCAGCCTGGCCTGATCGGCAGGGGCAAGGCCCGCTTGCGCCAGGCGCTCGGGATCGGGCGGCACTTCGCTGACAACGATTGCGTGCACGCCGCCAAGGCCGCTTGCCTCGATCAACGGCGCCACCGGAAATTCGCCGCCCCAGCCCGCAAAGGTGGCCATCGGCACGATGGTGTTGGTCAACAGCGGGTTGCGCGAAAGCGCCCGATCCCATCCGGCGATCGCGATCCGGTGTTCGAATTCATAGACCTGCAGCGCCATTGCAGCGGCATCGGCCCGGCCCGCCTTGGCCAGCAGGAACGCCAGGTGCGCCTGATAGGCGCGGCGCAGTTCGACATTGCGCACAGTGTCGATCAGATAATAATCGCGATCGGGCAGGCCCAGGCCGGTGATCGCGCAAAACACCGCATTGGTATCGGGTTGATGGGGGTCGATGCCGATTTCAAATCCGATCGGACTGGGCATGCCCGGCTGTGCCATCAATGCGGCCAATTGCGCGCGGGTCGATGCGGCGGCAATCGGTTCGAGCCAGGCGCGTGCGGGCACAAGGCCTGCGGCATCGATCGCGGGGCGATCCATGAACGCCTTGTAACTGTCGGCCAGGCGCTGTTCGATGGTGCCATCGGCATGCGGCATGGCGGTCAGATCGTCGATGATCGCCCGCACCGCGCGGCTTTCCCCCAGCCGCAGCGCGAGCGCGTTGCCGCTGTAGGCGTAGCTGTCGGGGATGACCTCGGCTTGGGCCCACTTGCCGTTGACATAGGCAAAGAAATCGTCGCCCGGCCGCACGGCATGGTCGATATCGGCGGGGTTGACCCCCCATCCGGCAAACACCGGCAGCGGGTAATCCCCATTCGCCGGCGCTGCGATCGCGGGCGCATCGGCCGCCATGGCCGGCGCAGGCAGCGCCGCGACAAGCAAGGCGGATGCCAGGGCGAACGAAAGCGAAAGCGGCATCGGGGTTGCTCGTCTGGGGTCAGGCCTGGCGCACAGGCCTAACAAGCATCGCGCAATTGGCAAAGACCTGCTTTCACCCCGCGCCTAATCGGCCAGCGTGGCCGCGCTGTCGAACTGCAACCGCGCAAGCCGCGCGTAAAGCCCGCTGCGCGCGGTCAGCTCGGTGTGGGTGCCCTGTTCGACGATCCGGCCGTCTTCCATCACCACGATCCGGTCGGCCTGGCGCACGGTGGCCAGACGATGCGCGATCACCAGGGTCGTGCGGGTTTTCATCAGGCGATCGAGCGCGTCTTGTACCAGCCGTTCGCTTTCGGCGTCGAGCGCGCTGGTGGCTTCGTCGAGCAGCAGGATCGGTGCATCGCGCAGCAGCGCGCGCGCAATGGCGATGCGCTGGCGCTGTCCGCCCGACAGGCGCGTGCCGTCTTCGCCCAGAAAGGTATCAAGCCCCTCGGGCAGGTCTTTCAGAAAATCCTCGGCGTTGGCGGCGCGCGCGGCGGCCCAGATCGCGTCGTCGCTGGCATTGGGCTGACCATAGCGCAGATTGTCGCGCGCGCTTGCGCCAAACAGCACGCCTTCTTGGGGGACGAGCGCCATGCGCGCGCGCAGTTCGGACGGATCGGCTTCGCGCAAGGGCACGCCGTCAATCCGCACGGTGCCCGCCTGGGGGTCATAAAATCGCTCTGCCAGCAAGAACAGCGTGGATTTGCCGGCACCCGACGGGCCGACGATGGCCACCGTTTCGCCCGGTTCAACCGACAGCGAAAAATCGCTCAAGGCCGCGATTTCGGGACGGCTGGGATAACGGAACGTGACATTCTGGAACGCGATCTGTCCGCGTGGCGGCACCGGCATGGCCAGGGGCCGGGCGGGCGGGGCGATTTCGGGGCTGACCCGCAGCAGTTCGCTCAACCGTTCGGCGGCACCGGCACCGCGCACCAGATCGCCATAGACTTCGGTCAGGGCCTGGAATGCACCTGCGACCAGCGCACCGGTCAACACGAACTGGGCGATCATGCCGCCGCTGATCGTGCCCGCGGCGACACCGAGCGCACCCTGCCACATCAACGCGGTCAATCCGCCCAGGACCAGCACCATCGCGATCGCGGTCATCAGGCTGCGGATCAGGATCCGCCGCTGTGCCGTGGCAAAAGTATGTTCGACCGCCTCTCCAAACCGGGCCTGTTCGCGGGTTTCCTGACCGAAGGCCTGGACCACCTTGATCGCCGACAGCACTTCGGCCACGCGGGCACCGACCAGCGCGACGCGATCCTGGCTGGAGCGCGACACCCGTCGCAGCCGACTGCTGAACAGGGTGATCGGTATCACCACCACCGGTATGCCGGCCAGCAGTTCGGCGGTCAGCGCCGGGGCCAGCCAGAACAGAATGGTGATCCCGCTGATGATCGACAGCGAATTGCGCAGCGCGATCGAAACCGTGGTGCCGACCACCTGTTCGATGACGGCGGTGTCCGATGTCATCCGGCTGGAAATTTCGCGCGGGCTGTTCACCTCAAAGAAACTGGGCGGCATGGTCAGCAGGTTGGCCTGCACTTTCAGCCGGATGTCTGCCACCACACGTTCGCCCAGCCAGGATACGAAAAAGAACCGGATCGCGGTGAACACGCCCAGCAGTGCTACAATCACGAACAGCAGCAGGAACCAGCGGCCCAGTGCATGGACATCGGCGCCTTTGGAAAAGCCCTTGTCGATCACCAGGCGAAATCCGAACGGCACCGCCGCCGTCAGCAGCGAAGTGGTGACAAGCGCCATTCCGGCCAGCGCCAGGCGGCCCGGATAAGCCAGCGCCTGATCGAGCACCATGCGCAAGGGGCCAAGCGACCTTCGGCGGCCCCGTTCGACAGCGGTTTCAGCCGCAGGGGGTGCATACGGGGCGTCCAGTTGTATCGCTTCGCTCATGCGCCACCGCCTAGAGCATTTTTTCGGACAACGGTATGGGCGAAATGGGGCACACACTGTCCCGCAGTGCGGCATGGGTTTCAGGTTGCATTGCACAATCGACGCAATGCGCCCAATATGGGTTACGCGGATTCGTACAGGCATTCCCTGTATGACATGTCCGCCCGGCAATGGGACTGTTCGCGCCATGTTGTACAAGGCCTATGAAATCCAGCGCTCGTTCCTGAACGCGGGCAGCGCCATGGCCTCGATGGCGGCCGAATGGCTTGGCGATCCGCGCTATCCGCTGGCCGGAACCGCACCCAGCCAGGCGATGGCTTCGGCGCTCGAAGTGTTTGCCCATGCCGCCGCGCCGCGCGGCAAGCCGGCGTTCGGGCTGAAGACGATCCAGGTCGATGGCGGCACCCATGCGGTGACCGAAACCACCGTGATCGAGCGCGCGTTCGGCGATCTGAAGAAATTTACACATGCGGGGCTGCCGGCCGATGCACCGCGCCTGCTGATCGTGGCACCGATGAGCGGGCATTATGCCACGCTGCTGCGCGGCACGGTCGAACGCATGCTGGAACGCCATGTGGTCTATATCACCGACTGGGTCGACGCCAAGCAGGTGCCGGTGGACGAGGGGCGGTTCGATCTGGATGAATATATCGATTATCTGATCGCGTTTCTCGACCATATCGGCCCCGGCGCGCACGTCATGGCGGTGTGCCAGCCATCGGTGCCGGCTTTTGCTGCAACCGCAGTCATGGCGCGCGACGGGCACCCGTGCCGCCCGCTGACGCTGACCATGATGGGCGGCCCGGTCGACACGCGCGAAAGCCCGACCGCAGTCAACGACCATGCCATCACCAAGCCCTATGTGTGGTTCAAGCACAATGTGATTACCGATGTGCCGGTCAATTATCCCGGCGTCGGGCGCAAGGTCTATCCGGGTTTTGTTCAGCTGGCCTCGTTCATGTCGATGAACCTGGGCAGCCACATGATGAGCCATTACGGCCTGTTCAAGCATCTGGTGCAGGGCGATGGCGAAAGCGCCGACGCCACCAAGGCATTCTATGACGAATATCGTTCGGTCTGCGATATCACCGCCGAATTCTATCTGCAGACGGTCGACGTGGTGTTTCAGCAGCACCTGTTGCCGCGCGGCGAATTCGTCCACCGCGACCGGATCGTCGATCTGGGTGCGATCACCGATACCGCGATCCTGTGTATCGAGGGCGAACGCGACGATATTTCCGGCATCGGCCAGACCCGCGCCGCGCTGAAGGTTACCCCCGGCTTGCCCGATGCGATGAAGAAATACCACCTGGCGCCCGAAGTCGGCCATTACGGCATCTTCAACGGTTCGCGCTGGCGGTCTTCGATCGCGCCGGTGGTTGACGAATGGATTGCGCGCCATGACGCACGCGCGCAGGGCCGCACGCTGGGCGTGGTGGCGTAACCCTGATCCTCCCCGGCGAGGGGCAGGCGTTCAGTTGATTATACGAAGAACTGCGTGATCCATTCGCAGATGAGCGCGGGCTTGGCTTCGCCTTCGATCTCGATGGTGATTTCCATGGTCTGTTGCCACTGGCCGGGGCGTTTTTCATCGACTTCGAGCAGCTTGAAATGACCGCGGATGTTTTTGCCCGAACGCACCGGTGACAGGAACCGCGTTTTGTTGCCGCCGTAATTGACACCCATCTTGATGCCCGCCGGGCGCGGCACATCGCTTTGCTGGGTCAGCAGCGGGATCAGCGACAGGGTCAGGAACCCGTGCGCAATCGTGCCGCCGAACGGGGTCTTGGCCGCGGCTTCCGGGTCCAGGTGGATGAACTGGAAATCCCCGGTGGCTTCGGCAAACTGGTTGATGCGTTCCTGGCTGACTTGCACCCATTCGGATGTGCCGACGACCTGGCCGACCAGATCTTTCATGGCATGGGCGTCGATAGTGTTGGGCATGCTCGTCCCCGCAATGTGTGTCGTTGATCGGCCCGTCATGCCGCCTTGGCTGCGCGGGCGCAACCCGGTTCTTAATCAGCTGTTTAACGCGGGGTGCCGTCACCCAGCAGCGGGCCCGCGGTCGACGGATGACGCACCGCGATCGCGGGTGCGGCCGCAGGGGCAGGGGGCCGGCGCAGCAGCCTGGCCTGGCGCTGCGCCTCCATCGCTGCTTCGTCCAGCCGGCCGACATAGGCGGCAAGCCCGCATTGCAGTCCGACCAGCATGTAACAGAACGGCTGAAACGCGATGCCGACAAAGCTGCCACCGACCAGATAGACGATCTGCGCCTGTTGCAGTGCATCGGCCAGCGGGCTGATCCAGGCCATCCCGTCGGGCGGGTCGGTCTTGTACCGCCGGCGGATGCGTTCCATCTGCACCACGCCCAGAATGTGCAGCAGCAGCCACAGGCCAAGACCCGGATAGCCCTGTTCGCCCAGCATCTCGAAATAGCTGGAATGGTACGCGCGGCCATGTTCCAGCACGTGTTCGGTGCGCACCGCGGTGCTGTTGCCATCGGTTGCGGTGATCACCTTGTCATAACTGACGGTGTCCTGCCGGAACGCGTCGAACCCGCCGCCGAACGGGTGCGTTTTGGCAAATTCGATGGTCCATTGCCACACCGCCACGCGCGTGCTGGCCGATTGGTCGGCCTTGTGATCCTGGATCGTACTCATCCGTTCGGTAAAGCTTGCAGGCAACAACGGCATCGCGATGGCCGCACCCAGGCCGATCAGCACAAGATAGGTTGCGCGGCGCCTGGTGCTGCGCAATTTCAACAGTCCCAGCACCGCCACGCAGATCAGCCCGGTGCGTGCCTGCGTGCCCACCGGCATCAGGATCGCCGAAAAACTGACGCCGATTGCAAACAGCCGCACCATCCAGCCGGGGCGGAACACCGTGCCATACGTCGCCAGCCAGAACGCCAGCGGGATGGTGCAGATCGACACGGTCGAAATGATCGACCCTTCGTAAAGGCCGGTGTTGTCGTTCACCAGCAGCTTAAGTTCGCCATAGCCACCGCCGCCGGCAAGTGTTTTGAGCGCGCCATCGATGGTGATCACCGCCACGCCCAGCACCATGATCAGGGTCAGCGCTTCGATCCGCAGCCGTGTGCGCAAAGTCAGCGGCAGGAAAATCGCAAAGATCAGCGCTTTCCACACCCAATCCCACTTCGCCGCCGCTTCAACCGGGAAATCCGCGCCCAAAGTGGTCAGTCCGCAATAGACCAGCAGGGCCAGCATCAGCCCCTGGCGCGACGACAGCCGCATGCCCGACTTGTCCTCGCGCGCGGCCCACATCACCACCGCCAGCACAAACGCGACCAACGAAATCGACAACGATCCCAGCGGCCCCCAGCCGATCTTCTGGGGGCTGACAATATCGATGTAGGCATAGGCCAGCACCAGCAGGAACGGCCGCGACATTCCGGCTATGAAGAATGCCAGCACAAACGCGGTAAGCGCCAGATTGGTCATGGCACCCTGCGCGGATCGGCTGCGTTGCGGGGCAGCGCGGGATCGTCATCCAGATCCTGACGACGCACCAGCCGCCACACGGCAAGCGCCATGACGAAATGCGGAACGGCAAGGGCAAGCAGGTCGATCATGGTTGTTGCAGGTTACCTGACAAAAGCACCGGGTTCGCGCGCCGCGGTCAGCCATGGACCACCTTCGGTTGATACGGCGTTAAGCCTTGCTGTGGCATGGCAGGGGCATGACCCGTATCCTGCACGTGCTCGATCACAGCCTGCCGCTGCAAAGCGGCTATACCTTCCGCACGCGCGCCATCCTTGCGGCACAGATCGCGCTGGGGCTGGACGTGCGCGCGGTGACCGGCCAGCGTCACAGCGCAGAGCCGGCCGCCGGGAACTGCGAGCCCGAGGTGATCGATGGCCTGCAGTTCTGGCGCACACCGGGCCGGGCCGAAGGCGTGGCCGGTCTGCGCGAATGGCGCGAAGTCGGTGCACTGGCCGACCGGATCGTCGCACTGGCCCGGACCTGGCGCCCCGACGTGATCCATGCGCACAGTCCCGCGCTGTGCGGCATGGCCGCCTTGCGCGCCAGCCGGCAGCTGGGCGTGCCGCTGGTCTATGAAATCCGCGCGTTCTGGGAAGATGCGGCCGTGGGCAATGGCACCGGCAGCGCAAGCTCGTGGCGCTATTGGTTGACGCGGCAGCTGGAAAACCGCGTCGTGGCCGGCGCCCATGCAGTGGTCACGATCTGCCAGGGGCTGAAGGATGATCTGATCGCGCGCGGGGTTGCTGCGCAGCGGATCACGATCATGCCCAACGGGGTCGATCTGGGGCTGTTCGGTACGCCGCTGGCGCGCGATCCGGCGCTGGCCGCACGGCTGGGGCTGGGCCAGGGGCCGGTGATCGGGTTTCTGGGCAGTTTCTACCCCTATGAAGGGCTGGATGACCTGATCGCTGCGATGCCCGCGATTGTCGCGCGCCACCGCGACGCCCGCCTGCTGCTGGTCGGAGGCGGCCCCGCCGAAACCGCGTTGCGCGCCGCGGCGCAGGCCTCGGGCGCGGCCGATGCCATCCATTTTGTCGGGCGCGTGCCGCATCACGACGTGGAACGCTATTACGCGCTGGTGGATGTGGTGTGCTATCCGCGCAAGGCAATGCGGCTGACCGATCTCGTCACCCCGCTCAAGCCGCTGGAGGCCATGGCCCAGGGCAAACTGGTTGCGGCCAGCAGTGTCGGCGGGCATCGCGAACTGATCGCCGATGGCGTGACCGGCACCTTGTTTGCGCCCGATGATCCGGCACGGCTGGCCGATGCTGTGGCAGGGCTGCTGGCCGACCGCGCCAGCTGGGACGAACGCCGCGCGATCGCGCGCCGGTTTGTCGAAACCGATCATGACTGGGGTCGCAACGTCAGGCGTTATCTTCCCGTTTACCAAACCGTGCTAGCCATGATGGGTGATTCTGCCCGGATTGCTGCCTGACCCCCCGTCCAGCCGCAGTCCAAGGGCCACTCGCAAGGACATAATGAGCGTCGTGATCAAACCAGCCCGCCCACGGTCCGAACAGACCACGCCGTCGTTCCCGGCAAAGCCCATGCGCCGTTCCGCGGCTGGTCAGCCCGGGGTCATGACCCATCGGCTGTTTCCCGTGCTGTGCGCGCTATGGTTTGCTGCTCTGTTCGGTCTGGGCTGTCTGGCCGCTGGCGCCGATGCGCTGGCCGGTCTGGTGCGCCATCTCCACCTGCCTGCAATCCTGCCCGCGGCTGCGCCGCCGCTGGGCATGACCGCGCGCCTGATGCTGGGTCTGCTGTTTGCCATGCTTGGCGGCGCATTTGGCCTGGTGCTGGGCATGATCGGCCAAGCCCGCGCCGGCGGTGCGCAATTGCGTCGGCCGCGTGACGCGGCGGTTGCCGAACCGGTGGCAGAACCCGCCGCCGCATTGCCGGGCGCGCCGCGTGTGCGCAGCCGCGATGCCCATCCCGATGCGCCGCCGCGCCGGCCGCTGGTGGTGACCGAGGATGTGCTGCCTTATCCGACGGCGGTGGGCGATCCTGCGCCGGTTATCGTGCCTGTGGCACCCGAACCCGCTGCACCCGAATACAACGCCGGCGACGAACCCGACGAATCGGGCCTGCCGCCCTTTCTGGCCGCCGCCTACAGTTCCGCCAGCCGCGGCGATGCACCCATCGTCATTTCGCCCGCCGAACCGGTGATCGTGCCCGCCATCGCGGCAGAGCCGGAGCCCGAAGCGCCCGGGCACGAGGCGGCAGAACCGGCCGAGCCCGCAGCACCTGCACCGGTTGCGCATGTTCCGCCCCTGGCCAGCATCGCCGCCGCAGCACCGCATGTGCCGCTGCACGAAGCGCCGCTCGACAGCCTTGGTCTGGTGCAATTGATCGAACGCCTTGCGCTGGCGATTGCCACGCGCCAGGCGCGCCGCGCCGCGGCGCCATCGGTGGCAGCGCCTGCCGAGGCGGTTGATCCGCGCCAGCCGCTGCATCGGTTCGATCCGCTGACGATGGACCCCGATGGGCCGTTGCTGCGCGCCAAACCGCCGAAATCGCACGCCTTCGCCACGCACGACACCGCGCCATCGGCTGAGGCTCAGCATGATGCCGCGCCGTCGCCGATCCTGCATGATCCGCTTTCGGCCATCGACGATTGGTCGGACGAGGACCATGACGCGACTGTGCCGCCGCGCTTTCTGGGCGGGATCGCGCACGATCATGCCCCGATCGAGGCGCACGGTCTGACCGCCGGGGTGGTCGAAGACCTGGATGACGGGACAGACGATGCCGTTGCCGAAGAACGGTATTCGTCGCTGGCCCGGATGACGATGCGCCGGCCCGAACTGATGCCATCGGATCTTGTCCCGCTGGCCGATCACCTGCCCGACGAGGGCCACGCCCCGCTTGCGATCACGACCGATCCGGTGGTGCAATTTCCCTCGCGGTTGACGGGCGAGAGCGGGGCCGGGCGCACTCTGCCGGTCTCCGAAGAGGGCGATCGCGCACTGCGCGAGGCGCTGGCCACCTTGCGCAGGATGAGCGCCCAGCGCTGAAGCGCGTCGACCTTCGCACGAAGCGCTGTGCAAGCGGCCTGCCCCCAAGGTGAACCGGGCGCGGATGCCATTGCAAAATAAGATTCATACAGCCATGGGGGCTTTCGCGCAACTTTCATTGCCTTTTGGGCAGGGTGATTCGCGCGAGCATTGCCGACTCTGGTTGCAGGAATATTGGAAAGATGGCTTTTCCGCCGGTTCAAGGCCTTTACGATCCGCGTAACGAACACGACGCCTGTGGTGTGGGTTTCATTGCCCATATCGAGGGCGGCAAAAGCCACGCGATCGTCAAACAGGCCTTGGAAATCCTGCACAATCTTGACCATCGCGGCGCGGTGGGTGCCGATCCGCTGCTGGGCGACGGCGCGGGCATCCTGATCCAGCTGCCCGATGCCCTGTTCCGCAAGTGGGCGCATGATGCGGGCACGACGCTGCCGGCACCCGGCGATTATGCCGTGGCAATGTGCTTTTTGCCGCAGGATGAACCCAGTCGCAGCGTGATCACCGAATTTTTCGAGAAGTTCATTGCCAAAGAAGGCCAGGTCCTGATCGGCTGGCGCGATGTGCCGACCACGACCGAGGGACTGGGGGCGGCGGTGATTGCCGAAATGCCGGTGATCCGCCAGTGCATCGTGGGGCGCGGCGATGGTACGCCGGATCAGGATGCGTTCGAACGCAAGTTGCTGGCGATCCGCAAGCAGACCCAGAACCCGCTCGACGCGCTGGCCGAAAAGCATCAGCTGCCGGGCATCAGCCAGCTGTACATGCCCAGCTTTTCGTCGCGCACGATCGTCTACAAGGGGCTGTTGCTGGCAACCCAGGTCGGCAGCTTTTACGACGATCTGCGTGATCCCGATTGCGTGTCGGCGCTGGGGCTGGTGCATCAGCGGTTTTCGACCAACACCTTTCCCAGCTGGAAACTGGCGCACCCGTATCGGTTCGTCGCGCACAACGGCGAAATCAACACCGTGCGTGGCAACGTCAACTGGATGAACGCGCGCCGCCGCACGATGGAATCCGAACTGCTCGGCCCCGATCTCGACAAGATGTGGCCGATCATTCCGCACGGCCAGTCCGACACCGCCAGCCTTGACAACGCGCTCGAACTGCTGGTGGCAGGCGGGTACAGCCTGGCGCATGCGGTGATGATGCTGATCCCCGAGGCCTGGGCGGGCAATCCGCTGATGGATGCCCGGCGCCGCGCATTTTATGAATACCACGCCGCCCTGATGGAGCCGTGGGACGGCCCGGCGGCGGTGGCATTTACCGATGGCCGCCAGATCGGCGCGACGCTCGATCGCAACGGGCTGCGCCCGGCGCGTTTTTCGATCACGCGCGATGGCCTGATCTGCATGGCGTCGGAATCGGGCGTGCTGCCGTTCCGCGAAGAGGACATCGTGCGCAAATGGCGGTTGCAGCCCGGCCGCATGCTGCTGATCGACCTGGAAAAGGGCCGCATCGTCGAGGACGAGGAAATCAAGGCCGAACTCGCCGGGGCCGAACCCTACGAGGAATGGCTGGCCGCTGCGCAGTACAAGCTGAAGGAACTCGCGCTGGTCGAGCCAGAGCTTGCCGACGAACACGTCCAGGCCGCGCCGCTGCTCGATCGGCAGCAGGCGTTCGGTTACACGCAGGAAGACATTGCCCGGTTCCTGGAACCCATGGCGTTGACCGGTGACGATCCGATCGGGTCGATGGGCACCGACACGCCGATCGCGGTGCTGTCGCGCCGGTCGCGCCTGCTGTACGATTATTTCAAACAGAACTTTGCCCAGGTAACCAATCCGCCGATCGATCCGATCCGCGAAGAACTGGTGATGAGCCTGGTGTCGATGATCGGCCCGCGCCCCAATCTGCTGGGCCGCGTGGCGGGTACGCACAAGCGGCTGGAGGTCGATCAGCCGATCCTGACCAATGATGAAGTGGTCAAGATCCGCTCGGTCGAGGCGACGCTCGACGGTGCGTTCCGCACGGCCACGGTCGACATGACCTGGGATGCCGCCAGCGGTGCCGCCGGGCTGGAACAGGCGGTCAAGGAAATGTGCTGGGCCGCAACCGAAGCGGTGCTGGCCGACCAGAACATCCTGATCCTGTCCGACCGGGCGCAGAATGCCGACCGCGTGCCGATGCCCGCCTTGCTGGCAACCGCGGCGGTGCATCACCATCTGGTGCGGCAGGGGTTGCGCATGCAGACCGGGCTGGTTGTCGAAACCGGCGAAGCGCGCGAAGTGCACCATTTCTGCGCGCTGGCCGGCTATGGCGCAGAAGCGATCAACCCGTATCTGGCGTTCGAAACGCTTGAAGCGATCCGGGTCGAAAAGGACCTGCCGCTGTCGACTTATGATGTGCAGAAGAACTACATCAAGGCGATCGGCAAAGGCATTCTCAAGGTCATGTCCAAGATGGGCATTTCGACCTATCAGTCGTATTGCGGTGCGCAGATCTTTGACGCGGTCGGGCTGTCGTCGGCATTTGTCGGCAAGTATTTCACCGGCACCGCGACCACGATCGAAGGCGTCGGCCTGACCGAAATTGCCGAGGAAACCGTGCGGCGCCATGCCGCCGCCTATGGCAACAACCCGATCTATGCCAAAATGCTCGACGTGGGCGGGATGTACCAGCTGCGCTTGCGCGGCGAAGAACATGCCTGGACCGCAACCAACATCGCCAGCCTGCAGCACGCGGTGCGCGGCAATCTGCCCGATCAGTACCGCGAATTTGCCCAGTCGATCAACGACCAGTCGGAACGGATGCTGACGATCCGCGGGCTGCTCGATCTCAAGCCCGCCGAGACCCCGATCGCGCTCGACGATGTCGAACCCGCGGCCGAAATCGTCAAGCGGTTTGCCACCGGCGCGATGAGCTTTGGCTCGATCAGCCGCGAGGCGCACACCACGCTCGCGATCGCGATGAACCGCATCGGCGGCAAATCGAACACGGGCGAAGGCGGCGAAGAACCCGATCGTTACAAGCCGCTGCCAAACGGCGATTCGATGCGTTCAGCGATCAAGCAGGTTGCCTCGGGCCGGTTTGGCGTGACCACCGAATATCTGGTCAACGCCGACGATATCCAGATCAAGATGGCGCAGGGCGCAAAGCCGGGCGAGGGCGGCCAATTGCCTGGCGACAAAGTCGACAAGGTGATCGGTCGCACCCGCCATTCGACGCCGGGCGTCGGTCTGATCAGCCCGCCGCCGCACCACGACATCTATTCGATCGAGGATCTGGCGCAGCTGATCCACGATCTCAAGAACGTGAACACCAAGGCGCGGATTTCGGTCAAGCTGGTGTCCGAAGTGGGCGTGGGCACCGTGGCCGCGGGCGTGTCAAAGGCGCGCGCCGACCACGTGACGATTTCGGGCTATGAAGGGGGCACCGGCGCATCGCCGCTGACCAGCCTGACCCATGCGGGATCGCCCTGGGAAATCGGCCTGGCCGAAACCCAACAGACGCTGCTGCTGAACAATCTGCGCAGCCGCATCGCGGTGCAGGCCGATGGCGGCCTGCGCACCGGGCGCGACGTGGCGATTGCCGCATTGCTGGGCGCAGACGAATTCGGCTTTGCCACTGCGCCGCTGATTGCCAGCGGGTGCATCATGATGCGCAAGTGCCATCTCAACACCTGCCCGGTGGGCGTGGCAACGCAGGACCCGGTGCTGCGCGCGCGCTTTACCGGCAAGCCCGAACACGTGATCAACTATGTGTTCTTCGTTGCCGAAGAACTGCGCGAGATCATGGCCGCAATGGGGTTTCGTACGATCAGCGAGATGGTCGGCCGGGTCGATCGGCTCGATGCCAGGAAGGTGATCCACCACTGGAAGGCGCAAGGTATCGATTTGGCGCGCCTGTTGCACCGCGTCGAACCCGTCGCCGGCACTTCGCTGGGGTGGAGCGGACGCCAGGATCACGGCCTGCAGGCAGCACTCGACAACGAACTGATCGAGGCGGCGCGGCCGGCGCTCGATCATGGCACCGCGGTCCGCATCGAACGCAGCGTGATCAACGTCAACCGCACGGTCGGCGCGATGCTGTCGGGCGAAGTGGCGCGGCGGTTCGGCCATCCCGGCCTGCCCGACAACACCATCCATATCGCGTTCAAGGGCGTTGCGGGGCAGTCGTTTGCCGCGTTCCTGGCCCATGGCGTGACGCTTGATCTGACCGGCGATGCCAACGATTATGTCGGCAAGGGTCTGTCGGGTGGCCGCGTGATCGTGCGCCAGCCCGCGCATGTCGACCGCGAAGCCGCCGACAATATCATCGTCGGCAACACCGTGCTGTATGGCGCGATCGCGGGTGAAGCCTATTTCAACGGGGTAGCGGGCGAACGTTTTGCCGTGCGCAATTCGGGTGCGATCGCGGTGGTCGAAGGCACCGGCGATCATGGCTGCGAATACATGACCGGCGGCGCGGTGGTCGTGCTGGGCCGCACCGGTCGCAACTTTGCCGCCGGCATGTCGGGCGGGGTGGCCTATGTCCACGATGCGGACGGGGTGTTTGCGCAATTGGCCAACACCGCGATGGTCGACCTTTTGCCGATTTCACCCGATCGCGATGAAGACGAAGGCACCGGCCGTCCGCAGCAGCGCGCGATCGACGTGGCCGATTTCGGCATGGGCGACATGTTGCGCCACGATGCCGAACGGCTGCGGATCCTGATCGAGCGTCACCTGCTTCACACCGGCAGCCGCAGGGCACGCGCAATCCTTGACAACTGGGCCGAGGAACTGCCCCGTTTCGTCAAGGTGATGCCGCGTGATTACGCCCGTGCACTGCGCCAGCTTGAGGCGGAACGCCTCGCCGCCGCGTCGGTCGCGGCCGAATAAGGATTGATGACCCATGGGTAAGGCGACCGGATTTCTCGAACACGAGCGCAAGGAACGGGGCTATGACGCCCCCGCCGAGCGGCTGAAGCACTATCGCGAATTCATCGTGCCGCACGACGACGCCACGTTGAAAGGACAGGCCTCGCGGTGCATGAACTGCGGCATCCCGTTCTGTCATAACGGCTGCCCGGTGAACAACCAGATCCCCGACTGGAATCACCTGGTGTATGAGGCCGATTGGCGCGGCGCGCTCGACAACCTGCATTCGACCAACAATTTTCCCGAATTCACCGGCCGCATCTGCCCCGCCCCGTGCGAGGCGGCGTGCACGCTGAACATTGTCGATCAACCTGTCACGATCAAATCGATCGAATGCGCGATTGTCGACAAGGGCTGGCGCGAAGGCTGGATCGAACCCCAGGTGCCGGCCAGAAAGACCGGCAAGTCGGTTGCCATCGTCGGGTCCGGCCCGGCGGGCATGGCCTGTGCGCAGCAATTGGCGCGCGTCGGGCATTCGGTGACGGTGTTTGAAAAGTCCGACCGGATGGGCGGGCTGCTGCGCTATGGCATCCCCGACTTCAAGATGGAAAAGGCGCTGATCAACCGGCGGCTGGTGCAAATGATGGCCGAAGGCGTCGAATTCCGCACCTCGGTCGAAGTCGGCGTGACGGTGTCGATGGCGTCGTTGCGCGAAAATTTCGACGTGGTGGTGCTTGCGGGCGGATCCGAAGATCCGCGCCCGCTGCTGATCCCCGGGTTCGAACTGCCCGGCGTGCGCTATGCGATGGAGTTCCTGACCCAGCAGAACAAGCGCAACGCCGGCGATGACGAAATCCGCGCCGCGCCGCGCGGATCGCTGACCGCCACGGGCAAGCATGTGGTGGTGATCGGCGGCGGCGACACCGGATCGGACTGCGTCGGCACGTCGAACCGGCAGGGCGCGCTGTCGGTAACGCAACTGGAAATCATGCCGCGTCCGCCCGAAAAAGAGGACAAGGCGCTGACCTGGCCCGATTGGCCGATGAAGCTGCGCACGTCGAGCAGCCACGAAGAAGGGGTGGCGCGCGAATTCGCCGTGCTGACCAAGCGCGTCACCGGTGAAAACGATGTCACCGGCCTTGAATGCGTGCGCGTCGAATGGGTTGGCGGGAAAATGCAGGAAGTGCCCGGCAGCGAATTCACGCTGAAGGCCGATCTGATCCTGCTGGCGATGGGTTTTGTCGGTCCGCGCAAGCAGGGGCTGATCGAACAGGCCGGTGTGGAACTGGACCCGCGTGGCAATGTGCGCGCCACCGTGGCCGATTATCGCACCAGCGCCGACGGCGTGTTTGCGTGTGGCGACATGCGTCGCGGGCAAAGCCTGGTGGTCTGGGCGATCCGCGAAGGCCGCCAGTGCGCGCGCGCGGTGGACGAAGCGCTGATGGGCGTGTCCGACCTGCCGCGATGACACCAGGGGGGCCTTGCGCCGCCTTTTTCAACACGTGCCGGGGGCTGCGGCCGCCAGCGGCGGCCGTTTGCTTGACTTGTCACGGTTTTGTCATCTAGCGGCCGGACAGCCTTGTTCGGGAGAATCCGCCGTCGATCAGATTGCCGCCTTGCCATACCGCACCCGGGGTGACGGTCTGTCCGCCCCGACCGAGGTTTTGCTCGTTACGTCGCGCGGCACCGGTCGCTGGGTCGTGCCCAAGGGCAATGTGGGCAAGCGCGAGGCGCCGCATATGGCCGCCGCGCGCGAAGCGCTGGAAGAGGCGGGCGTGGCAGGCGCGATCTGTCCCAGCCCGCTCGGCAGCTATTTCTATCGCAAGACGCTGCGTTCGGGTGCAGCGATCCGTGCCGAGGTGCAGGTCTATCCGCTGGCGGTGACCGACGAATTGGCCGAATGGGCCGAAGACGGTCAGCGCACCCGGCAATGGTTTTCGCTGGCCGAAGCGGCCGGCCTGGTTGACGAACCCGATCTTGGTACCCTGATCCGCAATTTTAGTGCGTCCGAAGTGCGCGCGCTGACCCAGACCGCGCCGCTGTTTGCCCGATTGGGCGGGGCGAAGGAGAAATTTGGAATGTTTCACTGGTTTCAGACGCTCCTGCCGCGGCAGGGCAATTTCTTTGCCTTGTTCGAAGCGCATGGCGAAACGCTGGTCGCGGGCAGCAACGCGCTTGTGCGCATGTTGCAGGGCGGCGACGCGATGGCACAGCACGTGCGCGAAATTTCCGAACGCGAGCACGATGCCGATGCGATCACCCGCGAAGTGCTGATCAGCGTGCGCAAAACGTTCCTGACCCCGTTTGATCGCGGCGCCATCACGTCGCTGATCGGAGTGATGGACGATGCCATCGACCAGATGCAGCAAGTCGCCAGCGTGGCTGCGATCTATGATGTCGGCACCTTCGAGCCCGAAATGCAGGACATGGCCGCGATCATCGTCGAAGCAACGCGCCTGATTGCCGAGGCGCTGCCGCTGTTGCGCGCGATCCACGCCAATGCCCCGCGGCTGCACGAACTGACCGAGCGGTTGATCCGGCTGGAAGGGCGTGCCGATGAAATTCACGACGCCGGCCTGGCGCGCGCCTATCGCACGCTGGGCGAAGTGGCGCCGATGCGTTTTTTCGTGTGCCGCGAAATCTACAGCCACCTCGAACGCGTGGTCGACAAGTGCGAGGATGTTGCCAACGAGATCGACAATCTCGTGATCGATCACGCCTGAGGCGCCGGTCATGCAACACATCGGTCTTGCACTGCCATTGATCATCGCGCTGGTGGTCATGGCGTTAGCCTTCGATTTTCTCAACGGCATGCACGATGCGGCCAATTCGATCGCCACGGTCGTCTCGACCCGGCTGCTGACGCCGGTGCAGGCGGTGCTGTTTGCCGCGGTGTTCAACTTTGCCGCCTATTTCGTGTTCGGCCTGAAAGTGGCCGAAACCGTCGGCAAGGGTATCATCAACAAGGATGTGGTGACGCCCGGCGTCGTGTTCGGCGCGCTGGTCGGGGCGATGGCGTGGAACGTGATCACGTGGTGGCGCGGCATTCCCTCGTCATCGAGCCACGCGCTGGTCGGCGGATTGCTGGGCGCAGGCATGATGCATGCCGGCCCCGGCGCGATCGTGTGGGGTGGGCTGACCGCAACCACGGTGGCGATCGTGCTGTCGCCGCTGATCGGGCTGGCGGTGTCGATGCTGTTTTTCCTGGTCACCGCCTGGCTGCTGGTGCTGATGACCGCGCGCACCGCCGAAGGGCTGCTCAAACGGCTGCACCTGGTTTCGGCGGCGGCCTATTCGCTGGGCCATGGCGCCAACGACGCGCAAAAGACGATGGGGATCATCACCGTCCTGCTGTATTCCCAAGGCTATCTCGGTGGCGGGTTTCACGTGCCGACCTGGGTGGTGCTGGGGTGTTATGCCGCGATGGGGCTGGGCACTTTGTCGGGCGGGTGGAAAATCATCGAAACGATGGGCAGCCGCATTACCAAGCTTAGCCAGCACCAGGGGTTCTGCGCGTCGGCCGGGGGCTCGGTCATGCTGTTTGCGGCCAGTTCGCTGGGCATTCCGGTGTCGACTACGCACACCATCACCGGCTGCATCGTCGGTGTCGGCGCGGCGCGGCGGTCATCGGCCGTGCGCTGGGGCGTGGCACAGCGCGTGGCCGTGGCCTGGGTCGTGACAATTCCCGCGGCCGCGGTGGTGGGTGCGCTGTTTTACGAAATTTCGCGGGTGTTCGGCGCATAACACCAGCATTTTTGGTTATGCTGCAAGGCGGGCTTGAGCCGGCGGGCCACTCGGCTAATGTGCGATCGCAGATCGAACAGCGCTGACTCGAGGACCGTTTTCATGTCGCACACCGCCAATGCCCTGAAATTCTACATCGACGGTGCCTGGGTCGATCCCGCGGGATCGGCCACGCTCGACGTGATCAACCCCGCGACCGAAGCGCCGTTCATGACGATTGCCATGGGTGGTGCGGCCGATGTCGATCGGGCGGTGGCCGCCGCGCGCAAGGCGTTTGGCACCTGGGCCTTTTCGTCGCGCGAAGACCGTCTGGCGCTGCTGCGGCGGGTGCTTGACGAATACAACCGCCGCTTTGAAGACATTGCCCAGGCGGTGACCGCTGAAATGGGGGCGCCGATCGCCTTTGCGCGCGAAGCGCAGGCCTGGGCGGGCCAGGCCCATATGGAAGCCACGATCAAGGCGCTGGAAGACTATACGTTCGAAGAAGCCCTCGGCACGACGCAGATCATCAAGGAACCGATCGGTGTTGCCGCACTGATCACCCCGTGGAACTGGCCGCTCAACCAGATCGTGTGCAAAGTGGCCCCCGCGATCGCCGCAGGGTGCACCGTGGTGCTCAAACCGTCCGAAATCGCGCCGCTGAGCGGGTTGATCTTTGCCGAGATCATGCATGCCGCGGGCACGCCTGCGGGCGTGTTCAACCTGGTCTGCGGCAATGGGCCCGACGTGGGGCAGATCATGGCCGAACATCCCGATGTCGACATGGTATCGTTCACCGGTTCGACCCGGGCGGGCATTCTAGTGGCCAAGGCGGCGGCCGACACGGTAAAGCGCGTGGCGCAGGAACTGGGCGGCAAATCGGCCAATATCATCCTGCCCGATGCCGATTTTGCTGCCGCGGTCGATGCCGGGGTGCGCGGCTGTTTCAGCAATTCGGGACAGTCGTGCGACGCGCCTACGCGCATGCTGGTGCCCGCCGACCGCCACGCCGAAGCGCTCGCCATCGCCCGTGCCACCGTCGCGACCATCGTGGTGGGTGATCCGCACGATCCTGCCACCACGCTGGGTCCGGTGGTCAGCGATGTGCAATGGGGCAAGATCCAGCGCCTGATCCAGATCGGCATCGACGAAGGCGCCGAACTGGTGACCGGTGGACCCGGCCTGCCCGACGGGCTGGACAAGGGGTATTACGTGCGCCCCACCGTGTTTGGCGGCGTGACGCCAGACATGACCATCGCGCGCGACGAAGTGTTCGGCACGGTGCTGGCGATCATGCCCTATGACAGCGTCGAACAGGCGATCGCGATCGCCAACGACACCGTCTATGGCCTGGCCAGCTATATCGCCGGCACCGACATCGATCAGATCCGCAGCATCGCGCGCCGTTTGCGCAGCGGCACGGTCAATATCAACTATCCCGACTGGGACACGATGGCCCCGTTCGGCGGATACAAGCAGTCGGGCAATGGTCGCGAATACGCAGGCTATGGCATCCACGACTTCCTGGAAATCAAAGGTGTCGTCGGCTGGGGCTGATCCGCGACAACGACACCCGCACCCCCTTCGCCCTGTGGCGGAGCGGGCTGCGCGGTGAACCGGATCAATCGGGCAGGCGCCAGTCGATCGTGCCGCGCCCGTGTGCGGCCAGGAACGTGTTGGCCTGGCTGAACGGCTTGCTGCCGAAAAAACCGGCATAGGCCGACAGCGGGCTGGGGTGCGGGGCCTGCAGCACCAGGTGCGGCCCATTGATCAGGCCCGGCACGCGCGCGGCCTTTTTCTGTGCGTGGCTGCCCCACAGCATGAACACGGTCGGGGTGTCGCGCGCCGCTACTGCGGCGATGACGGCGTCGGTCAGCGTTTCCCAGCCGCGTTTCTGGTGCGACCCGGCCTGCGCCGCCTCGACCGTCAGCGCATTGTTGAGCAACAGCACGCCCTGCCGCGCCCACGCCTCAAGATGGCCGTGCCGAGCGGGCGCTATGCCCAGATCGCTGTGCAGTTCCTTGTAGATATTGGCCAGGCTGGGCGGCACTTTTACCCCCCGCTGCACCGAAAAAGCCAGGCCATGCGCCTGACCCGCACCATGATACGGATCCTGCCCCAGGATCACCACACGCACCGCCTCGAGCGGGGTCAGATCGAGCGCGGCCAGCCGCATGCCGCGGGGCGGGTAGATCACTTTGCCGGCCGCTTGCTCGGCGTGCAGCCACGCGCCCAGCGCACGCAGGACAGGCGTGGCAAGGATCGGTTCAAGCGTTGCACGCCATGGCTCGGGAATGCTGGTATGGGGCATAAGACCGCGACAATAGCCATGCCCGCGCCGGCTGGCCAGCCATAGCCGCTTGCCCCGTGCGGCCTTAACGCCTAAGCGTCGGCAATGGCCGTATACCTCCACGAAGAAGACTTGCCCTGCGATGTCCTGGCACCGGGGATCGTTGCCGTCGATACCGAGACAATGGGGCTTATCACCCGGCGCGACCGGCTGTGTCTGCTGCAGATTGCCGATGGACGGGGTGACGAACATCTGGTCCGCTTTGGCCCCGACAGCAGCTATGACGCCCCCAATCTGAAGGCGGTGCTGGCCGATCCGGCGCGGCTGAAGCTGTTTCATTATGCCCGGTTCGATCTGGCCGCGATCCACCATTATCTGGGCGTGATGGCGACGCCGGTGTTCTGCACCAAGATCGCATCGAAACTGGTGCGTACCTATACCGATCGCCACGGCCTGAAAGAGGTCGTGCGCGAAACCACCGGCAAGGAAATTTCCAAGCAGCAGCAATCGAGCGACTGGGGTGGCCCGGTGCTGAGCGACGCACAGCTGGATTATGCCGCGTCCGACGTGCGGTATCTCCATGCGGCCCACGCCGCGCTGGCGGGGCGTCTGGATCGCGAAGGCCGCACCGCGATTGCCCAGGCCTGTTTCGACTTTCTGCCCACCCGCGCGCTGCTTGATCTGGCCGGTTGGGCGGAAAACGACATCTTCAGCCACGAATAGGGCCCGCATGACCCTGCCTGCTGCCCGTTCCGGACCCGTCGCATGACCTTGCGCGCAGACCAGATGCGCGATCGCCGCCAGGTGTTTGCAGCGCCCGGCGGTTCGCACGATCGCACGGTGCGGGTGCTGTCGGTGGCGTTGCCGGGCCTGATCGGCGCACTCGTCGCGATCATGGTGCTGGCACCGCTATCCCCGCGCGGCGAAATCAGCTTTCTGCTCGATCGTACCAAAGTTGCGATGGTCGATGACCGCATGCGTGCGCTGGGTGCGCTGTATCGCGGGGAAGACGATCGCGGGCGCAGCTTTTCGGTAACCGCCGGCAGCGCGGTGCAACGTTCGGCAAGCCGCCAACTGGTGGAAATGAAGGACGTGACCGCGCGCATGCTGCTCGATGATGGTCCGGCCATGCTGGTCGCCGAAGCCGGTACCTATGACTTTGGCCATCAACAGATTGCCGTGCCCGGCCCGGTCAACATGCAAACCGCCGATGGCTACCGCATGATCACCCAGGGTGCCGCGATCGACCTCGATCATCGCCGGCTGGTCAGCAATGGCCGGGTCGAAGGACGGGTGCCGATCGGCACGTTCAGCGCCGATCATTTTGTCGCCGATCTCGACAGCCGCGATATCCGCCTTGATGGTCATGCGCATCTGCACATGGTGCCCGGCAAGCTGAGCCTGCCTGGCCAAGCCGCTGCCCGGGGCGCCGCGCCACAAACCCCCATTCAACCCACGCAGGGACGCAAGCCGTGACAGTTCGTCCGACCACCACCCATTCGCGCCGCGCTGTGCGCAGCTTTGTCATCGGCTTTGCGGTTTCGGCAGCGGTGATTGCCGGGGCCGGGCATTTTGCTCTGGCCGCGCCGGTTGCGCACAACAGCGATGCCCCCGTCGATGTGTCCGCCGACCATATGGAACTGCAGGACAAGCAGAAGCGGTCGGTGTGGAGCGGCAATGTGGTGGTGGTTCAGGCCGAATTGCGGCTGGCCGCCGATCGCACCCTGCTGGCCTATACCGATGTGGACAAGCTGATCCTTCAGCGGGTCGATGCCACCGGCCACGTGGTGGTTACGCGCAACGACGAACGCGCCAGCGGCGATGATGCGGTCTACGATCTCAATCGCAAGCTGATCACGATGGTCGGGCACGTCGTGCTGCATCGCGCGAACGGCGATACGCTGAACGGCGGGCGGCTGGTGATTGATCTCAACACCGGCATATCCAGCATTGACGGCCACACCTCGAGCCCTGCGGGCGCCGGGGCGGCGGGTCAGCCAGCGGGCGGTTCGGGGCGGGTCAGCGGCACGTTCAATGTGCCCAAAAAAGACGACAAGGCCGCCAAAAAGCCCTGAGCGGTCATTCCTCGGTGCGGATCAGCACCGCTTCGCCGATCAGCAGGAACAACAGGAATGGTGACCACGCCGCCAGGAACGGCGTGTAAGCACCGAAATTGCCCATCGCCAGCGCGGCATTGTCGACCACGAAATAGGCAAAGCCCAGCGCCATGCCGATGACGATGCGCACGAACATCTTGCCCGAACGCGCCAGGCCAAAGCCCGCCACCGCGCCCAACAGCGGCATCAGCAGTGCCGACAGCGGCCCCGACAGCTTGTGCCACCATTTGCCGTCAAGTTCTCCGGTGCGAAACCCCGCGGCATGGATCTCGTCGATCGATCCGGTCAGCCGCCACAGCGATTCGCCGTCGGCATCGGTCTTGCGCACGATCACCTGCGCGGGATTGACCTGCTGGCCATAGATCCGTGCGCCGGCCAGCGGCGTCTTGCGCGTGCTTTGCACATCAAAACTGACAGGCGCGGTCAGCCGCCAGCCGGGGTTGGCAAACGTCGCGTCGTTGCCGTGGACGATTTCGGTGACCATGCCGGTGGGATCGCGGCGATACCAGTTGACGTCGTGCATCTGCATCCCGGCGCCGCGCCCGGTGACCATGCGGGCATAAAGGATGTTGGTGCCATCCTGCATCCACACATTGGTCTTGACGTCGCTGTCGGGCGGGACATGGCCATATTCGACATCCTGCCAGGCCTTGAGCGCGGCCGTGGCGCGTACGGTGACGCGTTCGTTGAAGGCAAAGGTTGCCAGGCTGGTGATCGCGGCAACCAGAAACAGCGGGGCAAGGATCTGGTGCGCCGACATGCCGGCGGCCTTCATCGAGATGACTTCGCTGTTGGTGTTGAGCGTGGCCAGCGTAAAGATCGTGGCCAGCAGCACCGAATAGGGCAGAAACCGGCTGATCAGTTGCGGCAGGCGCAAGGCGACAAAGCGCAGCAGTTCAAGCTGGCCGTTGCCCTTGGCCGCCAGGATATGGCCGCTTTCGCTCAACAGGTTGAGCATTTGCAGCACGAGCACCAGCATGAACAGCACGGCCACGATCCGCACCGCAAACATCTTGGCGATGTAGCCGGTCATCGTGCGCGAAGGAAAGAATTCAAGCAGCATGGGGTGCCCCGGTACCATCGGTTGCATCGTCGGCCGGCCGTTTGGCCACCGGCGCCCGGCGCAAGCCGCCGAACAGCCGGCCGATCGCCTTGCCAAGCCGTGAAAAGGCGGTTTCCAGCCCGCCGATCGGCTGCCCGCCCGGCACATAGGCCAGGCGCCAGTACATCCACATGATCAGCCCGGCAAAGGCGGTGAACGGCCCCCACAGCGCCAATGTCGGGTCGACCCGGCCCAGGCTCGACACGTCCTGCCCGTATTCGTTGACCTTGTGATAGGCGACCACCATGATGATCGACACAAACACGCCCAGCGCCGAAGTCGATCGCTTGGGTGGCACTGCCAGCGCAACTGCAAGCATCGGCAGCAGGAACATCATCGCCACTTCGACCAGACGATAATTCAGGTTGGCAATGCTCTGTACCCGCATTTCGTGCGATGCGCTCTTGCTCCAGCCGATGCGCAGCAGTTCGGGCAGGAAATATTCGCGATCCTTGTCACCACGCCGGCGGAATTGTTCGATCTTGGGCAAGTCGATGGGCAAATCGTGGCTGGCAAAGGTCAGCACGCGCGGATTGCGAATGGTCGGCGATTGCTGAACGATCTGCCCGTCGGTCAACCGCAGGATGATCGTGTCGGGGTTTTCGCGGCTGGCAAAGAATTGCCCCTCGCGCGCGGAAATCACCATCACTTCGCCATTGGTCGCTGCAATCCGCGCAAAAATGCCTTCAAGCTGCCGCCCGTCGTCTTTGCTCGATTCGACGCGCAGCGCGGTACGGTTTTGCAAGGCGTTGAATTCGCCCACCTTGATCGACGCACCCAGTGCGCCCGAACGCAATTCGAACTGCAGTTCTTCGTAATAATAACGCGACAACGGCTGGACATAGCTGACGATCAGCAGGTTCAGCCCGGCCAGCACGATCGCGAACAGGAACGGCACGCGCAACAGGCGGGTATAGCTCAGGCCCAGCGCGCGCATCACATCGAGTTCGGAACTGGTGGCCAGCCGGCGGAACGCGAACAGGATGCCCAGCATCAGCCCCAGCGGAATGGCAAGGCTGGCATATTCGGGCAGCATGTTGGCCAGCATCTTGAACACGACGGTCACCGGGCCGCCCTGCGTCGCGACAAAGTCGAACAAGGTCAACATCTTGTCGAGAATGAGCAGCGATGCCGCGACGACAAACACCGCCAGCATCGGCACCAGCACCAGCCGGGCAATATATCGATCGATCGCGGTGATGAATTTCACGACTGGGCCAGTGCTGTTGCGGTGTCGCGTGCCGGTGCCGATGTGCCGTCACGCTGCGCGTTCCCGCCTAGCCGGGATCATCCCGTGAAGAAAGTGCAAAAGGCGCAGGCGGCCTTGTGCCCTGACGCGATCAGGCCTTTTCCAGCGTACAGCTCAACGGGTGCTGGTTTTGCGCGGCGCAATCCATCACTTGCGTCACTTTGGTCTCGGCGATTTCATAGGGAAAGATGCCGCAGACCCCGACGCCGCGCTGGTGCACGTGGAGCATGACCCGCGTCGCCTGTTCCATGTCCATCTGGAAGAACCGTTTCAGCACCATCACCACGAATTCCATCGGGGTGTAATCGTCATTCAGCATCAGCACTTTGAACATGCTGGGCTTTTTGGGCTTGGTGCGGGTGCGCGTGGCGATCCCGACCTGGCCGTCGCCATCCTTGCCGCCGCCGTCAGGCGTATCATCGCCGGCGCATGCCGGGGGCTGGCACGCATCGGCCGTGAAGATCAGGTGCCCGGCTTCGCGCGGGAGAATGGGTTTGGCGGATGTCATGGCAGACAGGAATATCGCATTGCACCGCCCCGCGTTCAAGAGGCGTGACGGGCGATGCGTACAGCCGGTTGCGCAAATGCCCTAAAAAAGACCCTGGCCAACGCAAACGGGCCGGACGACGCGCCGTCCGGCCCGCAAACGTCTGGTTCGAAAAACCGCGATCAGGCTGCGTGCTTGATCTTTTCGACCGCCAGGCTGACGCGGGTCGAGATCGGCTGGAACGCTTCGTTGGCCAGCTTCAGCACGGCTTCGCTGTTCTTCGAGCTGACCGCTACGGCCGCATCGAACTGCTTGCGCAGCAGAGCGGTCTGCTTTTCCATCAGCTCGGTCGGCGATTTCACCGCAGCCATTTCCTTCATTTCGGCGGTCAGTGTTTCAAACGCCGACTTGCTTTCGGTCATGTAGCCTTTGCTCAGCGCCTGCAGACCGGCTGCAAAAATCTTGCTCGATTCGACCAGCGCTTCGACATTGCCTTTGGTGAAGGCGCCCATTTCGCCAAAACTGGCCTGGCTCTTTTCGAACGCGGCCTTGGCCTTGGCCGAGGCGTCCTTGATGGCGGCCTGGAACTTTTCGGTAACTTCGGTGGCGGGGGTGGTCATGATACGGGGTTCCTTGCTGGGTGCGGTCGCGGTCCGTCCTGCGGGGGCGGCGGCACGTGGTTTTGGTTGCTGTGCTTGCGGCGCAGACGCCGGCCTGGCCGATGCGGCAGGGGCCACGGGCCGGGCCTTGCGCATCGGTTTGCGGGGCGTTGCCGCCTTGGCCGCGACGTCGCGTTGCGGCCCTACCTGGTTGGTGCGGCCAGCGTTCTTCTTGACCGGAACAGACTTGGTCGCGGGTCCTGCGTGCGCGCGGGCCGCAGTGTCACGGGCGGGCGCGGGTGTAATCGCCTGATCGATGCCTTCGGCCTTGCCCTCGGCGGGCGCGGCTGTGCCGACGACTGCTTCGATGCTGTTTTCGACGGTATCGGCCATTGCCTGCATGCTCCTTCGCGCTGCTGCAGGCCGGCGTCGGGTTCGCACCAGACGAAGCACCGGCCTTTGCTGCGATGCAACATTACCGCGCGTGCGGGTGCGAAGTCAAGCCATATTGTGCAGTGCACAAAAGCATTCGAGTCCATTTTGGACCCCGCGCCGGCCGGGCGCTCAACGCTGTTTGACGTAACGTCCCGGTGCATTTTCAATGGTGCGATCGCCGCGCCCCCCCGGCACGCGCCGGCCCTTTGCGGCGATTTGCGCACCGCCGTGCGCGCGGATCCATTCGATCCAGTCGGGCCACCAGCTGCCTTTGGTTTCGTGCGCACCGGCAATGAACTGATCGAGCGTCTGCGGGTCGGCCGGATTAAGCCAGTACTGGTATTTGCCCGATTGCGGAGGGTTGACCACACCGGCGATATGCCCCGAACCAGCCAGCACGAATTTCCACGGACCGGACAGGTGCCGGGTCAATTTCCAGACGCTTTCGGCCGGGGCAATATGGTCCTGCCGGCCGGCCTGGATATAGCAGGGCGTGGCAATCCGGCGCAGATCGATCGGCGTGCCGTCGATCGTCAGCGCATCGGGCACGACCAGCCGGTTGTCGCGGTAAAGGTCGACCAGATAGGCGCGCAGCCACGCAAACGGCAGGTTGGTGGTATCGCCGTTCCAGTACAGCAGGTCGAACGCTGGATAATCGTCGCCCAGCAGGTAATTGTTGACGACGTAGTTCCAGACCAGGTCGGACGAGCGCAACAGGTTGAACGTCGCGGCCATATAGCGGCCGTCGAGATATCCGTCGGTGGCCAGACTTTCCAGCATGCGCAGCTGGCTATCATCGATAAAGTTTTTGAGATCGCCGGCTTTTTCGAAATCGACTTGCGCAGTGAAAAACGTGGCCGAGGCAACCGTTGCCGCCTGGCCACGGCGTGCCAGCAGGGCCAGCGTCGCCGCCAGCGTGGTGCCCGCCACGCAATAGCCGATGGTGTGCACCGCGGGCACCTTCAGCCGGGCGCGGACCAGTTCGATCGCCTCGATCTGCGCCAGCACGTAATCGTCCCAGGCCAGATCGGCCATCGTTGCATCGGCCGATCGCCAGGACACGACAAACACGCTCAACCCTTGCGCCACGGCCCAGCGGATGAAGCTGTTTGCGGGGTTGAGATCAAGAATGTAGAACCGGTTGATCCACGGCGGAAAGATCACCAGCGGCGTTTCGATCACGGTCTGTGTGGTCGGGCTGTACTGGATAAGCTGGAACAGCGGGGTTTCATGCACCACTTTGCCGGGCGTTGCGGCAATGTTTTCGCCCAGCACAAAGGCATCCTGCCGGGCATGCGTCAATTGCCCCTGGCGCAGATCGGTCAGCAGGTGTTCGACCCCGCGCACCAGGTTTTCGCCGCGTGTTGCAAGCGTGCGTTCGATCACCAACGGGTTGGTCATCGGGAAATTTGCCGGGCTCAGGGCTTCGGTCACCACCTTGATGACAAAGCGCAGCTGTTCGGCCTTGTCTGGCGCCAGCCCGGTGACATCGTCGACCATCGCGGTCAGCCGTTCCGACAACAGCAGATAGGTCTGGTGGATCAGCGCAAACACCGGCTGTTCGCGCCAGCGCGGATCGGCAAACCGGCGGTCGTGGCGGGGCAGGTCGGGCACTTTGTCGGGCGCGGTCGGGGTGCTGGCCCCGGCATAGCTGCGCATCACGGTGGTCCACAGCGCAACACTGTCGTCCCACAGCTTTTGCTGCGCCTCGGGCCTGGCCAGCGGCAGTTGCGCAAACCATTCGCCGGCCCAGGTGTTCCATTTGGCCGGATCGGCCCATTGCGCCATGACCGGCTCGATCCGGCCGGCCTGTTCGGCGCCGAAATCAAGCCACATCTTTTGCAGCTTGGCCGCCGACATCGCCCAATGCTGCAGGTCGGCGGGTTCGGGCGGGGTGCTGTGCACGGTGGGCATGAATGGCGTGAACAGCGCCTGCAGCGCGGCGCCCTGCTGGCGCATCAGGTCCTCGATCACGGCGGCGTCATCGTTTGCCGGCGGCGTTTCGCCCGTTTTCCTCGTGCCCATGGCATTCCCTTTTCCGCTTGATCCCGGTCATAGCCCCTTGCGCGCGTGATATCCACACGCAGTCGTGCCGCGCGCCGCGCGAAAGCAGGACGGTTTTCATGCGGCGCCATTTGGCGTAGGGGACGGGGACACGCACCCAATGGAGAAAGACCCCGCGCCGTGGACGAAGAATTCTATCGCATGAAGCGCCTGCCGCCCTATGTCATCGCCGAAGTCAACGGCATGCGGGCCGCGGCACGCGCCGAAGGGCGGGATATCATCGACCTTGGCATGGGCAATCCCGATCTGCCGCCGCCACCGCATGTGATCGAAAAGCTGTGCGAAGTGGCGCAAAAGCCGTCGGCCCACGGTTATTCCGCATCGCGCGGGATCCCCGGTGTGCGCAAGGCGCAGGCCAACTATTATGCGCGCCGGTTCGGCGTCGATCTCGATCCCGAAACCGAAGTGGTGATGACGCTGGGATCGAAGGAAGGGCTGGCCAGCCTGGCCACCGCGATCACCGCGCCTGGCGATGTCGTGCTGGCGCCCAACCCCAGCTATCCGATCCATACGTTCGGGTTCATCATTGCGGGTGCGACGATCCGGTCGGTGCCGACCACGCCCGACGATCGGTACTGGGAATCGCTTGATCGGGCGATGCGCTATTCGGTGCCGCGTCCTTCGGTGCTGATCGTCAATTATCCGTCGAACCCCACCGCCGAAACCGTCGACCTGGCGTTTTACGAGCGGCTGGTGGCGTGGGCGCGCGAAAACAAGGTGTGGGTGCTGTCGGATCTGGCCTATTCCGAACTGTATTACGACGGCAAGCCGACGCGTTCGATCCTTGAAGTGCCGGGCGCCAAGGATGTCGCGGTCGAATTCACCAGCATGAGCAAGACGTTCTCGATGGCCGGGTGGCGCGTCGGATTTGCGGTGGGCAACCGGCAACTGATCGCCGCGCTGACACGCGTGAAAAGCTATCTCGACTATGGCGCGTTCACCCCGATCCAGGCGGCGACGTGCGCGGCGCTCAACGGGCCGCAGGACATCGTTGAAACCAACCGCCTGCTGTATCAAAAGCGGCGCGATGTGCTGGTCGAAAGCTTTGGCCGCGCCGGGTGGGATATTCCCAGCCCGCCTGCCTCGATGTTTGCCTGGGCACCGCTGCCGCCGGCCCTGCGCCACCTGGGCAGCCTGGAATTTTCCAAGCAATTGCTGACCCAGGCCGAAGTCGCGGTGGCACCGGGCGTGGGCTATGGCGAAGATGGCGAAGGCTATGTGCGCATCGCGCTTGTGGAAAACGAACAGCGCCTGCGCCAGGCCGCGCGCAACATTCGCCGGTATCTTGCCAGCATGGGCGTCAACGCCACCGCGGCCTGATCGGGCTGGACTTTCCGGGCATCCCGGGCAATTCATCGATCGATGAAATTGCCCGGGACCGATGCCATGATCCAGAATTTTGCCGATCGCGTGACGGTCAGCCTTGAAAACCACGTTGCGCACGTGCTGCTCGACCGCGCGGACAAGATGAATGCGCTTGACGATGCCATGTTCGAAGCGGTGATTGCCGCGGGCGAACATGTGCGCAGCCTGCCGGGCGTGCGCGCGGTGGTGCTGTCGGGCGCGGGGCGCGCATTTTGCGCCGGGCTCGACCTGTCGAGCTTTGGCCGCGAAGACCGGTGGAAGGATGGATCGCTGGCCACCCGCACCCACGGCCTGGCCAATCGCCCGCAATATGTCGCCACGATCTGGCGCGATCTGCCGATGCCGGTGATCGCAGCGGTACACGGCGTGTGCTTTGGCGGCGGGCTGCAGATTGCCAGCGGCGCCGATATCCGCATCGCCCATCCCGACACGCGCATGGCGGTGATGGAGGTTAAATGGGGGCTGGTGCCCGATATGGGCGGATACCTGCTGTGGCGCGGCAATGTGCGCGACGATGTGCTGCGCGAAATGACCTATACCCATCGCGAATTCACCGGCGCACAAGCCGCGGACATGGGCTTTGTCACCCATGTCGACCCCGATCCGCTGAGCCGCGCCATGGCGCTCGCGCATGACATTGCCGGCAAAAGCCCGCACGCGGTGCGCGCCGCCAAGGATCTTTCGAACCGCACGCCACTGATGGATGACGCGCAAGTGCTGATGGCCGAAAGCCTGAGCCAGATCGATCTGATGGGATCGGCGGGCCAGATCGAATCGGTGCGGGCGGGCATGGAGCGCCGCGCGCCCGAATTCATTGACCCCTGATCAAGAAACCCGTTGCCCAATGCCGCACAGGTTGCTAACCGCCCGTTTCCCACGCACCGCGTGTCGGGGGCCCGATGGCGGAATGGTTACGCGCCGGACTGCAAATCCGTTTATGCCGGTTCGATTCCGGCTCGGGCCTCCATTTTCCCCATCACTGACATGCGGCGGCCGTGGCTGGCCTCACTGCTTTGTGCCGACCGCGCCGGCCGGGCGAGGCACCGGTCGTCGGGCTGCGACGGGTTCAACCAGTGCAACGGCGTTGGGCGCCAGATCGAGCGTAATCCAGCCGCCGGCATCGGCCTGGGCGGGCGTGGCTGCGGGCACTTGCGCAACGTGGTTGAGCGCCTCGATCTGCGCACGCGTCGGGTATTGCGGGCTTCCCATCGTGCGGTAGGCGGTTTGGGTATTGCCGTGCCAGGTATCGAGCAATGTCACCCGCACCGTCTGACCGGGCCGTACCGTATCGACCCGCAGGGCTACATGGCGTGGCATGCCCGGCCGATCCGGGGGGGCCAGATTCCACACGGCGATCGCCAGGGCTCCGTCGGCGCGTCGTGTCGCCAGCACCTGCGTGCCATCTGCCGCCAGCCGTATCTGCCCCAGGCGATGCAACAGGGCAAACGCCGTGAAACCCGGTTTGCGGATCCCGCCGGGGCCGATCAGGCCGAATTGTCCGTGAAACGGGGCTGTGTCGGGACCGCCTTCTTCGAACACGGCGCTGAACGTCCACAAGGACATCATTTGCGCCAGGCCGTCGCATTGCGCGATATCGTCGGCCAGCGCCGCGCCCATATAAGCGCTGTCCCGCGCGTTCAGATCGCCATACGAGGGCACGTTCCATTCGGTCCAGAACAGCGGCAAGTCGGGGCGGGGCGAAGCCGCAATCTGATCGTGCACTTTGCGGACCGCGCGGCATAGCCGTTGTTCCATCGGGATCACCTCGGACGTGCCGAACAGGTCTTCGACCGTGTCATCGGCATAGCCATGCGTCGAAATGAAATCGACCGGCACTTTGTCTGCGGCCATATGGGCGATGAATTCAGGCACCCAGTGCGCGCTTGACGTGGCTGGACCGCCGACGCGCAAGCGCGTGTCGACCGTTTTCAGCGCTCGCGCAGTGTGTTCATAAAGCTTGAAATAGGTGCCCTGCTTGGGTTCGCCCGCCCAAAAATCGATGTTGGGTTCGTTCCACACCTCGAAGTACCATTGCGCCACTTCGTCAATGCCATAGCGTTCGACAAGATGCCGCCCCAGCGCGCGGATCAGGTCATCCCAGCGGACATAGTCGCGGGGTGGGGCGACGATCGGGTGGTACCAGAACGGGTGGACCGCGTGGCGTTCGGCCAGTTGCTGCGGCATGAACCCGATTTCGACCACGGGGCGCACGCCCTGTGCCAGCAGGCCGTCGTAGATCTGATCGACATAGCTGAAATTGTAGACCGCACGGCCCTGTGCATCTTCGCCATAGACGCCGTTTTCATCATGCAGAATGGCATGAAACCGGACATAGCGCAGGTCGGTCGCGGCTTTCATCGCGGCAAGATCTTCGCGGTATTGGCCGCGCAGCGACAGCACCGCGCGGCCCGATCCGAACATCGCTTCCCAGAAATGCGGGAAATCGTGGCCCGGGTCGGCGGCGTGGACAATCACGCGATCGGGCGGCGGTTCGGCAAATCCGGGCGAAGCGGTCAGCAGCGCGACCAGCGCCGGCAGCAAGTGGGGGCGCAAGCGGCGGATCATTGCGGGCGATCGATGCAGAATGTGTCGCAAATGGCATGCGCCACGTAACCCGCTGCCGTGGCAAAGGCCAGGCCCTGGCTGTCGGGCAGGCCGGTCTGCGGTTTGACCCCTTCGGTCACGATACCGCCGTCCCACGGGCTTTGGCGCAGGATTTTCAGCGCCCGTTCGCGACCCGCTTGCAATCGCAAGTGGTCGGCCACCGCCCAAGACGTGGTGAACGGCAGGCGATAGCTGCCGGGCAGGCCAAACGGTTGATCGGCATAGCCATAGCGATAACGCGCCGAATGCAGCCAGGCATATGTGCGCACAAACAGCGGATCATCGGCGCCGATAAAGCCCAGTGCCGGCAGTTTCATCAGCGATCCGGGGGGCACATCGTTGCAATCCGCGTCGTGCGCATCGACGCTGGCCGCCAGGATCGGACCGGTGGCGCCGGGCGCATCATGGACGCCATGGTGCAGGATTGCGGCCCTCAGATGCGCCGCCTCGGTGCGCAAGGCCGCGGCACCGGCAGGCGTCGCCCCGGTATCGGCCCAATCGAGCAACGCGCGCCACACCAGCACATTGTCGTAAATCGAAAAGGGCTTGCGGATATATTCATCCTGCGCGTCCTGGAATGTTGCATAAAGCCCGGTCGCCGGATCGCGCAGCGCGGCCAGTTGCTCCAGCAGTGCTGCCACCCGCGCGCGGTGCTCGGACAGCGCTGTGGCATCGTGCGTAACCCGCACATACCGGGCCAGCGCATGGACCGGCGCCACCAGTTCATCCAGTTCCAGCCCGTCTTCCAGCACCACGCCATCGATAAACCGGCTGTGGATGCCGATATTGCGGCCCTGAATGGTGAACGCGTAGTCGATCGCCTGGCGCGCGCGCGCCCGATCGCTGTCGAGCAGCGCCGGGAAACTCCACAGCAGCGCGTCGCGATCCCAGAACGCGGCCGACACGTAATAGCGGTTTGATCGCGACGTCACCCCGACGAACTGTTCGGTGTCGATCGCACGGCCCCACGCGAAAAAGTGCGTGAACAGCAGGTTGCGGTTCATGATCCGGTCGAGATCGGCCTGCCCGGTGGTGCGGGTCAGGCGGTGCAGGGCCAGCGCGGCCTGGTCGATCACCCCATCGATGCCATACCGGTCGATCCGCGCGTTCAGCACGCGCATGGCATAGGCGGCGCTGTATTCTTCCATCCCTGCACCGATCAGGTAATGCATGTCGAGTGTCTGGCCCGGTGCCAGATCATCGGGGTGGCGGGCAATCAGTCCGGGATCGGCGCCCGGCTGCAGCACCGCCTGCGATCCGACATAGCCGAAACCCCAGGCAACATGCGCGTCATCGGTGCCATAGCTGAACACCTGCATATCGGTGTCGATCGGCGTCGGCGTCATCGTGCGGGCGCCGCCAAGTGGTTCGGGCGAATAGGTTACCCGGTGGGTGGCGCCCCAGCCAAGCCGCACGCCGGGCGCCACGTGCACACGATGATCGGTCAGGTTGGTGATGCGAAACCGGATGATCGCGGCGCGGCTTTCGGGCGGCGCGACATAGGTCACACTGATGCGCAGACCGTCTGCCGTCATCGTCGCGGTGGGAATCCAGTAATCGCGCAACGTCCAGGCGATCTGTTCAAGCGGACGATCGTGACCGTCGATTTCGACGAACGGGGTTATCAGCGCGCGCCCCGCCAACCCGGCCATTTCCACCAGTCCGCGATACCGCATCGATATCACGTTGAAATCGCGGATCGCCCCATCGCCGGCGCGGATCGTCGGCAGTGCGATCCAGTCATTGCCGGTGGGAATGACGTCGTCCGGTTTCAGGGTCAGCGCCACATCGCGCGGCGCTTCGGGTGCGGGGGCTGCGGCGCACAGCGGCAGGGCGCTGATGGCCAGGGCGGTGCGCGCCAACACATCCATCAGAGCCATCCACGCGTCCTTTCCGGGTGAAATCAGGCAGGTTGCGCCGCACAATGGCGCGCGATGAAATCTTCATGCCGGGGGATCAGCGCGACATTGGCGGCAATGACCTGTTCCACGTGCTGGACCAGGTTCATCACATCGCCATCTTTGACCCAGTCGACGGCGGGGTGGTACGTGCGCGGCGTGATGCCTTGTCCCAGCATGACCTGGACCCAGCTGGTCAGGCCGAACAGTTCGGTCCCTTCGCGAAAAAACTGCCCGTTGGCGGCGAACAGGTCGATGTATGATTGCAGCGTGTCCGGGATGGTCATCGTGCGCACATGGTTCCAGAATTCGGAATCATCGCGCTGCGTGGCGCGATAGTGCAGAATGATGAAATCCCTGATCCGTTCGTACTCGAAATGCATTTGGGCGTTGTAAGTGTCCTGCAGGATCCGGTCGAAGCCCGCCTGCGGAAACAGGCCCATCAACCGGTTGATGCCCGACTGGATCAGGAAAATCGCGGTCGATTCCAGCGGCTCGATAAAACCCGATGACAGTCCGATCGCGACAACGTTCTTGTCCCAGATCTTGCGGCGGCGCCCGGTCGTAAACCGCACCAGCCGCGGATCGGCCAGCGGCCGCCCATCGAGATTGGCGATCAGGATTTCTTCGGCCTGCGCGTCGCTGATGAACGCGCTGCTGTATACATGGCCGTTGCCGGTGCGATGCTGCAGCGGGATACGCCATTGCCAGCCGGCGGTGCGCGCGGTGGAGCGGGTATAGGGGGTAGGGGGCCCGACTTTGGCGCAAGGCACCGCCACCGCGCGATCGCACGGCAGCCACTGCGACCAGTCTTCGTATCCGGCGTGCAATGTCTGTTCGATCAGCAGCGCGCGAAATCCGCTGCAATCGACAAACAGGTCGGCCGCGATCACCGCGCCGCTTTCCAGTTGCACGCTTTCGACAAACCCGCTTTCGCCGGCCTGGTTTACCGCAACCACTTTGCCCTCGGTCCGCACGACCCCCTGGGCTTCGGCACGCCGGCGCAGGAACAGCGCATAGAGCGCCGCATCGAAGTGGTAGGCATAGGCAATTTCGGCCAAAGGCGTGTTGGGTGGCGCATCGCTGGGCGGCACCATGAACCGGCCCTGCGGCGCGGCCAGCGTGTTGAGCGAATAATGGCTGATATCCTTGGCGCGGCCGGCTGCACGCGCCTTCAGCCAGTACTGGTGAAACGGCATCAACCCCAGATCGCGGCCGATCGTCCCAAAACCGTGCACGTACGAATCGCCGATCCTGCCCCAGTCGTTGAACTGGATGCCCAGCTTGAACGTGCCCTGGGTCTGGCGCACGAACTCGCCTTCATCGATCTGCAGCAGGCGGTTGAACATCGACAGATGCGGCACGGTGGCTTCGCCCACCCCGATCGTGCCGATTTCATCGGATTCGACAAGCTGGACATGGATATCGCGACCAAACGACTTGGAAATGGCCGCCGCCGTCATCCATCCGGCGGTGCCGCCGCCGATGATCGCCACCGACCGGATCGCGCCTTCGCGCCGCTGCTGTGTCATGACTCACCCGAAAAATTGACCAGAGCGTAGATCCATAAATCGCATTGCGCCGACGGCAAGACGGCCCGGCGGGGCCAGGTGCGCGTTACCCCGGCGCGCCTGACAGCGCCGGGGTGACGCGCACAGGTCAGAACCGCAGGCCGGCCGAGAACTTCATTGTAAATGGCGAACCGACGATCGGACCGGTCGTGTTGTACTGTGCCGAAACCGGTACCCCTGCGGCATTGCTGTTGAACTGGATCGCGGCGGGATCGTAATTGTGCCAGTTGAACAGGTTGATCAGGTCCACGCGGCCATAGGCCGTGACGCCCCCGATCGTGAAGTTCTTGGTCAGCTGCAGATCGAGATCCTTGTACCCCAGGAACCCGCTGGGCTGCAGCACCGCGACGCCGCCCGTGCCACCGCCATAGGCGTTGTTCGGATTGCACCCCGGTACGCCCGTGTTGCACCCATAGATCGCGCTGGCGGCCTGCGGGGTTGCCAGCGAAAGCTTTGCGCCCAGCTGGAAACCCCAGGGCAGGTCGCGCGTGCCGGTCAGCACCAGGCGATGCCGCGGCACCGCGGTGGACCGGATCGTCGGATAGTCTGCCGCGATGGGATAATCGAACAGGTACATATTGCCGGCCGCGCCATAGGCATAGGCATTGTTCTGTGCCGCGGCCGAGAACGTATAGCTGACTGTAGCGCTCCACCCCGACTGCTTGGTATAAGGCTTTTGCGCAGCCAGTGTGACCTGGAAATCGCTGTCCTTGAAACCGTTGTCCCACAAGATCAGCGATCCTACGCCGGGCACGCCTTGCGCGCCCCACTGGCTGCCGTTCTGATAGAACGAACCGTCGGCATAGCGCGCACCCCAATGACCATAGATCCCGTCGTAGCTGGCAACATAGGCCACGGTTACCTGCGTGTTCCAGTCACCCAGCTTGTTGCGGATACCCAGGCTGAACTGGTCCGAATACGGCGTCTTGATGTTGTTGTTCATCAGGTCGACTTCATGCGAAGTCGGGCTGGTCTGGAACCCGGCCAGGCCCGCCGGGGTCAGATAGGCGGGATTCCACCCATAGCAGTGGTTGGTCGGGTTGATGTCGGTGGTCGTCGCGCAATTCCCGAAGGAATCCTGCGTCTGGGGTGAGGGGAAATAGACCTGCGGGTTGCCGTTCAGCGCAATCTTGGTGGTTTCCAGCGCCAGCGTGCTGAACAGATTGCGGTTGTAGGAACGGGCATAGCCGCCAAACAGGACATGCTGCCCATCGCCGCCGAAATCATAGGTGAACCCGATCCTTGGCGAAAAGTTTTCGGGCGCATGGCGGTTGTTGCCGGTGCTGATGTAATTGTTGATATTGATGCCCGGTGCGCCCGGAGCATTCGTGGCCAGCACCGAAGCATAGCTTTGCATCAGGCCCGGGAAATTGCCGTTGATGGCCGATACCACGTTCGCAGGCGTCACATAGTTCAGATAGGCCGGGACGACTTCATGATCCCAGCGCAGCCCGGCGTCGATTTCCAGCTTGTCGTTGACGGTCCAGTTGTCCTGAACATAGGCGCTGTACTGCTTGTCCTTCGTCGTCACGCCGGCCGAATTGAAGCCTGCGGTCAGGTTGGGATACTGCACCTCGTAGGGCGTGGTTGCCACGCCGCCGGCTGGCGTAACCGCATAGAAATACGTCGCATCGGCAAGATTGGACGTGGCATTTTGCGTAATCAGCGTGATCGAGCCATAGCTCGCGCCCACTTTCAGCGTGTGGTCGCCGGCCAGATGCAGGTTGGTGAAGGTGGCGTTGTCGGCAAAGGTCCACCCCTTTTGCCGGTTGATTGCGCCGATGCCCGAGCCTGGACCGCCGACATTGATGATCGACTGGCTGTTCTGGTTGCTGTTGGTCGCGTCGGGCGCGTTGGGAAAGTAGGTGTAATCGAATTGCGGGGATGCCGTGGTCGCCACGGCCGACGAATTGGCATCCTGGTACGATGCGCGCAATTCGTTGGTCCAGTGATTGCCGCTGTGCTGCCAGCGCAGATCGCCGCGCTTCACATTGTTCTTGTAGGGCGCCTCGGTCGTCACCGCGTTCTGGCCGCCACTGCCGGTCAGATTGCTTTCGATCCGCAAGTTGCCCGACAATTCGATGCGGTCTTGCGCGCTTGGCTCGACGTCGATCTTGCCGAAGTACAGATCTTCGCGGAACGGGTTGGTCACCGGGCCAAACTGGCTTGAAACACTCGACGGCAACAGCGCGATGATTGCGGCCGGCACCTGGCCATTGGGATAGACCGTGCCATAGTCGGCCAGGCGCTTGCCTTCATAACTGAAGAAGAAGTGCGCAACGTCCTTGATGATCGGGCCGCCCAGAGCAACGCCGAATTCCTTGTCCGGCTCGTGCGCCTTGCCGTTGCCCGCAGCGATCTCGTCCGGCCGCGATGCGCGCAAGTGTTCATCGGTATAATCGGCAATCAGTTCGCCATGGAAACTGTTGGTGCCCGATTTGGTTTGCGCGATGACCACCGCGCTGGCCGCATCGCCGTATTCGGCGCTGTAGTTCGAGGTGACGACTTTGTATTCGGCCAGTGCGAGCTGCGAGAACGGATTGCCCGGGTCCCCATTGCCGTTCTGGCCGCCGCTGCCGGTAAAGCCCGAACCGCTGCCACCCGTACCGCCACCGCTGCCGACGAAATCCTTCTGGCTGACCCCGTCGATAAAGACGTTGACCGCCGAATCGAGCTGCGCCCCGCCGCGCAGCGAGGTGTTGTGCCCGGCGCCCAAGGTGAAGGTCATGCCCGGCACGGTGTCGGCGAATTCGAGGAAATTGCGCGTGACTTCGGGCAGCGCGACAATGTCATGCAGCGACACGATCTGGTTGACCTGCGACGAGTGCACTTCGACCGTCTGGCGCTTGCCCGAAACGATGATCTTGTCCCTGTCGGCGGCCGACACAGCGCCGCCTTTGCCAAAATCGACCACCGACACCGACGCCACCGATATCGTGACGTCGCCCGACAGATTGGCCCCGGCGGTAACATGATAGACGCCCGCAGGCAGGCCGGGGATGACGTAAGTTCCGTCCGGGCCGGCCGTGGTTGTGCGTTCGGCACCGGTATCGACATCTTTGGCAACGATGGTTGCGCCCGCCGGCGCGGTGCCGCGCAAGGTGGATTGTGACGATTGTGCCCAGACCGTGCCCGGTGCACCAAGGGTTGCGGCGATCGCGATCGCCACAAGCGACGTTCCGAGCTTGGCAAGGCCGGCTGTTTTCGCAGTACGGACGTGGTTCATCTGTTACCCCTCCCTGAGCATCCTGTGGCGTCAACCGCTGCGCGGTGCGACAAACCTTCCCAATCGCCGACTTTTGAGTCGGTTCGACGTGTTGTAACCGGTTACCGGATCGGGTAAGCGGTTACAACAAAAAACCGCGACAGGTCGTTACGATCGGTTAAACATGGCCCATGTCTGACTTTTGCTTTGAAAGTCCGGTCAGGACCGCCGACGGGCCGACCCATCACGCAGCCCCCCGGATGACCGCGCCGGCGATCGTGTGGTGGCGCCTGCTGGTCTATGCCGCGGGCGATTTTGCCTTCAATCTCTACTGGCAAAGCATGATGCTTTACCTGCTGTTTTATTACACCGAAGCGCTGCGCCTGCCGATCGCGCAGGCGGCTGCGTGTTATGCGATTGCCATGGCGTGGGATGGCGTGGCCGGCCTGGTGGTCGGGGTGTGGGCCGACCGGCACCTGACTGCGGCGCGTTATCGCGCAGTGATTGCTGCCGGAACAGTGCCGCTGGGGCTGTGTTTTGTCATGGCCTATGCCGCACCGCCGCACGGCATCGCGGTGTTTGCCTGGGTTCTGACCGGGCATCTTCTGTTTCGCACCTGTTACAGCCTGGTTAATATCCCCTATCTCGCGCTGTCGGCGCGATTGTGCAGCACCGGGGCGGACTGCGCGCGCCTGGCCGGGTGGCGCATGCTGGCAGGAACGCTGGCGGCGCTGATCGTGGCGGTCGGCACGCTGCCGCTGGGCAGCACGATTGCGGGCAATCCCGGACCGGTCGCCTATCGGGCTGCAGCGCTGCTGTTTGCCGGTGTCGGCACGCTGGTGCTGCTGGCAGCGGTCCTGGCGGTTCCATCGTTGCCCGATCATGAGATGCCGGCCGCACGGACGTCGCTGCGGGTGCTGGCGGGTGCGCTGTCGAACCGCGCCTTTGTGAACCTTGGCGCGGCGATGCTGGCGATGATCTTGGCCAGCACGATGATCGACAAGGCGGTGCTTTATTACTTCAAATATGCGCTGCACGATCAGCAGGCCGGCCAATTGACGCTCGGCTGGATGATGGCGACAGGCGCGGTTGCAGTGCCGTGCTGGATGGCGGTTGCACGGCGGATCGGCGTGGTGACCGGCTGGTTTTTGGCGATCGGGCTGTGTACCGCGGCACTGGTGGCGTTCATTGGCGGCTGGGTGGTCGGCGCGCTGGCGTTGAAGACATTCCTGGTGGTGGTGCAGGCTGCACTTGTCGGGCTGAGCTTTACGTTGTGGGCGTTGTTGCCCGGGGTGATCGCGCGCGGCGAGGCGGCGGCGCGCATCAGCATGGGTGCGGTTATCTATGGCCTGTTCGCGCTGATCCAGCGGATCGGCATCGGGCTGGGTACGCTGCTGCTCGGCCTGATGCTGCGCGGCATCGGGATTGCGCAGGGCGCAGCCGCCAGCGAACCGCTGCGGCTGGCGATTGCCGCCATGCCCTTGGGGTTCTTGCTGCTGTCAGCGGCCGTGATGCTGGCCAATCCGATGGTGCGCCGTCAGGTCTGAAGCAATTCGAACGTGCCATGGACGCCATCATCCTGGGCCGAAGGCGCAATCCACACGTCAAATTGCCCCGGCTCGACCGTGGGTGTCAGGCCCAGCCCGATAAACAGCAGGTCGGCGCGGCGCAGCGTAAAGCGCACCTCGCGCGTTTCGCCCGCGGCCAGCGCCACTTTGGCAAAGGCTTTCAATTCGCGCACCGGCCGGGTGATGCTGGCGACTCGGTCATGGATATACAGTTGCGCCACCTCTTGCGCCGCACGTGCGCCATGGTTGGTCAATCGGGCCGACACGGTGATCGTGCCGTCCCATGGCATAGTCGTGCGGTCCATTGTCAGGTCGGCATAGGTGATCTTGCCATATGTCAGCCCGTGGCCAAAGGCGAACAGCGCAGCATCGGGCAAATCGTGATAATGCGCCTTGTAGGGCTGCAAGGGGCCCGGCGGCTGGGGGCGGCCGGTGGTCTTGTGATCATAGTGATACGGTTCCTGCCCGGATTCGTAGGGAAAACTGACGGGCAGGCGTCCTTGCGGGCCATGATCGCCATAGACCACCTCGGCAATGGCATGGCCGCTTTCCGATCCCAGTTGCCAGGTCACCAGGATCGCCGCCGCATTGCGCACCGCGCCCGACAGCGCCAGCGCGCGGCCGTTCTTGAGCACCACCACGATCGGCTTGCCGGTGGCGGCCACGGCCTCGGCCAATTGCTGTTGGGCCTGCGGCACGGTGATTTCGGCGCGCGACTGCGCTTCGCCCGACCAGTCCTGGCTTTCACCGACTGTCAGCATCACCACGTCGGCGGCGCGGGCTGCGGCGACCGCTTCGGCGATCCCGCCGGGCAGCGGGGCATCGATGGCGCATCCGGCCACGACCGTGACATGCCCGCCCGCTGCGCGCAGGCCGGTGGCAAGATCGACCCCTTGCGCGTCATCGCCATACACCGACCAGCCGCCGATGATATCGTGCGGGCCCGCCGCAAAGGGCCCGATCAGCGCGATGCGCGACGCGCGGGGCAGCGGCAGCACGCCGCCCTGGTTGCGGACCATGACAATCGACTTGCGCGCGGCCTCGCGCGCCAGCGCCATCGTTTCCGGGCGGCGTGAACGTGCAGCCTCGCGCGCGGGATCGATCCGCCGAAGCGGATTGTCGAACAGCCCGACCATGGCCTTCATCGCCAGCACGCGCCGCACCGAACGATCCACCGCAGCCTCGGGCACATGACCGTCCCGCACCAGACCCGGCAGGTGCAACCGGTAAAGGTCGCTCTCCATGCTCATGTCCACCCCGGCCAGGAACGCCAGCCGTGCGGCATCGCGCCCGTCGCGCGCCACGCCGTGCGCGATCAGTTCCATGTCGCCGGTGTAATCGGACACGACCACGCCGGGAAAATGCCATTCCCCGCGCAGCAGGTCGGTCAGCAGCCAGTGATTGGCGGTCGACGGCACGCCGGCAATTTCGTTGAACGACGCCATCGTCGTGCCGCAGCCCGCAGCAAAGGCCGCGTGGAACGGCGGCAGATAGATTTCGCGCAAGGTGCGTTCGGACAGGTCGGCCGTGCTGTAGTCCAGCCCGGCCTCGGCCGCGCCATAGGCGGCAAAATGTTTGGCGCATGCCATCATGGCATCGTCTGCGGCAAGGTTGTCGCCCTGGAAACCGCGCACCCGCGCCGCCGCGAACAGCCGGCCAAGCAGCACGTCTTCGCCCGCACCCTCCATCGCGCGGCCCCAGCGCTGGTCGCGCGCGATGTCGACCATCGGTGCAAAGGTCCAGTCGATGCCGGCGCCGGCCGCCTCGAAGGCGGCCGCACGCGCGGTGCGCTGCGCCAGTTCGGGCTCGAAACTGGCGACTTCACCCACCGGTATCGGGAAAATCGTGCGATGGCCGTGAATGACGTCAGCGGCAAAGATCAACGGAATTTTCAGCCGCGACCGTTCCATCACCGCGCTTTGCAGGCGCAAGGCCATCGCTGCGCCATTGCCGTTGAACACGCCGGTCAGGCGTCCCGCCACGGCATCTTCGATCTGCTTGTCGAAATCGCTCAGGCCGCCGGGCGGATTAAGCCCGGCCGCCCGATCGCCGCCCCAGGCCGATGCCATCAGCGTCAGTTGGCCGGCCTTTTCCTCCAGCGTCATCCGCGCGACCAGCGCGTCGATGAAATCCGGGGTGTCGCGCGTCGCAGCCGCTGCAAGCCCTGCACGCAACGGGCTGATCGACCACGCCGTGGCCAGCCCCAATGCATGAATGGCGCTGCGCCGGGACAATCGGGATGACGGCATGCAATTCTCCCGGGTCGATCGGCCATTCGGTGCGGTGATGGCCTTGCGCGGTTTCAGGCTGGTGTTGACTGAATTGGGTAACCGGTTACATATGCAAACTCGACAGTCTTGGCAATCACTGTTGCGCCTGGCTATCAACGGCGCAGTTTTCGGGCTGAAACGGCAAAGGGGCCGAAGTGGCTGGTTCTGCAGTTACGATCAGGGACGTCGCGCGGCTGGCCGGTTTTTCGGTCGCATCGGTGTCGCGCGTGCTGAACGAAAGCGGCAAAGTCACCGACGAGACGCGCGAAAGCGTGATGAAGGCGGTCAACGCACTTGGCTATTCCCCCAACATCGCCGCGCGTTCGCTGAGCACCGCGCGCAGCCAGGCGATCGGTGTGGTGCTGCCCGACATGCACGGCGAATTTTTCAGCGAGCTGGTGCGCGGCATCGATCGCGCGGCCAGCGAAAGCGGGTATTTGCTGTTGCTGTCGAACATCCATGCCGATCCGGCGATGGCCGACCACGCGCTGGCGGCGATGCGCGGCCGGGTCGACGGGGTGATCGTGATGGCGCCGCAATTGGCCGAAACCGAACGCGAACGCGCATTGCCGCGCGGTATGCCGGCAGTGCTGATCAACAGCCCCGGCAACCAGGGCCACCATGCGCTGCGCATCGACAATGCCGGCGGGGTCAAGGCGATGGTCGGGCATCTGCTCGACACCGGCCGGCGCACGATTGTCCATTTCGGCGGCGCACGGCAGAATTTCGACGCGTTCGAGCGTCAGCAGGCCTATCGCGAAGCAATGGCCGAACTCGCACCCGAATTGCCGGTGCGCGTGCTGGAAGGCACGTTTGACGAGGCCAGTGGCGCAGCACTGGCGCAGCGCCTGATCGATGAAGGGTTGCCGGTCGATGCGATACTGGCGGGCAATGACATGATGGCGCTGGGCGCACTGTTCACGTTGCGCAATGCCGGTGTGTCCGTACCCGAACAGGTGGCCGTGGCCGGTTTCGACGATGTGCCGCTGGCACGTTTTCTCGATCTCAGCACGGTCAGCGTCGACATCGTCGGACTGGGCACGCGTGCCGTGGAACTGCTGCTGGAAACCATGAACGCGGCGACCCAGCCGCCGCGCACCGAATTGAGCAATACCCGGCTGATTCTAAGAGCATCGACGCAAAAGGCCACCTGACGGAGAGGACAATGGCGCTGACCATGGCCCGGCGCGCAGCTTTGCGCGCCGCCGGAAATCTTGTTTGCGCGGCGACCGCCGGACCAGCCCTGGCGCAGGCCATTGGCACGGGTGCTGCGCCCGCGTTGCCCGCGCTGTTTGACGACATCGAACACCGCACGTTCCGCTTTTTCTGGGAACGCGCCAATCCGGCCAACGGCATGGTGCCCGACCGCTGGCCGACGCCGTCCTTTGCCAGCATTGCGGCGATCGGCTTTGCGCTGACGGCGTATCCGCTGGGGGTGGAACGCGGCTGGATTTCACGCGCCGACGCGCGTCAGCGCACGCTGGTGACCTTGCGTTTTCTGGGTGGGTTGCCGACGGGCGCGGGCAATCGCGGCACGGCCGGGTATCGCGGTTTTTTCTATCACTTTCTCGATATGCACACCGGGCTGCGCTACCGCGATTGCGAGCTGTCGACCGTCGATACGACGATGCTGCATCTTGGCGCACTTTTTTCCGCCGGCTGGTTCGATGGCAACCATCCCGAAGAAGCCGAGATCCGGCGCCTGGCGGTGGATCTGGTCGACCGGGCGGAATGGGACTGGTTTCAGCGCGCTGACACCAAGACCGGCCTGGCGATCTCGATGGGCTGGCATCCCGAGAGCGGCTTTATCGAACGCGTATGGGACGGTTATAACGAAGGCAAGATGGTCTATATTCTGGCGCTGGGTTCGGGGCGGCACCCGGCGCGGGACGGCAGCTGGAATGCCTGGACCGCGCCCTATGACCGTTTCTGGCGCGGCGAAGGCAGCCGGCGGCACCTGGCCTTTGCGGCGCTGTGCATGCACCAGTACAGCGAGATGTGGATCGATTTCCGCGGGATTTACGACGCGCCGATGCGCGCCGCCGGCTTCGACTATTTTGAAAACAGCCGCCGCGAGACTTATGCCAACAGAGCCTATTGCATCGCCAACCCGATGGGGTGGGATGGATATGGCGACACCATCTGGGGTCTGTGCGCCTGCGATGGACCGGGCAATTTCGCGGCTCCGCGCCAGGGGCGCACCGCACATTTCAGAGGGTATAGCGCGCGCGGTCCGGTGGATGAGCCCGATGGGTTTGACGATGGCACGCTGGCCCCGACGGCCGCGCTGTCGTCGATGCCGTTCGCGCCGGAAATATGCATCCCCGCAGCGCTTGCGCTCCACCGCCGCTATGGCGCGCGCCTGTATGGCGAATATGGTTTTCGCGACAGCTTCAACCCCAGCTTTCGCGACACGTCGGTGCGCGTCGACACAGGGTCGGTCGACGCATATTCCGGGTGGGTGGCAACCGACTGGCTTGGCCTCGACCAGGGGCCGATCCTGGGAATGCTGGCAAATTACCGGACCGAGGCGGTGTGGCGCGTGATGCGCCGTTCCGCGCACGTCCGTCGTGGCCTGGTGCGGGCCGGTTTTACAGGTGGATGGCTGGGCTGAATACCAACAGGGAAGGGTGGGGCGACATGATCAGGGTGTTGGCAGGCGCCGTTGTCGGCGCGTTGTTGATCGCATCACCGGCAATGGCCCAGACGGCCTATTACCGCCACGTGGTGTTCGACAACAGCCTTGCGCATGACCTCTATGTCTTTTCGACGGCAACCGCGGTCAGCCCTTCGACCCTTGAAAACATCGATTCCAGATTGCCGGTGGACACTGCGCATTTCCGCACTCCGCCCAATGCCCTGCGCCTGGCCTGGAATTCACGCGTCGGCGGGGCGTGGGATGCGGAAATTCATCTGATGAATTTCCCCAATCGCTATCCCGAGATGGATGGCCGGATTCTCAAGTTCTGGATCTGGTCCGAACAGCCGATCGCCGCTGCCGATCTGCCCAATATTCAGCTGTCCGACGCGGTGAACGGCCTGCAGGTGGCGACGATGCCGGGCAGCTTTACCAGCCCTGTGCCGCTGACGGGCTATGTCGGGCGCGATCTGCCGGCGCAGACCTGGGTTCAGGTGCAGATCCCGATGGATACGCTGGCTTCGCAATCGGTCTACCGGTTTCATCCCGAACGTTTGCAAAGCGTGATTTTCAGCCAGGGCCGCGCCGATGGCGTGGAACATCGCCTGATCATCGATGACGTGCGTGTGGACAACACCGACAGCAATGCCCCTGCGGACCGCGCGATCCTGACAACCCCGACCAATCTGGTAGCCAAAGGCTATGACCGCCATATCACGCTGAGCTGGGACGCACCCGAAGCGGCCGGGTTTGATCACACGGTGATTTACCGTTCGCTCAACGGCGCACCGTTCAAACCGCTGGGCATACAATTGCCCGGCATTCACCGCTTCGTCGACTTTGTCGGGCAAAGCGGCATCCGGGCGCGGTACCGGATCGCGCAGGCCGATGCCGGCGACGCGGTTTCTGCGCCTTCGGCAACGGTTGAAGCCGCCAGCCGCGCGCTCGGCGATGACGAACTGCTGACCATGCTGCAGGAAGAAGCATTCCACTATTATTGGGAAGGCGCCGGCGCGCATTCGGGCATGGCGCACGAAAATCTGCCAGGCGATGATCGTATCGTGGCCACCGCCGCCAGCGGCTTTGGCCTGATGGCGCTGGTCGTTGGTGCCGACCGCGGTTTCGTCACCCGCGACGCGGCACGGGAACGGGTTGAAAAAATTGTCGGCTTTCTGGAACTTGCGCCGAAATATCATGGTGCCTGGTCGCATTACATGAACGATGCCACGGGCGCGACGATGCCGTTGTTCGGTCAGCTGGACAATGGCGCCGATATTCTGGAAACGTCCTACCTGATCCAGGGGCTGCTGACTGCGCGGCAATATTTCAACCATGACGATGCGCACGAACAGGCGCTGGACCGGCGGATCACGCGGCTGTGGGAAGGCGTGGAATGGGACTGGTTTCGCCAGACCGACACGAGCCCGTTCCTCTACTGGCACTGGTCACCGCAATGGGGTTTCCAGATCCATCATCCGCTGATCGGTTTCAACGAGACGATGGCGGTCTATCTGCTGGCAATTTCGTCACCCACCCATCCGGTGCCACCGGCCATGTACTATTCGGGCTGGGCTGGCCAGAATGACCAGGCCTATTCGTATCGTGCCGGCTGGTCGGGAACGCACGATGGCGATCACTACGCCAATGGCCACACGTATGCCGGTATCAGGCTCGATGTCGGGGTGGGCAGAGGGGGGCCACTGTTTTTTACCCAATACACCTTCATGGGTTTCGATCCGCACACCCTGCGTGATCGCTATACCCCGTCGTATTTTGCCAACAATCGCAATATCGCGCGGATCAATCATGCCTGGTGCGTTGACAATCCCGGCCACTTCAAGGGCTATGGCAGCGATGCCTGGGGCCTGACGGCAAGCTTTGGTTTCAAAGGGTACACCACGCCTGCACCCGACAGTTTGAACGACGAAGGCACCATCACGCTGACCGGCGCCTTGTCCTCGTTTCCTTATACGCCGCAGCAATCGATGGCGGCGTTCAAGCATTATTACCGCGATCTGGGCCAGGACCTGTGGGGCATTTATGGCCCGCGCGACAATTACAACCCCGGCCAGCACTGGGTGGCAACCCACTATATGGGGCTAAACCAGGCGCCGATTGTGGCCATGGTCGAAAACTATCGGACCGGTCTGTTGTGGAAATCCTTCATGGCCAATCCGGACATCGTGCAGGGTCTGCGCAAACTCGATGCCTATACCGACCAGGCCCCGCCGGACCGGGCCGCGCAGCCGTGACCGTGCAAAGGCTGCCAGGCGGCTGGCGCGCGGCATGCGCCTGCGCGTTGCTTGCCTTCGGCCTGCAGCATCCGGCGGTCCAAGCGCAACAGCCGTTTGCCGCCATTGCAACCGTTGACGCCACGTCGATCGCGGGCCGGCCCGTCGCTGTGGACACCCACGGCAAACTGCTGCCCTGGCCCATGCCCACCAGCACCGGTTATTCCTATTCCGCCCACGTGCTGGGCCAATGGGCCATCCTGTGGGACCAGTACCAGCGCCAGCGGCTGCCCTACTTTTACTGCTGCTTTGCCATCGATCCTGCCACAGCCGAGCTTGTGCCCGACCGCAACTGGGCCAATTCCACCGGCTATCTGCGTGCGATGATGACGGGGTTTGTCGAACGGCTGTACCCCTATACCGGCGATCCACGCACGTTGGTGTTCCTGCAGGACCTTGTTGATTACGAACTGGCCAACGGCACCACGCCGGCCGATTATGCCTGGGCCCGCGTGCCCTATCCATCGGCCGACCCGGGCAGTGCGCGTTATACCGGATGGAGCGCGCATGGCACCGATTTCATCGAGCCGCATGTCGTCGGCGGAGACGGCTATGCCTATCTGCGTCTGTACGAAATGACCGGCAAAGCGGTGTATCTTGGCGCCGCCATCGATTGCGCGGACGCGCTGGCGCGGAATTACAAACCCGGCACCGCACGCGTGTCACCCTGGCCCGGTCGCGCCTATGCGCGCGACGGGGCGGCCCGCGGCAATCCCCGGATGTTTGCCTATTCGGCCAATGTGGTCGATCCGATCATGCTGTTCGACGAACTGATCCGGCTGCACCGGGGCAATACCCGTCGCTATCGCGCAGTGCGCCATGGGGCGTGGGACTGGCTGATGCGGTACCCGATGAAAAACGCCCGGTGGTCGGGCTATTTCGAAGATGTGCCCGGCAGCATGGACAACCTCAACCAGGTCATCCCGCTGGAATTTGCGCGCTATGTGCTGTTGCACCCGGAACTCGACCGCGACTGGCGTCGCCATGCCCGCGATCTGATCGGCTGGGTCAAAACCACGCCCAAATGGCCCAAATACCGCGTGCTTGGCGCCATCGTCACCACCGAACAGGGTGATGGCAAGACGTTCTGCTGCAACGCGCCAAACCAGTGCTGCGACAGCCATAGTGCACGGCTGGCGGCCGCAGAGGCGCTGTATTATGCCCGAACCGGCGATGCCGCCTATCGCGAAGACGCCTATCGCACCTACAACTGGGTCAGCTATTGGCAGGGCCTGCCCGGTGCGGCGCATGCGCCGTTTGCCGATCAGTGGTGGTTCACCGACGAATTCGCCGACGGGCCGCGTCGCCTGATGGATGCATTCTGGGCCGTGCCCGAATGGGCGCCAGACGATGAAACGCATCTGGTGGGCGCATCGTCTGTGGTTACCGGGATTGCCTATGGCGCGGGCTGGGTCCGCTATGCCACATTTGATGCGCGATCGGACGATGTGCTGCGCGTGGATTTCACCGTGCAAAGCGTCACCGTGGATGGCAGGCCGCTTCGGCGCGTGGCCAGCCGCACCCGGATTGCGAGCCTGGCATGCGCGCAGGGTTACGCATTTGATGAAAAGACCCGCGTGCTGCGTATCCGCCATGCACTGGGGCGCGATGTAGAAGTGCGGGGGATCGGAGGCGCGCGCACGCCCGACTATGTGACTTTTGACACTCCGCATCGGCCGGCGGGATCGGTGTTGCGGCCAAACGACGCGGGAGCGGGCATTTCCTGGCCGCCAGCCACGTGGAAGATCGGCGCGCCGATCGGCAAGTTTGGAACGTTCAACCTGATGCTGGACACTGCGGGTGCACAAAATGCGGCGTTGTCATTTTCCACGCCCACCGTCTTTGTCGGGATCGACGCCTATAACGGCGCCGACCATGATGCGACTGTGACGGTGACCGCACCAGGGTTGCCCGCGCAAAGCTTTATTCTCGGGCCAAAGGCGTTGCGCCGCCTGCGCACCGGTTGGCGTACCCCGGGCAGGCACATCGAATTCCGGTTTCGCCAGGCCGAGGGGCTGCGGTTCGACAATCTGGCCTATCTGCGCGGCCAGGGCCAGGTTCCGGGGTGCAAACGTTCTTCTTGCGGTCGGGAATGATCCCCGACCTGTTGTTTCGTGTACCGTTTGTGGGACGAACGCCGACTGCAACGGGTTTAAGCATTACTACGTAGCTGCTACATTCCGCCAACAAGGGGTGCGTGGCGGCATCGGTGATCGGCCTCGTACAATCTTCTACGCGGAGATGGTCATGAGCGTTGTCATCGTCAACGGTTCGACAGCATTACCCGGGCAAGGGGTGTCGGGGGCCACCAATACGCCGGGCGACCCGCAGAACATTGCCGTCGTTACCGGTGGCAATGGCCGTTCGAACACCAACGAAAACGGCGGCAGCGCCAGCGCCCGAACGACCACATCGCGGCCTGGCATCGCCTCGGCCCAAAGCACGGCAACCGGCGGCAATGCAACCGATGGCCTGATCGTGGGCGCAGGTGGCGCGGCAACGGCAACCAGTTCGGCCACCAACACCGCCGCAACCGCCGATCCGGTCACAGCCTGGGCATCGGCCACCGGTGGCAATGGCAATCAGCCGGACGCGAACACGGCCGGCGCGGCGGGCATTGCCAGCGAGACGACGGCCAGTGCGATCAGCGCCGGCAACGGCCTGGTTTCCGCCACGGCGATCCAGACCGGCGGCAATGGCGGCACGACATATGGCAGCGGCAACGGCGGGGTGGGCGCCGCCTCGGCGCTGTTGAACGCGGTGCATGCCAAAAGCAACGGCGGAACCCTGGCCCTGGATCAGACCGCCACCGGTGGCAAAGGCGGGGTCGGTCGCAATGGGGGCAATGGGGGCAGCGGGTCGTCCATCCTGCAATTCGACGACACCTTGCAAGGCACGCAAAGCGCCGCGATCGTGGCGCAAGTTACCGCCAATGGCGGGGACGGCGGCAATGCGGCTTCGTTTGTGGACCCGCAGGGCGTTCCGGGCAATGGCGGCAACGGAGGCGGTGCGCTGGCGCAAGTGACGGTGACCGGGGCCGGGTCGGTCGCCCTGTCCGCCATTGCCACGGCCGGTAATGCGGGATTTTCGACGCTGACCGTCACAGCCTTAGGCACCGGTTCCACCGCCAACGCGAACGCCATATCGACCGGCACCGGCAATGCGCAAGTCAGTGCATCGTCGCTTGCCATTGGCGGGAACGGCAGTTCCTCGATTGTGGTGTCTGGCACGGGCGGCATGGGTGGATTTGGCAACGCAAACGCCAGCGCCATGACCGCCGGCGATGGCGTGGCCACCGCCTCGGCGGCGTCCATCGGCGGGAACGGCGGCGCCGGCACCGACGGCGGTGCCGGCGGTACCGGCTATGTGGAAAATGGCGCCACGGGTTCGACCAACGGCGGTTCGCTGGAACTTGATCAAACCGCGCTGGGCGGAAATGGCGGCGATGGCAGTATCGTCAGCGATCCCGCAGCCGGAGAGGGCGAAGGCGGACTTGGCGGAGAAGGTCTGTCGGACCTGACCGTTGCCGATACGACCAGCAATTCGGTCTCTGCTGTGCTGACCGCCATCGGCGGCGCCGGGGGCGCCGGGCAAAACGGGTTTGCGGGCGACGAACGCAATGCCGGCGGCGATGGCGTTGCCACTGGCAACATCAGCGGCGTGGGCAATGTCAGCGACCAGTCGCTGGCAACCGGTGGTGTCGGCGGCATGAGCACGACCGGCTTTGGCGCGGACGGCGGCCTTGCCACTGCGCAAGCCACGGCCGCATCCACCGCAACCAACGGCCAGGCGGTCATCGCCGATGCCGAAGCCACCGGCGGCACGGGCGGCTATGGCATATCGGGCGGAGGCGCCGGCGGCCTGGCCCAAAGCTCGTCCGCGCTGGCCAGCGGCGCCGGCAGCGACACGGTGTCGGCTACAGTCGTCGATACCGGCGGCAACGGTGCGGACGGATTTTATTTTGGCAGCACGGCTTCGCCTGGTGCGGCCCACAACGGCAACCCGGCGGGCAATGGCAGCATGGTGGATACCGCCGACGGCCTGGCCGTGCCGCAGGCGACTGCCAGCAGCACGGGCAATGGCACCGTGTCTGCAACCGTCGTGCAGATCGGTGGCAACGGCGGCAACGGGCTGGCGAACGGGGCGCTGTGCAATGGCGGAACCGGTGCGGATTCGACCTTGAACAACACGGTCGGCGCAATCAGCAATGGCGGTTCGCTGGTGCTTGACCAAGAGGCTTATGGCGGAAACGGCGGCGACGGCCTGATCGCCGGAAACGGCGGTCAGGCGCTGTCGGGGCTGGTGTTCGACGATACCGGCCAGGCGACGCAAAGCGCCGCATTGACCGGTACGGCGATTGGCTATGGCGGCAACGGCGGTACGGGCGGCGGCACCGGCGGGCAGGGTGATGCCTTCGCGCTTATGACCGGGGCTGGCAGCGTAACCGCAATCGCCTCGGCACTTGGCGGCAACAGCGGTTCGGGGATCGTGGGAACTGCGGGCGGCATCGGCGCAGCCAGTGCGCAAGCGGACAGTACCGGGACAGGTCCTGGCGTGGTGTCGGCGTCGGCCGATGACAACGGCGGCAACGGCGGGTCGGGCTCGATCGGTGGCGGCAACGGCGGCGATGGCTCGGCTGCCACCGCGGTGGCCATGGGCGGGGGGCAGGAAACGGTTTCGGCACGGGCTTTTCAATCGGGCGGCAACGGCGGCAATGCCGGGCCCAGCGGGCTGGTCGCCGGCGCGGGCGGAATTGCCTACGGCGCCACCGCCAAGGCGCAAACCACCGGCAATGGCCAGGCGTCGGCAACGGTCATCCAGATCGGCGGCAGTGGCGGTGCGGGCAGCACGGCGGGCACCATGGCCAATGGCGGTGCCGGCGCCGATTCGGCGCTGGACGGCGCAGCGCAGGGCTTCAGCACGGGCGGGGCCCTGATCCTCGATCAGGAAGCCACCGGCGGCTATGGCGGCTCGGGCGTGGCCGGGGGAACCGGGGGCAATGCCAGTTCGATCCTGACCCGGCCTTTCGATACGACTGACGGTTCCGTCACCGCAACCTTGTCGGCAACCGGCGGGGGCGGCGGGTCCGGTGTGGCCGGTGCGGCGGCCGGCGGCACGGCACAGGCGCAACTGAACCTCAGCGGAACGGGCGCATTTGCCGGGCAGGTCACCGCGGTGGCGGGCGATGGCGGCAGTTCATCCACACTGAGCGGGGCCAATGGCGGCAGCGCGACCGCGAGTGATGTCGTTGCATCAACCTCTGCGGGCAATGCCGCCGTCAGCGCATCGGCCAGTGCCACCGGCGGCAACGGCGGCAATGGTGCGGGCAATTTCAAAAATCACGCCGGCGCAGGCGGCACCGCAGTTGCAAGCGCCAGCGCCACAACCGCGGGCAATGGCCTGGCAACAGTCTCGGTCTATCAGGCAGGCGGCAGCGGCGGCACACCCGGCGGATCGGCGCTGAGCGGGGTGGCAGCATCATCCACGCTGACCAATGCGGCCACGGGCAGCACCGTGGGCGGAACGCTGGGGCTGAGCCAGACCGCGGTCGGGGGAAATGGCGGCGGCCTGGCTGCGGGCGGCAATGCCACGTCGTCGCTGACTTTGGCCGACACCACCAGCGCATCGCTTGGCGGCAGGACTGTGGCCACCGGCGGCAATGGCGGTGGCAGCGGCGGCGCAGCAGTGGCGGTAACCAGCTTGACGGGCGTTGGCGCGATCACGTCGGCGACGGGTGCCGGATCGACCGCGATCGCGACAGGCGGCAATGGCGGGGGCAGCGCCACCGGGCAATCGGGTGGCACGGCCACGGCCACGGCGCTGGCCCGATCCACAGCCACGTCCGGCGCGCCCGTATCCGCCCTGGCCAGTGCCACGGGCGGCAGTGGCGGCATTGGTGGCCATGTGGCAGGCGCCGGGGGCGCAGCGACAGGATCTGGCGCCACAGCCAACGGCGCAGGCACCGATACGGTATCGGCAGCGGTCAACCAGACCGGGGGCAACGGCGGCGTGGCAACGGCCGTGGGCGGCGCGTCGGGTGCGGGCGGTGGCGTCAGCGGGGCCAGCGCCAAGGCCAGCAGCACCGGCAATGGCGCGGTTTCGGCCTCGGCCATCCAGACCGGGGGTAACGGCGGGTCGGGCACGACGGGCAATGGCGGCGCGGGCGCCGCGTCATGGCTGTCCAACGCGGTCAGCGCGGTCAGCAACGGTGGCGCAGCGACACTTTTGCAACAGGCGGTGGGCGGCAGTGGCGGCAGTTCGATCAACACCGGCGGTGCAGGTGGCGCAGCGTCGTCCTCGCTCAGCTTTTCCGACGCGGCGCAGACCACGCACAGTGCCTCGGTGGGCGCCACAGTATCGGCCAGCGGCGGCAGCGGCGGCAATGGCGGGGCAAGTGGCGCCGTTGCGGGCACGGCGCAGGCGCAATTGACATTGTCAACGGTGGCGGCCGCAGCCGGCCAGGCGACCGCAACGGGCGGGAACGCCGGTGCTGCAGCTGCGGGCAATGGCGCAGTCGGTGCCATTGCCACGGCCAGCGATACGGTTTCGTCCAGCAGCACCGGCAGTTTCGCGGTCAGCGCCGCGGCCAGCGCGACAGGCGGCAGCGGCGGCGCCAGTGCAGGCGGCGTCACCACCACCGCAGGCGCGGGCGGCATGGCCTCGGTCAAGGCCGCAGCCACCAGCGGCGGCGGCGGCACGGTTGCGGTTTCTGCCACCCAGACCGGTGGTGCCGGTGGCGCGGGAACGGGCGGTGCGGCCGGTGGTGCCGGAGCCGCGTCAAACATGGCCAACAGCGTGACCGGCAGCAGCCATGGCGGCACGCTGGTCCTGACCCAGACCGCGGTCGGCGGGACGGGCGGCGGGGGTGCGGCAGGCGCCGCCGGCGGTTATGGCGTGTCGTCGCTGACCACGACCGACACCACGAGCGCCACTGTCAATGAAACCGCCACGGGCCAGGGCGGCGCAGGCGGCCTGGCCAATGCCGCGGGCGCGGGCGGAGCGGGCGGCGCGGGGTCCACGCAGATCAGCCTGAGCGCCGCCGGTGCGGCCACGGGCATCGCCGTGGCACAGGGCGGCCAGGGCGGCGCATCATCAACCGTCGGCGGCGGGAGCGGCTATATCACCGCCAAATCGGCGGTGGCCTCGACCGGCACCGGTGCGTTTGCCGTAGCCGCAACGGCCACTGCGACCGGCGGCGGCGGCGGGGCCAGCACCGGGGGCACCGGCGGCGCCGGGGGTGTTGCCAATGGCTCGACCGCCACAGCGACCAGCGCGGGCAACGGCACGGTCAGCGCCACGGTCAGCCAGACCGGCGGCACCGGCGGCGCAGGCGTGACCGGCGGCGCCGGTGCTGCCTCAACCCTGACCAACGCGGTCAGCGCGATCAGCAATGGCGGCACCGTGCAATTGATCCAGCAGGCAACCGGCGGCAACGGCGGCGCGGGGCCCACCGCGGGCATAGGCGGCAAAGCCGCATCGTCGCTTAGCGTCAACGACACCACCCAAGCCACGCACAGCGCGGCGATTGTGGCGGTATTGCAGGCCACCGGCGGCAACGCGGGCGCTGCTGCCGCTGCCGCTGGCAGTGCTGCGGCCACAGGCGCGATTACCGGCGCCAAAGCGGTCAACCTGTCGGTCGGCGCCAGCGGCGGCAGTGGCGCGGGTGGTACCGCCACGGCCACTGCCACGGCGGCCGGCACCACCGCGGTCACCGCCAGGGCCACCGCGGCGGGCGGGCTTGGCACGGGCAGCGCGGGCACCGCAACGGCGCAGGCCACGGGCAACACCGGCACGGTCAGCGCGATCACATCGGCGCAGATTGCCGGACAGGGCACAACCGGCGTGCTGATCGACAGTGTGTCGGCCGTGGCGGGTTCGATCCTGGCCGGCAACGGAACCGCGCTCGACACCGGACGGGATACCGCGCTGGCGCGGTTTGGTGCCGCGATCCCGGGTTTTGACAGCGTCGATCAGGGGGTGGCTGACATCACCGGCGCGCCGACCTCGGCCAACATCGCCAGCGTCCTGGCCGCCAACAGCACGATTGCCACAGCTTTTGCGGTTTCGCCCAGTTACTTTGGCCTGGGCGAACTGGGCGGCCGTTACAGCACCGCGGGCAAAGGCAGCGAAACGACGGTCAGCACCACCGGGCTGGTGGTTGATCTTGGCCAGCTGGCGGTCAAGCAGGACCTGTTGATCGGGTTTTACGGCGGCACGCTGGTCGGCACCGGGGTGACCGGTGTCACGCTGACGATCACCGCCAATGGCACGACATTGCTGAACCAGAGTTTTGCCAGCGGTGCGGCGGCAAAGACCTGGTTCACCAACAATGCGGTCGATCTGGGTTCGTTGACCGCGTCGCTCTATGCCGGTGGTGTGGCCAATCTGTCGATCAGTCTGGCGGTCACCGCCAATGCCGCGGGATCGGGCTTTTACGGTGCCTTTGTGATTGGCGATCCGCCAAAGAATGCAGCCCTGGCGCCTGTCGCCATGCCCGCGGCCGACAACGGCGCCAACGCCTTTGCCGGCTGGGCCCACCTGCTGGGCGCAACCCGCCTTGGCAGCCACGACAGCGTGCATCCGGGCATTGTCGCAAACGAGGGCGGGTTGCGCGAACTGGTGTTTCCTGCAGGCGCGCGCCACCTTTGACGGTCAACCACGATGGGGCCGGTAACAGATTGCGCCAAAGCGTCGCCGGGCCCGGGCTGGACGCTTGACGTTGTCAGGTCGCTTGCCGATGGTAGGTCCAGCCCGGTTCCCCGGCTTGGCCAGATGAAAGCATTGCCTTGTACCTGCCCCGCGTGCCCGCCTCGTTTCTGACGGTGCGGCCCATTTCACAGCGTTCGCTGCCGTGGCTGGTGGCGATCGCGTTTTTCATGGAATCGCTCGATACCACGGTGCTCAACACCGCGGTGCCGACGATGGCGCGTGCACTGCACGAACCCGAATTGAACCTGAAGGCGGTGCTGGCGAGTTATGCGCTCAGCCTGGCGGTGTTCATCCCCGCCAGTGGCTGGATGGCCGACCGTTTCGGCACGCGGCGGGTGTTTGCCGCGGCCATCGGTCTGTTCACACTGGGGTCGGTGCTGTGCGGGTTCAGCCATTCGATCCCGCTGCTGGTGGTGTGCCGGATCATCCAGGGGATGGGCGGCGCCATGATGGTGCCGGTCGGGCGGCTGACACTGGTGCGCAGTTTTCCGCGCGAAGAACTGGTCCAGGCGATGAGCTTTGTTGCCATTCCGATGCTGATCGGACCGCTGATCGGCCCGGCGCTGGGCGGCCTGATCATCAGCGTGGCGCGGTGGGAGGATATCTTTTTCCTGAACGTGCCGTTCGGCCTGGTCGGGCTGATCCTGGTGGGGCTGCGCCTGCCCGATTATCGTGGCACCGATGTGCCCCCGCTTGATCGCATGGGGCTGGTGTGGTTCGGCGGCGGGGTTGCGCTGCTGTCGTGGACGCTGGAAGTGTTTGGCGAACACCACGCCGGGACGCAGGTGGTGCTGCTGGCCGGGGCCACTGCGTTTGGCCTGCTGGCGTTGTATTGGCGCCATGCCCGGCATCGTGCCAACCCGCTGCTCGATCTCGATCTGTTGCGGTTTCGCACGTTTGCCGCCTCGGTCACCGGGGGCATGGTCACGCGGCTGGGGGTGGGCGGGGCACCGTTCCTGTTGCCGCTGCTGTACCAGACCGGGCTTGGCTATGCGCCGCTGCAATCGGGCCTGCTGTTCATGCCCCAGGCGCTGGGCGCGATGAGCAGCAAAGTGTTCGTCCGCTATGAACTGGCGTTTCTGGGCTATCGCACGATGCTGATCGCCAACACGGTGGCGCTGGGCCTGATGCTGATGCTGTTTGCCACGGTCGGGCCGCAGACCCCGGTCTGGCTGATCTGTGCGCAGGCGATGGTCTATGGCGTGCTGATGTCGACCCAGTTCACCGCGATCAACACGCTTGCCTATGCCGACGTGCCGCAGCCGCGCACCAGCCGGGCGAGCGCGTTTGCCAGCACGTTTCAGCAGCTGTCGCTCAGCTTTGGCGTGGCCAGCGCGGGGCTGGTGACCGCAGGGTTTGTCACCTCGCGCGCCACCGAACAGGCCGACATGCTGTCAAGCGTGCACCATGCCTTTGTCATTCTGGGCGCAGTGACGATCGCGTCGTGCGCGGTGTTTGCGATGCTGCGCCGCGGCGACGGGGATGCGGTCAGCGGGCATCACGAAGGCGGCACGCAACCGGCTCAATTGTAATATTGTCGTCTTGAATCTGTCGTAAATACCGGGGCTCGACAAAAAGGAGCCACGCGTTGCGCTGTCTGGTGATTGAAGATGATCCGGTGATTGCCGGGCATATCGTCGGCGGACTGGGCGCGGCGGGGATCGAGGCGACCTGGGCGGCCAATGCCGCACAAGGGCTGGCCCGGGGACGCGAAGGCGCGTTCGACAGCGTGGTGCTCGACCGGCTGCTGCCCGATGGCAACGGCATCGACCTGTTGCGCACCTGGCGACGGCACGGCCCGGTGCCCCCGGTGCTGATGCTCAGCGCGCTGGGATCGGTCAAGGACCGCATCGACGGGCTGGAATCGGGCGCGGACGATTATCTGGCCAAACCGTTCCACATGGCCGAACTGGTGGCGCGGCTGAACGCGATTGCCCGGCGCGCACCCTTGCGTGAAGGCGGCGACGTGGCGGTGCGTGCGGTGGGCCGGTTGCGGCTCGATCCCAGCCGGCACGCCGCCTGTTTCGGCGCAGCCTCGGTCGAATTGAACCGGAAACTCTATTCGCTGCTGGCGCATCTGATGCTCCATGCCGATCGGCTGGTGACGCGCGACATGCTGCTGGAACACGTCTGGGGCTACAGCTTCAGCCCCGGCACCAATATCGTCGAAAGCAATATGAGCCGGCTGCGCACGCGGTTGCAGGACCTGGGCATCGATCCGATCCTGACCCGGCGCGGCGAAGGCTATGTCCTGCTTGCCGGCGCCTGCCGGTAAAGGCCGGTTCGTGGAACAGGCGGCCCGTTGGCCAGGCGCAGGCCGCATCTTCTTTCTGTTTGGTGGGGTGTTTGCGCTGGCCATGGTGCTGATGGGGTCGGTGGTGTTCGTCGTGGTCGAACGCACCGTGGCGATGCGCATCGATGCCGATCTGTTGCATCACGAAGGCAAATTTCTGCGCGTGCCGTCGGGGCGCGCCGCCACCAGCGACGAAGTCGCCGCGCGCATCCGCGACTGGCAGGCGCGCAAGATCACCAGCGAACGCACGTACAGCCTGTTTGCCCCCGATGGCCGGCTGGTGGCGGGGCGCCTGTATCTGCGTCCGCAGCCGGGCCTGTCGGACGTCATGTTTCTGGGCGGCGGACGCACCTGGCAACGGGGCCGCGCGCTTGCCGAACGGCTGCGCGACGGTTCGCTGTTCGTGATTGTCCAGCACAGCGAAACCGCGGCCAGCCTGCGCGCGCTGTTGCTGCCGCTGGTGCTGGCCACATTCGTTGCGGCGCTGGCGGCGGGGCTGGGGGCAACCTGGCTGTTTGCGCATCTGACCGCGCGGCGGCTCGCAGCGACCGGCGCCACCGCCGATGCCATTGCCGAGGCGGGAGATCTGTCGCGGCGCGTGCCGATGCACGGGCTCGACGGCATGTTTGCCCGCCAGGCCGAAAGCCTGAACCGCATGCTCGACCGGATGGAAAGCCTGGTGGAAACCCAGCGCCACTTTGCCAGCGCACTGGCGCATGACCTGCGCACCCCGCTGACCCGGCTCAGCACGCTGCTGACCCCCGATATCACCGGTGACGAGGAACGCCTGCGCCACGCGATCGAAGCGGGGATGCGCGAATGCGGCGGGATCATCGCGATCTTTGACGCGCTGCTGCGCCTGGCCGAAATCGAAGGCGGCCGGCACGGCGGGGCAATGGTCGATCTGTCGCTTGATGCGGTGGTCGAAGATGTGGCTGAAACGATGGAACCGGTGATTGCCGATGCCGGGGGCACTTTGCTGCGCGGGCCGATGCAATCGGCGGCGATTCATGGCGATCCCGGCCTGATCACCCAGTTGCTGGTCAACCTGTTGCAGAATGTGGCAACGCATACCCCGGCGGGCACCTGCGCGCGGCTGTCGCTGACGCGCCAAGCCGATGATGTCGTGCTGGTGCTGGCGGACAACGGCCCCGGACTGCCCCACGCCGATCGCGCGCGCGTGCTGCGCCCGTTCGAGCGCGGAGCGGGCGCGGCCGACCGGCGCGGCAGCGGGCTGGGCCTGTCGATCGCGCAGGCGATCGTGCGCTTTCACCGTGGCCGGATCGATCTGGTCGATACCGGCCCGGGTTTGGAAGTGCGGATCACCTTTCCCGCCGTTGTCGTTGTTTGAATTCTATATTTGCAATGTAATCCGACGCGGCGACCCGTGTCACCGGACTGTCATCGGTGCCACCTAGCGGTCCGGCAACAGGGCGCGCGTGTGCCCATGGTGCGGGATCGGAGACGATGATGGTGGTGCGTGGCGTTCTGCTTGCCAGTGCGATGATTGCGGCATGTTGCGGTGTGGCGCGGGCCGATCCCGCGCCCGACATGACCGCCGCCAAGCCCGCCAGGGCGCTCCACTGGCTGGATGCACAGGCCTTTGCCCCCGACCATGTCCTGCCCGAACCCGCCGCTGTCGGATCGCCCGATCAGCAGGCCGAAATGGCCACGCTGCGCGCCTTTGCGCAAAACACCTCGCCCGAACGGCGTGCTGCGGCCGCCGTCGATGCCGACGATGAAACGCTGCGCGCGTTCAACGCGGCGGCGGGCCGCGATCTGACCGCCTTGCCCGCAACCAGCCGCCTGATCGATCTGTTCGAACAGGATATCGAGGCCGTGGCCGATAACGCCAAGCGCCAGTTCCACCGTACGCGGCCCTATATCGTCGATCCCGCACTGATCCGTTGCGGCAAGGAAAGCACCAAGGGCGCCGAACGTTCATACCCCAGCGGCCACGCGACATTCGGCTGGAGCGTCGCCTGGGTGCTGGCCGACCTGATGCCCGAACGCCGCGCTGCGTTGTTTGCGCGTGCGCGCGACTATGGCTTTTCGCGCGAAATCTGTGCCGCGCATTACCCCAGCGATATCGAGGCCGGCCACGTGCTGGGCGTGCTGACCGCACGCGCGCTGCTGGCCGATCCGCGGCTGGCGCCGCAGATTGCAGCGGCGCGTGCCGAACTGCGCCGCTGATCGTTACGCCAGATCGATCGCGTGCCCCGGTTCGTCATGGCGGAATCGGCCCGGCACGATCGCGTGTTCGGCCAGGGCACGGGCCAGCGCGTGGACGGGTTCGTCGCGGCCTTCGTCGCTTAACGGGAACACGCCCCAGTGGATCGCCTGGGCGTGTCGGGCCTGCAGATCGAGCATGATGCGCACCGCCTCGTCCGGATCGGTGTGCTGATCGCGCATGAACCAGCGCGGGGCATAGGCGCCGATCGGCAGCAGCGCCAGATCGGGTGATCCAAGCCGCATGCGGATCGTGTGAAACAGGCTGCCATCGCCATAGCCGGTGTCGCCCGCGAAATAGACCGATGCATCGGCGCTGCGCACGTGAAAACCGCACCACAGCGCCATGCGACGATCATAGACGCCGCGCGCCGACCAGTGTTGCGCAGGCACCAGGGTCGCCGTTACGCCATTGTCAAAGCGATGGGCATCCCACCAGTCGCCGGTCACGATCCGCGCCTTGGGAATGCCCCGGCGCACGATCGTGTCGTTGCCCAGCGGGGTCACGATCAGCGGATCGTGGTGCGCCACGATCTTGCGCAGCGTGGCCATGTCGAGGTGGTCGTAATGGTTGTGGCTTAACAGCACCGCATCGATCGGCGGCAGATCGTCAAGCCGCACACCCGGCGCACAGACGCGCTTTGGTCCGGCAAATTGCACCGGGCTGCACCTGCTTGACCACACCGGGTCGGTCAACAGGTTCAGCCCGCCGGTCTGGATCAACACGGTGGCATGGCCGATCAGTGTAACGCGGGTGCCATCGACGCGCGCGTGGGGCACCGCAGCGTGCACCGGCACATGCTGCGGCCAGGGCGTGCGTTGCGACGTGCGGCGCCAGCGGCGGATATCGGCCAGCGTCTTGTCGGCGGTGGGCGGCGCGTTGTTGAAAAAGCGACCGTCGAAATGGTCGCTGGGCGGCCCGTCGTAATAGCGGTTCTTGGGCATGGGATGTCCGTCTGCGGGGCGGTCCCGATACCGGGACGACAGGTGCGCGATTACAAGGCTGCGTGTTCGCGGCGCAGGATATTGACCGCCTGCCCGATCAGGCGCGCGACCGCTTCGGGGCTTTGCCAGCCGGTGTGCGGGGTCAGGACCGCGCGCGGCGCTGTGCGCAACGGGTGCTGTGCGGGCAACGGTTCGCTTGAAAAGACATCAAGGCCCGCGCCTGCCAGATGACCGTCATCGAGCATCGCCAGAATTTCGGCTTCGTCGGTCAGTTCGGCGCGTGCGGTGTTGATCAGAACCGCGCCGCGCTTCATCTGGCGCAGGCGCCGGGCATCGAGAAATCCTGCCGTTTCCCCGGTATAGGCCAGATGCGGTGAAACGATGTCGGCCTGCGCCAGCAACGTGTCGAGATCGACCTGTTCGACTCCCGGAATGTCGACCGGGCGCCGCGCCCAGACCAGTACGCGCATGCCCAGTGCCAGCGCCAGCCGCGCCACTTCGCCACCGATCGCGCCAACACCGATCAGCCCGATGGTCTTGCCGTACAGTTCGCCCAGCGGCGCCCCGGCCCAGCCGCCGCCGCGCACGCTGGCATCCTGCGATGCAATATCGCGCCACACCGCAAACAGCAGCGCCAGCGTGTGTTCGGCCACGGCCCGATCGCCATAGCCCTTGATCGTGTGCACCGGGATGCCACGCGAGGCCGCCGCGGGCAGATCGACGAAATTGGCGGCGCCCGTGCCAAGGAACAGGATCTGTTTCAACGCGGGGCTGGCATCCATCACGGCTGCACTGACCCGGCTTTCGTTGACCACGATCATCGCATAGCCTTGCGTGCGTGCGATCATCGTCGGCTCGTCGGGTTGGCCCAGATAATGCGTGATCAGGCCGTCATCGGCGCCGGCGCGGGCAAACGCTTCGACCAGCAGGTCGGTGGAATCGGCAAGCACGGCAAAGCTTTCGGTCATTCTGGATGCCTTTTCGTCCCCGGACCGGGGAGGGTGGCCAGGCCACCGACTGGTGGCCGCATGGCGGAACCGAGGTCGGTCCTGGCACAACGATGCCGTGGTGCGTTGCGCGGGGCAAGGCCCCGCCACCACCTTTCAAGCGGTGATTGTCCCCCTGGCGGGGCGGATGTCACGTGGCAAAATCGGGGTCGGTGCGTTGCAGGTCGCGCAGCAGCGCAATCCATTCGGGCAGACCGGTATCCTGGCCGCCGAAATTCTCGTTTTGCCGCGCGGTCAGTTCGCGCACCGGTTCGGCCACAGGGTATAGACGTGCGCCGCCGCTCATCGCTGCGATCTGGATCTTGCAGGCATTTTCCAGGTTCAGCATCGCGGTAAAGGTTTCGGCCACCGTGGCATAGGCGGTCAGCAGCCCGTGATTGCGCAGCACCAGCGCGCCATGCCTGCCCAGGTCGCGCACCAGGCGGGGCTTTTCATCCTCAAGCAGCGCGATGCCTTCATAGTCGTGATAGCCGATGCGGTTGTAGAATTGCAGCGCGTGCTGGCTGATCGGCAGCAGTCCGTCGGCCTGGCAGGCAACGGCAATGCCGGCAACGGTGTGCGTGTGCATCACGCAGCCGACATCGTGGCGTGCGGCATGGATCGCGGTGTGGATCACGGTTCCGGCGGGGTTGACCTTGTGCGCGGGGGGCGTTTCGTGGATGCCGAACCGCACCAGGCTTGACGCCGTCACTTCGTGGAACTGGTCACCGAACCGGTTGATCAGGATATCTTCGGTGCCGGGAATGCGCGCCGAAATATGCGTGTAGATCGTGTCGGTCATGCCGTACTTCGCCGCCAGGCGATAGCACGCCGCCAGATCGTGGCGCGCCTGGCGTTCGGCATTGTCAAGGCGGGCGGCCGTGGCCATCAGCGCAGATCCCCCAACTGACGCGACAGCACGCGCCAGCGCGAATTGATCTCGTCGCGATCGACGTAAGCCCCCTGCAAATGGCGTTCGCCGGTCTGCGGATCGAATTCGCGCCGCGCGTGCAGCACGCGACGATTGTCGAACGCCCACATGTCGCCCGGTGCCAGCCGGCGTTCGATGAAAAAGCGCGGATCACGGCACATCGCCTGAAACAGGCGCAGCGCCGCATAGATCGCGTCCATGCGTTCCGCCGGGGCGTCGATCGGCCCGCGCAGGAAATTGGCAAACCGCACTTCGGCCAGATCGCCGTCCGCGTTCAGCGCGATCAGCGGCGCGGTCCAGCGATAATCGGTGCGATCGTCGCGGTTCCAGAACGCCATCGGCGTGGTGGTGATCGTGGCGAAGTGCGCCGGGTGATCGCGCCGCATCGCCTCGGCAATGGCAAAGCCGTCGACAAACACCGATTCGCCGCCCACCGCATCGTTGACCAGGCAGTGCAGGAATTGCAGGCCGGGCTGCAATTCACGCGTCGGCAGATCGGTATGTGGCGGCAGATTGACGCTGGTGTAGGCGGCGCTGTCGGCGCGGGGCTTGGATTTCACATCGAACACGCGGCCGAAATTGGTTTCGCGAATGTGCGATATGCGCGCGATCGGGGCCAGCAGAGCCTCGTGCGCGACGGGCACGTTTTTGACCAATGTCATGCCCGCCGACCGCAGCGCGCCCAGCCAGTCGAGCAGGACGTGATCATCGGCCATGATATCGGCACATTCGAACGATTTCAGCGCATCGGCATATTCGCTGCCCCAGATGAACGGGCGCGCGCGGTCGGCGTGGCGTTCGGCGCGGCTGACGGCATCGGGCGCGCATTCGCGCAGCCAGCCCGGGGCATAGCGGCTGACATGCCCGTCGGACCAGTCGACCACCAGATCACCGCCGGCATCGATGCCGGCGCCGGCAAAGCGCAGATCGGCGGGCGCATCGGTGATTTCGAACAGCTGTTCGCGGGTCAGCGGCAGATAACACTGCGCGCAGGTGCAATTGTCGCGCAGGAAAAACCGGTGCAGCGGCGTTTCGCGGCCATCGCTCCAGGTGACCACCGCATCGTCATCGCCCAGCGCGACCTGCGCCAGGTGATGGTCGGTTGCAAAGACGCGCCAGTCCTCGACAATATCCGGTGCGGTGCTCATCGCGTTCAACCCTCGTTTGATTTGGTATGATCGCCCCATGGTTCGCGCGCAAACACGCGCTCCATCGCGGGCAGGAATGTCTCGATCGGCAGTGTGTCGTAATCGCGATCGAACGCCTTCTGGTCCCATTCGTCGGTAAACCGCGCGGTGCGCGCAAAGGCCGGATGATCGCGGTAAGTATCGCGCGCATGCTTGTCGCCGCCGAAATATTCGGCATAGAAAAAGCCCTGAAATTCCTCGTGATGTTCGATCATCCAGGCGTTCAGCGGCGAAATATACGGCGCCAGCATCGCCGCCGCCATCGGCCCGTGGTTGACCGGTGCCAGCGTGTCGCCAATGTCGTGCAACAACGCGCAGACCACCATTTCGTCATCCGCCCCGTCGCGCAGCGCGCGCGTTGCGGTCTGCAACGAATGGACATAGCGATCGACCGGATAACCCAGATCGTGCGTGGCGAGCAGTTGCAGATGCGCGATCATCTGGCCCGCAATGCCCATCTGGAACGCGACGAATTTTTCATCGATCGGTTTCCAGTCCGCAGCCGTAGCCTCGTCGAAATGGCGGAACATCGGGCCCCCTTCCATCATGCCACCTGCAACAGGCGGCGGCGGCTTTGCACCGTGTCGCGGTCCATATAGCACTGGCGCATATGGCGCGATCCGGTGGCCAGCGTATAGCCGGTGCGGCCGTGCAGCAGGCGGTAATTGTCCATCATCAGCAATTCGCCCGGTTGCAGCCGGAACCGCAGCGTCAGCGGCGAAGCCGGCGCGATCAGCTGCCAGAACGCCGCACGCGCGGCATAATAGGCATCCAGCCGGTCGATCGGCAGCCGCCCGATCATCTCGGTCCGGTTGGAATAGCGTATCTGCACCACATCGCCCGCCGCATTGCGCGCGATCAACGGCGCATGGTGTTCCAGAAACGCGGTGTCGTCGCGATAGCGGAACGTGACATCGGTGCTGGCCAGCGTGGCAAAGCCGGCCGGATCGTCGCGGCGCAGGATCGCCGCGGCATGAAACCCGTCGACCAGCGTCGAATCGCCGCCATCGGCATCGTTTTCAAGGCAGTGCAGCAGAATATAGCCGGGCACCGGATCGCGATACGGATTGTCGCTGTGCGGTTCGAGATGGCGCGGGGTCATCGTCAGGTCATAGGCGTTGGGGATCGCCTTGACATCGGCCATGCCGCCCCAGTTGGTGATGCGGATCGGGCCCATCAGGCCGGCCAGCGCAAGCCCGCCATCCATTTCGATCGGCACGCCGCGCACCACCGCAAAGCCATAGGCATCAAGCTCTTCGAGCAGTGCTGACAACGCCGCCGGATCGGCGCGCAGATCGGCCAGATCGGCGGCCGGAAACCGGCCCCGGTCAAGCGTTGCATCCCAATGCACGTGGTGCCCGGCGGCAGGGCAGGTGGCGATCGCGTTGGTCAGCCAGTCGCTTGGCAGACGGGTGGCAAATCCGTCGGAAAACGCGATCGTGCCATCGGGTTCGGCGCTGACCACGCGCAAATCGCGCGGTGTTTCGGCGGCTTCCTGCAGCCGTTGCCCGGTGCGCGGGTCCAGCACGGCCGCATCGGGCAGCCGTTCGCGCAGCCACACCGGATGCAGCAGCACGGGTGGGCCGCCACGCTGGGCAACTTGCAACAGCCCCCGGTCGGTGATGGTCAGATCCATGGGTTGCGCACCTTGGTTTGAGTCGAGCCGTGTCATCGGCAGTCTAGCCGCGAAATGGGCCGACATTGACAGCTTTGCGACATCGTGGACTCATTTTGCGACAGCGTCGCGCCGCGCAGCATTAGTGAAAACGGGTTTTGCACTTGGGCAAATCTGTGTTTGTCTGCGCGCCATGAATGCCGCTTTTGCCCCGCTGGGGCAGGAAACCTATTGCTTTTACCTGGTGCCGGGGTTTTCCGCGATGGGCTTTGTCGCGGCGATGGAACCCTTGCGGGTGGCCAACCGGCTGGCGCAGCGGCCGGTGTTTGCGTGGCGGCTGTTTTCGGCCGATGGTCAACCGGTGGCCGCATCGTGCGGGCTGCAGGTGGCGGTCGATGGACCGCTGGATGAAAATGCCTCGGCGCTGATCGTCTGCGCAGGGTTCGATCCGCGCCGGGGGATCAGCCGCGCGCTGGTGGCATCGCTGCGGCGCATGGCGCGCAAGGGGGCGGCACTGGGCGCGCTGGACACCGGGGTCTATCTGCTGGCCGAAGCCGGGCTGATCGGCGACCAGCCCGTCACCCTGCATTGGGAGGCGGTACCCGCCTTTCGCGAGGATTACCCCGCTGTGCGCGTGACCGAAGACCTGTACTGCCTGGGCGAGCGGCTGTTCACCTGCGCCGGGGGCACTGCCGCCATCGACATGATGCTGGAACGCATCGCCTGGCGCCAGGGGCCGGCACTGGCGCGTGCAGTGTCCGATCAGTTCATCCACAGCCGCATCCGACCCCACGAAGAAAGCCAGCGCGCCGATATCGGATCGCGCATCGGCACGCGCGATCCGCGCCTGGTCAAGGTGATTGCGCGGATGGAGGCAGACATTGAAAACCCGGTGGCGCTGGAGCAATTGGCGGTTGCGGCCGGGATCACCCGTCGTCAGCTCGAACGGCTGTTCACCACCCAGTTCGGTGTGGGTCCGGCGGCCTATTACCGCAATCTGCGGCTCGACCGTGCGCAGCGGCTGCTGGCCGATACCGGCCTGCCGCTGATCGAAGTGGCCGTGGCAACCGGGTTTTCGTCGAAAAGCGCGATGGCGCGCGCCTATGCGCAGAAATTCGGCCGTCCACCCGGGGGTGAACGTGGCCGCAAAACAAGGATGCCGGTGTGACCTCTTCCCAGATTGCCCCGCGCGCCAGTGGTGTTGCGGCGAACCTGCCGCTGATGCTGTGCCTGGGGATCGCTGCAACGAGTTGTGCGGCGCACATGGGCATCATCTATACGCCGTTTCTGGTTGGCGGGCTGATGGATCGTTATGGCTTTGGCCAGTTCCTGATGGGCTGGTTCGCCTCGGTCGAAACGCTGTCGTTCGCCGGCGCGATGTTCCTGTTTGCCCCGCGCGCGCACGCGTTTCGCCCGCGGCGCATGGCGCTGGTGGCCAGCGGGCTGATTGTCGGAGCACAATTGGCCTCGGCATTGACCGGGTTCTGGCCGCTTCTGCTGCTCAGCCGTCTGGCCACCGGTTTTGGCTATGGCACGCTCAACACCGCGGTGAATGTTGCCGCCGGGCGCAGCAGCCAGCCCGAGCGTGCGATTTCGCTCGGGATTGCCTTGCAGGTTATCCTGTATGCCTTGCTCAATATCGCGGTGCCGCGCATCGGGCTGGTGGGCGGGGTGGCCGCGATCTTTGTCGCGCTTGGCATGGTTTCGGGCACGCTGGCGCTGGGCATGTTTGCGCTGACCGATGCCCGTGCCGACAGCAGCGCGCAGGCCGCCCAGGCCGTGCCGCCGATCGCGCCGGGCGGTTGGCCGGTGTTGGCCGCGATGGCGCTGTTTGCGTTCGGCACGATGGCGATCTGGCCGTTCATGGAGCGCGCGGCGCATGCCATTCATTTGCCCGATACGACGTATGGCCTCTATTCGGCGTTGTCGATGGTGCTGAGCTCGCTGGGCAATTTTACGCTCAGCTGGTTTCTGGCGCGCGGGGGGCGGCGTGGCCTGCTGGAATGGGCGCTGATGGCCTGCGGGACGATGTGCGCGGTGCTGACGCTGGTTGACAGCCAGATCGTGTTTGGCGTGGCGCTGCAGATCTACAACGTGTCGTGGTACATCACGTATCCGCTGCTGCTTGGCCTGGCCTATGCCCACGATCCGCACGGGCGGCTGGCGGTGCGCACCACGGGCACCTGGCTGGTCGCGCAATCGGCGGGGCAGGTGGTTGCCGGATATATGGCACAAAGAACCTCGGGCTATGCGCTGGTCGGGTGCCTGGGCATGGCGACCTGTGCGATGGCCGTCGGCCTGATCGTGTGGTTTCAGGCCGGCTTGCGCAAGGATGCGATCAGCGCGGTGCCTGCCACAGGCACAGCCCGCTGATTTTGGCAGGGCTGCGCGAAAGCGTTGCCCTGCCGTTGACGCACACCAGTGTGCGCGCCTGCGGGCCGGTTCCGGCCAGCCCCGACAGATCGATCAGGATCTGGTCCCAGTGGCGATATTGCACATCGTGGCCTTCGTCGGGATAGGCGCGTGCCATCACCGGCCCGCCCAGCCGCTTTTGCCAGAATTGCGCATTGACCGGGCTGACGGTGTGATCGGCCAGGCCGTAATAGGTGAACACCGGCGCGGTCACTTTGGCCAGCGCGGGGCCCAGATCGGCCAGTTTCGCGTGGCAATAGCGCTGCATTTCGGCGGCTTCGGGTGCGGCGTCGCCCATCTGCCCGCGAATGAAAAAGGCGCGTGCACCCTCGTCAAAGGCACGCTCGGCAAAGCCCGGAATGGCGCGGGTCGGGCTGGTGTCGGGAAAGCCCCACCAGATCTGCGGGTTGATGACGGCAGGCCCCAAAGCCTTTGACAACTGTGCGGTGGTCAGATCGCAATTCATGTCATCGCCCACCGGCCGGTCGGCCAGCGCCGCGGCAAAGTGCAGCGAGATCAGCCGGTCGGGCATCGCTGCGGCAACATGCGCGGCATAAGGCCCGCCGCCCGAGATCGCCACGACCGCAAACCGCGCAACGCCCAGGTGGTCGAGCACCGTGCGCAGATCATCGGCATAGTCGGCCAGGCTCCAGGCCGGGTCATAGGCGGTGTCGCCAAACCCGTTGCGCTCCACGCTGATCAGGCGGATGTGCAACTGCCTGCGCAGCGTTTCGAGATAACCGGTCATCAGCATGGCGCGCGCGCTGGTGCCGGTGCCGCCGATATAGACCACCGGCCGCCATCCGGCCTCGGCGGTGTCGGCCTGGGCCGTGTCGGCATAGTGCAGCATGCGGCCGTGCGGCCCGGGCAATGCTGCAACCGGCGGTCCGATCGGATCGAACCGGGTCTGCAACGGGGGCAGGTGCGCCACGCTGGGCGGCTCGGCCAGCGCCGGCGCGGCCAGCAGCAGCGACAACAGCACGGCGCGTGCGATCATGCCCCATACTCCGGTTCCAGGCCCGCGTCGGCGCGAACGATCTGCGCGCGTTCGGCCGCAAGGTCGATCGATTGGCACGACAGGTAATACACCAGCCCGGCCACCGGCAATCCGATCAGCATCGAGATATCCGCCCCGCCCAGATGCTGCGCCACCCAGCCTTGATAGACCGGGGTGGAAAAGCACGGCACCATCGCCACGAACCCGATGACATAGGCACCGATCCCGCGCCAGTTCCAGCGGCCATAGATCCCGTCGGGGTTGAAGATTTCGCGCACCGAATAATGCCCGTGCCGCACAAAGAAGAAATCGACCAGATTGATCGCGGTCCATGGCGTGAACAGATAGATCAGCACCGACAGCAGGTCTTCGATCAGTTTCTGGATATTCGCGCCCGCCAGCGCCGACAGCCAGGTCGACACGATCCCCAGCACGACCAGCGCGATCAGCCGCGCCCGCCCCGGATTGCGCACATGGTGAAAACTGTCGATGATCGACAGCAGCGTCAGCGACCCGCCATAGAGATTGAGCGTGGTGATCGTCACCAGCGACAGCGACGACAGCACGATCAGCAGCGGGCCAAACCCGCGCCACACCAGATTGCCGGTATCGAGCACCGCGCCGACGATCTCGCGCCCCGGAAAGATCGCCACCGCCACATCGCCGACCAGCATCATCCACGCCCCGCCGATGAACGCGCCGATGAATGTCCACCAGAACGACGCCTTTACCCCCACGTCGCGCGGCAGATATCGTGAATAGTCGGACACATAGATCGACCACGACAATTGATACCCGGCCACCGCGAAAAACTGCACCAGAAACGGGATCGTCGCCCATTTGCCCATGGTCAGTTGCGCCATGCCATGACCGATCACGCCAACGCCGATGGTGTAGACCAGCAGTGCCACGATCACCACCGTGGCCAGCGTGCGCTGCGCAAGATGGATCATGTCGTACCCGGCCACGGCAAACACCAGCGCCGCCAGGCTGAACGCGGCATAGATCGCCACCAGCGCGCCTTGGGACAGGTGCGTGCCGGTCAGGTCTGCCACCGCCACGCCAAACACCACTTCGTTGAACACGGTATAGCCGACATACGTCACCAGCGCGAAACACCACACCAGCAATGCACCCTGGTAACCGAACTGCGGGCGCGACTGGATCATCTGCGGCAGCCCGAGTTCGGGGCCCTGGCTGGAATGCGATGCCATGAACAAGGTGCCAAGGGCACAGCCTGTAACAATCGCCAGCACCGACCAGCCAAATCCCAGACCCAGCGGCATACCGATCGCGCCGGTTGCCAAAGTGGCGAGGTGCGCATCGCCGGCGAACCAGATCGGCCACAAGTGCCAGACTTTGCCATGGCGTTCCTTCAGCGGAACATAATCGATGGCATGGCTTTCAACGAGCTTCATCAACGCCCTCTTGCACGAACGGGATCCCTTGCAGGTTCATGCCCGACTGCGATGCCAGGGGGAAGGGGGTGGGGAAAAAGGCCCTGTCGGGGTGTGGCCATGCGCCGATCCTTGGCTATGGTGCACGCAACGAGGCGTTTGGGGGTCAAGGGGCGAACATGGCAGGACTTGGGATCGGGATGGCGTTGGTCGCTGTGGGCGTGGGCTGTGCGCTGCCGCTGGTTACGCGCAGCGCCGTGCGCCGTGCCGAACGGATCGCACCGCCGCAGGGGCAGTATCGCGATGTGCCGGGTGGACGGCTGCATTACACCGATCAGGGCAGCGGCCCGGCGCTGGTGCTGATCCACGGTCTGGGCGGAAACTTGCGCAATTTCGCGCCCGAACTGGTCGCCCGGTTGGCGCAGCGGCACCGGGTGATCGCGGTCGACCGGCCCGGAGCGGGGTATTCGACCGCCGCAGGCGCGATCCCCGATCTGCACGGCCAGGCGGCGATGATTGCAGCACTGGTCGATGCGCTCGATACGGGGCCGGTGACGCTGGTGGGCCATTCGCTGGGCGGGGCGCTGTCGCTGGCATTTGTGCAGGCGCGGCCCGATCTGGTCTCGGCGCTGGCGCTGATCGCCCCGCTGACCCAGCCGATTACCGCGGTGCCGGCGCAGTTCCGCACGTTGATGATCCGTTCGGCGCTGCTGCGCCGGGTGTTCGCGTGGCTGGTGATCGGCCCGGCAGGGCTGCTGGCGGGGCGTGCGCGCGCATTGCCCGCCTTTGCCCCCGATGCGGTGCCCGCCAGCTTTGAAGGCACCGGTGGCGGCGCGTTGCTGTTCCGGCCGGACACGTTCGATGCGGCATCGCAGGATGCGCAATCGGTGCCCGATGTGATGCCTGCACTGGTGGCCGGCTATGGCGCGATCGCGCGCCCGGTGCACGTCTTGTTCGGCACAGGCGATCAGATTCTGCCGCCGGACCTGCATGGCCGGGCCTTTGTCGACCAGGTGGCGGGGGCGCGCTGCACGCTGATGGACGGCGGGCACATGCTGCCGTTTGTCCATCCGCAGCAGACCGCGCAATGGATCGCCGGCGTGATCGCGCAGACGGCATCATGACCGTGCGGTCGACACTGGGCGCGCTGATCCTGCTGGCGCTGGTCTGCACAGGCCACACCACCGCCAGCGCTGCGCCGATGACCATGCGGGTGTTTCGCATCAACGATCACCTGTTGTGTTTCTATGACGGGCGGCCGGACGAGGCATCGGTACCGCCGGGTGACACCAACTGGGCCGATTTCGGCGCGAACAACGTCGGCGTGGCAACCTATGCCGTGGTGCGCGGCGATTGTGCGCTGGTCTATGACGCGTTTCCCGGCGTGCGGCAGGCGCAATGGGTGCGCGATTACCTGCAAAAGGCGGGCGTGCGGCATTTCGTGCTGGTCAACAGCCACTGGCACCTCGACCATGTCGGCGGCAATGCGGTCTATGCCGACAGCGATGTGATCGCCACCGCGCGCACCCGGCAGAAACTGGTGGAGCACAAGGCCGCAATAGAAGCGGGCACCGATTCAGGCCCACCCGCAATCACCCCGCTGGTGATCCCCGATGTGGCGATTGCCGCCGACACCACGTATTATGTGGGCGACATCCGCGTCGAACTGCGCCCGGTCAATATCCATTCCGCCGACGGGCTGGTGATCCTGCTGCCCGCAGATCATCTGCTGCTGGCCGGCGACACGCTGGAAGACACGGTGACGTTCATTTCCGAACCCGCGCAGATCCCCGAACACTTGCGCAATCTGGCGGCGATGAAGCAATGGGGGTTTGACCGTATCCTGCCCAACCACGGCAACCCGGACGTGATTGCCAAAGGCGGCTATAGACCCGCGCTGATCGATTTCACCCGCGCCTATCTGCGCCGCATGGTCGAACATGCGCACGATGCCGATTACCTGACCCAGCCGATCGATCGCTATATCGAACAAGGCGTGCGCGATGGCACGGTCACCCTGTGGTGGGCCTATCGCGACGCGCACAAGGAGAACCTGGGCAAAGTGGCGTCGGTGTGGAAGGATCGCGCTTTGCCCGATTTCGGCCGGGAACCGTGATCATGCGGCGCAGATTTGTGCCCCTGCTGGCAGGTGTGCTGGTGCTGGGCGGCTGTGGCGGCGGCAGCACCGACGGATCGCCCGCCACGCCCGTGGCACCGGCGGTGAATGCTGCGGCTGCGCCGCGCATTGGTACCAGCGCTGCGCTGGGCGGGGCGGTGGTGGTGTCCTTGTCGAGCACGACAACCGGCGCCACGATCCATTACACCACCGACGGAACCACCCCGACCAGCGCTTCGCCGCAATATCAGGCGCCGTTCCTGGTAACGTCAAGCCAGACGGTGCAAGCCGTCGCCATGGCCTCGGGCCTGAACACCAGCGCGGTTGCCACGCAAAGCCTGACCGTGACGGTGCCATCGGGCACGCTGGTCTGGTCGGACGAATTTGCCAACACCAGCGGCAGCCCGATCGCGCCCGATGCTGCGGTGTGGACGTATGACACCGGCAACAGCGGCTTTGGCAACAGCGAACTGGAAACCTATTGCGCGGCGGGCAGCAATGCCGCGCCCTGCCAGGCGACCGCCCCCAATGCCTGGGTCGGCGGCGACGGGCTGCATATCGTCGCGCGCAATCCGTCGGCGGGTGTCTACACGTCGGCCAGGTTGAAGACGCAGGGTCTGTTCAGTTTCCGCTATGGCCGGCTTGAGGTCATGGCCAGCGTGCCCGAAGCACAGGGGCTGTGGCCCGCGATCTGGACGCTGGGCAATTCCATCGCCACCGCCGGATGGCCTGCCAGCGGCGAACAGGACGTGATGGAGCATGTCAACGCGGCGACCACGCCCGACGTGATCGCCGCAACGCTGCACAGCCCTGGTGCCGACCCTTCGACCCAATACCGGTTTCCCGCCGGGCAGACCGCGGCGGGGCTGCATGCCTATGGCATGGTCTGGTCGCCGCAGCAGGTGGCGTTTTACGTTGATGATCCCGCAAACGTCTATGCCACATACACCGCCGCGCAAGTCACCGCGCTGAACGGCGGGGTCTGGCCGTTTGACAACGGTCAGGCCAATTTCATCCTGCTCAATCTGGCGGTCGGCGGCGCCTGGCCCGGACCGCCCGATGGCACGACGCCCTGGCCATCGGAGATGGTGGTCAAATACGTGCGGATTTACGCAAACTGAGCGTGTAAATCCGCGCTTACATCGTGGCGAACGGCGAAACCCCGATCAGCCACAGATGCAGGACATGCGCAAATACCCAGGCCAGCACCGTTCCGGTGATCACCACCAGCACGGTGTTGATCGCCTTCGGCGCGGCGCCGCGCGATGATCCGCGAAGGCGCAGCGACACGAAATCGATGATCGCCCAGGCCAGAAATCCGCCGAACAGCAACAGCGCGGCAGGCGTCGCATTGACCAGCAGATGGCCCAGCGCCCACAGTCCGACGCCCGCAACCATCGGATCGCGCAGCCAATGCTTGATATGGTTGCCCGGCCAATACGCCGCGACCACCAGGATGAATGCCAGCCACACCAGCCCGAACGTGGCATGGGCCGATCCCTTTGGCGGCATCCACAACGGCGCGGCGCCACGCGTCAGGCCATAGCCGTGGCCGATCAGCACCAGTCCGGCGAGCGACACCAGCGTGTAAAGCCCCATCCACGGCCCTTTGCCCAGCCGCGCGATAGCACGCGCGCGCCAGCCTCCGGCAAAGATCTGCACCGAATGCGCGCCCAAAAACAGCACCAGTCCTGCAATCAGCCAAGCCATGATCGCCCCCCCTTGTCTGGTGCGGACCATCTGCCGCGATGGTCCCCGGGTCAAGGCCCGGGCGTTGCTCACCGGATTGCAGCGCGGTCGGGTTGACAAACGGATCAAGGCGACCGAACGCCGGACAACAAGGGTGTTCAGGGTCACATGCTTTCAGTCGAACGTCTCAACGCGGGTCAAGCCTCGTGCGGTCTGCTGCACGCCTTTCTGGCGGGGCCGGTTGCGCGCGATCGGACCGCTGTGGCGATCGATGTGCCGCCTGGACGCGGCCGCACCCAGCGCCAGACCCTGACCTATGGCGAACTTGATGCGTTTTCCGACCGGATTGCGCAGCATCTGGTGCCGCGCATCGCGGGTGAGGCGGTGGTTGCGCTGCTGATCGGGCGCACATCGCCCTTGCTGTATGCGGCGCAGATCGGCGTGCTGAAGGCGGGCGGGGCGTTTACCTGTCTTGATCCCGCATTTCCCGATGAACGCATGGCCGAAATTCTGGACGATGCGATGCCGGTGGCGGTGTTGGCCGATGCTGCAGGGCTGGACCGGCTCGATCGGCTGGGCCTGGCGCCGGGGCTGGTTATCGATGCCGAGGCGCTGGCGCATGGCGCGGCGCCCGGTGCGGGGTTGCCCACCGATGTCGCGCCCGATCGCCTGGCCTATGTGATCTACACCTCGGGCACCACGGGCAAACCCAAAGGCGTGCAGATCGAGCATCGCAACATTGCCAACCTGGTCGCCTCGGATCTGGCCGAATTTGCGCTCGGTCCGGATGACCGCGTGGTGCAGGGGTCATCAAGCGCCTACGACAGTTCGCTCGAAGAAGTGTGGCTGGCGCTGGCCAGCGGCGCAACGCTGGTGGTGATGGACGATGCCGCCGCGCGTCTGGGCCCCGATATCATCGGGTGGTTGCAGGCCGAACGCGTGACGGTGTTCTGCCCGCCGCCGACACTGCTGCGGTCTTCGGGGTGTGCCGATCCGCAGCGTCTGCTGCCCGATCTGCGTCTGCTGTATGTCGGCGGAGAGGCTTTGCCGCAGGATCTGGCCGATCTGTGGGCTGCGGGGCGCCGCATGGTCAATGGCTATGGCCCCACTGAATGCGCGGTGACGTGCCTGCGCTGCGATGTGGTGCCGGGGCACGAGGTCGGGATCGGGCGACCGGTGCCGGGCATGGCGGCGTGGGTGCTGGACGAGGCGCTGAACGAAGTGGCCGCCGGTGCGCGCGGCGAATTGTGCATCGGCGGGGCGGGCGTGGCGCGCGGTTATCGCCATCGCGATGACCTGACCGCCGAAAAATTCCTGGATCATCCGCGTTTTGGCCGGATCTATCGCACCGGTGATCTGGTCGATTGTGACGACGCCGGGGTGATGTATTACCACGGCCGGATCGACGCGCAGGTCAAGATCAGGGGCTATCGCGTCGAACTGGGCGAGATCGAGGCGCGGCTGGCAGCGCTCGATGGCGTACGCGCCGCTGCGGTGCGCATGCAGCCCCACGGTGCGGGGCAGGACCTGGTCGGCTTTGTCGTGCCCGCCGATCCGGCACGTCCGCCGCAGCCCGATCTGTTGCGCGCGGTGCTCGCCAAGCAGGTGCCCGCCTATATGGTGCCGGTGCAGATCGGTACGATCGCGGCGCTGCCGACCACCGTGGGCGGCAAGCTTGATCGCGCGCGCCTGCCCGTGCTGGCGTTGGCAGAAACCGCGGGCGAACGGCCGATGATCGCGCCGGTCGGCGAAATGGAGCACCTGATCGCGCATGCCATGGCCGATGTGCTGCGCCGCACTGGCGGCGTGTCGGTCGAGGACGATTTCTTTGCCGATCTGGCGGGCGATTCGCTGAGCGCCGCATTGCTTGTCACGCTGTTGCGCGACGATCCGCGCACGCAATGGGTAACGGTCAGCGATATCTACGAGGCGCGCACCGTACGCGCGCTGGCCAGTGCCGCGCATGCCCTGGTCGAAGACGGGCCTGATCGGCCGGCCGAACTCGATGTGCCGCGCGAAGGCACGGTGCGCGTGGGTCTGGCCAATGCGGTGCAACTGGGCTGGCTTGGGCTGGAATTGTGCATTGGCAGCTGGCTGGGCTGGGGCATGGCGTTTCGCCTGTTGCCGCTGGTCTATGCCGGACTGGGGCCGGTCGGGTTCGTGATTGCGGCACCGCTGATCGGCCTTGCCGGACTTGCGGTTTATCTGCCGGTGTCGGTGGTGTTTGCGGTCATCGTCAAGCGGGTGTTGATCGGGCGTTATCGCCCGATCCGCGCGCGGGTGTGGAGCGCCTGGTATCTGCGCCACTGGGTGGTGGTGGCTGCGGTGCGGCTGATCCCGTGGCCCCTGTTGCAGGGATCGGGGTTGCAGGTGATGATCCTGCGCGCGCTGGGCGCGCGGATCGGGCGCGGCGTGCATATCCATCGCGGCGTGGATCTGGCACGCGGCGGCTGGGATCTGCTTGATATCGGCGATGGCGTGGCCATCGGCCAGGACGCGATGCTCGGGCTTGCCGATCTTGACCGTGGCGATGTGGTGATCGGGCCGATAACGCTGGAAACCGGGTCGACGCTGCTGACCCGCGCCGAAATCGGCGGTTGGTGCCGGATGGGTGCCGACAGCATGCTGAGCGCGCTGTCGGTGCTCAATCCGGGCATGACGATCCCTGCGGGTGAACTGTGGGACGGCGTGCCCGCACGGCCTGCGGGCCATGCGCCGGCGGCGCCTGCATCCCCGGGCGATGGACTGCCGCACTGGCTGTGGGACCTGGCCGCCATGCTGGCCGAGGCGGCATTGGGCTTTGCCGCGGTGCTGCCGACCCAAATCCTGGCCGTGGCGTTGTGCGCGCTGACCGGAACGCGCGCGGCCGATCTGTGGCGCTGGGCCTGGCATCCCGATTTCGCCAGCCGCGCCGGGCTGGTGGTGGTGCTGCTGACCGTGGTGTCGGTGCCGACGACGCTGCTGTGGACCGCGTTGGTCATGCGGTTGATGGGGCGCGTAAAGCCGGGCGTGGCGTCGCGCTGGAGCCTGGCCTATCTGCGCGCGTGGCTCAAGGCGGGGCTGCTGCGGATGTCGGGCGAATGGCTGACCGGCACGCTGTTCTGGCCGCGCTGGCTGCGCCTGGCGGGCATGGACATCGGCCCCAAGTGCGAAATCAGCACGATCACCGATGTCGTGCCCGAACTGGTGACGATCGGCGCCGAAACCTTCTTTGCCGATGGCATCTATCTGGGGGGCGGCACCGTGCGCCACGGTGCGGTGCGGCTGGCGCATACGCGGCTGGGTCGGAATACGTTTCTGGGCAATCACGTGGTGATCCCGCCGGGCGAGGACTTGCCCGATCACATCCTGATCGGCATCGCCACGCCGGCCTGCGCCGCTGATATCGCATCGCATCAGGCGCGCTTTGGCCATCCCGCATTCGATCTGCCGCGGCGCGAAGTGGTGGTGGTCGATCGCAGCCTGACACTCGATCCTTCGGCCCTGCGTTATGCCAGCCGGCTGTTCTGGGAACTGGCGCGGTTTGTCCTGCCGGTGTTGCCGGTCGTGCTGACCGCGCTGTGGTATCGCGCGCTGACCGATCTGGCCGGCGCGGTGTCGCCTGTGGTCTATGCGCTGGTGGTGATCCCGGCTGTGTCGCTGATGCCGCTGGTGGCGCTGTGCGTGGCGGTGCTGGCGTTGAAATGGGCGCTGATCGGGCGGGTCAAGCCGGGGCAGCATGCGCTGTGGTCGTGCTGGTGCAGCCGGTGGGATTATGTCTATGTGGCGTGGGCGCGCTGGGCCACGCCGATCCTGCGTCGGCTCGACGGCACGTTCCTGCTGCCGGTCTATCTGCGCGCGATGGGCCTGAAAATCGGGCGTCGCGCGGTGCTGGGGCCGCAATTTGCGCAAGTGGTCGATCCCGACATGATCGAAGTGGGCGATGGCGCCACGGTCGCCGCGTTTTTTCAGGCGCACACCTTCGAAGATCGCGTGCTCAAGGTCGATCGCGTGCGGATCGGCGCGGGTGCGACACTCGCGCGCGGCACGGTGCCGTTGTATGGCGCGGTGATCGATCAACGCACGCATGTCGGCGCGGGCAGCGTCATCATGAAGCGCGAACATCTCTTGCCCGGTGTGCGTTATCAGGGCGTGCCATCGCGCGCGGTGGGCCAGGAAACCGACTGATCGCGGCGATGTCGTAAAATGGATGTGCCATTTCGCAAAATGGCACTGACATCGCCACTGCCCCGGTATCGTGGCGCAAAGCTCGATCAGAACGGACATGGCCTTCATGAATTTCGAACCCTTCATCACATGCGCGGTGACCGGATCCGGCGAAACCGCCGACAAGCATCCGGGCCTGCCGATCACGCCCGCGCAGATTGCCGCCGCCGCGATCGAGGCCGCCGATGCAGGTGCTGCGATTGCGCATATCCATGTGCGCGATCCGGCAACGGGCAAGGGCTCGCGCGATCCCGCGCTCTATCGCGAAGTGGTCGAACGCATCCGCGATTCGGGGCGCGACGTGATCATCAACCTGACCGCCGGCATGGGCGGCGATATCGTGTTCGGCCCGGGCGAGACGCCGCTGCCGCTCAATCCGGAAGGCACCGACATGGTCGGGCCGATCGAGCGGCTGGTGCATGTGACCGAGCTTTTGCCCGAAATCTGCACGATCGATTGCGGGACGATGAACTTTGCCGCGGGCGACTATGTGATGACCAACACGCCCGGCATGCTGCGCGCGATGGCCGCACATGTGCAAAGCCTGGGCGTGCGGCCCGAACTTGAAGTGTTCGACACCGGGCATCTGGTGTTTGTGAAGCAGCTGATCCGCGAAGGGTTGCTCGACGATCCTGTGATGATCCAGTTGTGCATGGGGATTCCGTACGGCGCGCCCGATGATCCGCTGACCACGATGGCGATGGTCCATCAGATGCCAGCGGGTGCTGTGTTCAGCGGGTTTTCGATCGGGCGCTACCAGTTGCCCTATGTCGCGATGGCGGCACTGGCGGGCGGCAACGTGCGGGTCGGGCTGGAAGACAACCTGTATCTCGGGCGCGGGCAACTGGCCAGCAACGGCGATCTGGTGACGCGCGCCAAAATCATTCTCGAAGGTATGGGCGCACGCCTGCTTGGCCCCGCCGAAGTGCGCAAAAAGCTGCAACTGACCAAGCGCTGGGGCTGAGCATGACCGATATTTCTGCAATCCGCTCGATCGGTCTGGTCGGTGGCGGGGTGATCGGCGCGGGCTGGGCGGCGCGGTTTGCGCTGGCCGGCTATGACGTCTGCCTGTTCGATCCGGACCCCGAGGCCGGGCGCAAGGTCAATGCCGTGCTCGACAATGCCCGTCGCGCGCAGCGACGCCTGCTGGGCGCGCTGCTGCCGCGCGAAGGCACGGTGACCATCGCCCGGACGCTGGCAGACGCGGTTGCGCAGGCCGACTTCATCCAGGAAAGCCTGCCCGAGATCGAAACGCTCAAGCAGCGGGTGCTGCGTGAAATCGAGGCGGCAGCCCGTCCCGATGTGGTCATCGGCTCGTCCACCAGCGGCCTGTTGCCATCCAGCCTGCAATCGGTGCTGGCGCACCCCGAACGTTTTGTCGTGGGTCATCCGTTCAACCCGGTCTACCTGCTGCCGCTGGTCGAAGTGTGCGGCGGCGCGGCGACCACGCAGGCGACCAGGGACATCGCCACCGCGCTGTATAGCGCCTGCGGGATGCAGCCGTTGCAGGTGCGGGTGGAAATCGACGGCTTCATCGCCGATCGCCTGCTCGAAGCGCTGTGGCGCGAAGCGCTGTGGCTGGTCAACGACGGCGTCGCCACCACGGCCGAAATCGACGATGCCATCCGCTATGGCGCGGGGCTTCGCTGGTCGTTCATGGGCACGTTCCTGACCTATCGGCTGGCCGGCGGCGAGGCCGGGATGCGGCATTTCCTGGCGCAGTTCGGCCCGGCGCTGAAACTGCCCTGGACCAGGCTGGTCGCTTGCGAGCTGACCGATGAACTGACCGACATGGTCGCCGCACAGTCGGACGAGCAGGCGGCGGGTATCGGCCTGCGCGAATACGAACAGAAACGCGACGATTGCCTGGTCGATGTGATGACCGCGTTGAAAGCCAACGATTTCGCGGCGGGCGCCACGCTCAAGGCGCATGGCGCGCGGCTGGCGGCACGGCAGGATGCGGCCGATCCCGGTGCCGCGCTGACCACACACGTCGATGCGGCGTGGATCGATTACAACGGCCATATGACCGAATGGGCCTATCTCAAGGTGTTTGGGGACAGCACCGACGTGCTGCTCGCCGCGATCGGCGCGGGGCCCGATTATGTCGCCGGCGGGCACTCGTTCTATACCGTGGAAAGCCATCTGCGCCACCTGGGTCAGGCGCGGCTGGGCGAACGGATCGCGGTGGCGACACACGTGCTGGGTGCCGATGCCAAGCGGCTGCATATCTTCCACACCATGACTGGCGCCGATGGCGCGGCGATCGCCACGGCCGAACACATGCTGGTGCATGTCGATGCCGCGGCCGAACGCAGCGCGCCGATGCGGCCGGCGGTGGCCGAGGCGGTCGCGGCACTGGCCGCAGCGCATGCCGCCATGCCCAGGCCCGATGCCGCGGGACGCCGGATTGCCCTGCCCTGATCGGGATTGACTTCACCGCGCGATCGCCATCATCTGCAGCCAACCTGCGGGAGGGTGATGGATGATCGATGATACCGACATGACCGGCCAGCGGGTGCTGGTGGTGGGCGGATCGAGCGGGATCGGCAACGGCATTGCCCAGGCGTTTCGCGCGCGCGGTGCCGCCGTGCAGGTCTGGGGCACGCGCGCGTGCGCCGCCGATTACGATCCGGCCCAGGGCAGCGACCTGACCGGGCTGGGCTATGCCTGCGTCGATGTCGGCGATCCCGAGGCAATTTCTGCCGCGCCCGCACCGTTTGATACGGGCCTTGACGTGCTGGTGCTGTGCCAGGGCACCGTTGTCTACAAACGCGGCGAATTCGCACGGCCCGGCTGGGATCGGGTGATGGCGATCAATCTGGACAGCGTGATGCAGTGTACGATGCGGTTTCGCGCAGCCCTTGGCGCGTCGCGCGGGTCGGTGATCGTGGTCAGCTCGATTTCGGGGCTGAAGGCCAATATCGGCAACCCGGCCTATGCCGCGTCAAAGGCCGGCGCGATCAGCCTGACCAAATCGCTGGGGCAGGCGCTGGCGGCCGAAGGGATCCGCGTCAACGGGCTGGCGCCGGGGCTGGTCGATACCAAGCTGACCACGGTGACCACACAGCATCCCGACCGGCTGGCCGCTGCCGTCGCGCGCATCCCGCAATCGCGCATGGGCACGCCCGCCGACATGGCCGGGGCGGCGATTTTCCTGGCCTCGCCACTGGCGGCCTATGTGACCGGGCATACGCTGGTCGTCGATGGCGGATTGTCGCTTTAGGAGCGGACGATGAAAGCACTGCGTTATTACGGGCCGCGCGATATCCGGCACGACAGCATGGATGATCCAAAGCTGGAACACGATGGCGATGCGATCGTGCGCATGACCGGCTGTTCGATCTGCGGCAGCGATCTGCATATCTGGCACGGCCATGGTTTTTCCGAGGATATCGGTTTTTGCGTCGGGCACGAGGCGGTGGGCGAAGTCGTCGAAACCGGGCGCGGCGTGCGCCGGATCAAAGTCGGCGACCGGGTGATGATGCCCGCCGCGGTGGGCTGCGGGGCATGCGGACCATGCCTGCGTGGCCAGGTCTTTGCCTGCGATACCAACGCCATGGCCTGCTATGGCCTGTCGAGCCGGTTGCAGGGGGTGCAGGCCGAGGCATTTCGCGTGCCCGCCGCCGATATGAACGCGGTGCCGATCCCCGACGGCGTTACCGAGGATCAGGCGCTGATGCTGACCGATGCCATGGCCACCGCCTGGTTTGGCGTGCGGCAGGCCGATATCCGGGCGGGATCGAGCGTGGCGGTGATCGGGCTTGGCCCGATCGGGCTGATGGCGGTTGACGCCGCGTGGATCATGGGCGCAGGCACGGTCTATGCCATCGATCCGGTGGCCGAACGCCGCGCCCTGGCGGCTGCATCGGGTGCGGTCGCGCTGCACCCCGACGGCGCGCTCGAGATCATCCGCGACGATACGCGCGGGCGCAAGCTCGATTGCGTGGTCGAAGCGGTGGGGGCGGATGCCACGGTCGACCTGGCGCTGCGGCTGGTCACGCGGCGCGGCACGGTGTCGGTGATCGGGGTGCAACAATCGCGCCGCTTTGCCTTTCCGTTGGAACGCGCGTTTACCGCCGGGCTGACCTTTCGCACCGGCACCTGTTCGGTGCCGGAAGAATTGCCCGCGCTGTTTGCGCTGGTGCAATCGGGGCGTCTGCGGCCCGAACGGTATATCAGCCACCGCCTGCCGCTCAGCCAGGGTCAAGACGCCTATCGCCAGTTTGACGCGCGCGACGCCGGCGCGCTGAAAATGGTTTTGACGCCCGATTAAAGGCGGGGGTTGCCGCGCCTTTTCCGGCCGTTCATCTGGGTTTGATTGAGAAAAAAGCGCCATGACCGATCCCGCCGCCCGTATCGACCGCAATTTTGCCGCCCGCGTCGACTGGAACCTGTTGCGCACATTCGTCGAGATCGTGCGCGCCGGCGGGATCGGTGCCGCCGCGCGCAAGCTCAATCGTCAGCAGCCCACGATCAGCGTGGCGCTCAAACGGCTGGAAGACCACGTCGGCACGCAATTGCTGCGCCGGTCGGCCAGCGGAGTCGAATTGACCGTGGCCGGGCGTGCGCTGCTGCTGATCGGCGAAGAAATGTTCGAGGCCGCGCGCATGGTGCCGCACCAGATGGCCCAGGCGATGAAACAGGTCGAAGGTCTGGTGCGGATCCAGATGATTTCGTCGATCGTGTCGCCCGAATTCGACGAGGCGATTGCCACGTTCCGCCGCCGATACCCCGCAATCCTGATCGAATTGCGGGTGTCGCCCTGGCGCCAGGTGCTCGAATCGCTGGAACGCGGCGAAGTCGAAATCGGCGTGGGCTATGACAGCGGCGTGCGCGCGGGGCTGAATTACGAGCCGCTGTTTGTCGAGGTGCAGCAATTGTACTGCGATCGCAACCACCCGCTGTATGGCCAGCGCGTGACGCGCCTGGGCGAATTGCGCGATCAGGGGTTTGTCCTGACCGGCGATGACGAACTCGATTCGGTGACCCGCCTGCGCCAGCGGTATGGCCTGGGCACGGTGATGAATGGCCTGGCCGAAGACGTCCACGAGGCCAAGCGGTTGATCAGTCTGGGCGTCGGCATCGGCTTTCTGCCGGTCATGGCCGCGCGCGATCTGGTCGAGCGTGACCGGCTGTGGCCGCTGCTGCCGCATGATGTGGAACCGGCGTATGACATCTATCTGCTTTCGCGCCAGACCGCGGCGCGCGACACGCCCACGCAACTGTTTCTCGACGAAATCCTGCGCCGCCTGCGCGCGCGGCCGGTGGTGTGATGACGTCACAGGCTCATAGACATATTCTATGCCCTGCATCATGAAACAGGCTCTAGCGTGATGGCCTGCGCTTGGGCACGTCTTGTCCCGACATGCCTCAAGGAACCTATGCCGTGAACCGATCCGCCCGTGTGATTTCTGCGTTCGCTATGGCCAGCATGCTGGCGCTTGCCGGGTGCGGCCATTCGGGGCCCGCTGCGGGTGCAGACGGCATTCCGGTCGAGGCGCCGAAAAAGGATTTCACGATCGGCTGGTCGATCTATGCCGGATGGATGCCCTGGCCTTATGCGCAAGAATCGGGGATCGTGAAGAAGTGGGCCGACAAGTACGGGATCTCGATCAAGCTGGTGCAGGTCAACGACTATGTCGAATCGGTCAACCAGTACACCGCCGGCAAGCTGGACGGCGTGGTCGCCACATCGATGGATACGCTGACCATCCCGGCGGCCGGCGGCAAGGACACCTCGGTGGTGATCCTGGGTGATTATTCGGACGGCAATGATGGCGTGGTGCTGAAAAACGCGCGCAGTATGGCCGATATCAAGGGGCGTTCGGTCAATCTGGTCGAACTGTCGGTGTCGCAGTACCTGTTGGCGCGCGGTCTTGAAAAATCGGGCCTCAAGCTGTCGGATGTCAGACTGGTCAACACCGGCGACGCCGATATCGTCGGTGCATTCGCGTCGCCCCAGGTCAATGCTGTGGTCACGTGGAACCCGCAATTGTCCGAGGTGAAGAAGGCCGCCGGCGCGACGCTGGTGTTCGACAGCCACCAGATTCCCAACGAGATCCTGGACGTGATGGCGGTCAGCAGCGCCACGCTCAAGGCCAATCCCGCGCTGGGCAAGGCGCTGGCGGGGATCTGGTACGAAACCATGGCGGTGATGCAGAAACAGGATGCGGCGGGCAAGGCGGCGCGCGCGCAAATGGCGCACGATGCCGGCAGCACGCCCGATGGCTATGACGCACAGCTGAAAACCACGCACCTCTATTACACCGCAGCCGATGCGACCAGGCTGGCGCGCAGCACCGAACTGATGACGGTGACCGACCGCGTGCGCCAGTTTGCCTTTGCCAAGGGGCTGTTCGGCCCGGCGGCGACCACGGTCGATGCGATCGGCATCGGCTTTCCCGGGGGCAAGACGCTGGGCAATCCGGCCAATGTGAAATTGCGCTACGATCCGTCCTTCATGCAACTGGCTGCCGACGGCAAGCTTTGAGCGGCCGTGACCTGCGCCAGGGAGTAAGCCTGCGATGACCCGCCTGATCAATCTGCGGCCCAGCCGACGCGGGCGCATCCTGGCGGGCGCGGTGCCGATCCTGGTCCTGTGCCTGGTCTATGGCGTGGCCGCAGCCCTGCGCCATGCCGACAATCCGGCGGACAAAGTGCTGCCGACGGTGGGCGCCATGGCCACCGCGCTGTGGCATATGGGCGCTACCATCGATCCGGTTACCGGCCAGGTGACGTTGCTGGCCGATACGCTGGCCAGCCTGACCCGGCTGGGCGCGGGGCTGGCGCTGGCGACACTGTCGGCGCTGGTGATCGGACTGTTGCTGGGGGTGATGCCGCTGGCGCGCGCGATCTTCGGTCCGATGATCATGGTGATCGCGGTGATCCCGCCGATTGCCGTGCTGCCGATCCTGTTCATCGCGCTGGGCCTTGGCGAAGCGGCCAAGATTGCGCTGATCGCGATCGGCATTGCGCCGTATATGACGCGTGATCTGGCATCGTATGTGTCGGGACTGCCCGCCGAACAGTTCATCAAGGCCGAAACGCTGGGCGCCAATTCGTGGGCCGTTGCCATCCGCGTGGCGCTGCCGCAGATGATGCCGCGTCTGATCGAATCCTTGCGCCTGTCGATGGGGCCGGCGTGGGTATTTCTGATCGCGGCCGAAGCCATCGCATCGGATGTGGGGCTGGGCTATCGCATCTTTCTGGTGCGGCGCTATCTCGCGATGGATATCATCCTGCCGTATGTCGCATGGATTTCGCTGCTGGCGATTGCCGCCGATGCGCTGCTGCAGATGATATCGCGGCGTGCCTTTCCCTGGGCCCGGGGGGATGCACGATGACCGATGCGCCGTTGCTGGAACTGCGCAATGTCTGGGTCGAATACGGCGATAAGGTCGTGCTCGAACGCGTCAACCTGGCGATTCCCGAAGGCGCGTTCATCTCGGTGGTCGGGCCGTCGGGCGCGGGCAAGAGCACGTTTCTGCGCCTGATCCTGGGGCAGGAAGCGCCGAGCCGGGGAAAGATCCTGTTGGATGGCGCGCCGATGCGCGCCGAATGCGGGCCCGATCGCGGCGTGGTGTTTCAGCGCTATTCGGTGTTTCCGCATCTGACGGTGATCGGCAATGTGCTGTTCGGTCTGGAATGCGCGGCAGCGCCGATCCTGGGCCGCCTGTTCGGCGCGCGCCGCCGCACCGCGCTGGCCGAGGCCGATGCTATGCTCGACGCGGTGGGGCTGAGCCATGCGCGCGACCAGTATCCGGCGCAATTGTCGGGCGGGATGCAGCAGCGCCTGGCGCTGGCGCAGGCACTGGTCAAACATCCGCGCGTGCTGCTGCTTGATGAACCGTTCGGCGCGCTCGATCCCGGCATCCGTGTCGACATGCACGATCTGGTCACACGGCTGTGGCGCGAACACGGCCTGACCGTGGTGATGGTCACGCACGACATTGCCGAAGCCTTCAAGCTGGGCACCCGGGTTCTGGCGTTCGACAAGCGCCGCCACGATCCCCACGCGCCGCACCGTTACGGTGCGACCGCCACGTACGATGTGCCGCTGCTGCGCAAGGCCGCCGCCGCCCCCGATGCGAAGAGTGCCTGAATGACCACCGCTATCGTGCCGTTTCAAAAGGTCCTGATCGCCAATCGCGGCGCGATCGCCTGCCGCATCATCCGCACCTTGCGCACGATGGGGATCGCTTCGGTCGCGGTGTTCAGCGAAGCCGATGCCGGATCGCGCCATGTAGCCGAAGCGGACGAAGCGGTGCCGATCGGCCCTGCTCCGGCGAGCGAAAGCTATCTTGATGTGGCGGCGATCCTGGCGGCAGCCAGGGCGACCGGCGCGCAGGCGATCCATCCCGGATATGGTTTCCTGTCGGAAAACACGGGCTTTGCGGAAAGCTGCGAAGCGGCCGGCATCGCGTTCATCGGGCCCACGCCCGACAACATACGCGCGTTCGGGCTGAAACACACCGCGCGCGATCTGGCCCGCGCGCATGGCGTGCCGCTGGCGCCGGGTACAGGGTTGCTGACCGATGCTGCGGCTGCGGCCGAGGCGGCGGCGGAGATCGGTTATCCGGTGATCCTCAAGGCCACCGCCGGCGGCGGCGGCATCGGCATGAAAGTCTGCGCCGATCACAGCGAACTGGCCGAAGCGTTTGCCATGGTCGCGCGGCTGGGTGCGGGCAATTTTGGCGATTCCGGCGTATTCCTGGAACGCTATATTGCGCGCGCGCGGCATATCGAGGTGCAGGTGTTCGGTGATGGCGCGGGCAAAGTGGTGGCGCTGGGCGAACGCGATTGTTCGCTGCAACGGCGCAATCAGAAGGTGGTCGAGGAAACGCCTGCGCCGCATCTGCCTGCCGCAACGCGCGCCGCGCTGATCGAGGCGGCGGTGCGATTGACCGCAGGCGCGCAGTACCGGTCGGCAGGCACGGTGGAATTCCTCTACGATGCGCAGCGTGACGATTTCTTTTTTCTGGAGGTCAACACCCGGCTGCAGGTCGAACACGGCGTGACCGAGCAGGTGACCGGGGTCGATCTGGTCGAATGGATGGTCCGGGCTGCTGCGGGCGATTTTGCGTTCCTCGACGGGTTTGCGGCCAAGCCGGTCGGCCATTCGATCCAGGTGCGGCTGTATGCCGAAGATCCTGCCTGCGATTTTCAGCCAAGCTCGGGCCGCCTGATCGAGGTCGCCTATCCTGCGGGTGATCGCGCCACCTTGCGCGTCGATGGCTGGGTCGAAAGCGGCAGCGTGGTGCCCGCCTGGTATGATCCGATGCTGGCCAAGCTGATCGTAACCGCGCCGACACGCGATCAGGCGATCACCGCGCTGCAAGCGGCACTCGATGCGACGCGGCTGGCAGGGATCGAAACCAATCTGCGCTGGCTGCGCGCGGTGGTGCGCGGCGATGCCTTTGTCAGCGGGCAGGTCTCGACCCGCGCGCTGGGCGAATTCCGGTGGCAGCCGGGCGCGATCCGCGTGCTGGCGGCGGGTGCGGCGACCACGGTGCAGGATTATCCGGGGCGCACCGGGCTGTGGGATGTCGGCGTGCCGCCGTCGGGGCCGATGGATGCGCTGTCGTTCCGGCTGGGCAATCGGCTGTTGGGCAACGACGAGGGCGCGGCGGGGCTTGAGATCACGGCCGCCGGCCCGGCGCTGCAATTCCAGGGCGCGGCGCGGATATGTCTGACCGGCGCCGATTGCGCAGCCACGCTCGACGGCGTGACGGTGCCGCGGTGGACGGTGGTTCGGGTATTGGCCGGGCAGGTCTTGCGCATGGGCCGGGTGCAGGGCGGGGGCCTGCGTGCGTGCCTGCTGTTTGGCGGCGGGCTGGATGCGCCGGTCTATCTCGGTAGCCGCAGCGCGTTTACGCTGGGCGAATTCGGCGGCCATGCCGGGCGCGCGGTGGCAACGGGCGATACGCTGCATCTGCTGGGCGATGGCCCGGGCGGTGCGGCCACGCTGGCCCCCGCACTGGTGCCCGACATCACCCACGAATGGACCATGCGTGTGCTGTATGGCCCGCACGGCGCGCCCGACTTCTTTACCCCCGGCGACATCGCGATGATCTGCGCCACGCCCTGGCGCGTGCATTACAATTCCAACCGCACCGGGGTGCGGCTGATCGGGCCAAAGCCTGAATGGGCGCGGCGCGACGGGGGCGAGGCGGGGCTGCACCCGTCGAATATCCATGACAACGCTTATGCCATCGGCGCGGTCGATTTTACCGGCGACATGCCGATCATCCTGGGGCCCGACGGGCCTTCGCTGGGCGGGTTTGTCTGTCCGTTCGTGGTGATCCAGGCCGATCTGTGGAAAGTGGGGCAATTGTCACCGGGCGACACCGTGCACTTTCAGCCGGTGTCCGAGGCAGAGGCCCGTGCGGCGGAAACCGCGCAGGATGCGCTGGTGGCCACGCTGGCGGCACCATTGCCGATGTCAGCTGATCGGGTGCCGCCATCGTCGCCCGTCCTGCACACGATCGCCGGCGACGGGGTGCGACCGGTCGCAACCTATCGTCGGCAGGGTGATCGGCACCTGCTGGTCGAATATGGCCCGATCGTGCTCGATCTGGAACTGCGGCTGCGCGTCCATGCGCTGATGCTTGAACTCGAACGGCTGGCCTTGCCCGGCGTGATCGACGTGACGCCGGGTGTGCGCTCGTTGCAGATTCATTACGATGCGCGGGCGCTGAGCCAGGCGGCGCTGCTGGCGGCGCTGATCGAGGCGGAAGAACGGCTGGGCGGGCTGGATGATTTCGCAATCCCCAGCCGCACCGTCCATCTGCCGCTGTCGTGGCAGGACCCGGCGATTTACCAGACGATCGACAAATACATGGCCGCGGTGCGCGACGATGCGCCGTGGTGCCCCGACAACATCGAATTCATCCGCCGGGTCAACGGGCTGGACACCATCGACGATGTCAAACGCATCGTGTTCGACGCCGATTACCTGGTGCTGGGGCTGGGCGATGTCTATCTGGGCGCGCCGGTGGCGACCCCGGTCGATCCGCGCCACCGGCTGGTGACCACCAAGTACAACCCCGCGCGCACCTGGACCCCGCCCAATGTGGTGGGCATCGGCGGCGCCTATATGTGCATCTATGGCATGGAAGGACCGGGCGGATACCAGCTGTTCGGCCGCACTATCCAGGTGTGGAACACGTGGGTGGGCGCAGGCAAGCAGACTGACGCCTTTGTCGATGGCAAACCCTGGCTGCTGCGGTTTTTTGACCGGATCCGGTTCTTTCCGGTCAGCCACGATGAATTGACCGAGTGGCGGCGCGATTTTCCGCTGGGACGCCGGCCGATCCGCATCGAACAGGGCGAATTCCGCCTGTCCGATTATCGCGCGTTTCGCGCCGCGCATGCCGACAGCATCGCCGCGTTCGAGGCAACCCGGCAGGCCGCGTTCGATGCCGAACGCGCGGCGTGGCAGGACAGCGGCGAATTCGACCGCGTGGCTGCGCTGGTCGATGCCGGCGCCGGCGCGGGCAACGATGATGCCGCGATCGACCTGCCGCAAGGGTCCGAACTGGTCGAAGCGCCGTTTGGCGGCAGTGTGTGGAAAATGCTCGCCGGGGTTGGCCGCACGGTCGAACTTGGCGAACCGATTGCGGTGATCGAGGCGATGAAGATGGAATGTCCGGTGCCCAGCCCGCAGGCGGGCGTGGTGCGGCGTGTCTATGTCAGCGAGGGGCAGGTGATCCAGCCCGGCGCGGCGATGCTGGCCATCGAACCGGCATGATCACCGCCACGGCCATTGTCCGCGATGTCGCGGCCGGCACCACCAGCGCCGAAGCTGTCGCGCGCGATACGCTGGCCCGGATCGCCGCCTATGCGGCGATCCAGCCGGCGGTGTGGATCCACCGTGTGCCCGAAGCCGACGTGCTGGCCATGGCGCGCGCGATCGATGCGCGGATTGCCGCGGGCGAAGCATTGCCGCTGGCGGGTGTGCCGTTTGCGATCAAGGACAATATCGATCTGGCGGGCAGCCCGACCACCGCAGGCTGTCCCGATTTCGCCTATCAGCCCGGGCAATCGGCGAATGTGGTGGCGCGGCTGATCGCGGCGGGTGCGGTGCCGGTGGGCAAGACCAATCTTGACCAGTTTGCCACCGGCCTGAACGGCACGCGCAGCCCCTATGGCGCGCCGGCGTGCGCGTTCAACCGCGCCTATGTCAGCGGCGGGTCCAGTTCGGGGTCGGCGATTGCAGTGGCCGCCGGGCTGGTGCCGATCGCGCTGGGCACCGATACCGCCGGATCGGGCCGGGTGCCCGCGGCGTTCAACGGGCTGATCGGGTTCAAACCCACCAAAGGCCGGTGGAGCACGGCCGGGCTGGTGCCCGCCTGCCGCTCGATCGACTGTATCACCGTGTTTGCCCACGATCCCGCCGATGCGGCGCTGGTCGATGCGGCTGTCGCGGGACACGACGCTGCCGATCCGTGGTCACGCCCGCTGTGCGATGTGCCGCTGACGCTGACGCGCGTCGGCGTGCCGCTGCCGCACCAGCGCCAGTTTCTGGGCGATCTGGCCGCAGAGCAAATGTATGCACAGGCGCTTGGCCGGCTTGAGGCGATGGGGTGCGAACTGGTCGCAATCGACCTTGCCCCGCTAAGCGAAGCCGCGCGACTGCTGTATGATGGTCCCTGGGTGGCCGAACGCACCGCCGCGCTGGCCGATTTTCTGCACAGCCACCCCGACAGCATCGATCCCACCGTGCGCACCATTGTCGAAGGCGGGCTGGGCCGCAGCGCGGTCGAGGCGTTCCAGGGAATCTATCGCCTGGCCGAGCTGAAACAGGTGGCCGATGCGCTGTGGGGCCGCATCGATGCGCTGTGCCTGCCGACGACGCCGACGATCTATCGCCTGGCCGAAATGCGTGCCCATCCGATCGCGCTCAACAGCAATCTGGGGCTCTATACCAATTTCGTGAATCTGCTCGACATGGCGGCGATCGCCATTCCGGCTGGCTGGCGGCGCAATGACACGGGCTTTGGCGTAACGCTGATCGGCCCGGCGTGGACCGACCGCGCGCTGATCGCCTGCGCCGCGCAGCTGTGCGACCGCGATCCTTTTCCCAAGCCACCGCTCGATCTGGAGACCAAAGTGGAAACAGTCGCCCTTGCCGTTGTCGGCGCCCATCTCGAAGGCATGCCGCTGCATTGGCAGCTGACCTCGCGTCAGGCAAAGCATCTGGCCACCACGACCACCGCGCCCAGCTATCGCCTCTATGCCATGGCCGACAGCGTGCCGCCCAAGCCCGCGTTGATCCACGACGCCACCGGCGCTGCAATCGCGGTCGAAGTCTACGAACTGGACATGGCTGCGTTCGGCAGCTTTACCGCCGAGGTGCCGCCGCCATTGGCGATCGGCACGGTGACGCTGGCCGATGGCACCTTGGTCAAGGGCTTTGTCGCCGAACCGCGCGCCATCCTGGGCGCGACCGACATCACCGATCTGGGCGGCTGGCGCGCCTACGTTGCTTCGCGCACCTGACGCGATGCCGGCATGACCGCGTGCCGGTTTCCCGCCCTTTGAGGCCATCCGCAAAATCGAAATCTGTTCGCCAGAACGGCACGCTGGCGCGCTTTGGCGCGGCCTGGCAATTTTCCGCCCGGCCAATTTTCTGAAATCCTTGCGCAGGATTACTCCATGTTACGTAGGGCGCGGCGCATGGATTATTGTTTTCTTCGACCTACCCTTATGGCTCAATGATTTAGCCGGACGGGACACCCATGCCTCAAAGCACGACGCCAAGCCTGATGAGACATGCAGCACACGTGCAATTCGGGCTGGTGGCGGCAGCGTTGCTGGGTAGCGTGCTGATGCCGCGCCCGGGCGGTGCCGTGCTGCTGATTCCGCTGTTGAAGGGCTCTGTCGGCAGGGTCGATGCGGGACCTGTCGCGGTGCTCCATGCCGGCTGGCTTCGCGGCAGCATGCTGGTGCGCGTCAAAGGCCCTGTTCCGGTTTGGGGATTGTTGAGGCGCGGTGTGTTGGCGCTTGGCGCACCGGGCTTTTCCTGTGGTCCAAATGCCGGTGCTGGCCCCGACATTCAAAAGGCGGCTTAGCCATGGATGAATTGTTTGCTTTGCGTTTGCACGGCGTGCGTGTGTTGGCATGCCTTGCCTGGCTGGCAGCGGGCACAGTGGTCATTGGTGCGGCATTTGCCGGATCGGGCCTTGTACCGGTCGGTCTGGCGCTGGCCCTGGTGATATTTCCCACCCTTGCCGCGCTCAATGGTGCCGCTGATCCACTGACCCGCACGGTTCTGGGGGCAACGATGCCACTGTTTTGTGCGGTGTTGTTGTTCCAATGGAGCGGTTCGGCATGGATGATCGACCTGCACATGACGTTTTTCGCCGCCATTGCGCTAAGCGCCGTGCTGGCGGACTGGCGGCCGGTGCTCGCGGGCGCCTGCGTCACCGCGGTGCACCACCTGGCGCTCAATCTTCTGGCGCCGGCGCTGGTGTTTGGCGCGACGGGTGATCTGGGTCGCGTTATTCTGCATGCCGTGGTGGTGGTGGTTGAAACCGGCGCACTGGTCCAGGTTGCGGTGCTGCTCGAAACGATGCTTGTTACCCGCGCGGAAGCGCAGGCCGCTGCGCAACGGGCGGAACGCGACGCGACGCAAGAACGCGAACAGACCGCTGCCGATCAGCACAGGGTTGTAACCGGTCTGGCCGAAGCGCTGCGCAAATTGGCGGGCGGTGCGCTCAACGATCGTATTGTCACTGGGTTTCCGTCCACGTTCGAACCGCTGCGGATCGATTTCAACCGGGCACTCGATGATCTGGAACAGGTGATTGGTCGCGTCATGGACTCGACCGAACAAATTCAGGTCAGTACCCAGGAAATAAGCGCTGCTGCACAAGATCTTGCCCACCGCACCGAGGCCCAGGCCAATGTCGTCGAACGGGCAATGGGCACGATTTCGCAACTGGTTTCGATGGTGGACGAAACCCTGATCCGGGTGCAATCAGCCGGCACCGCCATCGCCCATTCCAGCGATCGGGTGAAGGCAGGGCACGTGGTTGTCGCCAGTGCGATCGCCACGATGGAGCGCATTCAACAATCATCGAGTGAAATCGGCCAGATCGTCAGCCTGATCGACGGCATCGCGTTCCAGACCAACCTGCTTGCGCTGAACGCCGGGGTCGAAGCCGCACGTGCAGGCGAATCCGGCCGCGGTTTTGCGGTCGTTGCCAATGAAGTGCGCGCGCTGGCCCAGCGCAGCGCCGATGCCGCGCGCGATATCAAGACGCTGATCTCGGCATCCTCGGCGCTAGTCGTCGAAGGCGTGGAACAAGTCGGGCAGACCGGCGTGGTGCTGCGCGATGTGGTCAGCGATGTCACGGCTTTTGCAGAAACGGTCGGCACGATCACCGTTGCCGTGGGCGACACCGCACGCGATCTGGCAGTCATGAGCGACACATTCGGCTCGATCGATCGCAGCACGCAAAAGAATGCAGCGATGGTCGAACAAAGCCACGCCGCCTTGCGTTCGCTGGCTGGTGAAGCCACTGGCCTGGCGAATGCCGCGGCACGATTTACGATCACCGACACCCACCGCAGCGGTCTGCGCCGCGCAGCATAATACAGGGTAACTTTGGCAGGCCGTTGGCAACGGGGATATGTGGACCATCATGACCATCCGGCACGCGCGGTGCCGGGTGTGGCGTTGAACCCGGTCGCAGGCGAACAAGGCCGCACCACCAGCGTCATCTGTGGGGTCAGACCGGTTTCGGGCGCATCCATGGCCGGGCTCTATCGCGAGGGATCGTTCGAAGTGCGGCTGCCCGGCAGGCGCGCGGCTTAGAACACATCGCGGTCATAGCGTTCGGGGCGGTTGCGGCGCAGCACCGATCGTCCGGCCAGGATCATGCCGATGCCACCCACGAACGGCAGGCCGCCGACGATCAGCACCAGGATAGTCAGAAGTCCGACTTCGCCCGACGCGACATTGGTCGATGTCCACAGCATCGTCGACAGAAACCACGCCGAACACAGCCCGCTGGCACTTGATACCAGGATGCCGATTGCCATCAGAATGCCGCCCAGCAGCCGGTTCATGCGTCAATACCTGCCATCATTGCGGTTCCATCCTGTATCGCGCAGCAGGCGTCGTCCGGCAAACACCAGTCCGATGCCAAGGACAAGGGGGATGCCGCCGACAACAATCCACAGCATCAGTCCGGAAAACAGCACGGTCACCGCTTCATCCACACTGTGCTGGTGCACAACAGTCGCCAGCCCGATGCCGAAATAGACCATCGAGCACAGTCCGCTGGCACACGTGATCAAAATTCCCGCAGCAAGCAGGATTCCCCCCACCAACGCCTTCATCGCATGGCCTGTGCCAGGCCGCGATGCCGCGCCACCACGCCTGCGCCTTCGGCCCCGGGGCGATAGAACGTGTTGTAGGTGTCGAACGGATAGATCTGGCCTTCGGGCGTGACAAAATGCACGCAGCTGCGTTTCACCGTGGCCAGATCGAAATTGTACCGGTCGAGGAATTGCATGATCACCACGCGAAATGAATTGGCATAGCTGACCTCGGCCGGCACCATCGCCTGCGGCAGGCAGCACAGCAGGCCGGCCAGCTTTTCCTCGGTATTGGCCTGTGCGGTGGACAGCGACAGCAGGTCGAACATGGCTGCGCGCAGATTTGCGTTGGCCTCGTACAGCACGGTGTTGGGGCCATCCAAGATCACCTCACGCGGGATCAGGCGGGTGATCGGGGTTACCCGGGGCCCGGCGCGCAGGCCATAACCGATCGATATCTGATCGGGGTTGCAGGGCAGGGGGATCATGTCTTCGGTGTCGAACACACCCGATTTGCCCACTTCGCGGCGGATCTGGGTCAGCAGCACGCGGTGCGCGTTGGGATCGAACCCTTCGTTGCGCCCGGCATCCTGCACCGGCTGAAAGGTGACCCCGCGCACACAGTTCCAGGCAAGCGCGTGGCGTACGATATCGGCCACTTCATGATCGTTGACACCGCGCTTGATCACCGCAACCAGCGTGGTGGACAGCTCTACCCGCTCCAGAGCCTCGAGCGCTGCACGGCGCACGCGCGCAAGCCGCGCGCCGCGCAGGTTCATCAGCGCATCGTCGTTCAGCGAATCGAATTGCAGATAGACTTCGAGTGCAGGCTTGTAGCTGGCCAGCCGGTCGACAAACGCCCGATCCTGCGCGATGCGCACGCCATTGGTGTTGATCATCACGTGGCGGACCGGGCGGCGTTTGACCGCATCGAGAATGGCAAAAAAGTCGGGATGCAGCGTGGGCTCACCACCCGACAATTGCACCAGATCGGGCTCGCCCTCGCTTGCCACCAGCGCGTCGAGCATGCGTTCGATTTCAGCCAGCGGGCGGTGGCTGCCGTGGACATTGGCGGCATCGGCAAAGCACACCGGGCAGGCCAGATCACAGGCCTGGTTGATTTCCAGAATGGCCAGGCAGCTGTGCTGTTCGTGATCGGGGCACAGCCCGCAATCGAACGGACACCCCGCCTCGGTGCGGGTCTGCGCGGTCAGCGGGCGGTCTCCGGGTTTCAGCCACAGCTTTTGCGCGCGCCAATAGTCCAGATCGTCGCTGATCAGCGTCTTCATCACGCCATGCGTGCGGCACCGCTTCAGGTACCAGACGCAAGCGTCCTCGATCACGACTTTGGCAGGGACCGGCTCAAGACAGGTTTCGCACAGGCTCGTCGTCTGGCTGTGAAACAGATAGGGCGCGGCTTTGCGCTCTGCGATCACCGTCGCGCCACCAGGCAATTCCATAAAGCACCAGCCCCCCGCAGATCAGATGGAACAGATTGAACGGCCCTGCCAGCTTGGGATAGGGCTTGAGGAATTCGACGGCAAAGCGTTGCGCGCCATACCAGATGGCAAAGGCGTGAAATCCGTGCCGCGTAGCCCAGTTTGCGCCGCGTTGCCGCGCCACCAGATAGACCACGATGAACAGCGCCATGGCCAGCGATTCATAGATTTCGACCGGGTGCCGTCCCACGCCATCGCCCAGATCGACGCCCCATGGCAGGCCGGTGCGAATGCCATAGGTCTGGTCGGCCAGTCCCGCAAACAGGCATCCCCAGCGCCCGACCATGATGCCGGCCGCCACTGGCAGCACGAATGCGCCGCCGGTCGATCCGTGAACGCCCATGCGCCATTTCCACAGCTCGACACCAACGATCGCCCCGGCCAGCGCGCCGGCGATTGAATGCGACGGAGCAAGGCCGGTGGGCACGGTGTTCAGCGATCCGGCCAGCCAGGCCCCGATCACCCCGCCCAGCGCCAGAGTCACAAAATAGGACGGCGCGGTGATCCGTGACAGGCGCTGCGCGTCGCTGGGCCAGATCCAGTATTGCCAGTATCCGGCCAGGCTGGCCACGGTCCACGCGGCGCCGTCGCCCAAGTAGTGCAGCATTGGCGAAGTTGCGACGGGGATCATCGCCGCACAGACTGCCGCGCACCGGCGTGCAAGTCCATAGCGCGCAAGACATAGATCGTATCTATGTCCATCATCGAAAATTGATGTCTACCGTGATGGGGTGCTGATCGGCCATTCTTGCGCTGCACAACGGGCCAGAGATCAGGGAATCAGCACAATGACGTCACGCCGCATCGGGCTTTGCACTGCGACTTCTGCCCTTGCCATGATGCTGTGCCCCGGTCTTGCGCTGGCCCAGTCCGCACCCGCCGCCGACGCACCTGCAGCAGACAGCGCCGGCAGCGAAATCATCGTAACCGCGCAAAAGCGCAGCGAAGATATCCGCACCGTGCCGATCAGCCTGTCGGTGCTGTCGGGTGCTGCGTTGAAGGATCAGAAGATCGCCAATTATGACGATCTGGCGCGCGCGGTGCCGGGCGTGGCATTCAACGCGGTTGCGGGCGAAGAAGGCCGCACCAATATCGTCATTCGCGGGGTCAGTTCGGTGTCGGGCGCATCGACGGTCGGGCTGTATCTCGACGATGTGTCGATCACCGTGCCCAATCTCTATCGCGACGGATCGATCGAAGTGCGCCTGCCCGATATCGAACGGGTCGAGGTGCTGCGCGGGCCGCAGGGCACGCTCTATGGCGACAGTTCCGAAGGCGGCACGATCCGCTATATCACCACGCCCGCCAATCCCGATGCCTTTGGCATGACGCTGAGCACCGATGCGTCGGGCACATACCACGGCGGGGCCAACTTTGCCGACAGCGCCACGTTCAATCTGCCGGTCGTGCCCGACAGGCTGTCGCTGCATGCCAGCGTGAACTACCAGACCGACAGCGGCTGGATCGATCATTACAACACCGACGGCACGCTCGGCAAAAAGGGTGTTAACAGCGCGGACAGCCTGACCGCGCATGTCAGCGCGACCTGGACCCCGGATCCATCGCTGACCATCACGCCGGCCTTTTTCTACCAGCGTGCGACCAATGCCGACAACGCCGCGTTTTACCCCGGTGTGGGCCTGTGGCAGCAGAACAAGGAAGTGGCCGAACCCAGCCAGGACACCGTGATGCTGGGCAGCCTGTCGATCAGGAAGACCCTGGGTTTCGCCGACCTGACCTCGGTCACCGGCTTTTTCGACCGCGTTGCCGCGCGGCAGGAAGACGGGACCTATTTCAACAGCACCGCCTTTGCGCAATTCTTCCTTGATCCGGTCTATCCCGCGTATCAGCCGCAGAACGACAGCGTGATCGCCAATCTGCCTTCGGCCGTGCATATCCGCACGCATTATCGCAATTTCAGCCAGGAACTGCGCCTGTCGTCGAACGACGGCAGTTCGGGTGCGTCGTGGCTGAAATGGGTGGTCGGCGCCTATTATTCGACGCAAAGCGTGCACAACACCGATTACCAGACGATCGGCGGGATCAATGCCACGTTCCAGTCGATCTATGGCGTAACCATGGAACAGTCGCTGGTCGAAACCAGCTATGGCAACCCGACTTATGGTCAACCCGGCGGCGGTCCTGCGATCACGCTGTTCCCGGGCGATATCGACGAAAGCGATGACCGCACCTATCGCCAGCAGCAGGTGGCGGTGTTCGGCCAGGCCAGCATTGCCTTTGCCAAAGGCTGGAAACTCGATCTCGGCGGCCGCTTTTCGGCCGCGCACGAAGATTACGTCTCGGTCGAAACCGGGTTCTACCAGATCGGCAACCTTGGCTATCAGACCCCGGGCCAGCCTGCATCGCCGCCCTATACCCAGGATGGCACCAGCACCGCGTTTCTGCCCAAGGCGACGCTGTATCACGACGTTGCCGCCACCAGCTCGGTCTATGCCTCGGTGGCCAAGGGGTTCCGCCTGCCCGGGCCGACCGGGCCGATCGTGTTCGGCCCGACATCGGTGTGCAATGGCGATTTCCAGAACATCGGCCAGACCAGCCAGCCCACCCAGTTCAAATCGGACAGCCTGTGGACGTATGAACTGGGCACCAAAAACGACTTTGCCGGGCACCGTATCCGGTTGAACGCTTCGGGCTATCTGACCAACTGGAAGGACATCCAGCAGCAGATCTATCTGCCCACCTGCGGCTATTATTTCACCAGCAATATTGGCAACGCGCGGATCTGGGGCGCGGAGGGCGATGTGTCGTTCAAGCTGACCTCCAGCCTGTCGGTCAATGCCAACGCCAGCGTCAACAATGCCAAGGTGATCCAGTCGAACAACCCGATCGACGTCGCAGTGGGCCAGCACCTGATCGACGTGCCCAATGTCACCGCCAGCGCGGGCGCCAACTACCTGCGCCCGGTCGGCGCGTCACAGGCGGTGGTAGCACTGGTCAACTATGCCTATACCGGGCACAGCTATGGCAGCTATCTGACCAGCGACACCAATTACTTCAACCCCGCCTACAGCGTGGTGAATGCCAGTGTCGGCTATCGCTTTGGCACCAACCAGATCACATTGTACGTGAAGAACCTGTTGAACAACGAGACGATCATCCAGCGCCCGGAAATCAACACCGTGACCGAAGGCTATACCGTGCATCCGCGCACGATCGGCCTGACGCTGAAGCTGGTGAACTGATCGCAAAGCAAAGGGATACCAAGGTCATGAGCACCACCGCCGATCCCGCCGGTGCGCGTGCCCACGCGCGCGCCATGGCTGGCACCCGGGTCGACGCCATGCCGACCATTCCGGCCAGCGCCGCCACCGACCTGCCGCCGGGCGTTTCGTCCGACCAGGTGGTGTGGGACGAAACGCTGGCCGCAGGCGGCTATGCCGCGCGCCTGCTGAAACGCGGCACCCGGCTGCGGCTGACCGATGTGCAGGGCGATGGCGCAGTGGCGATGCTGGTGTTCAACGCCGAACGCAGCGTCGAACGGCTGAACGTGGCCGATACGGTCAAAGTGCAGTGGAATGCCTATCTTGGCGCGGGGCGTCTGTTGCTGTCGGATATGGGCCGGGTGATGCTGTCGGTGCTCGACGATGATACCGCCGGGCACGATGCCTTTTGCGGCGCATCGAACCAGGCATCGAATGCGCGCAAATACGGCGACGGGTTCAACCACGGCGCGCATCCCAACGCGCGCGACCGGTTTGTGATCGCGCTTGCCAAATATGGCCTGACCCGCCGCGACATCCACCCGTGCATCGCCTGGTTCAAGCCGGTGGCGATTGCCGCCGATGGCACGATCGAACTGGATGTGGGGCCGCATCGGGCAGGCCAGGCGATCACGCTGCGCGCCGAAATGGACGTGATCGTGGTTCTGGCCAATTGTCCGCACGTGCGCGATCCGCGCAATGCCTATACCGTGACCCCGGTGCGCGCGACCGCGTGGCGCGGGGACATCACCCCCGCCGACGATCCTATCCGCCAGGCCAGCCCCGAAGGCCTGCGCGCGTTCGAAAACGTCGAAGATTATTACGCAAGGTGATCCGGCGATGATATCCAACACCCCCGTTCCCGATCTGCCTGGCACGATTGTCCACGATGAAGTGGTGCCCGCGCGCGCACCCTGGCACCATCTGGTGAAAAAGGGCGAAACCTTGCGCATCGTCGATGTGGAGGGCAACCAGGCGGTCGATTTCCTGATCTATGCCGCTGCCGATGATGCCGAACGCTACAGCGCGCAGGATACCATTGCCGCGCAAGGCAATGTCTATCTGGTCACCGGCACCCGCCTGCTGTCGAACGAGGGGCGGGCGATGATGACCATCGGTTCGACCTCGGTGGTGCGCCATGATACCATTGGTGGTGCATGTTCATGTGAATCCAACACCTTGCGATATGGTCATCATACAAAATCGCAACATGCCTGCGTCGACAATTTCCTGCTGGCCAATGCCGATTATGGCCGCACCAAGCGCGACATGGTGTCGAACATCAATTTCTTCATGAACGTGCCGGTCGAAGCCGATGGCGCGCTGGGCATTGTCGACGGCATGTCCGCACCCGGCCTGCATGTCGATCTGGTGGCCGAGATGGATGTGGTGGTGGTGGTGTCGAACTGCCCGCAGATCAACAACCCCTGCAACGGGTTCAATCCCACAGCGGTGCGGATGATTGTTGCCGCGCCCTGATTTCTGCCGCCACCATCAATGGTTAACACCCTGTTTGCCAGTGGCAATTGCGACTTTGGTCTATCCCCTTTGGCCGCTTTCACTGGGGCAGTTGCGTGCTAAGGGACTTTCCGCATCCCCGGAAACAGGGGTAAAATGGAGAGATCAATGGCAACGGACAGGGTCGCGTCCACTACGTCTACCGGATTTTTTGATCGCGCGCGCACGATTGCGCCCGCAGGGTACAACCGCTGGCTGGTGCCGCCTTGCGCGCTGGCCATCCACCTGTCGATCGGCATGGCCTATGGCTTTTCCGTATTCTGGAAACCGCTGATCGGCGCGCTTGGCATGGCCAAGCCGATCGTGTGCAAAGACATGACGCTGGTTCAGGCCGTCACCACGGCCACGTGTGACTGGCGCCAAAGCGATCTGTTGTGGACCTATTCGATCTTTTTTGTCGTGCTGGGCGCCGCGGCGGCGATCTGGGGCGGCTGGCTCGAACGCGTCGGACCGCGCAAGGCCGGCATGGTTGCAGCCTGCTGCTGGGGGGGCGGGATTGCCATCGGCGCGCTGGGCGTTGCCTGGCACCAGTTGTGGCTGATCTGGCTCGGCACCGGGCTGATTGGCGGGATTGGCCTGGGTATCGGCTATATCGCGCCGGTTTCGACGCTGATCAAATGGTTCCCCGACCGGCGTGGCCTGGCCACCGGGATGGCGATCATGGGCTTTGGCGGGGGCGCGATGATCGGCAGCCCTTTGGCGGATCTGCTGATGAAGCATTTCGCCAGCGCGCACGGCGTGGGCGTGTGGCAGACCTTTCTGGTGCTGGCAGCGATCTATTTCGTGGCGATGTCGGCTGGCGCGCTGGGCTTTCGCGTGCCGAGCGAAGGCTGGGCACCGGCGGGCTGGACGCCTGCGGCCAGCACGTCTCCGGGTGCGGGTTCGGGCGGCTATGTCCACCTTGATGACGCACACAAGACCTTGCAGTTCTGGTTGATCTGGGGTGTCCTGCTGCTCAATGTTTCGGCATCGATCGGGATCATCGGGGTCGCATCGCCGATGTTGCAGGATCTGTTCGCGGGTCGGTTGATCGGTCAGCCGCTGCTGGCGATCGGTGCGGTCAGTCCCGAACAAAAGGACGCGATTGCAAAGATTGGCGCAGGCTTTGTCGGGGTTATCAGCCTGTTCAACATCGCCGGGCGGTTTTTCTGGGCGACATCGTCCGACCGGCTTGGCCGCAAGACCACTTATGCGATCATGACCGCCTTGGGCGCAGTGCTCTATGGCCTGGTTGCGCCAAGCATGATCGGCGGCTCGGTCGGGCTGTTCATCGTGGTGTTCTGCATCTGCGCATCGATGTACGGCGGCGGCTTTGCCACGGTGCCGGCCTATCTGGCCGATGTGTTCGGCACGCGGTTTGTCGGCGCCATCCATGGCCGGCTGTTGACCGCGTGGTCGACGGCAGGCGTGCTTGGGCCACTGATCGTCAGCAGCCTGCAATCGCCAAAACTGCCACCGGCACAGGTCTATACGCGGATCTACATGACGCTCGCCGGGTTGCTGGTGGTCGCGTTCGTGATCAATCTGCTGATCAAGCCGGTCAACCCGTCGTTGCTGCGCTATCCCGAAGACACAGCACCCGAACCGGTGGCGCAGGCCGCCACCGGCGACAGCGCGGTGCAGGCGCAGGCGCCTGCCGGGATCTCCGGTGCGGTCGTGTTCGCCTGGCTGGTCGTCCTGTTGCCGATCGGCTGGGGCATCTGGCAGACCGTGAACAAGGCGGCGGTGCTGTTCCGCTGATCCGAATGCGCCACGCTCTCTGGGGGAGCGTGGCGCAACCGGCCGTCAGCCCTGTTTCTCAAACGCGGCGGTAAGCGTCAGTTTTACCGTATCGCCGATCAGCGGGACATATTTGGTCACGCCGAAATCCGACCGCTTGATGATGCCGGTCGCCGAAAATCCGATCGTATAGGCCTTGTTCAACGGGTTGATGCCCGCGCCGCCGAATGCGGCGTCAAGCGCGACCGGCCGCGTAATCCCGTGCATCGTCAGGTTGCCGTCGATATGCGCGGTCGTGGCGCCGGTGCGGGTGACTTTGGTCGCGGTAAAGCGGATCTCGGGGTACTTGGCCGCATCGAGCCAGCTCGGGTCCTTCAATTCGCCATCGAGCACGCTGTTGGTGGTCGAAATCGCCGCAACCGGCAGCGTCACGTCCAATGTGTCTGCGGCCGGATTGGCCGGGTCGAGCGTCAGCGTGCCGGTGGCATTGGGGATCGTGCCGTAAAATTCGCTGAAACCCATGTGGTTGATCGCAAACACGGCCTGGGTGTGGTGGCTGTCGACTTTGTAGGTGCCGGCAGGAACAGGTGCGGCCGTCTGGGCCAACGCCGCGGCGGGCACCAATGCGGCGGCGGCGAGCAGCAAAAGGGTTCTGGTCATGCAAGGGGTCCTGTGCGTGATCGGTCGGGGGAACCGGTGCGGAACCTTGAAGGTAAGCCTGCGCGACACCAATGCCAAGTGCCCCGCGCGGCGCAACCGGCATGATCCACATCGGTGCCAAATCCACGGTGCGGCCGGGTGCCGCGTCATGCTAGGCGGGCACGGATGACCGTTCGGCCCACCTTGCGTGTGTATAAACTGCCGCCGGCGGTGCTGGCACTGATCGTGGTCGCGGTCGGGCTTGTCATTTTGGCGCTGTGGATGATCGCGCACCGGCGCCCGGTGGCGCCCGTCCGGCTGCCCGGCACAACCTGGCCCGATCGCGCCCTGACCCCGGGAGCGATCGATCCGGGGGTAACCGATGCGGCGATCTGCGCGCACGACTGGGCGCCTGGCGATCCTCCGCAGCGCGGCGGCGACCTGACCTATGCCAAGGCGGCGCGGCATACCTCTGCGCATGTCAAGGATGCGGTCTTTGCCGCATACCATGTGACCAATCCGCACGATGGCGGCCATTCGTGGGAAGTGGATCACCTGGTGCCGCTGTCGCTGGGCGGGCGCGATCTGCGCGAAAACCTGTGGCCGCAAAGCCGGGCGGGTGACGGGCTGAACGCCTGGGCCAAAGACCGGCTGGAATACCGGCTGTACCGCATGGTCTGCGATCCGGCGCCGGGCACACCGGCATTGCCGCTGACCACGGCGCAAACCGCGATCCGCACCGACTGGGTGGCCGCCTATCGCACGTATTGCGGCAACGAGGCCGATTGCCCGGCGTTTGGCGGGGATTAATCCCCGGCGTCGATCCCCGACCAGCCGGGCAGGTGCCGCGCCTCGCGGTTGCGCGCCATCGGCACCGCATCCTCTACACAGCGGGCGAAATGGTCGGTCAGCAGATCAGGTTTGATCCGGTCGCGAAAGAAATCGGCCCACAGGAATTCGGTATATGGCGTGGGCGATTTGGCATAGCCCCCGGCGCGGCGCACTTCGCCGGCCAGCGATCGATAGGGATCGTCGGCCAGATCGGTGACACTGTGCGGCAGTTCGTCGAATTCGCGACGTTTGCCCTTGGCATCATAGGCATGCAGCCAGTTGTGCGCGTCCATGAACGCCAGGAACCGCTTGTTGGGCAGGGTGTCGAGCTTGGCGATGATCGAAACCATCACCTCGGTCACGCCTTCCAGATGCATCGCCAGCGCCAGATGATGGTGATCGACGATCCACGGACGGCCCTTGGGCCCCAGCACCGCCGGGATCATGTGCGATCCCAGGTATTTGCCCGCCGAATCGCGCGGGCGGTTGCGCCATTCCTCGCGCTTTTCGGCCACTTCGCGCATGCCCACGGTCATTTGCGTCGGGCGCAGGTCCTTGATCCTGACCGGGTGGAGAATGGGGTGAACGGGGTGGTTCATGGCCATGGATCAGGCGCTCCTTTGGGGGGCTGTCAAAGATATCGCGTGTCGGGCGGCATCGGCCACGCTGAAGGTTGACGCGGTGGCCAAATCGCCAAACCCGGCCGCGTTCAGCACATCGCGCACCCGGTCGTGGGTGCGGGCCAGGATCAGGCGGGCGCCACAGGCGTTGATCGACCGGGCGAATTCATCCAGCGCATCCAGCGCGGTGGCATCCAGATCGTCGCTTTCTTCAAGGCTGATGATCAGCACGTTTGCACCGCGCACGCGCGCGGCAAGGCCGATATGCCGCAGCACGGTTTCGGCATTGGCAAAAAACAGCGGCGCGTTGGGACGAAAAATCGCCACCCCGGGCACGCGCAGCGCATCGGCGTGGTGGCTGATATCGACGAAATCATGGCTGTGGCCGATCTGGCCCAGTTCGCTGGTCACCGGATGCGACCAGCGATACAACAGCTGGATCAGCGACAGCGCGATCGCCGCCAGCATGCCGTTGAGCACGCCCAGCACCAGCACCCCCAGCGCCGCCGCAAAGGCCACCCAGTGATCGCGCCGCAGGTGAAACAGCCGCACGATCGGCGCGGGGTTCAGCGCGTGGAGCAGGGCTGCGATCACCACCGCGGCCAGCACCGGTTCGGGAATGCGCGCGATCAGCGGCCCGGCCAGCAGCACCAGCGCCAGCGTGGCCAGGCTGGCCACCCCGGCCGACATGCGGCTGTGCGCGCCGGCGGCGGCATTGGCCGATCCGATCGAAAACCCGGCGCCGATCGGCATGCCCTGCACCAGCGCAGCGGCGCCATTGGCCAGACCGATCGCGGTCAGTTCGCGGTTCGACGATATGTCATCGCCATGCGCCAGCGCCAGCCCGCGGATCGTGCCCCAGCTTTCGGCAAAGATGATCAGCGTCAGCGGCGCGGCCAGCTGCGCAATGCGTTCCCACACCGCCAGATCGGTGGGCAGCGCCAGATGCGGCATGGCGATCGGCGTGGGCCCGACCAGCGCGATGCCCAGGTGCGCCAGCGGCCCGACCGATCCCAGCGCAATGCCCATGGCCATCACGACAAGCGTGGCGGGAATGCCCGGCACGCGCCGCAATGCCACCAGCGCCGCCAGCGCCGCCAGCCCCAGCGCCAGGCTGGGCCAGTGCCATTGCGCCACCTGCGTGGCCACGCCCGTCACCACTTGCGCGATGTTCGATCCCGCAACGGTTACATGCACCAGATGGGGCAGCTGTTTGATGATGATCGTCGCGGCCAGCCCGAAGGCAAAGCCGCGCAGCACCGGGCGCGAAACAAACCCGGCCAGGCCCCCCAGCCGGAACAGCCCCAGCGCGGTGAACATCACCCCCACCATCAACGTCATCGCCGTGGCCAGCGCATCGTGGCCGATATTGCCGATCAGCTGCGGCGCCGCCGCCAGGCTGCCCAGCGCCGCCGCCAGGATCGATGCGGACGAACTGGTGGCCGATACCACCGCAAACCGGCTGCGCCCGACCAGCGCATAGACCAGGCCGCCGGCAACGCCTGCAATCAGCGCACGGCCGGGCGCAAGCCCCGCGATCCCCGCATAGGCCACCGCTTCGGGCACCAGCAGCCCCGCGACCGACAGCCCGGCCAGCAGATCGGCCGATCGCGCCTGCCATGGCCCCGTTTCCGTCATCGTATCACGCCCTTATGCCGGTCCATGCGATCAGCATAGGCCGCACCGCGATGCGCGCAAGGCGTGCCCGCGCGGCGTGGGCGAACGGGGATTGCGCCCGGGCCCGCCTTAACCTTTGGGGTGCAGCGCGGGCGCGGCGTTCATCTGGCTGCTGGCCACGTTCAGCGTGTTGCCCACCGCATTGCCCGCCAGGCCCATGCTGCCCATGGCCGCCACCGCGATCAGGCAGGCGACAAACGCATATTCGATCGAGGTGGCACCGCATGTGCCGTGGATCACAGATCTGCTGTTCAACATGACGCGCCTTGCCCCGCTGTGCCGGCTGCCGCGCCGGGATGGGCTGACTGTATCGCGATCGCGCGGCCTGCCAATCGGTCGGCCAGCGCCGTTTCGGCCGCGTCCCGAAGCGGGGCAGCGCGGCGCACACCCGTTAATCGCGCGGGCGCCGGCGGCGCTACAGGCCGCCGGCAAAGCCGTCGATCGCCTGAAACAGCCCGGTCAGCGCGATGCGGTCGGCCTCGTCAATTTCGGGGCGCCAGATTTCGAACAGCAGGATCACGCGCGCCTGCGGCCCGTCATTGAATGCCTCGTGATTGATCGAATCGTCGAATATCAGCGGCACGCCATCCTGCCAGGTGCGCGTTTCGCTGCCCACGCGCAGCCGGCATTGCGGCGCGGTGCGGATCGGGATGTGGCAGATCAGGCGGCAGTTCAGCATGCCGTGATGCGGCGCGATATGCGTGCCGGGCAACAATCGCGACCATATCGCATTGGGCGCGCGGCCGGGGATCATCGGCATCGGCGCATGCGCCAGCGTGGCCATCGTGGCGGGACAGCGCGCGGCGTGTTCGGGCACGATCGCCCCGTCGCGCCAGAAATGGAACGCGCCCCACGCCGGATCATCGCGCAGCGGGTTGTTGGCCGCGGGCCGTTCGGTGCTGGTGCGCACATAGGGGGCAAAACCTTCGCCGTGCGCGCCGTGGGCGCCGGCCACCGCGTGCAATTCGGCCTGCATCTGCGGCACCAGGTCCATCATCGGGCGCAGCCAGGCAAATTGATCGGGATCGTAAAACCGCCGTTGCGGCAGCCCCGGATAATAGAACAGCGACGGTTTCTGAAGATCGACCTCGCGCCGCCCGGCCAACAGGTCGATCGCCTCGCGGATGGCGGGCGATGGCGATGCGCCGGCCGCCGCCTCAAGATGCGCCATCCACGCCGATTGCGCCGACGCGACCGCGGCGCGGGCATGCGCCATCAACGCGCCCAGCTCGGCCGGCGCGCCGCCATAGGCGGCATCCTGGTTCAGCGCGGCGGTGTAAAAGCTTGACGCGGCGCGCGTATCGCCGCGGCGTTCGCGCAACAGCCCCTTCATCAGCAGGCCGCCGATATCGCGATGCTGCAGCGCCAGATGGCGATCCATCGCCGCCTCTGCCGCATCAAGCCGCCCCAGCGCCATTTCGGCATTGGCCAGCGCCAGCCACGGCATCTGCGCGTCGGGCACATGGCCCGCAACCGCGTTCAGCAGCTGGGCGGCAAGCGCGGGATTGCGATGGGCCAGCGCATCAAGTGCTGCATCGATGGTCTGTTGCGGTTCGGCCATGCCCGCACCGTGGCCCGGAACGGGTTAATGCGAAAGGGTGTGTGGGGGATGAGCAGCCAGTGCGCCTGCCGGTGAAAATACCGCACCAGCTTGATCTGCTCGACCGCTTCCTTGCGCGGCTCCTCCAGCGCCTTCAGCGCGCTTGCCTTGCCGCGCTTGCCGCCGCCTTCACGGTGCGCCTTCTCGGCCAGCTTTAACAACTGATCGATCTGTTTGATCAAATCGCGGCTGGTTTCGGCCAGCGGTTCCAGATCGTCGTGCGCGCTGTGCAGTTGAAAAATGCCAAGGTTCGCGCCAGACCAAGTCCCGCCAAGCTTCTGGACAGACGACACATAAAAATCCCAATCGGCCTGAAAAGCGGCCCGCGCCTCGGTCAGCGGGTTCATCAGGTCGGCAGAAGCCGTTTCCTCCAGCTCTTCGATCAAGCTGTCCAGCAAGGCCAGCATCGGCTCGACCACGCCCGCATTGCCCCGCGCCTCTGCCATCGTCCGGTCCAGATATTCCGCCACCAGCCCCCGGAACTGCGCCTCTCGCCCACGATAAAGCCAGAAGATCGCAGTCAGGTTCTGCAACTGCTCGGGCGCAAAGTCATAGACTTTGCGCGTAACCTTGCGGAACACCTGCCGCGCATCCAGCATCAGCACTTTGTCGGCATGTTCGGCTGGCTTGGCCTTGTCGAACAGCCACAGTTCGCAGGGCACGGTGCGGGTGTAAAAGAAGTTGCCCCGGATCGCGATCATCGCATCGACATGGCCGGTTTCGATCAGCCGCCGCCGCACGGCCGCCTCATCGCCGCCCGCGCTCGATGCCTGCGACGACATGACAAAGCCCGCCCGCCCGGTGTCCTTCAGGTAACTGTAGAAATAGCTGATCCACAGGTAATTGCCGTTGGAAACCTTCTTTGCCTTGTTTACGCCGGGCAGGCCGAACGGCAGGCGCGGGTCCTTGCGCACCCGTTCTGCATCGACTTCGTCCACGTTGAACGGCGGGTTGGCCATCACGAAATCGGCCTTGCCCAGCAATTCGTGCGCATCGGTGTAGTACGTGATGCCGGGCTCGATCCGCCCCTCCAGCCCGTGCACGGCCAGGTTCATCTTGGCCAGGCGGATGGTGGTCGCGTTTTTCTCTTGCCCATAGAACGTGGCGACTTTGGTCGGGTCCTGCTTCATCCGTTCGATGAAGTGCGCGCTTTGCACGAACATGCCCCCCGATCCGCAGGCCGGATCGAGCACCACCCCATGATCGGGCTCGATTGCATTTACGATCATCTGCACGATCGACGGGGGCGTGAAAAATTCGCCGCCGTCATGCGCGCTTTGATCGGCAAACTGGGTCAGGAAATATTCGTAGATCCGCCCGAACACATCGCCGGTGGCGTTCTGCAACGCCGGATCGTTGAAGATGCGTAGCACATTGGCCAGCACGACGTTTTCAAGGCCTTGATATTCGTTCTTGGGCAGCACGCCTTTCAGCGCGGCATAGTCATCCTCGACCGCTTCCATCGCGGCAATGATCGCGGCCGCGCGGTCTGCGCTATCGGGCAAGGCCACCAGATGATCGAACTGCGCCTCTGGCCGCAGGTAAATGGCGCCCTTGCTGGTGAAATCCTCTTTGGTCAGCGCGCGCGGAACACCGTGGCGTGACGGCAAGGTCGCCTCGATATCAGGTTTGACCGCCAGATACCGGCTATAGGCGTGGCGCAGAAAGATCAGGCCCATCACGGGCATGAAGTATTCGTTGGTGGCAAAATCACTGTTTGCGCGCAATTGGTCGGCCGCGGTCCACAGGCGTTTTTCGACCGCTTCGATATCATTCATCATGCGCTGGCCCCGCTGGCAACGGGTGTGGCGCATGAATGGGGCGGGCTGCTTGGTCGTAACCTGCGTGGTGTGTGAAAAGTATCGCGATCGATCGAGCGATTGCGCAGCAGATTAACCAGTTGGGAATGCGACAACGTCTCGTAATGATCGTGCAAACGATCGTCCCCCCTCGCAGTGGCGATTAAGGGTTTGTACCTAATCGACATCGCGCCGGGTGCGCAAGCGTGCGTTGTCGCCAATCTGACGCTGTGGCGTTCATGAACGGGGCGGGCGCGCGTGCGCGCGGCGGTCGATCAGGGGCGGCGGGATGTTTGCCGGCCGGCGCTGGCTGCGCCGAGCATCGCTACTATAACGTGGGCGCCAATGGTGCCCGGGGACGGGATCGAACCGCCGACACCGTGATTTTCAGTCACGTGCTCTACCAACTGAGCTACCCGGGCGTTGCGTGTCACAGGTGCCGAAAACCGGCGCCGACCGCGTTGGAAGCGCGCCTATGGCGAAGCGCGGGGGGCTTGTCCAGCCCCATCGTCACAGTTTTTTCAGGCGCCGCCGCCTTCTTCGGCATCGTCGTCGTCGGGGCGATCGGCCGGTTTGCCGGGAATGGCATAGCCATCGTCAAGCCAGCGCATCAGGTCGCGGTCGCGGCAGCGCGACGAACAGAACGGGGCATAGTCGGTGCTGCGGGGTTTGCCGCAGATCGGGCAGGGGCGCGTGCGCACTTCGGGTTCGGTCATGGCGCAATCGCCTGCGCGAAACCGGTGTGAAGGGCAAGATGTTCGCGCGGGGCGCGGCGAATTTCGCGCCCGCTGCGCCGCGCCAGTTCGGCCTGCATCGCCGCATCGATCGCGCCCAGCACCGCAGGGTGCGCGGTCAGCAACAGCGCGCCCGGTTCGGCCACGCGTTCGGCGGCGCGCAACAACGCACAGGCCGCGGCGCGCGCCGGATGAAACGCCATGCGCGCCACCAGCGAAGGGCGTTCCAGCCGGCTGATCAGCTGAACCAGGCCAAACCCGTTCATCGCGGTGCGTTCGCCCTGCCAGCCATGCGCGGCCAGCGCGGTATCGAGCACGGCGTCGATCGCCTGCCGGTCGGCGCGGGTTTCCTGCCCCGGAAAATCGATCCCGACCGATCCGGCAATATCCAGCCGCGCCAGCGTTTCGGGCACGGCGCGCGCCGCCGCCTGCGCCAGCGGGGCCAGCGGGGGCGGGCCATCGATATCGATCAGCGTCATCGCCGGCGTCGGGCTGATGGTCAGGCGTCCGCCGGGAAAATCCACCACGCCCGATGCCGCCTGTTCGACCAGGTCGGGCCACCCGGCGCGATCCAGGCTGCGATCGAGCATTCCGGCCACGCGCACGCTGTGCCCGGTCTGTGCCACCGCCTGGGCCAGCGTGGGGGCAGGGGCCGCGGGCACATCGCCCGCGGGTCGGCACTGCGCCAGTTTGAAGCGGCCCTGTTCGGCAAGCGCCGCGCGCGTGATCCGCACCATCAGCCGCGCGCCGCCGGTAATCTGTGGCGTCAACGCGTCGATCAGCGCGATCGAACCATCGGGCAGGTGCACCGCGCCGCGCCGGGTGCCGGGATGGCGATGGTCAAGCCGCGCCTGCACCACCGCGCCCGCGCGCAGCGCCTCGCGCCAGCACAGCCGCGCGGCCACGATGGTATCGCCTTCGATCAGGGCGGCGCGGTCTTCGCCGATGCCCTGTTCGACAATCCATTCAGCCATCGATCACGCCCGCCGCCTGCAACAGCCGCCGCGTTTCGAACAGCGGCAGGCCGACCACGCCCGAATGGCTGCCCGAGAGCCAGGTGCAGAACCCTTCGGCGCTGCCCTGGATGGCATAGCCGCCGGCTTTGCCGTGCCATTCGCCACCCGCCAGATAGGCATCGATTTCGCGCGGTGTCAGCCGCTTGAACCGCACGATGGTTTCGCTCAACGCTTCGCGCAGCAGGCCATCGGGGGTGATGACCGCCACGGCGGAATAGACGCGGTGGCGGCGGCCCGACAGCAGCATCAGGCAATGGCGCGCGGTGGCCTCGTCCTCGGCCTTGGGCAGGATGCGCGCGCCCGCGCCGACCACCGTATCGCCCGCCAGGATCACCGCATCGGGGCGCAGTGCGGCGGCGGCGCGCGCCTTTTGCGCGGCCAGGCGCACCGCATGCGGGCGCGGGCGTTCGCGGTGCAGCGGGCTTTCGTCGATATCGGCGGGCACGATGGCATCGGGTGCCACGCCGATGCGGGTCAGCAATTCGCGCCGTCGCGGACTGGCCGAGGCCAGCAGCAGGGGCGGGCGACCGGGCGACACCGGCGCGTGGTCGGTGTCAGCCATGCGATGGTCCGATCAGAACTGGCCGGGGCCGTTGCGGCCGGGCATGAAGCGATAGGTGATACGGCCCTTGGTCAGATCGTACGGGGTCAGTTCCACCAGCACTTCATCGCCCACCAGCACGCGGATGCGGTTCTTGCGCATCTTGCCGGCGGTGTGGCCCAGGATCTCGTGATCGTTTTCGAGACGCACGCGGAACATCGCGTTGGGCAGCAGTTCCACCACCGATCCGCGCATTTCCAGGAGTTCTTCTTTCGCCATCGGCGGGTTCGGCTGCCTTGTTCTGTCGAACGCACCCGGTCATCGCCCGGACGGTTCGAGATGGATGGGACATCATGGTCTGCAACGCATGGGCAATATCACGCGCGACGCGCCCATAGCGGCAAAGTCGTAAAAAGAAAACCCCGCCCGCGCGTGGTGTCCGATAATGGGTTTGCACCCCCGGGCGAAATCCCGATAGGCGACAAAATGTTACGAAAAGGGCATTGCCCCGCGGTGGCGCTTTTCGCATGGGCGGCATGCGCCCGTGGCGCCGCCTGCGCCCCCATTCATTAAAGACCCTTGCCCCGCTGTGAACCGCGTTTTGCCACCGATGGCTGCGGCCATGATGTTACTCGCTGCGGCCGCCGGCATCGTCTGGGCCGGCGCTGCGGCGCATGCGCAGACCGCGCCTGCCGTGCCTGTGCCGCCAACGCCTGTGCCTGCGCCGCCGGTGGCGCAACCGCCGGCCACCGGCGAAACCGACGAGATCTCGGTCAACGGCGAAAAGATCCTGAAGGCCGATGCGCGCGGGCTGGACCAGCAGGGCGAAATCCTGGTGGTTGCGCATCGCATCAAGGGGCAGGTCGAGGCCGACCAGCCGCCGATTGTCACGCTGGATGAGGACGACATCGCATCCTACGGCGTGTCGTCGATCCAGGAACTGGTCGCCGCGCTGGTGCCGCAGACCGGCACCGGGCGCGGACGCGGCGGCGGCACGCCGGTGTTTCTGCTGAACGGCATGCGCGTGTCGAATTTTCGCGAAATCCGCGGGCTGCCCCCCGAAGCGATCAGGCGCGTCGAGATCCTGCCCGAGGAAGTCGCGCTGAAATTCGGGTTTCGGCCCGATCAGCGCGTGGTCAATTTCATCCTGAAGGACCAGTTCAAAAGCCAGTTCAACGAGATCGAGGTGGGCAGGCCCACGCGCGGCGGATATACCGACACGCGCGACGAGGCGACCGCGGTGCGCATCGCCAAAGGCGCGCGCATCAACGTAACCGGCGCCTATGAAGTGGTGACACCCGAAACCGAAGCGGCGCGCGGGATCATCCAGCAAACCCCGCCGCAGCCGGGGCAGCCCGATCCGGCGCAGTTTCGCACGCTGTCGGCGGGCACCACCACCGCGCAGCTGAACGCAACCGTGGCGCGGCCGTTGTGGACCGGCGCGGGGCTGACGATCAACGGGTTGATCGAACGCGATTCAAGCGATGCGCTGAACGGGATCAAATCGACCGAGCCGCTGCTGGGGCTGCTGACATCATCGCGCACCACCACGGGATCGGTCGGGCTGGGATTGAACGCGCCTGTCGGCACCTGGCTGCTGTCGGCCACGCTTGACGGCACGCATGCCTATCAGGTGCAATCGATCGACGCGCTGACCGCGATCAACCCCGAAATCGCGCGCACCACCACTGACAGCTATACCTCGCTGGTAACGCTGAGCGGCCGCCCGTTGCGGCTGCCTTCGGGTGATCTGGGGCTGACGGTCAAGACCGGCTATGTCTGGTCGGCCGAAGCCGCCAGCGACACGCGGACCGGCATCGACGATGCATTCCGCCGCGGCGATGCGCAGATCGGGTTCAGCCTGGACCTCCCGATCGCGTCGGCCAAGAACCACGTGCTGTCTGCGATCGGCGATCTGGCGCTGAACGTGAATGTCGAGGCGCATTCGGTGTCGGATTTCGGCGGGCTGGTCGATATCGGCAGCGGGCTGACCTGGAAACCGACCCCCACCTGGACGCTGTCGGCAACCTATATCGGCACGCAAGTCGCGCCCACGCTGGCCAATCTGGCCGCACCCGACACGATCACGCCCAATGTGGCGGTGTTCGATTTCGTGCGCGGGCAGACCGTGCTGGCCACGGTGACCACCGGCGGCAATCCGGGATTGCTGCGCGAAAAGCAGCACGACCTGAAATTTGCCAGCAACTGGACGCTGCCGTTTGGCGGCGGCAACGACACGCTGGTGGTGGAATATTTCCGCAACCATGCCGATGATCCGGCCAGCGCGTTTCCGTTGGTAACCACCGCGGTGGAAACCGCGTTTGGCGATCGCATCACGCGCAATGCGGCCGACCAGATCGTGGCGATCGATGAAACCCCGGTAACCCTGGCGATGACGCGCAGTTCGCGCATCCGCACCTCGATCAATCTGTCGGGCAATTTCGGCAAGCCCGATCCGGCGATGGCGCAGCAGCGGCGCGGGTTTGGCGGCGGCGGACGCGGGTTCGGCGGCGGCCCGGGTGGCAGTGGCGGCGGGTTTGGCGGCGCAGGCGGCTTTGGCCGTGGCGGCGGGGGCGGCGGTCGTGGCGGCGGCGGGGGTGGCGGACCTCCACCATCGGACGGGCGCGGGCGGTGGAACCTGTCGCTCAGTTACAGCTATGAATTGTACAACACAGCGCAATTGACCCCGGGCGGGCCGGTGCTGAACCAGTTGGGCGGCGATGCGTTGACCGGCACCGGCGTGGCGCGGCACACCGCCAATCTGGATACCGGCGGGTTCTATCGCGGGTTCGGGATGCGGCTGGCGGCCAGCTATGCCAGCGGCACGCGGGTCAATTCCAGCGGCCAGCCGGGCGATCTTCCGCTTGATTTCGGATCGCTGGCGACAGTCAATCTTCGCCTGTTCGCCGATCTGGGCCGCATGCCCTCGGTGGTGAAGAAACACCCGTTCCTCAAGGGCACGCGCCTGCAGCTGGCGATCAACAACGTGTTCGACACGATCCAGAAAGTCACCGACAGCAGCGGGGCCGTGCCTTTGCGGTATCAGCCGGGCTATGTCGATCCGGTCGGGCGTCTGATCAAGCTGGAATTGCGCAAGCAGTTCTGATCAGTAGACTTTGCGACCCTGCACGAATTCGCGGGCGTGCCGCAGCCGGTTTTGCTGTTCCAGCGCCTGCTGATGGTCGTTGAACCCGCGCAGGCGGACGACATCAGCCATCGGCATCGCGTCTTCGAAACACAGGCCAAAGCTGTTGCCGCGCCGCCAGATCACCGTTCCGAACGCTTCGACACCGTTGACCATCAGCACGGCATCGTCGCCCAGCGGCGGCGGGATCTGGTCGACCGTGATTTTGGCGCCGGTCTGCGACAGGTCGTCAAGCTGACAGGGCTGATGGCCGGTGACCAGGATGACTTTGGCGGGCAGCGCCAGACGCACCCGCGCCGCCTGGCGGCGGCCCGGCACCTGAGCCCTGGACCCAAATTGAAAGTGCATCGACATGCCAAAGCGTTAACGCGCAAAAGGTTAACCGGCCGACAAGGTTTGCTACGGAACAATGACTAGGCCGATAATATTTTTTTAACGCCTGACCCACCGGTTTTTCCGCGCGCCCGCCCGGTGGGGCGCTGGACCGGCGGGCATCGAGCGCTTATCTGACAGTGCCCATGGCCCGATCACCGTCCCGATCTTCCGCTGCCGACGATGCAGCCGACACCGCGCCTGCCGGGCGCACGCCTGCCGGAACCGTGCCCACGCCGCATGGCGCCGAACGGTTCCACGAAGACAAGGCGACCTATGCCGTGCGCGGGGCGGACCAGCCCGATCTGGATCGCGGCGTGGCGGTGATCCGCGAAGTGGTTGCCACGCTGAAGCCGGTGCCCGGGGTCTATCGCATGCTCGATGCGCGCGGCGAGGCGCTGTATGTGGGCAAGGCACGCGCGCTGAAGAACCGGGTGGCCAATTATGTGCAGGTCGATCGCCTGCCCAACCGGTTGCGCCGCATGGTCAGCCTGACGCGGACGATGACGATCGTCACCACCAATTCCGAGGCCGAGGCGCTGCTGCTCGAAGCGCAGCTGATCAAACGCTATCGCCCGGCGTACAATGTGCTGCTGCGCGATGACAAATCGTTTCCGTTCATCCTGCTGCGATCGGATCATGCCTTTCCCCGGATCATGAAGCATCGCGGCGCGCGCCGGGCCAAGGGCAATTATTACGGCCCGTTTGCCAGCGCCGGATCGGTCAACACCACGATCAACGCGATGCAGAAACTGTTTCTGCTGCGCAGTTGCAACGACGGATTCATGGCGCGGCGCGATCGGCCGTGCCTGTTGTACCAGATCAAACGGTGCAGCGCGCCGTGCGTCGGGCGGATCAACGAGGCCGACTATGCCGATCTGGCCCGCCAGGCGCGTGATTTTCTGGGGGGAAAATCCAACGCGGTGCAGCGCGAGATCGAAGCGCAGATGGCCGAGGCCGCGCAGTCGCTCGATTACGAACGCGCCGCCGTGCTGCGCGATCGGCTGCGCGCGGCGACCTTTATCCAGGGCAGCCAGGCGATCAACGCCGAAGGTGTCGGCAATGCCGATGTGTTTGCCGTGGCGGTGCAGGGCGGGGCGGTCGCGATCCAGGCGTTTTTCATCCGGGGCGGGCAGAACTGGGGGCATCGCGCGTTTTTCCCCAGCCACACCGAAGGCCACGACGAGGCCGAAGTGCTGACCCAGTTCATGGCGCAGTTCTACGAAGACGTGCCGCCGCCGCGCCTGATCCTGGTCGATCGCGATCTGCCCGAGGCCGATCTGCTGGCCGAGGCGCTGTATCCCGCCGCCGGGGGCAAAGTGGAGATCTCGGTGCCGCAGCGCGGCGACCGGCGACGGCTGATGGAACAGGCGCAGCGCAACGCCGACGAGGCGCTGGTGCGGCGCCAGGCCGAAACCGGTACGCGCGCCCGGATCTTTCGCGATCTGGCCGAATTTCTTGAACTGGGCGAGGTGCCCGATCGCGTTGAAATCTACGACAACAGCCATATCCAGGGCACCAATGCGGTCGGCGGGATGGTCGTGGCGGGACCCGAAGGATTTCGCAAAGGGCAGTACCGCAAATTCAATATCAAGCGTCCTGAAACCGAGCCGGGCGACGATTTCGCGATGATGCGCGAGGTGATGGCGCGCCGCTTTGCCCGCGTGCAGGAAGAAGACCCCGACCGCGACCGCGGCATGTGGCCCGACCTCGTGCTGATCGACGGGGGCAAGGGGCAGATGACCGCGGTGCGCGAAACGCTGGAGGAACTGGGCATCGAGGATGTCGCGCTGATCGCGGTGTCAAAGGGCCCTGACCGCAATGCCGGGCGCGAACATTTCCATTTTCCCGACGGGCGTGAAAAACTGCTGCCGCTCAATTCGCCGTTGCTGTTCCACCTGCAGCAATTGCGCGATGAAGCACACCGCTTTGCCATTGGCGCGCATCGTGCCAAGCGCAGCCGCGCGATCACCGCCAGCCCGCTGGACGAAGTGCCCGGTATCGGCCCCGCGCGCAAACGCGCGCTGCTGCTGCATTTCGGCACGGCGGGCAAAGTGCGGGCTGCCAGTCTGGACGATCTGCAGCGTGCGCCCGGGGTCAGCATTGCCGTGGCGCAGGCGGTTTACGATTTTTACCACGCGGGCGGTTGAAACTTTCGATTGGCGTTGGTCGCGTGCGATTCGCCGCCGCACGATCATCAAACCTTTGCCGTGGTTCGGGCCCCGTTGTCCCGTATCGGATCACGTTTTGCGCCGTTTACGACGGCTTGCGTCCTACGTGCGGCCAGTCGTGTAAAAATTAAGGATCAGGTAACGTAGTCCTTTCAACTGGCTGCTACCATAACTCGATAGTTACCAAGCGACACCGGCATCAATGCATCGGTGTCCAATGGCTGGCTATCACGCGGGGGCGACCGCGAAATGGGGGTCCACATGTCGAAAATGGGTCGCATTGTGAAATCGGCTGGCGCGCAACGCGCCATGGTTTTGGGCGGTGTCGCGCTGGTGCTGGGCAGTGCGTGCAGCGCACCCGTGGTGCACGCGCAATCGACCGTGGCCACCGGTGTCGGCACGCCGTTCGAGCTGGCATTCTGGCAATCGATTGATTCAAGCAGCGACCCTTCGCTGTACGAAGCCTATCTGACGCGGTATCCCAACGGCACGTTCAGCGAAATTGCGCGTGCCAAGATCGTGGCGCTGCATGGCCGCACGACGCCGCAGAGCACATCTGGGACGACCGCCGCGCCGACCGTTTCGCCGGCATTGACCGTACCGGTTGCGCCACCTGCGCCGCCTGCTTCGATCGCGCCGTCGCCGATGGCTCCGCCGGCGGTCTACACCCAGACCGCGGCGCCGGCACCGGTGGCATCGGCGCCGCCTACCTATGCCACGCCGGCGGTGGTGCAGCCCGCGGTGATGCCGGGGCCGTCTGCGGCGGCGCCTTCGCCAGGGGGTGCCGCACCGGCTGCACCGGCCCAATCGGGGGCGACGCTTGGTCAATTGCTTGCAGCGCTTGCCAACAGCCAGGTCACCGGGGCCGCGGCACCCGCCGCGCCGGCCACGGTGCAACTTGTCGCCACGCAGCCCGCGACCGTTGCCCCGGCACCACCGCGCCCGCTGGCGGCCGGGTATGTGGTGCCTGCGCAACCCGCGCTGGTGCCGGTGGCCGCGGTGGCGCTGCCGCCCAGTTTCTGTTCGGCCGAGGCGCGCAATGCGTTTCACGACACGGTCTATCTGCCCTCGGTCAACGCGGCCAAGCAGAACAACGACGCTGCAGCGGCTTATATGCGCCAGTTGCAGTCGCTGTATGACCAGTACCAGTTGAGCCACGATCCCGACACGATGAACGCCATCGTCGGCGCCGCGCGCACCTATCAGCAAGTGGCGCAGACCACGTTTTCGATGCAGTCGGCGCTGGTGCGCCAGTTCAGCGCGCTGATGACGGTGCCGGTGGTGGCCTGTTCGCAGCCGGGGCAACCGCAATCCGCGACGCTGGCGAAATGACCATGCGCCGATCGGGCGCGCTGGCGCTGTTGGCGGCCTGCCTGGCGCTGGCCGGGGTTGATACCGCGCGCGCGGCCTGCATCGATGAAACCCTGACCCATGCCGCGCGGCTGCACGAATTCGAAATGCTGATGATGAACGTGTCGCTGCGCTGTTCGTTGATGGGCGTGGACATGCGACCGCATTACGAGGCGATGGTTTCGGCGCACCAGGCGCAGTTCGACGGCGCAGCCCAGCGCCTGCAACACTATTTCGCCACAAGCGGTCAGGCCGAAACCCGGCACGGCGGGTTGTATGATCGCTATGCCACGCTGATCGCCAACCGCTATGGCGGGGGCAACACCAGTCTTGATTCCTGTCACCTGTTCGATTCTGTGGTGGTCGAAATTACCCGCGCCGCAGGCGACAGCGGCCGCACGCTGGGCGCGGTGGCACAAGCAATGGTCGAACACCCGGTGCTGGAACGCGCGACGTGCGTGGTGCCCTGATGATCAGTCGCGGGGACGGATCGGCCTGATCAGGCCTTCTTGCGCAACGCTGGCCACATGACGGCCGTCGCGCGTAAAGATCTGGCCCCGGTTGAAACCGCGGGCATTGCCGGCCCACGGGCTGTCGCAGGCATACAGCAGCCATTCGTCGGCGCGAAAGTGATCGTGGAACCACACCGCGTGATCCAGGCTGACCCCCATGACATTGCCCATGATCCAGCTCAGCCCATGGGGCAGCGTGCACGTGCCCAGCAGGCTCATGTCGCTGGCGTAGGCCAGCACCGCACGGTGCACCCGCGGATCATCGGGCAGCGGCGCTGCGGTGCGAAACCAGGTGTGCGATCGCGCCTCGCGCGGTTCGGGGTTCATCCAGTGGCGCGCTTCGGCCGGGCGTTGTTCGATCGGACGCAGGCGCAGCATCACTTCGCGGCGGTCGGCCGGGATGCGGTCGGCAAATTGGGCGCGCAGCCCCGCCTCGTCGGGCAGGTCATCGGGGTCTGGCACATCGGGCATCGGATTGGCGTGCGATACCCCCGCCTCGCGCCGGTGGAACGATGCCACCATCGTCAGGATCGGCGTTTCGCCCTGGCTTGCCACCACCCGGCGATTGGCAAAGCTGCCCCCGTCCAGATCGCGCAGCACCGACAGATCGACACCTTGCGCTTCGTTGCCGCCGCGCAGGAAATAGGCGTGCAGCGAATGGACCGGGCGATCTTCGCCCACGGTGCGCTCGGCCGCGACAAGCGCCTGTGCAATGACTTGTCCGCCAAACATGCGGCCGCGGCCATCGGGGCGGTTGTGCCCGATAAACCGGTCATCGCCGGCCGTATCAAGATCGAGCAGTCGGAGAAGGCCGGATACCAGCGCTTCGGGGGTGGGGGATTGGGACATGGCTTCGTGTCTGGCTTGGCCTGCCGTTGACGTCAACGTGAAACCCCCGCCGGCGGCGCCGACGGGGGTTTGCATGCTGCGATGGCAAGACGGTTCAATGCGTTGCGTGATGGACCAGTGCGGCCAGCAGCAGCAGTGCAACGATATTGGTGATCTTGATCATCGGGTTTACCGCCGGGCCAGCGGTGTCCTTGTACGGATCGCCCACGGTGTCGCCGGTCACTGCCGCCTTGTGCGCGTCAGAACCTTTGCCACCGTGATGGCCATCCTCGATGTATTTCTTGGCGTTGTCCCACGCGCCGCCGCCCGATGTCATCGACAGCGCGACAAACAGCCCGCTGACGATCACGCCCAGCAGCAGCGCACCCAGCGCGGCAAATCCGTTGGTCTGCCCCGCCACCATGGTGATGACGAAATAGACCACCACCGGTGCCAGCACCGGCAGCAACGACGGCACGATCATTTCCTTGATCGCCGCCTTCGTCACCAGATCCACGGTTCGCGCATAGTCGGGGCGGCTGGTCCCGGCCATGATACCCGGATTGTTGGCAAACTGGTCGCGCACGTCGACCACCACGTCACCCGCGGCACGGCCAACGGCCGTCATGCCCATCGCCCCGAACAGATAGGGCAGCAGCGCACCCAGCAGCAGCCCGACGATCACATAAGGATTTTCCAGGCTGAAATCGACCGTCAGCTTGGGGAAAAATTCCCTGAGGTCGGTGGTATAGGCACCAAACAGCACCAGTGCGGCCAAGCCTGCCGAACCGATGGCGTAGCCTTTAGTCACCGCCTTGGTGGTGTTGCCCACGGCATCGAGCGCATCGGTCTTTTCGCGCACGGCGTCGTCCAGGCCGGCCATTTCGGCAATGCCCCCGGCATTGTCGGTGACCGGGCCATACGCATCGAGTGCCACGACCATGCCCGCCAGCGCCAGCATCGCGGTCGCCGCATAGGCAATCCCGATCAGGCCGGCCAGCTGGTACGACACCACGATCCCGGCGCAGATCACCAGCGTGGGCAGCGCGGTCGCCTCAAGGCTGATCGCCAGGCCCTGGATCACGTTGGTGCCATGGCCGGTAACACTGGCCTTGGCGATCGAACGCACCGGACGATAATTGGTGCCGGTGTAATATTCGGTGATCCAGATGATCAGCCCGGTGATAGCCAGCCCGACGAGCGTGCAATAGAACAGCGTGCGCCCGGTAAATGCGGCCGAACCGATCCGCGCCTCCATATCGCCCAGCGTGTACTGGATCGCAAACCAGATCGCCGGGATCGAGGCCACGGTGGTGACCAGGAACCCTTTGTACATGGCGCCCATGATGTTTTTCGAGCTGCCCAGTCGCACGAAGAACGTGCCCAGGATCGAGGTGACGATGCACACCCCGCCGATCAGCAGCGGCAGGCTCATCAGCGGCAACAGCAGATTGCCAAGCCCGTGGACCAGCAACGCGGTCAGCACCATCGTCGCGCCGATCGTCACCACATAGGTTTCGAACAGGTCGGCGGCCATCCCGGCGCAGTCGCCAACGTTGTCGCCCACGTTGTCGGCGATAACGGCGGGGTTGCGTGGGTCGTCTTCGGGAATGCCGGCCTCGACTTTGCCGACCAGATCGGCACCGACATCGGCGGCCTTGGTAAAGATGCCGCCGCCCAGGCGGGCAAAGATCGATACCAGCGATGCGCCCAGCGCCAGCGTGGTCAGCGCGGTAACCACGGTGCGTTCATCGGGTTGGTGCCCGCCAAAGCCCACCAGATAGCCGAAAAATCCCGCGATCGCGAGCAACGCCAGGCCCGCCACCAGCATGCCGGTGATCGCACCTGCGCGAAACGCCATGGTCAGCCCGGCCTGCAATCCGTTCTGCGCGGCAGCCGCGGTGCGCACATTGGCGCGCACCGACACATTCATGCCGATGAACCCGGCCGCGCCCGACAGCGTGGCGCCGATCACAAAACCAACCGCGGCGATAACGCCCAGGAAATACAGCACCAGGGCTGCAACCACCACGCCGACAATCGCGATCGCGGTGTATTGCCGCTTCAGATAGGCCTGTGCGCCCTCCTGGATGGCCCCCGCAATGTCCTGCATGGTCTGGTTGCCGGCGGGTGAGTTCAGCACCCAGCGTCCGGCGAGAAAGCCATACACGATGGCCAGCAATCCCAATCCAATTGAAATTTCAACAAGGTTCACGTTGGCATCCCCCTTTTATGCCCGTCCGCGCCGAACGTTCCGGCGTGCCAGTGGTCCGCGGTGGATCGTGGCGGCGCGATGCGGGTCCCCGTTGTGTGTGGAGAGACGGCGAAAGCTAGGGATTTATTGTGAACCGGCAAGTGCTTCCTTGTTCAGGGTCAATCGTCGGCGACGTCGTGCCAGTATCCCAGCGGTCCTTTTGGCGATGCACCATCGACCAAGATACTGTTGCCAGTGAATTCCGTGACCCGGCCTATTGCATGCGCGAAGCATGCGGGCGCGGTGTCGGGCGGCAGGGTGAACAGCAATTCGTAATCATCGCCCCAGGTCATGGCCGCATGGCGGCGCGCCTGGACAAGCGACTCTGGAACCGGAACAGCGGCAGAATCGATGGCCAGAGTGACGCCGCTGGCCCGGGCCATGCGCTGCGCATCGATCAGCAGGCCGTCGGACACATCCATCATCGCCGACACGTGCGGCGCCAGCGCGATCCCCTGGGCCAGACGCGGCACCGGCCGGCGGTATGCGGCCGTAGCGACGCCGGGCACACCGTCGCGCAACGCCTCGAACCCCAGCATTGCCGCGCCCACCGGTCCGGTAATCCAAAGCACATCGCCCGGCTGTGCACCTTTGCGCGACGGCACCGGGCAATGCGTGGCGCTACCCAGCGCGGTCAGCCCGTGGCTGCGGCCGCCGGCAGGTGCGGCAACAGTATCGCCGCCCAGCAGCGGCACATCGAACGCGCACAAGGCTTCGCCAAGCCCTTGCGCAAAACGCGCATCGTCGGGACCAAGCGCATAACCCAGCAGTATGCCGACCGGCCTGGCCCCTTTTGCGGCCAGGTCCGACACGTTGGTCGCCACCAGCTTCCAGGCTATGTCGGCCTCGTCCTGCCCGCGCAGCCAGTGCACGCCTTCGACCATCATGTCGTGCGTGATCACCAGCGTTTCACCACCGATCGCGATCACCGCGGCATCGTCGTGCAATCCGCGCGCCGCCGGATCGGGCGCCAGCGCGCGCATCATCGTCAGGAACTGTTCTTCGCGCGAGGTCATCATTCTCCCGTGAAGTTCGGCGCCCGTTTGTCAAGCAGCGCAGCCACCGCCTCGGCATGGTCGTGCGTTTCGTGCGCGATCGCCTGATAGGCGGCCGACAGTTCCAGCACGTCGTGCGCGCGGCCATGCTGGGCTTCGCGCAGCAGTTTCTTGGTCAGGCGCAGCGCGCGGGGCGGGTTTGCGGCAATGTCCTGGGCGATGCCGATCGCCGCGGGCAACAGGTCTTCGTGCGGCACCACGCGGCTGACCAGGCCGATCGATCGCGCATATTCGGCGTCAAAACTGCGCCCGGTCAGAAACAGTTCGGCGGCCAGCGAATAGCCGACAATGCGCTGCAGCGTCCACGCGCCGCCATCGCCCGGCACGATGCCGACCTTGATGAAACTGGCCGCCATTTTGGCGCTGTCTGCGGCAATGCGGATGTCGCACAGACACGCAAGGTCAAGGCCCAGGCCGATCGCATGGCCATTGATCGCCGCGATCATCGGGATTTCGCAATCGAGCAGCGCGCGCACCGCGCGCTGCACGCCGCGGCGGTAATTGGCGCGAGTCGAATCGGGCTGTTCCAGCACGCCGATCCCGGTGCGCTGCTGCATGCCCTTGATATTGCCGCCGCTGGAAAAGGCACGACCCGATCCGGTCAGCACCAGCGCCGAGATCGAACGATCGTTGCCCAAGGCAAACAGCGTGTCGACGATGCAGTCGCAATCATCCAGCGTGCCGATGGCGTTCAGCGCCTCGGGCCGGTTCATGGTCAGGATCGCGATGCGGCCCTGGCGCTCGACAGTCAGGAACGGGGTGGCCATGGCAGGAAACCTCTCTTAAGCTTTCGATTAAACACCCGCTGCCACAGGCCCGTGGCGGACGCAAACGCTGCGCGCGCACGATCGGCTTGACCGACGCGTCATGGCTCCTTAATCGTTCAGTTAAACATACGCCGGGTCAGAGGAGTCGTAAGGGAAATGGGCAAGGCCTATATCGTGGATGCGGTGCGCACCGCCGGTGGCCGTCGCAACGGCCGGCTGGCCGGGGTGCATCCTGTGGATCTGGCGGCGCTGACGCTCGACGCGCTTGTCGCGCGCACCGGGATCGATCCGGCCGCGGTCGAGGATGTGATCATGGGCTGTGTCAGCCAGGGTGGGCAACAGGCCGGGCAAGTCGGGCGCAACGCCGTGCTCGCGTCAAAGCTGCTGCCGCAATCGACCCCGGCGGTGACGATCGACCGCCAGTGCGGATCATCACAGCAGGCGATCCAGTTTGCCGCGCAGGCAGTGATGTCGGGTGTGCAGGACGTGGTGATTGCCGCCGGCGTCGAAAGCATGACCCGCGTGCCCATGGGCAGCACCGCGATCTTTCACATGAAAGAGGGGCTGGGCAATTACAAATCGCCAGGGCTTGAGGCCAAATATCCGGGCGTGAACTGGTCGCAGTTCACCGGTGCCGAAATGATCGTCAAGAAGCACGGCTTTACCAAGGACCAGCTCGACCAGTTTGCGCTGTCCAGCCATCTCAAGGCGATTGCCGCGACCCGGGCCGGGGCTTTTGCCGACGAGATCGTGCCGGTCGAGATCGACACCGCCGATGGCCCGGCGCTGCACACCGTTGACGAAGGCATCCGCTTTGACGCCACGATCGAGGGCATCGCCGGGGTCAAGCTGCTGAGCCCCGACGGCGCGTTGAGCGCGGCCAGTTCCAGCCAGATCTGCGACGGCGCCAGCGCCGCGCTGGTCGTGTCCGAAGCCGCGCTCAAGCGCTATGGCCTGACCCCGCTGGCCTGCATCCACACGTTGACCGTTACTGCGGGCGATCCGGTGATCATGCTGGAAGAACCGCTGTTTGCCACCGACAAGGCGTTGGCGCGCGCGGGCCTGCGTATCGGTGATATCGACCTGTACGAAGTGAACGAGGCGTTTGCTTCGGTGCCGATGGCCTGGCTTAAGCACACCGGCGCCGACCCCGATCGCCTGAACGTGAATGGCGGGGCCATTGCGCTGGGCCATCCGCTGGGCGCATCGGGCACCAAGCTGATGTCCACGCTGCTCCACGCGCTCAAGGCGCGCGGACTGAAATACGGATTGCAGACAATGTGCGAAGGCGGCGGTGTCGCCAATGTCACGATTGTCGAAATGGTTTGAAATCAATGCAAAGAGGATATTTTCATGAAGTGTGAATCGGGCATTTCCGCGGTTGTCACCGGCGGTGCATCGGGTCTTGGCGCGGCCACCGCGCGCGCGCTGGCGGCAAAGGGTGTGAAAGTCGCGATATTTGACCTGTCGCGCGAAAAGGGTGAGGCAATTGCCGCCGAAATCGGCGGCGTGTTCTGCGAAGTCAACGTCACCAGCGAAGACAGCGTCGACGCCGGCTTTGCCAAGGCGCGCGCGGCGAACGGCCAGGAACGCATCCTGGTCAATTGCGCGGGCACGGGCAACGCCATCAAGACCGCCAGCCGGTCGAAGGAAACAGGCGAAATCAAGCATTTCCCGATTGATGCCTTCAACGCGATTATCCAGATCAATCTGGTCGGCACATTTCGCTGCATCGCCAAATCGGCGGCCGGGATGATGACGCTCGATCCGGTGGGAGAATTCGGCGAACGCGGCGCGATCGTCAACACGGCGTCGGTCGCGGCCGAAGACGGCCAGATCGGCCAGGCTGCCTATTCGGCGTCAAAGGGCGGGGTGGTCGGCATGACTTTGCCGATCGCGCGCGATCTGATGAACGAGGGCATTCGCGTCAACACCATCCTGCCCGGCATTTTCAACACCCCGCTGCTGCAGGGTGCGCCCGAAAACGTCAAGGCGGCGCTGGCCGCATCGGTGCCGTTTCCCAAGCGTCTGGGCATGCCCGAAGAATATGCGGCATTGGCACTGTGCATGATCGAAACCGGCTATTTCAACGGTGAAGACGTGCGTCTGGACGGGGCCATCCGCATGGCGCCGCGCTGATCCATCCGCCAACGGGGGCACGCCACAAGGCGGCCCCCGCCTTCGTGGGAGAGGGCCTTTGAGCGACTATTCGCACATCCGGTTTGACGTCGATGACGGCATTGCCACGATCACGCTGCACCGGCCCGACAAGATGAACGCGTTCACCGGCACGATGATGCTCGAAATGCGCGATGCGTTCGATCGCACCGATGCCGATGACGATGTGCGTGTGGTGATCGTGACGGGTCACGGCGCCCGCGCGTTTTGCGCAGGCGCCGATTTGACCCCCGATGATGGCAAGCATGTCTTTTCCAGCGGCGATGCGGTGACAGACTTGTCCGATCCGCGCGTGCGCGATGGCGGCGGGCAGCTGACCTTGCGCATCTATCAGTCGAAGAAACCGGTGATCGGCGCGATCAACGGCGCGGCCGTGGGGATCGGCGCGACGATGCAATTGCCGATGGATATCCGTCTGGCCAGCACCACCGCGCGGTTTGGGTTTGTGTTCGCGCGGCGCGGCATCGTGCCCGAGGCAGCCTCAAGCTGGTTTCTGCCGCGTATTGTTGGCCTGCCGCAGGCCTTGGAATGGTGCATGACCGGGCGCGTGTTCGACGCGGCCGAGGCATTGCGCGGGGGGCTGGTGCGATCGCTGCACGAACCCGATGATCTGTTGCCCGCGGCGCGCGCGCTGGCGCGCGAGATTGCCGACAACACCAGCGCGGTGGCGGTGTCCATGACCCGCGCGATGTTGTGGCACAATCCGCAGTTCGATCACCCGATGCAGGCGCATCACGTCGACAGCCGCGCAATCTACACGCTGTCGCGCGGGCCCGATGCGGCCGAAGGGATTGGCAGCTTTCTGGAAAAGCGCAAACCGCGCTACCCTGCACGCGTTTCTTCGGATATGCCGGAGTTTTATCCGTGGTGGGAAGAACCGGGTTGGGAATGAACGTGACCGAACAGACCGTGACGCCGTCGGCAACGAGCGACAGCCAGGACAATGTCGAAGCCCAGGGCGCGCGTGAACTGCTGCTGGAAACCGCATCGCAGATCATGCGCGAGGGCGATCAGGTCGATATCTCGCTGTCCGAGCTGTCGTTGCGATCGGGGCTGAATTCCGCGCTGGTGAAATACTATTTCGGCAACAAGGCGGGCATGCTCAGGGCTCTGCTCGATCGCGACATGGTGACGATCATCCGTTCGGTCGATGCGCTGCTGGCCAAGGATGCGATGTCGCCCGAGGCCAAACTGCGCCGGCATATCGGCAAATGCATCGACACCTATTACGCCTATCCCTATCTCAACCGCCTGCTGATGCGGCTGGTGCGTGATAGCGACGAGGCCGAGGCGCGCACGATTGCCGACACCTATCTGACCCCGCTGGGGGTTGCCTATGACAAGCTGATCAAGGCGGGCGTGGACAATGGCACGTTTCGATCGGTCGATGCGCAGCTGTTCTATTTCACCGTGACAGGCGCCGCCGACCGGTTCTTTTCGGCGCGGCTGGTGCTGCGCCATTGCTATGGCCAGGACACGCTGACCGAGGAACTGCGCGATCGCTATCGCGAACACACGGTCGATTTCATCATGGCCGGAATTCTGGCGCGAGGGCATTAGGCGGCGTGGACACAACCCGCAAAACAATATCAGAATGACACGTCAATCCGGGTGGTTTGTTTCACTTGCAACGCATGTCGCTTTCGATATGTGTCGCAGGCTATGCCTGGATCGAAAAGTCGTCTTGCCGGTTTTCTGCCCTATCGCATGTCGATCACGTCGAATGCGGTGTCGGGCCATATTGCCGGCGATTATGGCGAATGCTTTGGCCTGAAGATTCCGGAATGGCGGATCATGGCCATTCTGGGCGACACCGGCGCGCTGACCCAGCGCGATCTGGTGCGCGCGACGCTGATGGACAAAGTCGCGGTCAACCGCGCGTGCAAGGCGCTGGACGATCGGGGTTTGCTGCAGCGCAATCCCAATGCCGCCGATGGCCGGTCGCACCACCTTGAACTGACCACGGCAGGCCACGCGATGTATGAACAGATCTGGCCGCGGGCGTTTGCCGCCTATGAACGCATCTTTGCCGCGCTGACCCCGCACGAAATCCAGACTTTGCGCAATCTGCTCGACAAGCTGGGGCAATCGGTGCGCCAGATTGAGGATGCGACGGCCCCGCGGCGCAAGCGCTGACCCCGGGGCTGGCGTTCGCGCGTGCGAACGCCAGGTTCAGCCCATCTTGCGGTTGAGGAAGTTGTCGCTGATCGAACAGGCCGCCGGGCCCAGGATGACCACGAACAGCGTGGGCAGGATGAACAGGATCAGCGGCACGGTCATGATCGCAGGCAGGCGCGCGGCCTTTTCCTCGGCGCGCATCATGCGTTCGTTGCGGAATTCGGCCGACAGCACGCGCAGTGCCGATGCCAGCGGCGTGCCATACCGTTCGGTCTGGATCATCGTCGTGGTTACGCCTTTGACGGCTTCGAGGTTCACGCGATAGGCAAGGTTTTCAAACGCCTGGCGCCGTTCGGTAAGAAACGACATCTCGATCGCGGTCAGCGAAAATTCATCGCACAATTCGGGGTAGGCGCGGCCCAGTTCGCGCGCCACGCGGGTAAACGCGGCATCGATGGTCAGCCCGGCCTCGGCGCAGATCACCAGCAGGTCAAGCGCGTCGGGCAGCCCTTTGCGGATCTGGTGGGTGCGTTTGCCGACCAGGTTGGCCAGCCAGATGTCGGGTGATTTGTACCCCAGCACGAGCATCGCGGCAAAGGCGCCGAATTTCTTGTAATCGGGCCAGGTGGGGAAATAATTCACGCCGTAAATCAGCGTCGCCGCCAGACCGCCAATGACAATCGGGCCGATCATCCGGCCCAGAATGATGGCAACGCCCCATTCCTTCTTGCGGATGCCGGCCTGCGCCAGTTTGCGCTGGGCGTGGGCCAACTGGCTGTCCTGCAACACGCTCAGCCGCTGCAGAAAGGTACGGATGCGGTCGGTGGTCTCGTTGCGGCGCACGATGCTCGCGCGTTTGCGGCTGGCGGCGACAACGATCCCGGCCTTGAGCTGTTCGCGGCGTTCGTTCAGCGCCTTGACCCGCTTGGCCATCGGATCGCGCACGGTAACCGCCGCATAGATCGCCAGCACCACCATCAGCGCGGCAACGCCGGCCAGCAGGGTGCCTGCAAAAATGACATCGACACCCAGCAGGGTGGGGTGGGCTGCGGCCGGATTGGCGGAAAAAGCGCTCATGCCAGGGCTTTCAGATCTCGAAGTTGATCATGCGGGACATGATGAACGCCCCCAGCGACAGCCAGACAAACGCACCGATCCCGGTGCCGATCAGGCGCTCATCGATGAAAAAGCGCCCCATGTACTTGGGGTTGATCGAATAGATCAGCGCAAACACGATGAACGGCAGCGATCCGATGATATAGGCCGATGCCTTGGATTCAGAGCTCATCGCCTTGATCTTCAGCTTCATCTGGGCGCGCTTGCGCAGCACATCGGCCAGCCCCGCCAGGGTTTCGGCCAGGTTGCCCCCGGTTTCGCGCTGGATCGCCAGCGTGATGCAGAAAAAGCTGAATTCGGCAATGTTCAGCCGGTCGGCCGCATCCTGCAGCGCCTCTTCCATTGTCCGGCCCAGCCGGATGCGATCGGTCACCAGCTTGAATTCTTCGGACACCGGCCCCGGCAATTCGCTGACGACCACGCCCAGCGTCTCGCTGACCGGCAGACCCGAACGCAAACCGCGCACCAGCAGTTCCAGCGCATCGGGAAACTTGGTGATGAACTTGTTCAGACGCCGGCCCACGTGCCAGTTGACGACCATGTGGGGCAGACCCGCCCCGATCACCACGCCAACCGCCAGCCCGAACACCAGCGATCCGCTTTTCAGCCAGATCAGCAAGGTGATGGCGACCAGCAGGCCGATGCTCCAGGTCGTGTATTGCTGGACGGTCCAGCCTTTGCCGGTGCGCAACAGCCGCAGACGCAGCGCTTCGCGGCGCGATTTCTGGCCGTCGGCGCGAAACGTGGTCGGCTTGCGGGCGGCCACGGCCTTGCGATACTGGGCTTCGACTTTGTCGAGTGCGCTGTCCGAATGGCGCAGTTTGACCGCCTGCAGCCGCCGCGACGCCTCGCGCGCGGGATTCGGACCCGTAAACGCAAACGCGATCATCGCCAGGATGAGCGTTACGCCAAAGATCAGAATCATGATGGGCATTGGCTGCATCGCAAAGACCTGTGGTTGCGGGCACGCTGGCCGGACCGGGCGCGGGGCTGAAAACCCCGCGCCCGATCAGGCCGCAACCCCCGTTTTCGATTTGGGAGAAAGCAGTTTCTTGATTGACCGGCCCAGCACCGAATTGGAGCCCTTGTCGGTGCCGCCGTCGGCCGCGGCGCGCGCCGGTTTGGTGCCCTTGCCGATGCCCTTGGTCGGCTTGGCGCCGGCGGGGGCATCGCGATCGGCATCGCTGGCCATGATGGCATCGGCGATCGCGCGCAGCGGCAGCACGGTTTTCGAGGTCCGGTTGGCGCCGACAAAGGTCTGGCCCAGCTTGGCCGCATTGGCGGCCGCCTTGAAATCATGCGGGATGACAAAGTTCAACTTGCGTTCGATCGACGTTTCAAAATCGTTGCGGCTGATTTCACCAACGCCCGAAGGCACCTTGTTGGCGACCATCAGCACCAGCGCATGGGGCGCATTCGATTTGAGCCACGACAGGATCCGGATGCCGTCGCGGGCGCCGCCCAGGGTCAGTTCGGTTACCACCACGACCACCTGCATATTGGCCAGCAGCTGCGGAAAATTGATCAGCATGTTGCGTGGCAGGTCGACCACCGTCGCCTCGAAGGCATGGCGGAATTCCTCGACCAGCTGCTGGAACGCAGTGCCGTCGGTCAGCAATGGCGCGCTGATCGGCGCCTCGGCCGACAGGATTGCCAGATTGTCGTTGGCACGGATCATCGCGCGTTCGATGAACAGGCCATCGATGCGGCTGGGATTGTCGATCGCATCGGTCAGGCCGCGACCCGGCTCAAGATCCAGCGTCAGCGCCCCGGTGCCGAAATGGACATCAAGGTCAAGCAACGCGGTCGGCATCTTGTGATCGGCGCTCAGCATCCAGGCCAGCGAAGTGGCGACCGTCGAGGCGCCGACCCCGCCGCGCGTGCCGACAACCGCGGTGGCAATGTGCCGCTTGGTTGCGGCACCATCGCCGCGCGGCGCGGCAAAAATTGCCTGCGCCTGGACCAGCGTATCGCGCAGATGCCCGACCGACAGCGGCTTGAGCAGATAATCCTGGATGCCCGAAGCCACCAGATCGCGGTACAGCCGCACATCGTTGACCTGGCCCACCGCGATCACCACGGTGCCCGGTTCGCACACTTCGGCCAGCGCATTGATGTCGTTCAGCGGATCGCCGCTTTCCGACAGGTCAACCATCAGGATGGCAGGGCTCGCCGTGATCGCCAGCGACTGGATGGCATTGCGCAGGCCACCCTTCATCACCTTTTCCGGCGGCCAGCCCATATCAATGACCACCGAACGCAATGTGTCGAGCGTGACATCATCGCACACGAAAGCGGCGAACATGTCGCGATTGCCGGTTTTCCAAGGCGCGTTCATCGCGTGACTTCCTTATGAGGTTACTGGCCCGACTGGGTCGAGGTTTGCTTCAGGGCTTGCGCACCGGTCACCGCCTTGGTGCGATAGGCATCGATGGCCTTGGTGTTGGTGTAGACCACGGTGTTGCCGGTGCCGTCCTGGCCGTGGATCAGGTCTTCCTTGTTGGCGACCATCGCCGCCAGGTTGGAGCTGACCGCGCAGCCATAATTGCGCGACAGGCCATTGGTGTAATTGGCATCCGACGTTGCCGACCAGTCGGGGCAACCCGGGACGCTGGCAATGGCGCGGCTGATCACCACGCGGGCCTGGCCTGCGGGAATGACGCCTTCGGTCACCGGCGCCAGGGGATCGAGGATCAGGCCGAAACGCGCCGCCACCGCTTCCACTGCGGCATGCGTGGCGCCGGTCTGCGCCGGATCGTCCAGCGCGACGTGATCGCCATATTTCAGGCCGAGGGCCGTGAACCAGTCGCCCAGGCGGTGCTGTTGCACAGGATCGATCCCGCCTTCGCGCTGGGTCAGCAGATCAAAGGTGAAATTGGTGTGTTCAACCACCGGCTGGTGCACGTTGTCGAGCGACCGGTTGGTCGGCATGCCGCCGCAGGCCGACAGTGCCAGGCCCAGTGCGAGCGCGATCCCGCTTGCAGAAACAGACTTGAGCGTCATGACCTTGGTCCCTTTCACTGGATGCTGAAGCCGGGCTGCGCATCGGCCCCGGCTTGCGCCCTGCCGTTGCGCGGCCGATCGGCCGCTTCGGGCGATGCCAGACCCACGACCGGGGCGGCGGGCGTCGACGACTGCGTGGCGGGCCGCTCGGTCGGTTTGGGCGAAACCGCGCCTTTGGCATTGGCGGTTTCCTGATTGCCCAGGATCTGTTGCACCGCATCGGCCGTCCGGAACCCGTCGGTCGGCAGCTTGATCTGGTTCGCGTCAACCGGATTGACCAGATAAGGCGTGACCACGATCACCAGTTCGGTTTCTCCGCGCTGGTAGGCGGTCGAACGGAACAGCGAACCCAGCACCGGAAGGTCGCCGGCACCGGGCATCTTGGTGATCGAATTCTGGCTGTTGTTCTTGAGCAGCCCGGCGATCATGAAGCTTTGCCCCGAACCCAGCTCTACCGTGGTTTCGGCGCGGCGCACTGTCAGGCCCGGCACCGAAAACCCGTTGATGTTGACGGCGCCTTCGGTGGTCAGTTCCGACACTTCGGGGCGCACGCGCAAGGAAATGCGCCCGTTGGCCAGAACTGTCGGGGTATAGGCCAGGCTGACCCCGTATTTCTTGAATTCGACCGAAACCGTGCCAAGGCCCGTGCTCATCGGAATGGGATATTCACCACCCGCCAGGAATTCTGCGGTTTCACCCGACAACGCAGTCAGGTTCGGTTCGGCCAATGTGGTGACCAGACCGATCTGTTCCCCCAGGTTGAGCGCCGCCAGCAGGTTCAGCCCGAACAGCCTGCCCGTGCCCGCCAGCGTGGTGCCGATCGATGTTGCAGGAACCGAGGTGCCCTGGACCGTGGTTACGGCCCCGGTGATCGGGTTGGTGTACGTGCTCGTCACCGAGGATGTGTTCACACCGATCGGTTGCCCGGGGGCATAATACGTCGACGTGGTGCCCTGACCGATGCCGTATTGAAAGCCGTTGTTGGTGTTGATGCTGCTGAGGTTCGAACTGATGTTGCGCGTCAGCGTGCGGCTGACTTCGGCGATCTTGACGCTGAGGTTGACCTGCAGCGGTGTCGCCATCTTCAGGCGGCTGATCACGTTGGTCTTGTCACCGACGAACGCCTTGACCAGACGTTCGGCCTCGGCTGCGTCTTCAGGGGCGCCCACCGTTCCGGTCAACAGCACGGTGTTGTTCATTGTCGATGCGGTGATCCGCGCTTCGGGCATGGCCAGGTGCAGCATCTGGTCGACACTGTCGAGGTTGTTGCCCACGCGCACATTGGCCGACCACACCACATCGCCACGGCCGTTGCTGGCATAGACGGTGGTTTCGCCCGCGGCCTTGCCGAACACATAAAGCTGGTTGCCCGACTTCACCTGCACATCGGCGATGGCATCGCTGGCCACAAAAACATCAGACATCGTCGACGGCAGCGTGACAAGTTCGCCACGACCAATGCCGATCGCCAGGGACCGCGCCGGTGCACTGACGCCAGGCGTGCCGGGCAGGGCGGGCGGCGTCATGCCGACGTGACGCTGGGGCAGGCGGGCTGCGTGCGACTTTGCTGCATGGTGCGGCTTTGCTGCCAGCAGCGGGGTGAAAACGCCCGGAATGGCGACCATCGCCATGGCGCCGAACGCCGAAGTAACCAAACGCAGTTTCATTGTCCTGCCTTTCGCGCCGGATGGTGCGGGGGCATCATGCCCTGGGTGACGAAGCGGGGTGGGTGTGCGCGCGTGCATCTCAGAACACTCCCGCTGGGCCGACCGGCACAATGCGTGGAACAGGCGCCACCGGCACTTCGATCGTTTCCTTGCCGCGGGTCACCCGCACCGACGGGCCGGCGCGAACCACCACCGGTGCGCCACCGGCCACTGCCGGATGGGCCGGGGCACCGCTTCCGCGGACCTGTTCCTGCACGCCGTTGATTGCGCCTGCCGAAGGCATGGTCTTGCGCTGAAAGCGCGAGACATCGCCGCCGGTGACATACGTGTTGGTCTTGTCGACCGGCTTGGCCATGGCGGCCTTGAGCAGACGGTCTTCTTCCTGCTTGCTGGCGCCGGCCGGAACCTTGACTTTGCCCGAGGCGACCGCCTGTTCCAGTTCGGCCGAATTGTCCGCGATCGAGCGCAGCGACAGGCTGATCGTGCCAAGCGCTTCGGCCACGGCGAGCTCTTCGGCGATCTTGGGCGTGGCCTCGACGGTCACCAGGCTGAAGCCCTTGACCCGGGTATGGCCGTCGACGGTTTCCTGATCGGTCGACTGGTCGGTGGCGAGCACGCGCAGGTTCTTGAGGATGGTTTCGGTGGCACGCAGAGCCTGCGATTCGCCTTCACCCTTGACCGTCTGGGTCAGCAACAAATCGACATGGTCGCCCGGAAACACGAACCCGGCAACCCCGGTGCGGCTGCTGACCGGAATGGTAACAGCGCGCATGCCGGGCCCGAGCGCGGCCGCCAGAAACCCGCGATCGCCCGGTGCGACCAGCGAACCGGTGGTCACCGGCTGGCCCGCGGTGATCGGGTTCTTGACCACGGTGCCAAGCAGTTTGGCCATGTCGGTCTTGTCCTGCAGGAAATAGGCGTCCTGGACCAGATCCTTGGGCCAGGGCTGGAACGATACGGCATCGGCCGTGATGATCGTGCCGACCGGCAGTGCACGTTGCGAGACGAGCACTTTGGGCCCCTCCAGCATCTTGGCCGCGACCGCTTGCGGCGCGGCGCCGCCTGCCAGCAAGGCGCGGGCGGCAAGGCTGGTGACAAGCGCCACGAACAACGCCCCGATCAGCAAAAACAGCTTCTTCCTGTCCATGGCTCTCTTTTCCCGCCCTAATCCGAACCCGCCATCTATCGGCCAAATTGGTTAAAATTGACCTAGCCGCCCGGGCACCGTGTACCGCTGCCCGGGCGCGTGGTTGTCATTGTGCCCCGCCGGGGCCGGGCTGGGTCGGATGCGCCATTGTCGCAACCGTCCCCTGACCCGAATATGTGATGTGAACCGCGCCACCGGGCGCTGCTTGTGCCCTGCCGTCGTACCAATGCGCAGCGTCGGCGGACCAGATCGTCAACAGCCCCGCCAGCGCGATCGCCACGCCATAGGGGATCTTCAGGCGTCCCGGCTGACGACGGGTGATGTGCCACATGCCCAGCACGATGGTCAGCACCCCGCCTGCCAGCGCCATCACCGTCAACATGCGCACAAACAGCATGGCAGGCATCCACAAAGCCAGCGCCGTCAACAACTTGACATCGCCGCCGCCCATCGCGCGGATCGCGAACAGACCTGCCAGCACTGCAAAGGCTGCGAATGCCAGCAGCAGCTGAAACACCACGCCCGGCCACATCGACAGGCCCGTGGCCCACCAGAACAGTGGCGCGCCAAGCGCAATCGCGGCGTTCAGCCAGTTGTCGATCTGGCGGCGACGGATATCGGTAAACGCGGCAACCAGCAGCGCGATTGCCAAGGCCCCCACCAATCCGTAAATGATCCATGTTCCCTGCATGGCGCGTCTTATGCGGTACAATCACTTACCAAACGGTAACCAACGTCCGCCGCGGATTGAGGCGGCCCACTTCATCCACGAGGCAGCCTTGGCGTCGATACCCGAACACCCGGCGATGGTTAACGAATCGGGATCGCCACGGCGTGGAATATCCGCAGATGCAACCGAATCGATGTGGTGCGCGCCCGGCGGCCATGCGCTGCGTCGCATCGACTGGACCGCGCCGCAGGGGGCTGCGCGCGGGTCATTGTTGTTCGTGCCGGGGCGCGCCGACTTCTACGAAAAGTATATCGAAACGCTGGCCCGTTGGGCCGCGCAGGGCTGGCACGTCACCGCGCTCGACTGGCGCTGGCAGGCCGGATCGGGGCGCTTTTATCGCGATCCGCACATCGGTGGAGTCGATGATTTTTCGTCCTGGATCAATGATTTGTCTGCGTTCTGGGGTGAATGGTCAATGACCCGGCCGGGCCCACGTGTGCTGGTCGGTCATTCGATGGGTGGACACCTGGCGTTGCGCGCGGTGGCCGATGCGCAACTGCGCCCCGATGCCCTGGTGTTAAGCGCGCCGATGCTGGGTTTTGTCACCCCGATTCCCGGCTGGCTGCAGGCGACCGTTGGCTGGCTGATGTGCCGGATCGGTGATCCCGCGCGCGCGGCCTGGGGCGAAGGCGAGCGGCCCGGCGATACCGTTGCCACGCGCGGCGCGGCGCTGACCCACGATGCCGGCCGCTATGCCGACGAACTGTGGTGGCGGGCCCGGCGGCCCGAACTTGATATGGGCCCGGCCAGCTGGGACTGGGTGCGCAAGGCCGGCGAATCGATTCGCCACCTGGCGCGCAGGGGTGCGCTCGAATCGGTCGATGTGCCGATCCTGGTGCTGGCAGCGCACCATGATGCGCTGGTGGCATGGCCCGCGATCGAACGCGCGGCCGCCCGTTTGCCCCAGGCGGAACTGGTCGCGTTCGGGCCCGAATCAGCGCACGAACTGTTGCGTGAAGCCGATCCGGTGCGCGATGCGGTACTTGCCGCGATTGAAGCGTTTCTGGCCCGTCATGCGCCGGAGCCTGGCGCATGACCGATCTTGCCGTGGCGACACCGGATGACCTGACCGCACCGTTCGATATCGCGATCATCGGCGCGGGCATGGCCGGGGCCAGCCTTGCGGCCGAATGCGGTGGCCATGCCCGCGTGCTCGTGGTTGAGGCCGAGGATGCCCCAGGCTACCATACCACCGGGCGATCGGCCGCCTATTGGGAGGAAAGCTATGGCGGCCCGGGGGTCGTACCGCTGACCGCCGCTTCGGGCCGGTTTCTCGACGCGCACGGGTTCCTCAGCCCGCGCGGGGGGCTGACCATCGGGCGTGCCGCCGATCGCGACCGGATTGGCGGGTTTGTCGACCGTTTCGCGCGGCTTGGCGTGGATATACGCATGATCGACCGGACCGAAATGGAACGCCATGTGCCGGGGCTGCGCGCCGAATGGTGCCACGGCGCCTATGAAGGCGAGGGTGCGGACATCGATGTGGCCGGGTTGCACCAGCTCTATCTGGCGCAAGCGCGGCGCAGCGCCGGGGTGTTGAAACTGCGCGCCCGCATCGCGCAGCTGTCGCGCGAAGTCGGTGGCTGGCGGCTCGACTGGGCAGGGGGCAGCGCGCGCGCCGGTGTGGTGGTCAACGCGGCCGGGGCCTGGGCCGATGGGCTGGCCGCGCTGGCGGGCGCGGCACCGCTGGGCATTACGCCCTTGCGACGCACGATTGCGCAGATCCGCACCGATCCCGCGCCACCGGCCGATATGCCGCTGACCTTCGGGATCGACGAGGATTTCTACATGAAACCGCAAAGCGGGCGGCTGCTGGTATCCCCGCACGATGAAATCCCCGACACCGCGCACGATGTCGCGCCTGAAGAGCTGGATGTGGCGATCGCGCTCGACCGGTTCGAACATACGGTCGATTGGCGCATTGCCGCGCTCGAACGACGCTGGGCCGGGTTGCGCAGCTTTGCCCCCGATCGGCTGCCGGTCTATGGCTTTGATCCGGTGGTGCCGGGGCTGTTCTGGTTTGCCGGACAAGGTGGCTTTGGCATCCAGACCGCGCCCGCGGCGGCGCGCCTGGCGGCGCAATTGCTGCTGGGCCAGCCGCGCGATGCGATGACCGAGGCGCTCGATGCGGCGCTGTATGCGCCGGGGCGGTTTACGCAGCCTTAGCCGCGTCGCTGGCCAGCTTGTCCACGCGTTCGTTTTCCGCGTGCCCCGCGTGGCCCTTGACCCAGATCCATTCGATCGTGTGCGGGCGCGCCGCATCGACCATCGCGCGCCACAGGTCTTCGTTCTTGACCGGCTTGTTGTCCGCGGTTTTCCAGCCCTTTTTGACCCAGCCGAACATCCACTTGGTCATGCCGTCGATCACATAGCGGCTGTCGGTGTGCAGCCGCACCCGGCACGGTTCGCGCAAGGCCTGCAACGCGCGCAGCACTGCGGTCATTTCCATGCGGTTGTTGGTGGTCTGCGGGTCGCCCCCCGACAGTTCCTTTTCGGTCGTCCCGGCGCGCAGCAGCACGCCCCAGCCGCCTTTGCCCGGATTGCCCTTGCACGCGCCATCGGTGAACACATCGATTGATTTCACACTTGTTCCTCTTGCGCTTTGCGCGGCGCAGGGTTTGCTTTCACAAAAACACGCCCGGGTTGTCATGATAATATTGCAGGCGGTGCGCCATCGGCAACGGGTCCTTGCGCGTCACCAGCGCATCGACCGGGGTGTTGATCCAGTCGTAGGCGCGGCTCATCAGGAACCGCATCGCGGCACCTTGCGCCAGCAGGGGCAGCGCGGCGCGCTCTTTTGCGGAAAGAGGGCGCCCCGCCTCATAGCCTGCGATCAGCGCGTTCGACAGATCGGCGCGGAAAGTGCCGTCCGCAGCATCCCAGCACCACGCCAGGTGGGTGATCGCCACGTCGTAGGCATAGAGATCGTTGCACGCGAAATAGAAGTCGATCATCCCGGTGATCGTATCGCCCAGCACCAGGACATTGTCGGGAAACAGATCGGCGTGGATCACCCCACCGGGCAGATCGGCAGGCCAGGCCGCGGCAATCCGCGGCAGATCATCCGCCACCCGCTGTGCCAGCCACGGATCGATCGCGCCAAGGCCATGGGCGCCACAGGCGCGGGCCAGTCGGTGCCATTCGGCAATGCCCATGCCATTGGCGCGCGTCGCCTGAAAATCGGCCGCCGCCAGATGCAGCCGCGCCAGTTCGGTGCCCACCGCGCGCGCCTGGCCGACCGTCGGTGCGCTGACCGAGACGCCGGGCAGAAACTCGATCAGGGCAACCGCCTTGTCGCCGATGCGGCGGTAGAGCGCGCCATCGCGATCGTGGATCGTGCGCGGCACCGGGCAGCCATGCGCCGACAGATGGTCAAGCAACGACAGAAAGTAGGGCAGATCATCCAGCTCGATGCGGAATTCGTACATTGTCAGGATGTACCGCGCGCCCGCACCATCGCGGCCGGTGGTATCAATCAGCCAGTTGCTGTTCGATACACCTTCGGCAATGCCCTTGGCCGAAACCAGCGTGCCCACGTCATAGGCCGCGATCAGTGCCGCCATGTCCTCTGCGCCGAGGTGGGTATAGACCGCCACGGTTCAATCGATCAGTTGGCGCGGCAGTTTGAACACCATGTGCTCTTCGGCGGTGGTGACCGTTTCGCTTTCGATCGGGCGCCATTCGCGCAGGCGATCGATCACTTCGCGCACCAGCACTTCGGGCGCCGAGGCGCCGGCCGTTACGCCGATGGTGGTGATCCCGTCCAGCCATTCGGGCGCGATTTCGGCGGCGCGCTGGATCAGCCGGGCGTGCGCGCCGCTGCGTTCGGCCACTTCGACCAGCCGCAGCGAATTGGAACTGTTGGGCGCGCCGATCACCAGCACCAGGTCGCATTCGCCGGCGATCGCCTTGACCGCTTCCTGGCGGTTGGACGTGGCGTAGCAGATGTCTTCCGCACGCGGCCCGGCAATCGCGGGAAACCGTGCGCGCAACGCCGTAACGATCGCGGCGGTGTCATCCACCGACAACGTCGTCTGGGTCAGGAAAGCCAGCGACCGTTCCGGCACGAGCGGGATCGCCTCGACATCTTCGATCGTTTCGACCAGCGTGATCGTGCCATCGGGCACCTGGCCCATCGTTCCGACCACTTCGGGATGGCCGCGATGGCCGATAAACAGGATGTGCCGCCCGGCTTCGAAATGGCGTTCGGCCTGACGATGCACCTTGCTGACCAGCGGGCAGGTCGCATCAAGCCAGTCGAGCCCGCGCGAGGTTGCCTCTGCCGGCACCGCGCGCGGCACGCCATGCGCGGAAAACACCACCGGCGCGCCATCGGGCACCTGGTCCAGTTCCTCGACAAACACTGCGCCTTTGGCTTTGAGCCCTTCGACGACAAAGCGGTTGTGCACGATTTCGTGCCGCACATAGACCGGCGCGCCATAGCGCGCGATGGCGCGTTCGACGATCTCGATCGCGCGGTCGACGCCGGCGCAAAAACCGCGCGGTGCGGCGATCAGCACGCGCAATGGTGTGTCGGGCGCGGTGGCGGCGGGGATCGATGCGGTGGTCATGGCACCCCCATAAAGCATCGCGGTTGCATTGCGGAACCGGTTTTTTGCGGCTGCACGCAATTGGGCGGACGCGATCGTTCGCAACAATCCGCTGATCGGGCGCATTGCCCAATCCGGCCAGGCTGGCTAGAGAGGAGGAAATCGGCGTGCTCGTGCGTTGATCCACTATCCAAGACCCGCCTTCAAGGATTGCGCGCCGCGATGTCAGTTCTCTTTTCACGACCTGCCCGGATCGGCACCCTGGCCTGTCTGCCCCTGATCGCACTGGCCGGCTGTTCCAAGTCGCATGGCGAGCTGGTGGTTGACGACGGTGTCGGCGTGACCGCGCTGCGCAGTCCGTGCCCGATTGTCGAAGTTCCCGAAATGACCGGCGATGTTACCCTGCTTGCACCCGGACGTGACGATGCCGGCGCCATCGACACGGTGGCCTCGCTCACCAATGTGCGCAGCACTTGCGATGATGCCGCGCGCGCGGCCAAGCTGACCACGCGCGTCGAATTCGACGTGATTGCGCGCCGCAACGATACGCATGGCGCGCGGCACATCGATCTGCCGACGTTTGCGGTGGTGCAACGCGGCGGCAGCGCGATCGTGGCCAAGCATGTCGGCACGATCGGTATCGATTTTGCCGATGGCCAGGCGCGCGCCACCGCCCACGGTTCGGCCACCACGATGGTCAGCCGCGACGAAGCGACGCTTTCGCCTGCGATCCGCGCGCGCCTGGCGCGCAAACGCAAGGCGGGCGACACCGATGCCGCGGTCGATCCGCTGTCGCTGCCCGAAGTGAAGGCGGCGCTGTCGAAGGCCACCTTCGAGGTGCTGGTCGGCTTCCAGATGACCGATCAGCAGCTGGCCTATAACGCACGACGATGATCGGGTGACCGGCCCGTCGGGCCGGCCCCGTCCGTACCCAAGCCCTCGTGCCACGCGCGGGGGCTTTTGCCTGTGGCGGCTTATTCCGCTATCGCTCCAACGATGAGCCACACCATGACCGAACTTGCACCCGTGACCCGGCCGCTGTTTGCCGAATTTGCCACCGTGATCGATGCCGCGCTCGATGCGCTGGTGGCGCAAGGCACGCTGCCTGCCGGGCTGGCACGTGGCGCTGTCACCACCGAGCCGCCGCGTGATCCGGCGCATGGCGATCTGTCGACCAATGCGGCGATGGTGCTGGCCAAGCCAGCGGGTACCAATCCGCGTGCGTTGGCCGCGGCCCTGATCCCCGAACTGACACGCGATCCGCGCGTGGTTTCGGCCGAGATCGCCGGACCCGGGTTCATCAATCTGCGTCTGACCCCGGCTGCGTGGCTGGGCGAATTGCGCCTGATCGCGCATGCGGGCGACGCTTATGGCCGGTCGACCATGGGCGCAGACAGCGTCGTCAATGTCGAATATGTCTCGGCCAATCCGACCGGGCCGATGCACATGGGCCATTGCCGGGGCGCGGTGGTGGGTGATGCACTGGCGACATTGCTGGCCTTTGCCGGCCACCGGGTGATCCGCGAATACTACATCAACGACGCCGGCGGGCAGGTCGATGTGCTGGCCCGGTCGGTGCACCTGCGCTATCGCGAAGCACTGGGCCATGATGTCGGTGCCGTGCCCGAGGGGCTGTATCCCGGCGACTATCTGGTTCCGCTTGGCCAGGCGCTGGCGGCCGAATTCGGCACGGCCTATGCCGATGCGCCAGAAGCCGAGTGGCTGGGGCTGTTCCGTACGCGCGCCGTGGCGGCGATGATGGCGATGATCCGCGACGATCTGGCGCTGCTGGGCATCCATCACGACGTGTTCAGTTCCGAGGCCGAATTGCAGGCGGCGGGCAAGCCCGCTGCAGCCGAAGCATGGCTGCGCGCACATGATCTGGTCTACGACGGCGTGCTTGAAGCGCCCAAGGGCAAATCGGACGAAGAATGGGAACCGGTCGAGCTGCCGCTGTTCCGCTCGACCCGGTTTGGCGACGATCAGGATCGGCCGATTCGCAAATCCGACGGCAACTGGACCTATTTTGGTGCAGACCTGGCCTATCATTTCCAGAAGGCGCAGGCGGCCGATGCGCTGGTCGATATCTGGGGGGCCGACCATGCCGGTACGGTCAAGCGCATCCGCGCCGCCGTGGCCGCGCTGACCGGCGCCGAAGGCACGGCAAAACCGTTTGAAGTCAAGCTTGTGCAGATGGTTCAGCTGTTGCGCGACGGGGTGCCGGTCAAGATGTCGAAGCGCGCGGGCAATTTTGTCACGCTGGCCGACGTGGTGCGCGAAGTGGGCAAGGATGTCGTGCGTTTCACGATGCTGACGCGCAAGCCCGACGCGCAAATGGACTTTGATTTCGCCAAAGTGGTCGAAGCGTCGAAGGACAATCCGGTGTTCTATGTGCAGTATTGCCATGCCCGGACTTGCTCGACCTTGCGCAAGGCGGCGGCCGAGGGGTTTGTGCCCGACGCTGCCGCGCTCGACCGGCTGGGCGACGAGGAACTGGCGTTGATCCGGCTGGCCGCGCAATTTCCCCGCGTGATCGAAGGCGCCGCCCAGGCGCGCGAGGCGCACCGGGTGGCGTTTTTCCTGTCCGATCTTGCCGCAGGGTTCCATGCCTATTGGAATGTCGGCAACGATCGGCCCGAAAAGCGCTTTATCGTGGCCGATGATGCGGCCCTGACCGGTGCGCGGCTTTTTCTTGCGGCGCAGATTGGGCAGGTTGTTAAGAATGGTCTTGCTATTCTGGGCGTGACAGCGGCCGAAGAATTGTAACGCGGCCACGCTGGGCAGATACGGGAATCGGGCGATGCACGAAGACGAACACGCAACTGCGCATGACCAGCATGGCTGGACCGGCCACGAAGCCGCAGGCCACGCACCCGCACTCGACCTGGGTGAGGAAGAACGCCTGCCCTGGCTGGAAAGCGCCGACGATATCGAGACCGAGCCCCACAACGGCGGGCACAGGCGGCTGTTCGTGTTCGGTGTGATTGCGCTGATCGTGCTGGCGCTGCTGGTAGACGGGATTTACTGGGCCACCCATCGCGGCGGTTCGGCCAAGCCGGCCGACGGCAGCCTGATCGCGGCGAGCAAGGACCCGTACAAAGTTGCGCCAAGCGATCCCGGCGGAAAGCAGTTTGCCGGCACCGGCGATGCCAGTTTCAAGGTCAGCCACGGCGAACATCCCGATGCCAGCCTGGCAGGCAGCGCCGGTACCACCCCGCCGCCGGCCGTGGCCACCCCATCGCCGTCGCCCGCGCCGTCTGCGTCTGCAGGGGCACCGCCGCCGCCTGCGGCCAAACCCGCGCCTGCGCCTGCACCAGTTCCAGCCCCTGCGCATCCCGCAGGCGGCAGCGTGGCGGTGCAGGTTGGCGCCTATTCCAGCAACGCGCTGGCCGAAGCCGGCTGGAACAAGCTGAGCGCGGCGCACGATCTGCTCAAAGGCGTCGGCCACCGCGTGGTCGAGGGCAAGGCCGATATCGGCACCGTCTACCGCCTGCAGGCGTTGGCGGGTGACACCGCCACCGCCAGCAACCTGTGCAGCCATCTCGAAGCCGATGGCGTGAAGTGCCAGGTCAAGAAATAGCGTGTTTTCCCCGGCTGGTTGATACAGGCGGCTTGCAGGTGCGGTGGGGCATGCGTCACACCGTGGCATGCTTCCTGCCATATTCGGCCTTTCCGGCCCGGTCCTGACTGCTGACGAACGCGCCTTTTTTCGCGATGCGGATCCGGCGGGCTATATCCTGTTTGGCCGCAATGTGGCCGACCCCGGACAGCTGCGCGCGCTGACCGACGATTTGCGCACGATCCACGGGCGCGATCGGCTGCTGATCTGCATCGATCAGGAGGGGGGGCGCGTGGCGCGGATGAAGCCCCCGACATGGGGCCCGTATCCGCCGCAGGGCGTGTTTGACCGGTTGTATGACCTTGCGCCGGCCAGCGCGATCGAGGCGGCGCGCGCCAATGCCGAGGCGCTGGGGCTTGACCTGGCGCAAGCCGGGATCACGCTCGATTGCCTGCCGCTGCTCGATGTGCGCCAGCCGGGCGCCGACGATGTGATCGGCGATCGCGCGCTGGGGGCAGAACCGATGCGCGTGGCGGCACTGGGCCGCGCGGTGCTGACGGGGCTGGCCCGTGCCGGGGTCACCGGGATTGTCAAACATATCCCCGGCCATGGCCGCGCCACCGCCGACAGCCACAAGGCGCTGCCCACGGTCACCGCCAGCGCCGCTGCATTGCAGACCGATCTTGCCCCGTTCCGCACTTTGGCCGATGCGAAAGTGGCGATGACCGCACACGTGCGCTTTACCGCCTGGGATGACACGGCCCCCGCAACGCTGTCGGCGCGCGTGATTGCCGACATCGTGCGCGGCGAGATCGGCTTTTCCGGGCTGTTGCTGTCGGACGATCTCGACATGGAGGCATTGACCGGCACGATTCCCCAACGCGCCGCGCGCGCGGTGGCGGCGGGGTGCGACCTTGCGCTCAATTGCTGGGCGCGGATGGATGACATGGCGGGCATTGCCGCGGAGCTGCCGCCATTGATCGATGCGGGCGCGGCGCGCCTGGCGCGCGCGCTGGATAGGACCGACATCGACCCGCGCGATGCGGCGCAGCGCCGCGCTGCGGCGTGTGCCACCCGCGATGCGCTGTTGGCGCTGGTGGAATGAGCGAAGACAACCTGACGCTCTATGGCGCGCAGGACGCCGACTGGCTGCCGCTGGCCTCGGCGCCCGGCAATGATGACGCACTCTATCTCGAACTCGATGGCTGGGAAGGGCCGCTCGATCTGCTGCTCGATCTGGCGCGGCGGCAAAAGGTCGATCTGCGCACGATTTCGATCCTCGATCTGGTCGATCAGTATCTTGGCTATGTCAATCGCGCGCAGGCGCTGCGGCTGGAACTGGCGGCCGATTACCTGGTGATGGCGGCCTGGCTCGCCTATCTCAAATCGCTGTTGCTGCTGCCGCGCGATCCCGAAATGCAGCCCAGTCCCGAGGAATTGGCCCTGCGTCTGCAACTGCGGCTGCAACGCCTTGGTGCCATGCGCGAGGCGGCTTCGCGGCTGATGGCGCGCGATCGGCTGGGGCGCGATGTGCTGCCGCGCGGAATGCCCGAAGGCATCCGCATCGATCGCAAATCGCGCTGGACCGCCAATCTGTATGACCTGATCCAGGCCTATGGCACGATCAAGGCGCGCAATGTGCCGGTGGTGCACATGGTGCGCGAACGCCCGGTGGTCACGCTGGAGGCGGCCCTGGAACGCGTAGCGCGGCTGTTGGGCGTGGCGCTCGACTGGGTCGATCTGCGCGATTTCCTGCCTCGTGCCGAACCCGGCACCGACCCCCGGCTGACCCGCTCGGCGCTGGCATCCAGCTTTGCCGCCGCACTGGAACTGGCCAAACAGGGCCGCGCCGAAATTGCGCAGGATCATGTGTTTGGGCCGTTGCGCCTGCGTGCGGCGGCGGTTGCGTCATGACCGCGCCCGACGCCGATCTGGTGCGCGCGGTCGAGGCCACGCTGTTTGCCTCGGACCTGCCGTTGACGGCAGAGCAGATCGCGCGCCACCTGGGCGCAGCATCGGTTCGTGTCGCGCTCGATACACTGGTTTCGCATTACGCCGGCCGCGGCATCGAACTGGTCGAACGCGGCGGGTACTGGCATTTCCAGACCGCCGCCGATCTGGCGCACCTGTTGCGCCGCGAACGCGAAGATCCGCGCCGCCTGTCGCGCGCCGCGATCGAGGCGCTGGCGATCATCGCCTATCACGAACCCGTCAGCCGTGCCGAGATCGAGGCGATCCGCGGGGTCCAGACCGCGCGGGGTACGCTTGATGTGCTGATGGAGGCGGGCTGGGTGCAGATCGCCGGGCGGCGCGAAGGTCCGGGGCGGCCCACGATCTATGCCACGACTGCGGCGTTCCTTGCGCATTTTGGCTTGGCCAGCCGGCGCGATCTGCCCGGGATCGACGAATTGCGTGCGGCAGGCCTGCTCGATCCGATCGATGCGGCTTATGCCGCGCTGACTGCCGGCGAATCCGACGAATAGCCGGACCAATCCGACAAAGGGCAGATTCTGTCCCGCTGGCATCTGGCAACCGTCGCAAAAAGCGCCTATCTGGGGCCCAAGAAGGAGATTTACGATGGGTGGCCTGTCTATTGGGCATTGGGTGATTGTCGCGGTTGTCGTGCTCATCCTGTTCGGCCGTGGCCGGATTTCCGACGTCATGGGCGATTTCGGCAAGGGTATCAAAAGCTTCAAGGAAGGCATGGGCGAAGAGGCCAACCGGCCGGCAACCCCGCCACCTTCGCAGATCCCGCCAGCCGCACCGCCGCCGGCCCAGCCTGCCGCACAGCCGGTGCAACCCGACCATCAGGGGCCTGTGGCCTGAACCCGAGCATCGCTCGCCGAACCGGTTGAACCATGTTCGATATTGCGCCGTCCGAATTCCTGCTGATCGCGATTGTGGCGATTGTGGTCATTGGCCCCAAGGACCTGCCGATGGCGTTGCGCGCCGCGGGGCGATGGATCGCCAAAGTGCGGCGCGTGTCCAATCATTTTCGCAGCGGCATCGAAACCATGATCCGCGAGGCGGAAATGGAAGAGATGGAGCGCAAGTGGCGCGAACAGAACGCGGCGATCATGGCCGCCACCCCGCCGGTTGACCCCCACGCGATCCCCGTTGCCGAAGCCGGGCCGGCGGTCGAACCCCAGGCGGTTGATCCGATGATTGCAGCGCATGCCCCGACCGAGCCGGTGATGATGCCGCTGCCCGTGCCGGCAGCCACGCCCGAGGCACCCGCCGCACCGCACGGCGATCACCCGGCATGATCAACGACATCGACCAGACCCAGGCGCCGCTGCTCGACCATCTGCTGGAACTGCGCACACGGCTGTTGCGCGCGATCTATGCGCTGATGATCGCGTTTGCGGTGTGCCTTTATTTCGCCAACCAGATCCTGGGCATCCTGATCATGCCGCTGGCGCGCGCCTTTCCGGCGGGCACGGGCAAGCTGATCTATACCAAGCTGTATGGCGCGTTCTTTGTCGAGATGAAGGTGGCGCTGTTTGCCGCCTGCCTCGTCAGCTTTCCGATCATTGCCAACCAGTTGTGGGCATTCATCGCGCCAGGGCTTTATGCCCGCGAAAAGAAGGCATTCCTGCCTTTTCTGATCGCGACGCCGGTGCTGTTCGCGATGGGCGCCAGCCTGGCCTATTTCGTGGTCATGCCGACCGCGTTTCGCTGGTTCATCGGATTTCAGGGGATGCACGGCGGATTGCAGCTTGAGGCTTTGCCGGGGGTCGAGGAATACCTGAATCTGGTGATGCAGTTCATTCTGGCATTTGGCGGCAGCTTCCTGATGCCGGTCCTGCTGATGCTGTTGAACCGTGCCGGCATTGTGTCGCGCGACCAATTGGTGCGTGCACGTCGCTATGTGATCGTGGGCATTGTCGCGCTGGCCGCGCTGATCACCCCGCCCGATGTCGTTTCGCAGCTGATGCTGGCGATCCCGCTGATGATCCTGTTCGAAGGCACGATGATCGTGATGCGCTTTGCCGAAGCCCGCGATGCACAGGAAAAGGCCGCCGCCGAAAGCTGATGTGTGCTGCGCCACGGGGGCAGCTAATTCAGGGTTTTTGGGCCTGACCCCTGGTCACCGCGGGGTCTGCATCCCAGGTCTTGCCACCGCCGACCCAGGTCTGCAAAACGCGGGTCTTGCGGATGGCATCGGGGCTGGCGGTCATCGGATCGGTATCCACCAGGATGAAGTCGGCGCGCAAGCCCGGCGCGATGCGGCCGAAATGCGCCTCGGCGTAGCCGGCCCACGCGGCTGCGCTGGTGTATCCGGCCAGCGCGGTGGCACGATCGACGCGTTCCTGCGGCTGCCACCCGCCCACGGGGGCGCCGGTCTGGTCCTGGCGGGAAATCGCGGCGGCAATGCCGATCCATGGATCGGGGCGTTCGACCGGCGTGTCCGATCCAAAGGCCAGCACCGCGCCCTGGCGCTTCAGGCTGGCCCAGGCATAGGCCCCGCGCAACCGATCCGGACCCAACCGGGCCTCGGCCATCTGGCGATCGGATGTCTGGTGAACCGGCTGCATCGAGACAACAAGGCCGCCTTTTGCCGCAATCTCGGCCACTTTGGGCCAGTCGGCAGGATCGATGATCTGCGCGTGTTCGATGCGCCAGCGGCGTTCGCCGTGATAGGTCTGGCCCAGATCGCTGATCGCCGACAACAGCGTGGCATTGGCCTTGTCGCCGATGGCATGCACCGCCACCTGATAGCCGTCCATGGCCGCGCGGCTCATCAGATTGCCCAACTGCGTTTCGGTCAGCAGCGGGGTGCCCTGGCTTGCGGGCATGTCGGTATAGGGCGCCTTGAGCCAGGCCCCGCGCGATCCCAGCGCGCCGTCGAGATAGAGTTTGACGCCGCCCATGCGCAGCCGGTCGGCATAGAGCCACGGCGTCGGGCCGCTGCCGCCGATTGCGGCCATCGCCTCTGTCCCCAGCGCATAGGCCATGATCCGCACATAGAGGCGGTTGCTGTCGCCCGCGCGGCGAAATGCCAGCCAATCGTTCAGCGATGTGCCCATGTCGGCCACCGCGGTAATGCCGGCTTTGGCAAAATCGGCCTCGGCAGTGGCCAGCGCCAGATCGATATCGCGCGGATTGGGCGCGGGGATCGCACGGGTCACCAACGCGGTCGCATGATCGACCAGCACGCCCGCGGGGCGCCCATCGGGCAGACGTTCGATCGCGCCGCCCTCGGGGGTGGGCGTGGACGCGGTCATCGCGGCCGCCTTCAACGCCGCGCTGTTGGCCCATCCGGCGTGGAAATCGGCCCGGTTGAGCCAGACCGGGCGGTCGGGCACCACGGCGTCAAGTTCGGCCGCGGTGGGAAAACGGCCCAGGTGCCAGCGTTCCTGGTTCCACCCGCTGCCCAGGATCCACGGCCGGTCGGGGTGCGCCCTGGCAAAGGCGCCGATTTTCGCCAGCGCGTCATTCAGCGATGTGGTGTCCGACAGATCGAGCGTCAGCAGCGCAAACCCGGTTTCAATGACATGCGTGTGCGCATCGATCAGGCCGGGCAACAGCACCCGGCCTTTTCCGTCGATATGATACTGATAGCCCTTGCGGCCCTGCCGGGGCAGTTTGTCGCCCGCGCGATAGACCGCGGTGATCACCCCGGCATCGTCGAACATCAGCGCCACAAAGTTTTGCACCGCGCCGTCCGGGCCGATCGTTTCGCCGCGCACATTGTCGACCAGAGTGTCTGCCCGGGCCGCCGGGGCAAGACCTGCCAGCAGCGTGCAGGCCAGCGCCGCGGCGCGCAAGCCGCGCATGGTCAAGCCTGGCCCCGCCGCGGCAGGCGCCGGATCAGCGCGCTGGTGTCCTGACGTCCACCGCCCAGAGCCTGAACATCGGCATAGAACTGGTCGATCAGCGCGGTGATCGGCAGGCTGGCGCCGACACTGCGCGCTTCGTCGATGGCCAGGCCCAGATCCTTGCGCATCCAGTCGACGGCAAAGCCGAAATCGAATTCATCGGCGGCCATCGTGTGGAACCGGTTGTCCATCTGCCACGATTGCGCCGCGCCACCGCTGATCGCCTCGAACAGGGTGTCGAGATCGAGATGTGCGCTTTGGGCAAAGCGGATCGCTTCGGACAGGCCCGCCAGCGTCCCGGCCAGGCACATCTGGTTGGCCATCTTGGCGGTCTGGCCCGCGCCCGATTTGCCGACATGGACCACACGCTTGGCATAGGCCGTCAGGATCGGGCGGGCCGCCGCGATCGACGCCTCGCTGCCGCCGCACATGATCGACAAAGTCCCGGCCTCTGCCCCCGATTGCCCGCCGCTGACCGGCGCATCGACGCAGAGCAATTCCTTGTCGCGCCCTTCGACCGCGATCTGGCGGGCGATTCGCGCCGAGACGGTGGTGTGGTCGATAAAAACCCCGCCCCGCCGCAATGTCTGGAAAGCGCCGCTGGGCCCCAGCACGACATCGGCCAGATCGTCGTCGTTGCCCACGCAGGTGATCACCACATCGGCGCCCTCGGCGGCTTCGGCAGGGCTGGCGGCGACCCGGCTGGCAAGCCCGGGATGCGCAGCCACCCATGCCTGCGCGCGTGCAGCGGTGCGGTTGTACACGGTCAGGCGGTGTCCGGCCTTGCCCAGATGGCGGGCCATCTGCGAGCCCATGACGCCAAGGCCAAGAAACGAAATGTTGAGTGGTTCGGTCATGGCCGTGGTGTTTAGCCTGAAATCCACGCGGCGCCAGACCATCATTGATCATTTCCCAATCAGGCAGGATGCTTTAGGCCGCAAACGCACAAATCCCACCACCGAGGCAGCAGAATGGCGAACATGTCGGTTCCTGGCCCGCGAAGCGAAGGCTGGTTGCCTTTGCGATCGCGCAGAGGGCCGAGAAGGACGCCACTGTGGCGCCCCCGGGGGGTTTGACCCAAACGGCCCATCGCAGCGTCGATCGGGCCTGAAACATTGACATATTCCTGCGCGCTTTATCCTTGCGCTGGGCCTTGTGGCCCCAAACCTTGATGGTGGCATTTATGAATTTACGGCCTGGCGCGCGCAGTATGACGCACTCGGAAAAAATGCGCCTGGTGCGCGCTGTGGCCATGACTTTGTTCTGGCTGGCGTTGGTGGTGGCGGTCACCATGGCCTTGCTGCCGCATCCGCCGCGCCTGCCGATCGACCGGTTTGGCGACAAGTTCGAACATATGCTGGCGTTTGCCACGCTGACCCTGCTGGCCGACTTTGCCTTTCCAACAGCACCCCGGCTGCGCATTGCCGAGCGGCTGTCGTTTCTGGGGGCGCTGATCGAGGTAACCCAGTCGATCCCTTCGCTGCATCGCGATTGCGATATTCGCGACTGGATTGCCGACACCCTTGCGATCCTGGTGATGGCGGCCGTGCTGACCGTGTGGCGCGGGGCGCGCAAGGCCGTTTCCAATCACGCGACTTTGCACTAGGGCGACTGCCATGAACGCAACTGCCCTTACGGCCTCCGGCCTGTCGCTCGATGATGTGCGCGCTGCTGCGGCGCGCATTGCCGGGCATGTCGTGCGCACGCCCACGCTGCACAGCAAGACGCTGAGCGCGATTACCGGCGCAGACATCTGGCTGAAATTCGAAAACCTGCAGTTCACCGCCGCCTACAAGGAGCGCGGCGCGCTGAACGCGCTGCTGTTGTTGTCAGACGAACAGCGCCAGCGCGGGGTGATCGCGGCCTCGGCCGGCAATCACGCGCAGGGCCTGTCGTATCATGGCACCCGGTTGGGCGTGCCGGTCACGATCGTGATGCCGCGCACCACACCCACGGTAAAGATCACCCAGACCGAAAGCGTCGGCGGCAAAGTCGTGCTTGAAGGCGAAACCTTTGATGACGCCTATGCGCACGCGCGATTGCTGGAAACCGAGCTGGGCCTGACGTTCGTCCACCCGTTCGACCATCCCCATGTTGCCGCGGGGCAGGGCACCGTCGCGCTGGAAATGCTGGAAGACGTGCCCGATCTTGACATGCTGGCGGTGCCGATCGGTGGCGGCGGGCTGTTGACCGGCATGGGCACGGCGGCGCGCGGGATCAACCCGGCGATCGGGCTGATCGGGGTGCAGGCGCGGCTGTTTCCATCGATGTTCAACAAACTGAAGCATCAGGATCTGCCGTGCGGCGGCGATACGCTGGCCGAAGGGATCGCGGTCAAGGAACCGGGCCAATTCACCTCGGCGGCGCTGGCCGGCCTGGTCGACGATATCGTCCTGGTCGACGAGGCGCATCTGGAACAGGCGGTTTCGTTGCTGTTGCAGATCGAAAAGACCGTGGTCGAAGGCGCGGGTGCAGCAGGCCTGGCCGCGGTCATGGCCAACCGCGAGATTTTTGCCGGTCGCAAAGTCGGCATCGTGCTGTGCGGCGGCAATATCGACACGCGCCTGCTGGCCAATGTGCTGTTGCGCGATCTGGCGCGATCGGGCCGGCTGGGCCGGTTGCGGATCACGCTGCAGGATCGTCCCGGTGCGCTGTTCAAGGTGGTCGAGGAATTCAACCGCCACCAGGTCAATATCCTTGAAGTCTGGCATCAGCGCATTTTCACCTCGTTGCCCGCCAAGGGTCTGACCGCCGAGATCGAATGCGAAGCGCGCGACCGCGAACAGATCGATCGCCTGGTCGAGGCGCTGCGCGCGCGCGGGTACGAGATCGAACAAGTCGAACTGGGCTGATCGCGGCGCGTCGGCGTTAATCCGGGCGAGCCGCGCTGTCCCCTGCCGGGACAGCGCGGGCGCTGTGTGCGGCCACATCCAAACAAATCGCGTCTTTTGCCGGATATCTTGGTTAACCCGGGTTTTACTGTATGGTGGCCTGCGGCATCATTGCAGGCACCAGCACCGGGCCAAGGTCGACCGGTGGCAGCACAGGACATTGGACGGCACGTGAGCGCCCCGGTTCGTTTTCCCCGCTTTTTCGTCACCAGCCCGATGCCGTGCCCCTATTTGCCGGGCCGGACCGAGCGCAAGGTGTTCACCGAACTCAAAGGCGACAATTCTGCCGAGCTGAACGACGCGCTGAGCCGCATCGGATTTCGTCGCAGCCAGACCGTTGCCTACAGGCCCAGCTGTCTTGGCTGCACCGCGTGTGTTTCGGTGCGCGTGGTCGCGTCCGAATTCGATGCCTCGTCCAGCCAGCGTCGCACCATGCGCAACAACGCCGACCTGATTGCCAGTGTCTGCAAACCGTGGTCGACACCCGAACAATATGAACTGTTGCAGGCCTATCTGGCGGTGCGCCACCCCGGCGGCGGCATGGCGGCCATGGACGAAATCGATTTCGCCGACATGGTGGAACATAGCCCGGTAAGAAGTTATGTGGTGGAATATCGAGAGCCCAATGCCGATGGCACGCCCGGGCGGCTGGTCGGGGCATGCCTGACCGACCATCAGGGGGATGGACTTTCGATGGTTTACAGTTTTTACGACCCCCATCATCCGACCAGGGCAGGTCTTGGCACGTACATTATTCTTGACCACATCCGCCGCGCGAGCCAGCTGGGCCTGCCTTATGTCTATCTGGGATATTGGGTCGAGGGATCGGCGTGCATGCAGTACAAGGTCCGTTTTCGCCCGATGGAGCGGCTTGGCCCCGATGGCTGGACCCGGCTTGCGCCCGCAGAACAGGCCGATGCGATCGATCGTGTTGCCACCGGTCGCAGACGTGACGCGCTGGTGGCGGCCACGTCCGGCTGAATCAACCGCGCTGATGCAGGTGTGGCTGGCCGTTGGGACATTGGCGCTGATACCGGCAGCGGCCGCAGCGCAGACGAAGCCCGCGACCACGCCGTCCGTGCCGGCGGCCAGTGCCCAGCCGACCGATCCGGCGCTGACCGATCTGATCCCCGACAGCGCGCTGGCCGATCCGATGCGCTGGGCGCTCGATACCGATGACGCGCACCATCCGCCCGATCCACAGATCCTGCCCGATGTCAGCTGGTTGAACCAGCCCGATGGCATGCCGCTGACCGATGCGGCGCTGGGGCCGATACCGGGCCTGACGATCGCCTGGCCTGACAGCTTTGTGCTGCCGGCGATCGAACAGCTGACGCCTGATGCCGATCTTGCGGCGGTGGCCAATGCTGCGCGCGATGCCGGCGCCGCACTCGATGTGGCGATGCCGCGCGGTGGCTGGCGCGGTCCGCTGGCGGGCGATGCCGAGGTCCACCACGCTGCACCCGGGATCGACCTGGTGTTTCCGCGCGGCACGGCAATTCCGGAACTGGCGGCGATATCGGCGCGTTTTGTCGACCTGTCGTCGTTGCGTGCGCTGGGGCGCGGCGATGACAATCTGGCGCAACTGACGCGGCGCGCGCGCGACGATATGGCGCTGTTGCAGCAGATCTTGCGGATCTATGGCTATTACGACGCCGAAGTCAGCCAGAACCTGATCGGCGTGCTGACCACCACCGACACCCCCGCGCCCGTGGCCAAGCCCCGTGGTCCGGTGGTGCCGCAGGCGACGGTGCGGTTCGAAGTGGTGCCGGGCACGCGCTATCGGCTGGGCACGATTGCGCTTGGCGATGTTCTGCAAAGCCCCGACAGCGCAGTGCTGGTGGCCGCGCTGGCGCTGAAGCCGGGCGATCCCGCCCAGACCGATGCAATCCTGGCGGCGCGGATGCGGCTGTATGATGCGCTGACGCATTTCGGCCACGCCTTTGCCAAAGTGGGCGACCCGGCGCTTGATGTCGATCACGCGACGCAACTGGCCAATCTGGCCGTGCCGGTGACGACCGGGGGCCAATATGTGTTTGGCGCGATCACCAGTTCGCTGCCCGGCTTTATCAACGCGCACCATTTGCAGCGCATGGCGCGGTTCCGCCCGGGCCGGGCCTATGACCAGCACCTGGTCGATGATTTTCGCCGCGCGGTGCTGTCCACCGGCATCGTCGGCGGGGTGACGATTGCCCCGCGCGAGGCACTGGCCCCGACGTCGACTGCGCCGGGCGTGGCCGATCTGGATGTGAAGCTGACCAAGGGCCCCCAACACACCATCGGCGCCGCGATCGGCCTGTCCAACGGCGAAGGTTTCGAAGTCGACGGCAGCTGGGAAGACCGCAACCTGTTCCCGCCCGAAGGCATGCTGCGGCTGCGCGGCATTCTGGGGACGCGCCAGCAACTGGCCGGCGTGACCGTCCGTCGCAGCAATTTCATGGCGCGCGATCAGGCGATAAACCTTGATCTCTATGCCCAGTCGCTCAACACCGATGCCTATGATGCGCGCACGCTGTCGGCGATCATGACCCTCGACAAGCAGAGCACGCTGCTGTTCCAGAAACGGTGGGCCTATTCGCTGGGCGTGCAGGTGATCGCGACCAAGCAGCTTGCGGCGGGGTCTGCGCCCGGCGCTCCGTTTGTGCCCTATTTCATTGCCGCGTTGCCGGCCAAACTGGCGTTTGATGCCAGCAACAATCTGCTCGATCCGACCCGGGGCATGCGCGTGGCGGTTACGCTGTCACCTGCCATTTCGGTTCAGGACGGGCCGCGATCCTCTTATGTGACAACCCAGCTTGATGCCAGCGCCTATCAGCCGGTGTCGCGGACTGTGGTCCTGGCCGAACGCGTGCGGGTGGCCGCGATCAATGGCACCAGCATCGACAATATCGCGCCGTCGCAACGGCTTTATGCCGGTGGCGGCGCCTCGGTTCGTGGCTATGGCTATCAGGATGTGGGCCCGAGGGATGCGAGCAACAATCCGATCGGCGGCTTGTCGCTGACCGAATTCTCGCTCGAGGCGCGGGTGCGCACCGGCATGTTTGACGGCGCGCTGAGCGTTGTGCCGTTTGTCGATGCCGGCATGGTGGGCAGCACGCCCACGCCCACCATGCGCGGGGCCAAGTTCGGCGCCGGGCTGGGCATGCGGTACAAGACCAATTTCGGACCGATCCGCATCGATCTGGGCACGCCGATCAATCCATCGCCGCATGACAGCCGGATCGGCGTCTATGTATCGCTGGGCCAGGCGTTCTGATGGTCGAGCCAGCCAGCGATCAGGCCCCGGTGCGGCGCGGGTGGAAGACGGCGACGCTGCGGCTGGCCGGACTGGTTCTGCTTGGGCTGGTCGGGCTTGTCGCATTCGGGTTGCTGGTGCTTGATTCGCCACTGGGCCATCGGCTGGTGGCCGACCGGGTTGCGGCGCTGCGCCTGCAAAGCGGGCTTGGCATAACCATCGGGCGGATCGACGGATCGCTGTATGGCGCAGCGCAATTGCACAATGTGGTGCTGTCCGATCCGCAGGGGCGGTTCCTGACTGTGCCCGATGTCAATCTGGACTGGCGGCCGTTGCCCGCGTTGCGGCTGGCGCTGGGGCTGGGCGGTGGTCTGGACATCCGCGATCTGGCACTGCATCGCGGGCTGCTGCTGCGCGAGCCCCGGCTCAATCCTTCCGATCCGAACGCACCGATCCTGCCCGATTTCGATATCCGGATCGATCGGCTGAGCGTGGACGGGCTGACCGTGGCGCCCGGGCTGGCCGGCGCGCGGCGGCGCATCGATCTGACCGCGCAGGCCCAGGTCCACGACGGGCGCGTGGTCGTGGCGTGCGACGGACGGCTGGGCGGGCGCGACCGCCTTTCGCTGAACCTCGACAGCGAACCGGATCGCGACACATTCGCGCTGCACCTTGATTACCACGCGCCCGAGGGCGGATTGCTGTCGGCGCTAAGCGGGGTGCATCACACGATTACGGCACAAATCGGCGGGGCAGGGCGGTTTTCCCGGTGGCATGGCACCTTTCTGGCCGAGGCTGACGGGCACCGGCTGATCGATGGACAGCTGGACAACCGCGCCGGGCATTATCGGCTGAACGCGCTGGCGCGTCCGTCGGCGGCGATGGGGGGGCTGGTCACGCAACTGGGCGGCGATCGGCTGGACCTGACATATGCCGGAACGTTTGCGGGGGGCGTGCTCAACGGGCGGTTGCATGCTGCCAATGCGCTGGGCCAGGTCGATGGCCTGGGCGCGGTCGATCTGGTGCGCAACCGCGCCGAAGCGCTGACACTGGGCATCGCGCTGGTCCGCCCCGAATTGCTGCCGGCGGCGTTTCGCGATGCGGTGCATCCGGGCCCCGCGCGGATGACCGCGCGGCTGGACGGCGCGTTTGGCGATCTGGCGATCACGCACGATCTGACCGTTACCCGGCTCGACACCGGACTGGCACGGTTGACCGGCCTGCATACGGCGGGCGTTGCGCGCTGGCATGGCTTCGCGCTGACCGTGCCGCTGATGGTCAGGGCGCAGCACGTGGATACCGGCACGCCGTGGCTTGATGAACGGCTGGCGGGGGGGCAACTCAACGGATCGCTGCGGATCGATGCAACCAGCCTGTCGGGCGATGGCTGGCGGGTGACAGGGCGCGGATTGACGGCCAATCTGGCGCTCAAGGGCGATCTGCGCCGCGCCGCCTACGCGCTGGCCGGGCGGGTCGATGCGCGCGCGGTGGACCTGCCGCACGTCGGCCGCGTGGACGGCACGGGCAAAGGCGTGCTGGCCTTCGGATACCGCGTGCCGTGGACGCTGGCGGTCAATTACGCCGGAAATGTCGCCCAATTCCAGACTGCCGGATTGACCGCGTTTGCAGGCGATCATGCGCGGGTATCGGGCAGCCTGCATTGGGGTGCGCATCGCGCGCTGGTGGTGCCCGGAATGCAGATTGCCTCGACCAGTGTCACCGCCACCGCAAGGGGCAGCTATGGCCCGGGCCATGATCTGACCGCGATGGTCGAAGGGCATCACGCCGACTATGGCGCGTTTGACGCGCATCTGGCGGTCGATCGATCGGGCACCAGCGGGCAGGCTCATTTTGCCGACCCGTTCCCCGCCGCGGGGATCAAGGCGCTGGCACTTGATCTGACTGGTACCCCGGGCGGTTATCGCGTGGTGGCAGGGGCCGCCTCACGCCTTGGGCCGATTGCCGCCACGCTCGATATTGCCGCGCCACCGGCGGGCGATGGCAACGATCCATCGCGGATCACGCTGAGCAATGCGCGCGTGTTCAACACCCGGATCAGCGGCAATCTGGCGCTGGCCCCGGCCGGGCTTGACGGGGATCTGGCGCTGGCGGGCGGCGGGATCGATGGCACAATCCATCTGGCGGGCAGCACTGCCGGGCAGGCGGTCAGCGCCGTGCTCAAGGCGCGCGCCGCACGGTTTGACGGGGATCGGCCGATCACGGTGGGACTTGCCGATCTGACGCTCAATGCGCGGTTTGCGCATGACAGCACCGCGATCAACGGATCGTTGAAGGCCCAGGGACTGTCGGTCGGCAATCTTTTCATCGGACGGCTGATGGCCGACGGGTCGCTGGTCAATGGCGCCGGCTCGATCACCGCGTCGCTTGCCGGGCGCCGCGGCACGCGGCTGGCGCTGCAGGGTACGGCCGCGTTTACGCCCGATCGGATCAGCGCCTTTCTGGCAGGGGATTATGCAGGCAATACGATCACCATGCCGCGCCGTGCGGTCCTGAACCGCGATGGTGACGGCTGGCGCCTGCAACCCAGCCAGATCAATTTCGGCAGCGGCGCGGTCATTGCCAGCGGGCGGCTGGGCAATGGGCCGACCGATATGCATCTGGCGGTGTCACGCATGCCGCTGTCAACGCTTGATATCGTCTATGCCGATCTGGGGCTGGGGGGCTATGCCTCGGGCGTGATCGATTATCGCAACGATCACACCGGGGTACCCGAGGGCCATGCTGCGCTGTCGGTGATGGGGCTGACCCGTTCGGGGCTGGTGCTGACGTCGCGTCCGCTCGATCTGGCGCTGGTCGGGCAACTGGATGCGCGCGCGCTGCAGGTGCGCGCGGTGGCGCGCGAAGGCACCGTGCCGCGCATGCGGTTGCAGGCGCTGATTGCCGATCTGCCGCGCGGCGGATCGATGATCGATCGGCTGCGCGCCGGGACCTTGCACGGTCAATTGCGCTTTGCCGGGCCCGCCGATGCGCTGTGGCGGCTTGCCGCGATCGATGCCTTTGACCTGACCGGGCCGATCGGTGTTGCGGCCGATGTCCGCGGATCGCTTGACGCCCCGGTGTTGAGCGGCGCAGTGATCAGCCACAACTTGCGCGCGCAAAGCGCGATCAGCGGGTCCGATATCAAGGCGATCGACCTGGCCGGAAGTTTCAACGGCACGCATCTGTCGCTGGCGCATGTGTCGGGTACCGCGCCCAATGGCGGGCATGTCGCCGGCAGCGGTTCGATCGATTTCAGCGATGTGTCGAGCGAAAAGCCCAAGATCGATCTGCGCCTGGGCGCCACCAATGCCGAACTGGTCAATCGACCTGAAATGGGGGCAACGATTACCGGCCCGATGCGTATCGTGTCCGACGGGCACGCAGGGACGGTGGCCGGCCGCCTGCATATCGATCGCGCGCGCTGGGTGCTGGGCCGCACCAGCGCGGTGCAAAGCCTGCCGGTGATCGCGGTGACCGAACGCAATACGCCGCTCGATGTCGCACCGCCCGCGGCGCGCGGCGCGCCGTGGAAGCTGCTGATCGATGCCGTGGGGGCCAACCGTATCGATGTGCACGGCATGGGGCTGGAAAGCGAATGGCAGACCGATGTGCATTTGCGCGGGGATACCACCACGCCGCAGATTTTCGGCAGCGCCGAGGTGATCAGGGGCAGTTACGAATTTGCCGGCAAACGGTTCGATCTGACCCGCGGGCGCATCCGGTTCAACGGCGAAACCCCGATCGATCCGCAGCTCGATATCATCGCAACAGGCGATGCCAACGACATTTCGGCAACGATCACTATCGGAGGATCGGCGCAAAAGCCGCAGATCAGCTTTGCCTCGACGCCGGCACTGCCCGAAGAAGAACTGCTCAGCCGGATCCTGTTCGGCAGCTCGATCACGCAGATTTCCGCGCCCGAAGCGGTGCAACTGGCGTCTGCCCTGGCGGCGCTGCGCGGGGGCGGGGGGCTTGATCCGATCAACAAGCTGCGCAGTGCGATCGGGCTTGACCGGCTGCGCGTGCTCAGCGCCGATCCCACCATCGGGCGCGGCACCGCGCTGGCCGTGGGCAAATACCTGGGTCGCAGGTTCTATGTCGAATTGGTGACCGACGGGCATGGTTACAATGCCACATCGATCGAATTCCGGCTGACGCGGTGGCTGTCACTGCTGGGAACCGTGTCGACGCTGTACGATGAATCGGCCAGTCTGAAGTTCAGCAAGGATTATTGAAACGGTTGTTTGCGGTCAAAACGCCTGCTTTTGCCGGCGGGTTTGGCAACTGCGACAGCACAACCCTGGTTGACACGAAAAATTACACTTCGCGGCGTCTCAACGTCACCGGGTTGTCATAGCTTGTTGCTTCAAGCGATAGGGTGATTGCAATCAACTCCGGACGTCCCATTTGCGACCTGACGCAAAGCTACGCCCCTGTCGGTGGTGGTGGCATCGGCACCTATTTGCGTGAAAAACGCGACTACGTTCTGGCCAGGCACGATTGCCGCCTGTTGCAGATCGTGCCTGGGCCCGAAGATCGGGTGGTCGAGAACGGACGGCACGTCTGGGTGGAAATCGGCGCAGAGCAGGTGCGCGGCAGCCCGAATTATCGCTTTATCACGCGGACCTCGGCGGTGCGCGCGGTGCTGGAACAATACCGGCCGCAAATCATCGAATCGCAATGTCCATGGGTGCTGCCGTGGACCGCGATCAACTATCGCCGGGCGCATCCCGACACCGCGCTGGTGGCAGGGTATCACACCGATTTTCCCAACACCCATGTCTATCGCGTGGGTGCCGCCCTGTTTGGTGATTTCGTGGCGCGCGGCTTGCGCCGCCTGTCGGCAAGCTATGCCGCGACCACCTATCGCGAATTCGACCGGGTCTATACGCTGGGCCAGGATATGCGCGGCGTGCTGACCGGCTATGGCGTTGCGCATGTCGATGTGCTGTCGCTGGGTGTCGATGCCGGCACATTTCACCCCGATCGCCGCGATCCGGGCTTGCGCGCCGAACTTGGCCTGCCTGCCACCGGCCCGTTGCTGGCCTATGCCGGGCGGCTCGACAATGAAAAGCGTGCCGATCGCCTGATCGCGATGTTCCGCGCCCTGCCGCCTGAACTTGGTGCGTCGATGATCCTGATTGGCGACGGCAAGTTGCGCGATCAGCTGGCGGATGCCGCGCGCGGATTGCCGGTGGTGCTGCCCGGTTATTGCGCAGACCGGTTCAAATTGGCCCGGCTGCTGGCGTCTGCGGATATCTATGTCTCGGCCATGGCCGACGAGACGTTTGGCCTGTCGGTGCTCGAAGCGCAGGCCTGCGGTTTGCCCGTGGTCGGTTTCGCCTCGGGCGCGATGGTCCAGCGCGTGCCCAAGGGGCTGGGTGAACTGGTCGATCTGGATGATGTTGCGGCGATGGCGCGCGCGGTTGCGGCGGTGTGGCGGGGTGATCCGGCCGCGATGGGCCAGCGCGCGCGTGACCACGTGACGGCACGGTTTTCGTGGGATCAGACGTTTGAGATGCTGTTCGGCGATGTCTATTCGCGGGCACTGGCTACGGCCTGGCAGCGGCAGGAAAAGGCCCGCTGGTTCCGGCGCCCTGCCGCCACGCCGATGCTGGCGGGCCAAAGAGCAGGCTGACGGGGTTTCCCCCGTCAGCCCTGGTACCTGTCAGGCGTTAACGATGGTCTTCACTTCCATGAAGTCCTTCAGTCCGTGGCGGCCGCCTTCGCGGCCATTGCCCGACTGCTTGTAGCCGCCGAATGCACCGCCCTTGACGCCGCCCCACTGGTTCACCGCAACCAGCCCGGCGCGCAGCTTGCCGACCACGCTTTTGGCGGCTTCCGGATCGCCGGTGACCGTGGCCGACAGGCCATAGTTGGTGCGGTTGGCCAGTTCGATTGCATCGTCGATGTCGGTATAGGTGGTGATCGTCGCGACCGGACCAAACGTTTCCTCGTGGAAAATGGTCATGTCGGGGGTCACGTCGGAAAACACCGTCGGGCGGATGTAATACCCGCGGTTGACGCTGTCAGGCAGGCCGGGACCGCCCTGCAGCAGGCTGGCGCCTTCTTCGATCGACTTTTCGATCAGGCCCTGGATCTTGGTCCACTGGGCCTTGTTCACGACGGGGCCGATATGGCCGCCTTCTTCGGTCGGGCTGGCCACCTTTACCGCTGCGAAATAGTCGCGGACAAAGGTTTCGGCTTCGGCCTTGCGCGCGGCGGGCACCAGAATGCGCGTCGGCGCGATGCAGCTTTGGCCGGTGTTGGCGATCACGCCCGACAGCGTGCCCGGCAGCGTTGCGGCAAAGTCAGCGTCTTCGAGCACCAGATTGGGCGATTTGCCGCCCAGTTCCTGGTGCACGCGCTTCACCGTGTCGGCCGCGTTCTTGGCAATCTGGATGCCGGCGCGGGTCGATCCGGTAAAGCTGACCATGTCGACATCGACATGTTTGGTCAGCGCCACGCCCACGCCCAGGCCATCGCCCTGGACCAGGTTGAACACGCCGGGCGGAACGCCTGCGGCATCGAGCACTTCGGCAAAGATTGCCGCGTTCGACGGGCATTCTTCCGACGGCTTCAGGATGACGGTGTTGCCCGCCAGGATGCACGGCGCGATCTTGGCGCAGATCTGGTTCAACGGCCAGTTCCACGGGGTGATCGCGGCGACGACGCCGATCGGTTCATAGACGATGCGGGCATTGGCGCCGGGCACCGGTTCTTCCCAATGGAACCCGTCAAGCGCTTCAAGCGATCCTGCCAGATAGCTGATGCCCGCGCCGGTCTGGGCGGTACCGGCAAAGCTGATCGGCGCGCCCATTTCTTCGCTGATCACCGCGGCAAAGTCGGGAATGCGTTTTTTGTATTCGGCGATGATCCGGCTCAGCAGCGCCTTGCGTTCGTCGAGCGAGGTCTGGCTATAGGTTGCAAACGCGCGCTTGGCAGCGGCCACGGCCTTGTCGACATCGGCTTCGCTGCCCAGTGTGATCGCGGCGCAGGGCTCTTCGGTGGCGGGATTGATCACCTCGTAGCGGCGGCCGCCCTGGCTTTCGACCCACTGCCCGTCGATGTAATGTTTCAAAAGTTCGCGCATGTTACCTCCGACGGCTGCGAGTCTGGCCGCACCGTTCGCGGCGCACTTTGGCGGGGTGGGCGCAAATTGCAAGATCGGTGGCAGGTTGCAACCAGATCTCAAGCAATCGTTTCAGGCGCAGCAGGGTTTACCCGGGCCCCTGCCGGTTTGCGAAGCTAACCATTTGTTTGGACCGGTTGCGTTATCGCTGTCGTCATGGGTCTGGTTCCTGCAATGCGCTCAAAGGCTGAGCGGCAGATCGCGTCCGGGCTTCGCACCGGATGGGTGGCGCTTGCCACGTTTCTGGGGCTGATCGCACTGTCGGCGGCGCTTGTCGTGGCCTTCGAACATGCCATCGGGGTGGCCGACGATCTGAACCGCGAAGACGAACGCCAGCTGGTCCGGCGCCTGCTTGATCGGACGATGGAAGGCGATGTCAGCGCGCAACTGGGCCTGCTGAACTGGAACGAGGCGGTGGTGCGCGTGGCCGCGGCGCCGCGCAACGCGCGCGCGATGGCCTGGGTCGACCACGAATTTGGCGCCTATGCCTGGCAGGCCTTTGCCACGCAGCAGGCGTTACTGGTCAGGCGCGACGGTTCGGTGATGCGCGGCTGGATCAGGGGCGCGCCTGTGGCCGAGAGCCGGTTTCAGGGCTTGCGCAGCACAGTGACCAAGCTGCTCGCGCGCAGCCAGGCATCAGGGATGGTGCTGGGTACACCCGTTGGACAGATCCGTGCAGATGACGGATCGTCGTGGCCGGTCGACCGTGCCGGGATGCCCCTGCCACGTTGGGCCGGCGGGCTGGTAAGGATGAACGGACAGGTGATGATCATCACGGTGGGTTCGATCGTGCCCGATCATGTGCCCGACGCAATGCTGCACACGCCGGTCTATTTTGCCACACTGCGCCCGTTCGACGATGCGCAAAGTGCGCGCATGCGGCGCGATCTGGTGCTTGGTGATCTTGGCCTGACGCTGGCCGCAAAACCTGCCGCCGCTGACAATGCCATCGCGCTCGACAGCGTTGACGGAACCCGCCTGGGCTGGCTGCACTGGACCGCGCGCAGCCCGGGGCCGGCAATCGTGCGCAGCGCCGAACCGATGCTGTGGGCCTGGACCCTGCTGTTTGTGGGCGTGCTGGTCGGTGGCAGTGTGGTGCTGCGGCGGACCTGGCGGACCACCCGCGAACTGCTCGCCAGCGAGGCGCAGGCGCGCCACAATGCGCTGCACGATGCAATGTCGGGCCTGCCCAACCGGGTGCATTACATGCAGCGCCTGCGTCAGGATCTGGCTGCATGTATCACGGGCCAGCAGCGCGGCGATGTGTTTGTCGGCTATATCGATCTCGACGGGTTCAAAGTTGTCAATGACACGCTGGGCCACCATGTCGGCGATGAACTGGTGCGCCAGGTCGCGCTGCGCTTGCGCCGGCTGATGGCGGCCGGCGATTTCATCGCGCGGTTTGGCGGAGATGAATTCGTTGTCTTGCGCCGGGCCGAAGGCGGGCGGGCGATGGCCGACCAGTTGGGGCAGCAGATCATGGCGGTGCTGCGTGAACCGTTCGTGATTTCGGGCAATGCCATCGATGTAACCTGTTCATGCGGCATCAGCTGGGGGCCGGCGCAAAGCGAGGATCCGGGTGAATTGCTGCGCCGCGCGGATATCGCGCTGTACCGCGCCAAGCAGCGCGGCCGTGCGCGCTTTCGCCGGTTTACCCGCGACATGGACGCCAGTGTCAAATTGCGGCTGGAACTGGAAATGGAATTGCGCCGGGCGATTGCGCGCGATGAATTGTCGGTTGCCTATCAGCCGATCGTCACCGCCGGGCGGGGCGAGATTGTCGGGGTCGAGGCGCTGTTGCGCTGGCAGCATCCCGAACGCGGGGCCATCCGGCCCGATCTGTTTGTGCCGATTGCGGAACAGGGCGGGTTGATGATCGTGCTGGGCAACTGGATGCTGCGGCGGGTGTTTGCGCAATGCCGCGACTGGCCGTCATGCGACATTTCGGTGAACCTTTCGCCGATCCAGATCATGGCTGGCAATTTCCTGCCGACAATGGCCGCGATCGTGGCGGAAACCGGCATCGATCCGGCCAGGATCGTGCTGGAAATCACCGAGGGCGTGATGCTCGATCGTTCCGACCACGTGCTTGGCGTGTTGCGCGAACTCAATCGCATGGGGTTCCGCGTTGCGCTCGACGATTTTGGCAACGGCTATTCCAGCCTCAGCTATCTGCGGCTGTTTCAGTTCGAACGGATCAAGATCGACCGGTCGTTCGTGTCCAACATCGAAAGCGATGCCGATGCCAATGCGATCCTGTGCACGATCGCGGCACTGGGGCACAGCCTGCGTATGAAAGTCGTGGCCGAAGGCGTCGAAAACGAGACCCAGCGCCAACTGGTTCAGGCCGCCGGGTGCGAGCTTGTCCAGGGATACCTGTTCTGGAAACCGATGCCCGCCGAGGACATGCGCCCGTTGCTGGGGCGGCCGGCAGGTGGGCGCCTGCTCAGGCTGGCATGACCGATCAGCCGGCGTTGTCGTCGGTGTGCCCGGCGCTGCTGGCGGTTTCGGTGGCAGGGTAAATGAAGCCGAAGGCGGGCGAGGGGCGCAGGCCGAGCGAGCCGGTCTGGGCATACCACACGCGCACTTGCGACCAGTCACCCGCAGTCGAAACATCGACTGCCATCACGTCGCGTTCGACCATGCCGGGGCGCGACCAGTTGGCATGGTTGATCAGCACATGGCGATCGTCGAGCACTTTGCTGACCACTGCAACATGGCCCATCGGCATGGCGTGGGTGGCGCGGAACGCCAGAACCGATCCGCGGCGAGGCGTGTTGCCGCGCGAATAGACACCCTCGGCGTGGCCCCACCAGTCGCGCGCATTGCCCGAAAGCTGAACCTGCGAAACCTGGCGGGCATAGGCCACGCACTGGATCCGGGCCTGGGCCGCCACAGGCACCGCAGCAACGGTGACAAGGGCGATGAGGCCGGTGATCGTGCGAAGGATGGCGGAACGCTGCATGGCCCAGTGTCTAGGTACATTCCGCAGATTCGCGAACCCCGTGCCGGATCGGTTCGCCGTACCCGTCCCACCGTTCATCCCGCATTGCAGCGCGGCGCCTCGCGAATGCTGCATTGCAACGAAAGGCGAGCGATCACCCGCGCGACACCGGCCCGTGCGACGCAGTCAAGGCTGGAAAGATCCATATCGCATTGATGCCGCGCGATGCCGCCGCGGACCACGACTGCCCGCCAAATGCAGCATGCGATCGCAGATGGGGTCTAAAGGACCGCGCACTGGCGGCGGCGCTTTACGCATAAACCCTTAATAACACGAATAATTTTCATTTACTTGGATTCGTTTCCTAAGAAGCGGTTGGACGTGGCTGGTTATGCAGGGGCCAGCGTCTGCTTCGATTGCTTGGGTTGATACCACCATAACCGACGGGAACAGTCCTCCGGAAGCCAGTCTTCCGTGGACAATCAAAAAACGCGGTGCGTCATCTCCAACAAGAACAACCCGTGGCCAAGCGCCACAAAAAGGGGTGCGAATACGTGCGAAACCAGAACCTTGTCATTTATGCCGGTTTGGCGATTTACTGTACTGCAATGCCTGCGCTGGCGGTTGCCGCTAGCATTGCCGACCCTGCGGCTGATGCTGCCGAAACCGGCGATGCTGCGCCAATCCCCTCTGCCGTTGCTCCGTCGGCTTCTGCGGCCGCGTCGGACGCGGTTGCAACGCCAAGCTTTTCCGGGCCGCTCGCGCCCAACGCCCATCCATTGTCGGTCAACGCAGGCCCGTTGGGCGTTGTCAACGTGACGGGCCAGTTCAGTGGTGTTGGTCTGTTGCAAAACCATGCGACCAATGTGCCCGGCACTCTGACGGCCAAAGCCGTAGGCGATGTGACAAACGCCCAGGTTGAATTTCAGACGACCAAAGGTCCGGTGCAGTTCTACGTTCAGGTCGGTGCTTATTCGATACCGGCACTGGGAACCCCCTATTTGCGTGCCGGCAGCGCCATCGGACAGACCTATGGTGCGCTCCCCGTGGGCTATGCCAAAGTCGTGCTCAGTCCCGATCTGTTTATCACCGGCGGCTTTCTGCCAACGCTGGTCGGCGCTGAATCCACCTTCACGTTTCAGGACATGAATGTCGAGCGCGGGTTGCTGTGGAATCAGGAGCCAGCGGTCAGTCGCGGCGCGCAGATCAACTATGCACATGGCAAGCTGAGCGCGGCGCTGTCGCTGAATGACGGTTATTTTTCGGGCAAGTTCAACTGGATATCGGGCACCGTTGGCTATGCGTTCGACGCCGCCAATGCGGTGACGGTGGTGGGCGCAAGCAGCCTGTCGCGCTCGTACCACAATACCTATGCCACCCCGGTTGCCCAGAACAACGGCAGCATTTTCAACCTGATGTACAGCTACAGCAATGGTCCAGTGACGCTTTCGCCGTACCTGCAATACAACCGCGCCGGACACGACACCCTGCTCGGGCTGGGGACGTCGGCGGATGTGCTGGGTGCAGCGATGCTGGCCAAGTATACCCTGTCGGGTGGCTATTCGATTGCCGCCCGTGCCGAATATCTCAAGTCCGGCGGCGCGGACTGTGGCACGCAGTCTGACTGTGTGCCCACCAATCTGCTCTATGGGCCGCACAGCAAGGCGGTCTCGCTGACGGTGACGCCCACGTATCAAAAGGGCATCTTCTTCGCGCGGGCAGAGCTGTCGTATACCAAGGTCGATACGCTTGCCCCCGGGCTTGGTTTTGGCGCTGCGGCTGACCAGGGTGATCAGGTCCGCGGTCTGCTGGAAGCCGGCGTCCTGTTCTGATTGCGGTGGCGGTGCGCCTGGATTGCCAGGCGCACCGTTTCGCGCGCGGGGCCGGCATCACGCGGCTGTGCCCCGCACGCGCCCGGCTGTGGATCGGCCTGGGCCCATGCGCCTACACCCGCACCGGGGAGGCCGGTCGGGTGGTCGTTCGCGTGTTCGGGCGCATTGGAATGGGTGGCGGCGCGCGTTGGCGGGGCGTGCTTCGCAACGATGATGCGGCGTGCGGCAAACTGCGCGTAGTGTGGCCGGCCGGTACCGCGGAACGAAACGATGGCGGAACCGGGGGGATTACCCCCGGTCCCGCCACCGCAGGTCAAATCAGGATCGGATCAATAGTTGTAGGCGCGTTCGCCGTGTTCGTTGATGTCCAGGCCTTCGCGTTCGACCTCTTCGGTCGGACGCAGGCCCATGGTCTTGTCGAGCACGAAAAACAGCACGGCCGACACGGTGCCCGACCACAACAGCGT
>NZ_AUBA01000006.1 GCF_000429005.1 Novosphingobium acidiphilum DSM 19966 | reverse complement strand
TGGACAAGCCGGTCGGCGGACTTCTCACCGTGACCAGCGCCTGTCAGCCCGCCAACCTCCATCTCCATCAGCCGACCGGCGGCAAACGAGATCATGTCGCGCAAAATATCCGCGTCGGGGGCCTTCTCGACAAGCGCGCGCAAGTGCATCAGGGAATCGGTCATCGTGGTTCTCCAGGTTAGAGCTTCGCAACCCAAACCTATCCGAAAATCACGGTGACCACCCGCGCTGCTGGCCGGACGCTACAGCGCAATATCGAAAGCGCGCGTCCGGCCAGCAGCGCTACCCTCACAACCTACACCACGTACCGGGACGCGACCAAAATGTGCGCATCTGCGCGCTTTGAATATCGCGCGCCCGACGCCTGCACAGGTATGTCGTTAACGCCGGAGGCGATCAGCCGAATCCTTGAAATCACGCACTATTTAACTTAAGTTATACGTGTCTGTTTCAAAGGGGCATTGGTTAAATCATGCGGCTTCGCGAAGTTTACAATCCTGTATTTCGCATTGTGCCGCATTTTCATCGGCCGCGCGAATTCAGCGTGGTGTTTCTGGGCAAATCCTTCGAAGGTCGCTGCGGGCTGTGCGGCCACCGTATCGTGAAACGGCAGGGCGGCCGCTGGAAATTGTTGACGCGCAGCGCGCTTGCCTGACGCAACGCCGCCAGACCGCGCGCCACCATCGCGGCGAATCAATCGCCCACGGACAGCCATCCAGGCATGCATGGCGCTGCCCAAAGTGCGCCAAGCCCGGTTTTCGCGGCACCAACCCTAAAACCAGATCAGTACAGTCATCGTTAACAAGTGCTGAATTGCGCGCCCCTTATGGCGATCAAAAAACCATAATTCAGAGACTTGCCTGCGCATCCCAGCCTGCGCAGGCACGCCGCATGATTAACCCTTGCGGTACCAGCACCCTTACCGAAATCCGGCGATAGCCCGGCCGGAAGGCACCCGCGTCATGTGAACCGCGATCAGGGTGCCCGGTAAAGACAGATGATTTCAGGCCCCCGGCAAACCGTCATCGCGACGGTTGTGCCCGGTACGGCGGAAATCGGATGCCCGGGGAAAGTGTTGAATTGCATCATGGTTGAACGTTTAACGGTTCACATTGTCGATCCCGATTCCACGCGCCGGGCATTTCTGGCACGCATGACCATGGCCGCGGGCCATCATGCCGAAATTTATGCCGACAGCGGTGAACTGATGGCCAGCGCCCCGCCCGAGGGCGTGGTGCTGGCCAATGACGATCCCAAGGGCGAACGCATCGACACCCTGATGTCCGCCATGGCGCGCAACAGCCTGTGGTGGCCGGTCATCGCCATGGCCGAAACACCCCAAACCGGCGACGTGGTGTCCGCGATCAAGTCGGGCGCAATCAATTACGTGCCCATCCCGAAAAAGATCGAAACACTGACAGGCGTGCTGGACCATGCGGTGCGCGAAGCAGAACCGCAGCGCCAGACGCAGCTGCGCGCGCGCGAGGCCAAGCAGCGCATCGAACAGCTGTCAAAGCGCGAACACGAAGTGCTGTGCATGCTGGTCGATGGCGCCAGCAACAAGAGCATGGCGCGCGACCTCGGGCTTAGCCCACGCACGATCGAGATCCACCGCATGCGGATGATGGACAAGCTGCGCGCGGGCAATGTGGCCGAAGCGGTGCGCATGCAGATCGAAGCCTCCGGCTTGACGCGGCTCGCCGGATGACGGGCTTTGCCCCACGACGTGCGCTGTGCGGAATCCTGTTTGCACACACGCCCCTGATCGGCAGCGCGCGCCATGAACAGGGCCGGCTGCACACCCGGTGCCAACATTGCGATCGTCCGCTGGTCCAGACGGCGATGGCACGGTGGTCCTTGGTCAGCGAGCCCGCCTGACCTGGACCAAGCCGGCAACGCCGATCCTGCCGATTGCGCCTGTGCCTCAGGGCTTTGCGGCGGGCAGCTCGGGAGTTGGCCTGGCATCGTGCAGGGTTACATTGGCGATGCGGCGAAACAGATACTGATACATCTGCCCATCGCTCTGGATCAATTCGGTCTGCGTGGAATTGATCACCGATCCGCGCCCGATCACTTGCACCACCTTTACCGCCACCTGGCTGCGCCCCTGGCTGGCCGGCAGGATAAGGGCGTAGAATTTCAGGCCCTTGTCGGTGGACGCGCCACCGACCCTGCCGCGTTGACCACTGATTTCGCCCGTCGCGCGGTCGGCCACGTCAAGGCGGTAGCCCGCCTCCTGAAAGACCTTGGCCGTGCGGTCAAAGGCCTCTTCGATATCCATGGCATATTCGAACCGCTGGTAGTTGCCATCGAGGCCGAACACCGAGCGATCGGGCTGTATCGCGCCGCCCCCCATGCATCCGCTTAACCCGGCCGCCGCCGCATGGATCGCGGCTGAACCAAGGCACCAACCAGACAATGACCGTCGATCCATGACACACTCGCGATCAGGGGTTACACTAAGCCCCCCTTCGCACGCCCGCCATTTGCAGCAAACCGCACGCAAAGGTTAAGCCGGCGCGTGCCAGATGCTAAAGCAAGCGACTGATATGGCGGTCTTTGCCAAGACAGTCGTAAATCGCCATCGTCACAGCGGATTGCCGTCCTTGTCGCGGTAGATTTCGCGGCGGCCAACATGGTTGGGCGGGCCGACAAAGCCGTCTGCCTCCATCCGTTCGATCCACTTGGATGCGGTGTTATAGCCCACGCCCATCTGCCGCTGGATCCAGCTTGCCGACGCCTTCTGGCTTTCGAACACGAGCTGGCACACCTGGCGATACTTGCGTTCGTCCGGGTTGTCCGACGCGGTCGCATCGAGATCGTCAAAGCCAAAGCCGCCGTCGGTGGGTTCTTCGGTGACCGATGTGACGTAATCGGGGCTGCCCTGCTTGCGCCAGTGATCGGCGATGCGTTCCACCTCTTCATCCGACACGAACGGGCCGTGCACGCGTTTGATCGGGTCGGTGTTGGGCTTGTACAGCATGTCGCCCTTGCCCAGCAGCTGTTCGGCGCCCTGTTCGCCCAGGATCGTGCGCGAATCGATGCGGCTGGTCACCGCAAAACTGATCCGGGTGGGCAGGTTGGCCTTGATCACCCCGGTGATCACGTCGACCGAGGGGCGCTGCGTTGCCATGATCAGGTGAATGCCTGCCGCGCGGCTTTTCTGCGACAGCCGCTGGATCAGCACTTCGACTTCCTTGCCCACGGTCACCATCAGGTCGGCCAGTTCGTCGACGATCACCACGATCTGCGGCAGCACCTGATAATCGAGCTGCTGTTCTTCGTAGATTTCCTCGCCGCTGTCGGGTTCGAACCCGACCTGGATGCGGCGCCCCAGCGGCTTGCCCTTGGCGGCGGCGGCGCGCACCTTTTCGTTGAAGCCGCTGATGTTGCGCACGCTGATCGAGCTCATCTGGCGATAGCGGCGCTCCATTTCCTCAACCGCCCATTTCAGCGCGCGCACCGCCTTGGCCGGTTCGGTGACCACCGGCGACAGCAGATGGGGAATGTCGTCATAGCTTTTGAGTTCAAGCACTTTGGGATCGACCAGGATCAGCCGGCACTGTTGCGGGGTCAGCCGATAGAGCAGCGACAGCAGAATGCAGTTCAGCCCGACCGACTTGCCCGACCCGGTGGTGCCCGCCACCAGCAGATGCGGCATCGCGGCCAGATCGGCCACGATCGGTTCGCCGGTAATGTCCTTGCCCAGGATGATCGGCAGCAGCCCTTTGGCGTTGACGAACTTGTCGCAGGCCACCAGTTCGCGGAACGAGACCATTTCGCGCGATACATTGGGCAATTCGATGCCCATGACCGTCCGCCCCGGAATGGCCGAAACGCGCGCCGAGATCGCGCTCATGTTGCGGGCAATATCGTCGGCCAGGCCGATCACCCGGCTGGCCTTGATCCCGGGCGCGGGCTCGAGTTCGTACATCGTCACCACAGGGCCGGTGCGCACGGCCATGATCTCGCCCTTGACGTTGAAATCGTCGAGCACGTTTTCCAGCAGGCGCGCGTTGCGTTCCAGCGCCAGCTTGTCGATCTTGGGCGCGGTGCTGACTTGGGCTTCGTCAAGCAGGTCGATCGGCGGCAATTCGAAGCTGTCGAACAGATCGCCCTGGCGCGCCTTGGTCGTTGCCACGGGCGCGGGCGCGCGGCTGGGGTCGGTAATTTCGGTGGTGCGGCGCGGCGCGGCAACCGCTTCGGCCAGAACCGGCGCTGGCGCGGCTTCGCTGGGCCGGGCGCGCGGCGCGGGCACAACCTGTGCGGCATCATCGCCCTCGTCAGGCTGTGCCCGGCGCGGCAGCCAGCCCAGCGGATTGAACCGCCACCCTTCCAGCGCAAAGACATACCCTGCCAGAAACACGCCCCCCGCACCGGCCACCAGCGCCAGCCCCAGCATGACCCAGCCTTGCACGGTTCCGGCAAAATGCGCGCACCAGTGCAGAGCAGCGGCCCCCAGCAATCCGGTCAGGCCGCCAATCCCTGCCGGCAGCGCGCCGAATACGCGCGAAATACCCGATGCCAGCGCGATATCGAGCAGCGTGATTGCGCCCAGCATGATCAGGCTCAGCCGCCACCACGCCGCCAACGCGGGCAGATCGGCATCGTCTTCGGTTTCCTCGATCAGGTCGCCGGTGCCATCCCACAGACGGCGGGCAAACACGAACAGCAGCGGCAACACCAGCCCGCCCGGCAGACCCGCGACCACCAACAGCCGTTCCGCACTCCACGCCCCTGCCAGCCCCATCCAGTTTTCCACCGGGCTGCCCGACGCGGTCGACCCCGAAGGATCGGTCTGGGTATACGTGGCCAGCGCCACCGCCAGAAACAGCATCGCACAAAACACCAGCGTGCCGCCGATCAGTTCGGCGCTGCGCCGCAGGCTGCGCCGCAGGATCGCGCGCCAGTCGGACCGGCCGTTGCGCCCGCCCGTCCCGGACCCGGCGCCCGAACGCGCCGGAGTGAATGCCCGCGATGCCATAACCAGAAAACCTCGTTTCGAAACCGCGCGCATCATGCGCCAAAGGGGTGGGAATCGTCAAGAATCCAAGGTTTTTCCACGAGTCGCGGTTTTCCGCCGTTTTCGTGACTTATCCGCGTTGGCGGGTACGAATTATACGAGTCTGTATGCTTTCAGCGCGATGCGCTATAGGCGCCGACATGACCAAGGCCACCCATCCCGACGATATCGACCTGTCCCCGCTTGCCGCGATCCATGCGCGCATCGCCCGCGCGGCCGCGCTGGCCGCACGTCAGCCTGACGCTGTTACGCTGATTGCAATTTCCAAAACGCGCGATGCCGATGCGATTCAGCCGCTGATCGATCAGGGGCAGCGCGTGTTCGGCGAAAACCGGGTGCAGGAGGCGCAAGGCAAATGGCCCGCGCTGGTCGCGGCGCAGCCCGACATTCGCCTGCACCTGGTTGGCCAACTGCAATCGAACAAGGCCGAGGACGCGGTCCGCCTGTTTGACGCGATCCATTCGCTCGATCGCCCGTCGTTGCTGACCGCGCTTGCCCGCGCGATGGACAAAGTGGGCCGCCGGGTGCCGCTGTTTGTCCAGGTGAACATCGGGAACGAGGCGCAAAAGGGCGGCTGTGCCATTGACGATGTACCGGCGCTGCTCGACCAGGCGCGCACTGCCGACCTGCCGATTGCCGGGCTGATGTGCGTGCCCCCTGCGCAGATCGAGCCGGCGCCATTCTTTGCATTGCTGGGCAAGATCGCCGCCGATCATGGCCTGGCGGGCCTGTCGATGGGCATGAGCGACGATTTCGACACCGCGGTGATGCTGGGCGCCACGCATGTGCGAGTGGGCAGCGCATTGTTCGGCGCGCGCGCGCAATGATCGCGGGCGCCGTGCTGATCGCCTTTGTGCCGGTGGCCGCGCTGCTGACGATCACGCCCGGCACCGATACGATGCTGGTGCTGCGCACCGCGGGCCTTGGCGGCGCCCGGCCGGCCGCGCTTGCGGCGCTGGGCATTGCGCTGGGCTGCATGGTGTGGGGCCTGGCCGTGGCGCTGGGTCTGGGGGCGCTGCTGGTGGCCAGCCCGATCGCATTCGACTGGTTGCGGATGGCCGGTGCCGCCTATCTGGCGTGGCTGGGCGCGGGGCTGATTGTCCGGCCGCATCACCCGGGCCGGGCCCTGGCCGAGACATCGGCCACCGCGTTCCGGCGCGGGCTGCTGACCAACCTGCTCAACCCCAAGGTCGGGGTGTTCTACCTGACCCTGTTGCCGCAGTTCCTGCCGCGCGGTCAGGTCGATCCGGCAGCGGGCCTGATGCTGGCCGGGGTGCAGGTGGCGCTGACCCTGGTGTGGTTTGCGCTGCTGATCGGCTTTGCCCGCAGCCTGGCACCGCTGATCACCAGCCCCGCGTTCACCCGGATCATCGACCGGGTGTGCGGGGCGGTGTTCATCGGTTTCGGGCTGAAGCTGGCGCTTGCCAAAGCCTGATCAGCTTTCCGCCTTGCCTTCGCCGTAGCGCACCAGTTCATCACCAACCAGCGTCACCACGTGCAGCAGGTTGGTCGACCCCGGCGTGCCGAACGGAACGCCGGCCAGCGCGATCAACTTTGACCCTGCCGTGCCAAAGCTGTGGCGCAATGCCATCCGCTTGCCCTTGGCGATCATTTCTTCAAAGCTGCCGATGTCCTTGGTGGTGACCGCATGCGCGCCCCACAACAGGCCCACACGCCGCGCGGTGCGCAGTTCGGGTGTCAGCACCAGCATCGGCACGCCGGGCCGTTCGCGCGCCACGCGGCGCGCGGTCGAACCCGATCCGGTGAACACGATGATCCCCGAGATCGGCAACGTCGCCACGATCGAAGCGCAGGCCCCGGCCAGTGCGTCGGCGGTGGTGGGATCGGGCGGGGTCTGTGTAAAATGCACCCGCGCCTGATATCCGGCATCGCGTTCGACCTGCATCGCGATGCGGTTCATGATCGTCACTGCTTCCTCGGGCCAGGCGCCCGAGGCGGTTTCGGCCGACAGCATGACCGCATCGGCCCCGTCGTACACCGCGTTGGCCACGTCCGACACTTCGGCACGCGTCGGGGTCGGCGCCTCGATCATCGATTCGAGCATCTGGGTCGCCACCACCACCGGCTTGCCCTGGCGGCGGGCGCTGGCGACGATACGCTTTTGCAGCGGGGGCACTTCTTCGGGGTTCAGTTCCACGCCCAGATCGCCGCGTGCGACCATGATCCCGTCGGACAGTTCGATGATTTCATCAAGCCGGCCGATCGCGGCGGGCTTTTCGATCTTGGCCATCAGCGCGGTGCGGCCGTTGATCAGCTTGCGCGCCTCGGCCAGATCTTCGGGTCGCTGCACGAACGACAGTGCGATCCAGTCGGCCCCCTGTTCGACGGCAAAGGCCAGATCGCGGCGATCCTTGTCGGTCAACGCCGGCACCGGCACCACCGCGTCGGGCACATTGACGCCCTTGCGGTTGGAAATCACGCCGCCGACTTCGGCCGAACACAGGATTTCATCGGCGGTGGCGCTGATCACGCGCAGGCGCAGCTTGCCATCGTCGATCAGCAGCCGCTGACCCTTTTTCAGAATGCCGAACAGTTCGGGATGCGGCAGGCACACGCGGGTTTCATCGCCCGGCTCCGGATTGCGATCGAGCGTGAAGTGGCCCGAATGGCGGATCACCGCGCGGTCACCCTTGAACGTGCCGACGCGCAGCTTTGGCCCCTGCAAATCGGCCAGGATGGTGATCGGCCGGTTGATGCGGGCTTCAAGCGCGCGGATCGAGGCAATCGTTTCGGCATGGGTGGCGTGATCGCCGTGGCTCATGTTGACGCGAAACGCATCGACGCCCGCGCGATAGAGCTTTTCCAGCATTTCGGGCGAACGGCTGGTGGGGCCGACGGTGGCCAGAATCTTGACCTTGCGCCCGCGCGGTGCCTGGCCGGAACCGCTGTTTGCTGTCGGATCGATGATTGCCACGTGTCATGCCTCGCCGTGTAAAAAAATTTGTGCGCGGCCGGCATGCCCAAGCCCCCGCGGACAGTGGCCATGCGACTGCGCCGGGGCTATGGCCCATGAGCACTTAAAACCCAAGACCCTAATCCCTCAGGACCTTTCGCATGGATACGAATTCCCCCGATATCACGCCGTCGGATCCGCTTGACAATCTGCCCGACGCTGTCGCCGCCGCGGCATTCCGGCGCCTGGTGCGCCATTTGCGCCATCGCCACGATGCGCAGAACATCGATCTGATGGGACTGGCCGGATTTTGCCGCAATTGCCTGGCCGACTGGATCATCGATGCCGGTGCCCCGCTGGACAAGGCCGCCGCGCGCGAGGCGATCCACGGATTGCCCGCCGCCGCATGGAAGGCGCGCTACCAGACCGAGGCGACGTCCGAACAGCTGGACCGCATGGCACAAAGCATGACGCGCAACGCCTGACGCGTTCACTCAGGGTCGGGGGCGCCGGTGTATTGCGCGTCGGGGTCCGGCGTATAAGGCGCAGGCGCAGCGAACGCATGCACCGGGATCGGGCCGATCAGTTCGCCATCGTCCCAGTACACCTGCGGCCAGTCGCGCGCGTGCAACCCCAGATGTTCGAGCGGGGTGTAATAATAACGGCTGAAGGCATAGACCTCGTGCGCGTGGCCCAGCGCGGCGCGGACCTGGCCCGGTGCCACCAGATGCCCGCGATATCCGCCAAACGCCCAATTGTCGGTCTGTTTGGGATCGGCCATCACGACCAGCGGAAACGGGCAGCGCAGTTGGCCGAATTCCACAAGGCAGCTTTGTTCGATCACCACGCCGATCGATTCATGGCTGGCGAGCAGCGCTGCGCCAGGGTGCGCGGCGACGGTGCGCACCGTCTGGCGCCAGTCCTGCGGCACCCACGCCGGTTTGATCACCAGCAGTTCGACCAATCCGACCGTCGCCACCCCCGCCAGCGTCAGTGCAGTGATCGCGTAATGGCGCACACCGTGCCCGCCGGCCAGCGACGCCGCGGCAATCAGCGCGGTGAAGCTAAAACACCAGTGCAGCGTAAAGTCGGACACGATCGGATGCACCGCATCGGTTGCCTTGAACAGCACCAGCGTGGCGATGACGATCACGACCGCCAGCCGCACCGCCCGGATGCGGCGTCCGCGCCACGCCCCGATCAGCATGTATCCCGCCATCATCACCGAACCCGCGGTTCCACCGGTCAGCAATTGCAGCTTGCAGGTTGCGCCGAAATCGCTCCACCCAAGCTGTTCGAGCCAGGTGATATTGGCCGCCGACGCGCTTTTGAGCTGGGCAAGGGCCACGATCAGCACCCACGCCGACAGCACGGCTGTGGCGATATCGGCAGCCAGCAGCATGCCGATCTGCCGCCACCGCCAGTCGCGCCGGACCGCGGCATCGGCGATCGCCGCCAGTGTCGCGATCACCGGCCACAGCACCATCGTGGTGTGGCAATAGATCGCGACAACCGCACCGGCGATATAGACCAGCCAGCCGCGCCCCGTGTCCAGCGCATCGAGCAGCCCGATAAACGAGATCAGCACCGCCAGCCGCGCCAGGCCATAGCCGCGCAGATAGTCGGCCTGATAGATGTCCGATGCCGACACCGCGCAAAGCAGCAGCCCCAGCAAAGCCGCCGACCAGCCCAACCGCGTCCGCAAAAACCGGCCAAACACCGCCAAAGTGGCAAATGCGATGCCCAGCGGCAGCGCGCGCATCGCCCAGTGCCCCATCGGCACGACCATCCGCCAGCCTTTGAGCAGCGAATAGAACAGCGGCGGGTTGGTCTCGCGCAGCATCCACCAGCCCCACAGGTGCCGCCACGACTGGCCCGAAAAATACAGCGAAGCCATTTCGTCGAACGCCATCGACGTGCCCGCGTGGCGCAGGCGCAGGCCCACAGCCAGCACAGCAATCGCGATCAGCGTTGCGCCTTGCACGGCGGGCATTTTCGAAAGTCTGGCGGTGACGATGGCTTTGCCCCTGGTTGGCAGTGCGATCGGCATACCGATCCGTCGACGGGCAAACAATCCCCGCCGCGACGGTGATCGGCGCCAGGTCGGCCGGCCGTTGGCGCATCGCGCAGACAACGGCTTGAAACCGCGCGCAGGCAGCGCCATCTCCTGGGGCATCTGCGTCCAACAGGCCTAATTTAACGGGATAGCCATGAGCGATACTGAAATCCGCGACACCGAAACCACCGCCCCCGAAACCCGCGTTTTTGAAGCCGATGTGGCGCGTCTGCTGCATCTGATGGTCCACGCGGTCTATTCCGACCGTGATGTGTTTTTGCGCGAACTGATCGCCAATGCCGCCGATGCCTGCGAAAAACTGCGCTATGACAGCATTGCCGACCCGGCGCTGGCCAATGGCGAAGCGGGCCGTATCACCATTGCGCTCGATCCCGATGCGCACCGTCTGACCGTGACCGACAACGGCATCGGCATGACCGAAGCCGACATGATCGAGGCGCTGGGCACGATCGCGCGGTCGGGCACGCGCGCCTTCATGGACAAGCTGACCGCGGCCAAGGATGGCGAAAGCCCGCAGCTGATCGGCCAGTTTGGCGTCGGGTTCTATTCGGCATTCATGGTGGCCGACACGGTCGAGGTCACCTCGCGCCGGGCGGGCACCGATCTGGCGCACCGCTGGTCGTCCGACGGGCTGGGTACGTACAGCATCGAACAGGTGCCGCTCGATCACGCGCCGGCGCAGGGCACCTGCGTGGTGCTGCATCTGAAAGGCGACGCAACCCAGTATACCGAACGCGCGCACGTCGAACGCGTGATCCGCGCGCAATCGGGCCATGTGCCGATGCCGATCGCGCTGATCGAAAAGCCCGATGCCGAAACCACCGAAGTGACCGACGGCAGCGCGCTGTGGACCCGGCCCAAATCCGAGATCAGCGCCGACGAGTACGCCGATTTCTACCGCAGCGTGGCGGGCCAGTGGGATGCCCCTGCGCTGACGCTGCATTACCGCGCCGAGGGCAAGCACGAATACAACGTGCTGGCATTCGTGCCCGAAAGCCGCCCGTTCGACCTGTTCGACCCCGATCGCAGCGGGCGGATGAAGCTTTATGTGCGGCGCGTGTTCATCACCGACGAGGCCGAGCTGCTGCCGCGTTACCTGCGGTTTGTGCGCGGACTGGTCGATTCGGCCGATCTGCCGCTCAATATGAGCCGCGAGATGATCCAGCAAAGCCCGCTGCTCGCCGCGATCAACAAGGGCGTGACCAACAAGGTGTTGTCCGAACTCGACAAGCTGTCCGCGAACGACGCCGACGCGTATGCCGCGTTCTGGGACACCTTTGGCGCGGTGCTGAAAGAAGGGATCTACGAGGATTTCGGGCGGCGCGAAACGCTGCTCGGGCTGGCGCGGTTTCACAGCACCACGGGCGGCGACAGCTGGCGCAGCCTGAAGGAATACGTGGGCGCGATGCGCGACAACCAGACCGCGATCTATTACGCCACCGGCACAGATCGCGAACGGCTGGCCACCAGCCCGCAGCTCGAAGGGTTTTTTGCGCGCGGGATCGAGGTGCTGTTGCTGACCGATCCGGTCGACAGCTTCTGGGCGGCATCGGGGATCGATTACGACGGCAAGCCGTTCAAATCGGTCACGCAAGGCATGGCGGACCTGGGCCTGATCGAACCGCTTGATGGATCAAACCAACCCGCCCCCGCCGCGCCCGAAGCCGAAGGGTTCATCGCGTTCGTCAAGGACCGGCTTGGCGATGCGGTGTCCGACGTGCGCGCGTCGGACCGTCTGACCACCAGCGCCGCCTGCCTGGTGGCCAGCGAACACGGCATCGACCGGCAGCTCGAACGCCTGCTGTCGGCCAACGGACAGTCGCCCAAGGGCGCCAAGCCGGTGCTGGAACTGAACCCGCGCCACGATCTGGTCTCGCGCCTGGCGGCCCTGCCCGACGATGCCGATCTGAAGAATGATGGCGCGCACCTGCTGTTTGACGAGGCCCGCATCGCCGATGGCGAATTGCCCGATGATGCCCGCGCGTTTGCCGACCGGCTGACGCGTATCCTGGGCAAGGCGCTGGGCTGACGGTTACCCGGGTCGGGCCCCGCACGATCGGGGCCCGTACCCGCACCCGGTCAGGCGACGCTGCCTTCGAGAATTTGCAGCGTTTTCAGATCTGAATGAAAATCCAGCGCATAGTCGCCGCCTTCGCGGCCGATGCCCGATATGCCGATCCCGCCAAACGGCGCGGTCAGATCGCGCACCAGGAACGTGTTGACCCAGACCGTGCCGCCCCGCACCGCGCGGCCCACGCGTTCGGCGCGGGCCTGGCTGCCGGTATAGACAATCCCCGACAGGCCATACGCGGTGGAATTGGCAAGCGCCACGCCTTCGGCTTCGTCGGCAAACGTCTGAAAGGTCAGCACCGGGCCGAACACTTCGTTCTGGACCACCTCGGCCTGGTTGTCCTTTGGCACGATCAGCGTGGGTTCGATCCACTGTCCGTTCCAAACCTGCCCGCCGCGCACGATTGTATCGCCCGCCGCGCGCGCGCGCGATACGAACCCTGCCACGCGTTCGACATGGCGCGGGTGGATCAGCGCGGACATCGTCGTGGCCGGATCGCGGCTGTCGCCCAGCACATGCCTGTCGGCATAGGCGTGGAACCGTTCGAGAAATGCGTCGCGCACGCTGTCCTGCACCAGGATCCGCGTGCCTGCCATGCACACCTGGCCGCTGTCATCGTATTGTCCGGCGGCCTTTTTCGCGGCAGCGTCGATATCGGCATCAGCAAACACCAGCAGTGCCGATTTGCCGCCCAGTTCGGCCGTAAACGGCACGATGGTGTCTGCCGCCGCCCGGCCGATGATCCGCGCGGTGGGCACCGAGCCGGTAAAGCTGATGCGCCTGATCCTGGGATCGCTGGTCAGCGCATTGCCAAGCTCTGCGCCAAGACCCTGCACCACATTGAACACGCCCGGCGGAAAGCCCGCCTGGTCGATCAGGTCGGCCAGCACCGAGGCCGACAGCGGCGACCAGTCGGCGGGTTTCAGGATCACCGTATTGCCCGCCGCCAGCGCGGGCGCGCATTTCCACGTCGCCAGCATGAACGGCGCGTTCCACGGGGTGATGATCAGCGATGGCCCGGCCGGCTGACGGATCACCCGGCAGGCGGTGCCGCGCGACGACCACACGCGTTCCTGGTGCGCGGTGGCCAGATCGGCATAATTGCGGAAATTGGCCGCCCCGCGCGCGATCACGCGCAGCCGCAGGCTTTCCAGCAGCATACCCATGTCGAGGCATTCGATCATCGCCAGCGTTTCGACATTGGCCTCGATCAGATCGGCCAGCCGGTGCAGATAAGTGCCGCGTTGCGCCGCGCTCAGCGCGGCCCACGCCGGAAAGGCGCGCGTTGCCGCCTCAGCCGCCTGCGCCGCGGTGTCCGCAGTGCCACGCGCCACATCGGCCAGTTTCCACGACCAGTCGAACGGGCAGCGCGTTTCGAACGTATCGGGCGATGATACCCTGCGCCCGCCGATATAGTGATCGGGAGAGACCGAATGGCCGGCGATATCGATGCGCGTATCCATGGGCGATCTTTCAGATATAGGGCAGGTAATAGGCGATGGTTCCGGCATCGTCGCATGCCGACACGATGCGCAGTTCTTCGCGCTTGATCGCGATATAGTTGGCGATCAGGTCGGCACCCACCGCGTGGGTCAGCACGGTGTCGGCCTCCAGCGCGTCGAGCGCTGCGCCCAGGTCGTGCGGGGTATGGCGTTCGGTGTTGATCGTCTCGAGCCCGTCATCGGTTTCGGGCGCGCCCGGGTCCATTCCGGCTTCGACACCCATCAATCCGGCCTGCAGCAGCGCGGCGATCGCGACATATGGGCTGGCCGCGCAATCGGCCATGCGGTGTTCGATCCGCGCCGCCGGGCCGGTTTCGGCCGAGACGCGCACCGTGACGCTGCGATGGTCGATGCCCCAGTTGGCCCAGTAGCCCGACAGACTGGCCGGTTGCAGCCGGGCATAGCTGTTGACGGTGGGTGCCAGGATTGCGGCCAGCGCCTCGTGATGGTGCAGCATGCCGGCGATGGCGCCGCGCATGGTATCCGACAGCGCCCCCGATGCGACATCGTCGGCAAATACGTTGGTGCCGTCCTTGTCGCGAAAACTGATATTGAAATGCAGCCCGCTGCCGCTTTTGTCGGCAAACGGCTTGGGCAGAAACGACAGCAGATATCCCTTTTGAAACAGCACTTCGCGGGCCATCTGGCGAAACAGGAACGCATCATCGGCGGCGCGCAAGGCATCGGCAAAGCGCAGTGTCAGCTCGAATTGCGGCGCATCGTATTCGGCGTTCATCGATTCGATCGGGATGCCGCAGGCGTGCGCCGCCTGCCAGATCGCATCGACCAGCCCGGCCGGATCGGTAAACGGCCCGGTGCCATAGACGAATGCGCCGGGCGTATCGTAGGGCACCCAGGCGCCCGCGGCATCGCGCTGGAACACATAGGCCTCCATCTCGATCCCGATCATCGGCTCAAGCCCGCGCGCGCGCCAGGCCTCGATCGCACGGATCAGCGCACCACGCCCGCACAGCGCGAACGGTTCGCCCTTGAAGTGCATCGTGCCCAGCGCAATCTGCGTGCCCGCCTCCCAGCCGGGGCGCAGCGCGTCGGGGTCAAAGTGCATCTGCATGTCGGGCAGCCCGTCAAGCAGGCCCCCGCCGGGTGCCGCGACCAGCGCCTTGTCATACGTCACCGCGTATGTGCCCACGCAAAACCGGGCGTGGCCTTTGGCCGCCTCGGTCATCGGCACATATTTGCCCCGCGCCAGATTGAGCTGGTCGGCAAACAGCAGTCGTGCGCGCTCGAACGATGAAGTCGAAATGGTCATGCGGCTCCCCAAAACATTGTTCCTTCAGCGCGCTTTGATGCGGACCGGCAGATGCTTGATTCCATGAATAAAATTTGACCGCAGATAGCTGTGATCGGCAATCTGCTCGATCGTGTCGATCCGCCGCGCCAGTTCCTGCATCACGATCGCCACTTCCAGCTTGGCCAGCCACATGCCAAGGCAGATGTGCGGGCCGCCCTGCCCGAACGACAGAAACGGATTGCGCGGCCGATCAAGCCGCAGCGTATAGGGATCGGCCATCGCCTGTTCATCGCGATTGCCGGCGATGAACCACAGCACCACCTTGTCGCCCGCGCGGACGGCCTGGTCGTGAAAGGTGAAATCGCGCGTGGCGGTGCGGCGGAAATGCGACGTCGGCGATGCCCAGCGGATCATTTCGTCGGCCGCGGCCTCCCACCCGGCAAAGTCATCGGCCTGGATCTGCCGCAACAGCTGCGGATTGTTGGCCAGCGCATGGATCGTGGCCGAAATCGAATAGCGCGTGGTGTCGTTGCCGGCCGCCACCAGCAGGCAGAAGAAATTGCGGAATTCATCGCGCGACATCTGCGTGCCGTGGCTGGTGGTCTGGCGCACCAGATTGAGCACGCCGATCTGTTCGCCCGCATCCATGCGGTCGAGCAGGTCATTGGCATAATCGAACAGCTTGACCGCCGCAGGACTGCGAAACGGCAGCAGCCGGTAGGCATCGGTATCGACCTTGTCGATCACGAAATCGGTGTAATCGGGGTCGGCATTGGAAATCAGCGCGTCGCCCAGTTCGACCAGCATCGGCCCATCGGCGACCGGCACGCCCATGATCTGCGCCAGCATCTGCATCGGCAGCCGCCGGGCAATGCGGTCAACCGCATCGAATTCGCCTTCGCCCATCGCCACGTCGAGCAGTTCGGTGACGATCGCGCGGATCTGCGCTTCGAACCCGGCCACGGTGTGCTTGGCAAAGGCCTTCGACACCAGCGCGCGAAAGGCGCGGTGCACCGGCGCATCGGTTTCCTGAAAGGTCTTGCGCGCCTCGTATTCTTCCTCGGTCTGGTCTTCCATGCGGATGCCGCGCGCCGATGACAGCAGATCCGCCTGCCGGTTCAGCGCCAGCAGATCGGCATGGCGCGTGACCGACCAGAACCCGCGATCGCCATTGGCCATTTCGGACCACGCCATCGGCGCTTCGCGGCGCATCCGGTCAAAGGTCGCAAACGGCGCGCCTTCGTTGAACGCATCGAGCGACGACAGGTCGACATGCGCGTCGGTCGAACGGGAAAAGGCATAGGACATCAGCACACTCCGGTTATGCCTGCCAGCTAGACCCGACGTGGCCCGCAGCACTTGGCATAAGCGGACAGAAGTGGCCGCGCCTGTTCCGATGCGCGCAAACCGCGCCTAAGGAAGCGGTCCATACCTTTGCCAGCAGGAGGCCGCACGTCATGGGCGAAATCATCGGTGCCGGAATTGTCGCGCATGCGCCGACGATCATGATGTCGCAGGAGGATCGCTATGCCTTGAACGAGGGCAAGGAGATCAGCCTGGTCCCCGGCCTGCACCGCCTGAAAAGCGAAGTGATCGACGTGCTGCGGCCCGATACGATCGTGCTGTTCGACACGCACTGGTTCACGATTGTGGAATTCTGCGTAACCGCGCATGCACGCCGGTCGGGCCTGTTCACCAGCGACGAACTGCCGCGCGGCATGCGCCAGATCCGTTATGACCTGCCGGGCAGCCCCGCGCTGGCGCAGGCCATGGCCGACCACGCAAGCGCCTGTGGCGTGCGCACCACCGCAATCGATGATCCGTGGCTGCCGATCCACTATCCCACGGTCAACCTGTCGACATTCCTGCAAGGGCCCGAGGAATGGGTGTCGGTCAGCCATGCCTATTCGGGCGAACCCGACGATTTTCTGCGCGTCGGTCAGGGCATTGGCCAGGCCATCGCGCAAAGCGACAAGCGCGTGGTGCTGATCGCCAGCGGATCGATGAGCCACCGGTTCTGGCCCCTGGGCCAGATCGCGCAGCACGAAGCATCGGACCCGATCCACATTTCCAGCCCCGCCGCGCGCGAGGCGGATTACGAACGCCTGCGCTGGTTTGCCGAAGGCAACCACGCCCGCGTCATCGACACGATGCCCGATTACCTGCGCCACGCGCCCGAGGCCCGCTTTGGCCATTACCTGATGATGGCCGCCGCCTGCGGTGGCCGCGACTGGAAGGCCAAAGGACGCCAGTTCTCGGACTATGAAAACGCCACCGGCACCAGCCAGGTGCATGTGTGGTTCGACAAGCCGGAACACGGCTGGACCTGAGCCACGAGATTGTTCACCGCGCGCGGGACGGATCGAAAGGGTGATTGCAGGAACACAGCTGCGTGATAGTCTGCCGCCATGCGCATCACACCCGACATTCGCAAGCAGATCGGGGAATTGGCGCGGGTGGTGGCGCTGCTGCTGGGCGGTGCCTGGCTTATGCTGTGTTATCTGGAATGGTCACTACCTGATATCCACGACCGGGTCAGATCGCTGGACCACGGCCTGTTCTGGGCCGTCCTTGCGATAAGCCAGCTGGCCAATGCGCTGCGTGGAATATCGTCAGCCGTTGCCGCCCCCTCACCCCGCATGAGCGGAACGATCACGGTCATTCTGATCGGACTGGCCGTAACCGTTGGCGTGCACCAGTCCATGCCTGCCGGCCAGGTGTTGATCGGGGATGCGGCGGCCCTGCTGGCAACAATTCTGCTTGCCGTGGTTGTCTGGCGGTTTGCAAGTCGCTTCGCCGATGACATCGGCGAAGCCCGATTTTCCGGGAAACCATAAAGGCGGTCAGGCGCGCGCGATCACTTCGCTGTTCACCCACGCCATGATTTCCGCCGCGCGGCGACGATCGTCCAGAAGGTCGGCATCGATGCCCAGCTGCCATGCCAGATCGGCGCGCGAACGATCGGCGTGCAGCGTTTCCAGCATGGCATTGTACGCCGCCAGCGCCGCGTGGTCGGCAAAGAACCCTTGGGCAATCATGTCGTCCTGATCCAGCCGGTTCAGTTGCGCGATCTGCGCCAGATCGAATTCGGGATGGTACTGCACCGCCCACACCGTGCTGCGGCCCAACGGGATCACCGCGGCCTGCACCGCGCTGTGCGCATTGCCGGCGAGCAGGATCGCACCGGCGGGCAACGCGGTGACTTCGTCGTAATGGATGCAGGGCGCATCGAACACCGGGCCCTTGTGCGCAAACATCGGGTGCACCCGCCCCGCCGGCGTAACCGCGATCTTGCGCGCGAAGCCGACTTCGCGGCCACGCGCGCTGCGCGCGACCGTGCCGCCTGCGGCCACCGCGGCAATCTGCAGCCCCCAGCATGACCCGAAAATCGGCAGGCCGTGGTCGGCCGCCTGAACCATCAGCGCAATCTGCGCGGTTACCGCCGCATCGCGGTCATAGGCGTGCAGCGCCGACCCGGTGATGACCAGTCCGGCATAGTCGGTCCACGCGCGTCCGGCCGGCAGCCCTTCGCCCGGATCGGCGCCATACACCACCTCCAGCACCAGATCGGGGCAGTGCGCGGCGATCGCCCGGGCATAGATCTCGCTCGACCAGCGCACACCATGCGTGCGCGCCACAGCGCGGCGATCGGCGGGATTGCCTTCGAGCAGCAACAGGCGTTTCATCAATGTGCGGTCTTGTCCATGCGTGCGCGCCAGGCCTGTGGCGATACGCCGCTCCAGCGGTGAAACGCGCGCGTGAAATTGCTGTGTTCGGCATAGCCCAGCCGCAGCGCGATTTCGGCGATCGACAGGTCGGGCCGGGTGCGGAATTCGAACAAGGCCTGGCGCATGCGGCATTCGTCGAGCACTTCCTGGAACGAGCTGCCTTCGTCGGCCAGCTTGCGACGCATGGTGCGGCTCGACATGCCGATTTCGCGCGCGATGCGGTCCTGTTCGATCGGGCGGCAGTTCATGTCGCGCCACACCACTTGCGCCAGCCGCTCGACAAGCGGGGTGCGGCGGCGGTGTTCGACAATCGCGCGATTGACCACGCTCAGATCGTTCGTGGCGCGTTCGACCGGCAACGCCAGATCGAGCAGGGCTGCGGGAAAACGGATCTGGTTGGTATCGCCGCCAAATGTGCACGGCGCGTTCAGCACTTTGCCGATCGGCCCGCGCATTTCGTGCGCCTCGGCCTCGAACACGAACTCCACTTTGTCGAGGCTGCCGCGTGTGCCGCGCCGCAGGATCTGCGCGACGATGCCCAGCGTAAACATTGCATCGTGGTGGCGCGGCCAGATATCGGGATCGAGAATGCGATAGCTGACGCTGGCCATGCCCTCTTCGCGGTCCAGCGCCATTTCGGTGCAATCCTGCAGCACGACAAACAGATCGACCAGACGGCGCAACGCCGATCCCACCCGCGTGGCCCCCAGCACCGGTTCGCCCAGCGCACCGCCCAGCGTCGCCAGATCGAACTGCATACCCGCCGCCCAGGGGATCGACACATCGCGCGCGCGCGCCACCACGCTTTCGGAAAAGCGCACGAATTCGGCCAGCGGGATCGACGGTCGGCTGATGTCGCACGGCAGCGCATCGCGCAGCGCGTGGATTTCGGGCACGATCGCGGGATCGACCAGACCATCCCACCCGTTCAGCGCGCTGGCATGAACCTGGCTCGCGGTTGTGCGGCTGGTGGTGGTACGGCTGAAAACGGCGCGCTCGTGCGCCATGGCGGCATGCAGCATTGCGGTTCTCCCCAGAGTCGCGGTCTTTCGCGTTATGGGGCCGAGGCTATCGCAAGAGATTGCGGACGAATTGATCAATACGATCATTTTTTGATATTTTTGATCAATATGGACCAAGGCGGCGCCGCCGCTTGGCCGTTTGTGACAAGCCGGACGGGGTGCATGATGTCAGGTATGATCCGGGCGAAATCATCCACAGCACACAGGACGCGCATGACACAACGGCGACCACGCGAAATCAACGTCAACGGCTGGCCTGCGATTGTCAGCGCGGTTGTGCTTGGCACGATTGGCGTGCTGTCGTTCATCATCCAGCCGGGCGTCGTGCAGGGTTATGTCGAACACCTGCATGTGTCGGACGCGCGCGCGGTCGATCTGGTCGGGCTGGAAATGCTGGGCGTGGCGCTGGCCACGGTGTTCATGGCGCTGATCGGCACGCGGATCGACTGGCGCGTGATCACCGCGGCCGGGCTGCTGATCGCGGCGGCCGGCGATGCAAGCTCGGCCGGGGCCACACATGGCGATCTGTTCGGCTGGCTGCGGCTGATCGCGGGGTTTGGCGAAGGGATCATCATTTCGATCAGCTTCACCTTTGTCGGGATCACCGCCAAGGCCGAACGCAATGTTGCGCTCTATCTGGTGCTGCTGCTGACATATGGCGCGTTCGGGCTGTGGTATCTGCCGGTGATCCTGAACCGGATCGATATCGCCGGGCTGTTCACGGTCTTTGCAGGGCTGTCGGTGGTGGCGTTGATAACCGTGCCGTTTGTGCCGCATGGCTATGGCGCGGGCAGCGGTGCGCGCCCCGGGGTGCGGCAATTGCCCAACGCGATGCTGGCCGTGGCACTGGCGGCGGTGCTGGCCTACAATGTGGCGCAGGGCATTGCCTGGGCGGTGCTGTTCCTGGTCGGCACCAGCGCGGGCCTGGCCGAACAGTCGGTGGCCAATGCACTGTTCGCTTCGCAGGCGCTGGCTGTGGGGGGTGCGCTGGCGTCGGTGTTTCTGGCCGAACGGCTGCACCGCGATGTCGCGATTGCCGGGGGCATCCTGGGTGGCGCTGCCAGCATTGCGCTGCTGCTGGGCACGCCCGGGCTGGTGCTGTTCACCGTCGGGGTCTGCGGGTTCAACATCCTGTGGAATTTTGTCCTGCCCTTTATCCTGGGCCGGATCGGCGATTTCGATGCCAGCGGACGGATGATGTCGTTTGCGGTGGCGATGCAGATGATCGGGCTGGGCGGCGGCCCGCTGATCGCCGCGCCGCTGATCGACGGCAAAAGCTTTCGCGTGGTCGAACTGGTGTGCATCGCGCTGTTTGTCGTCAGCTTTGCGCTGCTGCGCATTCCGACACTGGCGCATCGCCGGCTGCACGCGCCTGCCTGAACCCGGTTTTCCCGGGCAATTGGCCGCATCTGGCAAGTGCGCACCGGCATTGCGCCGCATGGTGTGATTTCGGGGCGCACACAAGCGCCCGATCGGGTGTGGCCCGCAGCCAGCACCGATCATGCGGGGAGTTATTGCACCATGACACTCAAACGGATCCTTGCCACGCAGACCGCGCTGGCGGCGCTGGCCACCGCGATCATGCCGCAGGCGGCGCGCGCCGCAGACCCGGCGCCGCAGGCCGCGGCCGCAGCGCCCGACATCGGCGAAATCGTGGTGACCGCGCAAAAACGCGAACAGAGCGCGCAAAAGATCGGCATTGCCGTGACCGCGCTGGGCAAGGATGCGCTGGCCGCGATCGGTCGCCAGGACGTGACCGCGCTGGCGGGCCAGGTCCCCAACCTCGAGGTCAACCAGTATTCGCCCACGATCACCGTGTTCAACATCCGCGGCGTGTCGCAGAACGATTTCACCGATGCGCAGGAAGCGCCGATCGCGTTCTACGACGATGAAGTCTACATCGCCTCGCTGGGTGCGATCACCGGCATGAATTTCGATCTGGAACGCGCCGAAGTGCTGCGCGGGCCGCAGGGCACGCTGTTTGGCCGCAACGCCACCGGCGGTCTGGTGCAGTTCGTGTCGGCCAAGCCCACCGCCCGGACCGAAGCCTTTGTCACGTTGACCACCGGGTCCTATGGCCAGGTCGCCACCGAAGGCGCGATCAGCGGTGCGCTGGCCGATACCGTGCGCGCGCGGTTTTCGTTCACCACCAACGATTCGGGCGGATACATCACCAACACGCTGGGGCCCAAGCTGGGCAACAACAAATTCTATGGCCTGCGCGGCCAGATCGCCGCCGATCTCAGCCCTGCGGACAAACTGGTGGTCAAGGTCCAGACCTTGCGCAACGACAACGAACGCAATGCCGGGTTGTACAGCTGGGCCGCCGCCTATCCCGACCCCAACAACCATTTCCTGGGCAATTATGCCGCCAATGTGCCGGGCGGAAATCCGGGTGCTGCGGCGGGTGTACCGGGTGCCGCGCAAGGCACCGATGCCAACGGCTATGTCAACCCGTCGGGCAGTCCGTTTGTGCAAAGCGAAGATCGCATGCCCAATTTCAACCGCACATTCTGGGATGTCAGCGCGCGCTACACCCACGATTTCGGAGGGGCAGAGCTGTCCGCGATCAGCGATTACCAGCATCTTAGCAAGGATTACGGCGAAGATTCGGACATGTCGCCGAACGCCATTTTCAACTACGACACGCACCAGCACATGTACCAGCTGTCGCAGGAACTGCGCCTGTCGGGCAAGGCCGATGCGCTGAACTGGGTGACCGGGCTTTACGCCATGAACATCCACACCACCAACCAGTACCAGGTGGTCAGCCCGGCAGGCACCTATCCCGGCATCGGCACGCTGAACTATGGCGGGTCGCAGAACACCACATCGCTGGCGGGGTTTGCACAGCTTGAATACGCCGTCGCGCCGACCGTGTCGCTGATCGGGGGGCTGCGCTATTCGCACGATCGCAAACATATCGAATTCCAGGACTATGAAGACGGCGCGCTGGTGTTCGACTGGGCCACGACCATTCCCGATGTTGCCAATCTGCGCTTTGCCACGTTCAACAACTGGTCGGGCAAGGCCGAGGTGGATTACAAACCCAACGGCACCACGCTGATCTATGCGTCGGTCAACCGCGGTACCAAGGCCGGCGGGTTCGGCACGGTGTCGTCGCCGGTGCCCTATACCGACAGCGCCGCCACCTCTGCGGCCACCGGCGCGCCGCTGGTGCAGGCGATCCCGTTCGGCCAGGAAGTGCTGACCAACTGGGAAGGCGGGTTCAAGCTGAGCCTGCTGAACCGCACCACCCATTTCAACGGATCGGTGTTCTTCTACAACTATCAGGGATATCAGGCGTTCCAGAACATCGGGGTAAACCAGTATATCTCGAACCATCAGGCCTATGAACACGGGGCCGAGTTCGAATTCGACACCCGCCCGGTCAAGGGCCTGTATCTGGGCACGTTCGTGACGTTCCTGTCGTCGACGGTGAAAAACATCACCCTGCCCGATGGCACGCTGGCCGATCGCCTGCTGCCGCAGGCGCCCGATTTTTCGCTGGGGTGGCAGGTGCATTACCAGTTCCCGGTCGGCCCCGGCCAGGTGACGCTGGGCACCGACTGGAAACACGAATCCGGCAGCTATTTCGAAACCAACAACGCGCCCGACGATTACGAACCGGGCCGCACGCTGGGCAATGTGCGCATCAGCTATGCGGTGATGGACGGCAAAGTCGAAGTGGCCGGCTTCGTCAACAATGTCACCAACAAGTGGTACCGCATTTATAACCTTGATCTGTCGGGGCTTTTGGGTGCGACCAACCAGACGTATGCGAAACCGCGCACCTGGGGCGCCAGCATAACGCTGCACTACTGATCGCCCCCTCCTTTCCACCCTTGACGGCGCGCCGGGATAACCGGCGCGCCGCTTTTTGTGGGCGAACGGTTCGTTCAGACATCGCGCGTATGATCAGGCGGTGTCCGGGTGGCTGGTGCTCCATCTGCGCCAGCCCTGCCGCAAGCACCCACCAGGCGATTTCAATGACCCAGGACAGCTTTGAAGATGCGTGCGATCGCCTTTCGCAAGGCATCGACGCCGTGCAGTTTGAACGCCTGCGCTGGTCAAAGACCGAGGGGCCCATGCTGGCCCGCCTCGTCGAACTGGTGCACCTGGCCATCGCCGATCGTGATGAATTCGAATTGAGCGAAGAAGGTGCCAGCAGCGACATCAAGCGGTTTGTGCTCAAGGTGCACGCCAACCGCGTGGCAGGCATCGTCATCCGGCTCGACAACGGCCGGGCCAGCGTGGCCATCGAGGACATCAGCCGCAGCCGTTATGCCATCACCCCGGCAGAACCGGTTACCGCCGATTTCGCCCAGGCAGATGCGCAGTGGATGGCAACAGCCCTCAAGACGCTGTTTGGCCGCATCCGGTTTTAGGATCGGGCCAAGACCCCGTCAAAAATCGCCCGACAGGGTCTTGATCTTGCCGAACAGCGCCTGGGCCGCTGCCGGCGTCGGGGCCGCAGCCAGCGCAAGCACCGCAACACCCACGTCCAGGATATGGCCGATGGTCGTGAACAATTTCGAGGTGTCATCGATCTGCTGGATCGCTGCATCGGCATTGGCCGTAACCGCCTCGAGTTGTGCGACCGCATCGGCGTTATCGGCCAATGCATCGATCACCGAATCTGCCGACAGGTTCGTCGCAAGTGCGGTCAAACTGTTGACTTGTGCCTGCAGACGCGCGGTGGTCTGATCCCACAACAGCCCGGCCGGATCGGGGGCCGATGGCCGCGGTCCCAGCTTGATCTGGGCGCCCAATGCCTGATGCGCGGCGCTTTCCGCCAGATCCGCCAGGCCCTGTATGTCATCGGCAACACTCATTTGCCCCCTCCCTTGCCAAATGCAGTGTTCACGGCATCAAGATTGGTTTTCAACTGGCTGACATCGTCGCGCAATTTCAAGACAAGTTGTTCGGCCGTCAGATCGCTTTTTGACGATGCCAAAGTATCGAGCGCCGCATTGATATTGCCCAGCGCGCCCTGATAGCTGGCGATGGCCGCCTGCTTGGCCTGGATCGTCTGGAGGCGATGGCAATATTCCAGCGCCAACAGGAAATTGGCACCCTTGGGAAAATCCACCGACTTCGGACCGTCGACGCAACGTGCCGCCGGGTCGGGCCCCAGACTGCCCTCGGCATATGTCACGAATTGGCTGGTCAACGCGTCCTGTTCGGCCCTGAGGCTGGTCGACAGGCTGTGTGGAACGCGATTGCCGAGCATGGCCACCAGCGTTTTCGCCTGGGGCACGCCCTGGTCGATCATCGTGCGCAGCGCCTTTTCGCGCGCGGCCTCGGTAAACAGCGTTGCGATCGTTTCGGCCAGGCCAGAGGCCGCGCTGACCTGCCCCTGATTGATCCCGGGGATGGCACTGACCGAGGCGGTAAGATTATCAAGCCCCGTTTTCACCGTGAACGACTGCGCACCAGCGGCGTCGCCAAGTGCCGAAAAATATGTCGTCAGCAACGTGTCAGTCGCGATCAGTCCCTTGGTCGATTTTTCCGAATCCGCGCATTGCAACGCCGGATTGAACTGTTCTTGCCTGATGCAGGTCGACGTCAGTTCGTTGCTGACACTGTCCAGACTGCTCGACGCGGTGACCAAAGTCGCCGACAGGGCCTGCACCGTCTGAAGGTTCTTGCACCCTGAAAGTGCAAGCAAACTTGTTGCAACAAGCACATAGCGCAATTTCATCGCCAATCCCCCGATTAATATCCGAGTCGCGCGGCGATAAAGACTATATACTGAAACGCGCTAGTCGACCCCAACAATATTGTCATCACTGTTGCGATCAATGAACGTGTTATAGGGATCGATCCCGGCAAACAGGGGCTTTGCCGAGGTAATCAGCGTAAACGTCTGCACTCCGCCTGTTACCGGATAGCGCTTGCGCATCAGCACGTTGTGCGCGCCGAATTCGGCCTTGCCCGGGCGCGCGGTAAACAGGCCGATGTCGACACTCTGGTGCAGGGCAGCAGGCGTTTCGTGCCCTTTGCCATCGGCATAGGCCTTTTCTGCGCGCACGGTCAACACGGTCTGCCAGCGGCCATCGGGCAATTTGCGGGTCTGGGCGTGTTGCGCCTTGAAGTCGTAGACCGTGATCCGTTCCAGCGTGTCGGCAACCAGTTCGTGTTCTTCGGCATTGCGCGCCAGGCCCTCGAACCCCGCCACCAGATCGGTGCTGCTGGCAAAGGGTGCGCCTTTGAAGCGGTATTTGGCCAGGATCGTGCGCAACATGGCATTGACCCGATCCTCGCCCAGCCGGTCCTGCAGCAGGTACAGCGCAACCGCGCCCTTGCGGTAATGGATATAACCCTGATTTTCGACGCGCATCAGCGGCTGTTCCTCCAGCCGTTCGCCACCGCGTGAACGCAGATAGGAATCAAGCTCGTACTGCAGGAAGCGGCGAATCTTGTCCTCGCCATAGCGGTGCTTCATCACCATCAGCGCGGAATATTGCGCCAGCGTTTCCACCATCAGCGTGCCGCCCTGGCGGTCGGCCGATACGACCTGGTGGCCCCAATACTGGTGGCCCAGTTCGTGCGAGGCGACATATGTGGCGTAATCGATATTCGAAGGATTGCGAAAATCGCCCAGAAAGCCGATGTTTTCCGAATAAGGCATCGTGCCGGCAAAGGCCTGCGCAAACGAGGCATAGCCGGGAAATTCGACAATCCGCGCGTAATCGAACTGATAGGGGCCGAAGTTCGCGCGATAATAGCGCAGCGCATTGTCAAACGCATCGAGCATGCGATCGACATTGTAGGGATGCGCCGGATCGTAGTAGACCGACAGCGTCACCCCGTCGCTCATCCGGCTTTTCACCGCATAGCGCGCCGACTGGATCGACCAGAAATTCAGGATCGGCGCGGTGGACACGAACCGCGCGCTGCGCCGGCCCTGTGCGGTCACATCGCTGACCCGCTTGCCCGGCGCCACCGGGGTCTGGTCGGCATCGGTGGTCAGCGTGATGTCGCTCGTCACCCAGTCGGCATTTTCGATATAGTTGTAGGCCAGCGCGCCCTGGTCTTCGAGCCTGGCCATGCGCAGTTCGCTCGGCAGCCCATATTTGCGCCGCCTGATCGGATCGTTCAGGAACATGTTGCGATGGATGCCGATGACCGGCGCAATTTCGCTGTTGTCGAGGAATGTGCCGTTGGCGACCAGCCGCTGGTCGTCGCCCTTGGCATTGATCCCGCGTTGCCAGCGGCGCACCTTGAACGCCATCGTGGCCGTGGCGCCAGGGGCCAACGGCTGATCGAACCGATATGTCCGCACCTGGTGCCCATCGTCATTGGCAAGCATGTGCGCGCCGGTAATCGACAGCGCCAGAATGTCGCGCGCATGTTCGGGCACGACCAGATGGACATCGCGGATCGGCACGGTCGTCCGGTTGATCAGCGCATATGTGCCCGATGCTTCCATCAGCCGATCGTGCGGGTGCAGATCGACCGCCATGCGGATCGTGATGACCGACGGTTCGGGCGCGTGTTCAAGATGCAGGTACAGCTTTTCCGCATCGGCCAGTTGTCGATCGGTGTCGAGCGTGGTTTCATACACGTTGAGCCCGTTGGTCTGGTGATACAGCCAGAGCCCGGTGGCGCCCATCACCACCAGTGCGGCCACCGCCACCAGCCCCGCCCCGCCGCGCGCGCGCACCAGCGCAAAGCGCAGCCGCGGCGCAAAACGCGTTTCGGTTCCGCGCCGCCACAACAGGTGCGCCACCGTCAGCATGATGACCAGAAACGCCACCCAATACAGCCGGAACCACCAGCCCGCCGTGCCGCCCACCGCATCGCCGTTCATGTCCGACAGCGGATTGGGGCCGGTGCTGCCATATTGATAAAGCGGATGCTGGAACCCCAACGGGTTCATCACGCTGATCACCACGAAATAGACCAGCAGCAGCCCCCAGCCGACATATTTGTTGGGCGCAAGCACTTGCAAAACCAGCGCCATGCCAGCGATCAGCGCCATGTCGACCACGCTTGGCAACAGGAACCACAGCACGTATTCGCCGGGATTGAGCGCGGTGAAGCCCTTGGCCAGCTGCACCAGCATGGCTGCCAGCACGCCCACCACCATTGTTGCAAACAGCACCGAGACCAGGGCCAGAAACTTGGGCACCAGTTGCGCCCAGTTGGGCAGCGCCGTGGCATCGATGATTTCGTGCATGCGCCGGTCACGATCGCGCCAGACCAGTTCGCCGGCATAGAACCCGGCGATGATCAGCGGGGCAAGCGCATAGGCACCTTGCAAATCGCGGATCAGAACGAAAGTGGCGGGATACGTCGGGGTGCCATACATCCCCGAAGGCACCAGCATGGACGCCACCGCATTGAGCAGCCCCACCAGCAACAACACAAAGAACGCCGGGCTGCCCAGGATCAGCCGCATTTCAAAGCCGATCTGGGTGAACAGGCGCGGCCAGCGCGACGCAACCTGATCGGGCGCGGGCAACACGCCCACGCGCTGTGGCACCACCGCCTCGATCCGCGCCGCCTTGCGCGCCAGACGCGCATGCTTGCGCGCCGATATCGACGCCACGCCGAAACGGAACCGCCACCACGCGAGCGCCAGCGCGGTCAGCGCCACGGCCGACCAGATCAGGCGATTGACCAGCACGACGCCTGCCATCGGCACCATCTGGCTGTTGGCCTCGGCCGCGGTCCAGTACCGCGTTACCAGCCCGACCGCGGCCAATCCGAAGCTGTCGGTCAGCGCGGCAATCTCGCGCCAGTCGGGATTGGTCGACAGCACCGCGCGCGAAATGCCGTACAACAGCAGGAACGCCAGCACGCCGACATAGGTCAGCATGACCGAGCGGGTGATCGTCGCCACCGCAAAAAACAGCGCCGATGACAGCAGTAGCGTCGGCAGCACGATCGTGACATAGGGCTGCATGTAAAACGCAAACCGGTTCGGCCCCAGGGTTTCAGGATCGACCCAAGGCATCAGCGATCCGGCAAAGCTGCCCAGCGGCACCGCCAGAAACGCGATGGCCACGACCGCAAACGCCCCGGTAAAGCGCCCGAACAGGTAATCGAACCGGGTGATCCGGGTCGACCGGATAATCGGCCCGAACCCGCTTTCGTCGTCGCGCACGATCACGTTGGCCACAAACGCCGTGCTGACGAACATGAAGAACACCGCCATGATCATCTGGGTCAGCGCCAGACTGAGCGGGCCGTTCTTGTGCACGCTGGAATTGGGATCGCCGATCGTGATCTCGCTGCTGGCCATCGCGCCAAATGTCAGCAGGAAAAACAGCGCGATCACCGCCCAGAACACCGGGCTGCGCAGTTGATAGCGAAATTCAAAGGCGGCAACGCGCGCGAACATGGCGATTATCCCCGAATTCTCAAAATCCGACCTGCCGGCCGCAGACACGCGACATTGTGCCACGCACCGCCCCCCGCCCCCGGAAGAACCGCCCGTCGAAGGTGCGGTCGGGCCCCTGCTGCGGGGCGATACATGGCACTTTCAACACCCCTGTCACGCAGCAAGAGGTGCTGCGGCCACAGGGTGCAGCGCGGCGAAATAGACATCTTCAAGCCCACCTGCGATCACGGCAAAGCCGTCACCCGGATCGTGCGGCGATACCACGTGCACCACCATGCGCCCGCCCGACAGCCGGGTGGAGATGACCCGGTGCCGCTCCATGATCGCCGGCAGATCGGCGCGATCGACCGTGCGGGCCCAGATCGTGCCGTGCATCTGCCCGATCATGTCGACCGGCGCGCCCTGGGCCAGAATGCGCCCGCCGCCCATGATCGCCATGCGCTGGCACAGATCGGTCACGTCTTCGACGATGTGGGTCGACAGGATCACCACCACGTTTTCACCGATCGCAGCCAGAAGATTGAGGAACCGGTTGCGTTCTTCGGGATCGAGCCCGGCGGTGGGTTCATCGACGATGATCAGTCGCGGATTGCCGATCAGCGCCTGCGCAATCCCGAAACGCTGGCGCATCCCGCCCGAAAATCCGGCAATCGCCTTGTTGCGCACGCCCCACAGGTTCACCTGATCGAGCAGCGTTTCCACCGTGGCCTTGCGTTCGCCGCGCCCGGCAATGCCCTTCAGCACCGCCAGATGATCCAGCATCGCATAGGCCGACACGCGCGGATAGACGCCGAAATCCTGCGGCAGGTACCCCAGCGTCTGACGCAAACGTTCGGGCTGGGCGATCACGTCGATATCGCCAAACCGGACACTGCCCGAACTGGGCGCCTGCAACGTCGCGATCGTGCGCATCAGTGTCGATTTGCCCGCGCCGTTGGGCCCCAGCAACCCGAACATGCCGGTGGGAATGGTCAACGTAACATTGTCGAGCGCCCTGACCCCGTTGGCATAGGTGTGCGTGACCGACTGCAATTCGAGCATGTGCGGATATCTTTCCCCAGAAACCGCCCCGATCATCCCGTCTGTCGGGCAAAGGAGTCAAGTTGCCGCGCAAAAAGGAACAACCTTGATCGACGAACGACTTGCGCAATGCAGACAAAGCCCCGATCACTCAGCCATGCCACAAAACCTGAAACTCACAGCGCTCGTGGTTCGCGACTATGACGAAGCCATTGCCTTTTACGTCGGCAAGCTGGGCTTTGAGCTGCGCAGCGACGAGGTTGCAGGCCAGGCCAAACGGTGGGTGGTGGTTGGTCCACCGGGCTCGGACAGCGGCCTGCTGCTGGCCCGCGCCAGCGATGACCGGCAATCACGCGCGATTGGCAACCAGACCGGCGGGCGGGTGTTCCTGTTTCTCGAAACCGACGATTTCGCACGCGATCATGCGTTGTATTGCGCGCGCGGAATAGCGTTTCTCGAACCGCCGCGCATCGAACCTTATGGCACTGTTGCCGTGTTCGAAGATCTTTACGGCAACCGGTGGGACCTGATCGGGCCTGCGCCGGATTGATCAGGTCCTGCCATCGCGGGTCGCGCTTGGCGTATGGCCGAAATGGCGCGCAAAGGCGCGGCTGAAGCTGGCGTTTTCGGCATACCCGACGGCCAGCGCGACATCGGCCACGCTGCGCCCGGTTTCGCGCAGCATGCGCAGCGCCGCAGCCATGCGATGATCATCGCGCAGCGCGCGCCAGCTGTGGCCGCTTGCGCGCAGCCGGCGATGCAGGGTCGGCACCGAAATACCCAGCCGCGCGGCCACTTCGTCCACGTGCGGCGGATGCGCCGGCGGGGCATGGGCGATCATTGCCCGGACCCGGTCGATCACCGTGCCCTCGGCCCCGCTGTCGGCGCGGCGGCGCAAGTGGTCTTCCATGATCGGGTGCAGCACCGGGCTCAGCACGCGCCCGCGGTGCGCCAGATGATGCGCGCCGAATACCAGCAGATTGGTGTCCTGTTCAAAAAACACGTCGCATCCGAAATAGTCGCGATAGACCGCATACGCGCCGACGCGTTCGTGTTCGAAACGCACTTCGCGCAGATCGAGCGCACCGCCTGTGTATTGCCGTGCCAGGCTGAACATCGCGCTGATCGAATATTCGGCATCCTGCCGCCGCTGCGGCAGCGCCGGATCGATCACGCGGTATTCGAACATGGCGTGATCGCCTTCGATCACAAAGCGATTGCGCGATGCCTGCTGCATCGTGTCGAGATAACGGGTGAAACTGCCGAACGCGGTCGCAAGATCGGGCGCGCTGAGAAACAGAAAGCTCAAGGGCCCGATGCTGTCCGATCCGACCAGCCGCCCGGCATGCAATCCGAATGAAGGGTTGCGCGCCAGACTTGCCGCGCGTTCGAAAAAGGTCAGGAATTGCCACAAGGGAATTTCGGTATCGGCACCTTCGATCGCATCGCGATCCAGCCCGAGTTCGGCCAGCAGACCGGCCGCCGACCGCCCGGTCAGTTCAAGGCAATTGGCGACATGGCGCAGAAACTGCGCCGCGATGACAGGTTCGGCCATCGCGGCACCTTGCGGCTGTGCCATGCGCGGATCAAGCGATCACTTGTCTTCCACCGCGGATTCGTAATGCGCAGCGCCCGCCCCGCGGGCCCCGCGTTTACCCCGAAATTCCCAATCGCCACCCATCGCGGTCGAGATCACCTCTTCGGATTCGGTGGGCTGTGCGCCGCAATCGTCGCGGATCGGGGTTGGGCCATGGACAATGGTGTTCGACAGGCGGCCCAGCCCTTCGACTTCGACATCGACCACATCGCCCGGCTGCACCGGCCGGCTGTTGGCCGGCGTACCCGACAACAGCACATCGCCCGGTTCCAGCGTGATGGTGCGCGCAATATCGGCCACCAGATAGTGCATGTCCCATTCCATCTCGCTGGTGTTGCCCTCTTGCCGGACTTCACCGTTGACATAAGTGCGGATCCACTTGTCGCGGAAATCCCACCCGGTGACGAGCCCGGGGCCGATCGGGCACAGCGTGTCAGATCCCTTCACACGCAGCATCGATCCCGCATCGGTATCGCGGAAATCGTGCAGCCCGTAATCGTTGGCCACGCTGTAGCCGGCGATGAAATCGCCCGCCTGATCGGGGGCAATGTTGCGGCAGGTGCGCCCGATGACGATCGCGATCTCGCCTTCATAGTTCAGCCAGTTGCAGCGTTCGGGGCGCACCACTGCACCCTTGTGCGTGTTGAGCGCGGTCAGCGGTTTCTGGAAATAGGTCGGCGCGGGCGGCAGCCTGGTGATGAATTCGCGCACCCGGCTGATATAGTTCAGATGCACACAGATGATCTTTGACGGATTGACCGGGGCCAGATGCACCGCATCGTCGACACCAACGCTGCGCCCGTCGCGCGTGACCAGTTCGTCGCCATGGCGCGTGGCCAGAATGGGATAGCCATCAAGCAGAATGCGGCGATATTCGACGGTCATGGGCTGGGGTCCTTGTCTAACCTGCCCGTGCCATAGCGCGATGTGCGGGCGAAAGGCTTTGGCCGTTGCGGCCAAGCTGCGCCATGGCAATCGGCTAGAAGCAGGCGATCACCGCACGAGGACTATCGATGAGCGATCTTCAGGGCCTGTTCTATCCGCGCACCCCGACCGGCAAGGCCAGCATCGTGCCCCCGGTGCCGTGGCATTATTCGGGCGAGCTGATCACGCTCGAATACCGCACCGACCCCGCCAGGATCGCAGCTCTTCTGCCCGCAGGCTTTTCGCTCGCCGACGAAGACCCCGGCGCGGTCGCGGCAATCTGGGCCGACTGGCAATCGACCGGCGACGATCCGGCGCAGCTGCTCGATCCGGTGCGCGTCCAGTACAAGGAAATGTTCATCGTCGTGCGGTGCAAGTTCCAGGGCCGCACCTGGTCGCGCTGCGTATATATCTGGGTGGACAAGGAATTCGCGATGCTGCGCGGGATCCACCAGGGTTATCCCAAGAAACTGGGCAGCATCCACATGAGCCGCCCGGTCGTGGTGGGCAAGGCCGGACCCCGCCTGGAGCCCGGCGGCACATTCGGGGTGACTTTGGCGGCAAACGACCGGCGCCTGGCCGAAGGGCGCTTTACCATCACCGGCGCCGCGGACAAGCCCGGCTTCGTCAATGGCCTGCCCATGGCGCACAACCGCTGGCTGCCCGCGATCGAAACCGACGGCACGCAAAGCCTGGACGAAGTGGTGACGATGTCCGGCTTTGACGTCGATTTCGGCCGCTGCTTCACCGGCGATTTCGACCTTGGCTATTTCGCTTCGCCGGTCGAGGAACTGCTCGATATCGCCCCGCAGGAAAAAATCGCCGGATACTGGCACGAAGTCGGCGTGTCGTGGCGCGCAGGCACCACGCTGGCGCGCAACACCCTGGCCTGAATGTGCGCGCGATGGGCGGCGCGGTGTCACACGATTCGCGCGCCGGGCACATCAGGCGGCAGGGGGATGAATTCATGTTCGTCGGGCACCGTGTCGAACCGGCCTTCGCGCCAATCGTCCTTGGCCTGCTCGATGCGGTCGGCGCGTGACGAGACGAAGTTCCAGAACACCTGACGCTTTTCGGGAAACGGTTCACCGCCCACCAGCATCAGGCGGCTTGGGGTATCGGCCGCCAGCACAACCGCTGCGCCGGGCTTGAGCACCACGAGTTGCCCGGCCGCAAAGGCGCCGTCCTGCCCTTCAACCCGGATCGTGCCCGTCACCACATAAACCGCGCGTTCCACATGCGTGGCGGCAAAGGCATAGCGCGCCTGCGCGTCCAGCATCAGTTCGGCCAGGATCATGTCGGAGGTGGTGGCCACCGGTGCAATCATGCCGTCGGCTTCGCCTGCCAGCAGCGCCAGCTGTGCGCCGCGATCCCGGGCCACCGGCAGCGTGTGCGCCGGATGATGGTGGAATGCGGGCGCCATTTCCTCGTGCGCAGCAGGCAATGCCACCCACAGCTGGATCGCATGGAGCCCGGCGCCAATCCCGCGCGCGGCAGCAGGGCTGCGTTCGGAATGGACGATCCCGCGCCCGGCGGTCATCCAGTTGACCGCGCCGGGGCGGATCGCCTGCACCGAACCCAGCGAATCGCGGTGCAGAATTTCGCCTTCGATCAGATGGGTGATCGTGGCGAGGCCGATATGCGGGTGCGGCCGCACATCGAGTGCCTGATCCCCAACCAGCCGGATCGGACCCAGCTCATCGAGAAAGATGAACGGCCCGACCATGCGCCGGTGCGCGCTGGGCAGCGCACGCCGGACGGTGAAGCCATCGCCCAGATCGCGCAACGGCGGGACGATCACGGTTTCGATACGCTGTTCGGTCATGGTCAGGCCTTTTGGTCGGGCTCACGCGGGTCGGCAGGGCTTGGCTACAGCGTGTCGACAAGCACGACTTCGGCCTCGTCCAGTGCGGTGATGGTGATCGTTTCCTCGTCCGCGATCGCCACACCGTCACGCGCATTGGCTTCAATGCCATTGACCGCAATGCGCCCGGTGGCCGGCACCAGATATCCCTTGCGCTCTGCCCCCAACGGATAGGTCACCGATTCTCCCGCGCGGATCGTGCCCGCGACCAGCCGCGCTTCGGTGCGGATCGGCAGCGCGTCCTTGTCCTGCGCATAACCGCTGGCCAGAACCACCAGTTGCCCCGACCGATCGCCTTTGGGAAACTGGCGCGCGCCCCAGCCGGGGGCTTCGCCGCGACGGGTCGGCATGATCCAGATCTGGAACAGCGTCGTCGCCTCGTCCTCGATATTGTATTCGGCATGGGTAATCCCGGTGCCGGCGCTCATCACCTGCACATCGCCTGCCGCGGTGCGGCCCTTGTTGCCCAGGCTGTCCTGGTGGGTGATCGCGCCGGTGCGCACATACGTCACGATTTCCATGTCGCGGTGGGGGTGGGGTGGAAATCCGCTTTGCGCCGCGATCGTATCATCGTTCCACACGCGCAAGTTGCCCCACTGCATCCGCGCCGGGTCGTGATAATCGGCAAACGAGAAATGGTGGCGGGCATCCAGCCAACCATGATGCGCATGGCCGATACCGGCAAAGGGCCGCAATTCGATCATCGTAAGTCTCCAGATCGCCGGGATGTGTGTCGCGGCGTGTTGCTGCCAATCTAGGGCTTGGCACGTGGAATAAAATGGCAATGATGGAAATTCACCGATGAAGGAATTTTATCAATGCGCCTGCCCGATCTCGAAGCCTGGGCAATCTTTGCGCAAGTGGTCGATACCGGATCGTTTGCCGCCGCGGCCGACACGCTGGGGCTGTCGCGCCCCACGGTGTCCAAGGCGATCAGCCGGCTAGAAACGCGGCTGGGCGTGCCGCTGCTGCACCGCACCAGCCGCCGTATCGCGCTGACGCAAAGCGGCCGCAGCGCGCTTGACCGTGCGCGCCGCATCCTGGCCGACGGTACCGCGGCCGAGACGCAGGCGCGCGCCGAGGGCGATGTGCCGCGCGGGCTGGTCCGGCTGGCCCTGCCGATGAGCTTTGGATTGCGCCATGTCGTGCCGATCCTGCCCGAATTTCTGGACCGGTACGGCGATGTTGCGGTTGAACTCGATCTGTCCGACGCGCGTGTCGATGTCATCGCGGGCGGGCATGACCTGGTGGTGCGGATTGCCGGGCTGGCGGATTCATCGCTGCGGGCGCGCCGGCTGGGGACCGTGCGGCGCCCGCTGGTGGCAGCCCCCGCCTATATGGCCCGCCACGGCGCACCGACCCATCCGCGTGATCTGTCGGCGCATCATGCGCTGCTCTATACCCAGCTTGACAGCCCCGAAACGTGGCGCTTTTCGCATGCCGACGAAGGCGATTACACCGCCACGGTGCACGGGCGCATGGCGGCCAACAATGCCGACGCGCTGACGCCTGCGCTGCTGGCTGGCCAGGGGCTGGCGGTACAGCCCGATTTCATGGTGTGGGACCATCTCGCCAGCGGCGCGCTGGCCGAAGTGATGCCCGATTGGCGCGTGCCCGATATCGCGCTCAGCCTGGTCACCCCGCCCGGCCGCGAACGCCCGGCGCGGGTGCGCGTGCTGATCGATTTTCTGGCGCGCAAACTGGCACCGGCACCGTGGAACCACGCGATCGGGTGACGATCACGCGCTGCCCTCGCCCATTTCCTTGATCGCCTCGAGCACGGCGGTGGCATCGGACGGCGTCGACATTGCCTGCGCCTGATCGTCGATACGATTGCTGATCGCGGGATTGTCGCGGCGGCTTTCTTCAAGCAGTTCGATAATCTTGGCGATTTTCTGGTCGTTGGCGATCGACAGTTCCAGGATCAGCTGCGCGCGATAATCGGCCAGCTTGTCTTCGCGGCGTTGTGTGGTCAGGATCAACGCGGCGACGACCAGCGCACCGCCCGACATCGCCGTAGCCAGCGCTGCAAACGGAGGCGGGTCGAACGGACGCGCCATCACCAGATTGACCCCGATCCAGCCGCACATCGCCAAACTTAGCACCACGACAAACCCGGGCCAGCCGATCACCGCCGTGGCCCGATCGACCGCGTGCTGCAACAGGCTGGCTTCAAGACGGTGCGCCTGCCGCAGGCGTGCGGTGGTCTGGCCGATTTCGGCCGGATCGATCATAGCCGGAGGCGATGGCGGCATGACCGATCAGCGCAGCCTACCGCGCACAAACCCCACCAGGAACACGATCACCGCCACGACCAGAACCAGGTGGATCAGGCCACCGGCCAGGTGAAACACCAGGAAATCGAGCACCCACAACACCAGCAGTATCCACGCGATGGTATAGAGCATGCATGTTTCCTTGAACGATCGGGCCGGGTCAGGGTTTGTGGCCCGCCGTATCTTTCAGTGCGCCGATCGCGTTCTGGATCTTGCCCGCCAGTTTGTCGGCCTTGCCCTTGGCCTCAAGCCTGGCATCGCCGGTCAGCTTACCCAGGGCTTCTTCAGCCGCGCCCCTCGCTTCCCTGGCGGTTCCGGCAATCCGGTCCTTGTCCATTGTCACGGGTTCCTGTTGGTCAGTGGGTGGGCGATGACGTGCGGGTCTTGCGCATGGCCTGGCCCGGATTGATGCAGTTATCGCGCAAGCGCCCGGTGCACGGGGGATAGGTCTTGTGCATGACAGACACCGGCGGCGGGGTCAGCGCGCCGGTGTAAGGCCCGCCATGGTAGGTCGGATCGGCCGGCATGGCGGCCGGCACCCGGCTGTCGGCTGTGGCAGGCACCGGCGGGACCGCTGCATTGGCCCCCGCCCCGACCGGATTGGCCTGCAATTCCACCGCACCGACCGGATTGGCCACGCTGTTCTGGGCGTGTGCAGGCGATGCGGCGCCTGCCAGCCACAAGGGTACTGCCAACGCAGCGGCAAGAACAAAGTTGGACATCCTTGTATCTCCCTTGTTGGTGCGCCGGACCCCGTCAGTTGTGGGTGGTGGTCACGGTCGCGGTGGTGGTGGTTTTCACCGGAGCCGGGTGTTTGGCGTGATGCACCACCTTGTGATGCAGGTGGTGCACGGGTGTGTGCGACATCGGTGCCGGTTCGTCGTGCTGGGTCAGTTCGACCGTGGTGGTGGTGGGCGCCACGACTGGCGGAGGGGCATTGCGCATGGCGTCGGCCTGCGCATTGGCAGCCGCGCTTGACCGTTCGGCCGCGTCGGCGCGCTGGTTGGCGGCGTCGGTGGCCGCTTCGGCCGAATTGGCGCGCATGTTGGCCATCGTCGCCGATTGCGTGGCGGCGGCCTCGGTCGAGCGCTGGTCATCGCGGCGGGTGCGATCGGCGTCGGTCTTGCGGGCATTGGCCACAACGATCGCCTGATCGGCAAGGTCGCTGGCATGATGCGCAGCGGCCAGCGCCTCGACCTTTTTGTGGTGGGTCAGCAAATCCTGTGCCGACATCAGCGCTTCGCGCGCCTGGCGCTGCATGTCCGGTGCAGCGGTGCCCACGCCGGCCTTGTCGCCGGCGTCGATCTTGCCGCTGGCTTCGGCAATCGCGGCTTCGGCGCGGGTTTCTTCGCCGGCATGCGCGGTGGTGGACAACAGCCCAGCCGCAAGCACGGCAATCAAGCCCAGCGCGGGCGAAGTTTTGAGAATACGGGTCATGGCAAGGCGCTCCAACAGGCGGAGAAGACGCCAGAGCGCCCGCACCCATGGCCCTGTTGAACCGTTGGTCTGGCGGGATCAGGCTCTGGCCTTCGGCCCCCCTTTAGGCGCCTGCCCGATGGCGCATAGGTTCGGAATATACCCCCGGCACCGGCCCGATCAGGGCAAGACCGCCAGCCAGTGGCTGATGGCCACCACGCCAAGCCCCGCAACCACGGTCAGATGCGGCAAATACCCTGCGCCGGTCTTGACCCCCGGTTCGGGTCGCAGGTGCAGATCATCGACCATGTCTTCGGGAAAGCGGCCCTTGTCGACCACGTAATGCCGCCAGGCAAACACCGGCAGGATCAGCGCGACGCAGACAAAGCCGGTATAAAGCGTTCCCTTGCCCAGCATGTCGGCCCCCACCCCCATCAGCGCCAGATTGACGAACGACAGCACCGTGCCGGCCCCCAGCAGCAGCGTCGGCGCGCGATAGGGGCGTTCCCACGATGGCCGATCCATGCGGTGGATCCACGCCGAATTCAGATTGAGAAAGTTGAACAGGATATAGCAGACGTTCGACACGCCAAGCACGAACACATAGTCCGACATCGACAACAGGATCAGGTTGAACCCCAGGTCGGTCCACATCGCCGCGGTTGGCGCACCGGCATGGTTCACCCGGCTGAGATATTTGGGCAGCCAGCCATCCGCAGAAGCCTGGTACAGCGTACGCGAAGACCCCGCCATCGACATGATGATCGCCAGCAGCAGCGCCAGGATCATCATCACCACGATCACATTGCCCACCACCGGACCGGCCTTGATCATGCCGGCCATGGCTTTGCCCACGCCCATGTTGTTGGCAATGTCGGGTGACAGCATGCCGTCAAGCCCCAGCACGCCCTGGAAACTGATCGGCACGAGCGTGAACACCACGATGCACAACAGCCCCGACGCCATGATCGCCTTGAACGTATCGGTGGCCGGATTGCGGAATTCGCGCGTGTAGCACACCGCCGTTTCAAACCCGTAGGTCGACCATGCCGCGACAAACAGTCCGCCCATGAAGATCGAGATGCCCATGGCATTCCAGTGCCCGTTGACCGGGTGCCCGGCACCATCATGGCCCAGCGGCATCACCGGCCAGATATTGTGCCGTGGCAGATCGCCGGTCAGCAACGGCACCAGCCCGATCAGCAGCAGCGGCAACAGCGCCACCACGCCAAGCACGACCTGGGTGCGCGCGGTCGAGCTGATCCCGCGATGCTGGATGGCAAAGGCGATCAACAGGAATGCCGCGCCGATGATCGAGGTTGCGTTGATCCGCAGCGCCAGCCCCGCCTTCAACGCCGACAGATCGACCAGGTTCACCTGCCAGGTGTTGATCGCGGCATCCGCACCAAACAGGATCGACAGCGAAAAGCCCGCCGCCAGTCCCGATCCGATCGCTAGCACCGGCGACCACGCCAGCCAGTTGCACCACACCGAGACCGGCGCAAACAGCTTGGAATAGCGCGCCCAGGCCACCGCGCCATAGACCGAGGCGCCGCCCGACTTGTTGGGAAACAGCCCGGCAATTTCGGCATAGCTGAACGCCTGGATAAACCCGAACAGGATCGACAGCGTCCACACCAGCCACGATGCGGTGCCGACCGTGGCGGCAATCGTGCCGATCGTGAACAGCACCAATGCGGGCACACCGCTGGCGATCCAGAACGCGCCGGTCCAGCTGATCCCGCGTTGCAGGCCGGGGCTGTCGGCGCCGGTCGGGTCGGCTTGCGCCACAGTTGCCATCGATCGTCCTTTGGTCGGGGGATCAGGAACGCACGCGCGTCTTGTCGGGGTCGTAATGGGGGTATCGGACCACGGTCGCGCCAATCCGCTTTTGCTGACCATCCAGCTTGCCGATGGTCAATGCGCTGCCCGGCGTAGCCTGGCTGACATCGATCCGCGCCAGGGCGATCGTGCGGTTGAGAATCGGCGAACGGGTGGCGCTGGTAATCACGCCGACCTGCACCCGCCCGGCATAGACCGGATCGCCATGCGCGATGGGGTCGGCGCCCACGATATCCAGGCCGGCCAGCACGCGCTGGGGATGGTCGCGGCGGCGGGCCAGCGCGTCTGCCCCGATGAACGGCGCGCGCTTGGATCTGGGCGCGGCAAAGCCGATCCCGGCCTCGAACGGGTCGGTCTGGTCGCAGAACTCGTATCCGGCAAACACCAGCCCGGCCTCGATCCGCAGCATGTCGAGCGCATCGAGCCCGGCGGGCAGCACCCCATGCGGAGCGCCGGCCGCCATCAGCGCATCCCACAGGTCGGGCGCGCGGGTCGGGTGGCACCACACTTCATAACCCAGTTCGCCGCTGTATCCGGTGCGCGAAACCACCACCGGCAGATCGCCGATGCGCCCGGTGGTAAAGCGGAACCAGCCCAGTTCGGCCACGCCCGGCCGGTGCGCCGGGGTGGTGACGAGCGGCGCCAGAAGGGCGCGCGACAAGGGGCCCTGCACCGCAACATTCGACAATTGATCGGTCGACGACCGCACCCAGGCCTGCAAACCCCGCTCTGCGGCAAGCTGGCGCAACCACACCCCGCACCAGTCATCACCGCAGACCCAGCGGAAATTGGCCGGGCCCAGACGGAACACCGTGCCGTCATCGATCATGCCGCCGGTTTCATGGCACATCGCGGTATAGACGATCTGTCCCACCGCCAGCTTGGTCATGTCGCGCGTCACCGCCAGATCCATCAGGCTTTCGGCGCCGGGCCCGGTGATCTCGAACTTGCGCAAGGGCGACAGGTCGATCAGCGCGGCGCGTTCGCGGCAGGCCCAGTATTCGGCAATCGCGCCGTGATTGTTATAGGCGGTGGGCAGCCAGAACCCGCGATAATCGACCATCTGGCGGGTCAGTGCGGCGGTGCGCGGGTGAAATCCGGTTTCGCGGGTCAGCATCGGCGGGGCGTCTGGGGTCATGCGGTGGGCATTGCCGGCCGTGGGCGCGGCACTCCTGTCATAAAGGCGGACGTGGATGTCGGTGGGGTTCCAGCCGTTGGCCGGATCGATATCATCGGGGCACGCCGACGACGCGCAGACCAGATCGGTCAGCGCGCGCAGCAACACATAGTCGCCCGGGCGCGACCAGGGCTCGTCCATGCCGATCGTCTCGTCCGCGGCGACGAACGTGTTGTAGAAGAAATTGATCGCGGGCCACCCCGCGCGCGGCGCAATGCCGTGGGGGCGCAGTGCGGTGTTGAAATTTTCGGTACAGTTGGAATGCCCGGGATACCCCTGGTCCTCGTAATATTTGGCCGTGCACGCCAGCAGGAACGTGTCGTGCCGTCCCACCGTATCGCGCACCACTTCGACCAGCGGGCGAAGCGTGGCGTCGAAATAGCGCGCATGCAGGCCGGGGCTGGAAAAACTGCGCCCCATCAGACTGCGCGTGACCGTGGCATCAAGCCCAAGCTCGTGCCCCTGGTCCAGTGCCGCAGCATCGAACGCGACAAAATCCGAACATTGCCGCCCGGCGACATCGATGATCTGGATATAGTCGCCGGCCTTTACCCGATAGGCGCGCGCGCTGGCCGCGGGCACGCGCAGATCCAGCAGCACATCGGCCAGTGGTGGCGGCAGATCGCCGGCCGGATCGGCGCGGGCAATCCGCACATGCAGGTCGGTCGGGGCATCCTGCGCAGCCGGGTCCATCGGCGCGCCCGGCGCGACCACGGTCCAAGCTTGCGCGGCCTCGGCGGTAAAGCGGTGTTCCGCACCGGCCGCTCCGCCCGGCAGCCCCTGCGTGGTTTCGCCATCGGGTCGGTGACGGATCAGGATGCCCGGTTGCAAACCTTCGGGATCGATGATCCGCACCACATCGCGCGCGCTGACATCGAACCGCAGCTGTCCGCCGCCCGGGACGACCAGCAGGATGTCGCGCGATCCGGCAAGAGCGGCGGTGGTCATGCGATCCTCGCGCCGCGCCCGGTTCAGACCGTGGTTTCGCTGGTGGCCAGAAACGCCTCGAGCGAATCGTCGAGCGCCTCCATCCAGCGCGTATGGTGCTGCGGGCTCAGCGTACCGGTCAGGATCGAGCGATAGGACTGGTTGCGATACCCCATGATATCGTCCTGCTTGTCATGCTCCCACCGCTTGAACAGCGCGGCCACCGCGTCTGTGTCCAGGAACGGGTAATCGGTCGCCGCGATCAGTTGCGCCACATAAGCCGCCTGGAAATCGATCTGCTGTTCGGGGGTGCCCGCGGCCTCTTCGCGCGCCTGCCAATCGGTGAATTCGGCCGTGCGGGTTGCCGCATCGGGCACCGCGATTTTGCCCAGGATCACATCGCGCACAAACCAGGCCTGCGCGTCGAACATGTTGAAGGTAAAAAACTGGTCCTGCATGCCGACATAGAACAACGCGGGATTGTCCTGCCACACCACGCCCTGCCACAGATTGCCGGGATAGAGCCGGTTGTGCGTCACCAGCCGCAGATCATCGGGCAGGAACGGGAAATGATGCAGATAGCCGGTGCACAAGACGATCGCATCGACCACCTTTGACGTGCCGTCGATGAAATGGACGGTGTTGCCGTCGACTTTGGTCAGCAAGGGCCGCTGATCGAACTGGTCGGGCCAATCGAACGCCAGAGGACGCGTGCGATAGCTGAAAGTAACCGATTTTGCGCCGTATTTGACACATTGCGTGCCGATATCCTCGGCCGAATAGGAACTGCCGACCATCAGCACGTCCTTGCCGGCAAATTCATCGGCCGACCGGAAATCATGCGCGTGCAGCACGCGGCCTGGGAAGGTTTCGATGCCGTCGAAATGCGGCACGTTGGGCGTGGAAAAATGGCCCGACGAGACGATCACATGGTCAAAGATTTCGTCATAGACGCGGTCGGCAACCTGGTCCTTGACCCGCACCGTGAACGTTTGCGTCGCCGCGTCCCACGACACCCAGCGCACCGGGCTGTTGAAACGCACATAGGGCCGTACCCCGGCCTTTTCGACGCGGCCCATGATATAGTCGTGCAGCACGGCGCGCGGCGGGTACGACGGGATCGCGCGGCCAAAATGGTCTTCAAACGAATAATCGGCAAATTCGAGGCATTCCTTGGGGCCGTTCGACCACAGATAGCGGTACATCGAACCATGCACCGGCTCGCCATATTGGTCGAGCCCGGTGCGCCAGGTGTATTTCCACAGCCCGCCCCAATCGTCCTGCTTTTCAAAGCAGACCACTTCGGGAACCTCGATCCCCTTGGCCTTGGCGCTCTGGAACGCGCGCAACACCGCCAATCCGCTTGCGCCCGCACCGATCACTGCAATTCGCTTGGCCATACCTGTCTCCAACCCCGGTCGCGAAGGGATAACGGGCAGGCCAATTTGGGTCAACTAAGGAGAAAAAGAATTTCTCCAAAAGAATTTTTGCGCTTACCCCCCGCCACTGCCGGCGCGCGGATAGACGATGATCGACAGATAGCGGATCACGCCATCGCCCATGACTTCGGGCCCATGCTGCGCCTGGCTGTCGAACAACAGTGTATCGCCGGGTTTCAGGTCATAGCTGCGGTCGCCGTGACGATAGCTGAGCGCGCCTTCGAGCATATAGATCAGCTCGGTCCCGCTGTGCGAAAAGCTGGTGTAGGGCAGCGCGTCCTGCGCCAGAGTGATCACATACGGTTCGATCGCCAGGTCGCCGCTCAGCAGATGCCCCAGCAACTGGTAATTGTGCCCGGCCTTGGTGCCGCGGCGTTCGATCTTGACCCCCTGACCGGCCGCCACATACGAACAGTCCTGGCGGTCTTCGGCCAGCGCAAACAATGCCGAAATCGGCACGTTGAGCGCCTGCGCCAGCGAATGGACCGAGGTCAGCGAAGGCGATATCTGGCCATTTTCGATCTTGGACAGCATGCCGGTCGACAGACCCGCAGCCGCGCTGAGATCGGCCACCGACAGATCCTGCTGGCGGCGCAATTGCCGCACCCGCAGACCCAGCGCTTTTTCCAGCGCGCGCGGGTCGTTGCGTGGCGCGCCCGATCCGGTGGGAAACTGTTCGGCCGCGGTCGCTGCATCCATTTCAGCCGTCGCGGGATCGTCGTTTGCGTTGCTGCGTGCCCGTCGTGCCATGATTTTCTCCCAGCAGGCGGGTGATCAACCTGCCAAGACATTGATATCCGGTGCAATGCCCGGCTCTGTCGGGCGGCCGTCGTCATAGGCGGCAAGATGCGCCACAAGCAAGTCGTGATAACGCGACAGCCCCTTGTATTCCGCAATGTCGGGATGCAGGTCGCGCATCACCCGGTGCAGCCGCCGCCCCCATTTGGGCACGCGGGTCAGTTCGTCCAGGCTGGCCAGATAGGTACGGATGCCAAACAGCAGCGCGTTCGAACGCGGCAGCCGGAAAAAGCTTTGCAATTCGACGCGCAGAAACAGGCGTGATCCGATGGTCTGCGCGGTCAGGCTGGCACGATCGGGGCCCCACAGCGGATAGTTTTCGGGCGACGTGTCCAGCCGCGGATTGATCGTCATGGTCCAGTTCAGCCGCCGCGCCGGATGACCATAGCGCACCCGCATCAGATATTGCAGCGCGCGGTCGAACACCCCGGCCTGATGCGCCAGCGGCACCGGGCCGTGCCATTCGTGGAATGTCATCCCCACATCGAAGGCCAGGCTCCAGTCCGCAGGCGTCGTGGCGATGCCGCCATCGATGTACAGCGTGCCGTCGCGCTGATCCTGCAGCGTGAAATCGCCCTGCGCCTGGCGCACGATATATTCGAACGGCGGGTGGGGCAGCGTGGTGGCATCGCCAAAACGGAAACGCTGGTGAAGGCCGAGCGGCCGGTTGGTCCAGGTCCAGTCATCCCCTTGGCGCTCCAGCGCAAACTGGTCGGGATAATCCGCCGCCAGGCTTTCCATGATCAGTTCCAGCGTGTCCCATTCGGCTTCGCGCATGTGCGGCAGGACCAGGCAGCGGCCCGGTTCAAGCGCCAGCGCCGTCGCGCGCTCGGCGCATTCGGACACGTAATGTTCGTCGACATCGAACGCGACGGCAAACGCCCCGCTCGATCCCGGCCGGGAATGCGGCTCGATGTTGACGCCGTACATGTAGCCGTCTTCGCCGAACGGAAAAGGAAAACGCAAGATGGCGCTGTCGCTGTTGCCATAGCGGTAATCGTCGCGAAACGTCTCGTCGGGCTTGAACACGGTGGCCATGGTCGGTTTCCTTACAGATCAAGCACAAGGACAGGGCTTTTGCTGCGCGACACGCAGGGCATGACATGACAGCCGCGCGCGCGTTCGCCTTCGCTCAGGAAATGGTCGCGGTGTTCGGGGGTTCCTTCGCGCACCGGCACGATGCACACCCCGCAGGCCCCGCCCCGGCACAGCGAGGGCGTGTCCACGCCTGCCGCCTCGATCGCTTCGAGCATGGTCTGATCGCCCGCCACCGCGATCTCGATGCCCGATGCGGCCAGCCGCAGCATGAACGGCTCTCCCCCGGCGGCGCCGAAATCTTCGCGGTGCACATGGCTGCGGGGCCAGCCGAGCGCGGCGGCGGTGGCATCGACCGCATCCATCAAGCCGGCCGGGCCGCAAGTATAGACATGCGTGCCCAGCGGTTGCGCGGCCAGCAGTGCAACCAGGTCAAGCCCGGTGCGCCCGGCATGCACATGTATGCGTTCGCCCGCGCGCGGCGCCAGCAATGTTTCGAACACGCAGGCTTCGCCGGCGCCGGCGATCTGGTGCAGTTCGAACAGTCCGCCCCTGGCCCGCAAATGCGCGACAAAGGCCAGCAGCGGGGTAATGCCGATGCCGCCTCCGATCAGCAGATGTTTCTTTGCCTGGCTGTGCAGCGCAAACAGAGTGTGCGGCATGGTCGCCTCGATCACGTCGCCGACCTGCAGCACCTCGTGAATGTGCCGTGATCCGCCGCGCGAACGTTCCGACCGGCGCACGATCATCGTATAGCCCGCGCATGGGTCGGCGCCGACCAGCGTATAGGAATTGCGCAAGATCCGCGTTTCGCCGGGCAGCGCCAGCGTGACATGCGCGCCCGGCGCAGCAGGCGGCAGGCGCGCGCCATCGGCCGCCACCAGCGTGATGCGCCGCAAGCCCGGCGCGACGAATGCAGCTTCGGCCACGGCCAGGGTCAGCGTCTGCGTGTCCATCATGCCGAAAGGTCCTTGATCGCCGGCACGTCGCCGGGCACTTCGGCATCGCATTGCACGCCCATCCAGGCATTCTGGGCGCGCGAAAAATGATCGCGCACGCTCAGCGACACGCCGCACCCGGCGCACGTGGCCACTGTTGTCGTCACGCCGGGATTGACCGTACGGCAATGCACGCACCACACCCGGCGCAACGGTTGTCCGCAGGCAAACAGGTGCAGTTCTTCGCGCCCCATCCCCGCATCGAACGCCACGCGCGCCGCATCCCACACAAACGGTTCGCTGCCCGCGACATAAAGCCGCAGGCCCATCGTTTCGGCGCCCAGGCGATGGCGCAGCAGCGCCAGCAGATGGCTCGCAGAACGGAAATGCTGCACGCCAGGGCCGCCGAACGGCTGCGGCAGGACCATCGCATGGGCCACAACGGTCCAGCGTTCGGCAAAATCGTTTTCGCTGCACCGCGGATCGAACGCCTGCGCCGCAGGCACGGCATGGTCGGTCACAAGCAGATGCGCGCGTGCCCCGGCAACCGGCATCAGCGGGGCATAGCGTGGCCGGTTGCTCATCGGCGCCACCATCCGGGGCAGAAGCAACAGCGTGCGCGGGACATCGTGAAACTCCATGCGGGATATGGCAAAACTTTCTCAGGGGGAAATAAAATTGTCAATGAGGCAAATATCGCCTCGACAGCCTACACCCCCGTTGATAATTCCGATTGCCATAGAGGAAACCGTTCCCGGCCCCGGGCCAGCCCCGGCCAAGACCCGCACGAGAGGTTGCACATGCCCGATTCCTGGCGTTTTTCCGCATTGGCCAGTCGCCACCGCGCGCTCGGTTCGCAACTGGAAGACTGGAACGGCATGGGCACGGCGTGGACGTATGCGCATGACGTGCAGGACGATCATACCATGATCCGCACCCGCGCCGGGCTGATGGACGTGTCGGGGTTGAAAAAGGTCCATCTGGTCGGGCCGCACGCCAATGGCGTGCTCGATCTGGTGACCACGCGGTCGGTGGGCAAGATCACGCCCGGCAAATCGGCCTATGCCACGATGCTGAACGACGACGGGCATTTCATCGACGACTGCATTCTCTATCGCATGGGGCCCGACAGCTGGATGGTGGTGCATGGCAGCGGCGCCGGGCACGAAGCGCTGGTGGCGGCAGCCACCGGGCGCAATGTCGCGATGCTGTTCGACGATGATCTGCACGACCTGTCGTTGCAGGGGCCCGCAGCGGTCGATTTTCTGGCCGACCATGTGCCGGGCATTCGCGACCTCAGGTATTTCAGCCATATGGGCGCACGGCTGTTCGGCGCGCCGGTGCTGATTTCGCGCACCGGCTATACCGGCGAACGCGGCTATGAAATCTTCTGCCGCGCGGCGGACGCGCCGCTGATCTGGGACACGATCCTGGAACAGGGCAAGCCGTTTGGTATTGGTCCGGCCTGCTTCACCGCGCTCGACCTGTTGCGGGTGGAAAGCTATCTGCTGTTTTATCCCTATGACATGTCGGAATATTTTCCCTTTGCCGATGGCTCCGCCGGCGACAGCTTGTGGGAACTGGGGCTTGATTTCACGGTCAGCCCGGGCAAGACCGGGTTTCGCGGCGCCGATGCGCATGCGCGTTTTAAAGGCCGGGAACGGTTCCGCATCTATGGCGTCGAACTGGCTTCGGGCGTGGCCCCGCAGGCCGGTGACAGGCTGCAGGCAGGAACCCGCGACGTGGGCGTGGTGACGCTGGGCATGGTGTCCAAACTGACCGGACGCACGCTGGGCATCGCCCGGCTTGACACCGAATGCGCGGTCCCCGGCAGGCCGCTGACGCTGGTCGGGGCGCAGGGCACCGTGGCGGCCACCGCGCAGCCGCTGCCGTTTGACGATCCGAAAAAGACCAAGCGCACCGCAGTGGGCTAAAAGGCGTAGCCTCGGACCGGCCAATTTGATTACCTGTGATCACGCGCACGATTCTTCCGGGGGGAAACCGTATCCATGACTGACGCCATCAGCAGCGATGACGATGATCTGAAAGCGCTGGGCTATTCCGCGCAATTCGAACGGTCGATGTCGCTGTGGGAAAACTTTGCGCTTGGATTTACCTATCTGTCGCCGGTGGTCGGGGTCTATTCGGTGTTTGCCATCGGCATGCAGGCGGGTGGGCCGCCGATGATCTGGTGGTATCTGATCGCCGCGCTGGGGCAGATGATTGTCTGCCTGACCTTTTGCGAAGTCGTTTCGCAGTTTCCGATTTCGGGCGGGCTCTATCCGTGGTGCCGCCGTCTGGTGGGCAAGAAATGGGCGTGGATGGCCGGCTGGATCTATGGCTGGGCGCTGTTCACCTCGATCGCCGCGGTGTCGGCGGGCGCGGCGCCGTTTGTCGGGCCGCTGTTCGGGTTTCACACCACGCCTGTGACCGCGGGATTGCTGGCCATCGGGCTGGTGGTGTTTTCCACGCTGACCAATCTTGCGGGTACGCGCGTGCTGGCGCGGGTGGCAATGTTCGGCTTTGTCTGTGAAATCCTGGGCGCAATCGTGGTTGGCGCGTTTCTTTTGCTGTTTCACCGGCATCAGCCGCTCGCGGTGGTTTTCAACAGCTTTGGCATCGTCAAGAGCGGGTCCTACGCCCCGGCGTTCCTCGGCGCGGCCATTGTCGGCCTGTTCACCTGTTATGGCTTTGAGGCCTGCGGCGATGTGGCCGAAGAAACCCCCAACCCCGGCGTGGCCATTCCCAAGGCGATGAAATCGACGATCTATGTCGGCATGTCGGCCTCGATCTTTGTCGCATTGGCGCTGATCCTGTCGCTGCCCGATGTGATGGGGGTGATCAGCGGACGCGTGGCCAATCCGATCGAGGATGCGCTGAACGTGGCGTTCGGTCCGATCGGCGCGAGGGCGGTGGTTGTCGTCGTGCTCGTCTCGTTCCTGTCGTGCGCGCTTTCGATGCAGGCCGCGGCCAGCCGGCTGGTCTATGCCTATGCCCGCGACGAGATGGTGGTTGCCAGCGGCTGGCTGGGCAAAGTGTCGAAAACGCACCATGTGCCGATGAACGCGCTGGTCGTTTCGGGACTGATCGCCTGCGCGATCCTGGTGCTGGGCATGTTTTTTGCAGATGCGGTGAACACGATTGTCAGCTTTGCGGTTGTGGGCATCTATGCCGGATTCCAGATGGTGGTGATCGGCGCGACCTTTGCGCGCGCGCGCGGCTGGGTACCGCATGGCAAGTTTCGGCTGGGCGCATGGGGATGGCCGGTCAATCTGGCGGGGATCGCCTGGGGGATCACCTCGATCCTGATCATGCTGCGGCCAACCGATGGCGCGATGGCGTGGTATGCCAGCTATGGCATGGCGCTGACTTTTGGCGCGGTGATCGTCTCGGGCCTGCTCTATATGCTGGCCGGCCGGCCTTACGATCGCAGCGACGCCCCGGCAGGCGATGCCTGGCTGCGCCGCCCTGCCGGCAAATCTTGAAAAAAGGAGACCTGAGGATGCGTAACCTGTTGTTCGTGCTGGGCGCGATCGCCGTGCCGGCCCAAGCTGCGCCGGCCCACATCACCAAGCTTGATCTGGTCGAACGCGCCGAAACCGATGCGGCCAGCGTCAAGGGCGGCACCGCAGCCGAAAACGTGGGGGATGTGCTGACATTCACCAACCCGATCTATGACGCAACCAACACCACCAAGGTCGGCATGGATCAGGGCTATTGCGTCCGGCTGATCGGCAAGACGATCGAATGCCACTGGACACTGACGCTCGCCAAAGGCCAGATCATGGTCGAAGGACCGGTGGGTGATGGCGACAATGCGCCTGACACGATACTGGCTGTCACAGGCGGCACCGGCGCCTATCGCGGCGCACGCGGCGACATGCTGATCCACGCGCGCGACGCCAAGGCCACCGCGTACGATTTCCATTACCGCCTGATGTGATTGCGCTGCCCGAACGGCTGGTTGAGCCGGACAATCGCCCAGTTCAACCAGCTGGCAAAGCTGACCCACAGCAGATAGGGCACGATCAGCGCGCTTGCCTGATGCGAAATCGGCCATAACCCCACGACCAGCGCCACCAGCGATCCCCACAGGAATGGCACTTCGATCAGCGCCCAGTCGGGCCGTCGTGCGCGAAAGAACAGCGGGCTCCACAACGCATGGAACAGCGCGTTGGTGGCAAACAGGACAATCACGCGCATCTGATCGGCACGATCATGCGCCGCGTTCCACGCGATCACCGCCGACCACGCGGCCAGCCCCAGGATCACCGTCCAGGCCGGGCCGAACAGCCAGTTGGGCGGCTGCAGCCGGGGTTTGCGCAGATCGCGATACCAGGGGCCGATCGGCGTCATCAGCCCGCCCAGACCGCCCAGGAATACCGCCCCGCCTGCGGCAACAAGTGTCGGCAACCACATTGTGTCATGTCCATCTTGCGGAACGTCCAACGCGTGTTACACACATCGGGTGCGCGTGTCCTTCCCCTTTTCCGCAATCGTCGGCCAGGACGAAATGAAACGGGCCTTGCTGATCGCGGCGGTTGACGCGCGCATTGGCGGGGTCATGGTATTTGGCGATCGCGGCACCGGAAAATCAACCGCGGTGCGCGCGCTGGCCGCACTGCTGCCGCCGATTCCCGCATCGCAAGGCGGCTATCAGGGCCCGGATGCGCCCGCAGCGAAAGCCGGCGCAACGATGGCGGTGCCGTTTGTCGATCTGCCGCTGGGCGCGACCGAGGATCGCGTGGTCGGCGCGCTCGATCTGGAACGCGCGCTGGGTGCGGGGATCAAGGCGTTCGAGCCCGGTCTGCTGGCGCGCGCCAACGGCGGGTTTTTGTACATCGACGAAGTCAATCTGCTTGAAGACCATATTGTCGACCTGCTGCTCGATGTTGCCGCATCGGGCGAAAACGTGGTCGAACGCGAAGGGCTGAGCGTGCGCCACCCGGCGCGGTTTGTGCTGGTCGGCAGCGGCAATCCCGAAGAGGGCGAATTGCGCCCGCAATTGCTCGACCGGTTCGGCCTGTCGGTCGAAGTGCGCACGCCGCAGGATCTCAAACAGCGGGTGGAAATTCTCAAACGCTGCGACGCGTTTGAACGCACGCCCGAGGCCTTTACCGAATTGTGGCGCCGAGAAGAGCGCAAGACCTTGAAAAAACTGGCCCGCGCGCGTGCCGCATTGCCCGACGTGGTGATCCCCGATGCGGTGCTGACACTGGCATCGCGGCTGTGCATGACCGTGGGTGCCGACGGGCTGCGCGGCGAACTGACGCTGATGCGCACCGCACGCGCGCTGGCAGCGCTTGACGGTGACCAGGTGGTTTCGCCACGCCACCTCGCCACGGTCGCGCCGATGGCGTTGCGCCACCGGCTGCGCCGCAATGTGCTCGACGAAACCGGATCGACCGTGCGGATCGAACGCGCGCTGGAGGAACTGGCGGTGTGAACGCGATCGATCCGCAAGGCTGCGATCCGATCGGCGATGCGCTGATCGCGGCACGGCTTTGCGCGATCGATCCGCGGCTGGGCGGCATGATCGTGCGTGGCGGCAACGATCTGCGTGCCGAACTGCTGCACGATCTGCACCAGGCGCTGCCCCCGGGCGCCCCTGCGCGCCGCGTGCCGTCGCACATCGATGACGAACGCCTGCTCGGCGGGATCGATCTGACCGCAACCCTGGCGCTGGGCAAGCCGGTTACGCGCATCGGCCTCCTGGCCGAGGCGCATGGCGGAATGGTCGTGGTGCCGATGGCAGAGCGCCTGTCCGACGCGATGGCCGGGCGGATCGCTGCGGTGATCGACACCGGCGAACTGGTGGTTGAACGCGATGGCGCGACCTTGCGCGCGCCGGCGCAATTCGTGCTGGTGGCGCTGGATGACGGGATCGAGCCTGACGAGCGTTGTGCCCCGGCGCTTGCCGAACGGGTGGCCTTCTGGATCGACCTGACCGATGCCGACCCCCGCGCGCCGCGCGCAGCTTTGCCCTGCGAACCCGACGCTGTAGTGCCTGTGGACGACGCCATGACGATGCTGGCCACGACTGCCGCCGCGCTGGGCGTGGATTCAGCGCGCGGAGTCCTGTTTGCCTGGCGCACCGCACGCGCGCTTGCGCACGCGCACGGGCGCGATGCGATCACCCGGGGCGATCTGGCCTTTGCCGCGCGCATGGTGCTGGCGCCGCGCGCCACGCGCATACCGCCCGCCCCGCCCGAAGCAGCGCCCGAGCCGGATCTGCCACCCCCACCGCCCGAAACCGACAGCGGCGACGACCAAGCCGGCGAACCCGCCCCGGTCGACGACCTCGTGCTCGAAGCCGCGCTGGCCGCGTTGCCCAAGGATGTGCTGGCGCGCATTGCCGACGGAGCCGCACGGCGCGGGCGCACCACCAACCAGCGCGGACGCGGCGAACGGCGCAAATCGGCGCAACGCGGCCGGCCCAAGGGCACGCTGGCCGGCACCCCCGGGGGCGGCCGACGGCTCAGCCTGATCGACACGTTGCGTGCGGCGGCACCGTGGCAGACACTGCGTGGCGCCGGTGACCGCGTGGCGATCCGCCGGGATGATCTGCGCGTGCGCCGGTTCGAAACCCGTACCGAAGTGCTGACCATCTTTGCGGTCGACGCCTCGGGCTCGGCCGCCGTTGCGCGGCTGGCCGAGGCCAAAGGTGCGGTCGAGCTGTTGCTGGCAGAAGCCTATGTCAAACGCGCGCATGTCGCACTGGTCGCGTTTCGCGGCACCACGGCCGAATTGGTGCTGCCGCCCACCCGTTCGTTGACGCGGGCCCGGCGCATGCTGGCCGAATTGCCGGGCGGTGGCGGCACGCCGCTGGCCGCCGGGCTGAACGCCGCGCGCGAACTGGCCGAGGCGGCGCGCACGCGCGGGCGCACGCCCTATCTGATCGTTCTGACCGACGGGCGCGCCAACATTGCCGTCGATGGCCGCGCGGTACGCAGCCAGGCCGAAACCGATGCGTTGTCGGCCGCACGCGCGATCCGCATGACCGGGATCGGCGTGGCCTTTGTCGACACCTCGGCCCGCCCCCGGCCCGAAGGGGCAGCGCTCGCGGCGGCCATGGGGGCGCGCTATCTGCCCCTGCCCCAGGCCGACGCAACCGCGATGCACGCCGCGATCAGCCGCGGGCAAAGGGGATGACCGACCCGCGCTGGGCGATCGAAGGACGCAACTGGCCCCATCGCGGTCACAGCCGGTTTGTCCTGGCCGGACGCCTGCGCTGGCATGTGCAGACCTTCGGGCCGGACACCGCGCCGGTCATGCTGCTGCTGCACGGCACTGGTGCCGCCACGCACAGCTGGCGCGATCTGGCCCCGTTGCTGGCCATGCGGTTCCGCGTGATCGTGCCCGACCTGCCCGGGCATGGCTTTACCCGGGGCCGCCCGGCGACCGGCCTGTCGATGGCCGCCATGGCGCATGCGCTGGGCGAACTGATGGCCGCCATGGAGGTGCGCCCGCAGATCGTGGTGGGGCATTCCGCGGGCACCGCCATCGCCTTGCGCATGGGGCTCGACGGCATTGCCCAGCCGCGCGCGCTGGTCGGGATTGGCGCGGCGCTATTGCCGATACCGGGCCTGGCCGGCGCATTGTTTCCGCAATTGGCGCGCATGCTGTTCGTCAATCCGCTGGCGCCGCATCTGTTCGCGCAGATGGCGCGTATACCGGGTGAAACCGCGCGCTTTCTGGCGCGCAGCACGGGATCAACCATCGATGCCAGCGGGATCGCCTGTTACGAAGCGCTGTTTGCCACTTCGGGGCATTGCGCCGGCGCGATCACGATGATGGCCGACTGGAACCTGGCCGCGCTGCACCGCGACCTGCCCAAAGTATCGGCGCCGATGCTGCTGATCCATGGCGAGGCCGATGCCGCGATTGCGCTGGCCAATGCGCGCGAGGCCGCGGCCCTGATCCCCAGGGCTCAGCTGGTGCCCCTGCCCGATCTGGGGCATCTTGCGCATGAAGAAGATCCGCAATCCATCGCGGACATGATCGAGGAATTTGTACAGGAGATATGCGGATGAACGGGTCAATGTTCAGCGTGTTCGACATGGCGGTCTGTGTCGTGCCGGCGATGTCGTTCGGCATCTGGCAACTGGTGTCGGTCAATCGCGAAATCGCCAAGGACAAGGCGAAAAAAGCCCCGCTACCAGACGATGCGCGGCATCCGGTAGGGGAGCATCGACTGCACGACCGGTGACCGGAAACGGCCGAGCGACAGGCTTTCGTGCACGGCATGGACATTTTCGCCATAAAGCCGCGTCGCCAGCTTTGACCGGGCATAGAATGGCGCGTCGATCCAGGTCTTGATCACCCGCGGGGTCGATCCGGCATCTGCGCGCGTGGCACGTTTGACCAGCCAGCCGGTGCGCGGCAGCGCGGCAGGCGCGGGCTGGATCACATCGTGCCAATTGCCCAGCCGGTCCATCCGCAGCGCCAGATCGAACGGCGTGCCATCGCGCCGCTTTCCCTCGTACAGCACCGCGACATCGTCGCGCAGGTGGGCCCGCGACCAGTGCCAGTCGTTGAACCCGTCTTCGAGCGGTTCATCACCGAAATTCGAATCGAAATAGCCTGGCCCCGACCAGCCGATGCCGGGATGGGTCATTTCCACCTCGACATGCGCGCGCGGCGCGACCGGATGCCAGCGATGGCGCGCTGCGGGGTCCAGTGCAAAGGCGGTGCTGCCGATCATTTCGGGGATCACCCGCACCCGCCCGCGCACTTTGTAGGGCAGCGGTGCCGAAATTTCGGCGATGTCGATCACCAGCGCTTCGCCATCCCAGCGCATCGCGCTGGGCCCGACGCTGAAATGGCTGGCCGAGCGATCGACACGGGTGGACGGGCGTTCGGTCATGGCCCAGGCGGACCCGCGCGGGCCATTGAGCGAGACATTGATGGCACAATGGTTGTCGGGATGGCGCCGCCCGCTAAACTTGTAATAGGGCGAAAACACGCTGCCGACAAAGGCGATGATGGTCAGCCCGTAAGCACCGTCTGCACTGGTCGCGTCGATATACCACCAGGCATAGCCCTGCGACGGGACTGCGACATCGAAACACGGTCCGACAGCAGGCATTCGGCGGCCAGGCGTCCGGACAGCGCGGCCATCGGGACCCCCGCGCCAGGGTGTGTGCTGCCGCCCGCGCAGTAAAGCCCAGGGATCCTCGTCCGGCTGCCCTGCCGGCGGAAGGAGGCCGCCCACCCGTGCGAGGCCGGTCCATAAAGGGCTCCACCCGTCGACGGACACAGGCTGTCGAAACCGGCCGGTGTCGTCAGCACTGTCGTTGGCGCCAGTTCGAGGGAAAGCCCCCCGTGCGAAACCCTGTCCAGCATTTGCCGTGTGCATGTCGCCATCTCCGCCGGGGTCAATCCGGTACCGTCGCCCGTGGGCGGCGCATTGACTATGATCTGAAGCCGTTCGTAGCCTTCGCGCCCCGACAATGGCTCGGGCACGGCCACCTCGCGATCCTGTGCGCAGACATAGACGCTGGGCGCCCCGGCCAGCCGATTGGCGCCAAGCGCTGCAAATTCCGCCGGATAATCGTCGGAAAAGAATACATTGTGCCGCACCAGCGGAAATCCGCCGGTGCGCGCCCGCGCGGTCCACACCAGCGCGCCCAGCGATCGGCGTGACGGATCGACGCGCGCGGTTGCATGCGCCGCGGCCTGGCCGAACAGGCCCGCGCCGATCGCCCCGGGATCGGCGTTGCACACCACCGAGGCGGCCATGATCCGTTCGCCGGTCTGCAAGGTCACGCCGCGCGCGCGTCCGTGGTCCACCACAATTTCGGACACGCGCGCGCCATACCGGAATGATACGCCGCAACTGCGCCCCAGCGACTCCAGCGCCAGCGCCAGCCGGTGCATGCCGCCGTCGACCAGCCACACCCCGCTGGCTTCGACATGCGCGATCAGCATCAGCGTGGCCGGGGCCTTGAACGGGGACGACCCGCAATACGTGGCATAGCGCCCGAACAGCTGGCGCAGGCGCGGATCGGCAAAATAGCCGCCGAGCGCGCGCCACAGCGAGGTATAGGGCCGCAACGTGCAATAATCGGGAAAGCCTTGCAGCCCCATGCGCCAGCCAAGCGTGATCGGATTGGTCTGGCTGCGTTGCAGAAACGGACGATCAAGCGCATCGAAAATGCGTTTTGCCTCTGCCCGGAACGCGCGATATCCGCGCACGGCATCGGCGCCGGCAAAATCGCCGATCGCCACTTCGCTGGCAGACGGATCGGCAAACAGGTCAAGCCGGTCCTCGCCCCAGGCATGGCGGGCCAGGATGGTTGCCGGACGCAAGGTCAGGTGATCGTCAAGCGACGCACCGCAGGCCTCGAAAATCGCGGCAAACACGTCGCGCATTGTAAAGACCGTGGGTCCGCCGTCGATCGCTTCGCCATCCACCATGACACTGCGCAATTTGCCGCCCGGGCCGTTTGCCGCCTCGACCACGGTGACATCGCAGCCGCGCGCGGCCAGCAGGGCGGCGCTGACCAGCCCGCCTATCCCCGCCCCGATCACGACCACGCGTTCATTCATTGGCACCGGCATCCTTGTCGTTGACGGAAGGCTATCATGTGTCCAATAGAATTGACACATGCAATCGTACAAATTTTCTGACCACGGCTGGCGGGGCCGCTGGATCGCCTGGCGCAACGGCGTGCTGTCCAGCCCCGCGTTTCAGCGCTTTGCTTCGCGCTTTGCGCTGACCCGGCCGGTGGCACGACGGCGCGCACGCGCGCTGTTCGATCTGGTGGCGGGGTTTACCTATTCGCAGATCCTGGCGGCGTGCATCGAAGTGAAACTGCTGGAATTGCTGGCCGACGGACCGCTCGACACCGAAACCGTGGCAGCGCGCTGCATGTTGCCGACGCACGGCGCGCGCTGTCTGTTGCGTGCGGGCGCGGCGCTTGGACTGATCCAGCCGCTGGGCACACACTGGGCACTGGGCGCGGATGGAGCGGCCCTGCTGGGCAATCGCGGCATTGCCGAAATGGTCGCCCACCACCACCTGCTCTACACCGATCTGGCCGATCCGGTGGCGCTGTTGCGGCGCGGCGGCGGCGGTGGGGCGCTGTCCGATCTGTGGCGTTATGCCGAGTCGCCGGGCAGCGGCGACCCGGCGGCCGTTACCGCCTATTCGGCACTGATGGCCGCTTCGCAGCCCCTCGTTGCGGCACAGGCAATTGATTCTTATAAGTTTCATCGCCATCGCAGGCTGCTTGATGTCGGCGGCGGCGAAGGCGCGTTTGTGGCCACGGTCGGCGCGCGGGTGCCCGCGCTCGATTTGGGGTTGTTCGACCTGCCGGCGGTCTGCGCACGGGCGCACGTGCGACTCGACCAGGCCGGGATGTCCGGACGGGTGACGCTGCACGGGGGCAATTTTCTGGTCGATGCGCTGCCCCGGGGGTTTGACGTGATCACCCTGATCCGCGTTCTGCACGATCATGACGATGGCGCGGCGATGGTCCTGCTGCGCGCGATCCACGCGGCACTGCCCCCGGGCGGCACGCTGTTCATTGCCGAGCCGATGGCGCAAACGCCCGGCGCACAACCCGCCGGCGATGCGTATTTCGGCTTCTATTTGCTGGCGATGGGATCGGGCAGGCCGCGCAGTCCGGACCAGATCCGGGCCATGCTGCGCGATGCCGGATTTGCACGATCGCGCCTGTTGAACACCTCTGTCCCGCTGACCGCACGCGCCATTGTCGCCACGCGTTGACCGCACGGTCCAACATTCTTGACATTGGTTGATGTCCAGATAAAGTGACAGTGATGAACGGGGTTCGGTCGGAACTTCCTGACTCGGGGGATGTGCATGTGAACGCGATGGCGGTCATCATGGAAGCGCCGGAACGGCTTGCCCTGCGTCAGCTCGTGCTGAACCCGATGGGCCCCGGCGACGTGCGGATCGACATCGACTGGAGCGGGATTTCGTCGGGCACCGAAAAGCTGCTGTGGACCGGGCGGATGCCCAGTTTCCCCGGCATGGGTTACCCGCTGGTGCCAGGCTACGAATCGGTTGGCCGCATCGTCGATGCCGGTGCCGAAGTGCGCGACCGGCTGGGCCAATGGGTGTTTGTGCCCGGCGCCAATTGCTATCGCGATGCACGCGGCCTGTTTGGCGGCAGCGCGCGGACCGTTGTCCTGCCCGCCGCAAGGGCGATGCCGATCGACGAGGCACTGGGTCGCGATGGCATCCTGCTTGCCCTTGCTGCGACCGCGCGCCACGCAGTGGCCGGCGGCGCGGCGCCCGAACTGATTGTGGGCCATGGCATTCTGGGCCGCCTGATCGCGCGGCTGGTGATCGCCACCGGTGCCCCTGCCCCCATGGTGTGGGAAACCAACCCGGCGCGGCGCGATGGCGCAGGCTATACCGTGATCGACCCCGCCAGCGATGATCGGCGCGATTATCGCACGATCTGCGACGCAAGCGGCGCGGGCGATGTGCTCGATATGCTGATCCCGCGCCTGGGCAAAGGCGGCGAAATCGTGCTGGCCGGGTTCTACGACCGGCTGTCGTTCGCGTTTCCCGCGGCGTTCATGCGTGAAGCGCGGCTGCGCATTTCGGCCGAATTCACCCCGGCTGATATCACCGCGACCACCGCGCTGATCGCGCAGGGCGCGTTGCGCCTTGACGGGCTGATCAGCCACGTGCGCCCCGCCGCGCAAGCCGCCGAGGCCTATCCGCAGGCGTTTGACGATCCCGATTGTCTGAAAATGGTCCTTGATTGGAGTGAACGATGAGCATGCTCGATCCCGGACAATCGCTGACCGATCAATTGCGCGACGAAGCCCACGAAGAGCCCGATCCTGTGCATACCGGTCCGGTCACCAGCCAGACCCAGATCATTGCCATCTATGGCAAAGGCGGCAGCGGCAAATCGTTTGCGCTTGCCAATCTCAGCTACATGATGGCGCAGCAGGGCAAGCGCGTGCTGCTGATCGGGTGCGATCCCAAATCGGATACCACCAGCCTGCTGTTCGGCGGCAAATCCACCCCCACCATCATCGAAACCTCTTCGGCCAAGAAACTGGCCGGCGAAGACATCGGTATCGAGGATGTCTGTTTCCAGCGCGACGGCGTGTTCGCGATGGAACTGGGCGGGCCCGAAGTCGGGCGCGGTTGCGGCGGGCGTGGAATCATCCACGGCTTTGAAACGCTGGAAAAGCTAGGCTTTCACGAATGGGGCTTCGACTACGTTTTGCTCGATTTCCTGGGCGACGTGGTCTGCGGCGGGTTCGGTCTGCCGATCGCGCGCGACATGTGCCAGAAGGTGATCGTGGTCGCCTCCAATGACCTGCAATCGCTGTATGTCGCCAACAACGTGTGCAAGGCGGTCGAATATTTCCGCAAGATGGGCGGCAATGTCGGCGTGGCGGGCATGATCCTGAACAAGGACGACGGCACCGGCGAAGCCAATGCCTTTGCGCAGGCCGTGGGCATTCCGGTGTTGACCGCGATCCCCGCCAACGAAGACATCCGCAAGAAAAGCGCCAATTACCAGATCATCGGCAAGCCCGGCGGACAATGGGCATCGCTGTTCGAACAGCTGGCCGAAAATGTCGCCAGCGCGCCGCCGCTGCGCCCGAAGCCACTCGACCAGGATGGACTGCTCGGCCTGTTCAGCGCGGATGTGACCGGTGCGGATTTCTCGCTGACGCCCGCGACCCAGGCCGACATGCGTGGCGGGGTGTTCGAAACGAAGCCCAGCCTCGAAGTCGTGTACGACGAGGTTTGACCCGGTGGATGTGATCACCCCTTCCCGGACGCGCGACCGCATCGACCTGGCGCCCGAAGGCGGCTGCGGGTCGAAGGACACGATGCGCGCCGCAGCCGAACAGGCCGGCAAGTCCGAAGTTCTGGCGCGCTATGCCGCCGACTATCCCAAGGGGCCGCATGATCAGCCGCAATCGATGTGCCCGGCGTTCGGATCGTTGCGGGTCGGATTGCGCATGCGCCGCACTGCCAGCGTGCTGTCGGGTTCGGCGTGCTGCGTGTACGGCCTGACGTTCACATCGCACTTCTACGGTGCGAAACGCAGCGTCGGCTATGTGCCGTTCAGTTCCGAAACGCTCGTCACCGGCAAATTGTTCGAAGATATCAAGGAAGCGGTCGAGGGCCTGGCCGATCCGGCGCTGTACGACACGATCATCGTTACCAATCTGTGCGTGCCCACTGCATCGGGGGTCCCGCTGCAATTGCTGCCCGACCAGATCAACGGCGTACGCGTGATCGGGATCGATGTGCCCGGCTTTGGCGTGCCCACCCATGCCGAGGCCAAGGATGTGCTGGCCGGCGCCATGCTGTCCTATGCCCGCAAGGAGGCAGAACTCGGCCCGGTGGCGGCGCCGCGCGAACGGCCCGACCGGCCCACGGTTACGCTGCTGGGTGAAATGTTTCCCGCCGATCCCCCGGGCATCGGCGTGCTGCTGGCGCCGCTCGGGCTTGCCGCCGGACCGGTAGTGCCAACGCGCGAATGGCGCGAACTGTATGCCGCGCTCGATTGCGCGGTGGTCGGCGCGATCCATCCGTTCTATACCGCCAGCGTGCGCGAATTCCAGGCGGCCGGGCGCACCGTTGTCGGATCGGCCCCGGTCGGCCGCGATGGCACCGCCGCCTGGCTCGACGCGATCGGCCATGCCTGCGGCGTGGCACAAAGCCGTATCGACACGGCGAAAAACACCTTTTTGCCGGCAATTGCCGGCGCGCTGGCGGCGCGGCCGATCAAGGGCCGGATTACCGTATCGGGCTATGAAGGGTCCGAGCTGCTGGTGGCACGGCTGTTGATCGAAAGCGGGGCACAGGTGCCATACGTGGGCACCGCCTGCCCGCGCACGATCTGGTCCGATCCCGATCGCGAATGGCTGGAGGCGCATGGCTGCCGCGTGCAATACCGCGCCAGTCTTGAACAGGACATTGCCGCGGTCGACGAATTCGGCCCCGACCTGGCAATCGGCACCACCCCGGTGGTGCAATATGCCAAACAGAAGTCGATCCCTTCGCTCTATTTCACCAACCTGATTTCCGCGCGCCCGCTGATGGGCCCGGCGGGCGCCGGCAGCCTGGCCATGGTGGTCAACGCCGCACTTGCCAACCGGCACCGGTTTGACCGGATGACCGCGTTTTTCGACGGGGTCGGCACCGGCCATACGGCGGGCGTGTGGGAGACGACACCCGTCGATCAACCGCAGTTCAAGGCCAAATATGCCGCCAAGCGCATCGCTGCGGCCAAAGCCGAAGAAAGCGTGGGGGTCTGACATGGCGCTGATCCTCGATCATGACCGGGCCGGCGGATATTGGGGTGCGGTCTATGCGTTCACCGCGATCAAGGGCCTGCAGGTGATCATCGACGGGCCGGTGGGGTGCGAAAACCTGCCGGTGACCTCGGTGCTGCATTACACCGACGGGCTGCCCCCGCACGAATTGCCGATTGTCGTCACCGGGCTGGGCGAACAGGAACTGGGCCGCGACGGCACCGAAGGCGCCATGAAGCGCGCATGGAAGACGCTTGATCCCGATCTGCCCGCCGTGGTCGTGACCGGATCGATCGCCGAGATGATCGGCGGCGGGGTGACACCGGAAGGCACCAATATTCAACGGTTCCTGCCGCGGACCATCGACGAAGACCAGTGGCAGGCCGCCGATCGCGCGCTGACCTGGCTGTGGACCCAGTTCGGGCCCAAAAAGGCGCCGCCAGCGCGCGCGCCAAAGCCGGGCGAAAAGCCGAAGGTCAACATTATCGGGCCCATGTACGGCACGTTCAACATGCCAAGCGACCTGGCGGAAATCCGCCGCCTGATCGAAGGGATCGGCGCCGAGGTCAACATGGCCTTTCCACTGGGCAGCCACCTCGCCCAGGTGCGGCGGCTCGCCGATGCGCAGGTCAATGTTTGCCTGTATCGCGAATTCGGTCGGGGCCTGTGCGAAACATTGGAACGGCCATATCTGCAGGCACCGATCGGGCTGGAATCGACCACGCGTTTCCTGCGCACGCTGGGCGAATTGACCGGGCTGGACCCCGAGCCGTTCATCGAACGCGAAAAGCACACCACGATCAAACCGCTGTGGGATCTGTGGCGTTCGGTCACGCAGGATTTCTTCGGCACCGCCAGCTTCGGCATTGTTGCGACCGAAACCTATGCGCGCGGCATCCGCAAATTCCTTGAAGACGACATGGGCCTGCCCTGCAATTTCGCGGTGGCACGTTGCGCGGGGACAAAGTCGGACAACCAGGCGGTCAAGGACCTGATCGCAACCAGTCCGCCGCTGGTTCTGTTCGGCAGCTTCAACGAACGCATGTACATGGCCGAGGCCGGCGGACGCGGGGTCTATATCCCCGCCAGTTTCCCCGGTGCTGTGATCCGCCGCCACACCGGCACGCCGTTCATGGGCTATTCGGGCGCGACGTATCTTGTGCAGGAGGTGTGCAACGCGCTGTTCGATGCGCTGTTCCACATCCTGCCGCTGGCGGGCCAGCTCGACAAGGTCGAAGCCACGCCTGCGCGAAACCTGCGCGAACTGTCATGGGATGCCGCGGCCAAATCCGATCTGGATGCGGTGGTCGAACGCGCGCCGGTGCTGGTGCGCATCTCGATGGCCAAACGCATCCGCGATGCCGCCGAACGCGCCGCGCGCCGCGCAGGCGAAGACGTGGTCAGTTCCGAGCGCCTGGCGCTCGCCATTCATGAAAGCCGCGACGCATGAGCGCGGCCCGCCTTTCCCGCACCGGTTTTGCCGGCACGCGGGTGCACCGATCCTTGCGGGCAGCCTGCCCGCGTGGATGCCGCCGGGGTGAGCGTTTCACGCTTCCGCCATCGTCGGGAACAATGGAGACGCAAAGATGAGTGATCCAAACGAAAGGATGGGGCCGGGAACCTACCTGACTCCTGAAGAAGCCAAGGAATTTCACAAGCTGTTCGTGGTCAGTTTCCTGATCTTCACGGCGGTTGCGGCTGTTGCACACTTCCTCGTGTGGAACTGGCGCCCCTGGCTTTGACCTGCGCTACGCCGGGCTGATGTCCCGGATATCCAGGCAGTAATCGAGAAGGAGCCACATCATGTGGAGAGTTTGGTTGATATTCGACCCGCGTCGCACGCTGGTCGCCCTGTTTGTTTTCCTGTTCGTGCTGGCATTGCTGATTCACTTCATCCTGCTCAGCACCGATCGGTACAACTGGCTCGACGGTCCGCACAAGAAGGCGGTCGCGATGGCACCTGCTTCACCGGCAGGCACCTGACGCACAAAGGCGTGTCGCGCATACGCGCGATTTCGGGCGGACGGGTCCGGACGCCACGGCCGGGCTCGTCGCTCGATAACGTCCGAAAACAAGACTTCCCGGCTTCGGCCGGGACATAATCCCCGGTGCATGCCGGGAAGTGGAGAGAAACGATGGCGCTGCTGAGCTTTGAGCGAAAATATCGGGTGCGGGGGGGCACGCTGATCGGCGGCGACCTGTTCGACTTCTGGGTTGGCCCCTTCTATGTCGGTTTTTTCGGCGTCACGACGGCGATTTCCGCCCTGTTGGGTACCCTGCTCATTGTCTACGCCGCCTCGCTTGGGCCGACGTGGAACATCTGGCTCATCAGCATCGCCCCGCCCGACATCAGCTATGGCCTGGCGCTGGCCCCGCTGCGTGAAGGCGGCTTCTGGCAGGTCATCACGATCTGCGCGATCGTTGCCTTCGTGTCCTGGGCCCTGCGCGAGGTCGAGATCTGCCGCAAACTGGGCATCGGTTACCATGTGCCCTTTGCCTATGGCTTTGCAATCTTTGCCTATATCTCGCTGGAAGTGATCCGGCCATTCCTGCTTGGCGCCTGGGGCTTCGGGTTTCCCTATGGCATCTTCAGCCATCTCGATTGGGTGTCGAACACCGGGTACCAGTACCTGCATTTCCACTACAATCCGGCGCACATGATCGCGGTCAGCTTCTTCTTCGTCACCGGCGGGGCGCTTGCCTTCCATGGCGCGCTGGTGCTGTCGTCGGTCAATCCGGCGCCTGGCGAAGCGGTAAAATCGCCCGAATACGAAGACAGCTTTTTCCGCGACACGATCGGCTATTCCGTTGGCACGCTGGGCATTCACCGGCTTGGCCTGTTCTGCGCCCTGTCGGCGGGATTCTGGAGCGCGATCTGCATCATCATCTCGGGCCCGCTGTGGACACGCGGCTGGCCGGAATGGTGGTCGTGGTGGCTCAATCTGCCGATCTGGTCCTAAGGAGGGGCTCGTCCGATGGCACGTTATCAAAACATGTTCACCCAGGTGCAATTGCGCGGGCCGCTCGAAGCCGGCCCCCCCTTGCGCGACGCCACCTTCACCCGCACCGGCACAGGGTTCTACAACTACTGGCTGGGCAAATTCGGCAATGCGCAGATCGGGCCGGTCTATCTCGGCACCTTGGGCATGGCCTCGCTCATGTTTGCCTTTCTCGCCTTCGAGATCATCGGGCTGAACATGTTTGCCAGCGTGAACTGGAACCCGGTCCAGTTTGTCCGACAGTTGCCATGGCTCGCGCTTGAGCCACCAGGACCCGAATACGGCTTTTCGCTGTTCGTTCCGCTTGCCAAAGGTGGCTGGTGGATGTTTGCCGGGTTCTGCATGACCACGTCGCTGATTCTGTGGTTCCTGCGCACATATCGCCGGGCGCGGTCGCTGGGCATGGGCACGCATGTTGCCTGGGCCTTTGCGGCCGGCATCTTCCTGATCATCACGCTGGGCTTCATCCGCCCGATGCTGATGGGCAGCTGGGCCGAAGCAGTGCCGTTCGGCATCTTTCCCCACCTTGACTGGACCGCGGCGTTTTCGATCCGCTACGGCAATCTGTTCTACAATCCGTTCCACTGCCTTTCGATCGCGTTCCTCTATGGGTCGACCCTGCTGTTTGCGATGCACGGCGCGACAATCCTGGCGGTGGGCCGTTACGGTGGTGAACGCGAAATCGAGCAGATTACCGATCGCGGCACCGCGTCCGAACGCGCAGCGCTGTTCTGGCGCTGGACCATGGGCTTCAACGCCACGATGGAATCGATCCATCGCTGGGCCTGGTGGTTTGCCGTGCTGACCCCGCTGACCGGCGGAATCGGCATCCTGTTGACCGGTACGGTCGTCGACAACTGGTATCTCTGGGCGGTTACGCACCACTATGCGCCGGGTTATCCGAGCACCGGTGTCATCGATCCCGCCACCCTGCCGGGAGCACCGAAATGAAGCGTTTCACACAAAGAACCGCGCTCGTCGCGGTCGGGGGTCTGGGGCTGGCGTTGCTCGCCGGGTGCGAGATCGGCCCCAAGCAGTCCACCCAGACCGGCTATCGCGGCACCGGCGCCGACCAGATCGTCGACGTCAAGCACGCGGTCAAAACCGCAGCAATCCCGCCCGAGCCCTATCCCCTGCCACCCGACGGCGGGCAGAAAGCCGGCGAAGCCTATCAGAATGTCAAAGTTCTGAGCGGGGTCAGCACCGAACGGTTCAACCACCTGATGGCCGAAATCAGCCAGTGGGTGGCCCCGCCCGAACAAGGTTGCGCCTATTGCCACAACCCTGAAAACATGGCGTCGGACGAAAAATACACCAAAGTCGTCGCGCGGCGCATGATCCAGATGACGCAGCAGATCAATTCAACCTGGTCGCCCCACGTCCAGAAAGTCGGTGTCACCTGTTATACCTGCCATCGTGGCAACGGCGTGCCGCAGTACAAGTGGGCATTGCCGGCTGGCGCACCGCACCCCGGATCGATCCGCGGCGACCGCCACAACCAGAACGAACTGAGCGCGGATGCGGCCTATTCGGATCTGCCAACGACCGGATTTGCCGATTACCTGCTCGATGCAAAGACCATCCGCGTCAACACCACCCAGGCCCTGCCGAAATACGATGGCAAGGGCGCCTCGGTGCAGACGGCCGAGGAAAGCTATGGCCTGATGATGCACATGAGCAAGTCGCTGGGGGTCAATTGCACATTCTGTCATAACACCCGGGCCTTTGCCGCGTGGAACCTCAGCCGTCCGCAACGCGTGACCGCGTGGTATGGCATCCGCATGGTGCGCGATGTCAACAACGCCTACATCGGTTCGCTGCAATCGGTGTTCCCCGATAACCATGACCGCAAGGGGCCACATGGCGATCCCTACAAGGTCAATTGCATGACCTGCCACCAGGGTCAGAACCTGCCGCTGGGGGGTGTCAGCCTGATGGCGCAGGCCCCTGCGCTGTGGGGCTCGGTTGCGGCTTATACCAAGGGCGCTGCGGCGCCTGCGGCTGCGCCCGGCCCTGTCCCCGTGGCGCTGAACGCCATGCCTGCCACCGCGGCAAAGCCATGACCGGTGCCCGCGCCGCCGTGATCGGCGACGCGGGCCACCGCCACCTGCCAGCGATCCGCGCATGACGATCCAGGATCATCCGCTACGCGGCGCGCTGTCGGCGGAAATGCATGTCCGCCGGTTGCCGCGCATGACGGCGCCGTGTCGCCTGATGCAGGTTGTCACCGTGCTGGGCGAAACCAACACCGATGCCCCGCGCGCGCATATCGAGGCGCTGAAGCGGCTGGCCACGGTGATCGTGCCGCTGTCGGCCAAATATGCGGTGCTGCTGATCGACGGGATCACGCTGGTCTGGGAACGGCATACCGAATTTGCGACCTATACCCTGTTGCGCCCCGGCATGACGGCCGACCCCTTCGACCCGGCCGATTTCGATCCGGTGCGCGACCGGCTTTACGCCGCAATGCCGGGTGAAATCATTCGCTCGACCCAGATCGCGCTGGTGGCCGGGCCTGAATGGGAACCGGCGGTGCTTGACCTGCCACGCTGGTTTGCCGCCGAGGCGACGGTCGTGTGCGATGTGGCGGGGGGCCTGGCGCGGATCGCATCCGATTTCCGGCTGAATACGGACGGCTATGGCCGCATTCTGATCCATGACCGCGGGTTGCAGCATGACGAGGCCGGGCAACTTGTGCTGCGTCTGCAGGAATTGGGCAATTATCGCAACATGGCGCTGCTCGGCCTGCCGCTGGCGCAGCGATTGACCCCGATGGTCAGCCAGCTTGAAGCGCGCCTGGCCGAATTGACCCATGCGGTGTCGGAACGATCGTCTCAGGATGATTTTCTGCTCGATGAACTGAGCTTTCTGTCCGCAGAACTCGCCCGGCTGGTGGCCGAAACCCGCTATCGCATGAGCGCGACGCGCGCCTATGCACAGATCAGCGAAGACCGGCTGGGCAGCCTGACCATCGGGGTGGTGCGCGGGTACCAGTCATTGGATGATTTTACCGAGCGGCGGCTGGTGCCGGCGGTGCGCACGTGCGACAGCTTTTCCGCGCGGCTTGACGATCTGTCGCGGCGCGCGGCGTGGACCAGCGATCTGTTGCGCACCAGGATCGATATTGCGCTGGCACGGCAAAACCGCGACCTGCTGTCATCGATGGACCGCCGCACCGATCTGCAGCTACGCCTGCAACAGACGGTCGAAGGACTGTCGGTGGTGGCAATCAGCTATTACCTGGTCGCACTGGTCGGTCATGTGCTGGGCGTGGTGACGATCGTTTCGCACGATGTCGCCATGGCCATCGCGGTGCCTGTCGTGCTGGTGCTGGTTACGCTCGGGCTTTACCGGATGAAGCATCACGTGCTGAAATAGGGCCGACATTCCGGTGGAGTGACATGGATGATCGAAGGTTCGAGCCGCATCGCCGTCCGGGCAATGATGATTGCCATGACTGCCCTGGCTGTTCCGCAACCGTTGCACGCCATGATCCATGCCGCTCCGCTGTCTGCCGATGGTGTCCTGCACAAGCACTTTGCCGAAGCCGCCGGCGTTTCGCAGCAAGGCGATTTTGACGCGACTTTCCTGAGGCTGGATCACGACAACCAGCGGCTGTTTGATGGTCTCGATGTCCTTGACTACGACCCGGTCTGCCAATGTCAGGACGCCGGGGGAACGTATCAGGTCAGCGGCAGGTCCGACGCTGCGGGCCGCTATATCGCCACCGTCCGCAGGACGGGCGAGCCTCGAAGCTGGCAGGTGATCATGCGCAAAGTGGGCGGCGCATGGAAATTCTACGACGTGATCGAGGCGCGCGGCAGTATCCGCGCCTTGCTGGCACGACACAATGCCTGCGCCCGGGCCAGGCGCGCCAGCGGGCAAAGCGTGGACCGCTGTGCAGCGCTGAAATAGCGCGTCAGACCCAGTCGACCGGCCGGGTTCCGCCTACATTTGCACCCGTCGTGGTCGCACGCTGCCGGTCAATCACCAATGTGGCGGCGATCGGGCGCCCCCCCGCCAAAGCCTGTTCGACCAATGCCGCAGTGATCGAACCCAGCGGCAGCTTGAAACGCTGCGCATAGGCGCCATTGGCATTGCGCCAGCTGAGATAGACAAACCGCGCCCCGCGCGGCCCATGCGCGAAGGGACCTGCAAAATCGGGCAGACCATCGGTGCCGGTCCGCACCGTCATCGGAAATTCAAAGCCAAAGCCACCGTCGTCCAGGCGCGTGGGGGCAACCAGGCGATTGTCCTTGTCCTGCACTCCGAAACCGGCGGCAGAACCGGTCCAATGCACCGGAGGATCACCCCGATATACCAGGCGCAACGCAATCTGTGCAGGTGTCGGCATCATTGCGGCTGCCTGGCACATCGCGCGGCGATGTTCCAGCCCGTCAGGCCGCCTTGGCCTGCCGCGCCAGTTCGCACATCGACCAGATTTCGCTGAGCGAGCGGACCAGTTTGTCGATATCGCCATCGGTGTGCACCGGCGAAGGCGTCAGACGCAGACGTTCGGTGCCGACCGGCACAGTGGGATAATTGATCGGCTGGACATAGATGCCGTGGTGTTCGAGCAGCCAGTCGCTGATGCGTTTGCACTTGTGCGCGTCACCCACCATGATCGGGATGATGTGGCTGGGATTGTCGAGCGTGGGGATGCCCATGGCATCCAGCCGGCGGCGCACTTTGGCCACGCGATCGCGGTGCAGTTCGCGCTCGGCATTGCTTTCCTTCAGGTGGCGGATGCTGGCGGTGGCACCCGCGGCCAGCGCCGGCGGCAAAGCGGTCGTAAAGATGAACCCGCTGGCAAAGCTGCGCACGAAATCGCACAGCGCGGCCGAAGCGGCGATATAGCCGCCCATCACCCCGAACGCCTTGCCCAGCGTGCCCTCGATCACGGTCAGCCGGTCCATCAGGCCTTCGCGTTCGGCAACGCCGCCGCCGCGCGGTCCGTAAAGACCGACGCCGTGCACTTCATCAAGATACGACATCGCGCCATGCGCTTCGCACACGTCAAGAATTTCGGCGATCGGGGCAATGTCGCCATCCATCGAATAGACGCTTTCGAACGCCACCAGCTTCGGCCGCGACGGATCGATTTGCGACAGGCGCCGATCGAGATCTTCGGGCGAATTGTGCGCGAATTTCTGCACTTCGGCGCGGCTGTGGCGGATACCCTCGATCATCGACGCATGGTTCAGCGCATCGGACAGGATGACACAACCCGGCAGACGTGCGCCCAGCGTGCCCAGTGCCGCCCAGTTCGAGACATAGCCCGAAGTGAACAGCAGCGCCGCCTCTTTGCCGTGCAGATCGGCCAGTTCCGCCTCAAGCAGCACGTGGCTGTGCGTCGTGCCCGAAATGTTGCGCGTGCCGCCCGCGCCCGCGCCGCAGCGATCGAGCGTTTCGTGCATCGCACTCAGCACTTTGGGATGCTGGCCCATGCCGAGGTAATCGTTCGAACACCACACTGTAACGGGCCGGGTGCCGTCTTCGACAAATTGCTGCGCGGCGGGAAAGGCACCGGCCTTGCGCTCAAGCTCGGCAAAGATGCGATAGCGACCATCGCCCTTGAGTTGCGCCAGCTCTGCTTCGAAAAATGCCTCGTAATTCATTTAATCTTCCCCGCTTGTTCGAAGAGGACGGCGGCTTTTGCCGTTCTGGTTGAAGATGAAGACGCCCATTGAAACAGTTTGGCATCGCGCAGCGGCAACACCAGAAAAAAGTGCTCGATCACGCCTAAGGCCGCCAGCCCGGCCAGCAGCACACCGCAGGCCCAGGCACCGCTGCCCGCAGGCGCCGCCTGCCCCGCGACCCAGGCCCAGGCGGTCAGACCGCTGCTGAACACGATCGAAAAAGGAAACAGCGCATTGCAGCGGCGCTTGCGAAAATAGCTTTTGAGATAGGCCAGGTGTGCGGGAAACACCTCGTCGCTCAGGTTCGGCACGCCCAGGTACAAGTTGAACTTGGCCGACAGCCGCAGCACGAACAACAGCAAAAATGTCAGCGGTGCGGTCTGGTTGGGGCTGCCCCAGGTCACCGCAAACAGCACGATGGCAGTGGCCGCGATTGCCAGCTCATGATGGATCACGGTTGCAGTGGCCGCGCTGAACCGCGTCCAGCCCGTAGCACCTTCGGGGCAGTCGCCGCGGTTTGGCCCTGCGACAATGCCCATCAGAAAGCTCATCTCGTGCCAGCCCCAGATCACGATCGCCGCGGCAAATGCCGTATAGGCCCCGCCCAGGCTGGCATCGCCGGCCCTGGCCCACACCAGCCCCGTCGCCGCCATCGCCAGCAATCCGACCATGGTCAGGCTGGTGGCGTATGTCGCGCGCGGCCGGCTGTCGAGCCAGACGATCGCCGCGGTGCCGATGAACCACATGAGGAACGCGAAGATGAGCGGGGGCAGGATCACCAGGCCGGCACCAGCCGTACGGTGGCAGGCGCGACATTGCGTTTGACCGGGGTGAAATAGAGCCCGGCAAAGGCAAGTCCGGCCGCAAGGGTCAATCCGGCACGCTTGACCCTGCCGATCACGCCGCCCTGCTGTTTTGCCGCGTCGATCCGGCCGGCCAGGATCCGCATCCGTTCCAGCCCGGCGCGAAACCGCGGCCCATCGCTGTCGAGCACGACCGGAAACACCTGGCGGCTGATTTCCGAACAGATGTTGAAGACCTTGTGGTCGTATTCGGTCGGATCGATCCCCAGCGCCTGATGAAACGCTGGGCGATTGTGATCGCGCACGTACATCGTGGCATAGACCGACACGAGGAAAAACCGGATCCACAGCTTGTTGACACCGGTCAGCAGCCGGGGATCGGTGCGCAACAGGATCGCAAAGGCTTCACCATGGCGGAACTCGTCGTTGCACCACTGTTCAAACCAGTTGAAAATCGGGTGAAACCGCAGTTCGGGGTGGCGTGCCAGATGCCGGTAAATCGCGATGTAGCGCGCATAGCCAATTTTTTCAGACAGATAGACAGCGTAATAAATGAATTTCGGCCGGAAATAGGTGTATTTCTTGGCCTTGGTCAGGAACCCCAGATCGATGCCGATCCCGGCGTCCTTCAGCGTTTCGTTGATAAACCCGGCATGGCGGCTTTCATCGCGGCTGAGCAGGCGGAACAGTTGCTTGATATCGGGGTTGTTCACGCGCTTGGCGATTTCGGCATAGAGGATGCAGCCGGAAAATTCCGAGGTGAGCGAACTGACCAGAAAATCGACAAATTCCGACCGCAAAGGCTCGGGCAGGCTTTCGATCACACCGTCAAAGCCCTGCGTGCGCCTGAAATGCAGCTTGTTGGGATCGCCGACCATTTCGGCAATCAGCACATCCCATTCCTTGCGCACCGGCGAAACGTCGATACGGTCCATCGCAGCAAAATCCGTGGTGTAAAAACGCGGCGACAGGATCGTTTCCTTGCAGGCCGCTTCCATCAGTTCGCTGCTTGCCGCAGGCTTGATCCTGGTCATCGTGTTCATGACAGCTTCCCGTCGCTAAAACTTACTTCCCACAACTCGGCCATTTCGAAATGGCCGGCAAATTTGGTCCATAGCCGACCCAGCGTACTGGCGCGTTCCACCGTGGCCATGCGCTGTTCGACGCGCCGTTCGCCAAAGCCCAGGCTGATCGGTGCGCCGTGAACCTGTACCCGGTCGCCCGGGCCGATCGCCACTCCGCCGGCCAGTTCGACATGCGCGCACAGCTGCCTGTCGCTGTGTTCGACCTCGATCGTGCAGGCCGTGTTGAACCGGGTGCGGCGCAGCGCGCTCATGATACCGGCGCCTTGGGCAGGAGTGCCAGGAATGACGCGCGGTTGGTCGATCCAAACGCGGTCAGTTCGATCGACCGGCCCGTGGCGCTGTCGGTCAGTGACAATTCACCATCGCGCCACAGCGACAGGTTGAACGCGGGTCCATTGCCAATGCCGCGTGAACGCCGTTCGCGCGCCAGGCCACGCATCACCCCGCGAATGAACCCGGTCTTCTGCCCCGGCTCGATCACCGCCGCGGTGGCACGCTGGTCGACATCCTCGATCACCACCGCCCCGTCGGCGCGATCGGTAAAGCGCAGATTGCGCTGTTCCACCGGCACCATGTGCCCGGCATCGCGCATCGCCACGGGCGATGCGGCTGCGGGGATATGCGCCAACCGCACCGTTGCGGTGGCGGTCAGGGCGAACAGGACGAGCGCGCCTGCGGTGATCAGCGTGCCTTTGGGCAGCATGTCGGCGTGGCTATGGCTGTGTGCGGTCATGCTTCGGCAACCTCGGTGAATGCGCGGCCGCGCGGTGCGGACGTTTCGATCACGCCCAGACGGCCGTCGGGATTGGCGGCCAGACACGCGCGCGCCACCAGCGCCGCCACGCCTTGTGCATCGGGAATGGCGCGCAGCATCGGTTGGGGCGTGACGACCTTCCACGGCCGGGCATGCGGCCACAATGTGACTATGCCCAGTTTTGCCGGGCCCGCAATGGTCATCGGCACATCGCCGGTGCCAGCGGCATGCTGCGCCAGATCGACCGCACCGATCTTGGCCAGGGGCAGATTGACGCATTTGGGCACCGCAATGCCAAACCGCAGCACCACCCGGCGATTGGTCAGGGTATAGACCGTGGTACGCGCAGACAGCCAGGCCAGAACATGCAGCAGAACCACCGCGATCATGCCCAGCCCGAACGTCATGTCCACACCCAGATACCCGCTGTGCGAAGTCCATGCGGTGACCAGCGCCCATCCGGTCAGCGCCAGGAAATAGCCTGCGACCAGCCGGGTGGAAAAGGCGGTGCGCGCCAGCATGCGCCAATCGGGTGCACCCTGCCAGATGATCTGTTCGCCTGGCGGCAACAGCCCTGGCAGACCGCGGATCGGCTCGTTTTCATACTCGGTCACAGGATCGGCTCCTGACGGTCGGCACTGGCGTAGAGATAGCCACCCCCGAAATAGGCCTGAACGCGTTCTTCTTCGTACAGCGTGATCTGGCTCGGCGATTCGAGCCGGGGGACCCCGGCAAACTGCGCGGCGTTCAACGCATCGATCACCACCCGGCGGCGGCGCCGGTCAACTTTGGCCATCATGATCGGGGCCAGCAGCGGGCCGCCTTCTGCGCTCAGCTGGATATAGCGGACCAGACGGTCGGCCTTGTCGATCCACAGATCGCTGACATGACCGGCAACCGCGCCATCGGCCCCGACCACCGGCCAGCCCGACAGATCAGAGTCTTCGCGCGCGATGCCGAACCCGTCGGCAGTGGTCAGCGGCACGATGCGCGGATGGCCTTCCATGTCGAGATCGGGCCGTTTGGCGCGATTGACCCAGGCTGCCGGACCAATCCCGTCGACCAGCGGATTGCCGGTCGGTTCATACGGCGCACCGGCAAAACGGTCGGTGCGGCGCGCGGCTATATCCACCGGCTCGCGGCTCCAGGCCGGGGCCTTTACCGTGCCATGGCCAAACGGCAGGATAAAGGTCTTGGCCGCGGCGGTGTGCAGTGCGCCGCCAAACGTGTCGACCCGGCCGGTCACCTCGTCTTCGAGTGGATAGCCTTCGCGGCGGTCTTCGCGGCGCAGGTAAAACACCAGGGCGATGAAGAACAGGACGAACGCGTAAAACACAAGCAGCGCAACGTCGATCCCCGCAGTCAGATTGGGATGCATGACAATTCCCCTTTCAAATCGGAAACTCGCTCAGGCCGAAACGCGCGCCGGCTGGCACGGGTGTACGGCCCTTGCTGCGAACGAGCGGCCCAAGTGCAACAATCGTGGCAAACAACAGGACAATTTCGATGGAATAGACGAACACGTATCCGGTGGCGGGCCCGGCAAGCGTGGCACCCAGACGGCCGGTGGCCGCAGCGTGCCCGACCAGATCGCGCGCAAAGGCGCCGATCGCGATGGCAAGACCAGCACTGGTCGCCTGCACCGCGCCCCAGGCACCCAGCGCCAGCCCGGTACGCCCGTCGAGCGCCTCGGTATCCGAAATTTCCATCGCCGCGATCAGCGTGCCGACCGAAAACAGCCCCCCGCCCAGCCCGATGAAGGTCGCGCCGATTTCGAGCAGGGGCACCGAATGGAGCGGCCCTGCAAACAGCACCAGCAGGAATGCGCCGATCCCGCCCACGCCGCCAAACCCGGCCAGCCGATGCGGATCGCCGCCATCGCCCAGTCGCCGCGCCGCATAGGCAAAACCCGACAACATGCCCAGCGCCCACAATGCCGTCAGCGACGTGGTGACCCCGACCGACAGGCCCAGGATCTGCCCGCCATAGGGTTCGAGCAGCACATCCTGCATCGAAAATGCCGCCGCCCCCAGGCCCACGGCCACGAGCAGGCGCATGGTCCTGGGTCGCGCGATAAAGATTGCCCAGACTTCGCCGAACGAAGGCTGCACTTCGCGGGTCCGGTTGACAGACCGGTTGCGCGGTTCCTGCTTCCACAGCGCGACAAGGTTCAGGATCATGGTCAGCGCGGCCGCGCCTTGTACGATCTGCACCAGCTTGGTCGGGCTGAAATCGGCCAGCAGGCGTCCGATCACCAGTGCACTGATCATCGTGCCGATCAGCAGCATGACATACAGCAGTGCAACCACGCGGGGCCGTGCGTGGTCGGGTGCCAGATCGGTGGCCAGCGCGAGCCCGGCGGTCTGCGTGGTGTGCATCCCTGCCCCCACCAGCAAAAACGCCATGACCGCACCCAATTGGCCGAACACCGCCGGCCCTGTACCCCCGCCGGTCATCACCAGCAGGGCAAACGGCAGGATGGCCAGCCCGCCAAACTGCATCAGCGTGCCGAACCAGATATACGGGACACGTTTCCACCCCAGCAACGAGGCATGGTGGTCCGACTTGAACCCGATCAGCGTGCGCAGCGGCGCAAACAGCAGCGGCAGCGATACCATCACCGCCACCAGGCTGGCCGACATGCCCAGTTCGACAATCATCACCCGGTTAAGCGTCCCGGTCAGCAACACCGCAGCCATGCCCACCGAGACCTGAAACAGCGACAGCCGCAAGATGCGGCCCAGCGGCAGATCTTCGGTTGCGGCATCGGCAAAGGGCAGAAACTTTGTGCCCAACCGGTTCCAGAAGGCCCCGGTCCTGAGGCTTTGCAGCCGGCCGGCCGCGCCGGGTTCGGACGCAAGCGACGCCTTCAGGGCAATCAGATAGCTCATGCGATGATCACCTCCAACGCGTGGCTGGTGTAAAAGCTGGCTGAAATACGTGCGTTGCGGCCGATGCGCGCGCCGGGCATGGCATTGTGGATCAGCGCGCGCAGATGGTCATTGCGCACCGGCAGGATCGCCGGCGATTTGTCCGCGCGCGGAAACAGCCGCCCCAGCCCAAGCATCGCCATCAGCAGCGCGGTGCGCGGGGCAAACGTCAGGGCGATCGATCCGCGCGTGTTCTGCGCCAGGCGCGCGACCGCCCCGACGATGTCGGCAGGCTGATAATGGATCAGCGAATCCATCGCGACGACATGATCGAACCGGCCAAGCGTCGGATCCAGCATATCGCCCACGCGCCAGTCGATCTTCAACCCGGCAGGCGCCCGGTCCTGCGCGATCGCCACCAGACTGCCCGCCACATCGATTGCCACGACATCGGCGCCGCGTTGTGCCGCCTCCACCGCCAGCGCCCCGGTGCCGCACCCGGCATCAAGCAGGCGAACCCCGCGCATGTCGGCGGGCAACCAGCCCAGCAGCGTGTTGCGCATGTCGGTGCGCCCGGCGCGAACGGTGGCACGAATGCCGCTGACCGGCGCGTCAGAGGTCAACTGTTCCCAGGCCTTGGCCGCGGTGCGGTCAAAGTAGGTTTCAAGGTTCGTGCGGAACCGGTCGTAAGTCGCCGTGGTCATGTCATTCGAATCCCAGGAATTCAAAGATATCCCGGTCTTTCATCGACTTGGCATCAAGCGGTTCGCAGCCGGCCCACAGCTGCGCGGCCAGACGCTTGTATTCAAGGCACGCCGCATCGACTTCGGGGGTGGCATCCATCTCGAACAGCGTGCATTTTTTCAGCCGCGAACGGCGGATCGCATCCAGATCGGGAAAATGCGCCAGCCGCTTGAGCCCGGTCGCGGCATTGAACCGGTCGATCTCGTCGGTGGCGGCGGACCGGTTGGCAATCATGCCCGCCATGCGCACCGCATAGTTCTTCGATTTGGCCTGGATCGCCGCCATGATCCGGTTCATCGCAAAGATGCTGTCGAAATCGTTCGACGCCACCACCAGCGCGCTTTCGGCATGTTGCAGCGGCGCGGCAAATCCGCCGCACACGACATCGCCCAGCACATCGAAGATCACGACATCGGTTTCATCGAGCAGATGATGCTGCTTGAGCAGTTTCACCGTCTGCCCCACGACATAGCCGCCACAGCCGGTGCCGGCCGGCGGCCCGCCCGCCTCGACACACATCACCCCGTTGAATCCTTCGAACATGTAATCTTCGGGGCGCAATTCCTCGGCATGGAATTCGACCGTTTCCAGCACGTCGATCACTGTCGGCATCAGTTTCTTGGTAAGCGTAAAGGTGCTGTCATGCTTGGGGTCGCAGCCGATCTGCAGCACCCGCTTACCCAGCAGCGAAAACGCCGCCGACAGGTTGGAACTGGTGGTCGACTTGCCGATGCCGCCTTTGCCATAGACGGCAAAGACTTTGGCGGTGCCGATCATGTCGGCAGGATCAAGCTTGACCTGGACGCTGCCTTCCCCGTCAAGGCCGATCGTGTCGCGGTGGCGTGCGGGGGGATCGAAAAGAGCCATCGTCTGTTCCTTTATGCCGCCACCGCAACGACACCCTCGAGGCGATCCTCGAGTTCGTCGCTGGCGGCATGGAGTGCGGCGAGTGTCGCTGCGTCGGGTTGCCAGTAATTGCGTTCGCTGGCCTCGATCAGCCGGTTGGCAACGCGCGCCGCCGCCCGGGGATTGAGCGCTGCGATGCGTTCGCGCATGGCGGCGTCGAGCACATATGTCTCGCCGATGCGCTGATAGACCCAGGGGTCGACTTCGCCGGTGGTGGCAGACCAGCCCATGGTGGTGGTTACACTGCCTTCGATCTGGCGCACGCCTTCGTAGCCGTGGCGCAGCAGGCCTTCGGTCCACACCGGATTGAGAATGCGCGTACGGGTTTCGAGCGCGACCTGTTCCTGCAGCGAACGGACTTTACCCGACCCTTGCGTCTGATCGCCGATATAGACCGGCGCGGTCTGTCCGCCCTTGGCGCGGGTGACGGCGCGGCTGATCCCGCCCAGCGCATCGACATACTGGTCGATCGTGGTGACCCCCAGTTCAACGCTTTCGAGGTTCTGATAAGCGCAATCGACCGTCCTGAGCGCCGCGGCCAGCACCGCCGCCTGCCGCACGGGGGCACCTTTGACCCCATAGGCAAAGCCCTTTTGACGTTCGAAGCTGTCGGCCAGTTCGTCGGGATCGGACCAGCCGCCATTGTCGATCATCAGATTGACATTGGCGCCATAGGCCCCTTCGGCGTTGGAAAAGACGCGCAGCGCCGCGATATCCAGAGTGCAACCCTGCTCGGCGGCATGCGCCAGCGCGTGGCGGCGGATAAAATTCATCTCCACCGGTTCATCGGCCTGCGCGGCAAGCAGCGCGGCCTCTGCCATCATGCGCGTTTGCAGCGGCAGCAGATCGCGAAACACCCCGGACAGCGTAACCACGACGTCGATGCGCGGGCGGCCGAGTTCTTCCAGACCGATCAGTTCGGCACCGGCCAGGCGGTTGTAGCTGTCAAACCGCGGCCGCGCGCCGATCAGCGCCAGGACTTGCGCGATCTGCGCGCCTTCGCTTTTCAGGTTGTCGGTGCCCCACAACACCATGGCAACGGTTTCGGGGATATGGCCGGCATCTGCCATGCTGCGATCGATCAGCCGCTGTGCCTGCGCCGCGCCATCCCTGACCGCATAGGCCGATGGCAGGCGGAACGGATCGAACCCGTGGATGTTGCGTCCGGTGGGCAGGATTTCGGGCGTGCGCAGCAGATCGCCGCCGCTGACCGGGGCGATGAATTGCGCATTGAGCGCGCGGACCAGCCCGTCGATTTCGCCATTCGACGACAGCGCGGTGTCAAGCGCCGCCATGTCTTTGAGCAACGGCGTGTCGAGCCGCGCCGATCCGTTGACGATGGCTTCGATCGTGTCGCGCGACAGCGTTTCGCCGCGCGCGCTGGCCGAGGCGGCAATCATGTCGATGCGTTCTTCGCGGGTTGCCGCAGCGCCTGCCACATGCAGCCCTTGGGGGATCAATTCGCGTTCGATTTCATAAAGCCGCGCGGCCAGCGCCGGGATATCGCGGCCATCGAGATCGAGTGCGCCGGCCTGGTCGTTGATCAGTTCGGCCAGATCCGCCAGTTCGTCGCTGCCCGGATCGGCCTGCCGCCACCGTTCGACAGTGGCCTTGAGATCGGCCAGCCCTTTGTAAACGCCCGAATTGGTCAGCGCCGGCGTCAGATAGCTGACCAGCGTGGCGCCCGAACGCCGCTTGGCCAGCACGCCTTCGGACGGATTGTTGGCGGCATAGAGATAGATATTGGGCAGATCGCCGATCAACCGGTCGGGCCAGCATTCGGCCGTCAGACCGGTCTGTTTGCCGGGCATGAATTCCAGGCTGCCGTGGGTGCCGAAATGCAGCACGGCATGCGCACGGAAATCCTCTTTCAGCCAGCGATAGAACGCGGCGAAAGCATGCGTAGGCGCAAAGCGGCCCTCGAACAGCAGGCGCATCGGATCGCCTTCGTAGCCAAGCGCGGGCTGGATGCCGACGAACACATTGCCGAACTGTGCGCCCAGGATCTGCACCGCTGTGCCGTCCGATTGCAGCTTGCCCGGCGCAGGACCCCACGAAGCCTCGATCTCTTTCAGCCAGGTTTCGCCGCGCACGATGGTATCGGCGCTGACCCGCGCATGGACATTGCCTTCGGTGCCATAACGCGCCGAATTGCCGATCAGGATGCGTTCGCGCACGGTATCGGCCGATGGCGGCACTTCGACGGTGTAACCTTCGCGGGCAAGCCGGGCGAGCGTGGCGTGCAGCGATTCGAACACCGCCAGAAACTGTGCGGTGCCCGCAGCACCCGCGCCCGGCGGAAAATTGAACAGCACCACGGCAATGCGCTTGTCGGCATTGGCCGCGCGGCGCAGCGCCACGATCCGGACCACGCGCGCGGCCAGCATGTCGGCGCGTTCGGAACACGACTGCATCGCGCGGACCTGACCCGATGCCGCAAACGTGCAGGCGCGCACACACCCGGTGCAGGGTGTATCGCTGCCATCCGAACGGCCGCCGAACACCATCGGCACGGTGCCGCCGTCGAGTTCGGGAATGGCGATCATGATCGTCGATTCGAGCGGCAGCAGCCCCTGGCGATTTGCGCCCCACGCCTGCAAGGTCTGGAATTCCACCGGATGCGCAGCGATATAGGGCCGGTCGAGGCGGGTCAGGATGGCTTCGGCAGCCGCGGTGTCGTTATAGGCCGGCCCGCCGACCAGGCTGAATCCGGTCAGATTGACCACTGCATCGACCGTGGCCACGCCATCCTTCATGAACAGCGCCTCGATCGCCGGGCGGCCGTCGAGGCCGCCGGCAAACGCCGGGATCACGTTCAGGCCCTGTGCCTCGAGCGCGGCGATCACACCGTCGTAATGCGCGGCATCCTTGGCCAGGATGTAGGACCGCAGCATCAGCAGGCCAACCGTTCCCACCGGCGCGCGACGGCGCGGCAATTCGGTAACCGTGCGCGCCATCCGCTGCGGCAGCGCAGGGTGATAGACACCGACTTCGGGATAATCACGGGGGCCTTGCGCCTTGATCGTGCCTCGCAACGACCGCCGTTCGCCATCGGCGTACCGGTCGACCAGCGCACCGATCATGTCGAACACATTGTCGTCCGATGCGGCCAGCCAGTATTGCATGGTCAGGAAATAGGCACGCACGTCCTGCGCCGTGCCGGGCACGAATTTCAGCAGTTTGGGCAGGCGGCGCAGCACCGCCATCTGTCCCTTGCCCGAACTGGCGCCCGCCTTGTTGGTACCGCGCATCTTCTTGATCAGCGACAACAGGCCGGTTGCCGGCTTGTCCATCCGGTATTCGCCCATGCGGGTCAGCTTGACGATGTCGGCCGCCGACATCAGCCCGATCATGGCATCGCACAGGTTCTGCCGCGCGGTCAGCTGCGGCAGCACGGCGCGGATGTGATCTTCAAGAAACAGCATGGTCATCAAGATGATGTCACCGCGCGCGATGTCGGCGCGTGCGGCTTCGAGTGCTGCGGGCTTTTCCTCCCAGTCGGCGGCGGCGTGAAATCCGATGGTCACGCCCGATCCGGCGCGGGTGAAGTGGTCCTGCGCGCGCGTGACAGCGCCCGACAGATGGTTGTCGAGCGTGATGATGACCACGCGCACCGGGATGGCTGAGCTGCTAGCGGGCATAATGCGCCTTCGCATCGTAGAGCGTTTCGAGCGTTATGGCGGCTATGCCCAGCTCGGTGGCATAGCGCTCGGTGTTCCGCCGTGCTTTCCCACGCACGAAGAACGGGATTTTCAGCAATTCCTTCTCGGCCTCGGGCGACCAGCCGCCGGCTGCAACGCGTGCGTCTGCCACCGGTTCAAGCACCGGTCGGGCGGGCGTGTGCGCCGCCGTACCGTGCCCCAGGTGCGACGCACCCGCGCCATCGCTGAATTCGAAATCGTCGCGGAACATCGTCAGCAGATGTTCCTCCAGGCCCATCACCAGCGGGTGGACCCAGGTGTCGAACAGCACATTGGCGCCTTCGAACCCCATCTGCGGCGAATAGCGCGCGGGAAAATCCTGCACGTGGACCGGCGCAGAGATGACCGCGCAGGGTATGCGCAGCCGCTTGGCAATGTGGCGTTCCATTTGCGTGCCCAGCACCAGTTCGGGCTGCAGCGCCTGAATGGCATCTTCGACCGCCAGGTAATCGTCGGTGATCAGCGGTTCGACGCCGTAAAGTCTTGCCGCATCGCGCAAATCGCGGGCGAATTCGCGGTTGTAGCAGCCAAGGCCCACCACTTCGAAGCCCAGCTCGTCACGCGCCACGCGTGCCGCGGCAATGGCATGCGTGGCGTCGCCGAAAATGAACACGCGTTTGCCGGTCAGATAGGTCGAATCGACCGAGCGGCTCCACCACGGCAGGTTCGACGTATCGAGCACGGCGGCAGGATCGACGCCCGCCAGGCCCGCCACTTCGGCGATGAAATCACGCGTCGCGCCGTGGCCGATCGGCACGGTGCGCACGGTTTTCTGCCCGAACTGGCGTTCCAGCCAGCGACAGGTCGTATCGGCGATTTCGGGATAGAGGCAGATGTTGAAATCGGCCTCGCCCAGCCGCGCCAGATCGGCGGGGCTGGCCCCCAGCGGGGCGGTTACATTGACGGCAATGCCCAGGGTGTCGAGCAGCCTGGTGATTTCGATCACATCGTCGCGATGCCGGAACCCAAGCGCGGTCGGCCCCAGCAGATTGACGCGGGGCCGGGCGGTGTCCGTGCGCGGTGCCGCCGTGGCACCGGCGCACATCGTACGCACCAGGTGGTAGAAGGTTTCGGCCGCGCCCCAGTTCTCTTTGCGCTGGTAGCTGGGCAATTCGAGCGCGACCACCGGGCATGGCAGCCCCATCGCCTCGACCAGCCCGGCGGGATCGTCCTGGATCAGCTCGGCCGTGCACGATGCGCCGACCAGCATGGCCTGCGGCTGGAACCGGTTGAAGGCATCGCGTGCCGCCGTTTGGAACAGCTCTGCGGTGTCCTTGCCCAGATCGCGCGCCTGGAACGTGGTGTAGGTAACCGGCGGACGCTTGGCGCGGCGTTCGATCATCGTGAACAGCAGGTCGGCATAGGTATCGCCCTGCGGTGCGTGGAGGACATAGTGAACGCCCTGCATGGCGGTTGCGATCCGCATCGCGCCAACGTGAGGGGGACCCTCGTATGTCCAGACCGTCAGCTGCATCAGACCCTCAAGACGTCGCGGCGCCGCAACGGGCGGGTGAACAGTTCGGCAAGGTCGCCTGCCTGGTCGAAACCGTGGATCGGCGAGAACACCAGTTCGATCGCCCACTTGGTGGTCAGCCCTTCGGCCTCCAGCGGATTGGCCAGGCCCAGCCCGCACACCGTCAGATCGGGCCGGGCGGCGCGCACCCGATCAAGCTGCAGATCGACATCCTGGCCTTCGCTGATCAGCGTGCCGGCGGGCAGCAGAGCCAGTTCCTGCGCCAGGTGGCGACGGTGCAGATAGGGCGTGCCGACTTCGACCGGGACCATCCCGAGCTCGTTCGACAGGAACCGTGCCAGCGGCACTTCGAGCTGACTGTCGGGCAGAAAGGTCACCCGCTTGCCCGACAGCGTGGCACGGCGGTGCTCGATCGCGCGCTTGGCGCGTTCGCGGCCCGGCGCAATCACCCGGCGGAAATGCATTTCATCGATGCCAAACGCCTTGGCGGCAGCGTGAAGCCAGTTCGTCGTCCCTTCGGCGCCAAACGGGAACAGCGCATCCAACCGCGTCGCACCCCGATCTTCCAGCGCGCGCGCGGTTTCGCCAAGGAACGGCTGGGCCAGCAAGAACCGGGTGTTGGGCCCAACCGCCGGCATCGCATCGGCGCGGCGCGCGGGGAATGAATGCACATTGGCGATGCCAAGCTCGGCAAACAGGCGGGCGAACTGGTCTTCGACCACATCGGGCAAGGCGCCCACGATCATCAGCCCGGGTGCGGTGTCGTGATCGGCGCGCAATTCGGGCACCAGCGCGGCAAGGCAGGCATCCTCGCCCTCGGTAAAGGTCGTTTCGATGCCCGATCCCGAATAATTGAGGATCCTGGTCGCCCCGGCATGTTTGACCGACAGCCGCGATGCGGCGCGCGACAGGTCCAGCTTGATCACTTCGGACGGGCACGAACCGACCAGAAACAACAGCTTGATATCGGGCCGCCGCGCCAGCAGGCGATCAACCACGCGATCCAGTTCTTCGTTGCAATCGGCCATGCCGGCCAGATCGCGTTCCTCGATGATCGCGGTGCCGAAGCGCGGTTCGGCAAACACCATGACCCCTGCGGCCGATTGCAGCAGGTGCGCGCACGTGCGTGACCCGACCACCAGGAAAAAGGCATCCTGCACTTTGCGGTGCAGCCAGATGATCCCGGTCAATCCGCAGAACACTTCGCGCTGGCCGCGTTCGCGCAGCACCGGGGCCGAAACGCATCCGGGCAGACCGGCGGGCAGCGCCGGGGTCATGCGGCCATCGCCATCGAAACAGGCGCCGATTGCAGGCGCGCCGCACGCAGTTTGAGGATGAACTGCGTCGCGTTGATCACGTACGTGGCATAGGCGGCCAAAGCCAGCAGCATGCGCCCGCGTTCGGTGCCATAGCCGCCGATCAGCGCGGCGAGGTATGCCGTGTGCAGCGCCAGCACCAGCATGCTGAACACGTCTTCCCAGAAAAACGCCGGCACGAACAACCATTTGCCGAACACGACCTTTTCCCAGATCGAGCCGGTGATCATGATGGAATAAAGCGTGATGGTCTTGACGACGATCGACACGGTTGCCGCGGTCGCGCCCTGGCCGGTGTGCAGGTAACGCAGCACCAGCACCACGCTGACCAGGAACACAAGGAACTGCACCGGGGCAAGGATCCCCTGAACCAGCGTCCAGGCTGTCGAGTCGCGGCGAATACGTTCCTCAGGCGTGTAGAGTGACACTGCTGCGCCGCTCTTTTCCTTTGAGAAAGGTGGGTTGCTCGCCCGCATCGCCTCTCGCCTGCCCCTTTTGGTTGCAGGCAGAGAATTATCCCGTCACCGCAAAGTGTCAATCTAAATTGACGTCCATTTATTTTGACACTTGGGGGCCAGATCGGGACTATGGCTGTTGCCAGCAGGTGGCAACAAGCATACGCTGCGAGTCGCAGGTCCACAGTCGATGACCAGCAATCCAGACGAAATGTCGGTCAGGCGGGGAGAGCCGGGGATGGCATCGATGAACCGATACGATGAGATTACATCATCAGACGGTCGTTTTGCGATTGAACAACTGGTCAGATGCGGTCCGGCTGCCGAACCCTTGGGGCTGTCCGCGTTTCGTGCGCGGATCGACGCGGACTATGCGCGTTCGCTGACTGCGCTGATCGAAAGCCAGATCATCCCGCGGATGATGGTAGCCCATTCGGGTGCGACCACGTCGTGTACAGCTGTCATTGCCGACGATGTGATCGGCGCGGACGAAATTGCCGCGTTTGCCCCGCTGGTCATGCAGATCGAGGCCGACGAACTGTTTGCCGTGGTCGAAGCCATCCTGGCGCGCGGGGTGCCGATGGAATCGGTGCTGGTCGATCTGCTGGCGCCGACCGCGCGGATGCTGGGTGAATTCTGGGAAAACGACACGTGCGACTTCATGGACGTGACGATGGGCCTGTGGCGTCTGCAGGAAGTGGTTCACGAAATCACCGGCGGCATGACGACCGGGCAGACGTCTGCCGATGGCGGTCGACGTGCTCTGTTCTGCCCGGTTCCGGGTGATCAGCACAGCCTGGGCACGGTCATGATCGATGACATCTTCCGCCGCGATGGATGGATGACCGATCGGCTGTGCGACCCGCAAACCCCGGAATTGCTCAAGCGCGCGCAAGCCCAGTGGTTCGACATAATCGGGTTGACCGTCAGTTGTGACTGCCATATTGGCCCGCTGCGGGCGATCATTGCTGCACTGCGGAATATTTCGAAAAATCCGCATGTCGGCATCATGGTCGGGGGACGGGTTTTTAGCGCAAATCCGGAACTTGCTGTTCAGGTCGGTGCCGATGGCACCGCCGTGGATGCCAAATCTGCGCCGCGTGTTGCAGATCAACTTGTTCGTGAACGCGAGCGGGCTGTTGCGACGTAACGTTACCATTCGCCTGGAGTGCGTCGCTCGTCAATGAGCCAGCATATCGCCCCTTCCCGGAACACGGCCTTCCTGACGCCCGGCATCCTGCCGGGCCTGCTTTCTGCTGATGTGGCGGCTTCGCTGCTGGCAGCGGCGGGCGATGTCACGTTTATCCTGACCCGCGACGGCACGATACTCGATGTGGCGGTGGCGCAAGGCGATCTTGCCAACCATGGTTTTACCGACTGGATCGGGGGATCGTGGATCGAGGCAATGACCGTGGAAAGCCGCAACAAGGCGGTCGAAATGCTGCAGGCCGCGACCGGCAATGCGCCGGGACGCTGGCGCCAGGTCAACCACCATGCCGCCGGCGGCGATATCCCGTTGCGCTATATGGTCATGACTCTGGGCGACAGTGACCGGCTGATCGCGATCGGCCGCGACATGCGCGCCGCCGCCGACATGCAACAGCGCCTGTTGCAGACCCAGCAATCGCTCGAGCGGGATTACATCCGGCTGCGACAGGCCGAAACCCGGTATCGCCTGCTGTTCGACATGGCGTCCGAACCGGTGATGATCGTCGATGGCCAGACCCGCCGTATTCGCGAGGCCAACCCCGCCGCGCATCGTCTGCTCGATGCGCGCGAGGGATCGCTGATCGGCAATGCGGCCGCCTCGATCGTGGCCAGCGAACAGCGCGATGACCTGGTGGCCTATCTCGGCGCCGCCGAAGCCAGCGATTCGCTCGACCCGGTCGTGCTGCAATTGATCGACCACAAGGGCGAGGCGCGAATTTCGGCGCGCCTGTTCCGCCAATCGCGCACGCCGATGCTGATCGTGCGGATCGAGCCAACCACGCCGGCCGATGCCGAACACCGGTTTGACAGCACGCTGGGCGATGTCCTGGAACGGATGCCCGATGCCTTTGTGCTGGTCGACCGCGAACTCAAAGTGCTGACGGCCAATGCCGCATTTGTCGAACTGGCCGAAATGCCCTCGGCCGATCGCGTCGTGGGCAATCCCGTCGGCACCTGGCTGGCGCGTCCCGGCCGCGATCTGGAACTGATCGTGGGCCAACTGCGCGATCACGGTTCGATCCGCAATGTCGCCACGATCGTGCGCGGTGCAGCAGGCGCGCAGGAAGAGATCGAACTGTCGGGCGTGTCGGCCACGATGGAAGGCAAGGACTGCTACGGCTTTACCATCCGCAATGTTGCGCGCCGCCTGCGCGATGACACCGCGGCACAGCGCGATTTGCCCCGTTCGGTCGAACAATTGACCGAACTCGTTGGCCGCATGTCGCTGAAAGACATCGTGCGCGAAAGCACCGACATGATCGAACGGCTGTGTATCGAAGCAGCGCTGGCCTATACGTCCGACAACCGCGCCTCTGCCGCAGAGATCCTGGGCCTGAGCCGCCAGAGCCTGTATTCCAAGCTGCATCGCCACGGTCTGGCCAATCAGGCATCGGGCGACAGTTGAAGCGAATTCTGCACGCGCCCGTGTAAAATCGATTTGACGCTTTGGGGTGTCAAGGCTTAGCCTTGCAGCCATGGACCATTCGGCCACCCTTCGCCCGCACGTATCGCTGCCCGCGCCGCGCGACGTGCTGGAACTGCTCAAACCGGTTACCTGGTTCCCCCCCATCTGGGCGTTCATGTGCGGCGTGGTTTCGTCGGGCGTGCCGATCAGCCATCGCTGGCCTTTCCTGATCGCGGGCGTGCTGTTGACCGGCCCGCTGGTGTGCGGCACCAGCCAGGCGGTCAACGACTGGTTCGATCGGCATGTCGATGCGATCAACCAGCCCGAACGGCCGATCCCGTCGGGCCGGATCGGCGGACGCTGGGGGCTGTGGATCGCGATGATCGGCACCGGCCTGTCGCTGTTGCTGGCCTGGACCACCGGCCCCTGGGTGGTCGGCGCCACCTGCCTGGGCCTGGCCTGTGCCTGGGGATACAGCGCGCCGCCGTTCCGGTTCAAGGTCAGTGGCATATGGGGGCCGGCGGTCGTGGCCCTGACGTACGAGGGGCTGACCTGGTTTACAGGCGCCAGCGTGATGGCCGGCGCGCTGCCCGCGACGCATGTGCTGATCGTGCTGGCCCTGTACAGTTTTGGCGCCCATGGCATCATGACACTCAACGATTTCAAGGCGGTCGAAGGCGATCGCCTGACCGGACTGCGATCGTTGCCGGTCGTCATGGGGGTTGGCCCTGCCGCGCGGCTGGCCTGCGCGGTGATGGCCGCGCCGCAGATCGTGGTGGTGGCGCTGCTGGTGCATTGGGTGCATCGCATCGGCGCGGGACTGGTCGCGGTGGTGTTGGCCGGGCAATTGGGCCTGATGCCGCGGCTGCTCGGCGATCCGCGCCAACACACCCCGTGGTACAACGCGACGGGCACCACGCTTTATGTCCTTGGCATGCTGGCCTCGGCGTTTGCGCTTGGCGGAGCAACCGGGCTGTGACACGCGCGCCGCTCGGCTGGATCGGAATTGTCCGGCTGGGCCTGGTGCAATCGGCGATCGGATCGATCGTGATGCTGGCCACATCGTTGCTCAACCGGGTGATGGTGGTTGAATATGCGCTGCCCGCCGCACTGCCCGCGGGCCTTGTGGCGTGGCATTACGCGGTGCAACTGTCGCGCCCGGTCTGGGGCCATGGCTCTGATCGCGGGCAGCGTCGCACGCCCTGGATCGTGCTGGGGATGGCCACGCTCGCCGCCGGGGCAATGCTGTCGGTCACCGCCCTTGGCCTGCTGGCGGCGCATTCCGGCGGGGGCCTGGCCTTGGCGATCGCGGCCTTTTCGATGATCGGCGCAGGGGTTGGCGCTGCGGGCACGTCGCTGCTGGCCCTGCTGGCCACGCGGGTTGCGCCCGCGCGGCGCGCGGCGGCGGCATCGATCACGTGGATCATGATGATCGTGGGCATTGTCATTACCGCCGGCGTGGCCGGCAAGCTGATCGATCCGTTTTCGCTGCACCGGTTGACCCAGGTCGTGTGCGGCATTGCGGCGGCGGCGTTTTGCCTGGCCATGGTGGGGGTCGCGCGGGTCGAAGGCCCGGCGGCGCTGACCCGTGACACCGCCACACCAGTGCATCGCCCCGGGTTTGGCGTCGCGCTGCGCACGATGATGGCGGATGACGATACGCGCCGCTTTACCCTGTTCGTGTTCCTGTCGATGTTTGCCTATTCGATGCAGGAACTGATCCTGGAACCATTCGCCGGGCTGCTGTTCGGCTATTCCCCCGGCCAGTCGACGCAATTGGCAGGCGTGCTGCACAGCGGGGTGCTGGGCGGGATGATCGTGGTCGGCGTCGGCGGCAGTGTTATCGGCAAACGCACCGTGGCGGGCATGCGGCTGTGGATCGTGGTCGGGTGCGCCGCCTCGTCGCTGGCCCTGGCCGGGCTGGTCATGGCCGCAAGTGCGGGACGCGGATGGCCCCTTGCCGCCAATGTGGCGGCGCTGGGGCTGGGCAACGGCGTGTTTGCCGTGGCCGCAATCGGCACGATGATGGGGCTGGCCGGTGCCGATGGAAAAAATCGCGAAGGCATCCGCATGGGTGTGTGGGGCGCCGCACAGGCGATCGCCTTTGCGCTGGGCGGGTTGTGTGGCGCGGTCGGGCTCGATCTGGGCCGCGCGGTGATCGGATCGACCCCGCGCACGTTCATGATCGTGTTCGGCATCCAGGCGGTGCTGTTCCTGATCGCCGGTTCGCTGGCCTTGCGCCAACCGGCGCAGACCACCCAGCCGCGGCGCCTGGTGGCATGAGCGCGATCTATGACTGCGTGGTGGTCGGCGGCGGCCCCTCGGGGGCGACAGCCGCCACCGATCTGGCCCGCGCCGGGCACCGCGTCGCGCTGCTGGATCGGGCAGGCCGGATCAAGCCCTGCGGCGGTGCTATCCCGCCCAAGCTGATCCGCGATTTTGCCATTCCCGATCATCTGATCGTGGGCCGCGTGGTCGCCGCACGGATGATTGCACCGTCCGACGCAATGGTCGACATGCCGGTCGACCGGTTTGGCGGCGACGGCTTCGTCGGCATGGTCGACCGCGACACGTTTGACGAATGGTTGCGCGAACGCGCGGCGCTGGCAGGGGCCGAACGCCGCACCGGCCGGTTTGACCGGATCGAACGTGATACAGATGGCGGCGCGGTGGTGGTCTATACCGCGCATGCCGACGGTGCGGAACGCCGCATTGCCACGCGCTGCGTGATCGGCGCCGACGGCGCGCGGTCGCGCGTGGCGCGCGGCACGATCGCGGGTGCCGACCGCATGCCTTGTGTGTTTGCCTATCACGAAGTGATCCGGTCCCCTGTGGCAGACGATGCCGCGTTCGACCGGCGCCGGTGCGACGTGTTCTATCAGGCGGCGCTGTCGCCCGATTTTTATGCCTGGGTGTTTCCCCATGGCGATACCGCCAGCGTCGGGGTGGGCAGTGCGGTCAAGGGATTTGGCCTGCGCGAAGCGGTTGCCCGGCTGCGCAGCCGCAACCATCTGGCCGGGTGCGAAACGATCCGGTCCGAAGGCGCACCGATCCCGCTGCGTCCTTTGCGCAAATGGGACAATGGCCGCGATGTGCTGGTGACAGGCGATGCCGCAGGGGTGGTTGCGCCGGCCTCGGGCGAAGGCATCTATTATGCAATGGTGGCCGGGCAGGAATCGGCGCGCGCCGTGGATCTGTTTCTGGTGACGGGCAAGCCGCGCGCGCTGGCGCAGGCACGCAAACGGTTCATGCGCGCGCATGGACAGGTGTTCTGGATTTTGGGGATCATGCAGTATTTCTGGTACCACAACGATCGCCGCCGCGAACGGTTTGTGACCATGTGCGATGATCGCGATGTGCAACGGATGCTGTGGCCGGCCTATATGAACAAGCAACTCGTCTATGCCAATCCCTTGGCCTATCTACGTATTTTCATGAAGGATATGCGTTACTTGCTGCAAACTGCAGGGGCCACCCGATGAGCCGCGCCTGGCTGTTTCCCATCGTGATCGCGTCGATCCTGGCCATTGCCGTGGCGGTGATGGGGGCCACGATCACCGACATCGGACCATGGTATCATGGACTGGCCCAGCCGCGCTGGGCGCCGCCCGATGCGACATATGGCATGGCCTGGATGGCGATCTATGCCTTTACCGCGCTGGCGGGGGTCAATGGATGGCTCGCCATGCCCAATGCGCGCGAACGCGAATGGCTGTTGGGGTTGTTTGCGCTCAACGGCTTTTTGAATATCGTGTGGAGCCTGCTGTTCTTTCGCCTGCACCGGCCCGATTGGGCCGTGATCGAGGCGCTGGGCCTGTGGCTGTCGGTGCTGGCACTGATACTGGTGATCTGGCGTCGTTCGATGAGCGGGGCGGTGATGCTGGTGCCTTATCTGCTGTGGGTGACGTTTGCCGGATATCTCAACATGACGATCGTCCATCTGAACGGACCTTTCGCCTGAACCCGATGATGATCTGGCTGTTTGCCAGCGGCCATGCGGTCGATGTTGTGCTGCTGGTGATCGCGTGCGAGTTGATCGTGCTGGTCACGCGCGCGCGATGGCGGCTGTACGATGCGCTGCTGTGCCTGACACCCGGTGTGCTGATGCTGCTGGCGCTGCGCGCGGCGCTGATCGGGCTTGACTGGCGCTGGATCGCGGTGCTGCTGCTGGCGTCGTTTCCGGTCAACCTGGCCGATCTGGCACGGCGCTCTGCCACCAAAAACACGGCCCGGCAGCGCTGAGCGCTGCCGGGCCGTTCAACCGTACCGATACGTCAAACGATCAGCTGTTGGCCTTGAGATACGCGATCACGTCGGCGCGCTTTTGCGGATCGCTCCAACCGGGGAAGCTCATCTTGGTGCCGGGCACGACGCGCTGCGGATTTTCCAGATACTGGAACAGCTTTTCCGGAGTCCACGTGATGCCGCTGCCCTTGTTCGCAGCCGAATAGGTATACCCCGGGATCGAACCCGCGGCACGGCCGACGACACCGTGCAACGACGGGCCGATCTTGTTCACGCCGGCTTCGATGGCATGGCACGTGGTGCAGGTGACGAACGCCGCCTTGCCCTTATCGGCATCGCCGGTGTAGCTGGCCAGCTTTACGCCGGTGATGGTGTCGGTGTTGTCGGCTGCCACCTTTGCTGCAGGCGCCGCAGGGGCTGCAGCGCTGTCCGCAGGTGTCGTCGCCGCGGCTGGTGCGCTGTCGGCGGTCGTATCCGCGTCATTCTTTTTCGAGCATGCCGCGAGCATCAGCCCCGGCACTGCCATGCACAACATCAATCCACCAAACCGAATCTTCGATCCTGATTGCGTCATCTCGTTCTCTCCACTTACGGCCTCGTCCCGCGCGCACGTTATCACGCTGAGATATCCATTTGTCCAATAGTGTTTACGTCCATTTCATCCACTTTGTCCGGTGGGCGGCAGGCGTTTGCAATCGTGCCGCCCGCTTCGCGCGGCGGCTGACACCGTGTCAGACCGCAGGATCGGTGGCGTTATTCGCGGCTGACCGAATACCGGAACGCAACCCGATCAGGGAATGGACTTAACGGGCACATTGACATCGTGCGATGTCGAATTTTTCGGTCACCTGCCCGGCGCGCACAAAAAAACCGGTCCTTGCCGTAACCGGCCGGGCCGCGCGTGCGAAATGGTGACGTGGCCGATGCGCGGACCACATCCGTTCAGCCGAAAAAGGAACAGCCGATGAACACCACCACGATTGCGGCGCTGGCCGCTGCCCTTGCCGCGACAGTTGCCGCCACCGCGGCCCATGCGGAAACGCCCAGCCGGGAAAAATGCTATGGCGTCGCCATGGCCGGAAAGAACGATTGCAAGGCCGGTGCCGGCACCAGCTGCGCCGGCACATCGACCGTGAATTACCAGGGCAATGCCTGGAAATTCGTCAAGGCCGGCACGTGCACCGCCATGGGCGGCACGCTGGCCGAACACACCGGCAACGCCGCGCCGGTCAAAAAGGGCTGATCAAATAGGGCGGGCCAGCCCCGCCCCGCCCACCTGGGTCCCGCACCTGTCGCTGCGCATCGCATCCGGCCATCCCGGATGGGTCAACGCGCGCGCCGGTGCGGCACGACCAGGCTCCTGACCAGAAGGACTGCAGCATGATCGCCCTGATCCGGACCGTAAACGGCCTGTTCGCAAAAATTCCCGAAGCGGCACTGCTGCTGTTCGTGCGCATAGTTGCCGCACACGTGTTCTGGGCCGCCGGCGAAACCCGCCGCGCAGATGGCACATGGTTCGGCCTGAAAGACGGGCAGGTCGATCTGTTCCGCGATGAATTTCACACGCCCTTTCCTGGGATCGTGGCACCTGTGACAATGGCCATGGAGCACCTCTTGCCGGTTCTGCTGGTGCTGGGACTGTTCGGGCGGTTTGCCGCGCTGGGGATGACCGCGATGACGCTGGTGATCCAGCTGTTCATCTATCCCGATGCCTGGTGGACCGAACACAGCCTGTGGCTGGGCCTGCTGCTGACCATCGTGGCGCGCGGTTCCGGACGGTGGTCGCTGGACCGTTGGGTCATGGGCAGATCGGCCTAATTGCGCGCGGCACCGGCCAACGGTGTCGCCCGCAGCGATACCAGCCGCGCGTGGCCCTGTTCGGCAAACAGCCGCAGACGTGTATACGGTGCACGCGGAAACACCGCCGTCGTCATCACGGTCGCGCCGCGATCGCAGAACGCCTCGATACTGCTGCGATCGATCGCGAATGTCATCGTCAGGGTCTTGCCTGAGGCCAGCCGCGGTGCGTGATCGACCGAGGCGAATTTGGGCGAAAAATCGACCACGCCCGATGCGGTGCGATCGCTGGAAAAACGCCGGGTGGCCGCGTCATAGTGAAACCGGTAGATATCGCCCAGACTGTTTGACAGTTCGATGCCGACGCGTGTCCGCCCCCCGGGCACATCGAAGGCCAGCGTTACCAGCGATTGCGCCACCGCCTGATCGGGCAGCGGCACCTCGACAGTCCCCGAGACCATGGTTGCGCGCATCGCCACCGCCGGCCCGGCCAGCGTCTGCCACGTGCGCACCGGCATCTGGCGCAAGGCATAGCCCCCGTCGCGCGACCGGTGCAGCGACAGTTCGCGCGGAAATGTCATCGCGCTGCGCCAGTTGCCGGTGGAAAGCGCGCCCGTGGGGGTCTTGTCGCCGTAATCCCAGTTGTTCATCCATCCGATCATGATCGGGTGACGCGCCCCCGGCGGTAAATCCGACCAGGCCACGCCTGCGTAATTGTCGCGGCCCCAATCGAGCCAGCGTGGCCCGTGCCGCGCCAGGCCTCGGGCAAATGCGGGATCGAGCGTGAAGCTGTGGCCATCAAAATCGCCCACGAAATACTGCGTGGCCGACCCGCCGTTCGGGCCGCCCGGATTGATGCTCTGGATCAGCACCCATTTTGTCTGCCGGGTTCCCGCCACGCGGATCGGCATCAGATCGGGGCATTCCCACACACCGCCATGCGCCCCAACGCCGGCACCAAACCCGCTCAGCCGGTGCCACTGGCGAAAATCGGGCGAACCGAAGAATTCAGTGTGATCACCCACCGCCAGTGCCATGATCCAGCTTTGGCCGGGTGCAAACCAGAACACTTTGGGATCACGAAAATCCGGCTGTCCGGCATCAGGGCGCAACACGGGATTGCCGGCATATTTGGTCCAGGTTTCGCCTGCGTCCAGGCTGTAGGCCAGCCCCTGGCTTTGCGGCGGCAGGCCCGCCTTGCGCGCAGCTTCGTCGTGATAGGTAAAGATCGCCAGCAACGGCGGGGTGCCGTCGTGCGAAAAACCGCTGGTGTTGTGCCAGTCGACCACCGCGCTGCCGCTGAAGATCGTGCCGTGTTCATCGGGCGCCAGCGCGATCGGGCGGTCGTGCCAATGCACCAGATCGCTGCTGACCGCATGGCCCCAGTGCATCGGCCCCCACACCGTGCCGCCGGGATGGTATTGATAGAACAGGTGATAGACCCCGCGATAGAACACCAGACCGTTGGGATCGTTCATCCAGTGCGCGGGCGGGGTAAAGTGCCAGGCCGGGCGCCAGGGATCATCGTCGCGCCGCGCGGGCTGTGCCGGCGTCTGTGCCTGCACGCCATGGGTCACAAGTGCTGCCATCGCCAGAAGCGCCCGGCGACCGCGCCTGGTCATGCCTTGTGCCCGATCGAGGCGGCCATGTCCTCAAGCGCGATCCCCCTGGTTTCGGGAAAGACTTTCCACACCACCACCAGTTGCACCACCATCGCCAGCGCAAACACCACAAACGGCAGGCCCTTTGAACTGGCGGCGATCACCGGAAACGCGGTGGCGATCAACGCATCCATCAGCCAATGCGTCGAACTGCCCAGCCCCTGCCCCCGCGCGCGCACCGCGGTTGGAAAGACTTCGGCGATATAGACCCAGATCACCGCGCCTTGCGAAAACGCGAACGCGGCGATGAACGCGATCAACAGCGGCAGCAACAACGCCTGGTGCGCGCCGCTGAGCTGGACCAGGGCCACACCCGACAGGCTGATGATCAGGCCGACCGAACCGACCAGCAACAGGGTCTTGCGCCCGATCCGGTCGATCACGCTCAGCGCCAGCAGCGTGAATACCAGATTGGTTGCGCCGATGATCACCGACTGCAAATCGGACGACACTTTGCCGAACCCGGCGGCGGCAAAGATGTCGTTAAGGTAATAGAGGATCGCGTTGATCCCCGACATCTGGTTGAAAAATGCGATCAGCACCGCCAGCGTCATCGGCCGTGCATGCTCTGCCCACGACAGGCGCACGCGCCGTCCTGCGTGCGCCACGGTGTCGCGGGCATAGCTGGCCAATTCGGCCGCGATATCGCCATGCCCGGTGCGCGACAGCACGGCGCGCGCCTCGTCAAGCCGGCCCTTGACCGCCAGCCAGCGCGGGCTGTTGGGAATGGCAAACAGCAGCGCCGCCAGCACCAGCGAAGGGGCCGCCGTCACGCCGAATTTCCAGCGCCATTCCTGCGCACCCAGATCCATCAGCCCGATCGCGTAATTGCTGAGATAGGCAACCAGAATGCCTGCGACAATGTTCAGCTGAAACACCCCGACCATCGCGCCGCGCGCCCGCGCCGGGGCGATTTCGGCCAGGTAGGTCGGCGCCAGCACCGACGATGCCCCCACCGCCAACCCCGCCAGCACGCGCGCGGCAATCAGCGTGGCCAGGTTGGGCGCGAAAAAGCAGCCGATGCCCGACAGCACGTACATCAGCGCAATGGCGCGCAGGCAATTGCGGGCGCCAAACGCATCGCCGGGCACCCCTGCGGCAAACGCCCCGACCAGTGTGCCCCACAATGCGCTCGACACGGTCAGCCCCAGCACCGCCGGGGTCAGCGCAAAGGTCTGGGCCAGACCATGCGTGGTGCCGGCGATGACGGCGGTATCAAACCCGAACAGCAGACCCGACAGCCCGCCCACAAACACGCCCCGTACCAGGCTGCCGTTCATCCGCCGCATTCCCCCGTTTTGTCCTGCCGTCATGATTTGCACAGATTTTCGGCCAAACCAAAGACATTGCAATCGTTTTCTGTAGCCAGAACGCGGGGGTGGACCCAATTGCAGGCTTGCGATCGGTCGGCCGGCGGGCAATGCGATGCCTGGCAGATTGAAACGCGTTTGGATTGTGCGAAAGGGTGCCCTGATGGATCGTCGTGGAATGCTCAAGGCCGGTGCGGCCACAATGGCGCTGGCAGGCGTGGCGCTTGGTCATACCGCGCGCGGCGCGGCGGCGGCCACCGGCTCGGCCGAAGATGCGCGGCTGGCCGTCCTGTTTGAAGGCATGTTGGACCAGATGCTCGATCGATCGCCTGAATCGGTCACCTCGCTCGGGCTCGACAGCGGCAGCCGGCTCGGCGCCAAGGCCCTGCTCGATGACCGGTCGTTGCTGGCATGGGACGTGGACAAGGCGCACAACGCCGCCAACCTCAAGGCGCTCAAATCCATCCGGCGCGAGGCGCTGACCGGGCTCAATCGGTCCAATTACGATTCGGTGCGTTTTGGCGTCGAACTGCAGGACGACGTCAACCGCGTGCTGCCGTTTGCGGGCGGTCCCTATGCGATCAGCCAGCTGACCGGCGCCTATCAATCGGTGCCCGATTTCCTCGACAGCCAGCACGTGATCGCCAATGGCGCCGACGCCGAAGGTTATCTGGCGCGGCTTGATGCCTTTGCCACCGCGATCGACCAGGAAAGCGACCAGTGCCGCCACGATGTCGCGCTGGGCGTGGTGCCGCCCGATTTCGTATTGACCAAGGCGTTGCTGCAGATCCGCCAATTGCGCGATACTCCGCCGGCAAAGTCCAATCTGGTGCAGTCGATCGCGCGCCGCACGCACGAAGCCGCGATCCCCGGCGAATGGGAGGCGCGCGCCGCCGCAATCTATGCCGCACGCGTTCAGCCCGCGCTCGATCGCCAGGCGGCACTGCTCGATACGCTTTTGCCAAAGGCGGTGCACACCGCGGGCGTCGCGCGGCTGCCGCACGGCGATCAGATCTATGCGCTCAATCTGCGCAATTACACCACCAGCACGGTGCCGCCTGCGGAAATCCACAAGATCGGCATGGACATGGTCACCGAACAGACCGCGCAGATCGACCAGATCCTGCAAAAACAGGGCCTGACCAAAGGCACCGTCGGGCAACGCCTGCGCGCGCTCTACGACGATCCCCGGCAGCGCTACCCCAACACCGACCCAGGCAAAAAGGTGCTGATCGACGATCTGAACCACATGGTGGCAAAGATCACGGTGATGCTGCCGCAGTGGTTCGGCACCCTGCCACGGGCAAAGCTCGATATCCGCCGCGTGCCGGTGGCAACCGAGGCCGGCGCGCCGGGTGGGTATTACCAGTCGGGTTCTCTCGATGGCGCACGACCGGGGGCGTACTATATCAATCTGCGCGACACCGCCGAAACCCCGCGCTTTGTCCTGCCCACGCTGACCTTTCACGAGGGTATTCCGGGGCACCATCTGCAGGGCAGCCTGGCGCAGGAAACCGATCTGCCGACCATCCGCAAGATCCAGTTCTTTTCGGGCTATGGCGAAGGCTGGGCGCTTTATGCCGAACAGCTGGCGGTCGAAATGGGCATGTACCACGATGATCCGCTGGGGCTGGTCGGGCAATTGCACGATGCGATGTTCCGCGCGGTGCGGCTGGTGGTCGACAGCGGCATGCATGCCCAGGGGTGGAGCCGCGAACAGGCGGTAAAATTCTATACCGATACGCTGGGCGATCCCGAAACTGCCGCGATCACCGAAGTCGAACGCTATTGCGTGTGGCCGGGCCAGGCCTGCAGCTACATGCTGGGCAAGATCGAATGGCTGCGGCTGCGCGCCAAGGCCAAGGCCGAGCTTGGCCCCCGCTTCGACATTCGCACGTTCCACGACGCCGGGCTGCTGGCGGGTGCGATGCCCCTGCCCGTGCTGGCCAGCCGGATCGACGACCATATCGCCGCGTCGCGCGGCGCCTGAACCATTTGCCATAGAACAAGGACTGATTTTTCATGATCCGCAAGACACTCGCCGCGCTGGCATGCGCAACCATGCTGGCAACGGGCGCGCACGCGCAGACCGCCGCCCCGATCCAGCCCGACGTTGCGCTGATGCGCGATGCGGTCAAAACGCTTGCCTCGGACGCGTTTGAAGGCCGCGCACCGGCAACCGCGGCCGAACCCAAAGTGCTCGACTACATCATCGGCAAATTCCGCGCGGTCGGGCTTCAGCCCGGTGTGCATGGCGGGTGGCTGCAGGATGTGCCGACGGTGGCCATCGCCGGGCATGACCATTCGGGCCTGCACATCACCGGCAAGGGCCAGGATCTGACGTTTGCCTATGGCAGCGATTATGTCGTGGGCAGCTATCGCGAAGTGGCGCAGACCACGCTGGCCAATGCGCCGCTGGTGTTTGTAGGCTTTGGCGTCAATGCGCCCGAACTCGGCTGGAACGATTATGCCGGCGTCGACATGCACGGCAAGATCGCGGTGATCCTGATCAACGATCCCGATTACTGGATGACCAGCGAAGACGGTTTGTTCAAGGGCCGCCGCATGACCTATTATGGCCGCTGGACCTACAAGTTCGAAGAAGCGGCCCGGCAGGGTGCGGCCGGCGCGCTGATCGTGCACGACACCTTCCCCGCCGCCTATGGCTGGAACGTGGTGCAATCGAGCTGGTCGGGGCCGCAGCGCTTTGTCGCCAGCGACGATCACGGGATGAGCCAGACCCAGATCAACGGCTGGGTCCAGCATGGTGTGGCGGCCAAGCTGTTTGCCGCCGCCGGGCTCGATCTTGACGCGCAGGCCGAAGCGGCGCGGCACAAGGGATTTCACGCGGTACCGCTGGGCCTGTCGGCCAACGTGGCGTTTGCCAACACGATCACCCGATCGGTGTCACACAATGTGATCGGCGTGCTGCCGGGCAGGACGCACCCCGAAGATGTCGTGCTTTATTCGGCGCACTGGGATCACCTGGGCCACTGCACGCCCGATGCAAAAGGCGATGGCATCTGCAACGGGGCGGTCGACAATGCCACCGGCGTGGCCGCGCTGCTTGCACTGGCCGAAGCCAATGTGAAGACGGGCCCGGCCGCGCGCAGCCAGGTGTTTGTCGCGTTGACGCTTGAGGAATCGGGTCTGCTGGGATCGGAATATTATGCGCAGCATCCGGTCTATCCACTGTCGCACACCGTGGGCGGGGTCAACATGGACGCGCTGCCGCCATCGGGCGCGGCGCATGATTATGCGATGACCGGGGGCGACAAGTCCGACCTGACCGGCGTGCTGCGCAGCACGCTGGCCGACATGGGCCTGCGCGAAACCGCCGAAGATCACACCGAGCGCGGCCATTATTACCGTTCGGACCATTTCAGCATGGCCAAGCGCGGCGTGCCGATGTTTGACCTTTCGCGCGGGCACGATCTGCTGATCGGCGGCACCGCGGCGGGCGATGCCGCCGCCGAAGACTATGTCACGCACCGCTATCACCAGCCCAGCGACGAATATTCCGACAGCTGGGACTGGTCGGGCATCACCGAAGACGTCGGCCTGTTCTATCGCCTGGGGCGCACGCTGGCCGACGGCAACACCTGGCCCAACTGGCACCCCACCGACGAATTCCGCGCCGCGCGCGATGCCAGCCGCGCCAGCGGACAATAACCGCGCCCCAACCTGCCCCGACCCCGTCGATGCCACCATCGGCGGGGTCCTGGCCGGGCGCCATCCAGCGCACCCGGTTGACCCGCGCCGCGCTTGACCTGATAGGCTGTCCCATGAACTTTGACGATCAGCTGCGCCGCTTTTTCGGAACCTGTGATCTCGACACGCTGACGCCTGCGGCGCTTGCCGGCGGGATCGAACACATGCGCGTGGATTTCGGCCTCGAAACCGACCAGGGCCGCCGCTTTGCCATGTGGTCGCTGCTCTATCTGCTGGGCGCCGCGCCCGATCTGGACGTGGCATTCAAGAATGCCACCGACCGCGATGCGGCGCGCAATTTCATGGACATGATGGACAAGGCTGCGGGGCGATAACGGCGCGCCACTGGGCCATGGTTCGATGCTGTTGCTTGAATTTTCACGCACACCCAAGATTTCAGACCGTCAAGTCATTGAAAAAATGGTGCACCCGACAAGATTCGAACTTGTGACCCCTGCCTTCGGAGGGCAGTACTCTATCCAGCTGAGCTACGGGTGCGCGCTAGACGGCGGCACCTAGCAGCAAAGCGGATGGCTTGCCAGCCCATTTTGCCCGCGATTGCACGCAGCGCACCAGCCTTCGCGCATCCGGCCATCGGGCTTGGCTTGTTTCTGATTTGTTCCTATGCAGGGCCGATGATCGAATCAGCCTGCCCGACCGTCGATACCACCACCGATGTGCGCGCGGCCCACGCCGTGGCCCGCGGGATTGCGCGGCTGTTTGCGCGCAACGATATCTGGTGCCTGACCGAAATGCCGTTGAAAGGCGGGCGGCGGGCCGATCTGATGGGGATCGATGCGCGGGGCCAGGTGATCATTGTCGAAATCAAGGTCAGCCGGGCGGATCTGCTGGGCGATGCCAAATGGCCCGATTACCTTGATCATTGTGACCGGTTTTTCTGGGGGCTGGCAGCGCATCTCGATCGCGCGGTGATGGAAACCGATGCGTTCCGGCCCGACCAGTGCGGGGTGATCGTGGCCGATGGCTATGATGCCGAAATCCTGCGCCCCGCGCCGCTTCTGCCGTTGGCGGCGGCGCGGCGCAAGGTCGAAGTGGAGCGCCTGGCGCGCGCGGCCTTGCGCCGTCAGGTGGTGGCAAGCGATCCTGCCTGCGCCCCGCGTGGCGAGGTGTGAATGCGCGCCGAAAATGCGCATTTTCACAAATTCCTTGCCTTCAAAGCATTTTATCGGTAGGGGCCGCCTCGCAAGGACGGCGGCAATGCATTTTGTCGCAGGCCCGGGCAGCGTGAGATCCGCCGAAACACATGGCGCCGGTTTATGACTGGATGGATCCGCCCCGGCTGAGCGTTGTTGCTGCCGCTTCCCTTTCACGCGTGGGTCGCCCTGTCGACCCCCATGCGCCCGTGGCCCCATTCGGGTCAGCGTCTGGCGTGCATTCTTAAGGTACCATTTTCATGTCCTATTTTTCCGATCTCGGCTTGGCCGAGCCGATTCTGCGCGCGCTTGCCACCAAAGGCTATACCGATCCCACCCCGATCCAGCGCCAGGCGATCCCGGCACTGATGGAAGGGCGCGATCTGTTGGGCATCGCCCAGACCGGCACCGGCAAGACCGCCGCGTTTGCACTGCCTTCGCTGCACCGCCTGGCCGCCAATGCCACCCCGCGCAAGCCGGCGTCGTGCCGCATGCTGGTGCTGTCGCCAACGCGCGAACTGGCCGCCCAGATCGCCGACAACATGAAGGGCTATGCCAAGAACCTCAATCTGTTCGTGGATTGCGTGTTCGGCGGCGTGCCGATCACCAAGCAGGCGCGCCGTCTGGTCGGCGGCACCGATGTCTTGGTGGCAACGCCGGGCCGCATGCTCGATCTGATCGACAATCGTGCGCTGACGTTGCGCCATGTCGAAATCTTTGTGCTCGATGAAGCCGACCAGATGATGGACCTGGGCTTTATCCACGCGCTCAAGCGCGTTGCGGCGATGCTGCCGGCACAGCGCCAAAGCCTGTTCTTTTCGGCAACGATGCCCAAATCGATCGAGGATCTGGGCCGTCAGTTCATCCAGAACCCGGTCAAGGTTGAAGTCGCGCCGCAGGCAACCACGGCCGAGCGCGTCGAGCAATATGTGACGTTCGTCAACCAGGCCGAAAAGCAGGCGCTGCTGTCGTTGCGCATCCGCGCCCTGATCGCCGACCAGAAGCTTGACCGCAGCCTGGTGTTCAGCCGCACCAAGCATGGCGCCGACCGGATCGCCCGCCATCTTGAAGCCGCGGGCATCCCGGCACGCGCGATCCATGGTAACAAAAGCCAGGCACAGCGCACCGCCGCGCTCGACGCGTTTCGCCAGGGCACCTGCCCGGTGCTGGTCGCCACCGACATCGCCGCACGCGGGATCGACGTCGCCGGCGTCAGCCACGTGTTCAATTTCGAACTGCCCAACGTGGCCGAACAATATGTGCACCGGATTGGCCGCACCGCGCGTGCGGGCGCCGATGGCGAAGCGATCAGCCTGTGCGCGCCCGATGAAAAGGCCTATCTGCGCGACATCGAAAAGCTGACCGGGGTCAAGCTTGCGCCGTTGCCGCTGCCCGCCGATTTCCAGGCCGAAGCCGCCAAGCTGCCCAAGCCGACGCACAAGCCCAACGACGATGAAGATTATCGCGGCGGCCAGAACCGCAACAACGGCCGGGGCGGCAATGGCCGCGGCCAGCCGCAGGGCCGTGGCGGCGAACGCCCCGCCGATGGCCAGCCCAAGCGCCGGTTCGTGCCGCGCGGCGGTCCCGGCGTCGGCCAGCACCGCAACAAGGTCAGCCGCGTCAGCTGAACACTGATGCATGACCGAAATTCCGCCGCCTGGCGGATTATCGGTCAAACTTGCGCTATCGCCTTGCATGACACCTGTGCAGCGGGCCGATAGCTTGCCATAAGGCCCGCCATGATGGCCTTGATCCTTTCCGCGCTGGCGATGACGATCATCGTGGCGGTGCGTTATGTCATGGTCAGCGGGCTGTTCGCCTGGCTGACCGCGCGGGTGCGGCCCGGCCATTATGCCGGGCTGGGCCGGCAGATCCGCATGGAGCTGGGCTGGAGCCTGGTGTCGTGCGCGATCTACGGCCTGCCCGCGGGGATCATCGCCTGGGGCTGGCAGACGCATGGCTGGACGATGATCTACACCAATCCCGGGGCGCTGCCGCTGTGGTGGATGCCGGTGTCGCTGGTGGTCTATCTGGCGGCACACGACACCTGGTTTTACTGGACGCATCGCTGGATGCACCGCCCGGCGGTGTTCCGCCGAATCCATGCCGTCCACCATGCCAGCCGGCCGCCCACGGCCTGGGCGGCGATGAATTTTCACCCGATAGAGGCCGCGATCGTCGGCCTGTTCATTCCCGCGCTGGTGTTTGTCATCCCGATACAGGCCGGCGTGCTGGCCACGGTGCTGGTCATCATGACGATCATGGGCGTGACCAATCACATGGGCTGGGAAATGTTTCCCAAAGGCCTGGTGCAATCGCGTGCAGGCCATTGGCTGATCACCGCCAGCCACCATTCACGCCATCACGAACAGTACCGGTGCAATTACGGGCTGTATTTCCGCCTGTGGGATCATCTGTGCCGCACCGATCGGGGAATTTCCACGCCATGACCGCACGCACCGCCCGCTTTGTTCTGGCTGCAGCCCTGGGCCTTGCCCCGCAGGCCGTGATCGCCGATCCGGCAGAAGGCGCAACCATCACGGTCGACGTGTCGGGCTTGCGCAACACCAAGGGCATGATCCGGGCCTGTCTGACGGCCAAGGCGGCAACATTTCCCGAATGCGACAAGGATCCGCAATCGCTGCGCCTGTCGGTGCCGGCGCATAACGGCCCGGTGCTGGTATTCCGCCATGTCATGCCCGGCACATATGCCGTTTCGCTGTTCCACGATCAGAACAGCAACAACCGGCTGGACAAGACCATGGGCATGCCCAGCGAAGGCTATGGCTTTTCGCGCGATGCGGCGGTGCAGTTCGGGCCGCCAAAATTCGACGCCGCCAAAGTCACCGTGGGCGCCAGCGACCAGACTTTGCCGATCAAGGTCCGCTACATCCTGTGAGATTGGCCGCCCAACGCCGTTCCCCGATGGCACGCGGGCCGCTCGCGCCGTTTGGATACCGCGTGTTTCGCGATATCTGGCTGGCCAATCTGTTTTCCAGCATCGGTTCGGTGATGCAGGCAGTGGCCGCGGCATGGATGATGACCGGACTGACCAACCAGCACGTCCTGGTCGCACTGGTCCAGGCATCGAGCACGATCCCGATCCTGGTGCTGGGCGTGGTCGCGGGCGCAATCGCCGATGCCTATGACCGGCGCTGGGTCATGCTGTGGGCGCAGATGTTCATGCTGGTGGTCTCGGCCGTGCTGTCGGTCATGGGCTATATGCACGCCATCGCGCCGTGGTCGCTGCTGCTGCTGACGCTGCTGGTAGGGCTTGGCACCGCGCTGAACGGGCCGGCGTGGCAGGCCAGCGTGCGCTCGCAAGTCGATCATGCCGATCTGCCGCAGGCCATTTCGCTTAACGCCATTGCGTTCAATCTGGCGCGCAGCCTGGGCCCGGCGCTGGGCGGGCTGGTCATTTCGCTGTGGAGCGTGAACGCGGCCTTTGCGCTGAATGCCGTCAGCTATCTGGCGATGATCGTGGTGCTGGCGCGCTGGCACCCCGAGGTCGCACCACGCGTGCGCGAACCGATCGGCACCGCGATCATGACTGGCGTTGTGTTCTGCGCGCGGTCGCGCCCGATTGCGCGGGTGTTGTCGCGCGGGGCGCTGTTCGGGTTTGGCGCGGTGGCGTTTCAGGCGCTGCTGCCGGTGGTGGTGCGCATGCAACTGCACGGCGATCAGATCGGCTATGGCCTGGAAGTGGGTGCCTTTGGCCTGGGCTCGGTGGGCAGCGCGCTGTTTGTCAGCCGCATCCGTCGCCGGTTTGGCAGCGAAAGCGTGGTCGGCGCAGGCACGGTGGTCTGCGTGGCGGGGCAGATCGTGCTGTCGACCGCGCACACGCTGGCGCCGGCCATCGCCGCCGCGCTGATCGGCGGGGCGGGCTGGGTGGCGGTGTTGACCAGCCTGAACGTGGCCATCCAGCTGCGTTCGCCCGAAGACATCCTGGCGCGGTGCCTGTCGATCTACCAGGCGGTGGCGTTTGGCGGCATGGCGCTGGGCGCGTGGGCCTGGGGCGCGCTGGCCGACCGGGTCGGTCTGGTCACGACCTTGCGCATTGCCGCGCTGTGGCTGACCTGCACGTTGATCATGCGCTTGATCGCGCCGATGCCGCAGCGCGACGAAGGACGGATCGAACCTGTGGAGACTGTGCGTGAACCTGCCTGACACCCCTGCCCCGTTGCGTTCGGTGCTGTACATGCCGGCCTCGAACCCGCGCGCCATGGCCAAGGCGCGCGCGCTGCCGTGCGATGCGGTGGCGCTCGACCTGGAAGACGCCGTCGCGCCCGAGGCAAAAGTGGCCGCGCGCGCAACGCTGATCGACGAAGCACGCGCCGGCGGGTTTGGCCATCGCCGGCTGATCGCGCGGATCAATGCCTTGTCGACGCCGTGGGGCCATGACGATCTGACCGCGCTGGCCCGGGCGCCGATCGATGCGCTGCTGGTGCCCAAGATCGACAGCGAGCACGATATCGCAGCACTGTCCGACGCGATGGATGCGGCCGGCTATCCGGCCCACGTGCCGCTGTGGGTGATGATCGAAACCCCGCGCGCGGTGCTGGCGATCGAACGCATCGCCGCACAGGCCGCGCCCACGCGGCTTGCCGCATTCATGCTGGGCCTGAACGATCTGGCCAAGGACACCGGCATGGTCCAGGCGCCTGGCCGCGCGGCGTTCATGCCCGTGCTGGTGCAGACGGTGCTGGCCGCGCGCGCACACGGCCTGATCCTGCTCGACGGGGTGTGCAATGCGATCGATGACCCGGCCCGGCTTGAGGCCGAATGCATCCAGGCGCGCGATCTGGGCTTTGACGGCAAGACGCTGATCCACCCCGTCCAGATCGAAACCGCCAACCGCGTGTTTGCCCCCGATGCGGCCGCGCTGGCCGAGGCCCATGCGATTGTCGCCGCCTTTGCCGACCCGGCCAACGCCGGCAAAGGCGCGCTGAAAGTGGCTGGCAAGATGGCCGAATTGCTCCACCGCGATATCGCCGCCGCGCTGATTGCCAAGGCGGCGGCGATTGCCGCGCGCGCCGGGTAGAATTCAGACTCCGGCGATATAGGCAAAGCGAAACACGAACAGCCCCGCCAGAATGAACAGCAATGCGTTTTCGCGGGTGAATTCGCGGCGCAACGCCTTGATCAGCGCATGCGCGGTGATGCCGAACGCCAGGCCGTTGGCGATCGAAAAGGTCAGCGGGATCATCACCAGCGCAAGAAATGCGGGGATCGCCTCTTCGCCGGTGTTCCAGTCGATCTCGACCAAAGGCGCCATCATCAGCGCGCCCACCACGATCAGCGCGGGCGCCGTCGCCGCCAGCGGCACGAGCTGCGCATAAGGCGCAAACGGCAACGCGACGAGGAACAGCAGCCCCGTGACCACCGCGGTCAGTCCGCTGCGTCCGCCGACTTCAACCCCGGTGGCACTTTCGACATAGCTGGTGACAGTGGTCGTGCCGAGCAGCGCGCCGATCATCGATGCGATCGAATCGGCATAGAGCATGCGGTTCAGCCCGGGGATCGAGCCATCTGGTCGCACCAGCCCGGCCTTGCGGGTCACTGCGACCAGCGTGCCGATGTTTTCGAACAAGTCCACAAACAGGAACACGAACACGACTTCGAGTACGCCCCAGCCATGGCCGAACAGGCGCCAGGCCCAGGCCGGATCGAGCGCAAGGACCGTCGATCCCATATCGGCCCAGCCCTGGTGCATCGGTGCAACCGGCGCCATGCCGGTGGCAATGCCGATCGCGGTGGTGACCAGGATCGAAATCAGGATGCTGCCCTGCACCTTCATCAGCGTCAGCGCCATGATCAGCGCCAGGCCGACCAGCGCCAGCAGCGGGCCCGGCGCGGTCATCTTGCCCAGCGCCACGATGGTGTCGGGGTTGGCCACGACAATCCCCGCATTCTTGAACCCGATCAGCGCAATGAACAGGCCGATCCCCCCGGCGACCGCCGCCAGCAGGTGATGCGGGATGACCGACATCACCATCTGCCGCACGCCCAGCCGTGTCAGGATCAGAAAGAATGCGCCCGACAGGAACACGCAGACCAGCCCGACCTGCCACGGCAGATGCATCTGCTGCACCACGGTAAAACTGAAATAGGCATTCAGCCCCATTCCCGGAGCCATCGCCACCGGCGCATCGGCCAGAAAACCCATGATCAGGCAGGCCAGCAGCGATCCCACGCACGTGGCCGCAGCCACGCCCGCCACCGGCATGCCGGCCAGGCCCAGGATCGCGGGATTGACCACCACGATATAGGCCATGGTAAAAAACGTGGTCAGCCCCGCCAGCACTTCGGTGCGCACGTTGCTGCCCCGTGCGCGAAACGCAAAGCGGCGATCAAGCCACGAAGACGGGGCTGGGTCGTTTACGGGAATCGCGGCGGTGGACATGGGACAAACCCTAAACGGTGGGCAGCGCGTGGCAATCAGCCGCACACACAAAGCAGGGGGCCGGACCTTGGTCCGACCCCCTGGGCATCATCAGAACTTGTATTCGGCCGAAACAACCACGCGACGCGGCGGTTCGTATTGCCGGGTCACTTCACCCCCGAACTGGTTGGTGAACTGGCCCAGCACCGCGCCGGTGTTGAACACGTTTTTGACCGACGCCGAAAAGGTCAGGTTGGGATCTTCGGGCTTGTAACGCAGCGACAGGTTCCACAGCACATAGCCCGGGGTCAGATAGACATGCACCCCGTCGATGACCTTGTCGCCATAGGCCGCGTTGACATAGCTGTGGCGATATGTGCCCTGCACCGCGGTGGTCAGCGATGAATGGCCCGCCAGCGCCAAAGTATGGCTAAGCGTACCGGTCGCGGTAACCGAAGGCAGATTGGGCGCCGGGTTGCCGTAGACATCGTAATAGGCGGCCGACCGCGCCGCGATATCCTGGCTGATGCAGGGTGTATCGCTAAGGCCCGGCAATGCGCAGTTCAGTCCGGCGGGATTGCGCGCAAAGATCTGCTTGTCGATATTATAGCCGGTGATGTTGTCGAGCACCTGGTAATGCCCGGTCATCTTGCTGCCTTCGAGCGTGGCATTGCCGTCAAAACGGAACCCTGCAGGCAGGATTGCGTTCATTTCGGCCTCAAGCCCATAGACGTGCATCGCCGGGATATTGGCCACCCCGCCCTGGAACGCCAGCGCGTCTTCGCCTTCGTACTGCAACTGGTCATAGAAGTAATAGAAGCCCGCCAGGTTCAGGCGCAGCTTGCCGTCCAGCTGGGTGGTCTTGACCCCCAGTTCCCACGCCTTGATGGTTTCGGGCTGGTAGGTAAAGCCAAGCACCACCGGGTTGGCCGAGATGTTGCCGCCGCCCGGCTTGAACCCGGTCGACCAGCTGCCATAGGCCATCGTCTTGGCCGCCAGATCGTATTCCACCCCGACTTTGCCGGTCCAGGCGGTGTTGGTCTGCGCCACGAACACCGGCGATCCGGCATAGTCGACGATATTGGTGGTGTTGGAATCGTGGGTAAAGCGCGCCCCGCCGGTGATCCGCAAAGCAGGCGTGACGTGCAGCGTGGCCTGGCCATACCCCGACCAGGAATGCCGCGTCAGGTACGAGATCGAATAAAAATACGGGTAGTAATAGCCGTTGGGCGAATCAAACCCCAGCGCGTTGGGATCGGTGACGATCGGATAGAGCTGGTTCTGCAACGAGGTCGGATCGCCCGTCACCGGATAGGCGTTGAGCGCGTACTGGTCATATCCGACGCGATAATCCGACGCGAGGTAGAACGCCCCCACGATCCAGTCGACCGTCTGCCCGCCGGGCGAAGCCAGATCGACTTCGGCCGTCTTGGCGGTCGATCGGTGATAGAAATACTGCAGATCGTGGACGGTGTTGTAGACATTCGCCGAATTGGTCGGGTCGGTATAGCCGTAGACCGCGATCGAGGTGGGCAGATCGAGCCCGTCTTCGTTGACCGATCCGTTCTGGCGCACCATCTGCCAGCTGCCCAGCACCTTCAGCTTGGCAAAACCGAAATCATAGTTGGCGGTCGCGCTGAACAGGTCGTTGTCGTATTGCAGCTTGCCCGGCCAGTCGCTGGTCTGTTCCCAGGGGTTGGGATTGGGATCGAAGATGTTCTTGCCTTCGGTCTCGTTGTTGCGCGCGCGGGCATATTCGGCGCGCAGTTCCAGACTGAACTTGTCATCGGGCTGATACAGCACGGTGATCCGCCCGTGCAGGCTGTTTTCATTCGACAGCTGGTAATCGCCGCTTGTGCCAGGAACCTGCGTCGCCTTGGCATAGCCGTCGTGGTGCGTGCCCTGCGCCGCAATGCGGATCGCCACGGTATCGCCCACCGGTAGATTGATCGCGCCTTCAAAGCCGGCCAGCGCAAACATGCCCGCGTCGGCATGGACATAACCGCTGGTCTGGCCCAGCTTGGGCTGAACCGTGATCAGATTGACCGTGCCGCCGGTCGAGTTCTGGCCATAGACGGTGCCCTGCGGCCCGCGCACGACTTCGACATGGTCGACATCAAGAAAATTGGTGTTCAGCGCGACCGGATTGACGATGTAGATGCCATCGACATGGTACGAAATCGACGGCTGCGCGCTGTCGTTCTGCGGCACGTTGAAGCCGATCCCGCGAATGGCCAGGTTGCGCTCGTACCCTTCCGAGGTCGATACGACCAGCCCGGGGACCAGCCCATTCAGATCGACCGCATCGGCCACCCCGTTCTGCTTCAGCAGATCGGCGGGCAACGCGGTGATCGACAAAGGCGTGCGCTGCACGTTCGATTCGCGCTTTTGCGCGGTTACCACGATGTCGGTGATCGGCGCCGCCGCAGGTTCGGCGGCGGTTGCGGCCGTTTCTGCGGCCTGCACGGGACTTGCCCCAAGCCCCAGGCCCAGCGCGATGGCCAGGCCCGAAACCTGTGCCAGGCAAAGCCGATTGCGCACCAACGAATCCCCGTCGGTGCGACCGATGCGAACCTTGTATCCCATGTATACCCCCGAATTCGACCCACCACCGTGCCGGCGGCGCCATGCGATCGCCCCTTGCGCCGCACTTTGTGTTGCCCGGCCCCTAGCGCCGGGGAAGGTGTCTCGCCAATGTCATTTTTTGCATTTGCGAGATGAAACATGCAAATGTCTGTCGATTTGCATACCAGCGTGGCACAAATGCGCACACGCCCTTTTTGGAGGATCTGATCGTGGCCCGGGCACGCGCGGCGTCCAGACGCGAGAAACAAAATCGCGCTTGCCTTTGCGCTGTTGCGAATTAGGCCGCGGCTATGGCCGAAACCGATCCGATCCTGTGGAATGACTGGCACCCGGTGGCCGCGCGCTGCACGCTCGATCCCGCGCGTGCGCACCGCACCATGCTGCTGGACGTGCCCCTGACCGTGACCATCGATGGTGCGGGCACGATCATCGCCCGGCGCGATGATGCGCAAAGGGTGCACCACGCCGAACGCTATGGCCTGATCTGGGTGTGCCTGGGCACGCCGGCGCGGGACGTGCTGTCCATTGACGCGGCGAATGAACCCGACCGGCCGGCAATTGTCGTCGGCGCGATCGGCGTACGCGCGTCTGCCCCGCGGGTGATCGAAAATTTTCTCGATCTGGGCCATCTCGGCTATGTCCACGCCGGCTATCTGGGCGACGATCCGCATACGCGCGTCCTGCCCTATGCCGTCAACGCGCTACCCGGGGGCGGGATCATTGCAACGGGGTGCAAGATGTACCAGCCGCAGGCATCGCCCGCCGCCACCGAAGCGTTTGATGTCGACTATGTCTACAAAGTCGAACGCGCGCTGGTGACGTGCCTGTACAAATCCAACCCGATGCACCGCAACCGGTTCGACGTGATCTACCTGTTTGTCCAGCCGGTGACCGAAGAGACCAGCGTGGCCCACCCTGTGCTGCTGTGCCTGCCCGATGGCACCACGCCGCAGGGCTTGCGCGCGTTCCAACAGACGATCTTTCTGCAGGACAAGCCGATCCTGGAAAACCAGTTTCCCAAACGCCTGCCGCTGACCGATGGCGCCGAATTGCCGATCGCGGCAGACAAGGCCTCGGTCGCGTATCGCCGCTGGCTGTCGGCGATCGGTTTGACCTATGGCGTCATTCCCGCCCCCGTCAGGGGTGCGCACGCGGCATGACCTTGCTCGAACCGGGCCGCTGGTACGCGGTTGCCGCGGACCATGATCTGGTGGCAAACCATATCTATCGCACCACGCTGGGCGGGCATGATCTGGCCCTGTGGCGCGCACGCGATGGTACGGTCTGCGTCTGGCACGATCGCTGTCCGCATCGGGGGGTGCGTCTGTCGCTGGGCGAAGTGGTGGGCAATGAATTGCGCTGCCAGTATCATGCCTGGCGCTTTGGCACGGGCGGCGCGTGCACCTTCATCCCCGCGCAACCCGACCGCAAGGTGCCCGGTGCGATCCATGCAACGGTGTGGCCGATGGCGCAGGCCAGCGGACTGATCTGGACCGGGATCGATCCGGTGGGTGCGCCCCCGGCCCTGCCCGATGGCGCAGTGATCCGCGCAATCCCGATTGACCGCTGCGCGGAAGACCTGGAACGCGCGATCGACGGCGCCGCGTTGCCGGCGCTGGCGCTGACCATCCAGCCTTGCACAGCGGACCGGGCGATTGTGCGCGGCGCCGCAACCGATGGCGATCTGGTGCGCGCCGACCAGGCGCTGCTGGCGCTGCGCCGCCGGCTGGAGGCGGGCGCATGATCCTTTATGACGCGCATCATCTGGCAGAATGCTATGCCGTGCGCCTGTTGGCGGTAATGCTCGGGTGCGATCTGACCCTGGTGCCGGTCGATGTCTATCCGGGGCACGAGCACCACGCAGAGGCCTTTGCCGCGATCAATCCGTTGGCCAGCCTGCCCGTGCTGATCGATGGCGAACGGGTTCTGACCGACTGGCAGGAGATCATGGTCGATCTGGCCCTGCGGCACGATGCCGCGTGGTGTCCGCTGCACGATCCCGCCCTGGTCGGATGGCTGGGCATGGCGCGCGATCTTGGCGGCAGTGCCGGCCTGGCGCGGATGATCGAAACATTTGGTGCGCCTGGCGATGCCGATGCGGCGCGTGCGCGTGCCGCGATCCTGCTTGACGAAATCGAGCGGCGGCTGTGGTTTGGCGAACGCAGCGGGTGGCATTGGCTGATGCCCGGGCCGCATCCGACCGTGGCCGATCTGGCCGCGTTTGTGTTTGTCGCCCCATGCGAAGACGGGGGATCAAGCCTGCGCGACCGCCCCGCATTGCGCCGCTGGTGCGACCGCATCCGCTTCGCCCCGGGCTTTGTCGCGATGAGCGGCGTGTTCCCGCCCATGGCCAATACGGCTGATTTGAACGCGGGTTGACCGCAATGCCCGCGTGACAGCGCGATGACGCACACCGTGCGCACAAGCCGCCGCACAACTTAGCCATTTTTTTACCATGTTGCGCCACAACCGGCTGACAAGGACCTGTGGGCGGAAGGTGCGATTGCGATATGGATGGTTTGCGGGGGGGCGACTTCGGCGCCGATGACCAGGGCCAGGAACTCGACGATGTGATCGATACCCCGCCGCCGGTGATCGGGCAGGACGAGCGGCGCATGCAGGTGCGCGCCTACAATTACTGGGCCGGCCTGTTGGGAAAGCGTCGGTTTCCGTTGCCCGATCGCCTGATCGCGGGCGATTTGCCCGAATTTTCCAGCAATGCGGTGCTGCTGCATTTCGCCGACGGGATCGAGGATCCCAGCGTGCTGGCGCTGGGCGCGGCCTTGGCCGCCGAATGCGGTGACAACCAGCCGATCGGGCGATTGAGCCACGTGCCTGGCCGATCGGTGCTGTCGCGCATCACCGACCACTATCTGCAGATCATCGCCAACGAGGCGCCGATCGGGTTCGAAGCCGAATTCGTCAACGCGCGCGGGGCAACCATCCTGTATCGCGGCATTCTGCTGCCGTTTTCCACCGATGATGCCACGATCGACTATATCTACGGGGTGATCAACTGGAAGGAACTGGCCGACCAGCGGACGACCGACGAACTGATGCACGAAATCGGCCAGGCGCTGGGCCATGGCGCGGTGGCGCGGCGCAAGCCGGTGCTGGGCGGCGCTGCATCGCGAACGCCATCGCAAGCCTGGGCCGATGGCCCGCTGACCGACGGTTCGGGCGGCCTGTGGGCCGACGATCTGCCGCTGCCGCTGGATCTGTCCCCGTTCATCGATGACGACGGCGAAGACCTTGCCCCTGCGGGATTGCCGACCTTCGCACCGGAACCTGCGGCGGCCGAGCCACTGACGCTGGCCGAATGGCTGGAAAAAGCCCGCGCCAGTGCGCTGCGCGCGCAAGCCAGCGAAGACCGCACCCGCCAATCGCTTTATGCCGCGATCGGCCGCGCCTGGGATTTTGCGCTGGCGGCCGCAATTGCGCCGGCCGACTATGCGCGGCTGGTGGCAGAGGCCGGGCTGGTGCTGCAGGATCGCGCGCCGCTGATCCCGCTGATCAAGCTGGTGTTCGGCGCCGATTACGACAAGACCCGCCTGACCGAATACGCGACCGTCCTGGCCCACGCCCGGCGCCTGGATCTGGCCAAAGGCGCGCTGGCCGATGTGCTGGGCGCAACCCCGGGCGGGATCAAGGCGATTGTCGCGCGTGAACGCGCGGCCAGGCGGGGCACAGACCGCACCGCGGTGCAGCGCAAGGGCTGGCAGGCCACGGCGCGCGCGCTGCCCGCCCGTCCGCTTGCCGATCTGGCGCAGGATGGCGCGGAATTCGCGCTGGTCATGGTGCGCCGTCTGCCCGGTGCAGAGCCTGCGATGCTGGGCGAAATCAGCGATGATGCCGCGCTGCTGGCACGCGCCGTACGACGGTTTGTCGCCTGATCGGGCATGCGCTCGCGGCGTGGTCCGTGCAAATACGCTTTCTTCGGGGCGCCGGGCGGTGCTAGCCTGCCTGCGATGAACCGTTTCGTTCGACTGCCCGCTTCGCGCCGCGCGCTGTCCCGTCAGGCCTGGGCCGGCCTGGGGCTGGTGGTGCTGGGGGGCCTTGGCCTTGCCGGCGTGCGCTTTGCCACCCAACGCGGCAGTGTCGCCATGCTTGATCAGACCGACCGGCTGCTGGCGGGCGGCGATCGCGCAATCCGTCTGGCGGCCGCGGCACGATTCGGCGCGGATCCGTCGCAACACCTGCAGCTGTTTGTGCCGACCGATCCCGCGCTCGATCCGGCGGTCACGGGCCGCGCGCTGCCGCTGGTGGTGTTCATCCACGGCGGCGGCTGGGCCAGCGGCGATGCCCGCGATTACCGCTTCATCGCGCGCAATCTGGCGCCGGCGGGCTATGCCGTGGTGCTGGCGGGGTATCGCCTGCTGGAAGCGGGGCGCTATCCGGCGATGCTCGAAGACGGGGCGGCAGCGCTGCGCTGGATTGCAGCCGAGGCGCAGGCGCATGGCGGCGATAGCGCGCGCATCAGTTTGATGGGCCATTCGGCGGGTGCCTACAACGCGGTCATGCTGGCGCTTGACCGGCGCTGGTGGGACCAGGGCGGCCTGCCCGATCAGGCGCTGCGCGGGGTGATCGGCCTGGCCGGGCCGTATGATTTTCTGCCGTTCGACAATCACAGCACGATCGCCGCGTTCGGCCATGCCGCAGACCCCTCCGAAACCCAGCCGATCCACCATGCACGGGGGGATGGCCCGCCGCTGCTGCTGATCCATGGCGGCGACGACACGCGTGTGCTGCCGCGCCACAGCCTGGCGCTGGCGCGTGCGCTGGGGCGCAGCGGCGGCCGCAGCGAAACCCGTATGCTTGACGGCATCGGCCACGAAGGGCTGATCATGCGCTTTGCCCGACCGTTTCTGCGCGACCGGCGTCCATTGGTGCTGGTGTGCGATTTTCTTGCGCAGGTCATGGCCGAGCCTGCTTCAGCACCCGTTCAGTCTGCACCGGCATAACCCGCGCTGTGCTCAAACGATTGACCCTTTCGACAGCCGCGGTGCTGGCTTTGGCCTGCATCGCCCCCCGGGCGCAGGCGCAGGAAGTGCTGCGCGATGCCGAAACCGAAAGTTTTTTCCGCGACATGTCGGCGCCGATTATCCAGGCCGCCGGGATGGACCCGCACAATGTCGATGTGGTCTTGTTGAACGATGGCGAAATCAACGCCTTCGTCGCCGGGGGGCAGACGGTCTATATCAATTCGGGCCTGCTCGGTGCGGCCGACCACGCCGAAGAAGTGCAGGGCGTGTTTGCCCATGAACTGGGGCATATCGTGGGCGGCCATGCCATTCGCGGCGGCGAAGGCGCCAAACCCGCGACCGCGATCACGCTTTTGTCGTTGCTGCTGGGCGCAGCCGCCGCGGCCGCCGGCGCGCCCGAGGCGGGCATGGGCATTTTCATGGCGGGCGAACAGGCGGCCATGGGCAAATACCTGGCCTTCAGCCGCGCACAGGAAGCCACCGCCGATGCGGCCAGCGTAAAATTTCTGGCGGGCGCGGGGATTTCCGGGCGCGGCTCGGTCAGCTTTTTCAAAAAGCTGCAAAACATGGAATATCGCGCCGGGTTCCGCCGCACTGCCGATGCCGAATTTTATAGCACCCACCCGATGACGGCAGACCGCCTGACGACATTGCAGGACTCGTTCGAGCAGGATGCGGCGTGGAACCGGCCCGAGAACCCCGATCTGCAGCGCCGGTTTCTGCGGATCAAGGCCAAGCTATACGGATATTTGGCCGAACCGCAGCAGACGTTGACCGCGTATCCTGAATATCTGACCGATGTGCCGGCACACTATGCGCGCGCCTATGCCTATCACAAGCAGGCGTTCATGGACAAATCGCTGGCCGAAACCGACGCGATCCTGGCACAGCAACCCGACGATGCCTATGCCCTGGAGCTGAAAGGCCAGGTTCTGCTCGAATCCGGGCGCCCGCTCGAAGCCATCCCGCCGTTGCGCCGCGCAGTCGATCTGACCCGGAACCAGCCGTTGATCGCCACGACGTTCGCCCACGCGCTGCTTGCAACCGAAGACCCGGCGCATTTTGCCGAGGCCGAACGCGTGCTCAAAGGTGCCGTGGCCAAGGACCACGACAACCCGTTTGCATGGTACGAACTGGGGGTGGTCTACGAAGCGCAAGGCGATACCGCGCGCGCGCGGCTGGCCAGCGCCGAACAGCAGCAGATGGAACTGCACTTTGTCGAATCGTTGCGCAATGCCCAGGCTGCCGAGGCCGCCCTGCCCAAAGGATCGCCCGACTGGCTGCGTGCGCAGGATATCGAAATGAGTTCGCGCGCGATGATTGAGCGAACGAAGAAAAAGAAATAAGGCTTTGCGCATGCAGCTGTCTCCGCGTCTTCGCCTTGTCATCCTGATCGTTTCCACAGGCCTGATCGCGGGCGGGTCGCTGGGCTGGTATCGTGCCAGCCGGGCCGAACGGGGCAGCGATGCGATGGGCGCAGACCTTGCCCGTGCCGGGATCGATCCTGGCAAGCGCGCCGCGTTCGAGGAACTGGTGCGTGCCTATATTCTTGAACACCCCGAAATCCTGCCCCAGGCGATGGACCGGTTGCAGGCGCGCGACAATGCCGAGCGGCTGAAACCGGTGCGGCAGGCGCTGGAAACGCCGTTTCCGGGCGCGGTGCTCGGCAATCCGGCGGGCACGATCACGATGGTCGAATTCACCGACTTTGCCTGCAGCTATTGCCGGGGCAGCGTTGCCGACATCAACGCGCTGATCGTGGCCAATCCGCAACTGAAGGTGGTGGTGCGCGAATTGCCGATCATCGCACCCGAAAGCGAACCCGCCGCGCGCATGGCGCTGGCCGCCGCTGCCCAAGGCAAATTCGGCGCCTATCACGCGGCGATGTTTGCCGGCCCGCGCCCCGACAGTGCCAGCATCACCGCCGCCGCCGCCAGCGCCGGCGTGGACCTGACCGCGGCGCAAGCGTTCATGAAACGCGCCGATGTGGGCCAGGAAATCGAACACAACCTGGCCTATGCCCGCCAACTGGGGATCAGCGGCACGCCGGCCTTTGCCATCGGCGGGCAGATCATCGCGGGCGCGGTCGGCCGCGAAAAGCTGCAACAAGCCGTCGACGCCGCACGCACCAGCTGATCGGTCCATTGCGCCGGGCGCGGTGCCCCGGCGTTGCGCAGCATGGACCAAGCGGCGGTTTGGGCCGTTTCGGTGGTTCTTGCGCTTAACCCGCCCCGCCTGATCGACCAGGATCGCCACCGGAGATATCCGCTGTGCAGGCCATTGCACGCGATTCGGACATGGGAGGCGGCCTTGGCGGTGGATGAAGCAAGGCGGGCACATCGCGATCCGGCTTCGCAACGGCTGGCTTCGGTCGATTCGCTGCGCGCGATCGCGATGATCGTGGTGATTGCCCAGCATGCCGATCTGTTCCCGTTCGGGTGGCTGGGGGTACAGATCTTTTTCGTGATTTCGGGGTTTGTCGTGACGCTGTCGGTGATCGACAATCCGCCGGCAGGGCAGGCGGCGGGGCAGGCCTTGCGCCAGTTCTATCAGCGGCGGATCGCGCGGATCATGCCCGGCTATTACGCCTATGTCCTTTTGGCGATGATCCTGACCTTGATCATCGGCGCCCCGTTCGAGGCCGGTTCGCGCCTGGCGCAATCGCTGTTCTGGTACAATTTCTATCTGGTCTGGCTGGACACCAAACCGCTGATCCCGACATCGCATCTGTGGTCGCTGTCGGTGGAAATGCAGTTCTACCTGCTGTTCGGGCCGGTGCTGATGTTTGTGCGCCGCGCCTGGCTGGGGCCGGGTTTGATGGCTGCGATCGTGCTGGTTACGGTTTCACGGCTGTGGTGTGCATTCGATGTCGCGCGGTTGCAGCAGGTCAGCCATTTTTCGCCGTGGCAATTCGATGCCTTTGCGGCAGGCGCGCTGCTGGCGCTGCATCGGCAATGGCTCGATCGGCGCCGGGCGCGGCTGTTGCTGATCGTCGGCATCGCCGCGATGACAGGGTTCATTGTCAGCTACATGGCGGTCAATTACCATTTTGGCGCGCGCGGGATGGGCATCGCGGAAAAAATATTGTCGGGCAATGCGGTGGGGCAAGGGCGCGCCGCAGTCATGTTTACCCCGATCATGCTGCTGTCGGCCGGGCTGGTTGCCAGCGCCGCCACCCCCGGCGCGGTTTTGCACAGCCTGCTCGACCGGCCGCGACTGGTGCGCATCGGGCGGGCCTCGTATTCGGGCTATTTGATCCATTTTCTGATCCTGGTGATCTTTCAGCAAGCGCTGACCGATCTGTTCGGGATCGACTGGACCGCCGGGCGCACGATCGCCGGGCTCGGCACCAAGGCGTTGCTGGTGTGCCTGGCAACGCCGGCCACGGTGGTGCTGGCCGATATGATCCATGTGCGGTTTGAAGTGCCGGCGTCCAGGCTGGTTGGCCGCCGGCTGGCCGGCCCGTGGTTTGCGGCCAAGCCGGCGGCGGCGGTCGCCTCGTAAAATGCCACGCATGATCGCCACGCTGGCCAGCGCGTTTCTTGGCGCGCTGGGCGTGGGCGCACCGATCCATTATACCGATGGGGGTTACGCGCAGATCGCCACTGTGATTGCCGATCTCGACTATCTGGGCATTCACTGCATCCGCACCGGCGCCTGGTTCCACGGCATCCAGGGCGAACAGGCCTATCACATCGCGGCAAAGGCGGGTGTGCGGTTCGACATGGTGCTGAACACCACCGACGCGCCGGGGCAAAGCGTGGCGCAAATGGCGCAGTTTGCCGCCGCACATCCGGGCGCCATCGCCGCGATCGAGGGGCCGAACGAGATCAACAATTTCGGCGCGCACTACCACGCGATGAACGGCGCAGCGGCCGCAACCCGTTTTCAGGATGATCTCTATCGCGCGATTGCCGCCGATCACGTGCTGCAGGGCACCACGGTCTTCAGCTATACGATGAACGCCGGGGCAACATCGACCACCGGCTATGACTATGCGGCGATCCATCCCTATGCCGTCGGTGGCCGCGCGCCGCGCGCGTTCCTCGAAACCAACATCGCCAGTGTGCCGGCGGGCAAACGCTTTGCGCTGACCGAGACAGGCTATCCCACGCTGCCCACCGACAAGGACGGGGTGGATGGCCGCGTCCAGGCGATCTACACTCTGGACATGATCCTCGACGCCGCACATGCGGGCGCTTCGGCGATCTATCTTTATGAATTGCTCGACGCCTATCCCGACCCCGACGGTTCGCGCATCGGCACCCATTTCGGCCTGTTCGACCGGGCCAACCGCCCCAAGCCGGCGGCGATTGCCCTGCACAATCTGGCGCGCATTCTTGGCCCCGGGCGTTCGTCGGGGCAGGCCGCGTTTGCGCCCGGATCGATCGATATCGCCGCCGACCCTGCGATCCGCATGCTGCTGCTGCAAAAGTCTCCCGACGTGTTCGATCTGGTGGTGTGGGATGAACAGCCGCTGTGGAACGGCCAGACGCATGCCCCGATTGCACCCACGGCGCACCATCGCACCGTGCATTTTGGCACGGTGCCGCGTGCAATCGCCGTGTTTGATCCGATGCGCGACACCGCGCCAATGCTGAACAAGCCGGGGACGGCGACGCTCGATCTGCGCATGGCTGCAGACCCGCTGATCGTCGAAATATCGTTCCGGTAAAATTGGCGCGAAAACAGCGTGGCAACCGGGTTGTTACGTTACCACACCATATTGAATCAAGATGATTACTTTGTTTGCAAACAATCGCAAACGACCTGAAGCGGCGTTTACCAGGCCCATCAAAATGTTAAAAACGGTTATGACTTACGCTGCATGGCATGACCCTGATCACTGCCACCAGCGCCGCCCGTTTTGTCGCCTCGATCGGCGTCAATGCGTCAATCAACTATACCGATGGCAAATACGCCAATATCCAGACCGTCCTGGCCGACCTGAAATATATCGGGGTCAGCCTGATCCGCACCGCGGCCTATGTTCCCGGCATGCAGGGTCAGTCGGCGTACAACCTTGCGGCGAGCCAGGGCATCCGCTTTGACATGCTGCTATACGCCAATCCCGCGCCCCAGACCAGCGTGGCGCAGATGGCGGCCTTTGCCAGCGCCCATCCCGGCGCGCTGGTATCGATCGAAGGCCCCAATGAAATCAACAATTTCGGCGTCGCCTACCGCGGCCTGACCGGGGCTGCGGCCGCGGTGTCGTTCCAGAACGACCTCTTTGCCGATATTCGCGCCAATGGGGTTCTGAACGGTACGACTGTCTACAGCTATACCATGAATGCCGGGGCCTCCTCGACCACCGGGTACGATGTCGCCACGATCCATCCTTATGCCGTGAACGGGGCAGCGCCCTTGTCGTATCTGCACAACAATCTGGCCGCCGTGCCCGCAGCCAAGCCCTTTGCGGTGACCGAGGCGGGCTATTCCAGCCTGGGCAGCGCATCGGGCGGGGTCGATGCGCATGTCCAGGCGATCTACGATCTCGACACGCTGTTCGACGCCCATGCGGCGGGCGCACAGTCCGCGTTCCTCTATGAATTGCTCGATGCCTATGCCGATCCGGCGGGCACGCTGGTGGGCAATCACTTTGGCCTGTTCGACATCGGCAACGCGCCCAAGCCGGCCGCGGTGGCGCTGCACAACCTGACCCAGATCCTGGGCGGTGGCCCGGCATCCTATAGCGCAGGAGGCTTGTCCTGGTCGATCACCGGCGCGGACAAGACTGCCGGCGCAATGCTGCTGCAAAAGGCGACCAATCTGTTCGACCTGGTGGTGTGGGACGAACAGCCGATCTGGAACAGTGCCAGCCACAGCGAAGTGGCCGCCAGCACCCACACCGAAGCGCTTCGTTTTGCGCGCATCATGCAGACCGTCGCGGTCTATGACCCGTTGCTGGGCACGACGCCGATTGCGACCTATCACGATGTATCATCGATCGCTTTGCCGCTGGGGGCTGACCCGCTGGTCGTGGAATTGACCCCGGTGCCGACGTGGACCCCTGCCATGGATGGCGCGCGCGCAGCATCAAAATCGATCGAGGCCACGGCATCGGGCATGCTGATCGTGGGTGCTGCGGGTGACACGATCACCGCCACCGGCAATCGCGATACGTTTGCGCTGCACGCAGGGTTTGGCAACGAGACGATCACCGGCTTTGTCGGCGGCACGGCCCCGGCCGACGTGATCCAGTTTGACAAGGGTCTGTTCGACAGCTTTGCCGCGGTACAAGGCGCGATGCATCAGGTGGGCGATAGCGTGGTCATCACCTATGATGCGCACGACCAGCTTGTGCTGAACCATGTCGGCATGGCGCAACTGTCAGCATCGAACTTTCTGTTCGTCTAGCCCGTTTTACACACGACCTTGCGGATAATGCTCGATTGCGCCGGGGATCGACACCCAGGTGTGCATCGATTGTTCCCACACCGATCGCACCGGGGGTTGAAATTGCGGATCGGCAATCGTGCCGACCGTGACGCCGATCATCGCCGGATGCCTGCCGGTGCGGGCATAGACGGTGGTTCCGCACGTCGGGCAAAAAAACGTTTCGAAGCTGTTGCCCGTGTCCGTCGCGCGTTCAAAACGGGTGGCATTGCCCGAAACGACCACCTGGTCCGCCGGATAATAGGCGATCACGCCAAACGGTGACCCGGTTCTGCGCTGACACGCGATGCAATGGCAGGCGACCACGGCCGGCGTAGGGCCCGGAAGGTCGACGCATAGCTGACCGCATTGACACTGTGCCTTCATGGTTCGCCTCCGCTGACCACCTGCATCCTAATCCGGCCGGTTGATTGCGCAACCGATTACCGACGGGTGGCCATTGCCGCCTAGACAGCGCGGGATTGCGCCCATAGCGTGATCGCACTGTTCTTGGGGGGATATACGTGGCGGGGGTTGCTGATACTGCGGACGGGCATGCGTCCGATCCGGACCTGCCGGCGATCCCGCTGCGCTGGCTGGCGCTGGTGGTGGCGGCGCTGGCCATTCTGGCGACGTATTACGAAACCGATGTGATCGGCGACATTGCCGATCTGCTGATCCGCCAGCGCGGCTTTACGCAAAGCCAGATCGGCAGCCTGAATGCTGCGATCTACTGGCCCAGCGTGGTGCTGGCGCTGGTCGGCGGGGTCATGATCGATCGCTATGGCGCGGCGCGCATGGCATTGTGGACCGCCGCGATCGGGCTGATCGGCGCCTGCCTGACCGCGATCGGATCGCCCTATTGGCTGATGTGGCTGGGGCGGCTGATCTTTGGCGTGGCGGAAGGTGCCATTTTCATGGCGCTGATCGCGGGGCTGGCGCTGTGGTTTCCGCGCAAGGGCATTGCGCTGGCCACCGCGCTGTGGCTGTCGATGGCGCGGGTCGGGTCGGCACTGTGCAACAGCTCGTCAACCTGGGCAAAGCCGCTTTACGATGCGGGCTGGCAGCCGCCGCTGTGGCTGGGTGCGGGGATTGCCGCGCTGGGTCTGGCGGCGGCCACGGTGTTCTGGCTGCTCGATCCGCATCGCCCGCAGCGCGCCGCATCACCTGGCGACCGGCCTCTGCCGGTGCCGCAGGGCTGGGCCCGGCTGCGGTTTGGCGCGGCATATTGGTACATCCTGGCGCTGCACGTGCTGTATGCCTCGGTCTTCTTTCCGTTCCGCCAGACCTATGCGGTCGAATATTTTCAGCATGCCAAGAACATGACGCTGCAGGCCGCAGCACTCAGCAATTCGTGGGTGTTTGTCGCGGCAATCTTTGCCACGCCGCTGTTCGGGGTGCTGGCCGACCGGTTCGGGCATCGCGCGCTGATGCTGGTATTTGGCACCGTGTTGCTGCCCGTCACCCTGGCGGTGCTGGGGCTGACCGATTTGTCGCCATGGCTGTCGACCGTGCTGATGGGGATCAGCTGGTCGCTGGTGCCCGCGGTGATCTGGCCGGCGACGACGATGATCGTTGCGCGGGAACAGCTGGGCACAGCGCTTGGCCTGATTACGCTGATCCAGGCGCTGGGCATCGGCGCGGCGAACCTGGGCGCGGGCTATTTTGCCGATCGTGCCGGGGCCGGCCCTGCAAATCCGGCCGGATATGGCGTGGTGCTGGTGTTTTTCGGAGCGATCAGCCTGGCGGCACTGGCGTCGGTCATCGCGCTGTGGCGGCACGAAACCGGCCCCGACGGCCACGGGCTGGAACGCCCGTCGCGATAGGAAAACGCGCACTGCCGGCAGACGCGGGCAATCGGCCGCGGTTAACCATGTTTATCGCCGCGCAGGCCGCCGCTGCGACCACGGATGGCCTGGCTTACAAACCAAAATTTAACGCCTGCCCGCGTAGAAGTCCCGGTCATGGCTGTACGGGCACCCATTCTTGGCACAATTGCAGCGCTTTTCCGCAACCCGGAAAGGCCCGCACGGCATGGACGACGCGCCGGCGCGTCCGATCGGCGGCGGCTGCTGCGCGATGACGAGGCCGGTGCGGCGCTTGAATTTGCGCTGCTGGCGCCGGCATTCATTGCCCTGTTGCTGGCGATCACCAACACGCTGCTGATCTATCTGGCGCAGGAAGCGCTGGAAACCGCGGCCGAAAGCGCGGCACGCCAGCTGCTGACAGGCCAGGCGCAGACGTTTCAGTCCTACAGTGGCTCGACCAAGAACACCGGCATGACGGCCACGCAATTTACCAACGCGATTTGCGGAACCCTGACGTACAACGCCACGGCCAATGCCAGCACGCCGACAACCTATGGCAGCGGCAGCCTGCTGCCGCCGCTGCTGAGTTGCAGCAATCTCTATGTCAATGTCGCGCCGGCCAGCAGCTTTTCCAACGCATCGACCGCACCGGTGACACTCAGCGTCGACAGCAACGGCAATATCACCGGCACCAGCTTTTCAACTTCGTCCGGCGGCACCACCCAGAACCAGATCCTGGTGGTACAATTGCTGTATCTGTGGCCGACGGTGACGGGGCCGCTGGGTCTCAACATGGGCAATACGTCGGCCAACAATCGCATTCTGACCGCGACCGAAGTGATCGATACCGAAACCTACCCCTGCCCGACGGGGCAGACGACATGCTGAGGCGGCTGCTTGGCGACACGCGCGCATCGGCCATGCTGGAATTCGCGATCTGCCTGCCGGTCTTGGCGGTGCTCTATATCGGCAGCTATGTCGCGGTTGACGAGGTTTCGTGCAGCCGCAAGGTGTCGATCGCGACACGCACGCTGGTCGATTTGATGAGCCGCAGCTATTCGCCCTCGGTGATCGCATCAAGCCCGTCGAGCACCGATGCCACCGCAATCCTGACCGCAGCGGGGATCACCCTGACACCCTACAGCACTTCGCATGCTGTCGAAAACGTTGCGCTGGTGCGGATCTGCGATGCCACGCATGCCTATGTCATCTGGACGCAGGCGATAACCTATGATTCATCGGGCAACGCGAAATCGACCACACCGGTGCTGACCGCCGGATCGCTGAGCAGCAGCAGCGTCATCGCCTTGCCTGCCAACATGACAACCACGCCATCGGTGCCGACCTCACCCGATGGCAGCGATGTATGCCAGAACTATTCCGCCACCACCGCGCAGAAAACGCAAGTCGGTACGGCGGGTGGTTATCTGTACCTGGCCGAGGTTGATTACACCTACCAGCCCCTGCCCGGCTTCGGCTTTCCCGCCACCGTGCCGCTGAGCACCATTCTCTACATGAATCCACGATTGTTCTGAGGCCATGCAGATGATTTCGATCCGCACATCACGATTGCTGGGGCACTTGCGGCGGAACCGCGACGGCAATGTTCTGGTGATGACCGCGCTCGCGATGCTGACGTTGTGTTTCGCATTCGGTTTTGTCGTGGACTACAGCCGTGCCGAGGCGGCGCAGACCGAGCTCAATGCCATCGCCGATGCGGCGGCGTTGACCGCGGTTGACCCGTCGATGATCTATCAGACCAATGCCACCGCCCAGACGGCAGCCACCGCGATGTGGAACGCCCAGGTCGCCAGCTTGAGCGGGCTGACCGGCATCACGATGACACCCTCGGTCACGACCGGCAGCGGCATCGGCGGCCTGCGCAATGTCACGATCACCTGGACCGCCAATTCGACCAATCTTTTTGCCAATTTCCTGGGGCTGCCCTCGCTGGCGCTGTCGGGGTCGGCATCGACTGCGGCATCGCAGCCGCCAAATATCAATTTCTACATCATGGTCGACAATTCGCCTTCGATGCTGATCCCGGATTCGGCCGCCGGTATTTCGGAGCTGCAACAGACCACCACCACCAGCGACGGCGGCTGCGCATTTACGTGTCACAACCGGCTGCCGCAGACCAGCTACAGCTACCAGGTCACCAACCTTTGGCCGGGCAAAACCACGTCAGGCTATGTCGCGTGGATTCCCGACAGCCCCTATACCTCGCCGTCGATGACCGGGTCGCAATATTTCATGTGGGTCAGCCCCACCGACGTGACCAAAGTTTACGATCCGGGTAACAATCTGCTGACCAATTATCAGGTTTGCGCCGGCTCTGACGGCACAACTGCCACCTCGGTCTCGATGGCGACAACCAACCAGGGGTGTTCCAAGACCACGATTTCGGGGCAATGGGCCGACGGCTATTGGGCCGTGGAAAACTTTTCCGTACTCTATCCCGGCAACTCCAATATCGAGTTGCGGATCGACGACGCATCCAATGCGGTACAGGCGATCGGGCCTTATGCCTACGGCGTGTCGCAGACCAACAACGCGACGTATGCCTTGCAGGAATTTTTCTACAACAACAAGGTCAGCGACCCGCAGAACCTCTATCCGTCATTGCCCAGCGGCGCGTCGCAGATTTCGGGCACGGCGGTCGTGCAGATGACAGCGATGACCACCTTGAACAGCGCAACGGCCTTTGCCCCACCCAAGATCCCGGTGCCGCGCTGGGTCAATTCGACCTGTGTGACCACGGTTTCGTGCCCCAATCAATCGCCCAACGGGGATACCACCGACAACCCGAACATGCTGTCGACGATGAGCACGCTGATACCCAATCCCGGCACGGGGCAAACGGGCAGTACGCCGCAGGATGTGCTGTTTCTGATCACCGATGGCTACGACGATATGTATGGGACTAACCGCGGGACTTTCACCACGGCCGAACTGGCGCAATGTAACGCGATCAAGGCGCGCGGCATCAAGATCGCGGTGATCTACACGCAGTACCTGGCCAGTTCGATCCAGACCCAGTATCCCAGCTACGCCTCGGTGCTGACCCCCACCGACCAGGTGGCGGCCGCCTTGCAGTCCTGCGCATCGCCCAATGCCAGCGGAACGCCGCTGTTCTACCAGGTCAGCCAGGGCCAGTCGATCGTGCCGGCGTTGCAGCAGCTGTTCGCCGCCGTGGTGCAAAGCGCCTATATCGTCAGCTGAACCGGTCCGCTGCAATCATCGCCGCGAAAGACCGGCGCCAGATACAACGATGCCCCTGTGGCCGAAGGACCGCAGGGGCATCATGTTTCATGCAATGATACCGGCCATGCGCCGGCCTTGCCCGCGCCCGGGCGGTGTCTGGTGCCGGGGTCAGGGCACGTCTTTGTTCGGCCCCGAGCCGGTGTCCCGATAAGGCGCGTAATGGGTGTCCATCGACGATCCGTTGCCCGCATCCACAGGGATTGCGTCGTTCGCCGCGTGGGGCTGCGGCAGGGTTGCCGGCGCGATCGTTGCAAAGCCACGCGGGTCGCCCGCATGCGTCGCGGCCGCCAGCCGCTTTTCCGCAGCGGCCGTGCGCGCGTCTGCATCGGCCAGGCGCTTTTCCAGATCAGCGTTTTGCGACGACTGCGTGCATCCGCCCAGCCCAAGTGCCGGCATGGCCGCAACGGCCATGCACATCGCCATGCTTGATCGCAATACGTACGCCTTGATCATGACATCTGACACCAGTCGATCGCGGCACTCGGCGTGCCAGGGCAGGATCGATCGCCGTCCTTGCAGGCCGGGCCAACCCTGTATTTGAACGCAGATCTAGACGATTGTGATAAAAGGATGCTTGCCGTTGATGGTTAAGACATCCGATCGCACATAACGCGCAGCGTCCAACCCGCCTTGACCGGGCGCATATTTCGGGCAGGCTTGGCCAAAGACCGGACACCGGTGTTCTGCCGCGGCCTTTCGAAAGGAGACACTCATGCGCACGTTTTTGCTGATGACCGCAACGCTTGTCCTGGGCACCGCCGTCGTGGCCCGTTCGGCCACGCCGGCCGACGTGATCGAGGCGCGGCAGACCAGTCTGAAGGCGATGGGCAAGGCGATGAAAAGCTCTGCCGAAAGCTTCAAGTCGGGATCACCCGATGCAGTGCTGATCCGCGCCAATGCCCAGGTCATCGCGGGCAACGCCGACAAGCTGGCCACCTGGTTCCCTGCCGGAACCGGCGCCGGCGGCCCCACCAAGACCGGCGCCAAGGCCGAAATCTGGACCGATCCGGCAGGTTTTGCCAAGGCGGCGGGCGATTTCTCGGCCGCGGCCAAGGCCTTTGGCGCGGCCGCGCAGGGCAACGACCTGGCCGCCACCGGCGCCGCGCTGGCCACGCTGGGCGGCACCTGCAAGGCATGCCACGAAAAGTACCGCGAAAAGGATTGATCCCGCGCAGCGTACCGGCTTCAGTTTTGCCAATCCTGATCTATGGTTGCAACGGCGAACCATAATCCGGATTTGTGACCATGCGTTTCAAGGAACTCGATCTCAACCTGCTGGTGGTGTTTGCCACGCTGATGGAAACGCGCAGCGTGACACGCACTGGCGAGCGGCTGAGCCTGACCCAGCCCGCCGCCAGCGCGGCGCTGCGCCGGTTGCGCACCTATTTCGGCGATCCGATGCTGGTACAAGTGGGCAAGCGGATGCATCCCACCCCCTTTGCCGAGGCGCTCTACCCCCAGATCCAGCGCGCGCTGACCCAGGTGACCCACGCCATTGCGACCCCGGCGGGGTTTGATCCGGCCACCTCGTCGCGGCGGTTCCGCATCAACGCCTCGGACTATGTCATGGTGGCGGTGCTGGTCGAACTGGCCGCGCGGCTGCGCGCGCGCGCCCCGGGCATCCAGCTGGAGGTGCAATTGCCTTCGGAAACCAACGCCGAAGATCTGGAAAACGGCCGGATCGACCTGTTGATCGCACCCGAGCAATTGCTGGCACCATGGCATCCGTCGGATTTCCTGTACGAAGAGGAACAGGCCGTGGTCGGGTGGAGGGGCAATCCGGCGATGGACGGCGGCCTGACCGAAGATCTGTTCTTTGCCGCCGGCCATGTCGGCGTTGCGCTGGGCGCACAGCGCGCGGCGACTTTTGCCGATACCCAGCTGGCGCGCATGGGCCGCCAGCGCCGGATCGAGATCGAGGTCGCCTCGTTTGCCAGCGTGCCATGGTTTGTCCAGCGCACCGATCGCCTGGCGGTGCTGCACAAACGCCTGGTGCGCGCGATGATGCCGCAATTCGATCTGGCGTTCGTGCCGATGCCCTTCCCGTTTCCGCGCCTGCGCGAAATGGTGCAGTTTCACGAATCGCGCCGCGACGATGGCGGCCTGATCTGGCTGCGCGAGGAACTGCGTATGGCGGCGTTGGCCACGGCATGAATTGAATTGATGCATAGGCATAATTCTAATGATTTTTACAGATCACTGACCCAGCGCCTATTCTACGGTCCGGGGCGCATGCGAAGCGCCCGCGGGGAGAGCGACGTTGGACAATTTGCGGATCCTGATCATCGGTGGCGGCATTGGCGGGCTGACCAGCGCGATCGCGCTGTGCCGTGATGGCCATGCGGTGACGGTGATCGAACGCGATCCGACCTGGTCGGTCTATGGCGTGGGCATCATCCAGCAATCGAACGTGCTGCGCGCGGCGCAGGCGCTGGGTATTCTGGAGGGCTATCTTGCGGCCGGTGTCGGGTTTGACGCGGTCGAAATCTTCATCCCCAGCGGGCACAAAGTGGCACGCGTACCCGGCCATCCGGTCGCGCCCGGGCTGCCGGTCAATCTGGGCATCGGCCGGCCCGCGCTGCACGCCTTGCTTGGCGATACCGCAATCGCTGCCGGCGCCGAGGTGCGGCTGGGCCTGACCGCGCAAATTCTTGACGACACGGGTGCTGCGGTCAACGCCACGTTTTCCGATGGCAGCCACGGCACCTGGGATCTGGTGATCGCGGCCGACGGGGTCCATTCCACCACCCGCACGCGCGTGCTGCCCGAAGCCCAGGCGCCCGAATTCACCGGCCAATCGGTGTGGCGGTACAATTTCCCGCGCCCCGCCGATCTTGATGCCTTGCAGGTTTACAACGGGCCCACCGGCGTCGGCCTGGTGCCGATCAGCGAAAGCCTGATGTACATGTATGTCACCACGCCCGAGCCCGACAATCCGCGCTATCCCACCGAAGGTCTGGCCGCGCGGATGCGCGCAAAGCTGGCGGGTACCGCGCCTGCGATCCAGGCGCTGGCCGATACAATCACCGATGACCACGGCGTCGTCTATCGCCCGCTCGAGGTCAATCTGGTGACCGGCCCCTGGCACAAGGGCCGCGTGGTGCTGCTGGGCGATGCGGTGCATGCCACCACGCCACACCTGGGCCAGGGCGCGGGCATGGCGATCGAGGACAGCGTGGTGCTGGCGCAGGAAATCGCCGCCGCCGACACGCCCGAACAGGCCTTTGCCGCGTACCGCGACCGCCGGTTCGAGCGCTGCCGCTATATCGTCGAAAAAAGCCTGGCCATCTGCCACGGCCAGATCGGCAAAGGCCCGCCGGTCGACAACGCCGCAGCCACCGCCGAAATGTTCGATGTCGTGGCGCAACCGATCTGACCCATCCGAAGGAATATCGCATGAGCCGAGTGACCGAGATCCGTTACGTGGGCTATGGCGTGGTCGATTTCGACGCCGAGGCCGCCTTTTACGCCGATGTCTGGGGGCTGGACCGCGTACCCAGCGACGACGGCATGGCCTGGTTCAAGACGCCGGGCCACGATGAACACCACGTGGTGCGCCTGCGCCGGGCCGAGGAAAACCGGATCGACGTGATCGCGCTGGCCGCGGAAACCGCCGCCGATGTCGATGCACTGGCGCACAAGGTTGCGGCCGCGGGCGGACGGATCGTCCATGCGCCCCAGGCATTGACCACACCGGGCGGCGGCTATGGCTTTCGCTTCTTTTCGCCCGATGGCCTGCAGTTCGAAATCAGCGCCGGGGTGGCGCGCGGCCCCGGTCGGCCCTTGTCCAGGTGGGAAGGCTTGCCCGAACGGATCAGCCATATCGTGCTGCATTCGCCCGACCATCAGGCGCTGGCGGCGTGGTTCTGCGATGTGCTGGGCTTCAAGGTGTCCGACTGGTTGGGCGATTTCATGTGTTTCCTGCGCTGCAACGATGCGCACCACCGCTTTGCGATTCTGCCCGGTCCGCCCTGCCTGAACCATGTCGCCTATGACATGCCGACGCTGGATGACATGATGCGCGGCGCGCACCGGCTGAAGGTGAAAGGCATCGATATCGGCTGGGGGCCGGGACGGCACACCGCCGGCAACAACACCTTCAGCTATTTCGTCACCCCCGGCGGGTTCGTTGCCGAATATACCAGCGAACTGGATGTGGTGGATTTCGCCACGCACGCACCGACCGTGCATGTACCTGCACCGCTGGTCATGGACCAGTGGGGCATTGGCACCGGCGGCCCGCAGACCCTGCCCCATGCCCATCCCAATCCGGGGCTGTACGTTGCGATCGAGGCCTGAACCATGGCGCTGTTTGAATATTTTCCCAATTATATCTGGAACCTGGCGGTTGCCATCGCCATGGAATCGGGGGGCCAGATCGGCGAAATTGTCGACATGTGCCAGCCGATCCGCGATGCCGCAGCGCAAGGCGCCGACGCGGGCACGCCCGCATTCATGCGCCAGTGGGCGGCAATGGGCGACAAGCTGATCGAACTCGCCGCCGAAGACGAAGCGCGCGGACGCGCGTTCAGCGCCTCGGACAAGCTGGAGCGCGCCGCACTCTACCTGTTCAACGCCGAACGCATGCAGGGCCATGGCCATCCGGGCCGCGCCGAGACATATGCCAGGGCACTGGCCACGTTCGAACGATCGACCCGCGCCGGCGCGATCAACCGGCAACGCGTCGAAGTGCCGCTGGGCGATGGCTATCCCGCGGGGGCAACGATGCCCGCGCTGTATACCCGCGCGCCCGGACCCGGCCCGCATCCGGTGGTGGTCTACTGCAACGGGCTGGACAGCTGCAAGGAACTGCTGTTCTGGTCGCGCCTGCCCGCGGCCCTGGCGCGGCGCGGCATTTCGACACTGTGCGTCGATCAGCCGGGCAGCGGCGAGGCGTTGCGCCTGCAGGGCCTGCCCGTTGCCCCCGACAGCGAACGCTGGGCCAGCCGCGCGGTCGACTGGCTGGAATTGCACCAGGATGTCGATCCGCAACGCATCGGCATGACCGGGATTTCGCTCGGCGGTCATTTCGCCCCGCGCGCGGTCGCCTACGAGCCGCGATTTGCCAGCGGTGCGTGCTGGGGCGCCAACCACAACTGGCGCGAAGTGCAGGACAAGCGCCGCCTGCGCGAAGGTGAAAACCCGGTGCCGCATTACTGGGCGCATGTGATGTGGGCCTTTGGCGCCACCGACATCGACGATTTTTTTGCCCGGGCCGACGCAATGAACCTGAACGGCCACATGGACCGGGTGCGTGTGCCGTTCCTGGTTACCCACGGCGCCAACGACCGCCAGATCAGCGTGCAATATGCCCATGATTGTTACGCACAGCTGGTCAACAGCCCCCGCCGCGAGCTGAAGATCTTTACCGCGCGCGAAGGCGGGGTCGAACATGTCGGCGCCGACAACATGACCTATGGCCGCGACTATATCGCCGACTGGTTTGCCGATACGCTGGGCGGCAAGACCGCCTGAATGACACTCAAAGGATCACACATGGCGCGTCAATTCATCGATCTGTCGATCACGCTGTGCAACGACGTGGTGTCCGACCCGCCGTTCATGCGGCCCGAAATCACCTATCAGACCCATGGTGAAACCGTGGCCGAGGCCGCGCATTTCTTTCCCGGCCTGACCGCAGAGGCGATCCCCGGCGGCGAGGGCTTTGCCGCCGCCGAATGGGTGCGCCTGACCACGCACAACGGCACGCATCTTGATGCACCGTGGCATTTCCACCCCACCATGAACGGCGGCGAACGCGCGATCACGATCGACGAAGTGCCGCTGGAATGGTGTTTTCAACCCGGGGTCAAGCTGGATTTCCGGCATTTTCCCGATGGCTATGTCGTAACCGCGCAAGACGTCGAGGACGAATTGGCGCGTATCGGCCACACGCTGCAACCGCTCGACATCGTGCTGGTCAACACCGCGGCGGGCAAGGCGCTGGGGCGGCCCGATTTCGTCAATGTCGGTTGCGGCATGGGTTACGAGGCGACCATGTACCTTACCAGCCGGGGCGTGCGCGTCACCGGCACCGACGCCTGGAGCTGGGACGCGCCGTTTGCCCATACCGCCAAAAAGGTTGCGGAAACCGGCGACACCTCGCTGATCTGGGAAGGGCACAAGGCCGGGCGCGACATCGGCTATTGCCACCTGGAAAAACTGCACAATCTCGAAGTGCTGCCAGCGGACGGATTTACCGTGTCGTGCTTTCCGGCGAAGATCCAGGGCGCCTCTGCCGGCTGGACCCGCGCCGTCGCGATCCTCGAGGATTGAGCGGATGCGCCTGGCCACGCTCGATGATGGCACCCCCGATGGCGCGCTGGTGGTGGTATCGCCCGACGGCACAAGGGTTCTGCCCGCGCAGACCAGCCTGATCGCCGCAATCGCCGACTGGCCCGGAGTGCTGCCGGTGCTGCAGGCGCTGGCGGCCCGCCTGGCATTGGGCCAGGGCGATCCGTTTGGTCCGGCGCAGCTGCGCGCGCCGATGCCACGTTCGTGGCAATGGCTCGACGGATCGGCATTCAACCAGCACGGCGAACTGATGCAGATCGCCTTCAACCAGGCGCCGATCGAAACCGACCGGCCGTTGATGTATCAGGGCCTTTCGGACCGGTTTTATGGCCCGACCGATCCGATCCCGTTTGCCAGTGAAGCCGACGGCATCGATTTCGAAGGCGAATTCGGCGTGATCGTCGATGCCGTGCCGATGGGGGTGACGTCGCACGATGCGGCCGCGCACATCCGCCTGATCGTCCAGATCAACGACTGGTCGTTGCGCGCGATCGCACCGGTCGAAATGAAGACCGGGTTCGGCTGGATCCAGGCCAAACCCGCGTGCAGCATGGCACCGTTTGCCGTCACGCCCGACGAACTGGGGCGCGACTGGCGCGATGGACGGGTGTGCTGCGATCTGGCGGTGGCGTGGAACGGACAGCGCTTTGGCATGGTGCGCGGAGACGAAATGGCGTTTTCGTTCCCCGAACTGGTCGCACACGCCGCGCGCACCCGCGATCTGGTGGCGGGCACGATCATCGGATCGGGCACCGTGTCCAACCGCGATTATGCCACACGCGGTTCGGCGTGCATTTCCGAACGCCGCGCGATCGAGATCATTGCCCACGGTCAGGCGCAGACCGCCTTCATGGCGATCGGCGACAGCGTGCAGATGGAAGGCCGCACCAGCGATGGCCGCACCCCGTTTGGCGCCATCGACCAGGTGACGTTCAGGGCTTGACCGCCACACCGGCGGCGCAATCAGCATCCAGTCTTGAAAACCGGCGCGTTCGGGGCCAGATTCACACGCGCGGGCCGGTCAGGCCAGCAGCAGTTAACCCGGATTGTGCCATCGGTGGCAACATCGCGCGCACACTTGCAAGGATGGTCTTATGGTTTCACGTGTAACCCATTACCGGACCGGAGCCATGCTCGCGGCCCTGCTGGTGTGCGGTTCTGTCCTGCCTGCCTTCGCGGCCGATGCCACGAAGGACGAGGTCTATCAAAAGGCCAAGTCGGGCGATATCGATGGCGCACTCGCACTGATGGCGCCGGTGCTGAAGGACCACCCCGACAGTGCCAAGGCCCACTATATCGAGGCGGAATTGCTGGCCAAGGCCAATCGGCTGGACGAGGCCAGGACCGAGCTGGCCAAGGCCAAGAGCCTGGCGCCGGGACTGCCCGGGGTCAACAGCCGTTCGGTGCGCGAGCTTGAGGCCAAGCTGAACAGCCCGACCGGGCTGGTGCCCGCCAATCGCGTGTCGGGCGCGATGGCACCCGGCATGGTCGCGCCGCAGGAACGCCATTCGAGCATTCCATGGGGCCTGATCATCATCGCAGGCGTGGTCATCTTTGGTGTTCTGGCGCTGCTGCGCCGGCGTTCGACCCCGCCCTATGTGCAGACCTACGGCGGCGCGTCGGGCGTTCAGCCCGGCTATGGCGCGCCGATGCCAGGGCCCGGTTATGGACCCGGCTATGGCGCCCCCGGGTATGGCGGTGGCATGGGCGGCGGAGGCGGCCTGATGGGCAGCCTGGCCAGCGGTGCCGCGATGGGCGCAGGCTTTGCCGTGGGCGAAGAGGTGGTCGATCACATGATGGGCGGCGGCGAACGTGGCGAACGCTATGGCGGCGGTGGCGGCGGCTATGCCGACAACCAGCCGCAGGTCGATCCCAACGCCGACATGGGCGGCAACGATTTCGGCGTTTCCGGCGGCGATTCGTGGGATGACGGTTCGTCGGGCGGCGGCGGCGACGACGGCGGCTGGTAATCGGCGCTAATTGATCCGGATCACCAGCACCGTCTGCGCGGGCACCGACACGCTGGCCTGGCCATTGCCGTCAGCCGACGGCAGCACCGGGCCCGCGCCGGGATAGAGCACGCTCAACGTGGCGTTGGCGGGCAGATTGGACAACGCCACCGTGCCGGCGGCGGCGCCATAGTTCAGCACGACCAGCACGTGGTCCGACCCCAGATTGCGCTGAAAGCTCAGCGCGGCGCCCTGCACCGCGTAAAAGTCATAACTGCCCTGCGCGATCGCGGGGTGGCTGTTGCGCAGCCCCAGCATCGCCGCATAAAAACTGTAGATCGACGCACGATCGGCAATTTGCGCCTGCACGTTATAGGTGGCAACATTCGACGCCAGCGCGCGATAGGGCGTGCCGGTGGTAAAGCCGCCATTGGCGACGTTGCCGGTCCAGCTCATCGGCGAACGCAGCGCGGGATCGCCGGTCAGACCCTGTCCCCCCGCCATGCCGACTTCTTCGCCGTAATAGATGAACGGAATGCCCGGCTGCAGCAGATACGTCGCGGCCGCCAGCCGGTATTGCGCCGGATTGCCGCTGAGCTGATCATAGATCCGCTGGCCATTGCCGCTGTCATGGTTGGCCAGGAACGTGGCCATCGTTGCCGGCACCTGCGCGGGATAGGCGGCCACCGCCTGGATTGCCGCCAGATTGCCCTGCGCCGCATTCATCAGATCGGTGTTGTGGCCGAACGCAAACGCCGAGCCACAGGCCGAACCGGCCGCAAAGCCCACCGGATCGCCCGATGCCTCGCACACCATATAGCGCTGCCGGTACTGGTCCAGCAGCGCGCGATTGCTGTTGGCGATGGTATAGTTCTGCGGCTGATCGAGCCAGGCATTGGCGCCGTTCTTCACATAGTTCGACACCGCATCGTAGCGAAACCCGTCGACCCCCATGTTCAGCCAGTACCGCATGTTGGACTGGTGATAGGCAATGACCGCGCTGTTGGTCAGGTTCCAGTCGGGCATCGTGCTGGAAAATTCGCCAAGGTACCAGGCGCCGTTGTCCGAAATCCAGGGGTTGTTGCCATAGATCGACCAGCCGCTGGGCTGGGTTGCCGACCAGATATACCAATCGCGCCAGGGCGATTGCGTCCCGCTTTGCGAATTGAGGAAAAACGGGTTTTGCGATGCGCTGTGGTTCATCACATAGTCGTTGATGACGCCGATGCCCTGCGCATGGGCGGCGGTCACCAGCGCCTGAAAATCGGCCATCGTGCCGTAATCGGGCTCGGTCGCGCGGTAGTCGGCCACCGCATAGCCATGGTCATGATCCATGCTGGCGGTGACCGGCATCAGCCAGATCCCCTTGATCCCCAGCGCCTTCAGATAGGGCAGTTTCTGGATCACGCCCTGGAAATCACCGATTCCATCACCATTGCTGTCGAAATAGGACCGCACGAATATTTCCATGAAGGCACTGCTGGTCTGCCAGTTGGCGGGCAGCGGGCTGCCAGGATCGGCCATGGCCACGGTGCTGGCATCGACGGTGATCTGCGTCGGCACCGGGTTGACCACCGGCGTGCTGCCGCCCCCGCCGCCGCATCCGGTCAGCAGGGCCGTCGCCAGCGCGATCGCCGCACAGTGTGTCTTCATGAATTTGCCTCGCCCGGTTGGCGCTTGTCGTCTGCGCATGCCGCGGGTGTTGGGCCAGTGTCTGCCGGATGACAATATGACATACCTATGTCATGGACCCAACGCACCCCATCCTTCCACCCGGTCCGGAATGACACGATGAACAGCCCCACCCTTTCGCGCCGCGCGATGATCGCCGGTGTTTCCGCCAGTGCCGCACTGGCCGCGGCGCCGGCCCGCGCAGCGGCGGCTGCGGCATCACCCGCGGCACTTCTGGATGATCTGGCCTGGCAATTGCTGGCGCTGTCGCCCACGCAGGCCACCGCGCTGGGGGTGGACACCGGTGCGCATGCGGCGCTGCGTGCGGCGCTCGACGATCGTTCGCCCGCTGGTCTTGCCGCCACCCGCCGCTTTCTGGCGCAAGCGCTTGACCGGCTGGCCGCGGTGCCGCGCGACGGGCTTGATCGTGTCACGCTGACCAGCCTGGCGGTGGCGCAAAGCGCGTTTCGCACGGCACTCGACGGCATGGCGCTGCCCTATGGCGATGTCGCGATCGGCGGCTGGCGCAACACGCCGTATGCGGTCATCCAGAATGTCGGCGGATACCTCGACATTCCGCAAATGCTCGACGGCGATCAGCCGCTGCACGATGCCGCCGATGCCGATGCCTATCTGTCGCGGCTGTCGGCCACCCCGGCGCTGCTCGATGGAGAGCTGGAACGGATCCGCGCGGCGCGCGCGATGGGCCTGGTCGCGCCCGATTTCCTGCTTGACCGTACGATTGCCGCACTGGGCCAGTGCCTGGCCCATGCCGGGCGCGCCGACGGACCGTTCGTGGGCCCGTTGGCGCGCAAGCGCCTGCCGGGCGCGCATGTCGACCATGCAGTGCAGATCGCGACCGATACGATCGTGCCTGCGCTGGAACGCCAATTGGCCGAAATCCGACTGCAACGCGCCCATGCCACCGGCGATGCCGGGATGATGACCCGGCCCCACGGCGCCGAATGGTACGCCTGGGCACTGCGCGCCAGCACCACCACCCGCCGCTCGGCCGAAGACCTGCATGCGATGGGCGTGGCGCAATTGGCCGATCTGCACGCACGAATGGACACGCTGCTGACCGGGCTCGGGCTGACGCAGGGCAGCGTGGCCGAACGCGCGATGGCGCTGCAACGCCGCCCCGAGCTGGGATTTTCGAACGATGACGCGGGGCGCGCGCAGATCGTCGCCTATATGCAGGGGCGGATCGACGCGATCCGGCCCCGGCTGGACAAGGCCTTTACCCGCCTGGTGCGCGGCAACCTGGAAATCCGGCGCATGCCCGCAGCACAGGAACCCGGCGCGCCTGCGGCCTATGGCGGGCCCGGCTCGATCGACGGCACGGTGCCGGGCAAGATCTGGGTCAATCTGGGCGATCCGTCGATCCACAACAAGGTGACGATCCCCGACCTGGTGTTTCACGAAGGCATTCCCGGACACGTCTGGCAGGGCGAATATGCCCAGCAACTGCCGCTGATCCGGTCGATCCTGGCCTTTAACGCCTATTCCGAAGGCTGGGCGTTGTATGCCGAACAGCTGGCCGACGAACTGGGCATGTACGACGACGATGCGCCCGGCAAACTTGGCTATCTGATGGGTCTGTCGTGGCGCGCGGTGCGGCTGGTGGTCGATACCGGCATCCATGCCAAAGGCTGGAGCCGCGCGCGCGCGCTGCAGGAATTCACCGCCGCCACCGGCCTTCCCGCTTCGAACGCGGCAAGCGAGATCGACCGCTATTGTTCCTGGCCGGGCCAGGCCTGCGGCTACAAGGTCGGCCAGACCGAGATTGTCGATCTGCGCCACCGCGCGCAGACTGCGCTGGGTGCGAAATACGATCTGCGTGCGTTCAACCAGGTCGTGGTCGATGGCGGCAATGTACCGCTCGATGTGTTGGCCGGCAATGTTGACCGGTACATTGCGCGCGGCTGATCCGATCCTCTACAGCTTTCGCCGCTGCCCCTATGCGATGCGGGCGCGGCTGGCGCTGGCGATCAGCGCCACGCCGTACATCCTGCGCGAGGTCAAGCTGTCGGCCAAGCCCGCCGCGATGGTGGCCGCCTCGGCCAAGGGCACGGTGCCGGTCATGGTGCTGGCAGACGGCACGGTGATCGATCAAAGCCTGGATATCATGCGCTGGGCGCTGGCGCGGCACGATCCCGCGCGGTGGCTGGCGCGTGACGATCGCGATCTGATCGCACAGTGCGACGGGCCGTTCAAACAGGCGCTTGACCGGTACAAATATCCCGAGCGCCACGGCGCCGACCCGCGCGATCACCGCGAAAGCGGCGTTGCGTTCCTGCGCGCGGTCGAGGCGCAGGCGGCACCGGAGTTCGGCCTGACCGATGCGGCGATCATACCGTTTGTGCGGCAGTTTGCAGGGGTCGACCGCGGCTGGTTCGATGCCCTGCCGCTGCCGCATGTCCACGCCTGGCTCAACCGCTTTGTCGACGGACCGCTTTATGCGGCGATCATGCTGCGCCTTGCGCCATGGGCACCGGGTGACGCACCGGTGCGGATGCCGCAACCGGCTCTGCCCTGACAACAGCGGCGGGCGTCGGCGGCGTGGCGGGGGCTGCGCGCGGCTTGGGCCTGGGCGCCAGCCAGATAAAGCACGCAGCAAACGCCAGGATCCCCGCACAGCCCAGAAACACCGTGTTGGTGGCCAGCGTCGTTGCCTCGGTCGTTACCAGCCGTTCCAAAGTCATCCGGCCGACCATGCCCTGCTGCATCATTGCCGCGGTCGGATGCACGCGCCCGACCAGCTCGGCATGCGCGTACTTGGTCTCGCGATCCCACAAAGTGGCCGAGATCGAGGTGGCAAAAGCGCCCGACAGCGTGCGCATGAAATTCTGGATGCCCGCGGCCGATGCGGTTTCCTGTGGCAGCACAGATCCCAGCGCCAGCGTGGTGGTGCCGACAAAGAAGAACGGCATGCCGAACCCTTGCAGGAATTGCGGCAGCGCAATGTGGAAGAAATCCATGCCGGTGGTCCAGTCGCTGCGCAACAAGGCCATCATCGCCAGCCACGACACGCCAAAACAGATCAGGCCGCGCACATCGAACTTTGTCGTCAATTGCGCCACAATCGGCGACATCACCACCGCCAGCACGCCCATAAAGCCCATTGCCTGGCCCGCGACAGTCGCGGTGTAATCAAGATTGGTCTGCAAAAACAACGGCGTCAGCACGACCATCGCGAAAAACGCGGCATACGACATGCTTTGGGTCAGCACCCCGACGGTAAACCCGCGATGGCGGAACACCGACAGGTCGACCACCGGAAACCGGTCGGTCAGTTCCCAGATCAGGAACGCGACAAACCCGATCACCGCCACCACGCCCAGTGTGCAGATCAGATTGCTGGCAAACCAGTCTTCTTCACGGCCTTTGTCGAGCATGATCTGCAACGCACCGACCCACACCACCAGCAGCGCCAACCCGATGAAATCGATCGGTTTTTGCACGGTGGGCGTTTCATAGCGGCGGATCAGGCGAAACGCGACCGTGGCGCAAACCGCGACGATCGGAAGATTGATGAAAAAGATCCAGTGCCACGACAGATTGTCGGAAATCAGCCCGCCCAGGATCGGGCCGGCAATCGGCGCACAGACCGTGGTCATCGCCCACAGGCCCAGCGCCGCGCTGGCCTTTCTGGGGGGAAAGATCCGCAGCAGCAGCGTCTGCGACATCGGCATGATCGGCGCGCCGCACAGCCCCTGCATCACCCGAAACGCGATCAGCGCCTCAAGACTTTGCGACAGGCCGCACAGCAAGGAAAAGAACCCGAACCCGATCAGCGACAGCAGGAACACGCGCACCGCGCCAAACCGCGCCGCCAGCCAGCCGGTCAGCGGCACGCAGATCGCCTCTGCCACGGCATAGCTGGTGATCACCCAGGTGCCCTGGCTGGGCGAAACCGCCAGACTGCCCGAAATATGCGGCACCGACACATTGGCAATCGTGATGTCGAGCACCACGACAAAGTTCGACAGCGCCAGCGCAAACGCGCCAAGCGCCATCGCCGCCCCGGTCAGGGGCGGGGCGCTGGGCGGCGCAAAAACCGGTGCCGGGCCTGCCATCGCGTCGTGCTCCTTCAGTTGCCCTTGGTGTCGATGGTGGCGTCCACCGACAGACCCATGCGCAGCGGATGCCGGGCCAGTTCCTGCCGATCGAGCGCAATCCGCACCGGCAGACGCTGCACCACCTTGATCCAGTTGCCCGTGGCGTTCTGCGCCGGAATGACCGCCAGCGCCGAACCGGTGCCGCCCGAAAAGCCTGCGACACGGCCATGATAGACGACCTTGCCGCCATAGATGTCGGCGGTCAGTTCAACCGGCTGTCCGGGCTTTACGCCGCGCAGCTGGCTTTCCTTGAAATTGGCATCGACATAGGCCTGATCGACCGGGACGATCGTCATCAGCGTGGCGCCCGCGCTGACCCGCTGGCCCAGTTGCACATTGCGCTGGGTGACCACTCCGTCGACGGGCGCGCGCACCACGGTGCGTTCCAGATCGATCCGCGCCTGATCCAGCTTGGCCTTGGCCGCCAGCACATCGGGATTGGTGTCGACAGACGTGCCCGAAACCAGCGCATCATTGGCCGTGACCTGCCCGTGCGCCGCGCCGCGTGCGGCCTGCGCCTGGGCCAGGCCCGCGCGCGCCGCCGCCAGATTGCCCTGCGCTGCGGCAAAGCCGTTGCGCGCCGAGCTCAGTTCTTCGCCCGACACGCCGCCATCGGCGGCCAGCGCCTCGCGCCGGGTCAGATCGATCCGCGCGCGCGCCAGATCGGCTTCGGCAATCGACACTTGCGCGCGCATCCGGTCGATATCGGCGGCGCGTTCGCCCACCGTGGCGCCAAGCGCGCCGCCGGTGGCCAGGATCTGCTTTACATGGCGCACCGCGCTGGCATAGCCGGCCTCGGCCGAGGCCAGCGCCAGGCGCGCATCGGTCGGATCGATCACCACCAGGACATCGCCGCGATGCACGGCCTGCGTGTTGCTGACGCGCACATCGGTAACGGCCCCGCCGGTCAGCGGGGTTACCGCGGCGACTTCCGCGTTGACATAAGCGTCGTCGGTTTCGACATAGCGCGCGCCTTGGGCCCACTGGTATCCCAGCCAGCCCAGCGCAACCACGCCCAGCGCAGCGCCGAACAGCAAAAAGGCGCGCTTGCGCGTGGGGTTTTTATCGTGTGTGGCGTCAGTGTCGGCCATGGCAGTCGCGTATCCCGGCAAAAAATTGATGAAAATGAAGGTTCAGGCGCGGAAACCGCCGCCCAGTGCGCGGACCAGATCCACCCGCACCAGCAGCACCCGGCCCTGGCAATCGGCCAGCAACTGGCGATTGCGCAACAGCGCGTCTTCGGCCGACAGCACGGTCAGATAGCCCGCCAGGCCCCCGGCATAGCGCCGTTTGGCCAGGTCAAACGCCTCTTCCGAGCGGGTCACCGCCTCTTGCGCGGCGGTCAGTTCGATCGCCAGCGCCTGTTGCCCGGCTGCGGCATCGGCCACTTCGCGCACCGCCTGCACCAGCGTTTCGTCATACCGCGCCACCGCCTCGTCATACGTGCCGCGGGCGGCGCGATACTCACCCGCCAGCCGGCCACCCGAAAACAGCGGCAGGCTGATCGCGGCCTGCGCCTGACCGGCCTGTGAACCCGTCGCGGTCAGATTGGCCAGGCCCAGCGATTGCACGCCCAGAAATCCGATCAGGTTGATATCGGGAAAATAGGCTGCACGCGCCGCGCCCACGCGTGCCGCCGCCGCCTCTGCCCGCGCACGGGCGGCCGCGATATCGGCGCGACGCCCCACCAGATCAAGCGCCAGCCGTTGCGGCAGCGCGACCATGCGGAATTGCGCCGATGCGGGCGGGGTGATCGTGGCGGCACGGTCGGGCCCTGCCCCCAGCAAAGCGGCAAGCCGGTTGCGCGTCAGCATCAACGCCTGTTCGGCCGCGGCCAGACTGGCGCGCGCCACCGGCACGTCGGCTTCGGCCTGGCGTTGTTCGGCCCGCGTGCCAATCCCGTTGCGCACGCGCCGGGTGACCAGATCTGCGGTTTCCTGGCGCACGCTTACACCGCGTGCGGCCACATCGCGCAGCGCCGTCTGCCGGCCCAGATCGGCATAGGCAGCGGCCACCGACGTCGCCAGCGCCAGCCTTGCGGCGCGCGCCTCGATCATTGCCGCCACGCGTTCGGAGGTTGCCGCGCGCAGCGCCGCATGGTTGCGCCCGAACAGGTCGAGGTCAAAGCCGGCATTGGCTTGCGCTGCGCCGGTGTCATTCCAGCCATGGGGCACAAAGGCCGGCGGAATGCCCTGGTTGTAACTTTCGCGAAGCTCGCCCGCGTTGCCGCCAAGCGACGCGGTGGGCAACAGCGCGGCATGCGCGCTGCGCGCATAGCCTTCGGCCACGCGCAGCCGTGCCGACGCCTGCGCCAGATCGGGCGAACCCTTGATCGCCTCTTCGATCAGCAGCGACAATTGCGCGTCGCCATAGTCGCGCCACCAGTTTTCATCGGGCCACGCGGCCGCTTCGGCCCCGTTCAGGCTGTCGGCGGCAATCGTTTCGGCGTGGCGCAAGGCAGGTGCCGCGGCCATCGGCGGCGGCACCGAACAGGCACCAAGCAACAGGCACGCGATCACTGGCAATACCAGCGGCGCGCAGATCGCGCCGGACCGGCGACGGAAATCAAGGCTGGGCATCTGGGCTCCGGGAAAAAAACTGTACCGATCGGTCACTAAAGCGGATGTCATGCTTGACGCGACCCTGTCAAGCGCTAAGTGTACGGGATGGTCACTAGCGTCAGGCTAACCCGTTCCTGCCCCGAAGAGCGCCGCGATAGCATCATCGCGGTCGCAGCCGAAGCCTTTGCCCAAGAGGGTTATGGCGCCACCTCGATGTCGACCATCGCCGGCCGGTTGGGTGGGTCAAAGGCCACGCTTTACAAATACTTCCCGTCGAAAGACCAGCTGTTCGAGGCGGTCATGCAACAGCGCTGCGAACGCGTGCTGGCCCCGTTGCGCGATCTGCGCAGCAGCGACAGCGATGATCTGGAAACGCTGCTGGCCGGATTCGGCGCGCGGTTCCTGATCAAGATCTACGAACCCCAGGCGCTCGATGTGCATCGCCTGATCCAGAGCGAAGGCGGCCGTTTTCCCGAACTGGCCCAGGCATTCTTTCGCGCCGGGCCCGATGCGGTGCTCGACGAACTGGGCGCCACGCTGTCCCGGTTTGTCGCGCGCGGCCGGATTGCGTGCGACGATGTGATACTGGCCGCGGGACAATTTCTGGGCATGCTGCGCGGCGATCGGCACTTGCGCTTTTCCTCGGGCCTGTTGCCTGCGCCCGATCCCGACGAGATCGATCATCACGCGCGCCATGCCGCGCATATCTTCGTGCACGGCCTGGTGCCGCGCGATCCCGACACACGATCAATGATGGGAACACCCTGATGTCCGCAACCCCTGTGACCCGAACCTGCCTGCTGGGCGATCGCACCGTCCGCCGCGTCGGCTATGGCGCGATGCAACTGGCCGGGCCCGGCGTGTTCGGCCCGCCCAAGGATCATGCCACCGCGCTGGCGGTGCTGCGCGCGGCTGTCGCTGCGGGTGTGAACCATATCGACACCAGCGATTTCTATGGTCCGCACGTGACCAATCGCCTGATCCGCGAAGCACTGGCCCCCTATCCCGATGACCTGGTGCTGGTGACCAAGCTGGGCGCGCGGCGCGGCGATGATGCATCTTGGCTGCCCGCGATTACGCCCGACGAATTGACCCGGGGCGTGCACGACAATCTGCGCAATCTGGGGCTCGACCGGATCGAGGTGGTGAATTTTCGCGCGATGTTCAGCAACCACGGCCCCGCCGAAGGATCGATTGCCGCGCAAGTCGACGCCTTGGCGCAACTGCAGCAGCAGGGCCTGATCCGGCATATCGGGGTCAGCAACGTGACCCCGGCGCAGGTGGCCGAGGCACGCGCGATCTGCCCGATCGTGTGCGTGCAGAACATGTACAACATCGTGCATCGCCATGACGATGCGCTGATCGACCAGCTGGCCGCCGATGGCATCGCCTATGTGCCGTTTTTTCCGCTGGGCGGGTTCAACCCGCTGCAATCGGAACGGCTGAACTGCATCGCGCAAGACCTGGGCGCCACGCCGATGCAGGTGGCACAGGCGTGGTTGCTGCACCGCAGCCCCAATATCCTGCTGATCACCGGCACAGCATCGCTGGCGCACCTGGCGCAGAACCTGGCGGTGGCCGACATCGATCTTGATGCCGCCACCATGGCCATGCTCGATACGCTGTGATCGGCTCAGTCGAACCGGATTGATCGGATCTGCCGTTCCAGATCGAGATGGACCGGCGCGGTGCAATCGCGATCGATGGTCAGCCGGCATTCGTCGCCGGGCAGGATTTCAATCCGGAAACCCTGGCCGATGTGTTTTGACAGGTAACGGATCATCGAACGGATGCGGATATCCGACACCGGTTCATGATTGATGTCGAAATGCTGCTTGAGGTGCGAAAACCTTACGAATTTACCATAATTCCTAACCAGGTGTTCCAGCAGGATCTGGCTGCGCCGGGTGATGTTCCCGCGGCTGTACAACGCGCGCACCACATTGTCGCACAGCTGCCGGCGATCGTGCACGCGCAAGGCCGCGGTGTGGCGGGCAAACATGGTGGTAAACCGCGCAATCGCCTCTTGCGGGTCAACCCGGTTGATGTCGACGACATCATCGCAACCCGCCTTCAACAGGATTGCGCGCGTGCGCGCGGTGCTGCTGGCCATGACACAGATCGTCAATTTGCGGCGCAGCATGGCCGCATTGGCGACCAGCATCTGGCGAAGACGTTCCACGTCGTCCCCGCTGATCACCACCGCGTCGTAATCCCGATCCGCGCTGGAAAAGTAATGCGTATCTGAATCGCGGAATGCATAAAATTCCGGTGAAGCAAATACTTGCATGATCCACACGCGGCGCAGTTCGACAGACCTGTCGTGTACCTGCACGCAACGCGCCAATATCTGTTCGCGCCCGATGCGCGGTGCCGGTGCATGTTCGCGCCGGCGCATGACCGAATTCAGTGCGAAAAACTCTGTGTGATGCAATGCCCTCGTAGCCATCGTCGTGTCCTGACAAATTCCCCTTGCAGACAACGACATGGACGAATTCAAACGTTTGCGCGTTCAAAAATGCGAATTAACGTTTTAAAAAATCGTCATCGCGGCGGGTTCAGCGTTTCCGACGGCGTTTCCTTGAAATACCGCTTGTACAGCGTCGCGAACGCCGCCGATGACGAAAATCCCATGGCGTGGGCCACCTCGGTGATCGTTTTGCCGGGTTCTGCCGCCTGCAGCATCGAGCGGGCCATGCCCATGCGTTCGCGGCGCTGCCATTCCATCGGCGAAATTCCGAACTTTACGTGAAACGCCTTTTGCAATGCGCGCCGCCCCAATCCGGTAACCTGCTCCATTTCGGTCAGAGTCAGCGGCTGTTCGCGCGCAGAACGGACCATGTCGCACAGCACGTCGATCCGCGCGGTCCGGCCATCGGGTTCGCGGTGCGAAGCGGGCAGTTGATCGCCTGTAACCAGCGCAATCGCCAGCCAGCGATAACACAAGTCATCCAGCGACAGGATCGCGGCCAGCCCGGGCTGGCGCGCGGCCACATCGATCAGCCCGCAGATATGTTCAAACACGCCAAAGGCGCCGCGCACGCGATCAAGTTCCAGCGCGTGAACGCGTTCGCCGATCCAGTCGGTTGCGGGATCATCGCCCAGGATCGCGGCGCACGTGCGGTTCAGCCGTACCGGATCGACCAGCGCATTGACCAACGCGCCGGCGCTGCGTTCGACCCGGCGCGGCACCGGCGGGATCAGCATGGCCCGGTGGCCTGCATGCAATCGGAACGCGCGGGCATCGCATTCCAGCAGGATCGAACCCGACATCGGCACCTTCAACACCCAGCCGCTGGCGCGGTCGACCTGCCAGCGCGCGGGCGTGGACACATGTGCAACCACGTCCAGATCGCCGATTACCTGGTGCGCCAGTTTCATCGCGAACGGTTTGCGCCCGGGGGCACTGTCGATGGTCAGATCGGGCATCAGATTGGCCATCATGTCCGCGGCATCGCGCAGACGCGATACGGCCTGGGCGCCGGAGGCGCCGAACGGCATTCGAATGAGCGGCATCGGCCTGCCCTCGTCCCACGGATCAATCGGTCCACCGGCCAATGCAGGTGATTACAATTGTCTAACTTTAGTTAAAGCACGCACCCCGACGCATTTCAAGGCCTGCGGGGCAAATGTGTCAGAATTGTCGCAAGATTGCAAACCACGCCAAACCGGAACCCTGGCCCTGCCGCGCGCGGCCGGTCCGCGCTTCAAACATAACGGATCGCCCGGATCTGCGCCTCAAGCCCCAGGCTGAACGCCGATATCTTGGCTTGGTCCAGCACCAGCCGACATTCGCTGTCGGACACCATTTCGATCTTGAACCCGCAGCCGATCTGTTTCGACAGATATTTGGCCAGCGCCTGGATACGACTGTCGGTCATCGGGATATCGGCGATGCCCGAATTGACCTTGATGTTGTAAAATTTCAGCTTTTTGCCATAGTTTTTCATCAGCACGAAAAACAGCGCCTGGCTCTTTTGCGTCAGCTTGCGGCCGCCGAACAGGATCCTGGCCAGATTTTCCTGACATTTCAGCAGATCGCATGACCCCAGGCTGGCTTCATAGCGTGCAAACATGCCGTGCATGCGCGCGATCGCTTCCTGCGGATTGACCCGGGTGATGTCGAACACATCGTCGCAACCGCTTTTCAGCACGGTGGCGCGCGACCTGGCATTGCTGCTGGCCATGACGCAGATCTTCAGTTTGCGGCGCAGCACTATTTCATTGGCCAGAAACAGCTGGCGGATGCGTTCGGCATCGTCGCCGTGCACCAGGAACACGTCGAAATCGCGCTCTGCGCTGGAAAAATAATGCGTGTCCTGATCGCGGTACGAAAAGGTTTCAACTGCTTCGAACACGCGGCTGATCCAGTCGCGGCGTGCTTCGACGCATTTGTCGTTCAACTGCACGCTGCGCACCACCATCTGCATCGCAGAAATCCGTGGCAGGGCCTGCTGCCTGGCCCCGTCAAACCCATCTGCACGATAATGATTGAGCGCCTGTTCGCCAATCAAGCCCGATTGAAGTTTCATACGCCGCTGACCCCCGTAATGCGGAAGAACCCGGACCGGCATGGGCGCAATGTACAATGCATGCTTTCGAGAATGCGCACGCCGGATTTCGAAATTTGCGAAGATATCCTGCCGGAACTGACGGCTGCACAACGAAAAACGGGCATGATGGCGATCGCCGCCATCATGCCCGTCAAACGTCAAAAGTCCGGGATCAGAGCTTTACGCGGAACGTTGCGCCAAAGGTGCGGGGCGCGCCCAGGAACGCATCGAGCACGCCGGTGGCGTTGGTCGGCACGTTCTGGAACCCGGAGTTGAACGCCACCTGCTTGTAGTTGGTGTTGGTCAGGTTTTCCGACCACAGTTCAAGCGCCCAATGGTCGTCCCGCGGGCCAAATGCGATGCGTGCATTGGCCAGAACATAGCCGTCCTGGTACTTGCCGGGATCAAGATCGGATCCGGTGTTGTATCCCGACGAATACTTCGCGCCGATGTTGAAGCGCATCTTGTAGGTATCGCCAATCGGCTGGGTAAACGTCGTCGACAACGACGCCGACCACAACGGCGCCAGCGACAGCCGCGAATTGGCCGTGCCCAGGAAACCGGTCTGCGCCTGCAAAGTGGCCAGCTGCGCCGCGTTCAGATTGTACCGCGTGTCGGCATACGTCACCCCGCCCTGGATGCTGAGATCGTTGGTGGCAATCCAGACGAAATCGGCATCGACGCCCTTGCTGATGACCGACGGCACCGAGGTGACGACGAACACCAGACCGTTGAAGGTGTTCAGCTGGAAACCCGTGTACTTCTGATAGAACAGCGATGCGTTCAGCAGCAGCTTGCGGTTGAACAGCGTGGCCTTTTCACCCAGCTCGAACGAATTGTTGATTTCATCGCCAAACGCGGTGTTGTTGATCGGGGTGTTGACCGCCGCGCTGCCCGGTGCGCAGCCGGTGGTGCCCACGGTGCATTCCACGCGATCGAGGTTGAACCCGCCTGCCTTGTAGCCGCGCGCATACGAGGCATAGAGCAGCAGTTCGCGGTTGGCGCGGTAGACCAGTTTGGCCGTGCCCGACAAAACGTTTTCGGATTCGGACTGGGTGTTGACGTAATCGTTGTAGCCGGGGCTGAGGAACGGCAGGCACATCGTGCCGTTGACCGCGGCCAGCTGGGCTGCAGCCGCGGGGTTCACGTGGCTCAGAATGCCGAACGCCGCGTTGGCCGCGCCGCATCCTGCTCCGCCGCCGATGTTGTTGCTGTTCTGCAGCAGGGTCTTGTCGTCAAAGGTATAACGCAGACCGCCGTTGAAGCTCAGCTTGTCGGTAAAGTGGAAGGTGTTGTCGGTGAACAGCGCATATGTCGCATCGCGCTGGTGGTATTGATCGACCGAACCCGAACCCGCTGCATAACTGACCCCGCCCACATACGGGAAGGTCAGACCCGTCTGCAGGAAATTGGGATTGGGCGTGCCCGTCACAAGCGACGAGAACAGCAGGCCCAGATAAGGCGTGAACTGGCTGCCGACCAGGATGCTGGTGTTCTGTTGCAGCGTCTCTTTCGACAGGAAACCGCCGATCAGGTAATCGAGCTGGCCCGCGGTGCCGGCATAGCGCAGTTCCTGGCTGAAGGTGCGGAACTGCGTCGAGTTGCTGTTGTTGAACGGCAGATAATCGATATCGGCGGTCGAAAAATCGGCGTCGAAACCGGCGGTGTTCTTCCAGTCGCGATAGGCAGTGATCGAGGTCAATGCCCCGGGCCCGACTTTCCAGTCGATCTGCATCGAAACGCCGCTGTCGTCCACCAGCTGCCCGTCGGGACGATTGGCATAGGCCGTGCGGGCATACGGGTTGGCGGCATTGCCGTCATTGCCACCCAGTGCGCCAACCAGGCTGTTGGCAAAATTGCCTTCGCTGGCGCGCGTGATCACCGCGATGCAGCAGGCTTCATTGCGGTGCGAATGATCGGCAATAAGGCGGATTTTCAGATCGCTGGTCGGCAGGATCAGCAATTGACCGCGCACGGTGTAGAAATTGCGATTGGTATCCTGCGTCGCGGTGTTCGGCCCGGGGCCGTCGCTCACGCTGAAATAGCCGTCGCGATGACGATCGGCAAAATACAGGCTGGCCGCCACGGTATCGCCGACGATCGGCCCGGTGACCTGAACCGCGCCGCCGATGGCATCATAATTGCCCACGGTCAGATCGGCATTGACGCCCAGTTTGAACGAAGGCGCCGCGGTCAGGATGTTGATGACGCCGGCGGTGGCCGATTTGCCGAACAGCGTGCCCTGCGGACCTTTGAGAACTTCGATGCGTTCGACATCGCCAAGATCGCCGAAACCGACGCCGTTGCGCGGGCGATAGACGCCGTCGATCACCACACCCACCGATGATTCCAGACCGGCATTGTCGCCAACCGTGCCCACACCGCGAATGCGTGCCGTGGTCGATCCTTCATTGGTGGTCGACGTGACCAGCAGGCCAGGCGTCAGCACCGCCAGGTCCTTGATGTCCTTGATCCCGGTGTCCTGCAGCAGTTGGCGGCCCACCGCGGTCACCACGATCGGCACGTTCTGCAGGCTGTTGCTGCGCTTTTGCGCGGTTACGATGATTTCGTCGACATGGTGTTCGGGTGTGGGGGTCGCAGCGGGCGCCGCCGGATTGGGGGCCACGGTCTGGGCCACGGCAGCGGTCGCCACCAGCGACAGAACAACGGCAAGAGCGGACACAGACGTGCGAATATCACGCATACAAACACAAACCTCCCAAAAAATACCGATTTTTGTGGGCCTTATGGCCGACGAACTGCCGCCGCTAGTCGCGTCGTGCCGCGGCAATGTCAACCGCGCAGTTAAATCTTTGCGCACAAGGGCAGTGCTGCCGAAATGACGTTGCCGCCTGGTCCCAAAACCAGCCGTTCAAACTGCTGGAAAAGGTGTTCCGGACGCGTTGACCAAACCGCCCGCAACCCATCCGCTGACCTGCGCAGTGGCGAAACTGATGCCGTGCAGATTGCGGCGCGGATCAACGCCGGGGATCGGGCGGGGATAGCCGCAGGCGTGGTGGACGCCATCGATGACGCGCACGGTGCCGCGTGGCAGATCCCGGTCCAGGCCGACGCGGATCACGCCTGCGCATTGCCCCGGCCAGCATGGCGCGCCGTCGGGGCCTGACATGGGGGCAACGATGTGGGCTTTGGCATGCGCGACGGCGGCATCGAACAGGGCGGCGTGGGCCGGATTGGTGGTGCCCAGGCTGCAATTGATCACCGCGGCGCCATGGCCTGCCGCCCAGGTGATCGCGGTGGTCAGCGCAAGCGCGCTGGCACGCAAGGCCTCGCGGAAGACACGGACAGGCAGGATGTCGGCATGCGGTGCCAGTTCCTGGATGGCGGCGGTGACGGCGGTGCCGTGGCCCAGGCGGTCGAGCGTGGCGCCGGGCCCCGCCTCGATCGTCCCGTCGGGCATGATCATGATGCCGGGCAACAGGCGCGCGGCGTCGATATGCGGGTGCGCGGGGAACACGCCGCTGTCGATCACGGCGATGCACACGCGGTCAGCCACGCGTGGACACCGTCGCGCGGCCGTGGTCGAGCGTGATGACCATCTGCGCCAGATCGGCCAGCGCGGGCTTGTGCGTGATGATCACGATTGTCGCCCGGGGCAGCATGGTGCGCAGACCAGCGGCGACGCGCGCTTCGGTTTCGGCGTCGAGCGCGGCACTCGGTTCGTCCAGCACCAGCACCGCCGGGCGGCGCAGCAACGCGCGCGCCAGCGCCACGCGCTGCCGTTCACCAGTGGACAGCGCCAGACCGCGTTCGCCCACCGGCGTGTCCAGCCCGTGGGGCAGACGCGCGATCAGGTCGCCCAATCCCGCCGCCAGCGCCGCCGCCTGGATCGCCAGGCGATCGGCGTCCGCCACGGCAAAGGCGATATTTTCGGCCATCGTCGCGTTGAACAGAAACGGCGTCTGATCGATCAGCACGACCGCGCGGCGCAACTCGGCCAGCGACAGTTCGCGCGCATCGATCCCGCCGATGCGCACCTGGCCCGCATCGGGATCGCGAAACCGCACGATCAGATCGGCGAGAGTCGATTTGCCCGCGCCGCTCGCCCCCAGGATGGCCACCATCGCACCCGCCGGAATGGTGAAATCCACCCCCGCCAGCACCGCATCGCGATCGTGCCGGAAATGCACCCCGGCAAAACCCACATCCAGCGGCCCTGTGGGCAGCGCACGCGGCTGCGGCGGATCGGCCACGTCGGCAGGCGTATCGAACAGTTCGAAAATCCGCCCCAGCGCCACCCGTGTGCTGGCCAGCCCCGACGACAGCCCCAGCAGCGACTGCACCGGGCCGAACAGCCGCGACTGATAGGCCATGAACGCCACCAGCGTGCCGATCGTGGTTGCACCGGTCAGGATGCGCCACCCGCCATACAATGTGACCGCCGCGCTCGATGCGGCAAGCACCGCGCCGGGCAAGGCGCCGGCCATGAACGAGGTCATCTGCATCTGCAGCATCGCCGACACAAACGCGCGGTTGCGCACGGCAAAGCGCTCCGCTTCGTGCGCTTCGCCGCCCAGCGCCGTCACCACGCGCATGCCCATCACCGTATCAACCAGAAAACTGCCCAGATCAGCACCGCGTTCGCGCATCGTGCGGGTCATCGCAACCAGCCGGCGCTGCAGCCAGACAAACAGCCCGGTCGCCACCGGCACCAGCACGGTGCCAACCACAAACAGCCGCCAATCGAGCCAGGCCATCATCGCCAGCGATCCGATCAGGAACAGCACATTGCCCAGCACCGCCAAAAGCGTATCGCCCGCCGCGCGCTGCACATCGCTGACATCGCTGTTGATGCGGCTCATCAGATCGCCCAGCCGGAACCGCGCATAGAACCGGGGGCTCAGCATCTGCAGATGCGCCAGCAGCGCGACGCGAATGTCGTACAGCATCGCCGCCGACAGCGCGACATAGCGATAGGACGAGGCGATGTTCAGCACCGATCCCACCACGGTGACCAGCACGGTCAGCAGCGCAATCCGCACCAGCAGCGCAAAATCACGATGCAGCAGCGCGCCATCGATCATCAATTTGGACAAATACGGCTGAACCAGCCCGACGCCCGTCGCCAGCAGGCTGATCCCCAGCACGCCGAGCAATCGCGCGCGATAGGGCATGATCCACGGCAACAGGCGGCGATAGGTGCCCCAACTGGCCACCGGCGCGGACATCGGGGTGTGGTCAGGCGGTTTCAGGCGGCAATATCCCGGGGCACGAGGCGATCACCCGCCAGGATAAAGCGCGCTTCGCCCGCTTCGGCAAGCTGGCGCGTGCACCAGGCATGACCATCGGCCAAGGCCGCGGCCTCTTCCTGCCACCACGCGCTGTGCCCGCCGCGCGCATAGAATGGCCACGACACGGCAAGGTGCCGGCGCATCGCAGCGATCAGCATCGCGCGATAATGCGCCGACAGCGCCTGGGCATCGGCCCCCGGCCCATCGTGCCCGGTGATGCCCGCCGCCACTGCTGCCGCCAGAATGCCGCCGCGCACCGCCGTTGCCGTGCCATCACCGCAGATCGGATCGAGCGCCAGCGCCGCACTGCCCAACGTCAGGCGATCGGACGCGGCAGGGTGTTCGAGGATACGCGGCGAAGTTTCAAACCGCGCGGCGACCTGACCGATGGCGCCGACTGCCGGTGCCACCAGCCGGCTTTCGCGCAAGCCCTGGTCGGGCGGGGTGCCGACCGACAGCAACCACCCGGTATCGCCGCCGGTCGGGATCAGGAACAGCCAGCCTTCGCCCAGCGCCTCGACCAACGCGGCGGCGCGATCGGCACCCGGCGCCAGATCAACCGGCACCGCGCTGGCCTCGCGCGCGCCGAAATGCAGCATGCGCGCAGCCGGGGGTGCGTTGGTAGAAAGCAGGAAAGGGTCGTCGGCGGCAACCGGTGCCGCGGGCCAGGGCAAGGCCGCGGCCAGCGCGTCGCCTGTGATCACCAGCGCGGCATGATCAAACGCCTGCGGCGCGTCAGCCCCCCACAGCACCACACGGCGCGCAACCCGGTGGCCTTGGGCCAGCACATCGTGCCCGGCAAACACATCGGTCAGCAAACCCTGCACCTGTTCGCCCAGCATGACCACCGGCGACCGGCGTCTGCCGGCGCCATCGACCGATACGGATATTCCGCGTGCAGTCAGGCACCGCGCAGCGCTGGCAGCGGCAATGCCCCGGCCCGAGATGCGCACCGCCATGATCAGTGCAGCGCAACCATCCCGGCCATCGTCGCATCGGCGCCCAGATCCCAGGTCTTTTCGTATTTCAGGCTGGCCGCGTCATAGACTTCGATGTCGTAGCTGGCGCCATAGATGTACAGTTTCGCCCCGTCCTGCGACATGCCCAGCGTAAAGCGCGATCGGCAATGAAACTCCTGCTTGTCGACCAGATTGAGCGTGCCCAGATCGAATTTCCAGAATTCGCAGCGCTTGTTGCCGGTCGTGCCCGTGGTCGCCACGGTATAGGCGCTCTTGCCGTCGGGGGTGACCTCCAGCCCGGAGATCTGGTTGGTGATCGGCCCGATCGGGGTAAAGCTGAACTTGCGCGCGGTCAGGTCGAACCGGCCCAGCCCGAAAATCTTGTTGTGCACAAACGGATCGGACGCGGTGAACAGCGACACCAGTTCATTCGGGCTGGTCAATTGCAGCCCTTCGACTCCGCCGCCGAATGCGACGTTTTCATAGCCTGTTGCATCGGCTTTTTGCACATCGATGCGATTGACCACTTTCAGGCTGGCGGTATCGACCATCAGCACTTTGTCCTTGAACAGGTACAACGTCCGGCCATCGGGCGAGATCATCATCGGCGCGCGATAGCCCCCCGCCAGCGCATCGTCCTGGGGTTCCAGATCGGCCGTGCGTACGACCTTTTTCTGCACCAGGTCGATCACTGCAAACGCCTGTTTCGACACTTCATAATGATCGATCATTTTGTCGATACGGATCAGCGTGGTGTAGAAATAGCGCCCGGTGGGATCGGGTACCCCGCCGTTGAAACGATATTTTTCGGTGGGCGTGTTGAGCGCGAACTGCGTCAGTATCCTGTGCGTGGCGGCATCGAGCACGATCACCCCGCTGGTGGTAATCGTGGTGGCATAGATCTTCTTGTGATCATCGCTCAGCCGCAAGGACACCGGCAATCCGGTTTCCAGCCGGATCCTGTCCTTTACCGCGCCGGTCTGATCGTCAATCGTGAACAGCTTGTCCGGATACGTGCCCAGCATCAGTTGCCCGGCGTGGGCCGGAATGCCGGCGGCCAGCGCCAGCAGCGACAGCATCCGGATCGATTTACGCAAAGTCATGACAAGTCCCCCCGACAGACGGATTGGAACGGATGCATCAGGGAAACACGACGTCCAGATTGCGCCAGTCCTTGGTGGCCGCTGCGCAATTGCTGGCCCAGTCCGCGGAATAGTTGACATGGTCAGCCATCTGCACCGGCCAGAAGCACGTGACATAGCAGTCGTAGATGTCGCGTTCCGCCGGCTGGCACAGACCGGCAGTGCCGCCGCTGGCGTCGACTTCCCAGCCCGGCGAAAACGACAGCGAACAGCCCAGCGGCACATGCGGCCGGGGAGCCTGTTGCAGCGCGACCACATCCTCTTCGATCGCGGCGCCGATATCTGCCTCGATCCGGCGCGCCTTGGCATTCAGGGGTTTCAGGTGCTTCATGACAAGCCCTTTCGATCGGCAAATCGGTCCAGGAATTCGGGGTTCTTCACCGCCAGCGTACCATAAATGTCGAGCACGCGGTCGGTCCAGCCGCGGATCCAGTCGCAGTAATGCAGATTGGCATGACCGGTATCGCCATAGCGCACAAAAGCCTCGTGATGGCATCCGCCGGCGCACAGCGGGCGCGCCCAGCACGACGTGCATTCATACTTGGCCCCGACATGGCCGCGCGTCAGGAAATCGCTGCGCTTGGCCTGGTCGACCCCGCTGTCGATATGGCCCAGCACATGGTCGTCGGCATCGGTAAAACGATGGCACGGCGACAGATCGCCCGAAGGGCTTACCCCAAGCAGGCCCAGCCCCGCGCCGCATGGATGCGACTTGTTGGTGCCGACGACCAGTTCGCTCAAGGTTTCCGATACGTTGGAAAAACCGTGCATTTCGCCACGCAGCGCATATGCCAGCCATTCATCGGCCAGCGCGTTGAACCCGGCCAGAACCGCGCTCATGCCATCGCCGTTCAGCCCGAAATCATGCCCGTCGTCGGTGGTGGTCACCGGCGCAAAGCCGATCTCGTGAAACCCGATCTCGTGCTTGAGGTGGTGATAGATGCCCACGACATCGGTCACCCCGGCGCTGAGCGTGACGCGCGCGGCAATCGCACGCGTCGTGTGCCGCGCGATCAGGGCCTTGAGCCGCGGCGCGATCACCGCATAGCTGCCCTTGCCGCTTTTGTAGACGCGACGTGCGTCCTGCATTTTCTCGGGCCCGTCGATCGACACCGTGACGCCCACCGCATGTTCGGCCAGGAAATCGATGATCGGATCGGTCAGCAACGTGGCGTTTGTGGTCAGGCTGTATGTCACGCGCCGCCCGGTTTCGGCGGCGCGGGCATCGGCATAGGCCACCGCCTCTTTCAACAGGCGGAAATTCATCAGCGTTTCGCCGCCGAAAAAGGTGATGTGCACCGCGTCGCGCCCCTTGGCCGATTCCAGCAGGAAATCGACCGCCGCGCGCGCGGTTTCGGGTGTCATGTACTTGGTCTTGCCGGTCTGGGTCGAAATCTTGTCCGCCCCGAACTCATAGCAATAGGTGCACGCCAGATTGCACTGGTTGGTCACATTGAGCACCAGCGCCTGCAGCGGAAAATCATCGGGCGGTGTGTCGACCACCGGCGCACGCGCCACCACGTTTTCCGCCTCGACCAGCCGGACCATGCGCAATTCGCGCAGCAGCCCCTCGGCATCGGCCATGGTCATGCCCTGCCCGGTCAGCGCGGCAACAAGGTCATCGTGCGCGGCAACGCCGTCGCCCAGCAGGCCCAGCACCCCATCGGTTGCTTCATCGAGAGCAAAGATCGCGCCGGCCTGCGGCAGATAGACGAACTGTTCCCCGGCGGCCGAAAACCGGTGCATTTCGCCCGCGCGATAGCGATGTTCGAGCAATGTTGTCACTGTGCCACCTCCGGCTGATCCCAGCGTTTGAACGACGGGATCGAGACCACCAGATAGGATTTGGCCGTCAGCGGATCGCCATTGGCATCCTTCAGGCCCCTGGCCTTGGCCACGACCCAGACATTGCCATAGTTGTCGCGGTTGCCTGGCCGCTGGGGATTGGGGCCATCCAGATTGGGCTGAAAAAAGCCCGCCGGGGTGATCTTGCCGACATATTTGATGTCATCATCGTACCAGGTGTCGCGGAATTCTTCGAGGCTGAAGTCGGCTTCGACCACTCCGACTTTGACATCGTCTGCAGTGTGCGGCTTGCCATCGAGCCCGGCGTCATAGCCGATGGCTTCGTACTGGCTGTACCCGGCGGGATGCGCCGCGCCGCCCAGCCGCGCCAGCGCGCTGTCGGGTTCAACCGCGATATACGCAACCTTGTGCCACACCGGAAGTGCGGCAGTCAGCACCGCCGACCCCACCGTGACATCGTGCAGGCCTGCCGGCACATCGCCCTCGGCATCGACCGACACCACCAGTTCGCCGGGGCTGGCGCTGACGATCCTGGTCACCGACAGGCCATGGCCCAGATCGATGTCATGCGTGGTCAGTCCGGCCGGAAAAGCATCGCCCAGGATGCGCAACGTCTGCCCCCGGGCGCCGGCGGGAATGCCGCCGGGCGAAATTGCGCCGATCACCGGCGCGCCATCGGCCCGCGTCAGCGTGACGCCATAGCCGAATTCCTGATATTCGCCCCAGAACCAGCGGCCGGCCGCGCTTTTGCGGTCAGAGGCAAATTGCAGCACTTGGCGCACCGGCTGGTCGAGCGAATCGGGTGCGATTGCGCCGCTGGCCCCGGTCTGTGCCCGACCGCGCCACGAATAGCCGGCATAGACCACGCCCGAGCCGGTGGTGGTGATCGATGGCCCCCCGCTTAGCGATTGCAACGTGGTGCGGGTGACAAAGCTGTCTGCGGTCTTGCCCGGCAAAACCTCCATCGTGCCAAAGAAAGTGCCCTTGCCAGTCAGGTTGGCATTGACCAGCCATTTGCCGGCAACATGCGGGCTTTGCGCGCGCGCACTCCACGCCGACCATTCGGGTGTGTGCAGCGGCGCGGTCTTGCGCAGATATGCCAGCGCCACTGTGCCCGATGTCAGGGGGATCGTGCCGGGCTTGTTCACCACCGGCGTTGTCTTGCCAAACACATCACCGGGTTCGTCGACTGCCGGACGGCGATACTGCGAATCCGCCTGCGAATAGAGCGCGACGTGGAAATCCTGCAGCAGCTTCCATTCGCTCGCCGATCGCCGCCACGACAGGGGCTGGGCAAAGGCATGGCAGGCGGCGCAGGCGGTGCGCACCGATTCGCTGGGAATATTGGTTTCATCGACCGCGCGGTGTTCGACATAATACGACACCGGCCGCGCCTCGTCGGGGGCAAGGCCATGGCTGTCGGCCAGGTAGTGCACGATATGACGTGCGTCGTCGGGCGTGACGGCCGCGCCGTTCAGGCGGACCATGCGCTTTATCGCCTGGTCCCAGCCTTCGGGCGTGGTGCGCAGCCAGGAAATGCGCGACATGTTGCCCTTGGCGTCGGGTGTGTGACAGGTGCCGCATTTTTCGCGGGTCAGCGCATCGGTGACCGGGATGCCCTCTTCGCTTTCGCTTGCGGCTTGTGCGCCGGTGGCGGCACCCGACATGCCCTGGCCCGCCACCGCGCTGGCAGTAAGCAGCGTGGCACAGGCCAGCATCAGGTGGGCACCGCGCCAGGCGGGGCCGCGCGGAGCCACGCGGATTTCGGGTTCGGGATCAGGGCACGCCATGCGTCGATTGTCCCCTTGCTGAAAAAGGCATCCGGGCGACACACCGGCCGCCGGCATTCACCACGCAGGCTTGATTCGCGCTGCGTCGTCGTCAAAAAACTGAACACCTGTCCAGAGTTGGTCAAACACTTTGTTGGCCGTACGATGCGCTTTGCCTAAAAAGATTTTGCGTTCCGGCAAACGGCGCTAGCTATCGACCTGCGCCAGGGCACGATCGCCCGTGCCGGTCAGATTTTTCAAGGTTTGGGCTTGGGTTTGGAAACGCAGACAATAGACAAATCCCCGCTCCCTGCGGGCACCGCTGCGCGCACCGCGGACGAAGCCGTTCCGCCCCAGGCCGGACGGCCGGGGACCTATCTGCGCGGCACCGAAACGGTCGACGCCATTCTGAAGGCGGCGCTGCGCGTGCTGATCAACGAAGGTGCCGGGGCCTTTACCATTCGCCGCATCGCGTCGGAATGCGGGATGAAAGTCGGCAATGTCAGCTATCACTTTCCGCGCAAGGAGCTGCTGATCCAGGTTCTGCTCGACGATCTGCTCGACAGTTATGACAAGCTGCTCGAAAATCGCGTGCGCCAGCCCGACCTCAGCACCGAAGAACGGCTGCGCGTGCTGATCGTGATGTGTCTCGACGATATTGCCCGTATCCGCACCACGCGGCTGTTTACCGAACTGTGGGCGCTGGCCAACCACAACCCGTTCATCGCCGACCGGGTGCGCGCGTTTTACCGGCGCGTGCACGATTTCATCGGCGAATATGTCGCGGTGCTCAACCCCGCGCTGTCAGAGGACGAGGTGCAGATCGTGGCCTTGTACATCAGCGCGACGATGGAGGGCACGACCCCGTTTTGCGGCTTTGAAAAGCCCTGGGCCGACCGCATGCCTGCCATCACGCGAATCGCTGCCGGCCATCTGATTACGCTGGCCCGCACGATTACCTCGCACGATATTCAGGCCAGGCTGGCCGGCGGAGCCCAGGATTGAACTTACGCACTTTTTTTGCGCGACATGTGCAACAAAGTTGCGCGTGGCACGCGAATGGCGCTTGACTAAAATAGGACGGGCGTCAAATCTTGGATCACAGATGTCCGGGTGATGGACGCGGCGCGTGACAGGCATCGGACGGTGCCGCCGCGCCTGTACCAGCGCCCGAAACAACGCGTCCAAAGGGGGCAAGCCACGATGAAGTCCGCCGCGCAATTCCAGTTCCCCGGGTCAGGGCTTTCCGCCGCTGTTCGCCTTGCTTGCGCCACTGCCCTGGGTGCGCTGGCACTGACGGCAACGCCCGCGCTGGCGGGACCGGCGTCGGTCGAACCCGAAGAATCGGGCACCACCACGCTTGCCGCACCAAAACCCAGCTGGGCCTATCTGTCGCGCGGCTTTGTGCTGCCCGGCACCGCGATCTATGACACCAGCACCGGCAAGTATCTGGCGCAAATCGAAGTGCCGATTTTGGGCGATCTGGCGATCGATCCCGAGGGCAAGCATTACTATGTGGCCGAAACCGCCTGGACCCGCCGCCTGCACGGCACGCGGCAGGATTATGTCTCGGTCTATGACGCCGCCACGCTGAAGCTGGAGGGCGACATCGACATGCCCGGGCGCATGCTGGTGGGCGGGCGCGAACACAATTTCGTGCTGAGCGCCGACGGCAAGACCGGCTATGTCTACAATTTCAGCCCAGTATCGTCGGTCAACATCCTGGATCTGGCCAAGCGCAAGTTCGTCAAGAGCTTTGAACTGCCGGGCTGCGCCGACCTTATCCCCAACACCGCTGTGGGCCTGGCCGCGTTGTGTTCGGATGGATCGATTGCCGCGATCAACCTGACGGGCGGCAAAGTCGATATCACCCGGTCCGAGCCGTTCTTCAGCGCCACTGCCGACCCGATCTTCGACAATGTCCAGTACGACAAGGCGAAGAACGAAGTGGTGATGATCACCTATACCGGCCTGATCTACACCGCCAAGCTGGGTGCCAAGCCCACCGCCAGCACGCCGTTTTCGATCCAGGAGGCTGCCGGCCTGCGCAAGGGCGAGACCAAGCCGCTGGATCTGAACTGGTACCCCGGCGGTCGTGACCAGCCGATCGCGCTGCACCGGGCTTCGGGACACCTGTATGTGCTGATGCACAAGGGCGAATTCTGGTCGCAGAAAAACGGCGGCGAGGAAATCTGGGATGTTGATCTGGCCGCGCACAAAGTGGTCAAGCGGATGGTGATCAAGGGCCATCCCTCGGTGATCAACGTGACGCAGGAAAGCGCGCCCAAGCTGACGCTTGTTGCCGAAGGCGATGGTGATGGCGAAGGCGCAGGGCTGGCCGGCACGTTTACCGTGATCGATGCCGCCACCGGCGAGATCAAGCATACCGTCAGCGATGCTGGGTCCGGCCTGATCCAGACCCTGCCCTGATCCACAAGGCGCAGCCCCACCATGAGCACGTTCCTCGTCGAAACCGGTCTGACAGGTGCCATTGGCACCGGGATCGTGTTTGTCGAAGCGGGCCTGGCCAAGCTGCGCCATCGCGATCTGGTGCCGGGCGTGGTCGCCAACTATCGTCTGCTGCCCCAAGCCATGGTTGCCCCGGTGGCCTTTGCGCTGCCGGTGGTGGAAATGGTGCTGGGCCTCGGGCTGATTGGCAGTGTGTTTACCGGCGGTGCACTGCGCCTGCTCGGCATTCCGGCGGCGGCGCTGTTCGTGGTGTTTGCCGCTGCCATGGCGATCAACATCGGCCGCGGCCGCAGCGCGATCGATTGCGGTTGTGGCCGTTCGCAATTGCGTCAGCCGCTGCGCTGGGGGCTGGTGCTGCGCAATCTGGTGCTGGCCGCACTGGTGGCGGTGCACGCCCTGCCCCCGGCGCGCGGTGATGCGGTCGGCGCGATCGACATTGCACTGGCCATGGCAGCAGGCGCTGCGGTGTTCCTGATGTTTCTGGTGTTCAATGCCCTGGCGGCGCTTGCGGCTTCGCCGCTCGCCAGCGGACGGAGTTAATGATGCTGACGGCACTTGTCATTTCCGCAATCTTTGGCTGGATCGTCAGCCTGACGCTGGTCATTGCCGTGCTGGCACTGGCGCGGCAGGTGGGCGTCCTGCACATGCGGGTCGCCCCGGCGGGCGCACTGACCACGGCCGGCGGGCCTTCGGTCGGGGCGAAATCGCCCGTCTTGCCGGCCAGGACGCTTGATGGCGCGGCAATCACCGTGGGCGGCGCGGCGCCCGGGTCGGCGCTGCGTCTGCTGATGTTTGTTTCGGCCACCTGCCCGCTGTGCAAGAACCTGATCCCGATGGCCAAAAGCTTTGCCCGCGACGAGCGCGTGCAACTGATCTTTGTGGGCGACGACACGGTCGAGATCCAGCGCGACATGATCGCGCGCCACGGGCTTGACGGGTACCAGTTCATCAATGGTCCCGACGTCGGACAGGCCTACGAAGTGGGCAAATTGCCGTTTGCGGTGCTGCTCGATGCCGACGGGGTGATTTTGTCAAAGGGGCTGGTCAACAGCCGCGAACATCTGGAAAGTCTGGTCATCGCCCATGAAATGGGGGTCCATTCGGTCCAGGACTATATCGATGGCCTGAAACCCGAACTGGCCTGACAGGCAGCTTTGCACGACACGCGTTTTGAACCACTATGCCCGGCAACGGCAATTTGCGCGAACCCATCTGAAACCAGCGCAACTTGCCACTGCCCGCCGACCGGAATACGGGGGAAAGTATGACGATTTTCAATGCTGACAGCTTTGGCGAAAAGGTTCTGCGCCGTTTTGCCGGTGGTACATCGCGGCGCGGCATGCTTGCGCGCATCGGCGTCGCGCTGGTCGCGGCACCGGTGTTCCCGGTCCTGCCGGTCAGCCGCGCTTCTGCCGCCAAACCCGACCGTTCGCCCGAAGCCAAGACGGTGTTTGCCCGCACGGCGCAGACCACCGACGACACCAAGTGCACCTATTGGCGCTATTGCGCGATCGACGGCGCGTTGTGCACATGTTCGGGCGGTGGCATCCATTCCTGCCCACCGGGTGCGGAACCTTCGCCGGTCTCGTGGGTTGGCACCTGCATCAACCCCGACGACGGCAAGGCGTATCTGATTGCCTATCGCGATTGCTGCGGCAAATCGTTTGCCAACAAGTGCAATTGCGACGGCGCCGATCGCGAAACGCAGATCTATACCCAGCAGCTCAACAACGACATCATCTGGTGCTTTGGCGTGAAGAACATGGAATACCATTGCTCGACCGCCGTGCTGGTAGGCGCGGCCTGATCCGCCATGACCAGGTTCCGTGATCGGTGTCCCGGATCCTGGCGCAGTGCCATGCGCGTTGCCGCGGTTATGACCGCAGCCGCGGTCCTGACACTCGGGATTGCAGGGCCAAAGGGCGGCGTGCATGCAGCGCCTGCCCTGATCGATCCGCACAGCGTGATGTCCGATCCCGAGCAGGCGCGCGCCGATTACGTTGAACATTGCAGCGGTTGCCATGGGCAGCATGGCGATACCGTGCCCGCGCATCTGCCCGAACTGCAAGGCCGGGTCGGCTGGTTCATGTGCACGCCCGAAGCGCGCGCCTATCTGCTGCGCCTGCCCAATGTCGCGCACAGCCGGATCTCGGACAATGCCGAACTGGCCGACATGATGAACTATGTCGTGTTCGTGCTGGGCGAAGGCACCGCACCCGTCGGCACCCGGCCGTTCACCGGCGAGGAAGTGGCGCGCGAACGTGTCCATGCGCTGACCAACATGAACCTGACTGCCGAACGCTTGCGTCTGGCCAACCAGTTGGTTCGGCAATGCCACGCGCCCGCATCGATCCGCGCGTTGTATATCGGCGAAAAGCGGTGATCGCCGCGCGCCCGGTCGACGCACTGGGCCTGATCGATCGCGGCATTCGCGAAGGCGTGCCCGGGGTTCTGATCACGCTGGTCGCAATCGAAGGCACATCGTCGCGCGCGATCGGTACGCAGATGGCGGTGCTGGACGACGGGCGCCAGGTGGGATCGTTTTCGGGCGGTTGTGTCGAACGCGCGATCGTGACCGAAGCGATGGACGTGCTGCGCCAGGGGCAACCCCGCACCGTGCGCTACGGGATCGGATCGCCCTATATCGATGTGCGCCTGCCCTGCGGCGGGGGCATCGACCTGCTGTTCACGCCACAACCCGATGCGGGGCTGGTGGCAGCCGCGCTGGCCCGGCTGGCGCAGCGCGAACCCGCTCAATTGCAACTGGGCCACCATACCCAGCACTATGCACCCCCGCTGCGGCTGATCGCGCTGGGCCATGGCGAGGATCTGACTGCGCTGGTGCGACTGGCGCGCGCCTATGGCGTGGATGTGGGTGCCTATGCCCCGATGCACGATGGCATGCGCGACGACGGGATTGCGCCGCTGGTCACCCGCACGCAGCTGCCGTCGATCGCCACCGACGCATGGACGGCGATTGTGTTTGTATTCCACGATCACGATTGGGAGGAGTTTCTGCTGCCCCAGGCGCTGGCGCTGCCGGCGTTCTATCACGGCGCGGTGGGCAGCCGCCGCACGCACCAGGCGCGGATTGGGCGGCTGCGGGCCACAGGCGTGCCGTTGCACCGGATCGATGCCTTGCGCGGGTCGATCGGGCTGATCCCCGGCACGCGCAATCCGGCCACGCTGGCCCTGTCGATACTGGCCGAACTGGTGCAGGATTACGAAGCGTGCGCCGGCCGGGCGGTGTGGCAGGCCGGTTCCACGCAAATCGCGTGAACGCCGACGCGATCGCGCTGATCCTGCTTGCGGCAGGTCGGGGCACCCGCTTTGGCGCCGCCAAGCTGGCCGCGCCGCTGTTGGACAAGCCGGTGGCACGCCATGCCGCCGACATGTTGGCCAGGTTCGGATTCCGCGCACATCTGGCCGTGGTCGGCCCGGACACACCCGCGTTGCCAGGTTATGTCACCGTGCGGCTCGATCCCCCGGGCGCACCGCAATCACGTTCGCTGGCGCTGGGCATTGCCGCAGCGCGCGCGCGCGGTGCGGCCGCGGTGATGATCGCGCTGGCCGATATGCCACTGGTACCAGCCCGCCATATCGGCGCGATGATCGCGCGGTTCGATGGCGATCGGCTGGCCAGTCGCGGCCCCGAAACGACCATGCCCCCGGTGCTGTTCGGCGCGCAGCATTTTGACGCGCTGATCGCGCTGCACGGCGATCGGGGGGCCGGCGCGCTGTTGCACGATGCGCCCACCGTGCCGCTGACATCCGACGAAGCGCTGGACATCGATCGTGCCGCCGATCTGGCGCGGGCCACGCACCTTCTGGCGCTGCGATAACCCCGAAACTGTCGGCATTTGGTGTCGTGGACGTCTGCCCACAAAGGCAGGGGCACGGCTATTGCGAACGATTTGCATTTTAGATCTTGCGAACCGTTCGCAAGACATCTAGCGCGTTGTTGATAATCAATTGCAACAAGGTGTTCGTTCGATGGCGTCTGCCACCCCCCTGCCCGCTTCACCCAACCGCAAGATCGCATTCGTTGCCAGCCTTGCCGCGATGGCGCTGGGTGCCACCCCGGCCCATGCCGGCACCGATGCGCCCGAAGACACCGGCGCCGACATCGTGGTCACCGGCACACCTGCGCCGGCCATCGGCACAAAGGTTGCCACCCCGCGCATTGCAGGGGATCAGCACGATATTGCCCAGTCGGTCACCGTTCTCGACAAGGAGCTGCTGGGCGCACAAGGCGCCACATCGCTGGCCGATGCACTGCGCAATGTGCCGGGAATCACGCTGGGTGGGGCCGAAGGTGGCCAGATCGGCAACAATATCAATCTCAACGGGTTTACCGCGCGCACCGACATCTTTCTCGACGGGTTTCGCGATCGCGGGCAATATTATCGCGACACGTTCGCGCTCGACAGTGTCGAAGTGCTGATGGGGCCATCCTCGATGCTGTTCGGCCGCGGATCGACCGGCGGCGCGATCAACCAGGTGCCGCATCAGGCCACGCTGAAACCGGGCGCGCAGATTGCCACATCGGTCAACACCAATGGCATGGTGCGCGGCACTGCCGGGATCGACCAGCCGCTGTCGTCAACCGCAGCGCTGCGCGTCGATGGCATGTGGCAGGACGGCGCGCCGACCACGCGCACCGCGATGACCAACCGCGATTACGGCTTTGCCCCCACGCTGCGGATGGGCATCGGCACGCCGACCGAAGTGACGGTGTCAGGGCTGGTGCAGCACAACCGCGATCGGCCCGATTACGGCGTTTCGCCGCTGAACGGCGCGCCCGTTTCGGTGCCGCGCAACACGGTCTATGGCTATGATACCGATCGCACGATCCAGGATGTCACCGCCGGCAGCGCCGCCATCACGCACCATTTTTCGCCGCAGGTGTCGTTGCGCAACCAGGTGCAATACAACGCCGTGACCACCGATGCGGTTGAAACCGCTGCCAACACCATCGGCACGATCGGCAGCAATGGCTTTGCCGTGCTGACGCCTGCGGCCACCAGCAGCCTGCCGCTGGCGATGCTGGGCGTGCGCCTGCAAAGCCACGACCGGGTGATCCACGACACATCGCTGTTCGACCAGGCCGAGCTGAAGGCCGAATTCGGCACCGGGCCGCTGCGCCACACGCTGCTGGTCGGCAGCGAGCTGGGGCGCGACACGTATCGCAACCAGCTGTATTACCGCAATGGCACCTGCAACGGCGTGGCGCTCAACGCGCCCGGGGCGATCACCGGCTATGTCGGCTGTGTCGCACTGCTCGATCCCGGCTATGGCGACAGCCCCGCCGCGGTGGCCGAAGCGCCGGGCAATTATGCCACCGGTCGCGCGGATACATTGGGGGTTTACGCCAATGACACGCTGGCGCTTGGCGAAAGGCTCAAGCTGGTTGGCGGCCTGCGCTGGGACAGCTATGCCGCCACGATCACCAACTCGATCAATCTGGCCAATACCCCGGGCAACACCACGCTGCCCTACGCCCGGCAGACCGTGCATTACACCAGCGTGCGCGCGGGCGCGATCTGGCAACCGACCAGGGCGCTGTCGACGTATGCCAGTTTCAGCACGTCGTTCGATCCCGCGCTGGAACAGTTGACTTCGACCACCGGGATTTCCGCACCGCTGCCGCCCGAAACCAACCACGCCTACGAGCTGGGCGGAAAATGGGATCTGGCGCACGACCGGTTGCATCTCAATGCCGCGGCATTCCAGATCACCCAGTTCAATTCGCGATCGCAAAACTCTGACAACACTTACACCGCCAACGGCACCGTGCGCGTGCGCGGGGTGCGGCTGGGTGCCGATGGCGAAATCGTGCACGGCTGGAAGGTGTTTGCCGGATACAGCCACCTTGACGCACGGATCGTGCAGGCCATCGCGGTGGGCACCCAGGGCAAGGTGCCGATCAACACGCCGCGCGACGCCGCGATGGTGTGGTCCACGCTCGATCTTGATCGGCACTGGCAGATCGGCGGCGGCGCGACCACCATGGGCAAACGCTATGCCAACAACACCGACACGGTGGCCGTGGGCAGCTATCTGCGCACCGATGCCACGATCGCCTGGCGCCAGCCGCGTTATGATCTGCGGGTCAACGTGTTCAATCTGGCGAATGTGCACTATTCCGACGCGCTGATCGCATCGGACGGTGGACGCGCGGTGCCGGGCACCGGCCGCACGGCGTTGTTCACCTTTGCCTGGCATATGTGAAAGGACGCGCGCGATGATGCTCAGGATACCCGCCTTGCTGACTGGGGAAAAACTGGCGCAAGTGCGCGGCCTGATCGAACCCGAAACCGGCTGGGTCGACGGATTGGCGACCGCCGGCTGGCAGGGTGCGCCGGTGAAACGCAACCATCAGCTGGATGAACAGGCCCCCGCAGCGCGCGCGGCACAGCGGGTCGTGCTCGCCGCACTCGAAACCCACCCGACCTTTATCAGTGCAGCATTGCCCCGCGCGGTCTATCCGCCGATGTTCAACCGGTATGGCGTGGGTGAAACCTTTGGCGCGCATGTCGATGGTGCGGTCCGTTTGAACCCGCAGACGGGTGCGCAGCTGCGCACCGACCTGTCGGCCACGCTGTTCCTGTCCGACCCTTCCGATTATGACGGTGGCGAATTGCAGGTGATCGACAGCTTTGCCACGCACGGGGTCAAGCTGGCCGCGGGCGACATGGTGCTGTACCCCGCAACCAGCCTGCATCAGGTCACCCCGGTTACCCGCGGCACAAGGCTGGCCGCGTTTTTCTGGGTGCAATCGATGATCCGCGACGATGCGCAGCGCGAACTGGCGTTCGATCTCGACAGCGCGATCCAGCGCCTGAACGAAACCGGTGGCGATGACGCGGCGCGCACGGCGCTGGTCGGATGCTATCACAACCTGCTGCGGATGTGGGCGCAGGTGTGATCAGATCACCTTGCTAAGCACCACGTAGAGCACGCCCGACAGCAGGATCGACACCGGCAGGGTCAGCACCCAGGCAATCGCCAGATTGCGCAACGTGCCCCATTGCAGCCCCGACCCGTTGCCCGCCATCGCGCCCGCCACGCCCGATGACAGCACATGCGTTGTCGAAACCGGCAGGCCGAAATTGTCGGCCGCGCTGATCGTGACCATCGTCACCAGTTCGGCAACCGCGCCTTGCGCATATGTCAGATGGCTTTTGCCGATCTTTTCTCCAACGGTGACAACGATGCGTTTCCAACCGATCATCGTGCCCAGGCCCAGCGCGATCGCCACCGCCACTTTGACCCAGGTCGGGATGAACTGCGTCGCCTGGTCGAGGCTTTTCTTGTATGTGTCGAGCGCCTTGCCCTCGGTGGCTGACAGCGTGACCGCCTTGTCCTTGGCCAGACGCTTCATCGCCGATGACGACAGATACATGTCATTGCGGATGTTGCGGGTGATCGCCGCAGGCACTTTGCTGAGCGAGCCATAGCTTGCCACCTGCTGGTCGATGTCGTTCGACAGCACGCCGAGCGCGCCCAGTGTTGCCGGGCTGAACTTGTGCTCGGCGATATAGTGGGTGATTTCGGCGCGGGCCGCGTCGACCGTCATGGGCGAGGCCGGCGTGCCGCCATTGGGTGCGGCGTGGGCGACGAACACCGCCTCTGCAGACACCGATGCCGCATGAAATTGCGCTTCGTAGGATGCGGGCACCGCGCGGTTCAACGCATAGGCGGTGGGCACGATCCCGATCAGGATCAGCATGATCAGGCCCATGCCCTTTTGCCCGTCGTTCGACCCGTGCGCAAACGACACCCCGGTGCAGGTCAGCACCAGCAGGCCACGGATCCAGATCGGCGGCGGGGTATCGCCCACCGGTTCCTTGTACAACGAGTCCACCCGGACCAGCGCCTTGACCGCAATGATCAGCAGCAACGCCGCGCCAAACCCGATCAGCGGCGAAAGCAACAGCGAATAGCCGATCTTCGTCGCCTGTTCCCAATCGACCCCGGCGGTGCCGGCACGCCCATGCATCAGCGCATTGGCCACACCCACCCCGATGATCGAACCGATCAGAGTATGCGATGACGAGGACGGCAGGCCCAGATACCAGGTGCCCAGGTTCCAGATGATCGCCGCGATCAACAGCGCGAACACCATGGCAAACCCGGCCTGGCTGCCAACCTGCAGGATCAGTTCCACCGGCAACAGCGAAACGATCGTGAACGCCACCGCACCGCTGGAGACCATCACGCCCAGGAAATTGAAGAACCCGGACCATACCACCGCCACATGCGCGGGCAGCGAATGGGTGTAGATCACTGTCGCCACTGCGTTGGCAGTGTCATGGAACCCGTTCACGAATTCAAAGCCCAGCGCGATCAGCAGCGCAACGAACAGCAACAGGAACGGCAGGAACGTGATCGCCTGCGCGCCCGAGGCGACCGCGTCGGAATAGACGCTGTAGCCGACAAAGCCGAGTGCTGCGACCATCACGGCCAGAAAGCCGTATAGACCGATATCACCAAGCCCTGCGTCAAGATTGGGGCGCGGTCTGTCCGTTGCAACAAGCGTGGCGTTCATGGCGGCAGGTTCCCAGCACAAGTGTGTGCATAAGGGATTGCCCTGTGTGTGTGACTCTTGTGTGACGGCACCGACAGGAAACGATTCGATCGGGCAAACCGCGCCATTGCCGCAAAACCGTTTGCGATCTGCGTATCGAGACGCCTAGAAGCAGGCAAAGCATCGTTGCAACAGGGATTTTTCGCATGAAATGCATTGGTTTGGCGCTTGTCGCCTGTCTGCTTGGCGGGACCGCGCTGGCCCAAACCGCCCCCTTGCCGATGCCCCGCCGCAGTGCCGAAACACCCGCCGCGGTTGATCCTGCAATCGCCGCCCTGCGCGACAAGGCGCTGCGCGATGACACGGCGTTGGCCATCGTCACCAGCCTGACCACCGAAGTCGGTCCGCGCCCCGATGGCAGCGAAGCCGAAGGCCGCGCGCGCCAGTGGGCCATTGCCAAACTCAAGGCGCTGGGCTTTGCCAATGTCCATATCGAACCCTATGACGTGCCGACCTGGCAGCGCGGCCACGAAAGCGCGGCCATTGTCGCGCCGTTCATGCAGCCGCTGCACGCAGCCGGCCTTGGCAATTCGGCCCCCACGCCCACAGGCGGCCTGACGTTGCCGGTGGCCTATTTCGCCAGCTTCAACGATCTGCTGCTGGCACCGCCGGGCAGCCTGACCGGCAAGATCGCGTTTGTGTCGAACGCGATGCAGCCGACGCAGGACGGATCGAGCTATGGCAGCGAAGGCCGCGCGCGCTTTCTGGGGCCAAGCGAGGCGGCACGGCGCGGCGCCGCAGCGATCGTGATTCGTTCGATCGGCACCGATCACACCCGCGCGCCACACACCGGCGTTACCGATTTTGCCCAGGGGGTCAGCCCTATCCCAGCCGCCGCACTGTCGGTGTCGGATGCCGAAAATCTGGAACGCATGGTCAGGCTGGGCGGTAGGGTCATGCTGCACCTGGAACTCGACGACCACCAGATCGGCATGCGCCCGTCAGGCAATGTCGTGGCCGAAGTGCCGGGCACCGATCCGGCCGCGGGCGTGATCCTGATCGGCGGGCACCTCGACAGCTGGGATCTTGGCACCGGTGCGATCGACGATGGCGCGGGCGTTGCGATCACCGCTGCGGCCGCGCATCTGCTGCAGTCAAGCGGTGCGCACCGCCGCACGATCCGCGTGGTGTGGTTTGGTGACGAGGAAACCGGCGGCTTTGGCGGTCAGGCCTATGCCAGGGCCCACGCCCAGGAACCCCATGCACTGGCCGCCGAAAGCGATCTGGGCGCAGACCGCGTCTGGCGCTTTGGCACCGCTCTGCCGCAAGGCGCAGGTGCTGTGGTGACGCGGCTGACCGCGGCGCTCGGGCCGCTGGGCGTGGTACATGGCAGCAAGCTGGTCGACGGCGGCACCGATGTCGAACCGATGCTGGCGCTGGGGGTTTCAGGTATCGACCTCAACCAGTCGGCGCTGCGCTATTTCGACTGGCACCATACGCCGGAAGACACGCTTGACCGGATCGATCCCGAACAGCTGCGCCAGAACGTGGCCGCCTGGACCACGGCGCTGGCGATCCTGGCCGACGCGCCCGAAAACCTGATGGCGCCAAAGCCCTGACACCCGCATGGCCGGCGCGTTAAGCGTCGGCCATCGCAAGTCACGCAATACAACGCAACATAAGCTGGGCGGGCTGCCGCGCGGCCCCTGGCGGCTAGCGCCCTTTTGCGCGCCCGATCGCAGCAATCGCAACCGGTGCCATGCAAGGCCTGGTGCGCAGCATCAGTCCGGCGTCACGATCGGCCGGCTGAACACAAATCTTAAAAACCGTTAATTGCGCCGTCACATTGCCATCGGTACCTATACGTAGGGGATCGAAGGCAATCGCGCGATCTGCCGGGCGATTGCAGCCGAATGTTTGGGACAGAAGGAAACAAAGCCATGACTTTCAAAACCGGAATTGCGCTGATTGGCATGATGGGGGCGCTTGTTCTGCCGATCGCGGCGCAGGCGCAACAGTGGGATCATCGCGATGATCGTGATCGTCGGATGGAACACCCTTGGAACAGCCATCCCGAATACGTGCAGGCGTTGTCGGATTTGCGCACCGGGTTTCAACTGATCCAGCACCGCGAACCCAACGATCCGGTTCAGGCGAACGAGGAAACGCGCGCAATGAACGAAATTCAAGCCGCATATCAGGAACTTGCCAGTGCCAACATCAGCGATGGGCACAGCCTTTATGACACACCACCGGGCTTTTCCTTTGGTGATCATCGCGGCCGTGTGGCGCAAACGGAAGATCTTCTGCGCAACGCGTTGCACGAAATCAGCACGCCCGAATCCAACCCCGCAGCGCGCGACATGCGCAATCGGGCGATCCACCACATCAGCGCCGCCAGCCGGGCCCTCGTGATGGTGCGCCAACGCTGGCACTACTGATCGGCCGCATGGTACCGTTGCGCCCATCGCCGGGCGCAACGGTAAAACCCGGTTTCAGCACCGAGGTTCAGACAAAACTGTTGTCGCGCGGAAAGCCGTTGGGGGGCAGGCGTCCCGCCGCGCCGCGCGCAACTTTCCACGGCATCAGGTCTTTTTCGGTGCGGATGCGGCCGGTATCGCCACCCATCGGCCACGACAGGCCGTCTTCCAGCCGCAAGGTCACCGCATCGGCCAGGCCGCCGTCGCGATAGCGTTGCAGTGTCACCCCCTGCCCCCGGGCCAGCACAGGCACTTCGTTCAGCGCAAACACCACCAGCTTGCGATTGTCGCCGATTACCGCGACATGATCGTGTTCGGCGGCAATTTCGCGCACCACGGTCAGCTTTACGCCCGGCTTGGTTGAAACCACCGTGCGGCCCTTGCGCGTTTCGGCCAGCAATTCGTCCATCTGTGCGGCAAAGCCACGTCCGGTGTTCGCCGCCAGCAGCAATTGCCCGCCCACGCGATATGGCACCACCGCCACGATCTGCGCGTCTGGATCGATATCCAGCATCGTCCGGATCGGTTCGCCAAACCCGCGCGCACCGGGCAATTTGTCCGCCCCGATCGTATAGAATCGCCCGTTGTCGAGCGCGATCAGCAGCTTGTCGGTGGTCTGCGCGTGCAGGGCAAAGGCGGGGCCATCGCCCTCCTTGAACTTGAATTCGCCGTCCAGAGCCCCATGGCCTTTGGCCGCGCGGATCCAGCTGCGTTGCGACACGATCACCGTCACCGGCTCTTTCTCGATCATCGCATCCATGTTGAATTCGCGCGTCGGCGCGGCCTCGGCCATGGTGGTGCGACGTCGCCCGAGCACGGTTTCGGGGCCGTAATCCTTGCGCAGCGCAACCAGATCGCGTTTCAGCCGCGTGCGCTGGCGCGCCGGGCTTTCCAGCAATTTGTTCAGATCGTCCTGTTCCGCCAGCAGCGCGTCCTGTTCGCGGCGCAGCTCCATTTCCTCAAGCTTGCGCAAACTGCGCAGCCGCATGTTGAGAATCGCTTCGGCCTGGCGGTCGGTCAACGCGAATTCGGCCATCATGATCGGTTTTGGTTCATCCTCGGTGCGGATGATCTCGATAATCCGGTCAAGATTGAGATAGGCGATGATGTACCCGCCCACCAGTTCCAGCCGGTTGGCAATCTTGTCCAGCCGGTGCGTCGCGCGCCGCACCAGGATGTCGATCTGTGCGATCACCCATTCCTGCAACAGCAGTTTCAGCCCCAGCACGCCGGGCGTGCGCCGCGCATCGAGCACGTTTAGATTGAGGCTGAAGCGCGATTCAAGATCGGTCAGGCGATAGAGCGATTCCTTCAGCAGGTCGGGATCGACATTGCGGCTTTTGGGCACCAGCACGATGCGGATCGCGGTGTCGGATTCATCGCGCACATCTTCCAGGATCGGCAGCTTCTTGTCGGCGATCAGCGCGGCGATCTGTTCGATCAGTTTGCCCTTGGCCACCATGTAGGGGATTTCGGAAATGACCAGCTGCCACTGCCCCCCGCCCAGCTTTTCGATGCCGGTGTCTTCCCATTGGCCGGCATCATCGCGACCGATCGAAAACCGCCCGCGCACGCGGATCGCGCCCTTGCCGCTGGCATAGGCGGCGTTGATCGACGCGGGGCTGTCAACCACGACACCGCCGGTCGCAAAGTCAGGGCCGTGGAACACCTGCATCAGCGCATCGTGTTCGACATGCGGGTTGTCGATCAGCAGCAGCGTGGCATCGACGATTTCGGCCACGTTGTGGCTGGGGATCGAGGTCGCCATGCCCACCGCGATGCCGGTTGAGCCATTGGCCAGCAGATTGGGAAACATGCCGGGAAAAATTTCCGGCTCTTCCTCTTCGCCATTGTAGGTCGGGTGGAAATCGACGGTGCCTTCTTCCAGCCCGGCCATCAGCCGGGCCGCCGTCGCGGTCAGCCGCGCTTCGGTATAGCGATAGGCCGCCGCGTTATCGCCATCGATATTGCCGAAATTGCCCTGGCCCTCGACCAGCGGATAGCGCAGCGCAAAATCCTGCGCCAGGCGGACCATCGCGTCATAGACGCTGGCATCGCCATGCGGGTGATATTTGCCGATCACATCACCCACCACGCGCGCCGATTTCTTGAACGCGTCGGTCGGGTTCAGCTTCAGCTGCCGCATCGCCCACAACAGGCGGCGGTGCACCGGTTTCAGCCCGTCGCGCAGATCGGGCAACGACCGCGCGGTGATCGTGGACAATGCATAGACGAGATAGCGTTCCGACAGGGCCGCATCGAACGGCGCATCGACAATCGCATCAAACGGATCGGGCTCGTCCCGGGTCGGGGTATCCTTGGCCATGGTGGCCGGACCCTACCACCGGCCCCGGCGATGACAACCGGCGTGATCGGCTATTTTCGCGGCTTTTCGGGGAAAACCTCAGCGCCCCTGCATGTCGCGCGCTTCGTCGGGGATGCGCACGTCCAGGCCGTCAAGGTCCCGGGTCAGCACGATCTGGCACGACAGGCGGCTGGTGCGGGTAACCCCGGCGGCCAGGTCAAGCATGTCTTCTTCGTCCTCTACCGCGGCGGGCAGGCGGTCGAACCAGTCGGCGCCGATCACCACGTGGCAGGTGGAACAGGCCATCTGCCCCTCGCACGTGCCTTCCAGCGGCATGCCTGCGGCCTGGCCCAGTTCCAGCAGGCGTTGGCCCGGCTGGCCCTCGGCCACGATCTTTTGTCCGTCGGTGGTGACAAAGTTGACCCTGATCATCGCTCGCAATTCCTCCCGCGCCCGCCGGGTTGTTACACAGACAACCCCTGCGACCGTGCCGCGGCACAAATTGCCGCGATTGCCCTGTCGATATCCTCGTCCCTGGTATAGCGCCCGAAACCGATCCGTAGCGCGGTTTTTGCAACACTGTCCGAAAGTCCCAGCGCGCGCAAGACATGGCTTGGTCGGCCCGATCCGCTGGCGCAGGCAGAGCCCGCGGAAATTGCCACACTGCGGCATTCCGACAACAGTCGCCCGGCATCGAGCCCGTCCAGCCGCACATTCAGATTGCCACGCCAGCGGTGCGTTGCGCTGCCGTTCAGCGTCCACCCACCCAGCAGCGCCTGTGCCCTTGTCCACAGCCTGTCCACATGTGCCGCGTCGCTTTCCCACAGCGTTGTGCACAGCCGAGCCGCCGCGCCGAAACCGGCCACCAGCGCGGGGCTGAGCGTGCCCGCACGCAAGCCGCCTTCCTGCCCGCCGCCCAGGATCAGCGGATCGATCGCGACGCCATCGCGCACCCACAGCGCACCGATCCCCTTTGGCCCGTAAAGCTTGTGCGCCGAAATCGCGATCAGATCGCAGCCCGCGGGCGGCGCCAGCTTGCCCGCGCCCTGCACCGCATCGCACAGCATCAGCGCGCCCATGGCATGCGCGCGCGCGGCCAGCACCGGGATCGGCTGCACCGTGCCGATCTCGTTGTTGACCTGCATCACCGCGACCAGGCCGACATCGTGCGGGAGCGGCACCGCGGCATCGACCAGACCCTGCCCATCCACCGGCAGCACGGTCAGGTGCGGATCGTGTGCGCGCGCCACATCCAACACCGCGGCATGTTCGATGGCCGACACCGCCAGCCGCCGCGCGTGGGTGCCGCGCAGCGCCATGTTCAGCGCCTCGGTCGCGCCCGAGGTGAACACCACCCGCCCCCCCGGCGGCAGCAGTGCTGCGACCTGTTCGCGCGCCACCTCGATCGCGGCGGCCGCCGCGCGCCCGCCGCGATGCGGGCTGTGCGGATTGGCGAAACCCTGGCTGTCGGGCCCGCCCAGCCAGGGCAGCATCGCTTCGCGCGCTTCGGGCGCCAGCGGCGTGGTGGCCTGGTAATCAAGATAGATCATGCGTGGATCTGCTGCCACGCATCGGCAAAGGCATCAAGTTCGTCGGGCGTGGTGCTCCACCCCAGCGACACGCGGATCGTGCGCCTGGCCACACCGGCATCGATCGCAAAGCCTGCCAGCACGCGGCTGGGCTTGAGCGACCCCGACGAACAGGCCGAACCGGCCGACACGGCAAAGCCCATGGCATCGAGCCGGATCAGCAGCGCATTGGCGGCATGGCGCGGGCTGGCCAGCGCAAAGATATGCGCGCACTGCGTGCCGGGCGCGATGACGTCGCACGAACGCCACAGGCGGTTTTTGAAATCCTGCCGCTGTTCGACGGTGGTCGCCCACAGGTCCGCCCCGGTTTCAAGCGCCGCGGCCAGCCCCAGCGCACCAGGCAGGTTTTCGGTTCCCTGCCGGTATCCGCGTTCCTGCCCGCCGCTGGGCGCCAGCATCGCAAAATCGCGCACCAGCAGCGCGCCGATGCCGATCGGCCCGCCGATCTTGTGGCCCGAAATCACCGCCAGATCGACGCCATCGGGGATATGGCGCAGCGGCCCCAATTGCGATGCATCGCACAGCACCAGCCCGCCCGCCGCATGCACCCGATCGATTGTCGCATTGCGCAGCAGCGGCAGCAGCATCGTGCCGGTTTCGGAATTGGTGTGCTGGATCGCCACCACCGCGCGCCCGGGCGCTGCCAGCGCCGCCGCCAACGCATCGGCGTCCGGCTCACCCCCCGCCATCGGCAGAACGGCCGCATCGGGTGCGGCGCGCAACACTGCATCGTGTTCCACCGCCGACACGATCCGCCGGTCAACCGTCGCGCGGCCCAGCGCAATCGCCAGCGCCTCGCTCGCGCCGGCGGTCAGGATCACCTCGCCAGGCCAGTCCAGCGCCGCCGCGATGCGCGCGCGTGCATCCTCCAGCGCGGCGCGCGCGGCGCGACCGGCGCGATGCGGGCTGGATGGATTGGCCCAGATCGCAAAGCCGCGGGCCATGGCGTCGGCCGCCTGCGGCAGCAGTGGCGTGGTGGCGGCATGGTCGAGATAGATGGTGGGGGCGGACAAATGCGTTCCTGCTTGAAAGATTGCTTTCGTGAAGGCGGTTTCTATATAGCAATCGGCTCCATTCCAGCGTGCCCGTATATGGGGGCGCAACGGCCCGTTCGCAAATACCGCAAACGCGCCGCAATCCGCATCGTCAGGAACAGCAATGCCCGCAGTGATTTTCCCCGGTCCCGAAGGTCGCCTTGAAGGCCGGTTCCAGCCGGGCGCGCGCGCCCGCGCACCGATCGCCATGATCCTGCACCCGCATCCGCAGGCCGGCGGCACGATGAACGATCGCATCACGCAGGCGCTGTACCGCGCCTTTGTCGCGCGCGGCTTTGCCACCTTGCGCTTCAATTTTCGCGGCGTGGGGCGCAGCCAGGGCAGTTTCGACAACGGCATCGGCGAACTGTCGGATGCCGCCGCTGCACTCGACTGGGTGCAGCAGATCCACCCCGAAGCCTCAAGCACCTGGATTGCGGGATATTCGTTCGGCGCGCTGATCGGCATGCAATTGCTGATGCGCCGCCCCGAAGTGCGCGGCTTTATCTCGGTGTCGCCACCGGCCAACATGTACGACTTCAGCTTTCTGGCGCCTTGCCCCGCGTCGGGCATCATCATCCAGGGCGTGGCCGACACCGTGGTCACCCCGAACGCGGTGCAGAAGCTGGTCGACAAGCTGCGCACGCAAAAGCACATCACCATCCACCACGACGAAATTCCACGCGCCAACCATTTCTACGAAAACGAACTGGATGACATGATGCGCTCGGTGGATACGTACCTCGACATGCGCCTGTCGCCCGATTGCCTGATCAAGTAAACGGCCTTTCCCCCCTCCCCTGACGGGGAGGGACCAGCACGCACGCGTTCGCACCGCTTGGGCGTTACGTTCCGTCTGGCTGTTTTGCCGGGTTTTCGTCGGCCGGCATAGGCTTCGATGTATCTTGTTCGGTTGGCCCCGGTCGCGGATCGACATTGACCGGCATCGTCGGCTGATTTTCGCTGTTGGTTTCCTGAGCCAGCTGCGATTGCCGGTATGCCGTAGCCATCGACGCAATCGCGGATTGTCCATCGGCCGAATCAATCAACAGCCTGGTCAGCCAATTCGTCGCCGATTTCAGACTGACTACAGAGTCATCGGCCGAAAGGCAGGTTGCGGCCAGCGGGCCAAGGCACGGCGCAATGACCGTGGTCAGTTGGTCGGTCAGATCCGCAAGCGGCGGCGGCGGAAGGAAATCGTTCAGCGATCCGATCGTCACGAACGCCGATGTATCCAGTTGGGGCGCAGGTCCGCCAAGGTTTTCGAAAACATCGGAAAATAGCGCAATGTCAGCCATGAAGGGCCACAGCGTCGCCTGGTTGGCAAGGTGGAACTGGGCATCGAGGGTCGATGCCGGCACTTCGAGTGCCTGGACCGAGAATATCTCACCATAATAGGTCAGCGTGCGCTGCAATATTGCCGTTCCGATCAGGTCGGGTCCGGTCTGTTCCTCGACGACCGCAGGGGCCAGATCGATTTCAATCATATTCGCAATATTGTGCTGGCTCGTGCTCGTTTTGAACAGAAATGCCTGAGCCGAATAGCTGAAGTTGAATATAAACGGCGGATTGGTGCCCTTGAGTATTTCGAGTGCCGCAGTGACCCAGGTGACGTTGCCGGGGGCTTTGCCAAGGGTTTCGCGACCGGGCCCTTCCCACGATCGGACAGTGGCGGTAAGCGTACACATATCACCGCCGGCCGATTTTCCGTTGAGGCTCACGACCAGCCCGTCCTGCTCGGTCGCAGTCAATTCCGACCCGTCGGTAAGAAAATAGCCGGGTACCCGTACCGGCCCCGGTGACAGATGCGCCTCGGCGTGGCCGAAATGTGTCGGATCGACGGGCAAAATGGGGGGTGGCAATTGGGGATAGTTGCTGATGGCGAGCCGAGACAGGATCGGCACGACCGCGTTGCCCTGCTGTGACACCTCTATATTGGATCCAGGCTGAAGCTGGGAAATTTCAGCACCAATAAAATTCTCAATCGGCCCGTTGTTAAACAACCTAACATATCCGTCAGATTGGTCCTGACTGACGATTCCCGTTATGTTCAAATACGATCGAGCGTCGGGCATAGGTCCTCCCGGGCGGGCTGGAGACCGAAATCGCAACATTATTGAACAGGTTAATGCAATTTCCCAACGACTGCAGCCACTGGGAAATTCGATATTATCCATGCACTACAAGAGCAACAAAAGTCCGCCAAAAAATCAATGGCGGTGTGGCCAAATGTGTTTTTAATCGGATGAACCCGAATGGAGATGCAGGCCGGCGTTCCATACAAACCGTCGTCAGGTGAAATTCCTGCGAAACCCCCCCCAGCCGCTGCCGCGTGCAATCCGGCGCTAATGCCCCGCCGCCGGCGCGATCGGCATCACCCACACCGCGACATTCCCCGCGATCACCAGCGCCGCGATCACCATCAGCACCGCCTGTCGCCGCACGCCCCGGCGCCACAACGCGACGGCACCGATCAGCAGCGCAATCACCGCCAGCATCCCGATCGACATGGTCCAGTCCAGCATCGTTCAGCCCTTGCGCAACGTGCGCAGGCGTTCGGCGCCGCGTTCGCCCAGCAGGGCGGGAATATCGCGGCCCGCATAGAACGCTGCAAAGGCGGGAATGGCCGGATCAAGCGCGACCCAGGGAAGTTTGCTGGCGGTCCAGATATGCGCGGTGGGCGGGCATAGCGCGGGATTGTCGAGCGTGCCTGCGCGCACAAACGCGGCTTTTGCGCCCAGCGCGCCATAATGGCTGAACAGCGCAGTCTGGCATCGGGGGCAGCGCATCACTGTCTGCCCGGCCCCGCTCGCCGATGCCAGGTGGATCGCAACCGGTTCTGCACCCGTCATCTGCAACAGCGGGGTTTCGATCGCGGCGTTCACCGCAAAGGCACTGCCCCCCTCGCGCTGGCAGTCGGTGCAGTGGCAGCAATTCACCGCATAGGGCTGGTCCATCATCGCATAGCGCACAGCACCGCAGGCGCAGCCGCCGGTGGCAAAAGGGGTGTGTTCGGTCATGCAGCCGACGATGCGTCGTGCCGGGCGCAGCGTCAACCGCGCACGATCACTGCTGGCTTTGCGCAGCCTGTGCTTTGCCCTGCGGCGCAGGTGCGCGGCCCGGCATTTCTTCGCGGGGCGGCAGGTCGCGGCGGGGCGGGGTCTGTTCGGTCATGCGCATGATTGTGTACCGGCGCGCCACGTGCGGCAAGGGCTTTGCTCCTTGCACCGATTGCCACCTGGTGCACGCCCGGTTGCGCGCCTTTTTGACGATGAATGGCATTGCAGCGCGGCGCGCGCGCGTATAGTCGGGCACATGATGACTGACACGACGCATTCCGCCGGCACGCTGCTGTCCGCGCCCGACACCCAGATCGACGTCCGCGAGACATTCGGGATCGACATCGACCTCAAAGTGCCCGCATTCAGCGTGGCTGATGAACGCGTGCCCGATCTGGACGGCAACTATGTGTTCGATCCCGACACCACGCTGGCGATCCTGGCCGGCTTTGCCTACAACCGCCGGGTGATGGTGCAAGGCTATCACGGCACGGGCAAATCGACGCATATCGAACAAGTGGCCGCGCGGTTGAACTGGCCTTGCGTGCGCATCAACCTGGATGCGCATATCAGTCGCATCGATCTGATTGGCCGCGATGCGATCGTGCTGCGCGACGGGTTGCAGGTGACCGAATTCCGCGAAGGGCTGCTGCCCTGGGCGCTGCAGACACCGACCGCGCTGGTGTTCGACGAATACGACGCCGGCCGGCCCGACGTGATGTTCGTGATCCAGCGCGTGCTGGAAACCGAGGGCAAGCTGACGCTGCTCGACCAGAACCGGGTGATTCGCCCCAGCCCGTGGTTCCGCCTGTTTGCCACGGCCAACACCGTGGGCCTGGGCGACACTTCGGGGCTGTATCACGGCACACAGGCCATCAACCAGGGCCAGATGGACCGCTGGAACATGGTCGTCGCGCTGAACTATCTGCCCGCCGTGACCGAAGTGCAGATCGTGACAAGCAAAGTGCCGGGCCTGGACGACAAGACCGCGGCCGACATGGTTCGCGTGGCCGACCTGACGCGCAAGGGTTTTATCGGCGGCGATATTTCCACCGTGATGAGCCCGCGCACCGTGATCGGCTGGGCCCAGAACGCGGCGATTTTCAACGACGTCGGGTTTGCGTTCCGCCTGACGTTCCTGAACAAATGCGACGAGACCGAGCGCGTGCTGGTGGCCGAATATTACCAGCGCGTGTTTGGCAAGGAACTGCCCGAAAGCATCGCGCACAAGGCGTGACCGACGCCCCGGGGGCCGCGGCCCCCGGGACGCACGCTCAGCCGTGCGGCACGATCAGGTATTTTTCGCCGGTGGCACGCGCATTGTAGGCCAGCGCAACATCGCGGGTCAGCGCCTGTTCCAGCGAAATGCGCGCCTTAAAATGGCTGGCAAAGGTGGTGGTCAGTTCGTCGCGCACGCGCTGGCGCAGCTTTTCCGCTGCCTCTGCGCCGATCTGCGCCAGGAACGGGGTCAGCAGGAACCCGGCCACGCCCCACGAAAAGCCAAAACTGCGGTTGATCACGATCGGGCCAAGATCAAGCGCGCCATAGACATAGACTTTCTTGAACGTATCAGACCCATAGCGGCTGAACGCGGCGCCCTTGCTGGCGACCTGTTCCATCGCATCAAGGATCTGCGCCGCCTGCTTGCCGCCGCCGATCGCGTCAAAGCCCAGCGTGGCGCCGGTCGCCTCGATCGCGGCAACCAGGTCGGCACGGAACGTGTCGCTCGACGAATTGACCACGTGTTCGGCGCCGATGTCTTTCAGCAGCGCAACTTGCGCATCCGAGCGCACGATGTTGACCAGCGGCACGCCATCGGCCTGGCAGATCTTGACCAGCATCTGGCCCAGGTTTGACGCCGCGGCGGTGTGCACCAGCGCCTTGTGCCCTTCGCGGCGCATCGCCTCGACAAAGCTGAGCGCGGTCAGCGGATTGACGAAGGCCGCCGCGCCCTGTTCAGCCGTGGCGCCGTGGGGCAGGACCAGCGCGGCGCGCGCGTCGACCAGACGGTATTGCGCATACATCGCACCGGGGATCACCGCCACCAGCTTGCCCAGCAGCGCCTGCGCCTCGGGCGCATCGCCTGCGGCGACGACCGTGCCGGCGCCTTCGTTGCCCACCGGCAGCGCCTCGCCCAGCCGGGCGTGCATCGCGCGCACCGCGGGCTCGGGCATGGTCGCCACGATCTTGCCCGGCGTATAGTGCGCACCTTCCAGATCGGCCGAGGCGAACAGCAGGCCAAGATCCGACGGATTGATCGGCGCCGCTTCGATTCGCACCAGAATCTGGTGCCCGGTGGGTTCGGGCAGGGTTTCTTCGCGCAATTCGACAATCAGGCGACCGTCGGATTCAAGCGTCGAGATCAACTGTGTGTTTGAAACCATGATCGTCCTCTCCAGGATACAATGCATTCGTAAAATACAGGCCATCGGGTGGCGCATTAAGTCCCAGTTTGCAACGGTCTTTGGCGTCGAGCGCGGCGATCAGATCATCGCGCGTCCAGCGCCCCTGCCCCACCAAGGCAAGACAGCCCACCATCGATCGCACCTGATGATGCAGGAAACTGCGCGCCTCGGCGATGATCAGCACGCGGTCGCCCACGCGTTGCACGTCCAACCGGTCGAGTGTCTTGATCGGGCTGGGCGATTGGCAATGCACCGACCGGAAGGTGGTAAAATCGTGCAGCCCGACCAGCGCTTGCGCCGCGTCGTGCATCGCGCAGGCATCGAGCCGTCGGCCGATCCGCCAGGCCTGGCCGGTCTCAAGCGTCAGCGGCGCGCGGCGGTTGACAATGCGGTATTCATAGGCGCGGCCCAGACACGAAAACCGCGCGTGCCAGTCATCCGCCACCTGGCGGCACGACAGCACGGCCACCGGTTGCGGTTTGAGCTTGGCATTGATCGCACCCGCCAGCCGGAACGGATCAAAGCTGCGCGCCAGATCGAAATGCACCGGCATGGCCAGCGCATGGACCCCGGTATCGGTACGACCCGAGGCATGAACCGTGACGGTTTCTCGCGTCACCGCCAGAATTGCCGCTTCGACCGCAGACTGCACCGTGGGACCGTGCGGCTGGCGCTGATACCCCATGAAAGGCGCGCCGTTCCATTCCAGGATCAGGGCAAAACGCGGCATCAGGCCAGCCGTGTGCCGGCCGCAATCGCCCGCCCGCGCAGCAACGCCGGCGTGTCCATCGCGGGCCGTCCGGCGCGCTGCACCAGCGAAGGGCGCAAGGCCCCCGCGCCGCAGGCAATGGTCAGCGCCGCGTCGATCACGGTGCCGGGATCGCCGTCGCCTGCCACCGCCTCGGCCGCCAGCACGCGATAGCGTTCCCCATCAAGTTCGAAAAACGCACCGGGTGCCGGCGCAAACGCGCGCACGCTGCGTTCGACCACGGCCGCGGGCTGCGTGAAATCCAGCCGGCTTTCCGCCTTGTCGATCTTGGCAGCATAGGTCACGCCGTGGTCGGGCTGTACCACTGGCGGATGGCCGGGCAGATCGGCCAGCACATCGATCATTGCGCCTGCCCCCAGTGCGGCCAGTTCGGCGGTCAACGCACCTGCGGTCTTGCGATCAACCGGCGTGCGCACCGCGGCACGCATCGGCCCGGTATCAAGCCCGCGTTCCATCTGCATGATCGTCACCCCGGTTTCATCGTCACCCGCCAGGATCGCGCGCTGCACTGGTGCCGCCCCGCGCCACCGCGGCAGGATCGACCCGTGAACATTCAGGCACCCGTGGCGCGGCGCGTCGAGCACCGCCTGCGGCAGGATCAGGCCATAGGCGGCGACAACCGCGACATCGGCCCGATGCGCTGCAAACGCGGCCTGTTCATCGGCGCCCTTCAGGCTGATCGGGGTGTGCACCGCAATGCCGGCGGCCTGTGCCGCCAGATGCACCGGCGATGGTTGCAGCTTCTTGCCCCGGCCCGCCGGGCGCGGCGGCTGCGAATAGACCGCGACCACCTCGTGCCCGGCCGCGATCAGCGCGTGCAGCGTCGGCACCGCAAATTCGGGGGTTCCCATGAAGACCACGCGCATCGCCAATTACCACTTTCGTTTTGTCAAACGCGCCCTATCTGTGCCGCCATGGCATCGCAAGAGATCGAAAGCTTGGCCAATGCGCTGGCCCGCCTGCCCGGGCTGGGGCCGCGTTCGGCGCGACGTGCGGTGCTGTGGCTGATCAAACGGCGCGAAACCGCGTTTGCCGGGCTGGTCGAGGCGCTGGCCACGGTGCGTGAAACGCTGGTCGAATGCCCGATCTGCGGCAATGTCGATACCACCAACCCTTGCGCGATCTGCGCCGATCCGCGCCGCGATGCGCGCGCGCTGTGCGTGGTCGAAGATGTCGCCGATCTGTGGGCGCTCGATCGCGCGCGGCTGTTCACCGGGCGCTATCACGTGCTGGGCGGGCGGCTGTCCGCGCTGGAAGGCGTGCGGCCGGAAGATCTCAATATCGCATCGCTGCTCGATCGGGTGGCGGCAGGCGGGATCGACGAAGTGGTGCTGGCGATGAATGCCACGCTCGAAGGGCAGACCACCGCGCATTACCTGGCCGAACGGCTTGAAGCATATCCTGTCCGCCTGACCCAGCTTGCCCACGGGCTGCCGGTCGGGGGCGAACTCGATTACCTGGACGAAGGCACGCTGGCGCAGGCGCTGCGCGCACGCCGCCCGGTGGGATAGCAAACCGCCCCTTGCAGGCAGCGGCCTTGCTGATTATCTGGGCCCCATGGCTATCCGCGAAATCATCGAAATTCCCGACGCCCGGCTCAAGCAGGTGTCGAAACCGGTTGAAACCTTTGACGACGACTTGCGCACGCTTGTCGCCGACATGTTCGAAACGATGTACGATGCCCCGGGCATCGGCCTTGCCGCGATCCAGGTGGGCGTGCCGCTGCGCGTGCTGGTGATCGATCTGCAACCCGACGATCCCGATGCCGAACCCGAAGTGTGCACATCGCACGGCGGCCACGCGCACAGCCACCAGCCGGTGAAGAAAGAACCACGGGTGTTCATCAATCCGGTGTTGACGCCGACCACGCAGGACATGTCGGTCTATAGCGAAGGGTGCCTGTCGGTTCCCGAAATCTATGCCGACGTCACCCGCCCCGCCGCGATCCACGCGCGCTGGCAGGATGTCGACGGCACCGTCCACGAAGCCGACATCGACGGTTTGCTGGCAACCTGCCTGCAGCACGAGATGGATCATCTCGAAGGCATCCTGTTTATCGACCACCTGTCGCGGCTGAAACGCGGCATGGCGCTCAAGAAGCTGGAAAAGATCCGCCGCGCGGCTTGATCGAACCGACAGCACCCGGTAGGTTCACGGTTCGTTCTGGATCGTAAGGGTGCCCGCTTCGTGGATTCGCTGATCATTGCCGGTATCGCCGTTGTCGCCCTGATCGCCGGGCTGATCGTCGGCTGGGTTCTGGGCGCAAGGCCCGTCGCAGAATGGCGTGCGCGCGCCGACGCGCACGAGGCGACGGTCAAGCAGATGACGGTCGATCTGGCGGGCATGAGCGAACGCGTGCGCCAGGCCGATGCGCTGGCCGCAGATCTGGCCGAACTGCGCCGCGAACGCGACACGCTGGCCCCGCGCCTGGCCACCGCCGAGGCGCACGCCGCCGATGCCGATCGGCTGCGTGCAGAGCTGGCCCTGCTCCGTACCGCGCGCGAAGGGCTGGCGACCGAGCTGGCCACGCTCAAGGCCGATGCCGCCAATTTCGACGAGCAGAGGCGTCTGCTGATCACCGCACAGGAACAATTGCGCAAGGAATTCGAAAACGCCGGCAGCAAAGTGCTGGCCCAGGCGCAGGATGCGTTTCTGACACGGGCCAATGCGCGGTTTGAAGAAAGCGAAAAGGCCCAGGGCGAGCGGCTCAAATCGCTGCTTGCCCCGGTGGGCGAGCGGCTGAAGGCCTATGAGGATCAGGTGGGCAAGCTGGAAAAGGACCGGATCGATGCCTTTGGCAATCTGTCCGGGCTGATCCAGTCGATGCGCGAAGGCCAGGAGGCGGTGCGTTCTGCAGCGGCACAACTGGGCAATTCGCTGCGCAACGGGCCCAAGACGCGCGGCCGCTGGGGCGAATTGCAGCTGCGCAACGTGCTGGAACAGTGCGGGTTGTCCGAACACACCGATTTCGTCACCGAGCAGTCGATCGACACCGACGAAGGCCGGTTGCGCCCCGACGCGATCGTGCGCATCCCGGGCAACAAGCTGCTGGTGATCGACGCCAAAGTGTCACTGAACGCCTATCAGGATGCGTTCGAGGCCGAAACCGACGAGGCGCGCGCGGTATCGCTGAACTTGCACGTGCAATCAATGCGCAACCATATCCAGACACTGGGCGGCAAATCGTACCAAAGCCAGTTTGACGATGCGCCCGACTATGTGCTGATGTTCGTGCCGGGCGAACATTTCATTGCCGCAGCGCTGGAGCATGATCCCAATCTGTGGGATTTCGCGTTTGAACGCCGCGTGCTGCTGGCCAGCCCGACCAATCTGGTCGCCATTGCGCGCACCATCGCGCAAGTCTGGCGACAGGATGGCCTGGCCCGCGAAGCCCGCGAAATCGGCAAGATGGGCGGCGATCTGTACGACCGCCTGTCGGTGGCGGCCGACCATCTGAAGCGCGTCGGCAGCGGGCTGGAATCGGCGGTGACCAATTACAACAAGTTCGTCGGCAGCTTTGAACGCAATGTGCTGTCCGCCGGACGCCGCCTGCGTGACAAGCACATCGAAATCGGCAAGCGCGAGATCGAGGATGTGCCCCTGATCGAAAGCGCGCCGCGATATGGTGCGGCGGATGTGGAACCGGTTGCCCTGATTGCCGAGGATGCGCCTGCCGCCGAATGACGCGCTGACAGTGCCGTTGCAACCGCCACGCTGTCAGCCCAGGCGCGCCAGCACTTCATAACCCAGCACCGCCGCCGCGACCGCCGCGTTCAGGCTGTCGGCGCGCCCCAGCATCGGCATCGTCACGCGCAAGTCGCACGCCATTTCATAGTCTTCGGGCAAGCCGCGCGATTCGTTGCCGACCATCACAAAGCACGGCGCAGCATAGGCTGCCCCGCGATAGGGCACCGCGTCGCGCAACGAGGCGGCAACCAGTTGGCCCGGCCCCTGACGCAGCCAGGCGATGAAATCGTCCCAGCGCGCCTGCACCAGTCTTTGCGTGAAAATCGCACCCATGCTGGCGCGGACCGCCTCGACACTGAACGGATCGACGCAATCGTCGATCAGGATCACCCCGCCTGCGCCCACCGCGTCGGCCGTGCGCAGCATCGTGCCCAGATTGCCGGGATCGCGCATCGCCTGCGCCACCAGCCAGATCGGCGCGGCCGTGCGGTCAAGGCACGACAGCCCGGTGTCCCATTCGGCAAAGACGCCGCACACCGCCTGCGGATTGTCCTTGCCCGTCACTTTGGCCAGGATGTCGATCGGCACTTCGATCACATCGCCCCCGGCATCGAACACCGCGCGTTCCAGATCGTCGAGCAGCGGGTGCGGATCGCGCGTGACTGCCATCAACAACAGTTCGGGCAGACGTCCGCTGGCGCGTGCATCGGTCAACAGGCGCAGCCCCTCGGCCAGAAACCGTCCTTCGCGCCGCCGGTGTTTCTTGTCGCGCAGGCTGCGCACGAATTTGATCGTGGGGTTGGAAAACCCGGTAATGGTCTTGCGAATCATGACAATCCAATATCGGCGATCGGATCAGTCCTCGCCGAAGCCGTCCTTGATCAGACCGGCCAGCTTCATCAGGATGGCGTCGGCCTCACCCGCTTCGCCGGCCACCGACAGATCGACGCTGTCGCCTTTGGCCGCGCCCAGCATCATCAGGCCCAGGATCGATCCGCCATTGGCCTCGGTGCCGTCCTTGGCCACGATCACGTCGAACCCTGCGGGCAGCTTGGCCACCGCATTGACAAATTTGGCACTGGCGCGCGCATGCAGCCCGCGCTGGTTGACAATGGTAACGCGTTCACGCGCGACATAGACCTGGCTCGACATCGCCTACGCATCCTGCCCAAGAAATTCGGAAGCGATCGTGATATAATTGCGCCCTGCATCGCGTGCAGCCGCGGTCGCTTCGCGTACGCCCATGCACGCCCGCGCCTTGGCCAGGCGGATCAGCATGGGCAGGTTGATCCCCGCGATCACCTCCACTTTGCCCGCCTGCATCAGCGAAATCGCCAGATTTGACGGGGTTCCGCCGAACAGGTCGGTCAGCACGATCACGCCTTCGCCGCTGTCGACACGCTTGATCGCGTCGGCGATTTCGCGGCGGCGTTTTTCCATATCGTCGTTGGGTCCGATACAGACCCCGATAACATCCGACTGACGCCCGACCACATGTTCCATCGCGTGGATGAATTCATCGGCCAGTGCGCCGTGGGTGACTAGAATAAGACCGATCATGAAACGACGTGGCTCCAAAAGGCGACCCGCGCGCCGCGCCCATCCATACCGTGACGCACCTGAACGTGCGATGGGCCATTACGGCACACCGTGCGGGTTGCGGCAAGGCGTGCAGGCATGCCGCTTTGCGAATCTGTCAGCTTCAGGATCGATCCTTCCCCGATCGCCATACGTGTTTTCATTTTCGATTAAAGCTTTGAAAAAGCGCAAAACATCGTATCACCTTGTCCCCCATGCGCCACTTCTTTCGACCAGATCATCGGCGCGCGAGCCCAGGTTGCGATGCAGCAATGTGGGTGAAAAACCCGCGTCGCGCAAGGCTGAAGCGATCTGTTCCGCCATGAACACCGAGCGGTGTTTGCCTCCGGTGCAGCCAAAGGCAATATTGACATAGGCCTTGCCCTGGTTTTCGAACCGGGGCAGCAGCAGCAACAGCAGATCACGAACCCGCGCAAACGCATCGTCAAACGCAGGGTCGCGGCGAATATAATCGCCCACAGGCGTGTCGCGCCCGGTCATCGCGCGCAGTTCCTCGACCCAATACGGATTGGCCAGAAACCGCATGTCGAACACCATGTCGGACAAGGGCGGGGTGCCGCGCGAAAAGCCGAAACTGCTGATCGTGATCACCGGACGCGGCGACGTGCCCTGGTGAAATTGTGCGCGGATCGCCTGTTGCAGATCATTCGTGGTAAAATCGGTGGTGGTGATCACCACATCGGCCCAGCGGCGCAACGGTTCCAGCAATTCGCGTTCGGCGGCAATACCGCCTTCGGCCGGCTTGTCGTCGCTCATCGGATGGGGCCGCCGCGTTTCGTTGTACCGACGTTGCAGTTCGCCCCCGCCGCAATCGAGAAACAGCGTGGTAATCGACAGATCGTCGCGTTCGGACAGGCCCTTCACGCGGTCGATGATCGCGCGCGGATCAAACCCGCGGGTGCGCGTATCGAACCCGATCGCCACCGGCGCCCCGGCATCAAGTCCTGCCGATCCCGGTCCGGTTTCGAGCAGGCGATCGAGCAGGCGGATCGGAAAATTGTCGATCGCTTCCCAGCCCAGATCCTCCAGCGCGCGCATCGCGGTGGTCTTGCCCGCGCCCAGCATGCCGGTCACCAGCAGGATGCGTTGCGGTTCTGCGGCCCCGGGGTGGTTGGCGGGCGAGTCGTCGATCATTGCCGTGCTGTGCGCCCAAGCCCGGGCCAAGGGAAGAGGCTTGCCCCAATGATGCGGCACGTTCGCCCCGGCATGTCACACCCCCACGGGCAGGCACGTGGCCAGCGCCTGTTTCACCCTGGCCTGGAAATAGGCCACCGATTGCTCGTGCCGCGGGCTCAACGGCCCGGGCAGATAGCCGCCCGACATATAGTTTTGCTGGGTGTGTTCGCAGATTTCAAAGTCTTCCCGGACGATCGCGCAAGTGCCGTCGATCGTCCGGCGCCGCGTGTCTGCGGCCGCGTCCGAATGGTCGGCAAACAGGAAATCATAAGTGATCTGCGTTGCTGCGATACCCACCGGACTGATCCGGCTGATGTTCATGCCGCCGGGAAAAATCGACAGCGTCCAGTTGGGCCACATCCACAGCCATTTGCCGCCATAGAACGCACCATCCTTCTGCGGCGAGGTCATCCGCACCACGCCGTTCAGCGCTGCGGTTTCGAACCGCGAAAAATCGATGGTTTTCAGGAAACCGGGATGGATACCGGGGATGTGATAGCCCTCGACGAAATTGTCGGTGTAGGTTTTCCAATTGGTCTGCGCATCAAAGCGGTGCTGTTCGACCGGCAGGTAGCGCTCGATCGGATAGTCGGCCAGTTCGGCGGGCAGGTCACCCAATTGCACCAGCAGATCGACCGCGGGATCGATCGCGATGAACGCCAGCCCGCGCCATTGCGCCAGATGCGCCGATTCAAGCGGCCATTGCGACACAGCAAAACCGGGATCCTCGCCAAACCACGGCGCATGCCGCAACGCGCCGTCGCTGGCATAGACCCAGTTGTGATAGGGACAGCGCAGCACCTTGCACACCCCTGCCCCTTCGGCCAGGAGCCGCGCCCCGCGGTGGCGGCACACATTGTGAAACGCGCGCAAGGTGCCGTCCTCTCCGCGCAGCGCAAACAGTTTCCACCCCGCAACATCGACCGCCAGGTAATCGCCCGCATCGGCCAGACGCGATGCCGGGCCCAGCAATTGCCACGTCCGCCGGAAAATCGCCTGGCGCTCGGCCTCGAAAATCGCGGGATCGGCGTAATAACGCGCCGCAAGGTTGGTCAGCATGGGCGCGCGATCGGTCATCGAACCTGCCTTGGGCTGCGGGATGCAAGGCCATAATGCCGCAGCGCCCATTCTGCACGCAAGGCCAGAACGGGACTGTCGGGCCATAGCCGCAACAACGGCACAGCGACGCCCGCGCGGGTGGCGGGCTCGGGCGCCTCGACATGCCGCGGCGCATCTGCATCGAGCATCAGCACCAGCGCGACCGGCACCCCGCCCACCGCCGGCATGGTCACCAGCCCGACATTGCGAATTTCCATCAAACCGGCAACATTGGGGTGGGGGCTGGCCCACAGGCACCCTGCGTCAGCGTCCAGCATGACAGCATCGTCGCCAATCAGACTTGCACCCCGGTCGATCAACGCCAGCGCCAGGCTTGACTTGCCGCTGCCCGGCGGCCCCTCGATCAGCACCGCGCGGCCGTCAACCGCCACCGCGCTGGCCTGGTGCGCGGTGCTCATTCCTCGTCCTCTTCGCCGATCGGCGGCAACGACAGCATCAGACATGCGCCGGGCGTGCCATCGGGTTTGTCGACAATGTCCAGCGTGCCGTCGTGCGCTTCGGCAATGGTGCGCGCGATGGCCAGTCCCAGGCCACTGTGCCCGCCAAACGCCTCTTCATCGGGGCGCACCGAGTGGAACCGGTCGAACACCTTTTCGCGGTCGAGCAGGGCGACCCCGGGGCCATCGTCGCTGACCGACAGGTGCACCCGTCCGCCATCGGCCCAGATGCGCACCTCGACTTCACCGTCAGGCGGCGAAAACGACACCGCATTGTCGAGCAGATTGTCCATCACGCGTTCCAGCTGCAGCGCGTCGCCGGCGACATGGGTATCGCCTTCGCCCCTGCGGAACCGGATCGGACATCCGGCCAGGCCCGGACGTGCCCCGCGCGCGCCCACCACATTGGCCGCCAGCAGCGCCAGATCGATCGGCGCAAAGGTCGCACGGCTAAGCGCGGCATCGATCCGGCTGGCCTCGGCAATTTCCGAGATCAACCGGTCAAGCCGTTGCACATCGTGCGTGGCAATGGCGTAAAGCTGGCGGCGCAGATCGGGATCATCGACTTTGTCCATGGCCTCCACCGCGCTGGCGAGCGAGGCCAGCGGATTTTTCAGTTCGTGCGCCACATCGGCGGCAAAGCTTTCCACCGCGTCGATCTGTTGGCGAAGCGCATGCGTCATGTCGGAAAACGCGCGCGCCAGCAGTCCGATTTCATCGCCACGATCGGGCAGGCGCGGCACCACCACCGCGCGATCGCGTCCAAGCCGCACCCGCACCGCCGCGCGCACCAGCGCGCGCAACGGCTGGACAATCGTGCGCGCCAGAAACAGCGACAGTTGCACCGACAGGAACAGCGCCAGCCCGATGATGATCACCAGCGTCTGGCGCGCATCGCGCACCGCCTGCGTTACATCCAGCGCGTTGCGCATCGTCAGCAGCATTTCGCCGCGATCGCCACCCGCACCGTCGCCCACAGGCGTGGCCGCCGTGATCACCGGCGTGCGGTCGGGTGCATAGCGCAAGAACACTTCGGTGCGCCCCGATTGGCGCGCGCGGGCAATTTCGGGCCAATCGGCCGCGCGCGTGTCGGGCGGTTCGCGATAGTTTTCCACCGACGGGGCGCCGACGATGGCATCCACCCCGCGGTCCAGCGCGCGTGCGGCAGACTGAAACCACGGTTCGCTTGCCGGGTCGACAAACGCGAACGCGGGCGGGCCAAGGTGAAAGCTGTCCTGTTCCAGCGCGCCGTCGGGGCTGAACAGCCGCAATTGCAGCACCTGGCTTGACCCGATGTCGACCAGCAGCCGCCGCCGTTGATCGGGGCTGGCTTTGGCCAGCGCGGTCGCGGCGATTTCCGCCTCTGCCCGTGCAAGACGAAAGCGTTCGTTGATCAACTGGGTGCGATAACTGTCGAGGTAAAAGAACCCGCCGGCCAGCAGCGCCAGCGCGATCACGTTGACCGCCAGGATGCGCGTGGTCAGCGAAATGCCGCGCGTGCGCCACAGCCGCCGCCGTACCGGGCGCAATCGTGGGCTTGCCGCCGGGTTTGGCTCAGGGGTCGGCAAAGCTGTAGCCTGCGCCATACAGCGTCTCAATTGCAGAAAAATGCGGATCGACCAACCGGAACTTGCGCCGCAACCGCTTGATATGGCTGTCGATCGTGCGATCATCGACGAACACGTCGTCCTGATAGGCGGCGTCCATCAGGCTGCTGCGCGATCGCACCACACCCGGGCGCTGCGCCAGCGCCTCAAGAATCAGGAATTCGGTCACGGTCAGCGATACCGGTTGGCCGGTCCATTCGACCTGGTGGCGCGCCGGGTCCATCGCCAGCCGCCCGCGCCGGATCAGATCGGGCAGCGGTTCACCGGCCTCGTCCGCAGGACGCGCGGCCGCCCGCCGCGCCAGTTCGCCGCGGCGCAGGATCGCGCGGATCCGCGCGATCAGCAGCCGCTGGCTGAACGGTTTGGCAATGTAGTCGTCGGCCCCCATGGCCAGGCCGGTGGCCTCGTCCGCCTCGTCATCCTTGCTGGTCAGGAAGATCACCGGCAGATCGCTTTTTTCGCGCAACCGGTTCAACAGGTCGAACCCGTCCATGCGCGGCATCTTGATATCGCACACCACAAGGTCAGGCGGATTGTCGAGCAGCGCGGGCAAGGCCGCCGCGCCATCGTAATAGACCCGCGTGGCAAACCCTTCGGCCTGCAGCGCGATCGACACGGTGGTCAGGATGTTGCGGTCATCATCGACCAGCGCGATGACTTGCGCGGCCAGCGCCGGGCCCGGGGTGGCGGGGCCGCCAGAGTCAGGCCTGGTGGTCATGATCGGCTTGTTCGCGCATCCGTGGCGGGATTAACGGGTAAACCCGCCCACTGCAACCGCGCCCCGCCCCGGGGCCATTGCGGTTGCAATCCTTGCAATTTGCCACGCAAAATTCTTGTTTGCGACCACGCGTTTGACGCCGCAATTTTCTGTCAGTATGCGCCGCTGACGAGTCTGTGCATTCGTATTCGAAACTTTACGCCAGAAGTGCGCGGCCGCCCCCGCGGCCGCCCATCGGGAGAATTGCCGAGTGTCCGAAAACCGCCTCAATGTGTCGCTTGCCGCGCAGGGTTTTCCCGAGCCGGCAACGCTGCATGCAAACCTCGGCACCGCTCCGCTGGTGGAACACGCCGTGCGCAATGGCGAAGGCCTGCTGGCCAAGGACGGCCCGTTTGTGGTCGCCACCGGAAAACACACCGGTCGTTCGGCCAAGGACAAGTTTTTCGTACGCGATGCGCTGAGCGAAGACACGATCTGGTGGGGCAAGACCAACGTCGCGATGACACCCGACCAATTTGCCACGCTCAAGGCCGATTTCCTGGCCGCGCTGGCGGACAAGGACCAGCTGTATGTGGCCGACCTGTTCGGCGGCAGCCAGGCCGAACACCGCGTCAACGTGCGGGTGATCAATGAATTTGCCTGGCACAACCTGTTCATCCGCACGCTGCTGGTGCGCCCCGATGCCGACCAGCTGGCCGAATTCGTGCCCGAATACACGATTATCGATCTGCCCAGTTTCCGCGCAGACCCGGCCCGCCACGGTTGCCGCAGCGAAACCGTGATCGCGGTCAATTTTACCGAAAAGCTGATCCTGATCGGCGGCACCGCCTATGCCGGCGAGATGAAGAAGTCGGTGTTCGGCATCCTGAATTATCTGCTGCCGGCCAAAGGCGTGATGCCGATGCACTGTTCGGCCAATATCGGCCCCGCTGGCGATACGGCGGTGTTTTTCGGCCTGTCGGGCACTGGCAAGACCACGCTGTCGGCTGATGCCAGCCGCACGCTGATCGGCGACGATGAACATGGCTGGTCGGACACAGCGGTGTTCAATTTCGAAGGCGGCTGCTATGCCAAGATGATCCGCCTGTCGGCCGAGGCAGAGCCCGAGATTTTCGCCACGACCAAACGGTTCGGCACGGTGCTGGAAAACGTGGTGATCGATCCCGTCACGCGTGAAATCGATCTCGACGACGGCAGCCTGGCGGAAAACAGTCGCGGGTCTTACCCGATCGATTTCATTCCCAATGCCAGTGCCGACAATCTGGGCCCGGTGCCGCAGAACATCATCTTTCTGACCGCCGATGCCTATGGTGTGCTGCCCCCGATCGCGCGGCTGACCCCCGATCAGGCAATGTACCATTTCCTGTCGGGCTATACCGCGCGCGTGGCCGGCACCGAAATCGGCGTGACCGAGCCCGAAGCAACGTTTTCGACCTGCTTTGGCGCACCGTTCATGCCGCGCCACCCGTCGGTCTATGGCAACCTGTTGAAAGAACGGATCAACCAGGGCGGGGTGAAATGCTGGCTGGTCAACACCGGCTGGTCGGGTGGCAAGGCAACCGATCCGGGCATCAGCCGCATGCCGATCAAGGCGACCCGCGCGCTGCTGAATGCCGCACTCGACGGCAGCCTGAACAATGCCGAATTCCGGATCGACCCCAATTTCGGGTTCGAGGTGCCGGTGGCCGTGCCCGGCGTCGACACACGTCTGCTCGATCCGCGCGGGGCCTGGGCCGATCCACAGGCCTATGATCGCACCGCGCGCGATCTGGTGGGCAAGTTCATCGACAATTTCGGTCAGTTTGCCGACCATGTCGATGCCGGCGTCCGTGCCGCCGCGCCGGTTGCAGCCTGACGGTCCCGCGCCGGGCATAAACCGACACGAACAACCCCGCCCCCGGTCGACGGCGGCGTTGTTCGATCGGGCCGCTTGTAGCTCCGAAGTGGAACCAACCCGCGTTGCGCGCAATGCGACGCTGGCGTCCTGTGCACCGCACACGCCACCATCGCGGGTTGGATCATGGTCACGACGGTTTCACTGGGCAATCTTGACCCGCTTGTCGGGCTGACATTCGGCTGGAATGCCTTTGCCACCGCTGCTGCCACGCTGATCAACGGCTCGGTCACGGTCAGTTCGACGTCGACCAGCGAGGTCATAACCTATTCGGGCATGACCGGCACGCTGGGCGGGGCGTTCTTCACGCTGAAGGATGTCACCTTCGAAGTGGCCAGCGTGTCGGACACCAGCAATACGCTGGTGCTCGATGCGTTTGTGGGCAAATCGCTGGTGGGTCAGATGAATTTCACCGTGGTCGGGGTCAGCGCCGTGGGCCTGGCGCTGGCGGCCATGCCGCTCGATTCGTTCATTCTTGAAAACGGCACGCTGTCTGCGCTGAACGGGGCGCTGTTTGTGCTGGGTGTGAACCCGTCAGGGGCAAAGGCGCAGTCCATCGCCTTTGACGTCGACAGCGCCTTCACGTTCTTTCCCAATTCGGCAGTCTATTACGCCACCAGCAGCAATCCCGTGCTGCAGGGCGGCCATGGCAAGGAATTGCTGGTGGGCCTGTCAGGCAATGACACGATCACCGCCGGGCCTGGCAAAACGGTGATTTATGGCGGGCCGGGCAACGACGTGCTGACCGCAGGTGCCGGCACCGATTTCATCTTTGGTGGTGCCGGCACCAATACGATCCGGGGCGGTGCGGGAACCGACACGCTTACAGCGGGATCGGGCATCGACACCATCTATGCGGGAACCGGACGGACGATCATGGTCGGCGGCGCCGGCTCGGACAGTTTTGTCTTTGCGCCCGGCCATACCGGCGGGTTGACCACGGCCACCGCGGATTCGATCCAGCGATTTCACGCCGGCACGCATGATGTGATCGACCTGTCGGCTTTCGACAGCGCGCTGCCTTCGGGGGGGGCCGGGCATTTGACCTTTATCGGCACCGCTGCATTCGACGGGCATGCCGGCGAAGTGCGCTATGACGTAACCGGCACCGGGGTCACCATCACCGGGGACCTGACCGGCGGGGGAACCGCCGATTTCATGATAACGCTGAAAAACGTGTTCGGTCTTGCGGCCGCGGACTTCGTGCTGTGATGCGGCGGGCGCATCCAATTGTATCACTTTGTCCTGGCCGCGCACGATCGCGGATAATCATCCTGTGTTCAGGTGGGCGTTGATAAACCGCTTGTCCGACGCCACGGTGGTGCGCGATTGCGCCGCACCAGTTGGCCGAAACAGGGATTGACTGATCATGTTCAAACCGGCTCACCTTCGCCACAGCACGGGCCTTGCCGCGATTGCGGTTGTCTCGATGGTTTTGGGCTCGGTCGCTGCCTCTGCGCAGACCCAGCCTTATCCGCCCCAGCAGGGTTACGATCAGAACCAGCCGCCCCCGCCACCGCAGGGCTATGACCAGAACCAGCCGCAAGGCTATGACCAGAACCAGCGGCAGGGCTATGATCCCAACCAGCCGCCGCCGCCGGGTTATAATGGCGATGCATCCGCACCGCCGCCCGAACCCGCCCCGCCACAGGGCTATGCCCCGGGTCAAGCGCCGCCGCCGCCCCCCGGTTATGCGCCTACGCCCGATTACGCCGCGCAACAGGCCACTGACGCGCGCTATGCCGCCGATGCCCAACGGTGGGCGGCACAATATTGCGTCAAATCGCATGGCAACGTCGCCGCAGGCGCGGTGATCGGTGGCGTACTGGGCGCGATTGTCGGCGGTGCGGCGGGCGGGCGTCACAGCGGCGGTTCGGCTGCCTTTGGCGCAGTGGTTGGCGCAGGCACAGGCGCGGCCATTGCCGGTTCCGAAAACAACGCCACCAGCCCCGGATGCCCTCCCGGCTATGTCGTGCGCGCAGGCGCCCCCGCCTATCCCTACAGCTATCCCGGATATTATTATGCAGCGCCGGGCTGGTATCAGCCGTGGGTGTTCGTTGGCGGAGCCTGGGCCTATCGCCCCTATCCCTATCATGCCTGGTATTATCACACCTATCGCGGTCCGTACCGCGGCGGTTACCATGGCGGGTATCGCGGCGGCCGCGAATGGCATCGCCCGTGATCAACCGATGATCGACGACAGGCCCCTTCGGCATTGTCCGAAGGGGCCTTTTGCCGGATGTGTTACAAGGACGACCAGTCGCTGGGATCGCAGGGATCGGTTGTTTCGATGTTGATGCTGGGCTGGGTCTGGCGCACGCGGCTGCCACAGGGCACCGAACGGGTCAGCCAGACATTGCCCCCGATCACCGATCCCTTGCCGATCGTGATCCGGCCCAGCACGGTTGCCCCGGCATAGATCGTAACGTCATCTTCGATGATCGGATGGCGCGGCTCGTTCAACAGCCGTCCTTCGGCATCGGTGGCAAAGCTGCGCGCACCCAGCGTGACCGCCTGATACAGACGCACCCGGTCACCGATGATCGCAGTCTGACCGATCACCACCCCGGTCCCGTGATCGATAAAGAAACTGTGGCCGATCGATGCCCCGGGATGGATATCGATCCCGGTGCGCGAATGCGCGTTTTCGGCCATGATCCGCGCCACCAGCGGCGCACCCAGCAGATACAGTTCGTGCGCGACACGGTGGTGGATCAACGCAATCGTGCCAGGATAGCACAACAGCACTTCATCGACGCTGCGCGCCGCCGGATCACCGTTGAACGCCGCCTCGAGATCGCTGTCGAGAAGTCGCCGGATCGCCGGCAGGCGCAACGTCAGCTCTTCGACAATCGCGGTGACTGCGCGTTCGATCGCCTGCGACCCGCGATCGGGCCGCACATAGTACAATTCCCTGCGCACTTGCGTCGCCAGCAAGGGCAAGGCTGATTCCAGACTGGACTGCACGAATGCATCTTCGTCGCGCATGGTCAGTTCGGGCGGTCCCAGCCGCAGCGGAAACAGCGCAGCAGACAGAATATCGATGATCTGCCCGATGGTCTGGCGCGAAGGAAACCCTTGCGCACCGAATTCGCCGACATGGCCCTGGGCATGCCGCCAGGTTTTGCGCACATCGCGCAACTGGTTGACCACCGTTGCAATATCGAACGCTGGGACCTTCGGACCCGTCATTGCCAACAATCCTTTTGCGACGGCCGATCAGGCCTTGGCGCGCACCACGATTGTCAGACCGTCGCCATCAAACGCCACCGCGTCAAGCCCTGCCGCCTCGGCACAATCACCGGGGGAAACCAGGGTATCGCCGATCCGCACCGTCCCCTGGCGGGGCAGTATCAGCACCGGGCCGGCATAGATCGCGCGCAGCGCCGCGTCGGGCCGGCCCGCGATGCGATGCGCCTGGAAATAACGGCCATCGGCCAGTTCGATCGTGCCCGCATCGGCAATATGGCGGCGCAGTGACGGTTCGTGCGGCACCCCGTTTGCCACCGCGATTCCGGCTTCAAGGTGCAGCGGGCGCGGCCGGCCATAGTCAAACAGGCGATAGGTGATGTCGGAATTCTGCTGAATCTCGATCAGTCCGACCCCGGCGCCGATGGCATGGACCGTGCCCGCCGGGATCTGGAAGAAATCACCCGGCCTGACCGGATACCACGTCAACAGATGTTCGATGCTGCCGTCCAGCGCGGCGGCACGCATCGCGCCATGATCGATCGGCCGATCAAACCCGACACCCAGTGCAGCGCCGGGCTCGGCATGGATCACCAGCCAGCATTCGTCCTTGCCACTGTCGGTTTCACCCGCGGCCAGCGCCTGCGCGTCGTCCGGATGGACCTGCACCGACAGCTTTTCGCTGGTGAAGATATATTTGATCAGCAGCGATGGCAGTGCCGCGGGCGGCTCGAACCAGATTTCGCCGATACGCCGACCGGGCGCTGCCGCAAAAGGTGCAGGCAGCACATCCATGCCCCACGGTTTGTCCACCAGACGGATCGGCAGTGCGGTCACTGGTTCACGGCACCATGCAGTTTGCCAACCAGCTGCGCGCCGGCGGGTGTGGTGATCATCACATCGTTGCCATCGACCACGATGATCAGACCCTCGACCCCGATCACCGACACGCGCGGCCCGTCGGTCTGCACGTGGACATTGCGGCAGTCCTTCAATTCAACCTGCCCCCGCACCACGTTGCCCTGGGCATCATGCGGCAGGGCATCGTGCAGCGCCTGCCAGTTGCCGATATCCGACCAGTCCATCGACACCGGTACCATCGCGGCGCGCGCGGTCTTTTCCATCACTGCATAATCCACCGAATCGCCGTCGATCGCGCCAAAGATCGCCGGATCGGGATGGAACCGGTCGCCGTCCTCGTGCCCGGCGGCGACCGCTGCGCGCACCGCGTCTGCTATATCGGGCCGGTGGCGCGACAGTTCGTCCAGAAACGCGCCGGCGCGAAACGCGAATATGCCGCCGTTCCATGAATAGCCGCCATCGGCAAGAAAACCGCGCGCACGATCCAGATCGGGTTTTTCCACAAAGCGTTCGACCTGAAACCCCGTCGATCCTGCAATCGGCGCACCGCGTTTGAGATAGCCAAACCCGGTTTCGGGTGCCGTCGCCTCAATACCGAATGACACCAGCCAGTCCTGCGCCGCCAGATCCGCAGCAGCCCTTGCCGCCGCCTGAAACGCCGCGGTGTTGCCGATGTGATGATCGCTAGGGCAGACCAGCATGATTGCCTCGGCCGGCAGCCGTGCCGCCGCCAGGGCAATGGCCGCAGCCGTGTTCCTGGCCGCAGGCTCGACGATGATCGAGCCCGCGCCCGCGTCGGGCAACTGGCTTTCCACCAGCGGCACATGCGCCGCGCCCGCCACGACCACCGGTTCGGCAAAGCCAGCGTCGGGACTGCAGCGCAAGGCGGTTGCGGCAAACAGCGTGGTTTCACCCACCAGCGGCAAAAACGGCTTGGGCATGGCCTTGCGCGAACGCGGCCACAAGCGGGTGCCACTGCCCCCGCACAAGATGACTGGAACGATCTTGGTCACGCCGCAAAAATCTCTCTTTTGATCAGCAGGACAGCTTACACAGGCCGAAAAAAGCCGCCCGAAGGCAACAACCTGTAGTGCGCTTATCCCACGAGGGTCAAGGTGTCATGCCGAAATTGCGCCGGAAATCGTGGCATTACGGTTCGATATGGACAAGGCACCAAAGCCCGCATCGGCACCTTTTGTTCCCTCGCCAGCCCCGCCGGCCCGCTGTCCGATTGGCAATTGACATCGATGTCATACAGGAATAATCCTTATGGCGAAGGCTGCGTCATGAGCCGCGCAAAACCGTGCACGACTCGAATCTGCAAACGGGACACGGCCAAAACTCGGAGGGGAACCCCATGAAACGCCATCATTTGGCGCGTGCCTTTGCGCGCTCTGCATCTGCATCGGCCATGATCGTTGCCAGTCTTTCCGCAGGCACGGTGCTGGCCCAAACGGCGCCTGCGTCCACCGGCTCCACGCCGGCTGCGACCACACCCACCGCGGATCCCGCCAACCCGATCATCGTCAGCGGCTATCGCGCCAGTTTGCGCAATGCGTTGAACACCAAACGCAATTCCGACCTGGTGATCGAATCGATTTCGCCCGAGGACATTGGCAAGTTTCCCGACCAGAACGTGGCGGAATCGTTGCAACGCCTGCCCGGCGTGCAGATCGACCGCGCCAATGGCCAGGGCACCAGCGTGCTGATCGACGGTTTGCGGCAGAATGCCACGCTTCTCAACGGCGAAGTGTTCCTGACCGGTCGCGAATTCTATGTCGGCGGTGAAGCATCGGGCGGCGGCGCCGGAGCCAACAGCCAATATGCCAGCCTTGAAGGCGTGCCGAGCGAGGAAATCGGCGGCATCGACGTCTACAAGAACCCGCAGGCCTCGACCGTAGAAGGCGGCATCGGCGGCACGATCAACCTCAAGGGGATCGATCCGCTGGCGCAGAAAGCGGGCCTGACCGTGGCCGGCAACTTGCGCGGCACAGTCTCGTCGGGCGCGAAGTCGGTCACGCCCGATGGCACCTTGTTTGTTTCGTACAAAGTCAGCGACAATTTTGCCGTGTTTGCAGCACTTTCCTATGACCATGAAAAGACGCTGACCAAGACATTTCAGGATGCCAACCGCAACCAGTGGCTGCTCACCGACTATGTCACCACGCCGCAGTTCGGTGCCAATGGCGGCGGGTTGACCGCGGCCAGCTTTGCGCCGGGATCAACCAATTATATCATCCCGCAGCTGGCCTATTTCACCAATGACAACGATGATCGCCGCATTTTTGGCGCATCGGCCGGGTTTGCCGCCAGGCTGAGCGATGATCTGTCGGCCAGCTTTGTGTGGTTCCACAGCCACGAAGGCGATACCGACATCCAGTATTCGGACAAAGTGTGGTTCAATGGCCAGGGTTCGCCAGCCGGCACGCCCGCTTCACCCGGCACGCCGCTGCCCGCGCTGCTGGCGGGCAGCCCGTCGTCGATCGACAGCAACGGCGTGGTCCAATCGGGCTCGTTCTATGCCAACGGTGCCGAAACCTCGACGCTGTACCAGGGCACGACCGCGCATGCCGACAATTTCCAGGCCAAGCTGAAATTCGACAACCGGAACGGGCTGCGGCTGAACTGGGGCGGCGCCTATTCAAAGGCGGGTTCGGACCTTGAAGCCGACCAGGCCGACGTCGAACATGGCCAGTACAATTCGTTCGTCACCGGCAATCCGACCACCTCGGCGCCCGGCTGCAACAACGGCGCGTCGACTTGCGGCACGGGTGGCACTCCGGGCTACACCTTCAACTGGACCAATGGCGGCACGTCGGGCCTGCCCGGCGTGGCGTACAATTCCGACGTGCTGAACAACCCCAACTACACCCTGTTCAAATCGAACTGGGCCTGGGCCAACACGACCAGGCAATCGGCCTGGGATCTGCATTTCGATGCCGCGTGGGACGTAAAGCCGGGCATGGTGATCGAAGCCGGCGTGCGCGGCGCGGGCCGCGACGTAAACCAGATCTTTGGCCGTTATCTGATCACATCGCCCAACGGCGCCTTGATCAACACCTGCTGCCAGTCGGCCGGCGGCGGCAACTTCGTCTATTACGTTGATCCGGGCTATGCCAATCTGCCCTATTCGACCGCGCTGTCGAACCCGAACCTGGCGATGACCGTCAACAATTTCGGCGCCGGCACGATCACGGTGAAAAACCCCTATACCGGGGGCATGACCAATCCGGCGACCTACCTGCAAACCGTGTGGGCGGGCGGTGGCGGCGGCACCAACACCACCGAGCAGTTCTTCGAAGACACGTTGAGCTCGTTTGCGGTCAACACCAAGACCACGGCCGCCTATTTGATGACCGATGTGGGCGAAAAATCATCGGCCTATCACCTGAATGTCGGCGTGCGGTTCGTGTCGACCTGGCTCGATATCAACAACGCACAGACCGCCGCGGTGCCCACATTCTACGGCACGGCATCGTGGAACGGGGTCAACAACAACAACGTGCCGGTCAGCACCAATCGCCATTATGACGATTGGCTGCCCTCGGTGAACTTCGAATACAAACTGGATGATCGCCAGATTGTCCGGTTTGGCGCGGCCAAGGTGATGTCGCCGCAGGATCTGTTTTCGCTGGGGCTTGGCAACAGCTACAACTTTACCCGCCAGACCGGCGGCCGGATCAATGTCAACACCGGCGTGGCCGACGGGTTTGCCTTTGCCGGCGGGTCATCGGGCAATGCCCAGCTCGATCCCTATCGCGCGTGGCAGGGCGTGGCCGACTATGAAAACTATTTTGCGCCGGGTTCGCTGATCAGCGTCGCCGTGTTCTACAAGAAAGTGTTGAACTTCGTCGAAACGCTGAACGTGGCGACCACTGTCAACGATGATTTCGGCGGCACCACCGCCGATGTGTCCAAGCCGGAAAATGCGGGATCGGGCTGGATCTGGGGCATCGAACTGGGTGCCCAGTGGCAGGCCCGCGAAGGCGCGCTGCAGGGCTTTGGCGTGGCGGCCAACTATACCCGATCGCAATCGAGTGCCAGCCTGCCAACCTCGTTCACGACCACCGCGCCGATCCCGGGTGTTGCCAAGAATGCGTTCACGATCAACGGCTTTTACGAACAGCACGGCTTCTCGGCGCGATTGTCCTATTCGTGGCGCGACAAGGCCATCAACGATTCGGCCGCTGGCGCCACGTTCTCGTTCAACAACCAGATCGGCACGTCCACGACCTATGAGGTGTTTTCCGCACCTTACGGCCAGCTCGACGGACAGATCGGCTATGACGTCAACCGCAACTTTGGCGTGGTGTTTTCGGCGCAGAACCTGACCAAGGCCGCGCAGCACGCCTATCTGCAATGGACCAACGAACCGTTTACCTATTTCAATTCGGGGCGGCGGTTCTTCTTTGGCGCCAAGTTCAAATATTGAGCTCTCGCTGGCGGCCACCGTTCCTCATGCGGTGGCCGCACTGTTTCGGATATGAAAAGCCCTGATCCCATGACCTTTGCGCGCGCAGCTCCAACCGACGATGCGGATGGCGCCATCCGGTCGATCGTGATTGTCGGTGGCGGAACTGCAGGATGGATCAGTGCGGCAATCCTGGCCCGTGCGCTGACCGGCACGGGCACGCGCATCACGCTGGTGGAAAGCGCGGATATCGGCATCGTCGGTGTGGGCGAAGCGACGATCCCGCCGTTTATCGACATGCTGCAGTTCCTCGATATCAAGCTGCCCGATTTCATCCGCCATACCGAGGCAACGCTGAAACTGGCGATCCGCTTTGACCAATGGAACGGCCCCGGCACGTCCTATTGGCATCCGTTCGGCACGTTTGGCACCGGCATCGGGCGCCGCCCGTTTCATCACGCGCTGTTGCATGACCGCGCGCACGGCGGCCAGGGAGGGGTCGACCGGTACAACCTGTGTGCGCATCTGTGCGAAGCCGACCAGGCGTTTTCGCCCGAACGTCCGCCGCCCGGTGCGCGTTTTGCCCTGCACCTCGATGCGGTGCTGATGGCGCGCTATTTGCGGCGTTATGCCGAAACGCTTGGCGTTGCGCGGATCGAGGCGACCGTGCGCGGCGCCGCGCGCCGTGGCGATGGCACCGTGGCCAGCATTGCGCTGACCGATGGCCGCACATTGCCGGCCGACCTGTTCATCGATGCCTCGGGCTTTGCCGGGGTGCTGATCGAACGCGAACTGAAAACCGGTTATGTCGACTGGCGCGCGCATCTGCCGTGCGACCGGGCGCTTGCCGTGCCGACCCCGCGCGCGGCGACGCTGCCCCCTTATACCGTGGCCCATGCGATGCGTGCGGGATGGCGCTGGCGCATCCCGTTGCAGCACCGCTGCGGCAATGGCTATGTCTATTCCTCCGCGCATCAGTCGGACGATGCGGCATGCGCCGATCTGCAGACCGCGCTTGGCACCGATGCCCAACCCCGCCAGCTGCGCTTTGTGCCTGGGCGGCGCAACCGGGCCTGGGTCGGCAATTGCGTGGCAGTGGGCCTTGCCTCGGGCTTTCTCGAACCGCTGGAATCGACCAGCATCCACCTGATTGTCGCAGGCGTGTTCAATTTGCTCGACCATTTTCCCGACCGGCGCTTCGATCCGGCGCTGGCCGCCAGCTATAACGCCGAACTGGCGCTGGAACTTGAACGCATCCGTGATTTCCTGATCCTGCATTATGCCCTGACCACCCGCCGCGACAGCGCGTTCTGGGCCGACATGGCCCAGGCCCCCCTGCCCGACAGCCTGGCCGAACGGATTGCACTTTATGCCGATGCCGGCACAATCCGGCCCTATCCGCGCGAGATGTTTACCGAGGCAAGCTGGTTCTACGTGCTCGATGGCATGGGGCTGACCCCGCGCCGCACCGATCCGCTGCTGTCTGCTATCGATCCGGCGCGGCTGCGCGCGATGCTGGCGCAGATCAGCCACGACACCCTGGCCGGCCGCGCGCAGGCGCTGCCCCATTGTGCCCTGTTTCCACTGCGCGCCGTCGCGATACCCGGATGATCCCCAAGCCCATGACCGTTCCCGTTCTTCGCCGTGCCGCGCTGCTGGTCGGGCTGTGCCTTGCCATACCCGACCCCGCCAGCGCCGATGCGCCGGGCACCGCGCATCCCGGCATCTGGCCCGTGTACCACTACCCCGTCATACGCGACGCCGCGGCTGAGGCGCGCATCGCCGACCTGATCGCGCGCATGACGCTGGAGGAAAAGATCGGTCAACTGGTGCAGGGCGACATCTGCTGCACCACGCCCGACGATGTGCGGACGTATCACCTGGGCGCGGTGCTGAATGGCGGCAACAGCGGCCCCGGCGGCAATGACAAGGCACTGGCGCCCGAATGGCTGAGGCTGGCCGATGCCTATTGGACCGCATCGACCGACCGGTCGCACGGCGGGGTCGGCATTCCGGTGATGTGGGGCATCGATGCCGTGCATGGACATTCCAACATCATCGGCGCCACGCTGTTTCCGCACAACATCGGGCTTGGCGCAACCCGCGATCCCGATCTGATCGAACGCATCGGCGCCGCCACCGCGACCGAAGTGCGCGTCACCGGGCAGGAATGGACGTTTGCCCCCACCGTGACCGTGCCGCAGGATTACCGCTGGGGCCGCGCCTACGAAGGCTATTCGTCAAACCCGGCGCTGGTGTCGCACCTGGTGGGCGCGATGGTGCGCGGTCTGCAAGGACCTGGCGACGGGCGCGACCTGCTGGCCAGGGGCAAGGTCCTGGCCTCGACCAAGCATTTCCTTGGCGATGGGGCGACCACCAACGGCGTGGACCAGGGCGATGCCGCGATCAGCGAAACCGAGCTGCGCGATATCCACGGCGCGCCCTATGGCCCGGCGATCGAAAACGGCGTGGCCACCGTCATGGCCAGCTTTTCGGGATGGCAGGGCCGCAAGATGACGGGCAATGCCGGGCTGTTGACCGGCGTGCTGAAAGACCGGATGGGTTTTGGCGGGTTCGTCGTGTCCGACTGGAACGCGCATGGCCAGGTCGAAGGCTGCACCAATGCATCCTGTCCCCAGGCCGTGCTGGCCGGGATCGACATGGTCATGGCCCCCGACAGCTGGAAAGACATGGTCACCAGCCTGATCGCGCAGACCCGCGCCGGGGTGATCCTGATGGCGCGGATCGATGATGCGGTGGCCCGCATCCTGCGGGTCAAGACGCGGCTGGGCCTGCTCGATGCAGGCGCGCCATCGACCCGGCCGCTGTCCGGCCAATGGGCGCAGCTGGGATCGGCCGAACACCGTGCCATCGCGCGCGAAGCGGTGCGCAAATCGCTGGTGCTGCTGAAGAACGATGGCGTGCTGCCGCTGCGCCCGCGTGGCCATCTGCTGGTCGCAGGCGACGGCGCCGATGACGTGGCGCGCGCTGCCGGCGGCTGGACCATCAGTTGGCAGGGCACCGGGCTGTCGCGCGCCGATTTTCCGGGCGCCACAACGATCTGGCAGGGGTTGCAGGCGGCAATGGCCGCAGGCGGCGGCAGCGCCGAGCTGGCGCCCGACGGCCATTTTGCGCGACGACCCGATGCCGCGGTGGTGGTGTTTGGCGAACGGCCCTATGCCGAATTCCAGGGCGATCTCAAATCGTTGCAATTGAGCCCCGACCTGACTGCGCCCTGGGAAACCATGCGTGCGCTGCGCGCGCAGCACATCCCGGTGATCGCGGTGATGCTGACCGGACGGCCGTTGTTCGTGAACCCCGCGCTCAATGCCGCCAATGCCTTTGTGGTGGCCTGGCTGCCGGGCAGCGAGGGCGAAGGGCTGGCCGACGTGCTGATCGGCGACGCGCGTGGCCGCCCCCGCCATATGCTGACCGGACGCCTGCCTGCCGCGTGGCCGCGCACCGCCCGCGCGCAGGACGGCGCGCTGTTTCCGTTTGGCTATGGCATGTCCTGGCGCGACCGCACCCGCGGCTGGGCAGCGTTGTCCGAAGATGCGGGCGTTGCACCCGTTGCCGATATCCGGCGCTGGTTCGGCAATGGCCAGCCCGCCAGCGGCTGGTCATTGCGGGTCGAATCCCCCGACGGCAGCGGATCGACCCGCATCACCGGCGTGCCGGCCACGGCACTGGGCGGGCGGGTCCAGGTCACCGCGCGCGATTACGGCGTGCAGGAAGGGGCGCGCCGCTTTGTCGTCACGGCGGGCCCTGCGACGATCGCGTTGATGGCGCCTGCCCCGCTCAACCTGTCGCGCGAAGCCAACGGCGATGTCCAGCTGCTGATCACCGCGCGCGTTGCCCAAGCCCCGACGCGTGCGCTGCTGGGCAGCGATTGTGACGGGGTGGCCTGCCGCGCCGACGTGCCCGTTACCCTGCCCGTGGCCGACCGCTGGGTGCGCTATGGCCTGGCTTTGAAATGCCTTGCCCGCCACGGTGCCGACATGACGCGGCTGGGCGAAGCATTTCGCCTGACACTCGACGGGGCCAGCGACATTGCCATCGGCGAAGTGCGACTGGGCAACGATGCCGAACAGGAGCTGCCATGTCCGTAACACACCGGCCCTTGGCCACCGACCGTCGCACCCTGCTGGCCGCGCTGGCGGCCACCCCGCTGGCCGCGCACATGGCGCACGCGCAGCCGCCTGCTGCGGGCTTTGTCCGGCGCGAAGGCACAGGCTTTGTGCGCAATGGCAGGCCCTGGCGCCACACCGGGGCCAATGCCTGGTATCTGGCCTGGCTTGGCGCCGATCCCGCGGGTCGCGCGCGCCTGGGGCGGGAACTTGACCGGTTGCAGGCGATGGGTGTGCGCAATATCCGGCTTTTGGCGGGCGCCGAGGAAGGCCCGTTGCACGCCAGCGTCACCCCCGGATTTATATATCGCGACGGCCATGTGAACGAGGCGCTGCTGGTCGGGCTGGATCATGCCATGGCGGAACTGGCACGCCGGAACATGACCGGTGTTTTGTACCTGACCAACAATTGGGAATGGTCGGGCGGGATGATGACGCTGCTGTGGTATGACACGGGGCGCTATCTCGACAACAATGATCCGGCGCATCCCTGGCCCGCGTTTCCCGATGCTGGCGCGGATTTCTATGCCAACACCCATGCGGTGGGCCGGTTTTTTGCCTGGGTGCGCACCGTGGTCGGCCGGATCAACACCGTGACCGGGCGCGCTTATCGCGACGATCCGGCGATCCTGTCATGGCAATTGTGCAACGAGCCCCGCCCCGGGGTCAGCCCCGCGGTAATGGCGCGCGTGCTGCCATCCTATTACGCGTGGATCGATGCCAGCGCCGCGCTGATCCGCAGCCTCGATGCCAATCACCTGGTCTCGCTGGGGCTGGAAGGCACGATTGCCACTGCCGGCAGCGAAGAAATCGTGCTGCGCGCGCACCAGTCGATCGATTATCTGACCGCGCATGTCTGGCCACTCAACTGGGGCTGGGTCGATGGCAAGAACCTGGCCGGCACATGGGATGCGGGCCGTGCCAAAGTCGAGGACTATATTGCCACCCACATCCGTCTGGCCAGGTCCGCCAACAAGCCGCTGGTGATCGAGGAATTCGGATTTCCCCGCGATGGCGAATTGTATGACCCATCCGTCGCCACCACGTTCCGCCAGCAATACTATCGCCTGATCTATGGCGCGGCAGAGGCCAGCCTGGCGCAAGGCGGGCCGGTTGCCGGAACCAATTTCTGGGGCTGGAACGGCGAGGCGCGCAACCGCCGCCCCGATCACCGCTGGCACCCGGGCGACCCGCTGATGGGCGATCCGCCCCACGAACCGCAAGGCTGGTACGGCAATTTCGACAGCGATATGCCGATGATCACGCTGATCCGTGACCACGCGGCGCGGTTTGCAACAATGGCCTAGGCTTTGGGCGCGGCGGTGGATTGCCGCACCAGCAATTGGTGCGCGTGCATGACCGGCGCGGGCGTCGCTTCGCCGGCAAGCAACGCCAGCAGGCCATCGGTGGCGGTGACTGCCATGTCGAACACCGGCTGGCGCACCGTGGTCAGTTTCGGCATGACCAGCCGGGCGATATCGGAATCGTCGAAACCGGTCACCGACAGGTCTTCGGGGATCGCCAGCCCCGCTTCGCGCGCCATGGTCATCGCACCCACCGCCATGTCGTCGTTCTGCGCCAGGATGGCGGTCGGACGCGGGCCGGGGCGGGCAAGGATGCGCTGCATCGCGGCCTCACCGCTGATGAAGGTGTAGTCGCCCTGTTCGACGCAGACGTCATCCATCGCGATGCCGGCAGCGGCAAAGGCCTGGGCATAGCCTTCGCTGCGCGCGGTGCTCGACCGGTGCGTGGAATCGCCCAGGATCACCGCCAGCCGGCGGTGACCCAGCGCCAGCAGGTGTTCGGCCACTTCGCGCGCCGCCGCGGTGTCATCCATCAACGAAGAGGCACCGCGTTCGGGTGACAATTGCGGGGCGATCCGGCCGTAGCGGATCTTTGCTGCATCGAGTTGATCAAGCACTTCAAGCTCGTCGCTGCCGGGTGGCGCCAGCACCACGCCATCAAGCGCCGCAGACCGCAGAAACGCGATAAAATCGTCGCGCCGCGCGCAGACATCGCGAAACGGCAGGATGATCATGCGATAGCGTTCATCGGCCAGCCGTTCGAGCACGCCGCGCTGCAATTCGACGACATAGCTGGGGCTGGGTCGTTCATAGGTCAGCCCGATGATGAAACTGCGCCGCGTGATCAGGCCCTTGGCCGCGATATTGGGCTGATAGTTCAGCTCTTTGGCCACGGCCTTGACCCGGTCGCGCACCGCATCCTTGACGAACGGTTCGTCGTTCAGGACCCGCGAGACGGTCTTGGGCGACACCCCGGCCGCAGTCGCGATTTCATAGATCGTGGCGCGGCGCGAAATGGGTCTTTCTCCCTCGGTCAATCCCCCGGTCTTGCGCGAAACCCGCCGCTTTGACAAGCGCGCCGCATCACCTGGCCGCGGCCAGATCGCGCCTTTGCCACAGGCGCCACAGCCGGGTCTGGCCAACGGGGGTGAAGTGCGCTTCGACCTCTTTGCCATAGGCCTGCCACAGCGGATCGTACCCGAGTTCAAACCGGGGCTGCAGCAGGCGCGGTTGCAGCACCAGCGTCGTGTCACCCAGCATGACCGCTGCGTCGGGTTTGACATGTGCCGAATAATCCCGGCCCGGATCCCACCACACCAGCGCGCCGCGCGGCGCGGGTGTGCCGGTTGTCCGTCGTCAGAACATTTGGCACATCAGGCGGCGTAAATTAACGGAGAGCGGGCCTCGTCTGGGGTTTGGTTTTAGGCGGCGAGCTTGCGGTGTTGCAAGCGTCGATGTTCGATGGTCTGTCGCTTGATGGTTTCGCGCTGCTTGATGATGGCTGGCGCCCTGCCGAAGTAGGCATCAGCGGGCGTGACGTTTTTCAGGCTCTCGTGGTAGCGCTGGTGATTGTAGTGCTCGATGAAGGCCTCGATCTGGAGTTCAAGGTCGCCTGGCAGGAAGTAGTTTTCCAGCAG
>NZ_AUBA01000005.1 GCF_000429005.1 Novosphingobium acidiphilum DSM 19966 | reverse complement strand
GCGCTGAAGGATGCCGGCACGTTTGCCGCAACGATCACGCCTTTGGCCGACAAGCTGGGCGCGGCGATCGGCGCCAGCCGTGCGGCGGTCGATGCGGGCTATGTGCCCAACGATTACCAGGTGGGCCAGACGGGCAAGATCGTTGCGCCCGAAATCTATGTCGCGGTCGGCATCTCGGGCGCGATCCAGCATCTGGCGGGGATGAAGGACAGCAAGACCATCATCGCGATCAACAAGGACGAAGATGCGCCGATCTTCCAGGTCGCCGACCTCGGCCTCGTCGCCGACCTGTTCACCGCGGTGCCCGAACTCACCGCCAAGCTGTAACCCCATCCTCCCCCGCAACGGGGGAGGATTACAGGCCCGAATGAATGGGGCGCAATCGGGGCTTGAACGATTGCGCGCCCGACCTGCGGCGTGCGGCACGGCCGCGGGCATAGGGTGATCCCTCGGCCAGCAGGTCGAAAGCGGCGATTTCCTCCAGCGGCAGGCTCAACAAGAACCCCTGACCCATACCGCAACCCATCGCGGTCAGCGCGGCCTGCTGGTCGGCGGTTTCGATGCCTTCGGCAACAACGGTCAGTTCAAGATTGGCCGCCAGGTCAAGAATGGTGCGCACGATCTTGCGGCTTTTCGGCTGATCCATCGCGGCGACAAAGGCACGATCGATCTTGATCGTGTCGAACGGCAGTGAATGGAGATACGACAGCGACGAATAACCGGTGCCGAAATCGTCCAGGCCGACGCGAATGCCGATTTCGCGGCATTGTTCCAGCACCCGCCGCGTGCGTTCGGCATCGAGCACGGCAACGCCTTCGGTCACTTCCAGCTTCAGGCACTGCGCCGGAACCCCGGTTTCCATGATGACGCTGCGCAGATAGGGGATGAAGTCGGGCTGCAGGAACTGTTGCGGCGCGATATTGACCGCCACCCACGGCATTCCGGCATCGGGTGCGGTGCCAAGCGCCAGTTGTGCATGCAGCCGCGCAATCGCCCGGCAGGCCTCGCGCAGCACCCAGTCGCCGATGAAGATGATCAGTCCGGTGGCCTCGGCCGTGGGGATGAAATCCCCCGGGGCGACCAGGCCGCGTTCCGGATGGTTCCACCGCACCAGCGCCTCGTATCCTTCGACCGTGCCCGCAGACAGATCGAGGATCGCCTGGAAATGCAGCACGAACTGGTCTTCGCGGATCGCCTCGCGCAGATCGCGTTCCACCGCCATGCGATCGCGCACCGCCGAACCCAGCAATGGCGTGAACGTCACGGTCTTGCCACGACCACCCGCCTTGGCCTCGTACATGGCGAGATCAGCGTCGCGCTGAATTTCATCATAGTCGTGGTACGATGCATTGCTGCGGGCGATGCCGATCGATGCGCCGATCGCCACTTCATCCCGTCCGATCGAAAACGGCAGGGCCAGTTCGGCCTGCAGCGCGTCGGCGATCACCTCGGGCAGCCGGTCATCGGTCACGTTTTCGAGCAGCACCACGAATTCGTCGCCCCCGGTGCGCGCGAGCGTGGCACGCGTCCGCAGCGCGCGGTCGGCGCCCTTGGGGCGGACCGACGACGGGCGCCATACGCTTTCCCCGCCGACACAATCGTCGATCGCATCGCGCAAGCGCGCCGCCGTTGCCACCAGCAGGCAATCCCCGGCATGGTGGCCCAATTTGTCGTTGACGCCCTTGAACCCGTCGAGATCGATGACCAGCACGGCGAGGCCCTTGCCCTTTGGCGGCAGGCGCGCAAAGGCACTGCTGGCGCGTTCGTTCAGCAGGACGCGGTTGGGCAGCGTGGTCAGCGGATCGTGCAGTGCATCGCGCAACAGCGCCTCGCGCGCGTGCTCGCGTTCGGCAACACGGCCCAACTGGATACCGATCTGGGCAATGGTTTCGACCACCACTTCGCTGGCTTCGATCGTTTTGCGCGCATAGAATTCGTAAACCGCAACCACTTCGCTGCCCGCCATGATCGGAAACGCGCAGCCTGCAACCACACGACAATTGATCGCCGCCTCGCGCCTGATAAAATTATCGTCGGTGCGCACGTCGTTGACCCAGTGGGCGCGGGGTTGGGTGATCACCCGGCCGGGCAAGCCGACCCCGCGGGCAAAGCTGATGTCGCGCGATACTTCGACAAAGGCCATCAGGTGTTCGGGATTGGCCACGTGCCAGCAGTCGCAGGCCACGGCCTCCTGCATCGAACGTACTAGATAGGCATTGCCAAAATCCCAGCCCATTTCCGCGCAGATTTCGCCCAGCGCAAACGCCATCGCCTCGGTCAGTGTTTCGGCGTGGTTGGCGCGTTCGGTGATACGCTGCAGCAGGGCAAGAAAGCGTTTGCTTTCATACAGTTCGCGCAAGCCGTTTTCGGCGATTGCCTCGGCGGCGTGGCGCGCCTTGCGTTCGCGGAGCAACTGGCGTTCCAGCCGTTCGAGTTGGACTTTGTCCGCCGGGGGCACCGGAAATGGCAGCATGTTCATGGCAGCCAGCGCACCGCCAGACGGCACAGCGGCTGACCGTCCATCATGCAGGTCAGATGGTCCACCATCACGCTCTCGCCAAACTGGTCCGATGCGCCCAGCACAAACCCTTCGGCCAGCGCGCACAAATGCCGCGGCGATTGATAGCCGATGATCAGCGCGCCATCCTCGTGGTCGGTGACGTGAAAATGCGGGCACGCCGCGCCCGAATAAAGCTTGCGCACTTCGGGATGGATGATCGTGTTGACGCTGCCGACAAAGCTGCGGGCATCGCGGTGCGGGGTGAACATGTGGGCATAGCGCGCGGCCAGCAGCGGCATCGCGCTGCGCCCGAACCCGCGCAGCACATCGGCATGGGATTGTCCCAGCAGCGTTGCCGCCGTATCGACCAGCGCCAGGACTTCGGCATCGGGGTAGGATCCCAGCGAGGTATAGACCCCGCTGACCCCTGACACCTCGATCATGTCGGCCCAGGCATGTTCCCCGTGGGCGCCTGTCACGACTTCTTCGAGAAGATTGAAAATGATGACTTTCATCGCGGCTTGGTCCCTTGGCCCGGCGGATGTGGGCATGCGCTGCACTGCCACCGCCAAGGTCGCAGGCGCCTTAACACATGGCCGCGCATCACTGCGGACGAGCGCGTGGCGATGGTTTAACCATGTTTTGGGAAGTCGCACTTTGTCGTGGCGCACGATATGGATGCCCGCTGCATAAGCGGGTCTTTACAACCTGCGCGGCAACGCCGAGGCAGGGGGCCGCAAAGACACGATGGATCGCATTTCGGAGACAGGCATGCGCAACAGGGCGGGTGGGAATTCAGGCAGTCTGTTTGCGGGATTGCTGCGCGACAACCCCTTGCGGCGCAATGCGGTGATCTGGGTGGCGGTGATGATCGCGGCCATTGCCGTGCTGGGCTTGGCGCTGACCGGATCGGGTGCCTGGCTGGTGCTTGTGGCGGCGGCGGCAGGCCTGCTGATCCTGTCGGTGATCGACCTGACCCAGACCGAGCACAGCCTGCGGCGCAATTTTCCGGGCGCAGCCCGGGCACGCTGGTTTTTCGAAAGTTTGCGGCCGTTTTCGCGATCCTATCTGGTGGAGGGCGATCTTGATGGCCGGCCGTTCAGCCATGAAGAGCGCGATCTGGTCTATGCCCGCGCGCACGGCAATGCCGATGCGCATCCCTTCGGAACCGAGCTGGACGTCTACTCTGGCGAATATGAATGGCTGGCGCATTCGATGCTGCCCAATCCCGAGGCCGATGCGGCGATGCGGGTCATGGTCGGATCAAGCCAGTGCGTTCAGCCCTATTCGGCATCGCGGTTGAATGTTTCGGCGATGAGCTTCGGGGCGCTGGGGGGGCGCGCGATCGAAGCGCTGAACCTGGGCGCAAAGCTGGCCGGGTGCTACCACGACACCGGCGAAGGATCGATGTCGCCCTATCACCTCAAGCACGGCGGCGATGTCGTGTGGCAGGTGGCCTCGGGCTATTTCGGCTGTCGCGACGCAAAGGGCCATTTCGACCCGGCACAATTTGCCGACCATGCCGCAAACCCTGCGGTCAAGATGATCGAGATCAAGCTGAGCCAGGGGGCCAAGCCGGGCCATGGCGGGGTCCTGCCGGCGGCCAAGGTTACCCCCGAGATTGCCGCAACGCGCGGTGTGCCGCTGGGCCAGGATTGTGTGTCGCCCGCGCGCCACAGCGCATTTTCCACGCCGGTGGAGCTGATGGAATTTGCCGCGCGCCTGCGCGAACTGTCGGGTGGCAAACCGATTGGTCTGAAGCTGTGCGTGGGCAATCCGCACGAGGTCTTTGCGCTGTCCAAGGCCATGCTCAAGACCGGGATCCGGCTGGATTTCATCGTGATCGACGGGGGCGAGGGCGGGACCGGCGCGGCACCCGAAGAACTGTCCGACCGGGTCGGCATGCCCTTGCGCGAAGGGCTGATGATTGCGCGCAATGCGCTGGTCGGCGCCGGGCTGAAAGCCGAGGTGCGGCTGGGCGCGAGCGGCAAGGTCACCTCGGGCGCGGGCGTTGCGATCAATGCCGCGCTGGGCGCGGACTGGAGCAATGCGGCACGCGCGTTCATGTTTTCGATCGGCTGTATCCAGTCGCTCAAATGTCACACCGGCCTGTGCCCCACCGGCATTGCCACGCAATCGCCCGCCCGGCAGCGCGGCCTGGTGGTCGAGGACAAGGCGCAGCGCGTGGCGCGGTTTCACGGCGCGACGATCAAGGCACTGCACGAGATCATCGTGGCCACCGGGCTCGACAGTCCGTCGGACCTGCGCCCCTATCACTTGCGTCAACGCATCAACGTTGCCGAAATGCGCCAGTTCGACGAAATCTATCCGTTTGCGCGCACCGGCGAACTGGTTGACGGCACCGACAACGCAATGCTGGCGCGATGGTGGAATGCCGCCAGCGCCGATACCTTTCGCAGGGTCGATGAAGACCGCCTGAGCCTGGTCTAGGCGCCGGTTACCCCCAGCACGGCCAGCGTCAGCACATCGATCGCGGTGCGGATCGCGCTGGTGTGGTCGGGCGCGAACAGCGGTGAATGGTTCACCGGCAGCGGTTTGCCCTCAGCCTTGAAGCGGTCGATCGTGGCCTGGGGATAGCCGCCGATGGCAAAATAGACCGAATGCGGCATTCCTGCGCCAACGAATTCGGAATAATCCTCGCTTGCGGTCCAGCCTGCGCCGGTTTCGGGCACCAGGATCACCCGGTCATCGCCCAGTGCCGATTTCAGCCGCGCGGCCGTGGCCGCGGCCAGCGCCGGATCGTTGATCACCGGGTTTGACGTGAAGCTGTGGCTGATGTCGGGGGCAGGGGCGCGCGCCATTTCGGCCGCGGCGCGCGCGGTGCGTTCGACGCCGGCATTGATCACCTTGCGCACATCGGGATCATAGCTGCGCAAGGTCAGTTGCAGATCGGCATGGTCGGAGATGATATTCGATACCGATCCCGCGTGGAACGATCCGATCGTGACAACGCCGAATTTGAACGGGTCCTTTTCGCGCGCGATCACGCTTTGCACGTCGGTCACGAAATGCGCCGCCTCGACAATCGGGTCGATCCCCTTGTCGGGCATCGATCCGTGTGAACCGACGCCCCTGAATGTGATCAGGATGGTGTCGACCGCCGATGTCGTTGCGCCCTGTTTGACATGCACCGTGCCCGCAGGCGAGGGATCGACATGCGCGGCAAAGCCGAAATCGGGCTTGGGAAAACGCGTGAACAGCCCATCGGACAGCATCGCCTTGGCCCCCGACACTTCTTCCTCGGCGGGCTGTCCCACGAACACCAGCGTGCCATGCCAGCGCTGTTTCAGCGCGACCAGCGCCTGGGCCGTGCCAAGCCATGCCGCCATGTGATTGTCGTGCCCGCACGAATGCGCAACGAACGTCGTGGTGCCGTCTTCGCGCGTGGCGGTGGCGCGGCTGGCATAGGCCAGTCCGGTCTTTTCCTCCATCGGCAGGCCATCAAGTTCGGTGCGCACCATCACCACCGGGCCGGCGCCATTGTGCAGCACCGCGACGATCCCGGTCCTGCCGACATGTTCGGTGACCTCGAACCCCAGCTTGCGCATGCGCGCGGCCAGGATTGCGGCGGTGCGGTTTTCCTGAAAACCCAGTTCGGGATGGCTGTGCAGATCACGGTACAGTGCGTCGAGTTCGTCCCAGTTGCGATCGATCACGGCATCGATCGCACCGGTCTCGGCCGCCGCGGCCGCAACGGGCAGGGCGCTGACAGGCAGGGCAATGGCACAAGCAGCGGCCAGCAACAGCATCTTAGGCATCGGGCAATAATCCGCGTGTATGGGGTGGGTTGGGCACAGCATCGTGCACAGGTTGGCGACGGGTCGTCAATGGATAGCCGGGGCGGGCAAGCGATGGTCGTTGATACACCGGTGCGGGGCGCTGACAGGACACAGAATATTCGCGACATCGTCGTGCAGGCGGTGTGCGCGGTCATGCTGGTTGTGGCCGGGTTGCAGCTGTTTGCGCCCCTGGTGCATCCGGCCATCCTGGCGCTGCTGACACTTGCCCCCTGGGTGCTGCTGGTCATGGTGTTGTTCGGCAACGGCGCCTACCTGCTGAATGGGCCAAAAGGCCACACCGTTGTTTTGGGCACGTTTGCGCTGCCGGTCGTCCTGTTCCTGGGCACTGTGCTGCAATGGCACATGATCGATTGGCGCGGCCCTGTCAGCTGGGCGGTGGGCAGCGCGGTGGGATTTGCCATGCTGGCAACGATGGCCGATGCCAGCGCACAGGCGGCGCGGCCCGACGTGGTGCGCAATGTGCGCGCCGGCAATTGGCTGGGCGTGCTGATTGCCGGGGCCTTGCTCGGCTGGTCCGCACTGACCCTGATCAATGCCGGCGGCCCATCGCGGCCGGCCGATGCGCATGGCGTGACGATTGCGCGCAAATGGGTGTCGGGCGGAAAATCGCATACCCCCTATTTCGTGTTCGCCAACGCGCCCGACCTTGGCATCACCGATTTCGTCGCGCCATCGGGGCTGTTTCGCCGTTCTGCGCCGGGCGACCGCGTGTGCCTGGTTATCCACACCGGCGTGTTGGGGTGGCGCTGGTACGATGTGGCCGAACGCACGGCCTGTGGTGATCCCGTGTGGGGCCTTCACACCGGTTGATCGGTTCGCGGCCGCCGGTGTGCGGCAAAAATATCCGCCAGATTCGCACCGATTGCGTCGTTGCAAACCATTGTGCGGCGCATTTTCGGCGTGGTGTGATGCATATTTTCCACCCTTGTTGCGGGCACGCACCACCGCAAACGGCCGAAAACTCATGATCGGTCGGGCAGATCTCGACCGCAACCCAAGTCTATACGCCGATAGCCGTATAGTCCGCGCCAGCACAGCGGGCGTAGCGATCAGAACTGATCAGCGGCTTTTATAAACATCCCGCGATCCGGTTCGGTTTGGGGCCACAAAAGAACCAATGAGGGACATTGCAATGAAGACATTTCTGTTCACGACAACGGCGCTTGCGCTTGTCGCGCCGGTCGGCGCCTATGCTGCCGAGGCACCGGCACCCGCTGCAGAGACCCCTGCGGTGGCGCCCGACATCATCGTCACCGGAACGCGCACCACCGGCACCCGCGCTGCCGACAGCTCTGCCCCGATCGAATTGATCGGCGCATCATCGATTGCCAACGTCGGGCAACAGGATCTGACACAGGTTCTGGCGCAGTCGCTGCCATCGCTCAACTTCCAGTCATTTGGCGGTGACACCGCCAACCTGACATTGACTGCCGCGCTGCGCGGGATCAGCCCCAACGACACGCTGGTGCTGATCAATGGCAAGCGTCGCCACACCACGTCCAACCTCGCCGTGCTTGGCGGCAGCCCCTATTCGGGCAGCGCGGCCGTCGACCTGTCGTTCGTTCCGACCGCTGAAATCGGCCATATCGAAATCCTGACCGACGGCGCCGCTGCGCAATACGGTTCTGACGCGATCGCGGGCGTGATCAACATCATCACCAAGAACGCCGACCATGGCGGCTCGATTGCGGTGACCGGCGGCAGCGATTACCAGCACGGCGGCGAAACCGCCGGAGCCAGCGCCAATTTCGGTTTCAAGCTGGGCGAAAAGGGTTTCTTCAACGTTACCGGCGAATACAAGTTTCACAATTTTACCCAGCACGGCAATTACGACCGCCGCCTGTTCAACCCTGATGGCACGTTGAAAGCGTCGGACAACCCGGTCGATGTGGCCGGGGTGCAACTCAATCCCAAATATCCCAACGTCAACACCATCAACGGCGATGCGCGGTATTCGCTTTACAACCTGGCGTTCAACGCCGGGTACGATCTGGGTGACAGCGCGCAGCTGTATGCGTTTGGCAGCTACGGCAACCGTTTTGCCAAATCCTATGAAAACTATCGCGTTCCCACCAAAGTACAGGGCATTCCGCAGGGCAGCGAAACCGTCAACTATCCGCTGCCCGAAGGTTTCCAGCCGCTGGAAAGCATTCGCGAAGAAGATTTTTCGCTGACCACCGGTATCAAGGGCGACGTGTCCAAGTGGCACTATGACCTGTCGCTGACGTATGGTCGCGACTCGGTCGGCCTGTCGACGCTCAATTCGGCCAACCCGGCGCTGTTTGCGCAATTGCAGGCCGCCACGCCAACGGTGCTGACCGATCTGCAGCGCAATTTTTATGACGGGCAGCTGGTCAACAACGAATGGGTCGGCAATCTCGACATCACGCGCCAGTTCGATGCCGGCCTGGCCAAGCCGATCACGCTGGCGCTGGGCGGTGAATGGCGCAAGGATGGCTATTCGATCGGCCAGGGTGAATACGCGTCGTATGCGTATGGCGGCGCGCAGTCCTACCCGGGCTTTGCGCCCACCGATGCCGGTTCGTACAGCCGCACCGGGTATGCCGGGTATATCGACCTTGCCATCGATCCGGTGACCGGTCTGCATGTCGATGCGGCGGGACGCTATGAACACTTCTCCGACTTTGGCGGCGTCGCCACCGGCAAGTTCAACGCGCGGTACGATTTTTCGCCGGCGTTCGGTATTCGCGGCACCGTATCGAACGGTTTCCGCGCCCCGACCCTGGCAGAAGAATACTATTCGTCGGTCAATGTCGGCCCCGGCTCGACCTTTGGCCAGTTGCCGCCGAACTCCGATGCGGCGCAGCTGCTTGGCTTTCCCAAGCTGAAGCCGGAACGGTCGACCAACCTGTCGTTCGGCTTTGTCGCGCACCCGGCGCCCAAGTTGCAGATTACGGTCGATGCCTATCAGATCAAGATCACGCACCGCATCGTTGCATCGGGCGCTTTGTTCGGGTCGTCCGGCGGTTCGCCGTATGACGCCAATGGCAATCCGATCCCGGCCAACATCGTGTCGCAGGCGATCCTCAACGCGCTGACATCGCGCAAGGTCTCGCTTGCCGATGCAACCAGCTATTCGGGGATCAACATCTTCAGCAACGGCGCCGATACCCGCACGCGCGGCATCGAAGCGACTGCCAACTATGCCAGCGACTTTGGCGAAGCCGGCAAAGTCGACTGGAGCCTGGGGTTCAACTACAACAAGACCGACCTGACCAATATCGTCGGTCTGCCGGCTGCGGTCTACAATCCCGGCACCACCAGCCCGTTTGTCGCGCAGACGTCGCTGCTGGACCAGAATGCCATCGACGGCCTGACCACGGCGACACCGCGGGTCAAAGTGATTGCCGATGCGTTGTACACGCATGGGCCGCTGTCGATCAATTTGCGCGAAACGCTGTACGGCGCGACCAGCCAGCACGACAGCCCGAGCGGTTCGGGTGAGGGCCCCAACTCGGCGCTGTTCGCGATCGGCGCGACCGCGATCACCGACATCGATATCGGTTACAAGGTAACGCCTGCGATCCGCTTTGATATCGGCGCCAACAATGCGTTCAACAAACAGGCGCCCACGCTGCCGCTGGCACCGGGGCTTACCCGTCCGCTGAGCGGGAATGTCTACAATGCGCCGTCGTCGATCACCCCATGGGGTATCAACGGTGGCTACTATTACGCCAAGGCCACCTTCACGTTCTGAGAATGAATGTCTGATGGTGACAAGGCGCACGTCCGCTGGCCCTGCGGGGCTGGCGGACGACCAATACGGGGCCGGAGTGCGCCAGCATTCCGGCCTTTTCATGTCCACCGGTCGTGCCTAATGCCGTTGTCATGTCCGATCCTGTAGATATCGCGGCGACAGCGCTGGCCACCAATCCGGCCCTGGCCGAACGCCACGCGCGCGCGCTGTGCGCACGCGCGCCTGGCGATCCGCGTCCGCGGTTGATCCTGGCATCGGCGCTGCGCCGTCTTGGCCGCGCGGCCGAAGCGATGCCGATCCTTGACGAGCTGGCAAAGGCCTGGCCGCGTGCGGCACGCACCCGATTTGAGATTGGCGCCTGTCTTGCGGCTTTGGGCCGCCGGCAGGATGCGCTGGCGCAACTTGATGCCGCCGTGGCACTCGATCCTTCGCTGCGCGAAGCATGGACCACGATCGAGGATGTGGCGTTTGGCCAGGGCGACACCCTGCGCGAAACCCGGGCCAAAGCGGCGCTGGCGCGATTGGAACAGACCGATCCCGGTGTCGGCCAGGCCGCTGAATGGATCGTGCTGGGGCTGCATGATCGCGCCGAACCGGTGTTGCAGCAGATTTGCCGCAACCAGCCCGACAATACCGAGGCGGTGCGGTTGCTCGCCTGCTGCTATATCATGGCCAACGCACTCGACGATGCCGAGGTGCTGTTGCGCCATGTCCTGGCGTTGCGTCCGGACTTTGCATTGGCGCGGTTCGATCTTGCGCGTGCACTGTTTCTGCGACGCGAGGGTGAAGCCGCGTTTGCCGAACTGCGGCCGCTGGTCGAGGCCGATCCTGCCAATCCCGCCTATCGCAATCTTCAGGCCGGCTGTCTCGGCCTGCTTGGCGATGACAAGGGGGCAGAGGCGCTGCAGGCCGATCTGGCCCGCCAGTTTCCCGACAATCCCAGTGTTGCGATCAACCACGGGCATGCGCTGCGCACCGCCGGCATGCGCGATGCGGCGATTTCGGCCTATCGTCGCGCGCTTGCCCTGCGGCCCGAAACGGGTGAGGCGTGGTGGAGCCTTGCCAATCTCAAGGTCGGCGTACTGACGCCTGCGGACGAAGCGGCGATGCGCGCCTTGCTGGCCGGGCCCTTGCCCGACGAAGATCGCCTGCATCTGGCCTATGCACTGGGGCGCCGCGCCGAAGATGCCGGCGATGTCGACACTGCATTTCGTCATTACCGGTTGGGGGCGGGGCTGGTGCGCCAGCGACAGCGGGTTGCCTTGCCCGACTATGCTGCGGAACTGGCGACCAATACGGCACTGTTCACGCCCGAATTCCTGGCCGCTCGGGCCGAATGGGGCGATCCTGATCCGTCGCCTGTGTTTGTCGTGGGCCTGCCGCGTTCCGGCTCGACGCTGGTCGAGCAGATCCTTGCCAGCCACGCCGGCGTCGAAGGCACGATGGAACTGCCCTTCATTCCGGCGCTTGCCGCGCAGATCGAGGGGGATGGCGGGCTGGCCAGGCTGGCCCAGGCATCGCCCGAGGCAATCCGGGCGCTCGGTGCGCGATACCTGGCACAGACCGCCATCCATCGCAGGCTGCAACGGACGCGGTTCATCGACAAGATGCCCAACAATTTCCGCCATGTCGGTCTGATCCGCCTGATCCTGCCGCAGGCGCGGATCATCGATGTACGGCGCAATCCGATGGCGTCATGTTTTTCCTGCTACAAGCAGCTGTTTGCGCAAGGGCAGGATTTTACATACGATCTGGACGATCTGGCGCGGTATTATCGCCACTACCTGGCCATGGTGCGGCATTTCCGGACGATCGCACCCGCAGCGGTGCGCACGCTGATCTACGAGGATCTGGTCGATGACACCGAAGGGCAGGTGCGCGCCCTGCTCGATTGGCTGGGGCTGCCGTTCGATGCAGCGACCTTGCGCTTTTTCGAAAACAGCCGCTCGGTGCGTACGGTCAGTTCCGAACAGGTCCGCCAGCCGATCTATCGATCGGGTCTGGACCACTGGCGGGCGTTCGAGCGCCACCTGGCGCCGCTTGCCGCAGGGCTGGGCGACGCGGTCGACACCTGGCGCGACTGATCAGTCGCTGGCGTAGGGCTGCAGCATCGTTTTGAGCGGCAGGCGGGCCTTCATCCGCACCGCCAGCAGCACCGTGCCGCTGATCTTGCGCTGCACGAACAGCGCCTCGGCCGGGGGAATGTGCCAGCTGTCGCGGTCGGACGCGATTCCGGGCACTTCGGCGCGGATATGTTCGACAAAGCTGCGATCGGCAAAGTCGAAATCATCGATCCGGCGGATCTGGTCGAGAATGATCGCGATGATCCGGTCGAGCGCCTCGCCGTGGCGTTCGAACTGCACTGGCGAGACGAACCCGACATTGATCAATGCCTGGCGCACCGCGGCGGCATCGCCGCGGAACCCGGCCGCCAGCAATGCGCCGTAATCGCCGGCGACGTCCGGGGCCACCGCGCGGGCCGCGCCGAAATCCAGAACGACGATCTGGCCGGTCGCCTCGATCCAGCGGAAATTGGCGAAATTGGGATCGGTCTGCATGAACCCGAATTCGAACAGTTCGCGCAGCACCAGGCCAAGCAATGCCTGCATCACGCGGTTGCGCACGTCAGCGGATGCATCGTCGAGTGTTTCGATCGGGCGCGCGGCAATGAAGTCCATCGCCAGCACCTGCCCGCCAGTCAGGTCCATGATCGGGCGCGGCACCACAAACAGCGGATTGTCGGCCAGCAGATCGGCATAGCGCGTCATCATAGCCGCTTCGCGCAGATAGTCGGCCTCTTCATGCAGCTGCCGCTTGGCCTCGACCAGCAGCGGCGCGACATCGAGGCTGGCGGGCAGCAGCCCGGATACTTTCAGCAGTGTCGCGACATTGTCGACATCGGAATCGATGCTGCGCGCAACGCCCGGGTATTGCACCTTGATCGCCACCACCCGGCCATCGGGCAATTCGGCGCGGTGGACCTGGCCGATCGAGGCGGCGGCCACGGGGCGTGCGTCAAACCGGCGAAACCGCTTGCGCCAGCCGGCACCCCATGAAGCGGCCAGCACTTTTTCAAGCTGGGCCGGGGGCATGATATTGGCGGATTCGCGCAGGCGCGCCAGGATCTGGGTCAATTCGGGCGGCAGCATGTCGCCTGCATCGAGCGAAATCATCTGGCCCAGCTTCATCGCCGCCCCGCGCAGCCGCGACAGCTGATCGGTTACGCGTGCGGCATTGGCGGGGGTCAGCAGCAGATCGGCCATGCTGGGGCGATCACCCTGGGCCAGTCGCCGCGCGCCTTCGGCCACCACCCCGCCGGCCACGCCCGCGGCGATCTGCCCGAACGCGCCCAGCCGGGCAAATCGCCCCGCCGGTACTTTGCGTGCATCGCCTGTCATTGTGGTGTCTTTCCCGCGGCCAGCCCGGCTTGCGCCAGCAGGGCCGGAATTTTTTCGCGGCACGCAAAAAATCCGCGTGTGGCATGGGGCCACGCGTGGCGGTCCCACGCGCGGGTGTGTTCGGTCAGCACAAGGCCGGCGCGGCGCAGGGCCCCGCGTGCGGCAATCAACGCATCCTGGCCGGGCCCGGTTGGCACGCGTCCGGTCACCACCTGGCGCGCGCCGCATTCGGTTGCCAGCGCGGCCAGCGCCTCGGCGCCGGCGACATGACAGGCCGGCACCTGCCAGTGCGCGGCCGCGCGCGCCAGCCCGTCGGCCAGCGCGGTGCGGTCCGCTTCGGGCGCATCGCCAGGATCGATGACCGCGACCGCGCGCACCGGCAGGCCGTGCAAGGCCGGTTCGGTTTCGAGCGAACAATCGTCGCGCGTAATCCACACCAGCGTTGGCAAACCGCCATCGGGTGCGATCGTGTCACGCAGCGGCAGGGCGGGCGGCAGATCGGGCGCATCGGGCACCAGCGCGCGTGTGGCAAGACCGGTGGGGGCGAACCGCCCGCCGGTCATCCGCATAATGCGCGAAGCGTCGGCCAGATACGTCTTGCCGCGCGTGTGAAGGCCCGCGACCCAGCGCCACGACAGCGTGTTCGACGCAGCATCGGCATCGATCAGGTGGTGCAGGAAATGCCGTGCACCCAATTCCCATGGCAGGCCCAGGGTAAAGATCCAGATCGAGGCAACCTGCATCCGCGCCCAGTTGTGCAGATATCCGGTGGCGGCCAGTTCCCCGATCCAGTGGTCGAAGCAGTCGATCCCGGTTTCGCCGCGTATCGCCGACAGATGCCGTGCGGCCAGTGCATCGTCCTGCCCCAGCCGCGCATCGATCCGGTCGAGCGCGCCCAGCCAACCGTGCCATACAAACGGGCGCGCCTCGAGCCAGCCTTTGAAATAGGTGCGCCAGAACACTTCGCTAACAAACAAGGCGGCCGCATCGCCATGCTGCGCCAGAACCGGCGCAAGCACGTCTGCTTCGCTTACCGTGCGTCGCGCCAGCGCCGCCGACAGGCGTGACACCGCGTCATGCCGCCCCGCTCCCTGATCCAGATTGCGGCGGGCGGCATAGTCCGCCCCGGCATGCGGTGCAAATTGCGCCACACGCGCCAGCGCATCGGCACGGGTGACGGGGTGTTGGTGGGTCAGCACGGCAGGCGATGGAACGGACAAGCGCAGCAGTCCTTTGAATGCGGCGTCGTCACTGACGGCCGCTCAGGCAGGTGGGGGGCGCAGGCGGTGCGGACAACCTGCCTGAACGGGCATGCGCCCGATCAGGTCAGATACGTGTGCACAATCGCCACCAGTTCCTCGGCGGCAAGGCGGCGGGGGTCGTGCGGATCGGCAGCCGGGTCGATCAGCGTGTCATGAATGTGATCCTCGATCACTTCGGCAATGAACCCGTCGAGCGCGCCGCGGCAGGCCGTGGCCTGCTGCAACACCCGCGTGCATTCCTCATCGGCCTCGACCGCGCGCTCGATCGCTTCGATCTGGCCGCGCATCCGCTTGATGCGGTTCAGCAATTTCTGCTTTTCGCGCGCCACGTGGCCCATCGTCGGTATCCCGCATCCCGTAAAGCACCGCCAGCCCTATGGATCGCGGCGGTTTTGGGGTTGATGCATACCCCCCTAGGGTATAGGCGGGCCGCTGTCGAGTCGGCTTGGACTGACATGCAATCGTCATATTTTGTTGCGATGGCGGGTCCCGGGTAATCGAAATCATGCGCAACCGTCAGGATCAGGGCAGGGCCAACCATGCGAATTTCTGCTGAGACATCCGGCGAGGGCGACAGTTGCACCTGCTCCGCCGTCTTGATCGCAGTTGGTTGTGTGTTGCCCGTGGTGCGCTCCGCGCAAGCGTAACCGCGCGTTCGTTCGTTTGCGCGCTGCCGCTGGTCGCGCTTGCTTTGCCTGGTGCAGCGCGTGCCGACGATACGCCCGTTGATCCCCCCGCCCAGACGTTTGCAGTGCATGGCCAGGCGACGTTCACTGTGCAATCAACGCCCGGCTTTTCGTCGCCCTACACCGGCACCAACAGTCTGACACCGCATCAGACCCGCGAAACCGCCGATGCCACACTGTTTGTCGGGGTCAGGCCCTGGACCGGTGGCGAACTGTGGGTGAACCCTGAATTCGATCAGGGTTTCGGCTTGTCGAACACGCTGGGCGTTGCAGGGTTCACCAGTGGCGAGGCCTACAAGGTGGGCAAGGCCGCACCCTATTTCAAATTGCCGCGCCTGTTCCTGCGCCAGACAATCGATCTTGGCGGCGATATCGCGGCGGCTGCCCCTGCCGCCAACCAGCTTGGCGGCAAACAGGCCACCGACCGCCTGGTGCTGTGGCTGGGCAAATTCAGCGTGGTCGATGTGTTCGACACCAACAGCTATGCCCATGATCCGCGCGGCGATGTGCTCAACTGGTCGCTGATCGATGCCGGTGCGTTCGATTATGCCGCCAATGCGTGGGGCTTTACCTTTGGCGGCGCGTTCGAGCTGTATGACCAGACGTGGACGCTGCGCGCCGGCCTGTTCGACCTGTCGAAACAGCCCAATCAGCCCTCGCTCGAGGTTGGTCTGCAGCAATACCAGATCGTCAGCGAACTGGAACATCGGCACACGATCGCGGGCCATCCCGGCGCGGTCCGGCTGGGCGGGTATTTCACGCGGGGCAATCTGGCGCTGTTGCGCGACATGATCGCATCGTTTGACCAGACCGGCGTTGCCCCGGTCAACAGCGCGTTTCGCCACATGAACGATCACGGCGGCGGGTATCTGAACGTCGAACAGGAAGTGGCCCCGAATGTTGGGGTCTATGCGCGGGCTTCTGCCGGCGACGGCGTAACCGAAACCGACGATTTCACCGATATCGATCGCAGCGTGTCGTTTGGTGCAACCGTCGCGGGTGCCGCATGGCACCGCCGCGATGACAAGGCCGGGCTGGGCGCGATGATCAACGCCATTTCGCGCGCACGGCAGGTTTTTTTCAACGATGGCGGCCTGGGTACGCTGGTCGGTGACGGGCAGTTGCCGCACCCCGGCGATGAATGGATCGCCGAGGGCTGGTACCAGTTCGGCGTGATCAATGGCGTAACCGCGACGTTCGATTACCAGTTCATTGCCAACCCTGCATACAACCGCGATCGTGGCCCGGTCCACGTGTTCGGCCTGCGTCTGCACGCCGGGTTTTGAATGCCATGTCCGTCATGAACAGCCCTTTTGCCGCGTCGTTTGCACTTCAGCCCGGTGCGCTGCTGACCACGTTCGTGTGCCTGGCCACTGCCTTCGTGCTGGGCGTGGTGATCGGCACCGAACGGCAATGGCGCCAGCGCAGCGCGGGGCTGCGCACCAATGTGCTGGTGGCGGTGGGGGCGGCGGCATTTGTCGATCTGGGCCTGCGCACATCAGGGGTGGATGGCGGCACGCGCGTGATCGCCTATGTCGTGTCGGGCATCGGATTTCTGGGCGCGGGCGTGATCATGAAGGACGGCACCCAGGTGCGCGGGTTGAACACCGCGGCCACGCTGTGGGCATCGGCCGCGGTCGGATCGTTTGCCGGGGCGCGTCTGCCGGCAGAAGCGGCGCTGGTCACGCTGTTCGTGCTGGCAGGCAACACGCTGCTTCGCCCGCTGGTCGAATTTGTCGACCGGCGGCCGATGGCGCTTGACGAAACCGAAGCCTTGTACCGCGTGCATCTGACTGTCCCGCCTGAACATGTTGCGCATGGTCGCGACATGCTGTTCGATGAACTGGAACAGATGCATTACCCGATCCGCGAAATCGAAACCCTGGCGGCCAGCGACGATGCGGTGGAACTGGCCGCCGTGCTGGTGCCCTCGCGCGCCAGCGAATCCGATCTTGACGCGATTACCGAACACCTTGCCCGCCATGGCAATGTGATGTCTGCCACCTGGACGGTCAGCACCACGAGCTGAGAAAGCGAGACGCGATGAGCCCAGACCGCAACAGCGCCCGCCCGCTTCCCGCCTTTTCGCGGATGCTGCGCCTGACGCGCCCAAGCCCCGAAGATGCGATCGCATTCGTCATTCTGGCGGGGCTTGGCGTGCTGTTCTTCCGTGCTGCACAAGGCGCGGTGGCGCCGCTGTCCACGTTGCAGATGGCCCCGGTCACGCTCGATCCGGCATGGCTGCCCTATTACGCGTTGCGCACGGTGCTGCGCATGTTTGCCGCGCTGTTCGCCTCGACCGTGTTCACGCTGGTGGTGGCGACGCTGGCCGCGCGCAGCCGCCATGCCGGGCAATTGATCGTGCCCGCGCTGGATATCCTGCAATCGGTGCCGATCCTGGGATTCCTGACCTTTACCGTCACGTTCTTCATGGGGCTGTTTCCGGGCAGCGTGGCCGGCGTCGAGGCGGCGTCGATCTTTGTCATTTTCACCAGCCAGGCGTGGAACATGGCGTTCAGTTTCTACCAGTCGTTGCGGTCGATCCCCAGCGACCTGGAAGAGGCGACGATGATCTACAAGCTGTCGCCGATCCGGCGGTTCCTGGCGCTTGATCTGCCATTCGGCACGCCCGCGCTGGTGTGGAACGCGATGATGTCGATGTCGGGCGGCTGGTTCTTCGTGGTCGCGTCCGAGGCGATCACCGTGGGCAACACCACGGTCACGCTGCCGGGCATCGGCTCCTACCTGGCGGTGGCGATCGACCGGCAGAATTTCTATGCCGTGGCGCAGGCGGTGGGGGCCATGGCGCTGGTGATCATTGCCTATGACCAGCTGTTTTTCCGCCCGATTGTCGCCTGGGCCGACCGGTTCCGGTTTGAAATGGTTGCCTCGACCGAACGGCCCACCTCGTGGGTGTTCGATCTGTTGCGCCGCACGCGCCTGTTGCCGGTGGTGCTGGCCCCGCTTGGCGCAATCGGGCGGCTGTTGCTGGCGTTTGAGCCGCGCACGACGCGCCGGCGGATTGCGGGCGAAACCCGCGTGCATCCGGCCGTCGAACGCGTGTGGCAGGCGCTGGTTGCGATCGTGGTGCTGTGGGCGCTGTTCCTGATCGGGCGCTATGTTATGCGGTACCTGGTGTGGCACGATGTGTTTATCGCCACGATGCTGGCGTGCCTGACGATGATCCGGGTGATGGTGCTGATCGCCATTGCCAGCGTGATCTGGGTGCCGATCGGGGTGTGGATCGGGCTGCGCCCGGTCTGGGCCGAACGGTTGCAGCCGGTGGCGCAGTTTCTGGCGGCGTTTCCCGCCAACGTGCTGTTTCCGTTTGCGGTGATCGTGATCGTGCGATGGAACCTTGCGCCCGATATCTGGCTGTCGCCGCTGATGATCCTGGGCACGCAATGGTACATCCTGTTCAACGTCATTGCCGGCGCCAGCGCCATCCCGACCGATCTGCGCGAAGCGGCCGACATGTTCCATGTGCGCGGGCTGCAATGGTGGCGCCAGGTCGCGATACCGGGCATTTTCCCCTATTACGTGACCGGTGCGCTGACCGCGAGCGGCGGATCATGGAATGCCTCGATCGTCGCCGAAGTGGCATCGTGGGGCAATCACAAGCTGGTCGCGCATGGCCTGGGCAGCTATATTGCCGAGGCAACGACAGGCGGTGACTATGCCCGCGTGGCGCTGGGCATCGGCGTGATGTGCGTGTTTGTGCTGGCGTTCAACCGGCTGCTGTGGCGACCGCTGTACGCCTATGGCGAACGCCGCATGCGGCTGAGCTGATCCCGATTGACCGAATTTACGATAGGAAGCATCGCACATGGCCACCGTTGCCGCTGACGCAAAGCCCCTGCTGGTCGAAGTCAAAGGGCTGAAGCACTTCTACACGGGCGAGGAACACCTCGTGCTCGATGACGTCAATCTGGAATTGACGCAGGGCGAAATTGTCGGGCTGCTGGGCCGCTCCGGATCGGGCAAATCGACGCTGTTGCGATCGATCGCCGGGCTGATCCGCCCAAGCGCGGGGATTGCGCGGCTGGTTCCCGGCCCAGATGTGGAGGACCCGTCGGTGTCGATGGTGTTCCAGACCTTTGCGCTGTTTCCGTGGCTGAGCGTGCTCGAAAACGTGGAGCTGGGGCTTGAAGCGCAGAAAGTGCCCGCCGCCGAGGCGCGTGCGCGCGCCATAGCCGCGATCGACCTGATCGGGCTCGACGGGTTTGAAAACGCCTACCCCAAGGAACTGTCGGGCGGCATGCGCCAGCGTGTCGGGCTGGCGCGCGCGTTGGTGGTCAATCCGTCGCTGCTGCTGATGGACGAACCGTTTTCGGCGCTTGACGTGCTGACCGCCGAAACGCTGCGCACCGATCTGCTCGATCTGTGGTCCGAAGGTCGCGTGCCGATCAAATCGATCCTGATCGTTACGCACAACATCGAGGAAGCGGTGCTGATGTGCGACCGCATCCTGGTGTTTTCGTCGAATCCCGGGCGCGTGGTCGCCGAAATTCGCGTCGATCTGCCGCAGCCGCGCGATCGGCTTGATCCGGCGTTCCGCGCGCTGGTCGATGACATCTATGCGCGGATGACCGCGCGCACCGAAATGAACGCGCCGATGCGCGACGGCGTGTTTCCCGGCACCGGCATCGCGATGGTGCTGCCGCGGGTCTCGACCAACTCGATCGCGGGTCTGATCGAAGAAGTCGACGGCACGCCGTTCGATGGCAAGGCCAGCATGTCGCAATTGGCGGATTCGCTGCAGCTTGAGGCTGACGAACTGTTTCCGATGGCCGAAACGCTGCAATTGCTGCGCTTTGCCGAATTGCGCGGCGCCGAACTGGTGCTGACGCCGTCGGCGCGCCGCTATGCGCAGGGCGATGTCGACCAGCGCAAGGCGCTGTTTGCCCAGGCGCTGAGCCAGCACGTGCCGCTGGTCCAGCATATCCGCCGTGTCCTGGACGAACGCGCCAGCCACGAGGCGCCGGCCCGCCGGTTCCGCGATGAACTGGAAGATTACATGAGCGAGGACTACGCCGACGAAACCTTGCGCACGGTCACGCTGTGGGGTCGTTATGCCGAAGTCTTTGCCTATGACGAAGATGACGACCGCTTCAGTCTGGAAGACCAGCACTGATATTGCGCCCGTCGAGTTCGGCTTCCATCATCCGGCGCATTTCGAATTTCTGCGCTTTGCCGGTCACGGTCATGGCAAAGGCCGCGACCACGCGGACATGGCGCGGCACTTTGTAGTGCGCGATGCGTCCGCGGCAGTGCGCGGTGATGTCTTCGGCGGTCAGTGCGGCGCCGGGGCGGGGGATGACCCACGCGCAGACTTCCTCGCCAAAGCGCGCATCGCGCACGCCGAACACCTGGGCATCGGCGATGGCGGGATGGTCCAGCAGAAATTCCTCGATCTCGCGCGGGGAAATGTTTTCGCCGCCGCGAATGATCGTATCCTTGATCCGCCCGGTGATCCGCACATAGCCCTGCGCGTCCATCGTTGCCAGGTCGCCCGAATGCATCCAGCCCTGCGCATCGATCGCATCGGCGGTGCGCAGCGGGTCGCCCCAGTATCCCTGCATCACCGCATAGCCGCGCGCGCAATATTCGCCGGCCACGCCACGGGGCAGCGTCGCTCCGTCCTGGTCGACGATTTTCGCCTCGGCATGGGGGTGCACGCGCCCGACCGAGCCGACGCGGGTTTCGATCGGATCGTCGGTTGCGGTCTGCGTGGTCAGCGGGCTGGTTTCGGTCATGCCATAGCCGATTGTCACCTGATCCATGCCCAGCCGATCGATCACTTCGCGCATCGTCGCCAACGGGCAGGGTGAACCGGCCATGATCCCGGTGCGCAGCGTGTGCGTGCGCGCAAGTCCAAGTGCCGGATGATTGAGCAGCGCGATAAACATCGTCGGCACGCCATACAGCGCGGTGCAGCCCTCATCGCCCACGGCATCAAGCACCGCCACAGGATCAAAGGCAGCCGCCGGATAGACCATTGCGGCACCGCTGGTGATGCAGGCCAGATTGCCCAGAACCATGCCGAAACAGTGGTATAACGGCACCGGGATGCAAACCCGGTCAGCCGGCGTCAATTGCAGCGTGCGCCCTGTAAAATAGCCGTTGTTAAGGATGTTGCGGTGGGTCAGCGTCGCGCCCTTGGGCAGGCCGGTGGTGCCGCTGGTGAACTGGATGTTGATCGCATCGTCGGGCGACAATGCGGCACCCGCCGCATCGATCGCCGCGGCATCGGCCGGTCGTGCCAGATCGTCCCAGCGCAGACAGCCGGTGTGTGCCGCATCGCCCAGCGTGACCACCAGGCGCAGCCCGGGCACGTGCAAAGGCCAGATTTCGCGCAGCATGGCGATATAATCGCTGGTCTTGAACCGATCGGCGGTGACCAGCACGCTGCATTGAACCGTGTTCAGCGCATGGGCCACTTCGCTGGTGCGATAGGCAGGGTTGATCGTCACCAGGATCGCACCGATCCGCGCGGTGGCAAACTGGATCACCGCCCATTCGGCGCAATTGGGTGCCCAGATACCGACGCGGTCGCCCGCCTGGACCCCTTGGGCGATCAGACCGGCGGCCATGCGGTCGACGGCCGCATCAAGCTGCGCCCAGGTTGCGCGCAGCGCCTGATGGCGCGACACCAGCGCCAGACTGTCGCCCCAGCGCGCAGCGGCCTGGCGCAACGCCGCGCCGATTGTCAGGTCCAGCAGGGGCACGTCGGTCGGCCCCTGCGCCCAGGACAGGTCAGTCATCCTCGTCTCCGCAGCGTTTGCCATCGGTGTATCAGAATTGGTCGGTTTGCGCGAACCGGGCAACCAGCCGCGCGCGCACCGCTTGCCGGTCGAGGCGCAGCGGGTTCTGGCGCAGGCTGCCCACTTCGGCCGGGGTATAGGGGTGAAAGTCACGCGGCACATGCCCCGCGTCAAAACGATACAGCGTCCAGTTCAGCAATTGGGCCAGCCGCGCATCGTCAAGGTTGGTGGTGGCAACGCCCGGCACCCGGCCCAGGAATTCGCGCCCGCCCGGCACGGTCAGAAACCGTGCGACCATGCCGCGCATCGGCGGATTGGAACGATCATCACCGCTGCCGTCGGGACGGTGGCAACCCTGGCATTTCAGCATATAGTCGGCGGTCGCCTGTTCGGCGTCGGGCACCCCCGGCATCGTGCCCGGTGCCGCGCCGATCAGGGCCAGACCCAGGATCGGCAGCAGGCGGATGCGCACGGTCATTTTTCCAGCCTGGCGTGGAGTGCGGCAAGGTCGGTCGGGCTGATTTTGGGGGCATCGGCGGCATAGCCTGCGACTTCGGCCACGGTGAACGGGCGAAATGACGGCCCATCGTGGCTGATCCGCGTCCCGATGTGGTTCAGCACCGCGGCCACGTCGGCGGCATCCAGCCCCGATTGCGCGGGCATCACATTGCGATAGCTTTGTCCTTCGACCACAAGCGGCCCGATTAGCCCGACCATGACCACCAGCGCCAGATAGCGCCGCCCCTCGGGCCGCGCGGCCAGCATGCGCAGATCGCGATTGAGCGGTGGAAACGCGCCAGGCAGGCCCGCGCCGGTGGCGGTGTGGCATGCCGCACAGCGGCCAAAAAGCGATGCGCCATCGCGCGCAGCATCCTGCGCCTGCGCGCCGGTGGTGGCCAGCGCCGCGCCGATCAGCGCCACAGCCGCCGCGCGCCTCACCGTGGATGATCCAGCGCCACGCCCACAATCACCGCGGTCGAACAGTTGTAAACGCTGCTGCCCGTGCCCAGGCACCAGTTGTAATCGTTGTTTGATTGCGTGCGCACTTGCGGCCGGTCCCCTTCGTTGCGGTTGCACAGGCATTGCCCGCACGAACTGGTGCCGCAGCAATCGTTGTAGCTGATGATATAGGCGCGATTGTCAGCCGGGTTGGTGCAGGTGCCGATCCAGGTTATCGGGCTCATTTCAGTGCCGGGCGGGCACTGGTTGACCGCGCCGCCGCAGCACGTGCACAAAAACCCGTCGATGGCGCAATAGCGCCAGTAATCGCACGTGGTGCGATCGCCCGGATCCTGGATAGTGCCCGAGGTTACCGTCTGATGCGCCGGTCCTTCGGGGTGGGTGGCCGCACGCGCGACCGGCAGCACCGGAAACGCGGCCGCGCCGGTCATGCCCAGTCCCAGTTTGGCAAGCAGGCTGCGGCGCGAAGTGCCGCGCGCGATCGTACGCGTCAGGCGTTCGGCAAATGTGTCCATACCGGCCATGGCTCAGGCGTCTCCACTGCGTTTGGCAAGATAGTCCTGGATCGAGGCGACCCCGTGCTCCTTGGCGACAAACAGGCTTTCAAGATGTTCGCGGCTGTTGACCAGACCGGTCGAGGCAACCCGTCCCTGTTCGTCCAGCAGCACGGCATAGGGCAGCTTTGACACGCCGAACGACCGGCCCAGCGCTTCGGACAGGACCATCGGCAGGTGTTCGATCGCATGCACTGCGGCCAGCTGGCGATAGGCGGCAGGCGCGCCATCGCCCGCGATCACCACGTCGAGCCAGCCCGCTTCTGCCCGCGCGGCAGAGCGCACCACCGGCAGCAGCGATTTGCACACCGGGCAATCGGGCGAGGCAAAGAACAGCAGCTGGCTGCGTTTGTTCCGCGTGCCGCCGATGACCAGCGTGGCCCCGGCCGTGGTGGCAAGCGTCAGCGCGGTTGCTGCTTCGCCCACTTTGGCGCTTTGCGGCAGGGTCAGCGCGCCTGCGGGCGCGATGCGTTCGTGCAGCACGCCGATCTGGCGCGCCAGTGCGGCAATCAGCAGCGCCTCGACGATCACCGCCGCCCATAACAGGATTTGCGAAATCAGCATCACGATGTCCTCCAGCGCGGGGCCGGGATGGCCATGATATCAAGTGCTGCGAAATAAAGCGCCAACGCGCCGCATGCCGCCATCGCGTCGAACGCCAGGGGAAGGGTGGCCAGGGTGGCGGGCGACGCGGCCGCCGCGATCGCCAATGCCGCCAGAACCAGCGGGCGCGCGATCTGTGCCCTGTCGACCGCACGCGGGCGTGCCTGCAGATCGCAACCGCAATCGAGCACTTCACCGCGGCGGCGCCACAGCGCAAAACCATAGGCCAGCCACAGCAGGGCTGCGATCGCCGCGCCTGCCGGCACGGCTTCGGGCAGCACGAGGCACAGCGCGGCGACCGCTTCGACAGCGCCCGCCAGCACCATCAGCACGGTGGACAGCGGGCCTGTCACCCCGGCCAGCCGTCCGGTCGCGAGGCGCAGACGGTCTCCGTCGCGCAGTTTGTGCAGTGCCGACAGCGCCAGCACCATCGCCAGAAACAGAGCCAGCGCGCGCATCATGGCACCGGGGTGATGGTGACGGGGTTATACGCCACGGTGGCGCCCAATGAGCGCACAAAGGCCCCCGATACCGCGTCATAGACGTCGATCACCCCGTCGGCGCGCGCCAGCACGAGATGGGGTATGTCTTCGCGCGTTACCGCCACCGCAATCGACTGCGCCTTGAGCGCGATCCGCGCGGTGCGCACCTTTTTGGCGGTGTCGAACACCCACACTTCGGTGCCGCCATCCTTGTGGCTGCCCTCTTTGCCCGCGGGGTTCATCAGCACATACAGGTGCCCCGCCGCATCGGCATTGATGACCTGCCAGCCCGAGGGGCGCCATTCGGGGATGGCGCCTGCGGCTGTGCCGACGGTGAATGCGCCAGGGATCATTTTGGCCAGATCGCCCGAAAAATCGAACCCCTGGAGCACGCCGCGCTGCCCGACAAACCACGCGGTGCGGCCCACCCAGGCCGGGGTGCTGAACAGCGCCTGCTGGTCGATGTCCTGCACGCGCCTGATCGTGCCCGAACGGGCGACTTTGCCCGTCGCATCGAGCGCGACCGAAAACAGCGACCCATCGGCGCAAAAGCTGGAAAAGCCGCGCGTGCCGGTGGGGTAGATCTGCGAACAGCCGGGCAAGTCGATTTCGCCCAGCACCGCACGGCCGTCCAGATCGACCACGCTGACCGATTGCGCCGGCGTAAAATTGGCGACCAGCGCCCATTTTTCGTCATTGGTAAACTGGAACAGCTGCGGATAGGTCACCGATTGCTGGCGTTTGCCACCCGGCAGCACCACTTCGCCGGTGGGTTTGAGATCGGTCAGGTTCCAGAACGTGATTGCATCGGTGCGCGTGCCGCGGGTCAGCCGGCTGTAGAACGTTTCGGCAGTCAGGATCTCGCCGCGTTTGACCGACAGCAGGGCATTGCCGAACTGGGCCGCGCGCACGATGCCTTTCAACGGCTGGTTGGCCGATGCGGTGTCGACCACCACCACGCGGCCATCGACAATCGAATTGAAATTGAAATCGTGGATCAGCACCCAGCTTTTGGGCCAGGCCGCAGGCAGATGCGCCACCGCCGGCATAGGCTCGGCGGGCAGGGCGGCGGGATAGGCCGCGCCATCGGCCAGCGCAGGGCTTGAGGTGGCCAGCGCCAGCGCGGATGGCAGCAAACCGATCCACTTGCGCCCGGACTGTCTGAGCATTGCGCGTTTTCCTTCTGGCAAAATCTGCCGCGCCCACCGCACGGGGCGGGCCCAGGCGCAAAGACTGCGGCCACGACAGAAACTTGTCAATGTACCTAAATTGTGGTTGTGACCTAAATTCAGCTGGAGAACCCTTGTGCCACCCGCCGTATCCGATCTGATCGTGCCCGAACGCACCGCCGGCTATGTCAAAGGCCGCGAAACCCGCGAACTGATCTTGCGCACCGCGCTGAACATCCTGATCGAACATGGCTGGCAGGCGATGTCGATGAGGCGGATCGCGGCCGACTGCGGGATGAAATTCGGCAATCTGACCTACCATTATCGCACGCGCGAGGATCTTGTGCGCGAACTGCTCGATGCGGTGATCTCGAGCTACGAGCGCGAATTCGATACCCTGGTCGAGCGCCCGGATCTGAGCCCCGAAGAACGGCTCGATCGGTATTGCCAGCTGGTGCTCGACGATATCTCGGCCAAGAAGACCACGCGGTTCTTTCCCGAGCTGTGGGCGCTGTCGAACCACGATCCCTTCATCCATGACCGCATGCACGAGCTTTACGCCCGCGCGCGCGCACCGTTGCATCCGATCATCGCGGCAATGCGGCCCGATCTGGCGCCGCCGGCGCGCGAAACCCTGGCGCTGTTCATCTCGTTTGCGATGGAGGGGGCGACGATGTTTGCCGGCCATGCCAAGCCGTTCGAAGCGCGCATGGACCAGATCAAGCACATTGCGATCACCAGCTTTGTCGATCTGGTGCGCGGCTATCGGTCGGGTGGGGGCGGCGCAGGCTAACGCACGTCCGCGTGCGCATTGCCCGATCCGCCGTTACCCCATCAGCCGATAGCCCACACCGGGCTCGTTGCGCAGCAGCACGGGCGTGGCGGGATCCGCCTCAAGCTTGCGGCGGATGCCGCGGGCCGCCACGCGCAAGTATTCGACATCGTGTTCATGCCCGGGGCCCCACACCGCGCGCAACAGCTGGGCATGGGTGATCACGCGGCCGGGATGATGCGCCAGTTCGGCAATCATCCCGTATTCCTTGGGCGTCAGGTGCACCTCTCGGCCTTCGCGCGTGACCAGCCGCGCCGACAGGTCGATCACCACATCGCCCAGCGTGACCACGTCTGACTGGCTGGTTGCGCGCAGGCGGTGGCGCAGTGCGGTGCGCAGCCGGGCGCGCAGTTCCTCGCTGTCGAAGGGCTTGATCACGTAGTCGTCGGCACCCAGGTCGAGTGCGGTCACCTTCTGATCGGTGTCGCCGCGCGCCGACACCACGATCAGCGCGCAGCCCGCGGCCTTGATCAGCGGCACCAGTTCCAATCCGTCGCGATCGGGCAGGCCCAGATCGAGCAGCACCGCGTCGGGCTTGTCGATCGACAACGAGGCCATGGCAGCGCGCGCGTCGATGGCCTCGATCACGCGATAGCCTTCGCGGATAAGCGCGGTCTGCAACAGCCGGCGGATCGCGGCATCGTCTTCGATCACCAACACGGCGGGCGGTTTCATAGGGCGCTTTCTGCCTTTTCGATATCGGGACTGGTCAGGTGCGCATTGTCAAAGCGGATCGAAAAACACGCCCCGCGCACGCCGTCGGTGCGGTTGGCCGCCGACACGGTCAGCCCCATCGCGGTGCAGAACCCGCGCACGATGGCCAGGCCCAGCCCGGTGCCGCCCTTGCGGTCGGATCCTTCGATCCGGGCGAAGGTTTCGAAAATGCGGTCTTCCTCGCCCGCTGGCAGGCCCGGCCCCTGGTCGAGCACCATCAGCGTCAGCCTGCCGGGTTCGCGGTGCGCGGCCAGGGCGATTGCTGCGCCGGCATCGCCATATTTGGCGGCGTTGTCGATCAGGTTGATCAGGCACTGGTGGAACAACTGCGGATCAACCCGCACAAACGGCAGATCGGGCGATACGTCCATCACGATCGGCGTATGGGCCAGCCGGACGCGCAAGTCGTGCACCGCGCTGGCAATGGCCTCGGCCAGATCGACCGGTTCGCTGTTGCGTGTCAGCACACCCGCCTCGATCCGCGCCATATCGAGCAGATTGGCCAGAAATCCGCTCAGCCGTTCGGCTTCGGCCCGTGCGCTGCCCAATTGTTCGGCCTGCACGGCATCGGCGGGCGCGATCGCTGCCAGATTGCCGATGATCGCGGTCAAAGGCGTGCGCAAGTCGTGGCTGACCGAAGACAGCAGCGCGGTGCGCAACCGGTCCTGTTCGCGCAATTTGGCAACGGTCGACATTTCGCCTTCGAGCGTGATGCGTTCGAGCGCCAACCCGGCCTGGTCGAGCAGGCTGGACAACAGCGGCGACTGATCGGTGCGCAAGGGTGCTGCGGTGTCGGCGCGCGCGATCCCCAGCACACCCAGCACGCGGCCACCGGCGTTGACCGGGGTAAACAGCCATTCGCACGCGCTCAGCGTGTCGGACCCGCGCCCGGCGCTGCGGTTGTTGTCGAACGCCCAGCGTGCGGCGGCGTGTTCCAGCGTGTGCATGCGGTCTTCGGGCGGGATGGCAGCGCGCACCGCCAGCGTGCCCATTTCGGGCAGCATCAGCACGCTGCGCACATCGAGCAGCCGCGCGACTTCGGCGCAAAGCACCTGGCCCAGCTCGGTTTCGGTGGCGATCGCGGTCAAGTGGCGCGCAAAGCCTGCCAGCGCGCTGTTCTGCGCCGCGCTCTGGCGGGCAAGCATGGCATGGTCGCGCACGCGCGAGGCCATCTGGCTGACCAGCACGGCGATGCCCAGCAGCACCATCACCGTGATCAGGTTTTGCGGATCGGCAATCGTGAACGTGTAGATCGGCGGGATGAAAAAGAAATTGTACGCCAGTGACGAGGCAAGACCTGTAACCAGCCCGGTACGCAGGCCATAGCGCGTGGCCGCCACCAGCACCGGCAACAGGTATAGCAGCGCGATATTGGTAACATTGCCCAGGCCATAGATCGAATGGCCGATCAGCGTGACCAGCACGACCAGCGTCAGCGACACGCCATAGCCGAACGGTGATCCCCAGCGATCGGCACGCAGGCGTTGCAACGGCCCGGGTCGCACGCGTTCGGCCTGGTCATCCAGCGTCAGCACATGGATCGCCACGCCCGAGGCATGGCGCACCATGTTGTCCACCACCGACCCATGGCGCCATTCGTGCCAGTGCGAACGCGCTGCCTTGCCCAGGATCAGCTGGGTCGCGCGCGCTTCGTCAAGAAACGTCGCCAGGCCTTCGGTCACCGATTCTGCGGGGATGGCCGCTGTCTGCCCGCCCAGATGCTGCGCCAGTTCCAGCGTGGCCGACAATTGCCGCGCCTGTTCGTCCGAAAACGCCAGATCGCGCGTGGTCTGGACATGCAGCGCAGTCCAGGGCGCGCCCAGCGCATCGGCCATGCGTTTGGCCGCGCGCACCAGCGCTGCGGCACCGGGGTGTTCCGACACGGCCACAACCAGCCGTTCGCCCGCCGCCCATTTGCCCCCCAGTGCATGCGCGCGCACGTGATCGAGCATCTGGGCGTCGATCGCCTGCGCCGCACGGCGCAGCGCCAGTTCGCGCAAGGCCGACAGGTTGGATTTGGAAAAGAAATGCGCCAGCGCGCGGCTGGCTTCTTCGGGCACATAGACTTTGCCGTCGCGCAGCCGTTCGATCAGCTCGTCGGGGGGCAGGTCGACGATTTCGAGTTCGGCCTGTTCGAGCACCCTGTCGGGCAGGGTTTCGCGCACCCGCACCCGCGTGAACGAGGCGACGACATCGTTCAGGCTTTCCAGATGCTGGATATTGAGCGTCGAATAGACCTCGATCCCGGCATCGAGGATTTCCTCGACGTCCTGATACCGTTTGTCATGGCGGCTGCCCGGCGCATTGGTGTGCGCCAGTTCGTCAATCAGCACCAGGCCTGGCCGCCGCGCCAGCACCGCATCGATGTCCATTTCTTCGAGCACGCGGCCCTGGTATTCGATCCGGCGGCGCGCGATCACTTCGAACCCGGTGGTGCGCGCGACGGTTTCCATCCGGCCGTGCGCCTCGACCAGCCCGATCACCACATCGATCCCGGCCTTTTGCCGCGCCGCTGCATCGTCGAGCATTTCGCAGGTCTTGCCAACGCCCGGCGCGGCGCCGAGAAACACCTTGAGCCGACCGCGCGATTTTTCGCCTGCGCCCGCGCTGCCCGCGGTTTTGCCGTTGCCCAGTGCCAAGGTGCGCAACAGGGCATCGGGGTCGGGACGGGGCAGGTCGTTCATGAAACGTGTTGTGCGCCTTTGCCGGCCAATTTGTCGAGCGCCAGATTGAGCGTCAGAACATTGACCCGGGGTTCTCCGATCAGCCCCAGCAAGGGCGCGCGTATCGCGTTCTGCACCAGCGCGTTGACCCGGGCCGGCGCCAGATGGCGCGCGGCAGCCACGCGCGGCACCTGCCACTCGGCGGCCTCGGGCGTGATATCGGGATCAAGCCCGGATGCCGATGTGGTCAACAGATCGGCTGGCGCACCCGGATTGGCGCGCACATCGGCCGACACCCGGTCGATCAGGGCCTTTGACGTGGGGCCCAGGTTCGACCCGCCCGACTGGGTCGGATCATAGCCTTTGCCCGCCGCCGACAGCCGTGGATGGAAATAGCCCGGCGCGGCAAAGGCCTGCCCGATCAGGGCAGAGCCGATGACATGGCCGTCGCGCCGGATCAGCGATCCATTGGCCGCGTGCGGAAACAGCGCCTGCGCCAGTCCGGTCATGGTCAGCGGATAGACCAGACCGGTCAGCACAAACAGCAGCACGGTCAGCACAAGGGCCGGGCGAAAGGCCTTGGCCAGATCATTCAGCATGGGTCGATGTCCTTACGCAAGGTGCAGGGCGCTGACGGCAAGATCGATTGCCTTGATCCCGATGAACGGGGCCAGCAGGCCGCCCGCGCCATAGATCGCCAGATTGCGCGCCAGCAAAGTGCCCGCCCCGGCCGGGCGATAGGTCACCCCCCTCAGCGCCAGCGGCACGAGCGTCGGGATAATCAATGCGTTGAAAATGATCGCCGACAGGATCGCGCTTTGCGGGCTGCCCAGGTGCATCACGTTGAGCGCGCGCAGCCCGGGGTAAAGCACGACAAACATCGCCGGGATGATCGCAAAATATTTGGCAACATCGTTGGCGACCGAAAACGTGGTCAAGGCGCCGCGCGTCATCAGCAGCTGTTTGCCCAGCCCGACAATTTCGATCAGCTTGGTCGGGTCGCTGTCGAGATCGACCATGTTGCCCGCTTCGCGCGCGGCCTGGGTGCCAGTGTTCATCGCCACGCCGACATCGGCCTGTGCCAGTGCGGGGGCATCATTGGTGCCATCGCCGCACATTGCCACCAGCCGTCCGCCCTGCTGTTCCTTGCGGATCAGCGCCAGCTTGTCCTCGGGCGTGGCCTCGGCCAGAAAATCGTCGACTCCGGCTTCGGCGGCAATCGCGGCCGCGGTCAGCGGATTGTCGCCGGTGATCATCACCGTGCGGATGCCCATGCGGCGCAATTCGCCAAAGCGTTCGCGCACACCGGCCTTGATCACGTCCTTCAACGCCACCACGCCCAGCAGACGGCCGTTTTCGGCGACACCCAGCGGGGTCTGGCCCAGCCGGGCGATTTCCTCGGCATTGCGCTTCAGTTCGGCCGCGGCGCTATCGCCCGCCTGCGGGTTGGCGCGGATGATCGAATCGATCGCCCCCTTCTGGATCAGCCGGGTTGCGGTCTTCACCCCCGAAATCCGGGTCTGCGCGGTAAAGGGGATGATCTCGGCATCGGCGGGCAGCGTGCCGGCCATCGCGTAGCGTTCGCGCGCCAGCACGACCACGCTGCGGCCCTCGGGGGTTTCGTCGGCCAGGCTGGCATAGAATGCAGCGCCGGCCAGATCGGTCATGTCGATACCCGGCAACGGGCGGAATTCGCACGCGGCGCGGTCGCCGACAGTGATCGTGCCGGTCTTGTCGAGCAACAGCACGTCGATATCGCCCGCCGCCTCGACCGCGCGGCCGGATTTGGCCAGCACGTTGAACCGCACCAGCCGGTCCATGCCGGCAATGCCGATGGCCGACAGCAGGGCTGCGATCGTGGTCGGGATCAGCGTGATCAGCAGCGCCGCCAGCACGGCAATGGCGATCTTGCCGCCGGCATAGGCGGCCAGCGCCGGAATGGTCGACACCGCGATCAGAAAGATGATCGTCAGTCCGACAAGCAGAATGGTCAGTGCGATCTCGTTGGGGGTTTTCTGGCGTTGCGCGCCTTCGACCAGTGCGATCATCCGGTCGAGAAAGCCCTGGCCGGGTTCCTGCGTCACGCGCACATGGATTTGGTCCGAAATCACCCGGGTGCCGGCGGTGACCGCGCTGCGATCGCCGCCTGCTTCGCGGATGACAGGCGCGGATTCGCCGGTGATCGCGGCTTCGTTGACCGAGGCCACGCCCAGCACCACTTCGCCATCGGCGGGGATCAGGTCACCGGTTTCGACCAGTACGACGTCGTCCTTGGCGAGCGTGCTGGCGGGGACCACGTCATAAGCATCGCCTTGGCCTTTCAGCCGTTTGCCCGACAGTTCGCTGCGCGTGGCGCGCAAACTGGCAGCCTGGGCGCGGCCGCGCCCTTCGGCCAGCGCCTCGGCAAAGGTGCCGAACAGCACGGTCAGCCACAGCCACACGATCAGCTGCAGCTGAAACCCCAGTGCAAGGTGGCTTTCGTTTACAAACAGCAGGACGGTCAGCAACAGAGCCACGACCGCAGTGGTGAACATCACCGGATTGTGGATCAGCTGGCGCGGCGCAAGCTTGCGCAACGCCTCTGCCAACGCGGGGATCACCAGCGCAGGCGCAAACATCGAAGAGGGGGTCTGGGTCGACATCGTGGGCTTGTTCCCGATCAGAAGGTCGTGCCGGCCAGCATCGCCAGGTGTTCGGCGATCGGCCCCAGCGCAAGCGCGGGCAGAAAGGTCAGCCCGCCAACCACCAGCACGATCGCAACCAGCAGGCCGATCCACAGCGGACCGGTGGTGGGGAACGATCCGGCAGACGCGGGCGTGTGCTTTTTCTGCGCCAGCGATCCGGCAATCGCCAGCACCGGCACCATCACGAAAAACCGCCCGATCCACATCGCCACGGCCAGCATGCCGTTATAAAACGGCGAATTGGCGTTGAGCCCGGCAAAGGCCGAGCCATTGTTGCCGGTGGCCGAGGTAAAGGCATAGAGGATCTCGGTAAACCCGTGCGGACCCTTGTTGGCGGGGCCCGCCAGCCCGTCGGCCAGCACGCTGGCCAGCGCGGTGCCGCCCAGGATGCACACCGGCAGCACGACAATGGCCAGCACGGCCAGCTTTACCTCGCGCGATTCGATCTTTTTGCCGACATATTCGGGCGTGCGGCCGACCATCAGCCCGGCAATGAACACCGCGAGCAGCGCAAACAGCAGAAACCCATAGATGCCCGAACCGACCCCGCCGACGACGACTTCGCCCAGTTCGATATTGAACAGCGGGATCAGGCCCCCCAGCGGTGTAAAGCTGTCGTGCATGGCATTGACCGCCCCGCAGCTGGCCGCGGTGGTTACCGCCGCGAACAGCGCGCTGGCCGCGGTGCCAAAGCGCACCTCCTTGCCTTCGAGGTTTGCGCCGGCCAGCCCTGCATGGTGCAACAAAGGATTGCCGCCCGCTTCGGCCCAATAGACGATCGCGGTGCCGGCGGTGAACAGGATCAGCATGGCGGCCAGAATGGCCCAGCCCTGGCGCGTGTCGCCCACCGCCTTGCCAAAGCACCAGGTCAGGCCAATGCCGATCACGAAGATCGACAGCATCTGCAGGAAATTGACCAGCGCGCCGGGGTTTTCAAACGGATGCGCCGAATTGGCATTGAAGAACCCGCCGCCGTTGGTGCCGACCATCTTGATCGCCTCCTGGCTGGCGATCGGACCCACGATCAGCGTCTGGTGCGCACCTTCGACCGTCGTTGCATCGATGCTGCTGGCCAGCGTCTGCGGCACGCCGCCTGCCACCAGCACCAGGGCAAAGACCACCGCCAGCGGCACCAGCAGATACAGCGTCACGCGCACCAGGTCCGCCCAGAAATTGCCGATGAACCGGGTCTGCCGCCGGGCAAAGCCGCGAAACAGCGCAAAGGCGACCGCGATCCCGGTGGCCGCCGACAGAAAATTGTGCGGCACCAGCGCCAGCATCTGCGACAGGTTCGACAGCGTGGCTTCGCCGGCATAGGCCTGCCAATTGGTATTGGTGGCAAAACTGATCGCGGTGTTCATCGCCAGATCGGGCGACAGACCCGACAGGCCGCGCGGATTGAGCGGCAGCATGCCCTGCAGGCGCAGCAGGGTATAGGTGGCGATCGCGGTGACGATCTGGAACAGCAGCATCGCCAACGCATAGTCGCGCCACGTCTGTTCGCGCGCCGGGTCGATCCCGCCCAGACGATAGATGCCCCGTTCCACCGGTCCGAGCACCCGCGACAATGGCGTATCGCGCCCTTCATACAGCGCAAACAGCCATAGTCCCACAGGCTTGGCCAGTGCCACGCAGATCGCCACAAACAGCAGGATCAGCCCCCAGCCGGTTGGGGTTGTGCCCTGGGTCAGGTCTGTCGAAATCATCACAGCAGGTCCGTTTCGCGTCAGAATTTTTCGGGGTTCAGCAGCGCGATGACGAGATAGGCCAGAAGGCCCAGCGCGGTCAGGCCGGCCAGAACAAGCGCAGGGGTCATGCCAGGCACACTCCGGTCATGATGCATCGCACAGCCGGACAAAGCCCAGTGTCAGCAGGGTCAGGCCGGCGAGCACCGCCAGCCAGGTCAGATCGGGCACGGCGTTGCTCCTGTGCATCGTGATTACCCGGCGGCATTGGCCCGAACCCCGATTAAGGTTCTACGGCGAAGCGCCGGCGCGGCATTAAGAAGTCGTAATGTCGCGCCGCGGGCGGTGCGCGGGATTTTGCGGCGGGCCGTTCGCATCATAGCGGTGGATCACTGGCCGCTTTGCGGGCATGGATGGGCGATCATGATCGTTCATCGCCTTTGCCTTGCCGTTTCGATCCGCGCGTGCCTGTTGATCGCGACGCTGGTCGTGGGCAATCCGGCGCAGGCGCAGCGGATCGACGCGACGCCGCGCACGGTGGTGATGACCGCGTTCGGCCCCGAATTCGATGCCTTGTCCGGTCTGGTCGATCATGCGCAGACCCATATGGTGAACGGCAGCAGCATCGTCACGGGCTTGCTCGATGGCAAACCGGTGGTCCTGCTCAAAAGCGGGGTCAGCGTGGTCAATGCCGCGATGACCACGCAACTGGTGATCGATCGGTTCGCGGTGCGCCGCATCGTGTTTTCGGGCATCGCGGGTGGCGTTGATCCGACGCTGGCGATCGGCGATGTGATCGTGCCCGAAGACTGGGGTCAGTATCTCGAGGCGTCGTTCGCGCGTGCCACGCCGCAGGGCTGGAAACCGCCCGAACGCTTTGCCGGGGCGGCGCCAAACTGGAACTTCATCTTTCCGCGCGGCACAACGGTCGCACGCGCCGATGCCCCGCCACAGCGGTTGTTCACGATTCCTGCCGATCCGGCGCTGGTCGCGCTGGCGCGCAAGGTGGTGCCGGGGCTGACGCTGTCGGCCTGTGTCGATGTGGCGGGGCATGCGCAATGCCTGCCGCGGCCCCCGCGGATTGTCGTCGGGGGCACCGGGGTGACAGCTGGTATCTATGCCGACAACGCCGCATTTCGCGAATATCTGTTCACCGCGTGGCATGCGCGCGTGCTCGATATGGAAAGCGCCAGCGTGATCCAGGTGGCCTATGCCAACCGCGTGCCGGCGATCGTGTTCCGCAGCCTGTCGGACCTGGCCGGCGGCGATGCCGATGCCAATCGCATGGACACGTTCATGCAACTGGCCTCGATCAATTCGGCACGCGTCGTGCGCGGCTATCTTGCGGCCTTGCCCGACTGAGGGATGATTTTCGCCGATGACCGATCTTGACCGTTTCATCGTGGCGCTGCCCAAGGCCGAGTTGCACCTGCATATCGAGGGCAGCCTTGAGCCCGAGTTGATGTTTGCGCTGGCGCGTCGCAACGGCGTGGCATTGCCCTATGACAGTGTCGAGGCGGTGCGTGCGGCCTATGACTTTGGCAATCTGCAGGATTTCCTCGATATTTATTACGCGGGCGCGGCTGTCCTGCTGACCCGCGCCGATTTTCACGATCTGGCCATGGCCTATTTCGATCGCGCCGCGGGCGATGGCGTGGTGCATGCCGAAATCATGTTCGACCCGCAGACGCACACGATGCGCGGCGTGGCGTTTGCCGAAGTGATCGAAGGGCTGCTTTCGGCGATGGCCGAGGCCCATGCGCGTCATGGCCTGACCAGCCGCCTGATCATGAGTTTCCTGCGCCACCTGAGCGAGGCGGACGCCTTTGCCACGTTGGCACAGGCAGATCCCTGGCTGCACCGGATCACCGCCGTGGGCCTCGATTCGTCCGAACTGGGACATCCGCCCGAACAGTTTGCCCGCGTGTTTGCCGCCGCCGCCGCGCGCGGCCTGAAACGTGTGGCCCATGCCGGCGAAGAAGGGCCGCCCGCCTATGTGACCGGCGCGCTCGATGCGCTGCACGTCGATCGCATCGATCACGGCAATCGCGCATTGGAGGATGCGGACCTGGTGGCACGGCTGGTCGCAAGCGGAATGACGCTGACGGTCTGTCCGCTGTCAAACCTGAAGCTGTGCGTGGTGGGCGATCTGGCCGACCACCCGATTGACCGCATGCTGGCGCTGGGGTTGAAGGTCACGATCAATTCGGACGATCCGGCCTATTTCGGCGGCTATATCGCCGACAATTATCGCGCCGTGGCCCACGCGCGCGGGCTGTCACGCGGCGACCTGGTGCAACTGGCGCGCAACAGCCTGACGGGGTCGTTTCTGCCACCCGAGGCGATTGCGGCGCATTGTGCGCGGCTGGATGCGGTGGCGGCGCGCGGCTAGACGCCGGGCACCCGATGCGCGGCGGGATAGCCCAGTTGCGCAAAGCCGGCTTCCAGTTCGCCCAGCACGATCCCGGCGGCATGCGACGGGGTGCGGGCCGTGGCGGTGCACAATGCCAGGGTCATCGGGCGCAGCACCGGGTCGGTCAGGCGGACGAACGACAGCAGGCCGCGCTGCACTTCGGTGGCGACATCGAGCGAGGTCAGCATGCCCACGCCGATGCCCTGCATGACCAGCGACACGATCATCTGGATGTTGTCGGACGTCGCCCGCCGGTCGAGTGCCACCGAATTGGTGGCTTCGAGCACCTCGATCTGCTGACTGACCGCCAGCGGACGGTCAGGCGCGATCACGGGCATGCCGGCACACGATGAAAAACGCGTTTCGCGGTGCTGTGCCAGTGGATGCCGGGGCGGGACCACGAAGCCGAGCACGACATCGACAAAGGCCCTGACGGTCAGATCGCGGTACGATTGCGGTTCGAACATGATCGCCAGATCCACTTCGCCATCGGCCACCATCCGGCGCACGATGTCATTGCCATGGACCTTGATGCCGATGGATATGCCGGGATACCGCTCTTGCAGCGAATGCAGGACAGCGGGCACATGCCCCTTGGCGAGCGCATCGATCACCGCGATATCGACATGCCCGCGTTTGAGGCCGCGCAGATCCTCGATCTGGGCGCGCACATCGGCGAGGTTCTTTTGCCAGCGCCCGCCCGCCGCCATCAGCACTTCGCCCGCCGCGGTCAGGCGCAGCCCGGTGGGCAGGCGTTCGAACAGCGGCATGCCAAGATCGGCCTCCACATTCAGGATCTGCCGATCGATCGCCGAGGCCGACACATTCAGCTCTTCAGCGGCACGGCGGATCGAACCGAGACGCCCGACCACCATGAAGTAACGCAGGAAACGCGAAAACGCAGGCATCGGGATCGCTTTCGGAAGGGCAATGGTTGCGCAAAGGGATTGCATTCTTGCGCGCGCCGTCAAGTTCCTTGCTGGAATGCGGGTTTTTTGACACCGCATTGCAAAAAGCAAAAAACCGGTACCCACTTTTTTGCGCAATGCTCTATGCGGCGCCCATGCTGAGCATTTCAAACCTGACCGTGCGCCTGGGCGGGCGCGATATCATTGCCGGGGCCAGTGCGGCCATTCCGCCGCGTGGCAAAGTGGGGCTGGTCGGGCGCAATGGCGCGGGCAAGTCTACCTTGGTCAAGACGCTGATCGGCGAGATCGATCCCGATGCCGGATCGGTCGACATGCCACGCGGGTGCCGGCTGGGCTATATCGCGCAGGAAGCGCCCAATGGTACCGCAACGCCGTTCGAAACCGTGCTGGCCGCCGATGTCGAGCGCGCCGACCTGCTTGCCCGGTCAGAAACCGAACACGATCCGAACCTGCTGGGCGATATCCACGAACGGCTGATCGCGATCGATGCCTATACGGCGCCGGCGCGTGCCGCGCGCATCCTGTCGGGTCTGGGCTTTGACGAGGTGGCGCAGGGCCAGCCGCTCGATTCGTTTTCAGGCGGGTGGAAGATGCGCGTGGCGCTGGGTGCGCTGCTGTTTTCCGAACCCGATGTGCTGCTGCTCGACGAACCGTCGAACCACCTCGATCTCGAAGCCACGCTGTGGCTGGAAAACTTTCTCAAATCCTATCCCGCAACGCTGCTGATCATCAGCCACGAACGCGATCTGCTTAACACCGTGGTCGATCACATCCTGCATTTGCAGGGTGGCAAGCTGACGCTTTATCCCGGCGCCTATGACGCGTTTGAACGTCAGCGCGCCGAACGCGCGGCACAGGCTGCCTCGTTTGCCGCGGCGCAGGATGCGCAGCGCGCCAAACTGGCCGACTATGTCGCGCGCAACAGCGCGCGCGCCTCGACCGCGCGCCAGGCGCAGGCGCGTGCCAAGATGCTGGCCAAGATGGAGCCGATCGCGGCATTGAGCGAAGATCCCTCGCTCAGCTTTGATTTTCCCGATCCCGACGAATTGCGCCCGCCGCTGATCACGCTCGATCTGGCCAGCGTCGGCTATGGCGAAAAACCGATCCTGCGCCGGCTGAACTTGCGCATCGATCCCGATGACCGGATCGCGCTGCTGGGCCGCAACGGCAATGGCAAGACCACGCTGGCGCGCCTGCTGGCCGCGCAATTGCCCGCGATGGAAGGCGCGATGAGCACCAGCACCAAGATGCGCGTGGGCTATTTCACCCAGTACCAGGTCGAGGAACTGGCCGGCGATGCCACCCCGCTGATCCATATGCAGCGCGCCATGCCCGGCGCAACGCCACAGAAAGTGCGCAGCCAGCTGGGCCGCTTCGGCTTTTCCGGGGGGCGCGCCACTGCCGAGATCCGCACGCTGTCGGGGGGTGAACGTGCGCGTCTTGCGCTGGCGCTGGTCACCCGCGATGCGCCGCACCTGCTGATCCTGGACGAGCCGACCAACCACCTTGACGTCGACGCGCGCGAGGCGCTGGTGCAGGCGTTGAACACCTACAAGGGTGCGGTGATCCTGATCAGCCACGATCGGCACATGGTCGAACTGACCGCCGACCGGCTGGTGCTGGTCGACAACGGCACCGCGCTCGCGTTTGACGGGGCGATGGACGATTACATCGATTTCGTGCTCGGCCGGAACCAGCCCAAGGGCGAGGGCGAAAAATCGAAATCGGGCGCCAAGGCCGATCGCAAGGCCAATGCCCAATTGCGCGAACAGCTGCGCGGGATCAAAAAGAAGGTGATCGACGCCGAATCCCAGATCGCCAAGCTGCAGGCCGAAATCAATGCGTTGGACCGCGCGATGTTCGAACCGGCGCGCGCCACCGGCGAACTGGCCAAACTGCCGATGGGCGAACTGTCGCGCCGGCGCGGTCTGGCCGCGTCAAAGCTTGAAGAGATCGAGGCGAGCTGGATGGGCCTGAGCGAAGCCTATGACCTGGCCTTTGCCGAAGGGCAGGGCGGGTAGGGCGATGTGTGCGGCACATCGGGGCAAACCCGCTGTGCCGCAACCGTGGCAGGTCAGAAATGGATGATCACGTCGCCTGCCGCCATCAGTTGATGGTTTTTGGCAAATGCGGTGTTCCCGGTTGAAAAATCGTTGTTGAACGCATTGCCATCGAGCGAGCGGTAATAGGTGACTTCGGGGCGCAGTTCGATCTGGGGTGAAAGCCAGTGCTGCCAGCCGATGCCCACTTCGTAATACCGCGATTTGGTGCCGGTACGCTGGCCCTGTTCATCGTTGTAGTATTCGGTGCGCAACGACAGGTTGTCCAACGGCGAGGGCTGCCAGTTCCAGTAGGCCAGCGCGGTATAGACTTTGGCTGTGCATGACACTGCGTTCACGTCGTTGCATTGCGCGCCGTTGGGGCCGTTGAACAGGTAGAACTGCGGGCTGAACGGGGTGCCGCCGGCGCTGAAAATGGCCAGCCCGGGCGATCCGGCATCGACGTTGACCACGTTCTTTTGGTAAAGATAATAACTTTCGAACGCCACATGGGTGTTGCGGGTGAACTTGTGGTAATACGTCACCCCAAACCACTGCAGGTTGTTATAGCCCCAGGTGCCGTGGTTGATCGCGTCGGCACAGACATAGACATTGTCGCGGGCCGAGCTTGACTGATAGCGCACGCAGGCGGTGATCGACGGCACCGCGCCGGGATCGGTCTTGAACGTGGCGCCGGGGAACAGCGTGTTGGTGGTATAAAGCGTGTTGCCCGAGGCATCGGTGCCATAGGGTAGCGACTGGCCATACGTCGCATTCGGCAGCCGCTTGTTGGCGTTCCACAGCGCGGTGTCCGAACCCATGCTGACCCCGAGTTGCAGAAACAGGTTCTTGGTCGCGGCCAAAGTCAACTGGACCCCTTCGTTGGTGTAATTGTCGAAAGTGTAGGTCAGCGAATGGCTGTACATATAGTTGTTGGGAGCCAGTTGCGCCTCGATGTCGGGCAACGAGATATAGCGGCCGATACGGATCAGCAGCCCCTGGGCGATCTTGGGCACGAACACTTCGCCATAGATCATCGGCATGTCAAAACCGTTGATCTTGTTCTTTTGAAACAGCCCGCGATCAACCAGAAATCCGCGCGACGCGGTATAGCGATAATCCGAGCCATAAATTCCCGACACGCGAAAGCCCCAGTCGACATGATCGCTTTGCACCGTATCGGGTGTGCGTTCGATGTAGAGCACGGCCTGATCCAGCTGAACCGTGTTGGGTGCATAGGCATAAGCCGCCGGCTGATTGCCCTGGTGGACATGGCTGGTCGAAATATTGCCGCCCACGTCCACCCAGCCGTACATCTGGATATGCGCACCGGCCATGGCCTTGCCCAGCCCGGTGTCGGCAATCGCCACCATCAAGGGGCTGTCCACCGAACTTGGGCGCGTGGCGCCCATCAGTTCCGAGCCGCCATAGGGCCAGTCGGTAAACGGATAGGGCGGGGCGGTGACCGGCGCCGGGGCCCAGTCGGTGCGCCGTGACACCGGCGCGTTGGGGTCGGTTTCCAGCGGCGAGGCGGCCTTGCCCCATTCGGCGGCCTGATAGTTGAAGAAACGCCCGATCACGCTGGTGCCGAGCGATTTATCGGTGATTGTGGCCGGCGCGGCCGGTGGTGCTGCCGGTGCGGGCGATGCGTCTTCGGCAGGTGCGGCCGGTTGGTCAGCCTGTGCCGCATCGACCCCGCCAAGGCCAAGCGCATCGATCAAAATCAGCCCGGCAACAAACCGGCTGGCAAATATTGTCATGGGATCACCCTTCGTCTTGGCGATCCGTCCTGCGCGTTGCGATCGTGCGCCTGACGGGCCGTGCCAGTGCAAAGCGGTTAGGCCGCAGTCGGCTTAAGGTGCAAAGGCGATTGCATGGACAAAAGGTAATGGTTTCATAAAGGTCTGCCCTGATTTCAGAACAGCGCCGACACGCCCAGATAAACCTGCGTGCCGGGTGTCGCGCGGTTCAGACCCAGATTGGTTCCCGCATCAAGCTGCAGTTTGGGGCGCAGCAGCCAGGCGATTGCGAAATCGGCAGAAAATTGCCGCGTCGTTCCGGCCGGATCGTAATCCTGGTCGGTCCAGACTTCGCCATAGAGCGTCAGTCGTGGCGTGGCTGACCAGCCAAGATTGATCAGCTGCTGCATGGCCAGATGGCGCCGCGACGGGGCCGATGCATCCGCGCGCACGTCAAGTTCGGGATCAAGCGTCAGCAGCAACGTGGGGGTCAACTGGTAGTTTGTCGCCCCGATCAGCCCGCCTTCCCACTGGCCATTGCCGATACCTGCGCGCGCGGTCGGTGCCTTGACAAACGGCACCATCGAAAAGGTCAGTTTGGCATCGGCGGCCGTCAGGCGCTGTTTGAAGCGCAAGATCACGTCACCCGTTCCATCCACCGTGGTCGACGAACCCGCCGGGCGATGCGTGTGCACGCTGGCGTAAGGCGCCCAGTTCACTTCGACATCGGTCGAGCCCGACAGACCATATTTTACGGTGGGGTTGGTAAACAGCACGATGTCGGTGGTGGTGCCATCCAGCGAGCGGCGTGACCAGTTGATGGCGTCTGCTTCGATCTGAACCCCGCCATCGGGAACGGTGCAGGCAAAATTGGAATGCGTCGGGCGATCGGTGCAGATCGGCGTCGGCGCGGGCGCGGGGGGCAACGCGGTGGCATCACCGCCGGATTGCGCAAGAACCTGGTCAGCGGACAGAACGCTGATTGCCACCATCAGGGTATAGTTCACGCGCAAAATCCCGCCTGTCACCCCGGTCAGGTCGGCCGGTCCGCTGTGTCTTATAACCAGCCACCGGGTTGGGAAACCCCGTGAATGACCAACACCGGATGCAGCGGCCATTCCCCGTGCGCGGGGGGATGGCCGCTGCGCGACGATCAGCCCAGCACGTCGGCGACGGGGGTGTAGGGATAGCCCAGTTCGCTTGCCACGGCTTCATACGTCACTTTGCCGTCGTGCACGTTCAGGCCCGCGGCAAGGTGCGGGTCCGCCTTGAGCGCGGCCTGCCAACCCATGTTGGCGATGCGCAGGGCGTGGGGAAGGGTGACATTGTTCAGCGCATACGTGCTGGTGCGCGCCACGCCGCCGGGCATGTTGGCCACGCAATAATGCACCACGTTGTCGACCACATAGGTCGGTTCCGCATGGGTGGTGGCGTGGCTGGTTTCGAAACAGCCGCCCTGGTCGATCGCGACATCGACCAGCACTGCGCCCGGCCGCATTGTCGCCAGCATGTCGCGCGTGACCAGCTTGGGTGCCGCGGCGCCGGGGATCAGCACCGCGCCGATCACCAGATCGGCATCGGCGACCAGCGCGGCCAGCGTGGCCTTGCCCGAATAGATCGTGCTGGCGCGGCCTTCGAAATGGTTGTCGAGCTTTTCCAGCACTTCGGGATCGCGGTCGAGGATGGTTACATCGGCGCCAAGGCCCACCGCCATCTGCGCGGCGTTGAACCCGACCACGCCGCCGCCGATCACCACGACTTTGCCCGGGGCCACACCGGGCACGCCGCCCAGCAGCACGCCGCGTCCGCCATGCGCCTTTTCCAGCGCAGTGGCGCCCGCCTGGATCGCCATGCGCCCGGCCACCTGGCTCATCGGTTTGAGCAGGGGCAGGCTGCGGCCGGGGCCGGTCACGGTTTCATAGGCGATCGCGGTTACGCCCGACTTCACCAGATCTGCGGTCTGTTCGGGATCGGGGGCAAGGTGCAGATAGGTATACAGCACCTGGCCCTGGCGCAGCTGCGCGCGTTCGACCGCCTGCGGTTCCTTGACCTTCACGATCATTTCGCATGCGGCAAAGATCGTTGCGGCATCGGGCTTGATCACCGCGCCTGCAGCTTCATAGGCGGCATCGCTGGCGCCAATGCCCAGGCCTGCACCGGTCTGAACCCAGACGTCGTGACCATGCGCGACCAGTTCGCGCGCCGATTCAGGGGTCAGCCCCACACGATATTCGTGGTTCTTGATTTCGGTGACGGTGCCGATGCGCATGGGTCGCTCTCCTGTCGCGATGTTTGATGCAGGATAGACCTGCATTGGCGCAATGAATTCCCCGATTTTGCGCTTGTGGCGACCCTGCGTGCAATGATATCCCGATTTATAGGCAAAAGGCGGGATAAATTTTCATGGATCGCACGGATCGCAATCTGCTTGAAGCGTTGCAACGCGATTCGTCGCGCTCGGTGGCCGATCTGGGCGAGCTGGTGTCGCTGTCGCCATCGGCCTGCCATCGCCGGATCAAGGCGCTGGAGGAGCAGGGCCTGATCGCCGGATACGCCGCGCGGGTGGATTCGCGTCGGCTGGGCCTGACCGTCGAGGTCTTTGTCGAAATCACTCTGACCAGCCAGAGCCGCGAGGCGATGGACCGGTTCGAACGCGCGGTGGGCGATTTCGACGATATCCTTGAATGCCACCTGATGAGCGGCAGTGCGGATTATCTGTTGCGCGTCGCGGCGGCGGATCTGGCCGATTACGACACGATCCACCGCGATTGCCTGGCGCGCCTGCCCGGGGTGTCGGCAATGCGATCGTCGTTTTCGCTGCGCCGGATCAAGCGAATGGAGGGCTATCCGGTCAGCCGGCTGCGCTAAACCGGTTCGCGCTGCCATCCCACGCCAATTCGACCGATGCGCCGATCAGGTCGGTATTGGCGGCGTGGAGCAGGGCGGCGTCATCGGCCGCGGTGGCAATGAACCGCCCGCCATCGGTCATGCGACCGATGGCGATGGCGCGCGAAGGTTCGCCTTTGCTGCGCCACACGGTACAGGTTTCGACGATACCGTGCCCTTGTGCGCGGTCCACCGGCACAACATCGGGCACCGCATCGAGCACCGCCTGGATCGCATCGTGCGCCAGCGGACGCCACGGCGCCGGATCGCCTGACAGCACCAGCGCTGCATATTTGGACTGAAAACCGCCATTGGCGCCAACCAGGCCGGTGCCGCCGATCGTGCGCAGCCGTTCGACCATGCTGGCCACGGCATGCATCGAATAGTTGTTTCCCGCACCGCCGAAATAGGGCAGCCCGCCGGTTACCGTCAGCCCGCGCGGATCGTCGGGCGCAAGGCCCAAGGCATCGATCGCAGTGTTGAACACCGGAATGGGAAAGCAGCTGTAGAAATCGAACGCGGTGCAATCGGCGATGGTTGTTTCAGCAATGTCCAGCGCGGCGGCAATCGCGGCATTGGCGGCGGGATAGGCGTCGATCGCCGGGCGCGCCAGAATGTCCTTTTCGTTGGCAAGCGTGGCGGAATGGACGAACGTCATGCGCGACGGCGCAATCCCCGCAGCAAGCGCTGCGCCCAGGCCCATCAGCACGACCGCCGCGCCCTGGTTGACCTGATCGCGCGCGACGAGCTTGATCGTGTAGGGATCGGTTACCATCCGGTTGCGCGCGGTGGGCGTGGCAATGTCGTGCGCAGACAGTGCCGGCGCGGCGGCGCTGCTGTAGGGATTGGCCGCGGCGATATGCGAAAACGGCGCGAACAGGTCGCCCATCGCCTGTGCATAAGCCGCCTGGTCCAGCCCGAGCCGGGCCCGGCGCGCGTTTTCCATCAGCGCATAGGCCACCGGCGGTGACACCACGCCGTGGGCTATCGCCAGCGGCGACAACAGCCCTTTGACTCCAAGGCCCAGGTCCTCGATCGCGCCGGCATCGGTTTCGGCCCAGTCGCGGGTTTCGCCGCGGGCCGACAGGTGCCGCGCGCTCGACATCGCTTCGGCGCCAAAGATCAGCGCGGCGTCGGTTTCGCCGCTGCGGATCGCTTCGCCCATCGCCATCAGGATCGTCACCGGCGATTGGCCACCGACTTTGTCGAGCACGGCCCTGGCCGGCGTGATGCCCAGCCGCCGTGCAACCGCCAGCGGAAACTTGTCGGGCTTGCCAAAGGGCGAAGGCGCGGCGTTGGAATCCTCGAATGTGCGCACCGCGCCCACGACCCGCACCAACGCCCGCGCGCGATCGGCAATGCCGCTGTCATCCAGCGCGGCCTGTGCGGCGCGCGCCGCCAGATCGGCCGCGCTCAGGCCGCTGTAGCCGGGGTCCTCGATCCGTTCGACCGACTGGCCGACGCCGACGATAACGGGGGTGCGCGGGTCGAACGCAGAATAATCGGTCTGGGTCATGGCGGGCCTGTCCTGAGCTTAAGCGAACGATTAAACGCAGGTCGAGGCCGCAGGCAAGCGGCATTTGCGCGGTCAGGCGATCTTTTGCAGCATGCCGGCCAGGTGGATTCGTTCGTCGGGTTCGAGCGGGGCTTCGATCGAGCCGTGAATCGCTGCGGCATAGGCGGGCCACATCGCGGTTCGGCACGCAACGCCCGCCTCGGTCAGCGCGACAATCTGCCCGCGACCATCCGACAGGCACGGCGCGACCGTGACCAGGCCGGCGCGCTGCATCCGCGCCAGCAGGCGCGACAGGTTGTACTGTTCGATGTCCAGCACGCGCTGCAGATCGCGCGGGCGCATCGCGCCGCGCCGGTCGAGCGCCACCAGAATATCATACCATTCCAGCGGCGGCAGCCCGGCGCGTTTCAATTCGGCCCTGGCGGTGCGCAACGCGCGGGCGCCCGCACCAAGCAGGCGATCCCAGGCGAGCAGAGTGATGGCAGCGGGTGTTGTCATGCACCCGACAATGGCGCCGGCCGGTGATCGCGGCAATTGCGGGTCCATGCCGATGCATCGGTTAACCTTCGGGCAGGATATGTCGATCGATGCGGCTGCATCAAGATACACATGCAGCGGCATGAATCATTGATGCAGGCGCATCAAACGGCGCCATCGTCACGCTGTTGACATCAATGTAGGCAAGCGCGAAGCATGCAATGTTCGTGGGTGCACGAACATACGTCACGGGAGAGCGCGATGTCGGTTGCAGGAACATACGAAGTCGTCACCAGAACGCCGATGGGCGAACAGAAGTCGGTTCTGACCGTTGCCGTCGACGGCAATGCCTTTACCGGCAGCAATATCGGACCGATGGGTTCGCTGGAGATCACCGACGGCGTGGTCGATGGCAACACCATCAGCTGGTCAAACCAGATCACGTCGCCGATGCCGATGAAGATCGATTGTCAGGCGACGGTCGACGGCGATACCATCTCGGGCACGGTAACCGCCGGCATGTTCGGCAGCTTTCCGCTGAATGGCAGCCGCACCGCCTGAACGCCGTTGCGCGAGGGAACGATCCCGGCGGGGTCGTCCCTTGCGCGGTCAGCGCGGCGCGAACTGCTTCATCGCGCCCGAAAAGCTTAGCACCGGCTGGCCGTCGGCGGTGATCATGCCGCGCGCAAACACCAGGCTGCGTCCGCCACCGGTGCGTTCGCCGCGCGCCAGCAGCAATTGCCCCGCCCGTGCCGGGGCAAGGAATTCGCAATTCATCGTCACGGTAACCCCGTTGACTTCGCCGCCGTGCGATGCGCCCAGCATGAACAGGCTGAAATCGGCAAACGTCATCAGGCATCCGCCGTGGATCATGCCGTGGCCATTGCGGTGGCCCGGACCGGGGCGGAACCCGCAGACGATCCCTTCGGCATCGCGCGCCACATGAAACGGCCCGGTCTGGTCTTCGAACGGATCGACACCGGCCCATTTGTGCCAGCCCGACCATTCACCCGATTCGATCAGGATCAGCCGGCCCGCAAAGGGCGCCCCCGGAAGGGGTGCTATCGCGGTTGCAGTCTGGTCTCCGGTCTCGGTCACGCGCGGCATCTCCATCGGGCGGGGTGGTTTGATCCGCGGTGGCGTGTCGCCGGGGCGGCGTCAAGGCGGGTGGTTCTGATACGAATTGATGCAATTGTTTCGCAGGCTCGAACACGAAACGACAAATAAGTGTTTCCATCTGGAACCAAAGTCGCGGTAGGACGCCACCGTGTAAAGGTCCCCCCGGCCTGAAACCGTCCGTGCCCCGCGGTGCGCTTGCCCGTGCGGGCATCTTGTCGTTGGGCCGGTTCGCGTCTGGGACTTGTGACCAAGGCCGTGTTTGTGCCCATGGAGGTTTGCCCTGTCGACTGTCATCGAGCATAGCACCGGCGAAGAGCGACATCGCCCGCGCTGGTTGGCCTGGGTCCTGGTTCTTGCCGGGCTGGTCGCGGTCGGTTTGCTGGCCTGGTGGTTTGCCATGGCCGGGGTCAGCAAGAACACCCGCGCCGGCCGCCCCCCCGCTGCGGTCAATATCGTGACCGTGGCGCTGGCCGACATGCCCGAAACGGTCAGCGCGATCGGCACGGTCATCCCGCTCGACACGGCCACTGTGCAAAGCCAGGTTTCGGGCAATGTCGTCGCGATCCTGTTCAAGGAAGGCCAGCTGGTCCATCAGGGGCAGCCGATCGTTCAGATCGATCCGCGTCCCTATACCCTGGCGCTGCAACAGGCCCAGGGCACGCTGGCGCATGATCAGGCCAGCCTGGCCATGGCGAAGATGGATCTGAAACGTTACGAAACGCTGGCGTCGCAGGATTCGATCGCGCGCCAGACGATGGAAGACGAACGCGCGACCGTGGCCCAGCTTGAAGGCACGGTCGCGACCGACCGCGCTGCGGTCGGCACCGCGCGGCTCAATCTGCAATATGCCACGATCAAGGCGCCGTTTGCCGGGCGCATCGGCCTGAAACAGGTGTTTGTGGGCAATTTCGTTTCGTCCGGCACCGCCGGGGGCGTGGCCACCGTGACGCGCATCGATCCGATCGACGTCGAATTTTCGGTGCCGCAGGCGATGCTGGGCGATGTCCAGCGCAAGGTTGGCAGTGGCGCGGGCCTGCCGGTCACAGTGCTTGACCAGGACAACAAGACCGTGCTGGCGCATGGTGCTTTTGAGACGTTTGACAACCAGATCAACACCAGCACCGGCACGGTCATGGCCAAGGCGCGGGTCGCCAATCCCCCGGCCGCGGCGCATGGTGCGGCCGGTGCGACCGCACTGTTCCCCAACCAGTTTGTCAACGTGACGATGCTGGTCGACACGCTGCGCCAGGTGCCGGTGGTGCCGGTTTCGGCGCTGCGGCATGGGTCGCAGGGCGACTTCGCGTTCGTGGTTCAGCCCGACAAGACGGTCAGGATCGCGATTGTCCGCACCGGGCCCAGCGATGGCACCAACACCGCAATCCTGTCGGGCCTGCAAAAGGGCCAGATTGTCGTGTCCGAAGGCGCCGATGGCCTCGATGACGGATCGACCGTGCGTCTGCCCGGCGACAAAGGTGGCGACAAGCCAGGCGCCAGTGGCGCGGCGGCCGCAGGCGGTCACAAGCGCAAGCAGGGCGGAGCCGGCGGCCAGTGAGCGACAGCGACATCGCGACCACCACCCCCGGCGCGGATCTTCCGCCGGGGGGACCTTCGCGACCGTTCATCCTGCGGCCGGTGGCAACCACGCTGTTGATGGTGGCGCTGTTGCTGGCTGGGCTGGTGGCGTGGAAACAGCTGCCGCTGTCGGCGCTGCCACAGGTCGATTACCCGACGATCCAGGTCAGCACGCTGTACCCGGGGGCCAGCCCCGACGTCATGGCGCTGACCGTGACCAGCCCGTTGGAACGCCAGTTCGGGCAGATGCCGGGCCTGACCCGCATGACGTCCTATTCGTCGTCGGGCGCTTCGGTCATCACGTTACAATTTTCACTGGGCCTGTCACTCGACGTGGCCGAACAGGAAGTGCAGGCGTCGATCAATGCGGCAAATTCGCTGCTGCCTTCGGATCTGCCCGCACCGCCGGTCTATGCCAAAGTCAATCCGGCCGATGCGCCGATCCTGACGATTGCCGTGGCCTCCAAAACGCGTGCGCTGGGCGAAGTGGAAGGCATCGTCGAAAAACAGTTTTCCAACAAGATTGCGCAAGTTACCGGCGTTGGCCTGGTCAGCCTGTCATCGGGCCAACGCCCGGCTGTGCGAATAGTCGCCAATGTCCAGGCGCTGGCCGCGCGGGGGCTCAGCCTTGAAACCATTCGCAACGCGATTGCCAATGCCAATTCCAACAGCGCCAAGGGCAGCTTTGACGGCGCCACCAAAAGCTGGACGATCGATGCCAACGATCAACTGAACAGCGCGGACTCCTACGCCAATCTGGTGGTGGCCTTTGCCGCCAACCAGCCGGTGCGTCTGAAAGACATCGCGTCGGTCGATGCGGGTGTCGAAAATGTGCGCACGGGCAGCTGGATGAACCGGCAGCCCGCGGTGATCATCGATGTCCAGCGCCAGCCGGGCGCCAACGTGATTGCCACGGTCGACGCGATCAAGGCCACTTTGCCCGATCTGCAGGCGCAGTTGCCCGCCGATGTGCAGGCGACCGTGCTGACCGACCGCACCGAGGGCATTCGCGCCTCGGTTTCGGACGTGCAGTTCGAACTGGTGCTGGCGGTGCTGCTGGTGGTGCTGGTGATTTTCCTGTTTCTGGGATCGCCGCGCGCCACGCTCATCGCGGCGATATCGGTGCCGCTCAGCCTGATCGGCGCGTTTGCGGCGATGTGGGCACTGGGCTTTTCGATCAACAACCTGACTTTGATGGCACTGACCATCGCGTCGGGATTTGTGGTCGATGACGCCATCGTGGTGATCGAAAACATCGCGCGGCATATCGAAGACGGGATGAAACCGTTCGACGCGGCGTTGCGCGGGGCGAGCGAAATCGGCTTTACGATCATCTCGTTAACCGCCAGCCTGATCGCGGTGCTGATCCCGCTGCTGTTCATGGGCGATGTCGTGGGACGCCTGTTCCGCGAATTCGCGATCAGTCTGGCGGTGACAATCGTGCTGTCGGCGGTGGTTGCGTTGACCGTGGTGCCGATGCTGGCCGCGCGCTGGTTGCGTCCGCACGACGCCGAAACCAGGCTGGCCGTGGTCGACAAGGCGATGTCGGCATTCGACCGTCTGGCGCATCACTATGGCCGCGCGCTCGACTGGGTGATTGCGCGTCCGCGCGCCACGCTTGGCGTCTTTGCGTTCAGCCTGCTGGTGGCGGCAGCCTTGTTCTGGGTCATTCCCAAGAACCTGTTTCCGGTGCAGGACACCGGGCAGTTGCGCGCCACCGTCGTGGCCAGTTCCGACGTCAGTTTTCAGCAGATGGCGCACCTGCAGCAGCAGGTGGCCTCCGAAGTCCTGAAAAGCCAGTCGGTGGCATCGCTGTCATCGGCGGTCGGGGTCGACGGGCAGAATCCCGCGCTCAACCAGGGCCGGATGATCATCAATCTCAAACCGATCGAAAATCGCGGCAACCTGACTGCTGTTACCGCTGATATTGCCGATCTGGCGGCGCGCGTGCCGGGGGTCAAGATCTATCTCCAGCCGGTGCAGGATCTGACGATCGATACCGAAACCGGACTGACCCCCTATCGCTTTTCGCTACAGGGTGCCGACGCCAATACGGTGAACCTGTGGGCGCAGAAACTGGCCGACAAACTGCGCGATGACCCATCGCTGACCGGCGTCAACACCGCCAGCCTGGGGCAGGGCCGGGCGGTGATCATCGATGTCAACCGCGATGCTGCCGCGCGCATCGGGATTTCGGCGCTGACCGTCGACAATGCGCTGTACGACGCGTTTGGCCAGCGCATCATTTCGACGATCTACACCCAGTCAAGCCAAAGCCGCGTGATCCTGTCGGCAACGCCTGCCATGCTGTCCGATCCGTCGGCGCTGCAACGGTTCTATATCCCGGTGGGCAATGGCACACAGGTCGCGCTGGGCACGGTGGCCAGCATACACGAAGGCTGGGTACCGCTCGAGCTGTCGCGGCAGAACCAGTTTCCTTCGGCATCGATCGGGTTTGACCTGGCGCCAGGCGTGTCGCTGGGCAAGGCGGTCAGTTCGATCGAACAGACCGAAAGCCAGATTGGCCTGCCGATCTCGGTCAGCACCGATTTCTCGGGCGCGGCCTCGGCCTTTCGGTCGGCGCTGTCGAACGAAGTGCTGCTGGTGATTGCCGCGATCCTGGTGGTCTATATCGTGCTGGGGGTGCTGTATGAAAGCTTCATCCACCCGATCACGATCCTGTCCACTTTGCCCTCGGCAGGCGTTGGCGCGCTGATCGTGCTGTTGCTGTCATCGTATGGGCTGGGCGTGATCGGGATCATCGGGATCGTGCTGCTGATCGGGATCGTCAAAAAGAACGCGATCATGATGATCGATTTTGCGGTGGTCGAAATGCGCGACCAGGGCCACGATCCGCGAACGGCAATCCGCAATGCGGCGCAGTTGCGGTTCCGGCCGATCATGATGACCACATTTGCCGCGCTGTTTGCTGCGGTGCCGATGATTTTCGGTACCGGCATGGGGCATGAATTGCGCCAGCCGCTGGGTCTGGCGATCGCGGGCGGGCTGATCCTGAGCCAGGTCCTGACGCTGTTTACCACGCCTGTGATCTTCCTGGCGTTCGAAGGCATGCGCGAATCGCGTGAGGCACGCAAAGCGGGCACAACCGGCACGCCAAGGCCTGCACCGGCGTGAACATTTCGGGCCCCTTTATCCGCCGACCGATCGGCACGCTGCTGCTGACGCTGGGGGTGGTGCTGGCGGGCATGCTGGCGTTTCTTGAACTGCCGGTGGCGCCTTTGCCCAAGGTGGATATTCCCACGATCCAGGTGTCGGCCAACCTGCCCGGCGCCAGTCCTGCGACAATGGCCAGCACGGTGGCCAGCCCGCTCGAACGCCATCTGGGAACGATCGCCGGGGTATCCGAAATGACCTCGCGATCGACGTTGAGTTCGGCCTCGATCACGCTGCAATTCGATCTTGGGCGCGATATTGACGGCGCCGCGCGCGATGTGCAGGCGGCCATTGCCGCGGCGCGCGTCGATCTGCCCAGCACGCTCAAATCGCAGCCGACCTATCGCAAGATCAACCCGGCCGAAGCGCCGATCATGATCCTGGCGCTGACCAGCCGGTCGCGCAGCCCCGACCAGATCTACGACGCGGTGTCGAATATCGTGCAGCAGAAATTGCTGCAGGTGAACGGTGTCGGCAATGTCGAACTTGGCGGCGCGGCGCTGCCGTCGGTGCGTATCGAAATCAACCCGACCCTGCTCGCGCGCGACGGCATCGCGCTGGAAGATGTGCGCACGGCGCTGCAATCGGCCAGCACCGACCGCCCGCGCGGGGTGATCGAACAGATCACCCAAAGCACCGGCGGCAAAGACCATGGCGGCCTGGCCTGGCAGGTCTACAGCAACGATCCCTCGCTCAAGGCGGCCGACTTTGCCCCTGCGATCATCGCCTGGCGCAACGGTGCGCCGGTGCGCCTGATGGACATCGGGCGGGTGATCGATGCGCCCGAAGATGTGCGCACGATGGGGCTGTTCAACGGCAAACGCGCGGTGCCGATCATCGTGACGCGCCAGCCCGATGCCAATATCGTGCAGACGGTGGATGCGATCAAGGCCCAGATACCCGGGCTTCAGGCGCTGTTGCCCGACGATATCAAGCTGTCGCTCGCCACCGATCGCACCATCACCATTCGCGCGTCGCTGGTCGAAGTCGAAGTTTCGCTGCTGGTTTCGACGTTGCTGGTGGTGCTGGTGGTCAGCCTGTTTCTGCAAAGCTGGCGCGCCACGCTGATCCCGGCGGCCGCGGTGATCGTGTCGCTGCTGGGCACGCTGAGCGTGATGTACATGGCCGGGTTCCTGCTCGACAATCTGTCGCTGATGGCGCTGACCGTGGCGACCGGTTTCGTGGTCGACGATGCGATCGTGGTGGTGGAAAATATTGCCCGCCATGTCGAAGACGGCATGAAGCCGTTTGCGGCTGCGCTGCGCGGCGCGCGCGAGGTCGGGTTCACCGTGCTGTCGATTTCGATCAGCCTCGTCGCGGTGTTCATCCCGCTGGTGTTCATGGGTGGCATTCTGGGGCGCCTGCTGCGCGAATTTGCGTTGACCATGACTGCCGCGGTGATGATCAGCCTGATCGCATCGTTGACGGTGACACCGATGCTGGCCGCGAAACTGCTGGAAAACGATCGCGAGCGCCAAACCCATCTCGACCGCTTCAGCCGTGCCCTGTTCGACCGGTCGCGCCGCCTGTTCGACTGGTTGCAGCGCAGCTATGCGCGTCAGCTGAACTGGGCGCTGAACCATCGCGGGCCGGTGCTGTTGCTGCTGGCGGGCGCGGTGGTGCTCAATGCATATTGTCTGGTGATCGCGCCAAAGGGCTTTCTGCCGCAGCAGGATACCGGCAGCATGGCCGGCGGTCTGCGTATCGACCAGTCGATGTCATTCCGCAGCCAGTCGGACAAACTGACCCGGATCGCGCAGATCGTGGGCAAGGACCCGGCCGTGGCCACGGTGGTGGCCTTTGCAGGCGGCGGGCGCGCCGGGTCGGGGTTCATGTTCGTCAATCTGAAACCGCGCGGCCAGCGTGATGCGGTGACCGACGTGATCCAGCGGTTAAGGCCAAAGCTGGCGCGGATCCGCGGGGTCAGCCTGTTTCTCAATCCGGTGCAGGATCTGCAGGTCGGCGGGCGCCAGACCACCAGCATGTACCAGTATGTGCTCTATGCCGAAACGCCGGATCAGCTGGCGGACGCCGGCAATGGCCTGGTCAGGATCCTGAAATCGCAGCCGGGCATGATCACCGATGTCGACATCGATCAGCAGGATGCAGGCGCAGCGAGCTATGTAACGGTCAATCGCGACCGCGCGGCCGATCTTGGCATCTCGATGGTCAATATCGACAACACGTTGTATGATGCGTTCGGCCAGCGCCAGGTTTCGAACATCTACAAGGGCCTGAACCAGTACCACGTGGTGATGGAAGTCGATCCGTCGTTCAACGGCAATCCCGAGGCGCTGAAAAGCCTGTACCTGCCCACGGCAGGCAACATTGCGCTGGCCAAGCAGGCCGCCTCGTCCAATGCCTCGCTCGGGTCGAACCAGGCGCTCGGCAGTGCGATCAGCACGACACCGTCGACGCTGGTGCCGCTGTCGACCATTGCCAGCTGGTCTTCGGCATCGACCAATGCGGCGGTCAGCCATTCCAATGGCGAACCATCGGCCACGATCTCTTTCAATCTGCCCGCATCGGTTTCGCTGGGGCAGGCCAGTCAGGTGATCGCGGATGCCCAGCGCCAGTTGCGCCTGCCGGCCACGGTGCACGGCGATTTCGGCGGCACGGCCAAAGTGTTTCAGCAATCGACGGCGACGATCCCGTGGCTGATCGTGGCGGCGATCCTGGCGATCTATATCGTGCTGGGCATTCTGTATGAAAGTGCGATCCACCCGTTGACCGTGCTGTCGACGCTGCCGTCGGCGGGGCTTGGCGCGATCTTTGCCCTGATCGTAACCGGCGGGGAATTCGATATCATTGCGCTGATCGGCATCATCCTGCTGATCGGCATCGTCAAGAAGAACGCGATCCTGATCATCGACTTTGCCATCGAAAGCGAACGCCAGTTCGGCACCGCGCCGCTCGAAGCGATCCGCGAGGCGTGTTTGCTGCGGTTTCGCCCGATCCTGATGACCACGCTGGCGGCGGCCCTGGGTGCCCTGCCGCTGGCGATCGGATTTGGCGACGGGGCCGAACTGCGCCGGCCGCTGGGCATCGCGATTGTCGGCGGGCTGATGGTCAGCCAGTTGCTGACGCTGCTGACCACTCCGGTCGTCTATCTGGCGCTGGACCGGTGGCGGCGCCGATCGCCTTATGAACATCTGCTGGTGCGACATTCCGAAGATGGCGCAGAACCGGCAACCGCAAGCTCCTGACCCAATTGTGGATAGGCTGAATTCCATGACCCATCGTTTGCTGCCTCTGATCGCTGTTTCGACGCTGCTGGCTGGCTGTTCGATGGCGCCTGCCTATCATGTGCCGACCAGTGTCGTGCCCACATCCGCGTTCAGGGCCGATCCGGGCTGGGTTGCCGCAACCCCGTCGGATGCTGTGGCCAAAGGCGAATGGTGGCGTCTGTTTGGCGATGACACGCTGAATGCGCTGGAAGCGCGCGTTTTGATCACCAACCAGAACCTGGCGTATTATCGCGCATCCTATGCCCAGGCGCTGGCGACAGTGCGGGTGGACAAGGCAGCGCTGTTGCCCACGGTCGGGGTTACTGCAGGGGTCACCCGCCAGGGCACGGTTTCGGGCCGCACGCAATCGCAGATCGGCGGGGCCGCCACTTCGACCACCGGCAGCACGTTCAGCGCGGCTGGCACCGCCAGCTGGGCGCCTGACCTGTGGGGCGCGTTGACCAACACCACGCGGGGTGCGCGCGCCGCTGCAGAGGCGTCCGCGGCAGAACTGGCCAACGCCACGCTGTCGGCGCAGGGCACTTTGGCCACGAGCTATTTCACCTTGCGCGGTCTCGATGCGCAGGCGCAGATGCTGGACACCACGATCGCCGGCTATCGCCGCGCCCTGGTCATCACGCGCAACAAGTTTGCCGCCGGGACGGCCACTTCGGCCGATGTCGATACCGCGCAGGCGACGTTGTCGAACGCCGAAGCCAGCCGTCGCGATCTCGATCGCCAGCGTATCGCCAACGAAACCGCGATCGCCGTGCTGGTGGGCCAAAATCCCAGCACATTTGCGATCGCCCGCAGCGATTGGCACCCGGTCGTGCCCGAGGTGCCCGGGGTGGTCCCATCGGCGGTGCTCGAACGTCGTCCCGATATTGCCAATGCCGAACGGCTGGTCGCTGCGGCCAATGCCAATATCGGGGTACAGCGCGCGGCGTTTTTTCCGTCATTGTCGCTGTCGGCGCAATTGGGATCGAACGCGGGCAGCCTGTCCAGCCTGTTTGGTGCTGCAACATCGGTATGGTCGCTTGGTGCCAGTGCGGCCGAAACATTGCTCGATTGGGGCGCGCGATCGGCCAAAGTGGCGGGTGCGCGTGCCGCGTATGACGCGGCTGTCGCCACCTATCGCCAGACCGTGCTGGGTGCATTCCAGGAGGTTGAATCCGACCTGGCCGGGGTCGATGCGTTTCGTGCCGAATACGAACATTACCGCATTGCGTCGCAATCGGCAGACCGTGCCGAACAGGTCACGCGCAACGAATACCAGGCCGGCACGGTCGATTTCACCACCGTCACCGCAGCACAGGCCACCGCCTACAACGCACGGACCACGCTGATCCTGAACACGGTCAACCAGCAGAACGCGGCAGTATCGCTGATCGAGGCGATTGGTGGACAATGGACCGGGGCGGTCGACCTGCATCCGTCGGCAACCCCGCCAAAGCCTTGATCGGCGCGCTCTGGCCGGAATGGCCGGGTCCGTGCATGGGTTGCGATCGGGCAAGGGCAGCGCCATGACCACATTGGACGATGCGCACGCAACGACATCCGGGCACGCACGGGAATGCTTTGGTGTGGCGCTGCGGCTGGGCGTGACGTCGTTCGGGGGGCCGGCTGCGCATATCGGTTATTTCGAACGGTGCTATGTTGAACAGCGGCAGTGGCTTGGCCGCGACGATTTTGCCGCGATGGTGGCGCTGTGCCAGATGGTGCCGGGGCCCGCGTCAAGCCAGCTGGGTTTTATGATTGGCTGGCGGCGGGGTGGATGGCGCGGTGCGATCGCGGCATGGGCAGGGTTTACCTTGCCCTCGGCGCTGCTGATGACCCTGCTTGCCATCGGACTGGCGCGGTTTGGCGGGCAAGGTGCGATCCGCGACGGCCTGGTGCACGGCTTCAAGCTGGTGGCGGTGGCGGTGCTGGCGCAGGCGATTTACACGATGGGCCGCAGCCTGTGCCCCGATTGGCCGCGCGCGCTGATTGCGCTGCTGGCCATGGCGCTGGTGCTGGCTTTGACGGGCCCCTGGGTGACATTGATGGCCGTGCTGCTGGGCGGGCTGGCCGGTGCGGCGTGGCTGCGGGGCGGGGTGCCTGCGGTCGTGGGTGAAGCCACCGTTTCACGCCGCCTTGGCGTGGCGGCATTGGCGCTGTTTGTCGGTTTGCTGGGCCTGGCCCTGGCGACCGACACCGTCGGGATTCACGGCATCGCGGGGCTGGCTGCGCTGTTTTATCGTTCGGGCGCGCTGGTGTTCGGGGGCGGGCATGTCGTCGTGCCCTTGCTGCGCGATGCTCTGGTGCCCGGGCACTGGGTCGACGACCAGACCTTTCTGGCCGGATATGGCGCCGTGCAGGCCATGCCAGGCCCGTTGTTCACGCTGGCCGCCTGGCTGGGGGCAGTGTGCGCCCCGGCCGGCGCCGGCTGGCCGGTTGCCGTGCTGTGGTCGGCGGTGGCGCTGGGTGCGATGTTTGCGCCCGGGCTGTTGATCATCATGGCCGCGTTGCCGGTATGGCAATGGCTGGGGCATCACGCCCGTGCGCGCGGCGCGTTGGCCGGGATCAACGCCGCCGTGGTCGGCGTTCTGGCCGCGGTCTGGTGCACGCCTGTCGCGCGCACCGCGCTGTTGCGCCCGATTGACGCGGTGATCGCGGCGGTCGGGCTGGTGCTGCTGGTGCGCTGGCGTGTTCCGCCTGTCGCGGTGGTTGCCATGACGGTGCTGGGGGGCGCGGTGTGGGGCTGATCATCCGATCGCAAATATCCACTGATTCAAAGCGGTCGTTGGTGCAAATGGTTGACGGGGGTTAATGCCTTGCGCAGATTGCATCGGTTCGAAGCGGCAAGGGGGGGCGCATGGCCCGGATGATTGCGTGTCTGTGTGTGGCGGTGTCAGCCCTGCTGATGCCCCAGGCCGCGATGGCCGGGCTTGGCGGCAGTGTCGATACGGTTGGCGGCGATCCGGCCCGCATGCAGGTGCGTCTGCACGCGGTGGCACCCTCCGCACTGGGCGCCCGGCACACCCTGACGCTCGCCAACGGGGGCGAGGTGCGCGAATATACCAACGCGGCCGGGATCGTCTATGCGATCCGCTGGACCGGGCCGGGCAAGCCCGATCTTCAGGCCTTGCTGGGGCCACACTTCAGCGCGTTGCAGGCTGACAATCCGATTGCGACGCGCCGCGGCATGCGCCGTGCGCCGATGGTCAACCGGTCCAACCTCAAGATTGTCACAGGCGGGCGCTCCGGGGCGTTTTGGGGCTTTGCCTGGCTGCCGCAAAGCGTGCCGGCCGGATTTGACCCGCAGGCGCTGTGAAAGGATCGATGATGGTTGGCGGCGGGGTTGGGACTATGCGGCAGATCGCGGCAATTGTGGGCCTGTTGCTGCTTGCCGCCTGCGGCGGAAGCGGCGGCGGCGCCTCTTCGGGTGGATCGTCGTCATCAAGTTCGTCGGGCGGGACACCGCCGCCGGCCTTGACCAATTTTACCACCGTCACCGTCGATGCCGGGCCAGCCGCGCTCAATGTCGGCGCCGATGCCTATACCGCCACCAACGTGCCCTATGTCACTGTCACGATCTGCGCGCCGGGATCGACCACCAATTGCCAGACGATCGACCACGTGCTGCTCGATACCGGGTCGGTCGGGCTTCGGCTCGAGGCCTCGGTGCTGAATGCCTCGCTGTTGTCGGGCCTGACCCCGGAGACCGATGCATCGGGCAACGGCATCGGCGAATGCTATGAATATGTTGACAATTACGTGTTCGGATCGGTGCGTCTGGGTGATTTTACGATCGGCGGTGAAACCGTGGCGTCGATGCCGCTGCAGGTCATCGGCGATACCACCGGCGGGTTTGCCACCGTGCCCAACAGCTGTTCGTCAAGCGGCGGTACGAACATGAACACCGTCAAGACGCTTGCCGCCAACGGCATCATCGGGGTTGGCCTCGGCACGATCGATTGCGGATCGGCCTGCACGCGGACCAGCGGATCGGGCGGCGCAATCTATTACGATTGCCCCTCCAGCGGCTGCGCCAATGTGGTGACCCGCGCCGAGGCAACGTCTGCACCGTTCCAGCAACTGCCCAACCCGGTGGCCGCCTTTGCGGTCGACAACAACGGCACAATGCTGTCTTTGCCCAGCATTCCCAATGCCGGGGTGGTCAGCACCAGCGGCACGATTTATTTCGGGATAGGCACCCAGACCAACAACGGATTGGGGTCTGCCACCGTCCTGCCCGTCGATTCCAGCGGGTTTGTCACGGCCACGTATAATGGCACCGCGCTAAGCAACAGCTTTTTCGACAGCGGCAGCAATTTCATCTATTTCGTCGATGCCAGCATCCCGGAATGCACCCAAACCGGCTATACCGGGTTCTATTGCCCGCCGTCGCCGCTGGCGCTTTCGCCCACCGTTACCGGATCGGGCGGCGTTGGTTCGGCCAATGCCGCGTTTACCCTGATCGACGCCTACAACACCCCTGCGGCCACGTCGAACGCGGTTCCCGGGATCGGCGTCAACCCCAACACCCAGTCGTTTACGCAGCCGATCACCAACAGCTTCGATTTCGGTCTGCCGTTCTTTTTCGGACACACCATCTATACCGCCATCGCCGGCCGCCGGGCGGGTTCGGCCAACGGGCCGTACTTTGCGTTCTAGGCATTACCGGGGTGGCGCGTCGGTGATGCCCGTCCGCGCACCCGCGCCGGTCAACGGCACAAATCGGGCTGGCCGAACCCGGCTGCGCGATAGCGTGCCATCGCGCCGTTTGTGCACCAATACCAGGTGTTCCTGATCACCGGTTGGACCAACTGGCATGATCAACCGTCCTCCGGGCCGGAGCGCCCTTAACAGCTCAGCAGGCACCGCTGCGGCACCGGCAGCGACGACAATCGCGTCGAACGTTTCGCAGCCGAAATTGTGCATCGCGGCATCACCGGCCGCGACCGAGACATTTACGAACCCGCCGCGCTGCAAACGCCACGCCGCCAGCCGGGCAAGCGGTACGATAATCTCGATCGATGTCACGCTGGAACCCATTCGGGACAGCACAGCCGCCTGATATCCCGAGCCGGTGCCGACATCGAGCACGCAACCGCCACGCGGATCGGCAGCTGCCGCCAGCACCGCCACCAGTTCGGGGTGCGACATGATCTGATTCTGGCCGATATCAACCGGCCCGGGCAAATAGGCCAGATCATCCACCACCGGGCAGAGGAAATCCTCGCGCGGGACTGTGGCCATCGCGTCCAGGGCGCGCTCAATCGCCCCGGCAGCAAACCGATCGCGCAGCGGCAGCAGCCGTATGCGCAAAGCCTCGATCATTGCCTGACGCTGCACGAAAAAGTCGTCGGGCATCGCCACCAGCCAGGCATCGGCGGCATCTTCGGTCCACGGCGGTGCCGCATAGTCACGAAGGTCCCGGCGCAAAGTGGCAAGCGTTTGGTGCAGATATCCCATCGGGCCTCCCCATCGCGCAAGGTTAGCCGACGGACATCACCGATGTTGGTGCGGCACGATCCGTATGACCACGCAGACGCGTCAGATCACGCCGCGTGCGCTCAGATCGGCAAGCTCTTCGCCCGACAGGCCCAGCAGATCGCCATAGATTTCGGCATTGTGCTGCCCGACGATCGATGGGGCAGGGCGCCGCACGCTGCCCGGGGTGGCAGACAATTTCGGAAATACGCCCTGCATTTTCAGCGGGCCAAAGCGTTCGGTCGGCACGTCGATCAGCGCCTCGCGCGCCTGAAAATGCGGATCGGCAATCATGTCGGGCGCGCGATAGACGCGCCCGGCCGGGATCGAATGCCGGGTCATCAGCGTTTCGACTTCGTCGATGGTCAGGGTCTGCGTCCACGCGTCGATCAGCGCGTCGATCTCGGTCTGGTTTTCGCCGCGCGCAATATGTGTGGCAAAGCGTGGATCCTGGCCAAGTTCGGGTCGGCCCATTGCCTGCGCCAGCCGTTGCCACAGCGAATCCTTGTTGGCCCCGATCATGAAATCGCCGTCCTTGCAGCGATAGACATTCGATGGCGCGATGCCTTTCAGGATCGAGCCCGAGCGTTCGCGGATCAGGCCCGACCGGTCGTATTCGGGCACCAGCCCCTCCATCACCTGCAGCACGCTTTCGTACAGCGCAGCATCGATCACCTGGCCCCGACCGGTGCGGCTGCGCGCATGCAACGCGGCCAGCACGCCCATGCAGCCATACGTCGCGGTCAGCGTATCGCCGATCGACACGCCCATCCGGCTGGGCGGCCGGTCGGGCTCGCCCACGATATGCCGCCAGCCGCCCATCGCCTCGCCAATTCCGCCAAATCCGGCGCGCGAGGCATAAGGTCCGGTCTGGCCATAGCCCGACATGCGCGCGATAATCAGCCCGGGCTGCTGCGCCAGCAGCACATCGGGGCCCAGGCCCCACTTTTCCATCGTGCCCGGCTTGAAATTCTCGATCACCACATCGGCGCCGGCGATCAGGCGGCGCACCAGCGCCTGCCCTTCGGGCACGCGCAAGTTGGCGCTGACCGAACGCTTGTTGCGTGCGATCACTTCCCATTGCACTTTGTCGTCACCCAGGCCCCATTCGCGCAACGGGTCGCCGGTTACGGGCGGTTCCACCTTGATCACATCGGCGCCCATATCGCCCAGCAACTGGCCGCAAAACGGCCCTGCCAGCAATTGGCCGAGTTCGACCACGCGGATATCGTGCAAAGCGCCGGTGTTCATCGTCTGGGCCATATCAGGAACCTTTGGGAAACACAGGCGCGCGCGCCACCATGCCCGGCAAAGTGCGGTCCATTACGCCGCCCAGCCAGTGATTGGCCGCGATCAGCGCACGCAGATCCAGGCCCGTGGCCACGCCTGCGCGTTGCAGCATATAGACCACGTCCTCGGTTGCCACATTGCCCGATGCACCGGGTGCAAACGGGCACCCGCCCAGTCCGCCGATCGCCGCATCGACCGTGGCGGCGCCGGCCAGCACCGCGGCCCAGACATTGGCCAGGCCGGTGCCGCGCGTGTTGTGGAAATGCACCCGCACCGGGATCGGCGCGATCAGGTCGCGCACGCGGGCAACCAGCCGGGACACCTGCGCCGGATCGGCCACGCCGATGGTATCCGCCAGCCCGATCTCCACCGGCCCCGCCTGCGCCAGCGCGGCCGCCATCGCCAGCACGCGGTCGGGCGCCATTTCGCCTTCGAACGGACAGCCAAAGGCTGCGGCAATGGTGACTTGCGCGGTCTTGCCCGCGGCCTGCGCCATCGCGATGATATCTGACGCCGCGGCAACCGATCCGTCGCTGGTCTGGTTCTGGTTGGCCATGGCAAAGCTGTCGGTGGCAACCGCGACCGCGCCCAACTGGTCGATGCGGCCCGTGGCCAGCGCGCGCCCGGCGCCGCGCGCGTTCATCACCAGCCCGATATAGGTCACCTGGTCATGGTGGGGCAGGGCGGTGGCCACCGCCTCGGCGTCGGCCATTTGCGGCACGGCGCGCGGATTGACAAAGCTTGTCACTTCGATCCGGCGCGCGCCTGCGGCAATCGCGCGGGCGATCAGCGCCAGCTTGTCCGCAGTGGCCATCGCCACCTTCTCGTTCTGCAGCCCGTCGCGCGGGGCGACTTCGACAATCTCGATCGCGTTTGGCACCATGGTCTGCGCGGCCTCCAACCCCAGGCGCTATACGCGATCGGCGCCGCGCAACAAGGCGTGCGATGGCCCCGCTATCGGCTTTGGTCGGCGCGGCCCAGCGCGCGGAACACCATGACCAGCATCAGGTCGGGCACCTGGTCCAGCGCCGGCGGCTGGATCAGGGCAAAGGCGTGGGGCGTCTGGCAGTGCCACAGGCCGGGGGCATATTCGACAATGCCGTCGAGCAGCGGCGTGATCGGGGTTTCCTGCGCGGCAAAGCCGACACGCGTGTGCAGGTAATCGTCGGTCGATACCGCCAGAATTGCCTCGATCTCGATATGGCGGGCGATCTGCCCGATCAGCACGGCCACCGGATTGCGGTCCGCGCCGACCGGGATGCACAGCGCGCGGAATCCGTCGTGGGTCAGGCGTGCGGGGCACTGGCGTTGCATTTCGCCATCGGGGCCGACCATGATCACCGGCACATGTTCGCCCCCGCTGACCATATCGGCAAAGGTCAGCGGCGCGGCACAGCGCGTGGCGGCCAGGTTGGCCAGGCGCAGCGGCATCCCTTCGCCTGCAAGTTCGGCGGGCAAAAACATGCGCCGCGTGCCCTTCTGGTAGAATAGGCCCTTTTGTCGCAGCCCGCGCCGTGCCTCGGCCGCGTCGAACAGATCGAGCACTTCGTCGGTGCCCAGGTTTACATCGTGCTGAAACGCCGCAATCGTCGCCACTTCGGGCGGCAAAGGCAGGTACATCAGCCGGGTCATGCCCGCCGCTGCCGCCTCGCGCCACTGGCGATCGGCATCGTCGGGTTCGGCGCGGCGCATGGTGGCCCCGCGCGCAACATCGGCAAAGGCCACGCACCCGCCCTGAACCGCTGCGCGCACGCTGCTTTGGCGCGCCTTAATCGTGTTGTCGGCGCGGATCGGGATGCCATCTGCGGCATAGTCGATGACCGATCCCATCGCCGTGGTGCACAGCTGTTCCAGCACCGCGACATTGGCGACCATTGTGCCAAGCGCGATCGGATCAAAATGATGCCCATCAAACCACCCGCGCTTGTCGAGGCCGGATACTTCTGTTTCGCGCAGCAACAGATAGCGTCCGGCAACATGCACCTGCAGCGCCTGGGCCAGCAGCGGCCCGGCATAGCTTTGTACCGATCCGTTATAGCCCAGATCGACCATCATCAGCGTATCGCCGGGTGCGGGATCGACCGTGGCGCGCACATGCGCGGCCATGCGTTCGGCCATGCCTTGCGCATCGGCCAGAATGCTGCGCCGATTGGCGCGTTCACGGCACCATTGGCCCAGCGCCAGGCGCGCGCCCTGCGGATCGCGCCCGTGGCACAGGCGTTCGATGACGGCCGGATCGATCCGCAGCATCCGCGCCAGCGTCGGGGCCGGCGTGGTGCTATGTTCGGCCAGCAGCCGGGTCAGCGCGATATCGTTGTTCAGGCTGGCAAACGTTGCGGTCATCCGGCTGATCTCGATCGCGTGGGCGCGGTCATCCGGGCCACAGGCGCGATGCATCGCCAAAGGCAGATAGCCGTCGCGCAACATGAACAGCCAGTGGACCGTGCCGCCGCGCGCTGCCAGTTCGGCGGCCTGGGTGCGCAACCAGGCGTCAAACCCGTAAAACAGCGGCCCCAGCACGGAAAAACCCAACGCGCGCGCGGCATCGGGTTGGCGCGGTGCGCCCAACGCCAGCGCGGCGCGATGCGGCTGCGGGCGGGCCATGCGCGCGCAGCCATGGCCGAACAGCACGCCCGCGACCGTGCTTTCCAGCCGCAGCAGTTCGGCCATGTCTGCGCCAAACTGTTTCAGATGCATCGTGTTGACGCCAAACGGCCGTACGCCCAGCACATCGGCATGGTGGTTGTCGCCGATATGCAGGATCTGGTCGGGCCGCGCCTTGATCCGGGGCAGGACTTCGCCATACAGCCCTTCGGATTTGGGCTTCGCCCAGCTCGACGAACAGAACACGCGGTCGATCAGCCCGGCAACGTCATCGCCTGCCGCCGCTGCGATCAATTGCAGCAGTTGCCGCTGATCCAGATAGGTGTCGGACACGATGATCACCTTCATCCCGCGCCGCCGTGCTTCGCGCATCAGCGCCACCGTTGGCGCAAAGGCATGGCAATGCCGCGCCTCTGCTGCCAGTTCGGCCGCGATCGCGGCGGCACGTGTCCGCGGATCAGCGCGCGGCATGACCGCGGCATAGATCGCATCGATCGCCACATCGCGCGCATCGCGGGTTGCCCGCGCCAGTGCCCGCGCGCGGCCTTCACCCGTGGTGCGCTGCATCGGGGTGATGCCTGGCAGCGCGGCAAACAGATCCGCCGGCGCATGACAATCGCGCCACAACAGGGTGTCAAAGCAATCAAGGCTCAGCACTTTGAGCCCGGCATAGCGATCGAGCACATGCGGCAATTCATGCGGCAGGCACGATGCACCGTCGGTGACGGCAAAGGCCGAAGCCGGGATCGGCGCGGTCATCGCAGCAAGGCTCCGCCCCTGGGTATCCGCGCACGTCCCGTCATAACCAACCCCCTGATGCATAGACCCCCGGCCTAGCGCGGGCATGGTAAACGCACCCGCCATGCGGGCCTACGCAATGGCCCGGGCCGCGTCCCGGTCATTGCCTTGCCTGTACGTGCAGCCCGGTGGCGCACACGCGCATCTTTGCCCTATGCGGGCGGCCCCACGCATCCGCCGCGGCATGCAAGCCCGTGCTTGGCAGCCGCGGACGCTGATGCGATAGTCCCTTGTGCCCGACCGCGCTTGCCCCACAGGTTAGAACCCCATGCTGTCCGACATCGAAATCTCGCGCGCTGCCACGCTTCACCCCATTGCCGACATTGCCCTGCGCGCAGGGATTCCGGCCGATGCGATCGAACCCTATGGCCATTACAAGGCAAAGATCGATTTGGGCCGGCTTGATCCCGGCGATGCGGCGGGCAAACTGATCCTGGTGACCGCGATCAACCCGACCCCTGCGGGCGAGGGCAAGACCACCACCTCGGTCGGGCTGGCCGATGCGCTGAATAGGATCGGCAAGCGCACGATGCTGTGCCTGCGCGAACCATCGCTGGGCCCATGCTTTGGCACCAAGGGCGGCGCGGCTGGCGGCGGCTATGCGCAAGTGGTGCCGATGGAGGATATCAACCTTCATTTCACCGGCGATTTTCATGCGATCACCAGCGCGCACAATCTGCTGGCCGCGATGATCGACAATCATGTGTATTGGGGCAACGCGCTCGATATCGATGTGCGCCGGGTGGTGTGGCCGCGCGTGGCGGACATGAACGACCGCGCGCTGCGCGACATCGTGCAATCGCTCAACGGCCCCGGCAATGGCTATCCCCGCCAATCCGGCTTTGAAATCACCGTTGCATCAGAGGTCATGGCAATCCTGTGCCTGGCCGACGGGTTTGCCGATCTCGAGGCGCGGCTCAGCCGGATCGTGATCGGCCATACCCGCGACAAGCGGCCGGTGACGGCGCGCGATCTCAAGGCCGATGGCGCCATGGCCGTGCTGCTGGCGCAGGCGATCAAACCCAATCTGGTACAGACGCTGGAGGGCAATCCCGCGCTGGTCCACGGCGGGCCGTTTGCCAATATCGCGCATGGCTGCAATTCGGTGATCGCGACACGCACCGGGCTGAAACTTGCCGACTATGTCGTGACCGAGGCGGGGTTTGGTGCAGACCTGGGCGCGGAAAAATTCTTTGACATCAAATGCCGCCAGGCGGGACTGCGGCCCGATGCCGTGGTAATCGTGGCAACGGTCCGCGCGCTGAAGATGAACGGCGGCATCGACAAGGCCGATCTGGCCCACCCCGATGTCGATGCCGTCAGGCGCGGCGCGGTCAACCTGGTCCGTCACATCGAAAACGTGCGTCAATTCGGTGTGCCGGCGGTTGTTGCGATCAACCGGTTTCACACCGACAGCGATGCCGAACTGGCGGCCATCGCGGCGATCGCCGAAACGCACGGATCACAGGCGATACTGTGCACGCATTGGTCCGACGGCGGCGCCGGTGCCGAAGACCTGGCGCGGCGCGTGGCCGAAATCGCCCAAACCCCGTCGCAATTTGCCCCGCTGTATGACGACGGCATCGCCCTGTTCGACAAGATCAGCACCGTGGCAACGCGAATCTACCGCGCCGAGGCGGCGGTGGCCGCGCCCGCGGTCCGCGCAAAGCTCGCCCAATGGGAAGCCGACGGCTACGGGCATCTTCCGGTCTGTATCGCCAAGACGCAATACAGCTTTTCAACCGACCCCGCGCTGCTTGGCGCGCCCACCGGGCACATCGTATCGGTGCGCGATGTCCGGCTGTCGGCGGGGGCAGGGTTTGTCGTCGCCATCTGCGGCGCGATCAGGACGATGCCCGGCCTGCCACGCGTGCCGGCGGCCGAGTCGATCCGCGTTGACGCCGAGGGACTGATCGAGGGTTTGTTTTGACGTGTCGCGCTCTGTGGAAGTTGACCCAAATTCCACTTGAGTCCGCTTGAATGGAACGCGACGCATCTGTCGCATTCCGTGGAAGCTGACTCAAATTCCACAAAACTGACTCAAACTGGCAGGTGCTGGAGGTGTAACGGTCGGTGCAGTGCGCGACTGGACCGACAGCAGCCCGCTGCAAATCCCTGCTTGTCTGCTGTTCAATGGGAAGGTGATCCATTACCCTGTCGCACTTCAACGCAGGGCCGAGCGAATGTTAAAACTTTTCAAAAAGAAGCCGGAAACGAAAATCTACGATAACGTCCAGAATTTCAGCTTCGACACGGTTTGCGCACTACTCGCCAATAGGAACAAAGGCCGCGATCCAGACGTGATGCAGTCGGTAGCTGCAATGGGATCATGCGTGGCCGCGACTAGGGACTTCATGGGCGTCCTGTCCCCCGCGATGCCCACGATCCTGAAGCGGGTCAACGCAGACATCTTCGCTATGGAATGTTTGGCATTCGTGACGCCCACGATCACGAGGGCGGTCTATTTGCAACGATCCAAGGAGCGAGCCACAGGCCTCGACCGCATTTGGCTCCCACTGTCATCCACCCCCAGAACCATCAAAGACCAGTTTATCGAAAGGTCTGCCCCCGGTCTCGGCGCGATCTGGCTCGAACGCTGGAAGGAATACCGAAACACTGAGGACCTTTCGGATCGGTTCGGGTTACTGTGTTATCTGCTGTATACCTCAAGCGGTTACGACTTGATACAAGAGAGATACCCGAAGTCTCCGCCAACGATCTTGGAGCTATTCTTCGGCATCGAGCAAATGCTCGCATATAGTGCTGGGCTACAATCCATCCTGAACTCGGTCGAGAACTTCAAAAAGGTCGATGCGGTCATGCCGGACTTCGACCCCTTCGACGACGAAGACGAACTGCTTGGCGAGGACGATGACGACCTCTGACCCGTGGCGGTCCATATCGGGGGAACCCTCTCGCCCCCCGCAGGGGACCCAATAATTGAGTTTTTGCGTCACAGCTAAGGATTACGGCGACAAGGATTACGGTGAAAGGTGCGAGAACCTCTATATGCCGGGCGAATCTTCATGAGTCAGTGAACACGGAATATCCGGTGGATTGAGTCAGTCTATGCGGAATTTTGAGTCCCGCTAGTTAGCCCGAGCGGTAGCCAATTTTATACAAATCCGCCGTTTACGGTTACCGATTTGAGTCAGCGCCTATGGAACGCGACACCATCAGCGAAATAATTGGCGCGCCCTGCAGGATTCGAACCTGCGGCCACCGGCTTAGAAGGCTGGTGCTCTATCCAACTGAGCTAAGGGCGCGCGCGTGATCCGCATAGGACGGGTTGGGGGGCGTTGCAAAGGGGTCTTGATAGGGGCGGTGTTCGGCGGTTTGTCACAGACCCGCAAAAAACCTGCGCGTGGTGTGGCGCGTATGATCCGCGCAAGCATTGCGCAGTGCCCGGATTTCAATCGCGGTACGACGGATCTTCGGCGTCCAGCATCGATTTCAGGTGGTCGAAATGGGCAAAGGCCATGCCACGATAGGCATCCCAGCCTTGTGCAGTGTGTTCGGCGATGGCGTCGCTCATCACCTGCAACGGGCGCCCGGTGGCATAGGCGCGCAGCAGGGTTTCGGCGGCTTTTTCCAGGAAATACAGGTTTTCGAATGCTTCGGCCACGGTTTCGCCCACGCAGGTCACGCCGTGGTTGGCCATGATCAGGGTCGGGGCCTGCGCCAGCAGGGCGGCGATGCGGATGCCTTCGTCGTCCTGGTCGGCGATGCCGCCGCATTCCGGATCGATCACATAACGCCCGAAAAACCGCGCCGTGTTCTGGTCGATCGGCACAATGCGCGGGTCGGCCAGCGTGGTCAGGGTGGTGGCCGCGATCGGGTGGCAATGCAGGATCACGCGTGCCTGCGGGACGCGGGCGTGGGCGTTGCCGTGGATGCACCAGGCCGATGCATCGGGCGCATCGGGGCCGGTCATCGCCGGCGCGTCATCGACATCGAGCACTTGCAGATCGCTGGCGCGGATCGTGGCAAAGTGCCGCCATTTGCGGTTCATCACAAACCGCCGGCCATCGGCCGACAGCGCCGCGCTGAAATGATTGCCCACCGATTCGTGCCAGCCAAACCGCGCGCACAGCCGGAACGCCGCGGCCAGGTCGATGCGCAACGCGCCTTCGTCGATCACGCCGAAAACCGCCCTTCGCCCGACAGTTTGCGCCAGCGACTGCGCAATTCGCCACGGTCGGTATAAGTGCCGCGCAAATGACGATCGCCGCTTTCGGCAACGAACGCGGATCGCGCATGGACCACGCGATGGTTGTCGAACACGATGCATTCGCCGGCGTTGAGGCGGAACCGCATGACAAAACGCGGGTCCTGCAACAGCCGGCCAAACCGGCAGAACGCGGGGTAATAGGCATCGAGAAAGCGTTGATCGTGGTCAAACACGTCGGCCATGTGCTGGCTGATGGTCACGCCCGAAATATCGCCCTGGTCATCCAGTTCGATCACCCGCTGGCGCGCGCGCATGTCATACCGGTCATGTTCGTTGTAAAACGGCACCGTGGTTTCGCACAGCAGGCGAAAATCCTCAGGGTGGGTGCGGCGCAATTCGGCGGCAACAGCGGCGCCATCGACAAACAGGCTTTCCCCGCCATCCACCGAATTGCGGCGGCAATGCAGGAATTGCACCCCCGGGGCCAGGTCTTCGGCCGGCACATCGGTGTGCAGTTCCAGCGCCTTGGCGGTATAGGCCAGATTGTCGGGATCGATATGCAGCTTCACATCGAAATAGGCGCCAAAAAACGTGGGCCGGGGAAACCCGATCAGATTGGCCGCATCGGTCAGCCCCTGGTCGCTGTCGGGCATATCGGTCAGGATCGCCACGCCCTGGGTCAACAGCGCATGGACCCACGCCTTCAGCGCGGCGCGGTCGGTGCTGACCGCGCCGTACGCAAACCGGGCCATGGCGGGGTAATGGTCGGCATGCCAGTACTGGCGCGGCAGGATCGCCGGATCGTGGCGCGGTGTGCCATGCGCATGCGCCGCCAGCCAGGTCAGCGGATAGGTCGAACAATGCCCCGATCCAGCCCATTCGATCTGCAGCGCATCATCGGCAACCACGGCCCGCCTTGGACGCGGCGGGGCGGTTTCGGCAAAGATGTCATAAACCCGTTCGCGCGTTTCTGCATCGAACGACGTGGCGCAATTGTCGCGCAGCCAGTGATAGTTGAAATAATGCGACGCACCGTCCGCAAGCATGACCTCAAGCCCGTGATCATGCAGGGCAGGGGCGGGCGCGGGGGCGATGGTGGCCATGGCAGGGTTCCTAAACAGCGTCGGGTCAACGGTAACCAAGTGCGTTGGCCGCTCAAGTCAGGAAAATTGTCCGACTGCTTAATTTGTTGTTGCGGATGTGCCGGCGTGGCGCGCGGTTGCACCAAAACAGTCTTTGCGCAGGGCCTGATTGCGGTTAGCCTTGGGCGATGAACGAACCACAGATTGCCCGCATCGACGGCACCCATGGCGCACGGCGTCATTTCCGGTACTTCGATTACATGATGGCCGCATTTGTCGGCATCCTGCTGCTGTCGAACCTGATCGGGGCGGCCAAAAGCGCGGAAATCGGCGGATGGAAATTCGGCGCGGGCATTTTGTTTTTCCCGCTGTCCTATGTGCTGGGCGATGTCCTGACCGAAGTCTATGGCTATGCCAATGCGCGGCGCTGTGTGTGGGTGGGGTTTTTTGCGCTGCTGTTCATGGCGGTCATGAGCTATGTCGTGGTGGCGATGCCGCCGTCGGCCGATTGGGGCTGTACGTCGAGCAATGATCCCCAATTTGCGGCGATCATCGCCAAAACCTCGTCCGGAGCGCTGTGCCAGACAACCTATGTGTCGGTGTTCGGCAACACCGGGCGGATTGTCGCCGCGTCGGTGATTGCGTTCTGGGCCGGGGAATTCGTCAATTCGTTCGTGATTGCGCGGATGAAAGTGCTGACCCAGGGGCGCCATCTGTGGACGCGCACCATCGGATCGACCGTGTTCGGCCAGGCGGTCGACAGCACGCTGTTCTATCCGATCGCGTTCCTTGGCATCATGAGCAACGATCTGGTGTTTACCATCGCGTGGCACAACTGGATGTTCAAGGTGCTGTGGGAAGTGCTGCTGACGCCGTTCACCTATTGGATCGTGGCGTTTCTGAAACGGCGCGAGGGGGTCGATGTCTATGATACCGACACCGATTTTTCCCCCTTTGCCACGTCGGCCGCGGTCTGACCCTGCATCAATCGGCGATCAGCGCGATCGCGATATAGATCAGGATCGCCGAGCCAAAGCCGGCCAGCGTGCCGATCACGAAGCCGGCGCGAACCAGCATCGGATCCCAGCCGAAATGTGCGGCAATGCCCGCGCAGACGCCCAGGAATTTGCCATTGGCGCGGTCAAGACGGAAACGGGTGGACATGGTCAGGTGCTCCTGTGGAATGCGGGACGGTTCAGGCGGTGATCTGTGCGGGGCTGACCGGAACGGCAACCGTTGCCGACAGCGTGGTGGCCGAAAGGATCATGGCGGCGAAAAGCAGAGCGAAGGTCTTCATGGTGATTTACCCCTGTTTGATGTGACTGACCCAGCGATTGCACGGGCCGTGCCAATTGCGAAAAATGGCGCAATTGCGGGGTTTTTACGGCTGTGGCGCACATCGCATGCGGTAAATCGCGCCAATGGATCGCAAATTGCGCCGAACATTGGCCCTGTTTCATTTTGGCCGGGACGCCGCTTTGGGCTTGCCTTTTTGTTCCGCGCTCCTTATCTGCACGATCAATCCCGACATTGTGAAAGCAAGGTCAGGCTGGCGCCACAGGGCACCGGCACGACATCGCATTTGCAACGCAGCCGGATCGCTTCGGAGTATCAATGACCGCTATCGCCCGCATTGCCGAGATTGTTGAGCCCGAGGCACGTGCGCTCGGCTATGATCTGGTGCGAGTCGTGCTTTACGGCAAAAGCGAAGTGGGCGATGAAGAACGCACGTTGCAGGTCATGGCCGAACGGCCCGACACCGGCCAGTTGCTGATCGATGATTGCGCCGCGCTGTCGCACCGCATTTCCGACCGGCTCGATGCGCTGGAAGACGCGGGCGAAGTGCTGATCGAGGGGGCCTATCGGCTTGAGGTCAGTTCGCCGGGAATTGACCGTCCGCTGACCCGGCCCAAGGATTTTGCCGCGTGGATCGGGCACGAGGCGCGGATCGAACTTCGCGAGCTGCTCGACAAGCGCAAGCGGTTTCGCGGCGATCTGACCGGTTTTGATGCCGATACAAACACGATTTCGATCGAGGAGGATGCCGTGGTATATACCGTGCCATTCGATCTCGTGGACAATGCCAAGCTTATCCTTACGGACAAGCTGATAGTCGCTTCCCGCCCGATCGACATGACCGGCGCGGACACAATCGTCGAGGAACAGGAAGACTAAGCCATGGCCAGTGCGATTTCCGCCAACCGCGCCGAGCTTCTGGCAATTGCGAACGCAGTTGCCAGCGAAAAGATGATCGACAAGTCGATCGTCATCGAAGCGATGGAAGAAGCCATCCAGAAATCGGCGCGCAACCGTTACGGCGCCGAAAACGACATTCGCGCCAAGCTTGATCCGCGCACCGGCGATCTGCGCCTGTGGCGCGTGGTCGAAGTGGTGGAAGAGGTCGAAGACTACTTCAAGCAGGTCGACATCAAGCAGGCTGAAAAGCTGCAGCCCGGCGCGGTGGTCGGCGATTTTATCGTCGATCCGTTGCCCGCTGTGGAACTGGGCCGCATCGATGCGCAATCGGCCAAGCAGGTGATCTTTCAGAAGGTCCGCGATGCCGAACGCGAACGCCAGTTCGAAGAATTCAAGGACCGGGTGAACGAAGTGATCACCGGTGTGATCAAGTCGGTCGAATTCGGCCACGTGATCGTCAACCTGGGCCGCGCCGAAGGTGTGATCCGCCGCGATCAGCAGATTCCGCGCGAAGTGCCGCGTGTGGGCGAACGCGTCCGTGCGCTGGTGATGAAGGTTGAACGCACCAACCGCGGTCCGCAGATCTTTCTCAGCCGCGCCCACCCCGAATTCATGAAAAAGCTGTTCGCGCAGGAAGTGCCCGAAATCTACGATGGTATCATCGAGATCAAGGCAGCCGCGCGCGATCCCGGCAGCCGCGCCAAGATCGGCGTGATCAGCCGCGACAGCTCGATCGATCCGGTTGGCGCCTGCGTCGGCATGAAGGGCAGCCGCGTGCAGGCGGTGGTGCAGGAACTGCAGGGCGAAAAGATCGACATCATCCCCTGGAGCGAAGACACCGCAACCTTTGTCGTCAACGCGCTGCAGCCGGCAACGGTCAGCCGCGTGGTGATCGACGAGGAAGAAAGCCGCATCGAGGTGGTGGTGCCCGATGACCAGCTGAGCCTGGCGATCGGTCGCCGCGGCCAGAATGTGCGCCTTGCGTCGTCGCTGACGGGATCGGCAATCGACATCATGACCGAGGCCGAGGCTTCGGAAAAGCGCCAGAAGGAATTCACCGAACGGTCCAAGACCTTCGAGGAAGAACTCGACGTTGACGAAACGCTGTCGCAGCTGCTGGTGGCCGAAGGCTTCAGCGAACTGGAAGAAGTCGCCTATATCGACATCAGCGAGCTGTCGAATATCGACGGTTTCGATGACGAACTTGCCGGCGAACTGCAGAACCGCGCACTCGAAGCACTGGAACGTCGCGAAGAGGGCCAGCGCGAAGAACGTCGCAACCTGGGTGTCGAAGATGCCCTGGCCGAATTGCCGCACCTGACCGAAGCGATGCTGGTCACGCTGGGCAAGGCCGGGATCAAGACGCTTGACGATCTGGCCGATCTTTCGACCGACGAACTGATCACGCGCAAGCGCGTCAATGAACAGCGTCGCCGCGGCAACAGCAATGAACGTCCCGACCGGCGCGAGCGTTCGGAACGGACCGAAGACAAGGGCGGCGTGCTGGGCGAATACGGCCTGAACGAAGAACAGGGCAACGAAATCATCATGGCCGCACGCGCCCACTGGTTCGACGACGAACCGGCCGCGCCCGCTGCAGCTCCAACCGAGGAGGCCGCCCATGCGGAATCCTCGCAATGAGCCGCTAACGCCGCAGATCCGGGGCAAGGCCCGCGGCCCGATTGCACATCGGGGCGCAGGCAGCACCCCCGTGCCTGACCGGACGGACCGTGATGGTTTGCCCGAAGGCGGACTTGCGTCCGCGCGCCCCGTGCCCGAACGCAAATGCATCCTGACCGCGCGGCATGACACGCGCGATGATCTGATCCGCCTGGCCATATCGCCCGATGGCGATGTCCTGCCCGATGTGCTGGCGCGTGCGCCGGGACGCGGCGCATGGATCGGGGTAACCCGGGCCGAGCTTGACCAGGCCATGACCAAGGGCAAGCTGAAGGGCGCGTTGGCGCGGGCCTTCAAGGGCACGCCGCTGACCATTCCCGCCGACCTTGGCGATCGCATCGAGACGGCATTGCGCCGTGCACTGGCCGATCGGCTGGGGATCGAATTGCGCGCCGGGATGATCGTGCTGGGCACAGAAAAAATTGCCGCTGCGGCGCGCGCCGGCGTGGTTACGTTTCTGGGCCATGCCAGCGATGCCGGCGGCGATGGCGCGGGCAAACTGGCCCAGGCCTGGCGCGTGGGCGAAATGGCCGAAGGCACGGGCATGAAAGGCACGATCTTGCCGCTGGACCGTGCGGCACTGTCTGTGGCATTGGGCCGCGACAACGTCGTACACCTGGCGCTGACCGATGCTGCTGCCGCCGCGCGCGTGACAGGGCTGCTCGGGCGTCTCAAGCATTTTACCGGGTACGACAGCGGGTGCGAACCTGCCGATGAGGGATCTGCCGTGACGGCCGACCCGAGCGATGAAATTGATACGAAGGGCGAATGAGTTCGATGAGCGATAGCGACAAGAAGCCGACACTCGGCCGCAGGCCACTGGGCCTGAAGACCTCGGTGGAAGCCGGCGAGGTCAAGCAGACCTTCAGCCACGGCCGCACCAACAAGGTGGTGGTCGAAGTGAAGCGGCGCAAGATCATGCCGCGTCCGGGCGAAGCCGCTGCGCCCGAAGCGCCCGTGCCAGCGCAGGCCGCCCCCGCGCCGCAGCCGGTCGCGCGTCCGACTCCGCCGCCCCCGCCGCCGTCTGCGCCCGCCGCCTCGCGCGAGACGCGTCAGGAACTGCAGTCGCGTCTGCTGCGCGAAGCCGAAGAGGCGCGCCTGGCCTCGGCCGAAGCCAACAACCGTCGCGAACAGGAAGAGCGTCAGCGCGCTGCGGAAGATGCCCGTCGCCGCACCGACGAGGCGCGCAATCCCGAACCGCAGGGCGAAACGCCCGCGCCCGCAGCGGTGGCCGATGCCGCATCCGAACCCGTCGTCCAGGCATCAGAGCCCGCCCCGGCCGTCGAAGCCGCGGCCCCGGACCGGGCCGAGCCCGAGACGCCGGCTGCCGAAGACACGCGCGCGGTGCAGACCGCACCCCGCAGGTTCACCCCGGTGGCGCCGATCAAGCGCCCCGAACCGGCCGCGAAAAAGCCCGCGCATGCCCCGCGCGACAAGAACGCCAATGACCGTCGCCAGGCGGGCAAGCTGACCGTGACGCGCGCGCTCAACGATGATGAAGGCGCACGCGCGCGTTCGCTCGCCGCGCTGAAGCGCGCACGCGAAAAGGAACGCCGCGCGCATTACGCCGGACAGCAGCACGTGCGTGAAAAACAGGTGCGCGACGTGATCGTGCCCGAAGCGATCACCGTGCAGGAACTGTCCAACCGCATGGCCGAAAAGGCCGCCGATCTGGTCAAGGCCCTGTTCAAGATGGGGGTTATGGTCACCATCAACCAGACCATCGACCAGGACACCGCCGAACTGTTGGTGACCGATTTCGGCCACAACGTGCAGCGCGTCAGCGCCAGCGATGTCGATATCGACACCAGCACCGACGTCGATGCCGAGGATTCGCTTCAGGTGCGTCCGCCGGTCGTGACGATCATGGGCCATGTCGATCACGGCAAGACCAGCCTGCTTGACGCGCTGCGCGGCACCGATGTGGTACGCGGCGAAGCCGGTGGCATTACCCAGCATATCGGCGCCTATCAGATCAAGACCAAGGGCGGTGACCACATCACCTTCCTCGACACGCCGGGCCACGAAGCCTTTACCGAAATGCGCATGCGCGGCGCCAATGTCACCGACATCGTCGTGCTGGTGGTGGCCGCCGATGACGGCATCATGCCGCAGACGGTAGAAGCGATCAACCACACCAAGGCCGCCGGCGTGCCGATGATCGTGGCGATCACCAAGGCGGACAAGCCCGAGGCCAATCCGCAGAAGATCCGCGAACGGCTGCTGGAATACGAAGTCCTGGTCGAGGAAATGTCGGGCGACGTGCAGGATGTCGAGGTTTCGGCCAAGACCGGTGCGGGTCTCGACACGCTGATCGAAAAGATCCTGTTGCAGGCCGAATTGCTCGAACTGCGCGCCAATCCCGATCGCGCCGCCGAGGCGACCGTGATCGAGGCCAAGCTGGACAAGGGCAAGGGGCCGTTGGCCACCGTGCTGGTGCGGCGCGGCACGCTGAAAGTCGGCGACATCCTGGTGGTCGGCACCCAGTCAGGCCGCGTGCGCGCGATGCTTGACGACAAGGGGCGCCAGATCAAGACCGCAGGGCCATCGTTGCCGGTCGAAGTGCTGGGCATCGGCGGCGTGCCGATGGCCGGGGACACGCTGACCGTGGTTGAAAACGAAGCGCGTGCGCGCGAAGTTGCGACCTATCGCGAGGAAATGGCCCAGGCCAAGCGCACCACATCGCCGCAGGCGAGCATCGACACGATGTTCTCGGCGCTGAAGGCCAAGGAAGTCGTGATCGAGTTCCCCGTGGTCATCAAGGGCGACGTGCAGGGCTCGACCGAAGCGATTGTCAACGCGCTCAACCGGTTGTCGACCGACGAGATCAAGGTGCGTGTGCTGTCTTCGGGCGTTGGCGCGATCACCGAAGGCGATGTTACCCTGGCGCAGGCCACGGGTGCGCCGATCATCGGGTTCAACGTGCGTCCCAATGCCAAGGCGCGCGAACTGATCGAACGCAACAAGGTGCAGCTGAAATATCACGACGTGATCTACAAGCTGACCGATGAAATCGCGCGCGAAATGGCCGGTGAACTCGGACCTGAACGCATCGAAACCGTGGTTGGCCGCGCCGAAGTCAAGGAAGTCTTTGCCGCCGGCAAGCGTGACAAGGCGGCCGGTCTGCTGGTGCTCGAAGGCTATATCCGCAAGGGTATCCATGCGCGGCTTACCCGCAACGATGTCATCGTCTCGGCCACGCTCATCGCGTCGCTGCGCCGGTTCAAGGACGACGTTGCCGAAGTGCGCGCGGGTCTGGAATGCGGTGTGGTGCTGGCCGATACCAACGACATCAAGCCGGGCGACATGCTCGAAGTGTTCGAAGTCGAAGAACGCGCCCGCACGCTGTAACCAAACCCTCCCCACCATGGGGAGGGGGACCACCCGAAGGATGGTGGAAGGGGGCGGTCGGCCCGGCACGTCAATCGCGCGTCGTGCCGCCGGGTGTCGTCTTTCCATCACGCTTCGGGCGGTTGCTTTCCCGGTGACGGGTCGGATCAGGCGGGGCCCGGGGTCTCGCCATCGGGCCTGCGGCGGCCTATATCGATCACGTCGATGGGGTTGGGATCAGCATGCTGGTCGCAGCCGCATGCTGGAAACTGGATAACAACACACGTGGCCCGTCCCAATCAGACCCCCGAAACCCGCTCTGTCCGCCTGTTGAAGGTGGGTGAACAGGTGCGCCACATCCTGTCGGAACTGCTGCTGCGGCAGGAAGTGCATGATGAAGTACTGACCGCGCACACCGTGTCGGTGACCGAAGTGCGCATGTCGCCCGATTTGCGCCACGCCACCGTGTTCGTCAAATCGCTGCTGGGCAGCGACGAGGAACTGGTGATCAGCGCGCTGCGCACCAACACCGCGTTTTTCCAGCGCGAAGTCGCCGGGCGGCTCAAGCTGAAATATGCGGCCAAGCTGAAATTTCAGTCCGATGTCAGTTTCGACGTGGCCAGCCACATCGATCAGCTGTTGAACGATCCGCGCGTCAGCCGCGATCTGGGCGATGTGCCCGGCAGCGATCAGGACGCCTGATCGGCGCACGCGGATGGCCAAGCTCCACTTTCACTATGCCAGCATGAACGCGGGCAAGTCGACCGCGCTGCTGCAGGCCGATTTCAACTATCGCGAGCGCGGCATGGCAACCATGTTGTGGACCGCATCGATCGATCAGCGATCGGCCGAGACACCGGGGCTTGATATCGTCAGCCGGATCGGGATTGGCGCGCCGGCCTGCCGCTTCGATCGCGAGACCGATCTGGGTGCGGCGATCATGGCCGCGCACCAGGCGACGCCGCTGGCAGCGGTCTTGATCGACGAAGCGCAGTTTCTGACCGGCGATCAGGTCTGGCAACTGGCCTGGATTGTCGACCAGGCCGGTATTCCGGTAATGTGTTATGGCTTGCGCACCGATTTCCAGGGCGTGCTGTTCGAAGGCGCTGCAACGCTGCTGGGGATCGCCGACCGGCTGGTCGAATTGCGCGGCGTTTGCCATTGCGGCGCCAAGGCAACGATGAACCTGCGGCTTGATGCACAGGGCAATGCGGTGCGCCAGGGCGCGCAGACCGAAATCGGCGGCAACGACCGCTATGTCGCGCTGTGCCGCCGCCATTTCTGCGAAAGCCTCAATCCATGACCGATGCCGCACTGTACGTGCCCCTGTGCGAGGGCGATCTGGCGCTGGTGCCATTGACCGAGGCGCACCGCGAAGGGCTGCGCGCGGCCTGCGCCGCCGACGATGCGATCTGGGACATTTATCCGTTCAATTATCTGGGCGATGCCTTTGATCCGCAGTTCGATGGCCTGTTGCAGGGTGCACCCAAGCGCCGGGTCTATGCGGTGAAGCAGGCAGGCCGCGTGATCGGCATGACCGCCTGGATCGAACAGGGCCAGCCCGGCTGGTCGATCGAGATCGGCAACACGTTCATCGTGCCCGCCGCGCGCGGCACGGGTCTGAACGACCGGGTCAAGCGGCTGTTGCTTGACCACGCCTTTGCCTGCGGGCTGGAACGCGTCGGTTTCAAGGTGGATGCGCGCAACACCCGCAGCCAGGCCGCCGTGGCGAAGCTTGGCGCACTGCGCGAAGGCGTGCTGCGCCATGAACGCATGACCTGGACCGGCCACGTGCGCGACACCGTGTCGTTCAGCATCCTCAAATCCGAATGGCAGGCGCGATGAATTCTTCCCTGTACGAAGCGGCAACCATCATCCTGCCGCTGATTTTTGCGATCGTGTTCCACGAAGTCGCACACGGCATGGTCGCGCGCATGCTGGGCGATCACACCGCGGCAGAGCGCGGGCGGCTCAGCCTCAATCCGCTGCGCCATGTCGATCCGTTCGGGACGATCGTGCTGCCCGGCATGCTGGCGCTGGCGCATATGCCGGTGTTCGGCTGGGCCAAGCCGGTGCCGGTCGATTACGCCCGCCTGCGCAATCCCAAGCGCGATATGGCGCTGGTCGGTGCCGCCGGCCCGGCCAGCAATTTCGTGCTCGCGGCGTTGAGTGCGGTGGCGATCGGCCTGATGATCAGGGCGATTGGTCCGGGCGGTGTGCCGGGGCCGATTGCAATGTTTGTGCTGCGCAATCTGGGCAATTTCATTTTGTTCAACTGTTCGCTGGGCCTGTTCAACCTGCTGCCCATCCCGCCATTCGACGGATCGCGTGTGCTGCGCGGCATTCTGCCATGGTCGGGCGCGCGGCTGCTCGACCGGATCGAACCTTATGGCATCATGGTGCTGCTGGTGATCCTGGTGGTCGTGCCGCAGATTTTCCCTTCGCTGCATCTGATCGACCATGTGCTGCTGCCGCCGCGCGACTGGCTGCTGGATCACCTGGCCGGCTTTATCACCTGGGTGGCAGGGCCGGCAGGCGCGCCCACGACATGAGCGTGCACGGCTGGATCGTGCTCGACAAACCGCTGGGACTGGGATCGACACAGGCGGTTTCTGCGGTCAAGCGCGCGCTGCGCCAGGGCGGGCACGGCAAGGCCAAAGTCGGCCATGGCGGCACGCTTGATCCGCTCGCCACGGGTGTCCTGCCGATCGCGCTGGGCGAAGCCACCAAACTGGCCGGGCGCATGCTCGATGCGACCAAGACCTATGACTTTACCGTGCAGTTTGGGCGGCAGACCGACACGCTCGATCGGGAGGGGCAGGTCATCGCGACCAGCCCGGTCCAACCCGAACCCGGTGCGGTGGCCAGGGTCGTGGCCGAACGCTTCACCGGCGTGATCGAACAGGTGCCGCCCGCCTATTCGGCGATCTTGATCGACGGGCGTCGCGCCTATGACCGGGCACGCGACGGCGAAGATATCGACATGCCGACGCGTACGGTGACGATCCTGCACTGGGGGGCGATCCACGAAGCGCAGGTCGACGATGAACGCACCGCAACGCTGACCGTCACCGTGTCCAAGGGCACGTATGTGCGCAGCCTGGCGCGCGATATTGCCTTGGCGCTGGGCACGGTCGGCCATGTGACGATGTTGCGACGCGTGCGGGCAGGGCCGTTTGCCCTGGCGCAGGCGATTTCGCTGGACAATTTGGACGCGATCGCTAAGGGCGCAAGCCTTGAACTGATGATCTTGCCGTTGGAGGCAGGGCTGGACGACATCCCGGCTCTTGACCTCGACCCCGAACAGGCAAGGGCGGTCCGCCAGGGCCGCGTTCTGACGGGGTTGCCCCAATCCGACGGGCTGTGGCTTGCGCGATCCGGCATGGTTCCGGTGGCGCTGGTGGCACTTGCGGATGGCGCCATGCGCGTCGAACGGGGTTTCAATTTTCCCGATGTCGCGGAGTGAAGAGTTCATGTCGGTTACCGCTGAAAAGAAGCAGACGATCATCGTCGACAACGCCCGCATCGAAGGCGATACCGGTTCGCCGGAAGTACAGGTCGCCATCCTGACCGAGCGCATTGTCAACCTGACCGAACACTTCAAGATCCACCACAAGGACAACCATTCGCGCCGTGGCCTTTTGCAGATGGTCAACAAGCGTCGCAGCCTGCTCGATTATCTGAAGAAAAAGGATGTCGAACGCTACAACGCCCTGATCCAGAAGCTGGGTCTGCGCAAGTAAACGCAAAAGCGGCCCCACGTGGGCCGCTTTTCGCATCCGGGCGGTCTGCAATTCGGCAGCAAGCCCATGGGGTGAGATCAAGCCCCACACCGGACCGGGACGGAACCCCCGGCAAGCAAATCCCGCGCGGCAATAGGGCCTTTCGCGGGCTGAAGGAAAAACGATGTTCGACGTCAAGACCGTATCACTGGAATGGGGCGGAAAAACCCTCACTCTGGAAACCGGCCGCATTGCCCGTCAGGCTGACGGGGCGGTCCTTGCCACATATGGCGAAACCGTGGTGCTGTGCGCTGTCACGGCCGCCAAATCGGTCAAGGAAGGGCAGGACTTCTTCCCCCTGACCGTCCATTACCAGGAAAAGTTTTCCGCCGCCGGTCGTATTCCGGGTGGCTTCTTCAAGCGGGAACGTGGCGCCACCGAAAAGGAAACGCTGGTTTCGCGCCTGATCGACCGCCCCGTGCGGCCGCTGTTCCCCGAAGGTTTCTACAACGAAATCAACGTCATTTGCCAGGTTCTGAGCTATGACGGCGAAACCGAACCCGATGTCGTGGCAATGATTGCTGCCTCGGCCGCGCTGACCATTTCGGGCGTCCCGTTCATGGGCCCGATCGGTGCCGCGCGCGTCGGTTTCAAGGATGGCGAATACCAGCTCAACCCGTCGCTGGGTCAGGTCAAGGAAGGCCAGCTCGATCTGGTCGTGGCCGCCACCGGCAACGCGGTGATGATGGTCGAATCCGAAGCCAAGGAACTGAGCGAAGACGTCATGCTGGGCGGCGTGCTGTTTGCCCATGCGGAAATCCGCAAGGTCATCAACGCGATCATCGACCTGGCTGAAAAGGCCGCGAAAGATCCCTGGGATATCGATCTGTCGGACAACACCGCCGACATCAAGGCCAAGCTCAAGAAGCTGGTCGGCAAGGACATTGCCGCTGCCTACAAGCTGACCAACAAGTCGGCGCGTTCGGATGCGCTCAATGCCGCGCGCGACAAGGCCAAGGCGGCCTATGCCGACGAAGCCCCGCAGACCCGGATGGTGGCGATCAAGACCCTGAAAAAGGTCGAAGCCGACATCGTGCGTACCGCCATTCTCAAGGATGGTCAGCGCATCGATGGCCGCACCGTGACGCAGATCCGCCCGATCGAAGCGATGGTGGGTTTCCTGCCGCGCACGCATGGTTCGGCGCTGTTCACACGCGGCGAAACGCAGTCGATCTGCACCACCACGCTTGGCACCAAGGATGCTGAACAGATGATCGACGGCCTGGATGGCCTGTCGTATCAGCGGTTCATGCTGCACTATAACTTCCCGCCCTATTCGGTTGGCGAAGTTGGCCGTTTCGGTGCCCCCGGTCGTCGTGAAGTTGGCCATGGCAAGCTGGCATGGCGTGCGCTGAACCCGGTGCTGCCGTCGAAGGAAGATTTCCCCTATACCATCCGCGTCCTGTCGGACATCACCGAATCCAACGGTTCGTCGTCGATGGCGACGGTCTGCGGCGGTTCGCTGTCGATGATGGATGCGGGCGTTCCGCTGGCACGTCCGGTTTCGGGCATTGCCATGGGGCTGATCCTTGAAGGCGACGAATTCACCGTGCTGTCCGACATCCTGGGTGACGAAGATCACCTGGGCGACATGGACTTCAAGGTGGCCGGGACCAGCGAAGGCATCACCACGATGCAGATGGACATCAAGGTCGCCGGGATCACCGAGGAAATCTTCCGCGCTGCCCTGGCACAGGCCAAGGAAGGCCGCGCGCATATCCTGGGCGAAATGACCAAGGCGCTGGGCGAAGTCCGTGGCGAACTGTCGGCGCATGCGCCGCGGATCGAAACGCTGCAGATCGACAAATCGAAGATCCGTGACGTGATCGGCACCGGCGGCAAGGTGATCCGCGAGATCGTCGCCACCACCGGCGCCAAGGTCGACATCGACGATGAAGGCCTGATCAAGATCTCGTCGTCCGACCTGACCCAGATCGAAGCTGCGCGTCAGTGGATCCTGGGCATCACCGAAGAAGCCGAAGTCGGCAAAGTCTACAACGGCAAGGTCGTCAACATCGTTGATTTCGGCGCCTTTGTGAACTTCATGGGCGGCAAGGACGGCCTGGTGCACGTGTCGGAAATGCGCAACGAGCGCGTGGAAAAGCCGGGCGACGTCGTCAAGGAAGGCCAGGAAGTCAAGGTCAAGGTGCTCGAAATCGACCCGCGCGGCAAAGTCCGCCTGTCGATGCGCCTGGTCGATCAGGAAACCGGTGCCGAACTGGAAGACACCCGTCCGGCACGCGAACCCCGTGGTGACCGCCCCGAACGTGGCGATCGCCCCGACCGTGGCGATCGCGGCGACCGTCGCGGACCCCGCAACGATCGTGGCGGCGGCCGTGGCCGTGGCGACGATCGCGGCCCGCGCGCGCCGCGTCCCGACCGCGACGATGGCCCGGCGCCCGATCACCTGCCGGCTTTTCTGAAGTCGGACGACTGATCGTTCACCACTTGCGCAACGTTTGACAAAGGGGGCGATGGTGATGAGCCATCGCCCCTTTTGCATGCGGCGTTGACGCAACGCGGCGGGTCCCATATTCTGTCATCCTCGCTTGCATCAGGGGCTGGCCCATGACACGTGCGCGCCTGTTCCGGCTGTCGATCATGATGGGGGTGTGCATGATGTCGTCGTCTGTTCACGCCGAACCCGCAGGTCACATCACCGGCATCGGTGGCGTCTTCGTGCGCAGCAAGGATCCCAAAGCCCTGGCCGCGTGGTATCGCGATGTGCTGGGGATCAAGGTCGAGGCGTGGGGTGGGGCCATGCTGCGCTATGACGCGCCGGGCCATCCCGACGTGGTGGTGTGGAACGCTTTTCCGCAAGGCACCGACTATTTCGGCCCCAACCCGCGCGACATGATGCTCAATTTTGCAGTGGACGATCTCGATGCCTTTCTGGCGCGGCTGAGTGCGCATGGGGTTGTGGTGATCAAGCGCGATGACAGCGATCCCTATGGCCGGTTTGCCTGGATTGCGGACCCCGACGGCACACGCATCGAATTGTACCAACCCCGCACGAAGTGATCCGCGCGTCTTGCGCATATCATAACAAATGATAGATTTTCGCCCGACCTGAGTCCCATGCCGGAGCCAGGGCGGAGCGGATACGATGGCGAATGCGGCAGACCTGACGGGCATACGCGAGGCGCGCGCAACGATCCGTTATCTCGATGAAGGCGAATTCGTCACCCGGCGCTATGTCAGCCAGGGGGCCGAGATCAACACCGGCGATTATCGCGATTACCCTGTGCTGGTGCGCGACGGCATGCCGATCCGCGACCGCTTTGCGCTGGACAGCCACGGCTTCATGATCGCGCGGTGTCCGACCAAGGTCCGCAACTTCAACGACAATGCCGAGGTGGACGCGGTGTACGAGCGCGAGGTGGCCGATGCGGTCAAGACGCTGACCGGGGCCAGCTTTGTCGCGGTGCAGGGCTGGATGCGGCGCACGACCGCCGATCTGTCGGCGCTGGCGGGGCAAAAGGTGGCCGGGTATCAGCACAAGGGCGGGTTGCAGCCGCAGGCGGGCGAGGCCCATATCGATTACAACCCGCGCACTGGTCACGCGGCCGGCGCGCGCCTTTATGCAGCCCACCGACCCGATGGTGCGGGGTTTTCACGCCATTGCTGTTGCTCGTTATGGCGCACCTGGTCGCCTCCGCCGCAGGACTGGCCGCTGGCAGTGATGGATGGCCGCACGATCGCAGGCGACGAACTGGCGTCAAACACGCTGTTCGTGGTCGATGAATTTCCCACCGGCGACGCGCTGACCGCGCCGGTGCCCGGGGAAGACGACATGATCGCGGCGACGATCCTGCGGTATCGCCCCGGCCATGCATGGTGGTATTTTTCGAACATGACGCGCGACGACGTGCTGCTGTTCAAATTCTACGACAGCGATCATTCGGTCACCTGGCGCTGCCCGCACACCGCGTTTCACGACGCCAGCTTTGCCAATGCCCAGATCCGCAGTTCGATCGAAACCCGCTGCGTGGCGTTCTGGGAATGATCAGGTGCGCAGCCGCTCGATCCCTTGCGCCAGCGCGACATAGAGCTTGCCCATATCCGACGACAGCAGCGTCACGCCCAGCGCATTGCCGTCGCGGGTGGACAGCAGCTGGCGCAGCATCGCTTCGAAATCGTGGATGTAGCGGTTGACGTGAACGCGGAATTCCTCGTCGTTTTCGTAGTGTTGCTGCACCGCGCGCACGTCGCCGGCATCCAGCAGAGACACCGCACGGCGGGTAAAAATGCCGCGCTCGCCGCGCAGATATGATGCCCAGGCCGATTCCGACACTTCGGCCGACAGGATACGCGATATATCGATGGCCGCCGAATTCAGGCTTTCGGTGATCAATGCCGTGCGCCGCGCAAAATCGCCGTCGACCTGTTCCTCGGCGCGTTCGCGGATATGGTTGACCCGGTTTTCCAGATTGCCGGCCAATTCGTCGATCCGTGCCAGTTGATCGCGCATCTGCAGCGCGGTTTCGCGGGCCGAGTTCGACGCGCTGTCCATCGCCTCTTCCAGCCGGGCGATCATCTGCGCGCCGCGACCTTGCACCACACGCGCCAGTGCCGCGCTGGTTTCTTCGCCAAAACGTGCGGCCATCGCGCTGATTTCGGCGGCGGTGGTGGTGCCAAGATCCGCCCCGGCCTTGTGCGCCGCGGCTTCAAGTTCGGCAATTGCGCCCGCCAGACGCCGCTCGATCGATCCGGTCAGCGTATCGCTTTCCCCCTGTGCTGCGCGCAGCATATCGCGCAAGGTGGTCAGGCGCGTTTCGTGTTCGCGCGCGTGCGCCTCGATCGTGCCATGGATTGCGGCGATATCGTTGCGCACCGATCCCAACCGCGTGTCCGCGTCGGTGATCGCGCCGGTCAGCGCCGTGCCGGCATCGCCGGCCTCGCGCAGGGTGTCGCGCATCGCGACCACCCTGCGTTCCACGCCGTCCATTCCGGCGACCGCGCTGCGCAGGGCCTCGGGGATCTGGGTGCGGGTATGGTCGCTGGCCGCTTCGATCAGTTCGAGCAGGCGGACCGCCGCGTCGGTCAGGCCGACAATGGTTTCGTCGGTGCCGCCCAATGCATTGCGCGCGGCGTTCAATCGGCTGGTCAAAGTGGTCAGCGCGGCGTCGATCACCGTGGTCGTGCGTGATCCCGCGGCAGTACCCGCATCGATCGTGGTGGCAAAGTCGGTGACGCGCGCGGCCAGCGTGTCGCAAGTTGCGACCATTTTATCCAGCGCGTCGGCCTGCTGTTGGCGACGGGTGGCGATCGTGCGGTCGACTTCGGCCAGGCGCGTGTCGATTGCGTCGACGGCGTCGGCGGCGGCGGCGGCCATGGCGGCACGGCGCTGACCGATCGCGGTGTCGAGCTGATCGAGCCGCGCGGCAAATTGTTCGGCAGTGGCGGTCAGCGCGGCTTCGAGTGCATGACGGCGCACGGCCATCGCGTCATCGACCGATGCGGCTTCGTCGACCAGCGCGCGGCCCAGCGATCCGGCGCTTTCCTCAAACCGGTGCAGACGTTCGCGCGAATCCGACACCAGCTGGTCGTGATCGCGGCCGACTTCCTCGATGGCGCGCGCCAGCGATGCGGCCACTTTGCGCACATCGCCATCGAGCGCGGCGATGCGCCCGGCCAGCGCAGCCAGGCTGTCTTCTTCGGCGGTGGCGATCACTTCGCGTTGCCCGGCCAATTCGCTGGCCAGCGTATCGGCGCGTGCGCGGATTGCGGCCAGGGCCGCGACTTCTTCGCCATCGATGCGCAGGCGTTGCGCGTCAAGCGCGTCGATCACCGCGCGCAGGCGCACTTCGCCGGCCAGGCCGATGCGCTCGGTCGCGGTGGCAAAGGCGTCAAGCGCGGCATCGACGGCGGTGCGCACGTCTTCGACCTTGCGCCCGCTGGCCGTGCCGAATTCGTTGAGACGGTTGAACCCGTTGATCAGGTCTTCCAGCTGTGTGTCGGCGGTACGTCCGGCATGCGCGATCGCATTGGCGGCGTCCTTGGCCGAATTGCTGATCACCGGCAGGTGCGTGCGCAGCGTGGAGATGTTTTCCAGCGCTTTGGCCGCCACGGTGCCGATATGGTCCATGTCCTTGCCCTGTCCGGCGATGACGTCCTTCAGACGTTCGGCCGAACCCGACAGGCGATCAACCGCGATGCGTCCAAGCGATTCGAGATCGCGGCTTTGGGCCGCGATGAAATCGCGCGCCAGCGACAGTTCGGTGTTCATCGCGCGCAGCCGCGTTTCAAGCAGGCGGCTTTCTTCGGACAGCGCATGGATCACCGCGGCATGGCGGGTGGCATCGCGCAAGGTGGTGCGCGCGATCAGCACGCCCATCAGCACCAGCATAACCGGCAGCGCCCAAACGGTAACCAGATTGACCAGCCCGTCGGCGTTCAGACCGGCCTGCACGGCTGGCGCACGCGCCACGCCCAGCAACACGGTCCAGCCGGTGATCAGCACTGCAGCAAGCCCCGGCACGATCCAGCGCAACGGCCCTTGGGGCGCGAACGCGCTGTCCAGCTCTGGTGTAGTGCCATCCGGCTGATCTGCATGGACCACATGGTCTGCCGGCAGCGGTCGCCCCTCTGCTTCGGCAGAGCTGCCGTCGTATGTTTCGCCATCCAGCGCGATGATGCGTGTTCCCCCGGTCATGGGACCGATCTCTAACACGGATTTTGGCCGCTGTGTAACCCTGCCTTAACCGGGTGGGGCGCATCCTTATCGGCATGGCCTATCTTGGTGAAGCAATCGATGCACATCTCGTCTCCGCGCTGGGGGATGATCCCGTGCTGTTGCGCGAATTGCGGCGCGCATTTCTGGACAGCGCATTGGGCGCGCTCGATCTGTTGCAGCGCGCGCGGTGCGATGCCAACTGGATGCAGGCGGCGCAGCGGTTGAAGGGCCTGGCGGCCACATTTCATGGCACCGAGCTGGTTGCGCTGGCCGATGATGCAATGGCTGGCGCGCCCGGCGATCCCGCGATTTTGCGGCGAATTCGCGCGCTGTTGCGTGAAATCGACCCCTTGGCCTGACTTTACCTGTGCCGTGAATCCGTTAAGCCGGGGTTTGCGAAAGGTGGGCAGACCGCTTGGCAGCGACAGGGTGTGCGCCTAGGGTAACGGCGTTGCGTTTGGCGCAGACCGGGCAACGGGTGATCGAACCTCACGCCATTATCAGGAGTTTGGGGGCCTTGAGGGTCGGATTGCTGTCCATGACCGATGCCGTATCGGGCGAACTGCAAGGTTTGCGCGCGGTCCTGACGATCGGCGGTCGATCACTGGTGCGCCACCAGCTGGGGCTGGCGCTGGCATTGGGCTGCACCCGCATTGTCGTGGTGACAGACGCGCTGACCAGCGAAGTGATAGCACTGCAGCACGCGACCGAAAGCGCGGGCGCGCGGTTCCACGTAATTACGTCTGCGCATGCACTGCTGCCGCTGGTCACGGCCGAAGATGACCTGATTGTCCTGGGTGACGGTCTGCTGGTGCAGCCCGAATTGGCCTTGCCCCAGCTGGAACAGGCCACGGGCGTGCTGGCGTTGCCGGTCGAGGCCGGGGTGGCGGCGGGATTTGAACGGATCGATATCAATCACGCCTTTGCCGGGGCGATGCGCCTGCCCGGGCGTATCGTGGCCGGGCTGGGCGATTTGCCGCCCGAATGGAACACCCATGCGGCGCTGCTGCGCCTGGCGGTGCAGGGCCGCGTGCCGCTGCGCCTGTTGCCCGACGCGGTGCTGGCGGACGCACGCTGGAAACTCGTGCGCAACGAGGACGAGGCGCACGCGGCCGAGCCGGTGTGGCTGCGGCTGCATACGGCATCAGGGCATTTGCGCAGCCCGGGCGAATGGATCACGGCCAAGACCGTGCATCTGGCTGGCCCGGCGCTGCTGCACGCCGGAACCCGGCCCTGGGTGGTGGCGCTGGGTGGCGTGGTGGCACTGCTTTTGGCATTTGGCGCGGGCTGGTTCGGTTGGCGCACGCCGGGCTTTGGCCTGCTGGCGCTGGCCTGGACGCTGGCGCGTGTGGCGCAGATGATGGCCGATATCGAGCGGCGCGCATTGCTCGCAACCGGCTATCGCGCGCCCACCGGGGTATGGTTCGAATGGGTCATCGACGGTGGATTTGTCGCCTTGTCGGCTTGGCGCAGCGAAGTCTCGCATGCGCCGGGCGTGCCGCTCGGCCTGGGCTGGTTCGCACCGCTGGTGTTGATTTTGATGCTCCATCTGCTGCCGCGCGTCGTGCCGGTCGGGCGGATGACCTGGTGGTTGCGCGATCGGCTTGTTGCCGGGGTTGCGCTGGCCGCATGCAGCGCGGTGCTGCCATTCGACATCTGCCTGCGCGCGGTGATCCTGGCGCTGGTGGTATGGGCGCTGGCGGTAACTTCGGCGCGCGGCCCGCTGGCTAACGCCGATTTAACCACAGCGGACTAAGGCTGGCGCGATGGACCATGCAGCAACCGCCGATGGCCCGGTTTGGGCCGCACGCGCTTTGGCCGACGCCGATCATCGGCTGTCTGCGTGCAGCGCTGTGCTGGAAAGCCAGGCGGCCCTTGGACCCTGCGGCCTGCTCGACGATCGCACGATCGCGTTGGTGCGGGGCATGACGGCAGACCTGGCGGCGCAATTGTCAGGGTCGGATCATGCGCTGACCGCCGCGGTGCGCGCATTGCTCGTCGCCCATCGGGCCATGCTGATGCACCTGCACGCGATCGCGGTGGAATTTCGGCTGAGCGAGGCATTGGCGGCACGGCGTGCGCTTGATCCGGTGTTTCCGCCGCTTGTTCGCCGGCATCCCGATGGCGGCGCATTGCTGGCGGCGCAGACCCGCGTGACCGATGCAGTGCGGCTGATGCGAATGCCCCTGGCCGAATTGCCGGGCGATCTGCAGCATATCGCCTGGTCGATCCGCGATGCGGCCTGCGCAGATGCGGATGGTTCGCCGCCAAACGGGCGAACGCCCGTGCGCGCCGATCCGCCCGGGCGCATCGCGCTGTTGCAACGCGCATTGTTGCATATGGCCGACGACCTTGCCTTGACCCTGCACATCGATGAGGCGGGCGTGGCCCTGTTCCTCAGCGCGCTGGCGCTGGCGTCGGGCATGCCGCGTGAAATGGTGGCGCTGGCCACCGCCGAGGACGATCCGCTGCGTCTGGCGCTGATGCTGCGCACGGCCGGGCTTGGCCGGGATTCGGCAGCGTTGCAATTGCTGGCGATCCGGCCGGATGCTGATCCTGCGTTGGTCGACATCGCCGATGCCGAGCGTTTGTTGAGGGATTCGCTGGGATGACTGCGGGCGGCCCGGTGCGGGGAACATGCGACGCCCATGATCGCCTGATCGAGGCTGATCCGGCGCTTGCCGGATTGCACATGCGATGCGGCGGTGATTGGCCAGGCGGCGTGCTGGCAGTGCCGGCGCTGTTGGCGCTGGTGCGGCGCACGCGGGTTTCTGGGGTGGCGCAAGTGGCGATGCTGGGCGCGGTGGACGAGGGCAATACCATCGCATTCCTGGCGCAGGTTGCGCCTGACGCCGGGGGCACGCGCATCGCGCTCAGCCATTGGCGGCTTGTCGGGGTTCACGCCGCGGACGCCGGTGCGGCCGATGCCGTGCTGTATCAGATCGCGCGGATCCACGCGGTGCTCGATGCGGATCAACGGGTGCTGGCGGTTGAACTGCGCGGCGAGGATGACCACGATGCCGCGTTGCACGACCTGATCGCGCAATGGCGCAGCGGCAGCCCGGTGTGGAGCGAGGCCGTCAACCTGGTGGGCGTGGCGCATCGCCAGCCGATGCATTGGCGGCTGATCGATGACGTGGCATTTCATGTTCCGGGTTGCGCACAGACCTGGCGCGCCCGGCTGCTGCCGCATGGCGATGCCGGGTTTGATCTGCTGATCGTGCCCGATGCGATCGAGGCTGTACCCGGCGTGCAGGCGGGCCCCGCGGCACCCGCCATGGCCTCGTCCAACCGGGTGATCGGCCGCGATCTGGCACCCGCCTTGCGTCAGCCGATCAATCGCATCATTGCCAACGCCGAAACCATCAGGACACGGCTGGCAGGGCCACTGGCCGAGGAATATGCAGGCTATGCCGCCGACATTGCCGAGGCGGGGCGGCATCTGCTGGCGCTCGTCGAGGATCTGGCCGATCTCGACGCGGTGGAGGCGCCCGATTTTGCACCCGCGCCCGATCGGATCGATCTGGCCGATTGTGCGCGCCGCGCATCGGGCATTCTGGCCATGCGCGCGCAGGAACGCGGCATCGCGCTCGTCATCCCGCCGTCAGACCTGGCTGTGCCCGCCACCGGCGAATTCCGCCGGGTGCTGCAGATCCTGCTCAATCTGCTGACCAATGCCATCCGCTACAGCCCGGCACATTCGACCGTCACGATCGAAACCGGTAGCGACGCGCAAACCGCATGGATTGCAGTGCGTGACGAAGGCCAGGGCCTGAGCGCAGACCAGACTGCGCGTGTTTTCGAAAAGTTTGAACGCCTTGGCCGCAACGGCGATGGTGGCAGCGGACTTGGTCTGTATATCTCGCGTCGTCTTGCGCGCGCGATGGGCGGCGATCTGACCGTGGCGCCGGGGGCAGGGGCGCGATTTGTGCTGACCTTGCCACGACGCAGTCACATCTGACGCGATGCGCGCACAAAAAAGGCAGGGGGCCGATGGCACCCCTGCCTGATCTGTGTCGCCGGACCGGCCGCAATCAGCGTTGATCGACCGGCACGTAATCGCGCGCAACCGGCCCGGTGTAGAGCTGGCGCGGACGGCCGATCTTCTGGCCTGGATCGGAAATCATTTCGTTCCATTGCGCGACCCAGCCCACCGTGCGGGCAAGGGCGAACAGCACGGTGAACATCGTCGTGGGGAAACCGATCGCTGACAGGATGATGCCCGAATAGAAATCCACGTTGGGAAACAGCTTCTTTTCGATGAAGTACGGATCGCTCAGCGCGATCTCTTCCAGCCGCAGGGCGGTTTCGAACAGCGGGTCGGTCACGTTCAGCGCCTTGAACACTTCGCGCACGGTCTTTTGCATCACGGCAGCGCGCGGGTCATAGTTCTTGTACACGCGATGGCCGAAACCCATCAGGCGGAACGGATCGTTCTTGTCCTTGGCGCGATCGATATAGTGCTGAATGCGGTCGGGCGTGCCGATTTCGCGCAGCATGTTGAGCGCGGCTTCGTTGGCGCCGCCATGCGCGGGGCCCCACAGGCAGGCGATCCCTGCCGCCATGCAGGCAAAGGGATTGGCGCCCGACGATCCGGCCAGGCGCACTGTCGAAGTCGACGCGTTCTGTTCGTGATCGGCATGCAGGATGAAAATGCGATCGAGCGCGCGTTCCACTTCGGGCACCACGTGGTATTCCTCGGCCGGCACGGCAAAGGTCATACGCAGGAAATTGCCGGTGTAGGACAGGCGGTTGTCGGGATAGACGAACGGCTGCCCGACCGAATACTTGTAGGCCATCGCCGCGATCGTGGGGATCTTGGCGATCAGGCGGTGCGAGCTGATCTTGCGCAGCTCGGGATCGGCGATGTCGGTGGAATCATGATAAAACGCCGACAGCGCGCCAACCACGCCGCACATCACCGCCATCGGGTGGGCGTCGCGGCGGAACCCGCGGTAGAATGTGCTCAGCTGTTCGTGCACCATCGTGTGGCGCGTGATCGTGCGGCTAAAATCGGCGAGTTCTGCCGCATTGGGCAATTCGCCGTTCAGCAGCAGATAGCTGACCTCCATGAACGAGGATTGTTCGGCCAGTTGCCCGATCGGATAGCCCCGGTGCAGCAGCACGCCTTCGTCACCATCGATATAGGTGATCGCGCTGTCGCAACTGGCGGTGCTGGTAAAGCCGGGGTCATAGGTGAACATCCCGGTCTGGCCATAGAGCTTGCGGATATCGATCACATCGGGACCGATTGTGCCGCTCGTCACTGGCAATTCCACGGTCTTGCCGCCGGTCTGCAGCGTTGCCTCGGTCTTGCTCACGTCTCAGTCCTCCTGTGTCGATATTGGGCCGGGAGTATGATCCCGAAATTTTCAAACCGCGGGTGTATCAATCAGTTGGTCGGCAATCCGGCCCAGGGTCGCATCGCGACCGATCAACACCAGCACATCATAGATGCCGGGCGATGTGGTCTGCCCGGTCAGCGCCGCGCGCAAAGGCTGCGCCAGTTTGCCAAGCCCCAGGCCAAGCTCTTCGGCCAGGGCCTTGAGCGTTGCCTCGATCGCATCCGGTGTCCAGTCGGCGGTGGCGGCCAGCCGGGCATGCGCCTGGGCCAGAATGCCGCGCGCCTCTGGCGTCAGCAAAGCGGCGGCCTTGGCATCGGGCGCGATCGGACGAACCGCAAACAGGAACCGTGCGCCTTCGCTCAATTCGTTGAGATCGGCGGCACGCACTTTCAGCACGGGCATGGCCGTGGTCAGCAGCGCGATCTGCGCCGCATCGGTCACGCCCAGCCGCTTGGCCACTTCGTGTGCCAGCCGCGCATCGTCGGCCAGGCGGATATAGTGCCCGTTGAGATTGAGCAGCTTTTTCAGGTCAAAGCGCGCTGCGCCCTTGTTGACATTGGCGATGTCGAACCATTCCACGGCCTGGTCGCGGGTGATGAATTCCTCGTCGCCATGGCCCCAGCCAAGCCGCATCAGGTAATTGACCACGGCTTCGGGCAACAGGCCCAGTTCGTCGCGATAGGCATCGACGCCCAGCGCGCCATGCCGCTTTGACAGCTTGGCCCCGTCGGCCCCGTGGATCAGCGGGATATGCGCATAGTCCGGATCGGGCCAGGCGCCGGTGCCGGCGGCCTGTTCAATCGTATGCATCGCACGGATGACGACAAGCTGGCGGAACGCGTTGTTGATATGGTCGTCGCCGCGGATAACGTGGGTCACGCCCATGTCGTGATCGTCGACCACAACGGCCAGCATATAGGTCGGCGTGCCGTCGCTGCGCAGGATCACGAAATCGTCGATTTCGCGGTTGCTGACGGTGATCGTGCCCTGGACCAGATCATGGATCACGGTTTCGCCATCGCGCGGCGCCTTGATGCGGATGACATAGCCTTGATCGGCGGGCCAGCTTGCCGGATCGGCGTCGCGCCATTCGCTGTCGATACGGAACGGGCGGCGTTCGGCCTGCGCCGCTTCGCGCCGAGCGGCCAGTTCGGCCTGGGTCAGATAGCAGCGATAGGCGTGACCTGCGTCAAGCAGGCGGTGCGCCACCTGGGCATGGCGGTCGGATCGGGCAAACTGGAACACCGGTTCCGCGTCTCCGCCCAGACCCAGCCAGTCCAGACCGTCGAAAATCGCATCGATCGCGGGTTCGGTTGAACGCGCGCGATCGGTATCTTCGATCCGCAGCAGATAAGTCCCGCCGTGGTGACGCGCAAACAGCCAGTTGAACAGCGCGGTACGCGCACCGCCAATGTGCAGGTATCCGGTCGGCGAAGGTGCAAAACGCGTGACGACCGCAGCCTTGCGGTCCGAAGCAGCAGAATTGGTCGCACTCGTGCTTGCCATCCCTGGCGCATTCCTTTTCATCGTCGCCATGGCAGACCCGGTGCAATCCCGACCCTCCACGCTGTCGGCTTCGCTCCAGACCGCAGGCGACGGGAATCGCGCGTATCGGCTGGTCCAAATGACCAGCGGGCATTGGGACAGATTGGCGCGCTTGTCCAGTGTGCAGCGCACCATCGAACAATTCCTGAGTGCCCATCCGTTCGAGCGCGCGCCGTGGCTGGCAGTGGGCTTTGGCGCCGGAATTGCGGCGTGGATCGTGCTGCCGGGGCCATGGCAATGGGCCGGGTTCATCACCTTGTGCGCTGCGGCCGCGGTGTTCGCTCCGCTGGTCGCGCGCGAGGGCGTGGCCGACCATCTGCGCCACGCGATCATGGGCATGGCGCTGATGCTTGCGGCCGGCTGCGGTACGATCTGGACCAAATCCGCGTTGGTCGGCAAACCACCTTTGCCCGCCCGGATATACGCGCCGATCAGCGCCACGATCCTCGATCGTCAGGACGAAGGCGCCGGTGCGCGGGTGCGGTTGTTGCTGGCCGCGCGCGTTGCCGGTGCGGATCGTCCCATGCTGATCCGCGTGATGCTGCCCGATCCGCTGGACAGACCCGGGATCGCGGCGGGTGCAACGATCACGGCAAAGGCACGCCTGGAGCCTCCGCCACCGCCGATGCTGCCCGGCGCGCACGATTTCGCATTTGCAGCGTGGTTCGAAGGCGTGGGGGCAACCGGATCGATTGAAGGTCCGGTCATCGTGCAGCGCGCCGGCACCAGGGCTGCGATGTTGCGAGGCACGCAGCAGGCGCTTCATGCCGAGGTGCTGGCGCACCTGGGTGGCTCGGCGGGGGCAATTGCCGCCACTTTGGCCAGTGGCGACCGCGGCGCAATTGCGCGCAGCGATGCCGATGCGATGCGCGACGCGGGTTTTGCCCATCTGCTGTCGATCAGCGGGCTGCATGTCAGTGCGGTGATCGCAGCGGCGTATGTGCTGGTGTTCAGGGGTCTGGGCCTGGCGGGGTGGATTGCGTTGCGCGTGCGGTTGCCGCTGGTGGCGGCGGTGTGCGGGGCCACCGCGGGCCTGGCCTATTGCCTGATAACCGGATCGCAAGTGCCGACGATGCGTGCGGCCGCGGGCGCGGTGCTGATGTTGGGCGCGCTGGCGCTGGGGCGCGATCCGCTATCGATGCGCCTGCTGGCGGTGGCGGCCCTGTTTGTCATGGTGTTCTGGCCCGAGGCGGTGGCAGGGCCGGCGTTCCAGATGAGCTTTGGCGCGGTGGTCGCGGTGATCGCGCTGCATGATGCGGCATGGGTGCGGCGCTTTGTGGCGCGGCGCGACGAGCAATGGCCGATGCGGGTGCTGCGCCATGCGGCCATGCTGCTGACAGGCGGGGTGGTCATCGGGTTTGCGCTGTTGCCGGTGGCACTGTTCCATTTTCATCGTGCCGGACTGTATGGCGCGGTTGCCAATCTGCTGGCGATCCCGCTGGTCACGCTGGTGTCGATGCCGTCCTTGGCGCTGGCGCTGGTGCTTGACCGTGTGGGACTGGGTGCGCCGGCCTGGTGGGTGACAGGGCGCTCGCTCGACGCGGTGCTGTGGATTGCCCATGCCACCGCCACGCTGCCCGGCGCGGTCACGACGCTGCCCGCGATGCCCGGGTGGGTCTATGGCCTGTGGCTGGCCGGCGCGTTGTGGCTGGCGCTATGGCGGGGATGGGTGCGTGGCTGGGGGCTGGTCCCGATGCTGCTGGCGCTGTGCCTGTGGGCCACGATCCGCACCCCCGATATCCTGATTGCGGGCGATGGTCGTCATGTCGGGATCACCGGGCTTGGCCCAGATCTGGTGGTGCTGAGCCCGGGGCAAGGGCGCTTTGCACGCGATACCCTGCTGGAAATGGCGGGCATGTCGGGTGCCGCGATTGCGGTAGAAGACTGGCCCGGTGCGCGCTGCAATCACGATTTCTGCGCGCTGGCGCTTGATCGCGCGGCGCAGCGCACGGTGCTGCTGATCGGCCGCAGCCGCCGTCGTCTGAACGACGATGGCCTGGCGCAGGCCTGCGCGCAAAGCGATATCGTCATCGCGGATCGCGTGTTGGCGCCGGTGTGCAAACCTCGGCGGATGCTGGTTGACGGCACGGTGCTGGCGCGATCCGGGGGCATGGCGATTGATCTTGGGACCGGGATGGTCACGACCGTCGCCCAGACCAGCGGCAGCCACCCCTGGAATGCCCATCGATAATCCGTTCCCTCGTCGGGAAGCGACGCGCGGCAGGGCTTGGGGGGCTGACCCTAATGATAGCGCCGCAGCAGGCCCGCCAGTTTGCCCTGCACCTGCACTTCGCTGGCGGTATAGAATTGCGGGTCATACGCGGCATTGGCCGGGTCGAGGCGGACCATGCCCTTTTCGCGGCGCAAGTATTTCAGCGTGGCTTCCTCGCCGCGCACCAGCGCCACCACGATTTCGCCATCGCGTGCCACGTCGGTGCGGCGGATCAGCGCAAGATCGCCATCGAAAATGCCCGCATCGACCATCGAATCACCCGATACTTCCAGCGCATAGTGTTCGCCGGGGTCGAGCAGCGCTGCCGGCACAGGCAGCATCGTGCCCACCTCCATCGCTTCGATCGGGGCGCCTGCCGCGATCCTGCCATGAAGCGGGATTTCGATCACGTCATTGGCAGGCGGCGGGGTGACCGCGCGCACCGGTGCGGGGGGGGCCGACGCAACCGGTGCGGCGGCGCGCGCGGCGGTGCGCGGGCTGGCGGTGTCGGGTTCGCGGATCACTTCGAGCGCGCGGGCGCGGTTGGCCAGGCGGCGGATAAAGCCGCGTTCTTCCAATGCGGAAATCAGGCGGTGCACGCCCGACTTCGACTTGAGGTCGAGCGCTTCCTTCATTTCCTCGAACGAGGGCGATATTCCCGACTCTTCCAGTCGATTCTGGATGAAGGTCAACAGCTCGTGCTGCTTGCGCGTCAGCATCACCCGATCTCCCACATAAAAAACCGCCGGTGCAGTTCGTGAACGAATGAGGAACGATTAGGCAACCAAAGCGAACACGTCAAGCATTTCCGCCATTTGCGGTGTCAGGCAATCAATCCAATTCGGTCAGATAAACCGGAACCGGGGTGCCGACCGGTGCGGGTGCGGCGCCGGGTTCGCGCACCACCAGCGCATTGGCGCGCGCAAGCGGGGACAGCGCGCCTGAATCCTGCAACGGATCGAGTGCGACACTTGCTCCGTCCCAGCGCGCGCGCAGGAATTCCATGCGGCTGCCGCCTTTGCCCATCGGCGTTGCCAGCGGCACGTGGATCGTGCGGGGCAGGGCGTGTCCTGCGCCCAGGGTTGCGCGCAGCAGCGGCAGCAGGAACAGAAACGCCGTCACCCAGGCAGAGGCGGGATTGCCAGGCAGTCCCACAATGATCTGGTGACCGCGGCGTGCCACAAGCAGCGGCTTGCCCGGCTTTATCCCGACGCGCCAGAATTCAAGCTGCGCGCCGATGGCGGCAAGCGCGGGCCGCATCAGATCATGATCGCCGACCGAAGCCCCGCCGCTGGTGACGATCACATCGGCATCGGCGGCGGCTGCAAACGCGCTGATCAGCGCATCAAGGCGGTCGGGAACCGGGCCGATGCGCGTTGCCTGAACCGGCAGGCGCTGCGCGATCGCGGCTAGCATCGGTCCGTTGCTGGCGGGGATCTGGTGCTGTTCGGGCAGGGTGCCTGCAAGGGCCAGTTCGTCGCCGCCGTCGATCACGGCCAGACGGACCGCGCGCCGCACGGGCAAATGCGCGTGGCCGGCGGCAATGGTCAGGCCGATTGCGGCGGCATCGATCCGCCAGCCTGCGGGCAGAATGACCGAGCCTGCGCCAAAATCCATCGCCTGTGGGCGAATATGCCGTCCGGTCGGTTGCGGCGGGGTGCCGGTCAGCAGCAGGGTCTTGCCGTCGACCGCGCTGTCTTCCTTGATCAGCACCATGTCGGCCCCCGGCGGAACCATTGCGCCGGTGCTGATGCGGATGGCCTGGCCCGTGGCCACGCTGCCTGTGAACGGATGGCCCGCTGCGCTTTCGCCGATCACGTCCCAAGGGCCGGGCAAATCGGCGGCACGCAGGGCAAAGCCGTCCATCGCCGACAGCGGTGCTGCGGGCTGATCGCGCCGTGCGGTGACAGGCTCGGCCAGATAATATCCCGCGCATTGCCCCGCTTCGCGCCATTCTATCGGCAGATCGGGGGCAAACGCCAGCAGGCGCGACTGCGCTTCGGCCAGCGGCAGCGGCGCCGGGCGATGGCTCATGCCGGGTTGCTCACCCGCCAGGTGCCCGATTTGCCGCCGCGCTTTTCGATCAGGTGCACGGTCTCGATCACCATGCCCTTGTCGATTGCCTTGGCCATGTCATAGATTGTCAACAGCGCGATCGAAACGGCGGTCATCGCCTCCATCTCGACGCCGGTGCGTCCTGTCAGAGATGCCGTGGCGGTGGCGGTCAGGCCGTCGTCTTGCAAGGCAAAATCGACCGAAACCGATTCCAGCCCGAGCGGATGGCACAGCGGGATCAGTTCGCCGGTGCGTTTGGCCGCCATGATCCCGGCGATCCGCGCGGTGGCCAATACATCGCCCTTTGGCACGGTGCCGCTGGCGATCGCGGCGCGTGCAGCGGGGTTCATGCGGATGCGTCCGCTGGCAATGGCAACGCGGTGCGTTTCGGCTTTGCCGCCGACGTCGACCATCCGTGCCTGGCCCTTGTCATCAAGATGGGTCAACTCGCTCATGCCCGGATCATTGCCAGACTGCGACGCGGTTGCACAGGGGGCGCGTCAACCAAGCGCCGCTGCAACGCCGGCCTGGGCATGCAAGGCGGTCGTGTCAAACAGCGGCACGGGGCTGTCTTGTGCGCCGATCAGCAGCATGATTTCGGTGCAGCCCAGCACAATGGCTTGGGCGCCGTTTTGGGCCAGCCGCGCGATCACGCCGCGATACGCGATGCGCGAAGCGTCGACGATGCGGCCCGCGATCAGTTCTTCGTAGATCGCGCGGTGGACCACGGCGCGATCGTCTTCTTCAGGGATGATCACTTCGATGCCATGGCGATCGGCAAGACGTTGACGGCAGAAATCCTGTTCCATGGTGAACCGCGTGCCGATCAGGCCGACTTTGGTCAGGCCCGCTGCACGAATGGCTTCGCCCGCCGGGTCCATGATGTGGATCAGGGGTATGGTGCAGGCCGCCTCGATCGCATCGGCACAGCGGTGCATCGTATTCGAACAGATCAGCAGCACGTGTGCGCCTGCCCGTTCCAGCCGGTGCGCGGCCTCGATCATCCGCGCGGTCTGCGTTGCCCAGTCGCCCGCGCGCTGCATCGCCTCGAATTCGGCAAAGTTGAACGACCACAGCACCATTTGCGCCGAATGCGTCGGGCCCAGCACAGCGCGCACGCCCTGGTTGATCAGGCGATAATACTCGGCTGAGCTTTCCCAGCTGGTGCCGCCGATCAGTCCGAGTGTTTTCATGCAAGCAGCAGCCGCCGCGTCGCGCCGGCCACATCGGCCTCGCGCATCAGGCTTTCGCCCACCAGGAACGTGCGCGCGCCGCAGGCGGCCAGGCGCAGGCAATCGGCATGCGTGTTGATGCCGCTTTCGCCGACCAGCAATGTGCCGGCAGGCGCCAATGGTGCCAGGCGTTCGGTTACGCCAAGATCGGTGACAAACCGTTTGAGATCGCGGTTGTTGATCCCGATCAGCCGCGAATGCAGGCGATGCGCGCGCTCCATTTCGGCTTCGTCGTGCACTTCGACCAGCACGTCCATGGCCTGTTCGCGCGCGGCAGCTTCGATTTCGGCCATCTGCGCGTCGTCCAGCGCGGCGACGATAATCAGGATGGCATCGGCGCCGATTGCGCGCGCCTCGGCGCATTGCCAGGGATCGATCATGAAATCCTTGCGGATCACCGGCAGGTCGCAGGCCGCGCGCGCGGCGATCAGGTAATCCTCGTGGCCCTGGAAATAGGGCGCGTCGGTCAGCACCGACAGGCAGGCAGCGCCGCCGGCCTGGTAGGCGCGGGCATGATCGGCGGGCTGAAAGTCGGCGCGGATCAAGCCCTTCGACGGACTGGCTTTCTTGATTTCGGCGATCAGGGCAAAGCCGGTGGCGGCCTTTGCGCGCAAAGCCGCCTCAAACCCGCGCGGCGCCGTCTGGTCGCGGGCCAGTGCCGCCAGGTCGGACAGGCTGGTCACGGCTTTGCGGGCGGCAACTTCGTCACGCTTGGTGGCGCAGATTTCGGCAAGCTTGTCGGTCATCTCTATCCAGCCAGTGCCGCGATCCAGCAATCGAGCAGTGCCTTGGCCAGGCCCTTGTCAATCGCCTCGGCGGCGTCTTCGACACCGTGGTGCCAGTCGGTTGCTTCGCCTGCAATCATCAGGGCAGCGGCAGCATTGAACAGCACCGCATCGCGATAGGGGCCGCGTTCGCCCAGCAGCAGGCGCCGCAGTGCGCCGGCGTTATGCGCAGCAACGCCGCCGCGCAATGCGTCAACCGGGGCAGGGGTCAGCCCCGCATCCTGCGGCGCGATGCGCTGCATCACGACGGTGGTGCCGGCCACATCGGCGATGGCATTGCCGCCGGCCAGGCTCAGTTCGTCCAGACCCTCATCGCCTGAAACGACAAAGGCGCGCGTGGTGCCAAGCCGGCGCAGCGCTTCGCCATAGATCGGCACATAATCGGGCCGGGCAATCCCCACGAGCTGCCGCGTCACGCCCGCCGGATTGGCCAGCGGGCCCATCAGATTGAAAATCGTGCGGCGGCCGATGGCGCGGCGGATCGGCATGATGCGGCCCATGGCGGGGTGGTGGCGCGCGGCAAACAGGAATGCGATGCCCAGGTCGTGCAGTGTTTCCTCGGCAGTATCGGCTGCGCGATCCAGGTTAAGCCCCAACGCCTCCAGCGTGTCGGCCGCGCCCGCTTTGGAACTGGCGGCGCGGTTGCCGTGCTTGGCCACCGGCACGCCGCAGGCCGCGACGACCAGGCTGACCGCGGTCGAGACATTGAGCGTGTGGTGCCCGTCGCCACCGGTGCCGCAGACATCGATGGCACCGGCCGGTGCGGTGATCGCGATCATGCGTGCGCGCATTGCGCGGGCGGCGCCTGCAATTTCCGCTGCGGTTTCGCCCCGGTCGGACAGCGCAATCAGGAACTGGGCAATCGCCGCGTCATCGGCGTGACCATCCAGAATGGCGCCGAACGCCTGTTCGGCCTCGGCTTCGTTCAGCGCATGTTCGCCGATCGCAGGCAGCGAGGTCATGCTGCCATATCGCGCGGGTTGACCCCGCAGATACGCAGAAAATTGGCGATCATCGCATGGCCATGTTCGGTGGCGATCGATTCAGGGTGGAACTGCACCCCGTGGATCGGTTTCGACCCATGGCGAAACCCCATGACGTGCCCGTCATCCGAACGGGCATTGACCACCAGCATGTCGGGAATGTCGTTGACGATCAGCGAGTGATAGCGGGTGGCAACAAAAGGCGAGGGTACGCCTGCAAACATGCCGGTGCCATCGTGCGTGACCGGGCTGGTCTTGCCGTGCATCAGCCCCCCGCGTTCGACCGTGCCGCCAAAATACTGCCCGATCGATTGGTGGCCCAGGCACACCCCCAGCAGCGGCAAACCCGCATCGGCTGCCGCGCCAACCAGATCGAGGCTGATCCCCGCCTCGTTGGGGGTGCATGGACCCGGCGAAATCAGGAACCCTTGCGCGCCCGAGGCAATGGCCTGCGCGGCCGACAGCGCGTCGTTGCGCACCACCTCGACCTTGGCGCCCAGTTCCATCAGGTAATGGACCAGATTCCACGTAAAGCTGTCGTAGTTGTCGATAACCAGTATCATGATGCGGCCCTACTGCCCGAACTTTGTGTCGCTGGCCACCCGGATCGCTTCGCGCGCAGCGGCAAACAGCGCGCCCGATTTGGCCTCGCATTCGCGGTGTTCGTAAACCGGGTCGCTGTCGGCAACGATGCCCGCGCCCGCCTGGACATGCATCACCCCGTCCTTGAGCACCGCGGTGCGCAGCACGATGCACGAATCGACCGAGCCATCGGGAGCGAAATACCCGACCCCGCCGGCATAGGCGCCGCGGGTTTCGGGCTCCAGCTCGGCAATGATCTCGCACGCGCGCACTTTGGGCGCGCCGCTGACCGTCCCGGCGGGAAAGCCCGCAAACAATGCATCGACCGAGGTTGCACGTTCGGTATCGAGCCGTCCGACCACGTTCGACACGATATGCATGACATGGCTGTAGCGTTCGACAGTATAGCTTTCGGTCACGCGCACGGTGCCCGCCTGCGCCACGCGGCCGACATCGTTGCGGCCCAGGTCGAGCAGCATCAGGTGTTCGGCGCGTTCCTTGGGATCGGCCAGCAAACTCAATTCGTTGGCGCGGTCTTCGGCGGCGTTGCGCCCACGCGGGCGCGTGCCCGCAATCGGCCGGATGGTCACTTCGCCGTCGCGGATACGCACCAGGATTTCCGGGCTTGAACCGATCAGCGCAAAACCGGGCATGTCGAGGAAATAGAGAAACGGCGAAGGATTGATCCGCCGCAACGATCGGTACAGGGCCGAGGCGGGCAGGGGAAACGGCGCGGTGAACCGTTGCGCCAGCACCACCTGGAAGATGTCGCCGGCAAAGATGTAGTCCTTTGCCGCCCTGACCATGTCGGCATAGCGTTCGGGCGGCATGACCGGTGTGCGCACCGGATCGATCGCATCGCGCAGGCGCGGTTCTGCCGGCATAGCACCGCGCAGTCCGGCCAGCGCTGCGTCGATCCGGTCGGCCGCGGCGGCGATCGCGCGTTCGGGTGCAAGTGCCGAGGCCCAGATCGGGGCGACGGCAAACAGTTCATCGCTCAGCCGGTCAAACACCAGCAGCACCGTCGGTCGGACAAACAGCATGTCGGGCAGGTCGAGATCGCTGTCGGGCGCGCGCGGCAGTTTTTCGACCAGGCCGATGGTTTCATAGCCGAAATAGCCGACCAGACAGGCCAGAACCGGGGGCAGGCCGGCAGGCACATCGATCCGGCACTGGTCGACCAGCGCGCGCAGTTCGTCCAGGCTGTTGCCGGGCAGCGGGGCAAATGCATTGGCATCGGTGGACCAGGCGCGGTTGATTTCCGCCCGTTTGCCGCGCGCGCGAAACACCAGATCGGGCGCGAGGCCCAGCAGGCTGTAACGCCCGCGCACTTCGCCACCCTGGACCGATTCAAGCAGGAAATCGCCCCGGCCTTCGCGCATCAGCTTGAGCGCGGCGCCGACCGGGGTTTCGGTATCGACGATCAGCCGGCGCCACACGAGCGCGGGCCGATCCAGCCCCAGCGCCACCAGCGCCGGGCCTGCATTGTCGGGGGCACCGGCGCCGGTGGTCTGTGTCACTGCGCGCCCGACAGGTTGCTCCGCACGGTGCGGATCGCGGCTTCGTTGCGCTTTGGCCCGATGTCGTGGGCAATCGCGGCACGCAGCTGTTCTTCGTATTCGTGCCCGGTGGCCTTGCCCAGTTCGGCAGAGGCCTGCTGGATCATCGGATCGTTGGGGGCAACGGTGCCCGGCTCGATCGTATCAAGCGTGATCACCAGCCAGCCGGCACCATTGGGCGCGGCCATCTTCTTGGTGGTGCCTGCTTTCATCGAAAACAGCAGCGCCAGCGGCGCGGGCACACGGCCCTGCATCTGGCCCAGCTGTTCGCGGGTAAAGGCCAGCGGGTTGATCGGCGGCAGCGCCACGCCAAGCGCCCTGGATGCGTCGGCCAGCGTGGTCTTCCTGGCCATGGCGGCCAGGACTTTGTCGGCGGCGGCAGCGGCAGCGTCGGCGCCGTGCTGCAAGGTCCAGTCCTTTGCCACCGCGGCCTTGATGTCGTTCAACGGGGCGGGTGCGGCAGGCGTGATGCGTCCGACCTCGAACACCGCGGCGCGCAGACCCCCGGGCAGCCCGGCAATCTGCGGCTGACCTTCGTGTTCCATGCTGAACGCGGTCTGCAACAGCGGCTGCAGGTCGGGCGAAACCTTGGTGCCGGGCTTTTCGGGCACCGTGCCATCGGCCAGCAACGGATCGCTGGTCACCACGGTCAGGCCCCAGGTTTTGGCGACATCGGTCAGGCTGTCGCCGCCTTCGACCTTTTCACCGATCCGGGTGGCCAGATCGGTAAAGGCGGTCTTGTGCTTTTCGGCGGTCAGTGCGGCCAGGATTTCGGGGCGGGCCTGCTCAAGCGTCTTGCCCGCCTTGTGCTTGATCGCATCGACACGCGCCACAACCCAGCCCAGCGCGCCCTTGGTTGGGGCAATTGTCTTGCCTTCGCCGGTGGCGAATACCGCGTCGGCCACGGCCTTTGATCCGTCGGTGGCGAGTTCGTCACGGGTCTTGTCGGCAATCTTTGCGGCGGCAAGGCCTTTGGCCGATGCGGCGGCATCGATCGACTTGCCCGCCGAAACTTCGGCACCAAAGGCTTTGGCGGCAGCTTCGGTCGGCAGGATGACTTGCGTGATCGAGCGCGTTTCGCCTGCCGCATAAAGTGCCGAATTGGCCTTGTAGCGCCTGGCAATTTCGGCGTCAGACGGCGGCGGCAGGTTTTTCAGCGCGGTTTCGTCGATGATCGCATACCGCAATGTGCGGCGTTCGGGGCGCTGATACCGTGCGATGTTGGTCTTGTAGAAATCGCCGATCTGCGCGTCGGTTGGCGCCGTCTTGGGGGCAAAGGCCTGCGACGGCAGGAACAGCAGATTGCCGACCCGCTTTTCCTTGAGCAGTGCGGCATAGACCTGGGTCACGCCCATCGGCATCACCGCGCCTTCGTTGGCGCCGGTCAGCACCAGCCGGCTCATCACACCCTTAGCAATGTCATCGCGCACCAGGCGGTCCGACAGCCCGCGCTGGGCCAGCAATTGCTTGTAGGCGTCCTGGCTGAACTTGCCATCAGGTCCCTGAAACGCGGGCAGTTTAGCAATTTCGCCGTCGATCAGGCCATCGCTGACGCCGAAACCGTTTTTGCGGCCCCATTCCCAGGTTGCGGCGCGGTCGATCATCCCGGTCAGCACATCATCAAGCACGCCCTGCGCGATGAAATCCTTCATCGTCAGGGTGGGTGTGCGCTGGCGTTCGCTGTCAAAGGCGGCGCGCACGGTCTTGTCGAGTTCGCCGGTGGTGATGGTCGTGCCGCCGACGGTCGCGACGTTTTCGCCGCCAAGCAGGCTGCCGGTACGCATCCCGGTGACATCTGCGCCGGCAAATGCCAGCACGATCAGGATCAGAAAGACAAGGCCGATCGCCGCGCCAATGCGGGACCGGGTGATGGCGCGAAAAAAGTCAAGCATACTGGCCGATCGATATCAGGGATAAACCGCGCTGCCTTAGAGCGTGAACACAAAAAGGGGAAACCGGTTTTTTTGCCAAAAAATCGGTCAATGCCGGTTTTGCAATCACGGCAGGCATTTGGTAGCCGCGATGGGTGGCGCCGATTCTGCGATCGGCGGTCGTGATGACAATCCAGCAGGGCAATCAAAGGGCAACAGCACAACCATGGCGCATCGACCCTATATCGTGGGCAACTGGAAGATGAACGGCAGCCGGGCCTTGTTGGCCGAGGCGCGTGCCATCGACCGGGCGGCGCAGCGTCATCGCGGGGTTCAGGTCGCGCTGGCACCGCCGTTTCCCTATCTTGGCCTGTTGCGCGACGAGGTATCCGCCATTGGCGTGGGCGGGCAGGATTGCCATGCCGTGGCAAAGGGCGCGCACACCGGTGATGTTTCGGCCCCGATGCTCGATGATATCGGTGCCGATTTCGTGATCGTCGGGCACAGCGAGCGCCGCCGCGATCATGGCGAGACCGATGCGATCGTCCATGCCAAGGCAGAGGCCGCGCTGGCCGCCAATCTGGGGGTGATCGTCTGCGTGGGCGAAACGCTTGACCAGCGCGATGCGGGCCATGCCCAGGCCGTGATCGAGGCGCAAGTCGATGCATCGCTGCCACGCGGGCATGGCGCGGCAGAGGCTGCCGCGGCGGGCAAGTTGTCGGTGGCTTACGAGCCGATCTGGGCCATCGGCACCGGGCGGGTGGCCGCGGTCGACGATGTGGTGGCGATGCACGCGGCAATCGGTGCCCGGCTGATCGCGATGTATGGCGATGCCGGTGGCAAAATGCGCATCCTGTATGGCGGGTCGGTCAATGCGGACAACGCTGCCGCACTGCTGGGCGCGCCCGGGGTCGGCGGCGCGCTGGTCGGAGGGGCCAGCCTGACCGCGGATGCGTTTCTGCCGATCGTGGTTGCGGCCGAACCCGACGAAGGCTGACCTCCGACTTCACAACGCGCCGGGCTTGCACTGGCGACGTGGCGCGCCTAAGTGGCGCAAATCCAGATTCAGGCGAGTAGCCATGACCTTGTTCCTTTTCATTACCATCGTGCAGGCCATCGTTGCGGCGCTGCTTGTCACGGTTATCCTGATGCAGAAATCCGAAGGCGGCGGCCTGGGCGTAGGCAGCAGCCCGTCGGGCTTCATGTCGGCGCGCGGCGCGGCCGATTTCATGACGCGTGCGACCAGCATCCTGGCAGCGGCATTCGTCGGTCTGTCGGTGCTGCTGGGCGTTCTGGCAGTGCGGGCCACGGCAACGCACACCATCGATGCGTCGCATATTCCGACGGTGCCGACCTCGGCACCGGTCGATCCGCAGGCGGGCGCATTCCCCGTGCCGGCCGCGTCGGCCAGTCCGGCGCCGGTTGCTTCGGCTTCGGCGGCCAAGCCCGATCCGTTGTCGGGTGCCGCCAAGCAGTAACATCGTCCGGGCATGACGCGATCCCGTGGGGTTACGGGGTCGGCGTTGCCGGAACACTTCATGCGTTGCCAACACGGTTCCGGCCGCACCCTGCCATGGCGCGCGGGTGCGCAGCCGGGGCTGTTGCGGTTTTTTGATGCGCCTGTGGATTGCCGGGAATAAACCCCGGCGGCCGCTTGCGCCCGTACAACTTCTGACGGTAAGGCTTTGCTCCCATGGCGCGGTACATTTTCATCACCGGCGGCGTGGTCTCCTCGCTCGGCAAAGGTCTTATGGCGGCAAGCCTTGCGGCGCTGCTTCAGGCGCGCGGCTATCGCGTGCGCATCCGCAAGTTCGATCCCTATCTGAACGTCGATCCCGGCACGATGAGCCCGTTTCAGCACGGCGAAGTCTATGTGACCGACGACGGTGCCGAAACCGATCTCGACCTTGGCCACTATGAACGTTTTACCGGTGTGTCGGCGCGCCAGGCCGACAATATCACCTCGGGGCGGATCTATCGCGATATCATCACGCGCGAACGGCGCGGCGATTACCTGGGGGCAACGGTGCAGGTGATCCCGCATGTCACCGATGCGATCAAGGAATTTGCCCAGGCCGAGACCGAGGATCTGGATTTCGTGCTGTGCGAAATCGGCGGCACCGTCGGCGATATCGAAGGCCTGCCGTTTATCGAGGCGCTGCGCCAGCTGCACAACGAGCTGGATCGCGAACTCAGCTGTTTTGTCCACGTCACGCTGGTGCCCTATATTGCGGCAGCGGGCGAATTGAAGACCAAGCCGACCCAGCATTCGGTGCGCGAACTGACCGGTCTTGGCATTCAGCCCGATATCCTGTTGTGCCGTTGCGAAAAGCCGCTGCCCGAAACCGAACGCGCCAAGATCGCGCAGTTCTGCAATGTGCGCAAATCGGCGGTGATCCCGGCACTTGACGCCAGCAGCATCTATTCGGTGCCGTTGCAGTACCATGCCGAAGGGCTGGACAACGAAGTGCTGCGCCATTTCGGGCTGACCGCGCCCGAGCCGGAACTGTCGCGCTGGATCGATGTGGTCGAACGGTTCCACAATCCCGAAGGCGAAGTGACGATCGGCGTGGTGGGCAAATATGTCGGCCTGCCCGACGCCTACAAATCGCTGAACGAGGCGCTTGTTCACGGCGGCCTGTCCAACAAGGTCAAAGTCAACATCCGCTGGATCGATGCGGAGCTGTTCGAACAGGCCGATTCTGAAATCGCCGCGCATCTGGAACCGTTGCACGGCATTCTGGTGCCCGGCGGATTTGGCGAACGCGGCACCGAGGGCAAGATTGCCTCGGTGCGCTTTGCCCGCGAGCGCCGCGTGCCGTTTTTCGGTATTTGCCTTGGCATGCAGATGGCCTGCATCGAAGGCGCGCGCAACACCGCCGGCGTGGCCGGCGCCGGATCGACCGAATTCGGCACCACCTGCGAACCGGTGGTGGGGATCATCACCGAGTGGATGACGCCCGAAGGTCTGGAAACACGGGCCGAAGGTGGCGATCTGGGCGGCACGATGCGGCTGGGCGCCTATGAAGCGCGGCTTGACGGCAACAGCCATGTCGCCGCGATCTATGGCACCACCACGATCAGCGAACGCCACCGCCACCGTTACGAAGTCAACGCCGCCTATCGCGAACGGCTCGAATCGGGTGGCCTGGTGTTTTCGGGCATGTCGCCCGATGGTCTGCTGCCCGAAATCGTCGAACGCCCCGATCATCCGTGGTTTGTCGGCGTGCAGTTCCACCCCGAACTGAAAAGTCGTCCGCTTGATCCGCACCCGCTGTTCCGCGATTTCATCGCGGCCGCGGTCAAACAGGCGCGCCTGGTCTGACCCGCAAAAAGGGCGGACCGTTACCGGCCCGCCCCAAACCAATCGCATATCCGTCCTGAAATCAGGCCGCCGCGCTTGATCCGCCGTCGATCACCGACAGCGGCTGCTGGCCGCCGATCAGCACTTTCTTGGGCTTCATCGCCTCGGGCACTTCGCGGACCAGGTCGATGGTCAGCAACCCGTCGGCCAGGTCGGCGTTGTCGACCCGCACATAGTCGGCCAGTTCGAAACGGCGTTCAAAGCCGCGATTGGCGATACCGACATGCAAGAACTGGCGCGCATCGGGTTCGATGTCGGCCTTGTTGCCCTTGACCACGAGCAGGTTCTGCTGCGCGGTAATGTCGATTTCGTCGGGCTTGAACCCGGCCACGGCCAGGGTGATGCGATATTGGTCATCGCCGCGCCGTTCGATGTTGAACGGGGGGTAATTGTCACCGGTCTGGGCGCGTGCCTGGCGTTCGAGCAGATCGAACAGGCGGTCAAAGCCCACGGTGGTGCGGCGATAGGGGGTAAAGTCAAAACGGTTCATGGCATAATCCTCATGCTGAGCAATTTGCACCCGACCCGCCGCGAACCCTTGAATGGCGTTCGAACGGGCCAATCTTATGGACCATGCCCGGCTTGCGGCGCATGACCCGTTGCGTCATGTGTGGTGGCGACGATCAATTTCAAGAGGCGATGATGAGCGAACCTTCTGCCCCCGTTCCCACGGTTGAAATCTACACCAAATGGGGCTGCCCCTATTGCTATCGCGCCAAGGCGATCCTTGAGGAAAAGGGTGTGTCGCTGACCGAATACGACGTGACGATGGGCGGGCCCAAGCGCGCCGAAATGCACGAGCGCGCACCTGGCGCCAGCACCGTGCCACAGATTTTCATCGGCGGCCGCCACATCGGCGGGTGCGATGATCTGATGGCGCTTGACCGGCAGGGCGGGCTCGATCCGCTGCTCGGACGTTAGGCGCAACGATCATGGCCGACCCCGACACCGCGGTACGCATCGCCGTGCTGCAGATGACCAGCGGTATCGATCCCGCCGCCAATGCCGCGGTGATGGTCGCGGCTGCCACGCGCGCGGCGGACGAGGGGGCGGCAATGCTGTTTACCCCCGAAATGGCCGGTCTGCTCGATCGCGAGCGTGCCCGTGCGCGTGCGCACATCGTGGCCGAAACCGACAACCCCACGCTTGGCGCCTTGCAACAGGCTGCGGCGCGTGCCGGAATCTGGCTGCATGTCGGATCGCTGCCGGTGCTGGCCGAAGGCGATGGCGCCGGGCGCTTTGCCAATCGCGCGTTCGTGATCGATCCCCACGGCGAAATCGCCGCGCGCTATGACAAGATCCACATGTTCGATGTCGATCTGGCCACCGGCGAAAGCTGGCGCGAATCCGCCGCCTATCGCCCCGGCAATCGGGTGGTGTCGGTGGATTGTCCGGTCGGGCGGCTTGGCCTGGCGATCTGTTACGATGTGCGTTTTCCCGCGCTGTTCGAGGAACTGGGACGGCGTGGCTGCGATGTCATCACGATCCCGGCTGCGTTTACCGTGCCCACAGGCCAGGCGCACTGGCACCTGTTGCAGCGCGCGCGCGCGGTTGAGGCCAGCGCCTTTGTCATTGCGCCTGCCCAAACCGGCCACCACGCCGACGGGCGCGATACCTATGGCCATTCGCTGGTGATCGATCCCTGGGGCGATGTGCTGCTCGACATGGGAACCGAGCCCGGCCTGGGCTTTGCCACGCTCGATCTGGCGCGGCTTGGCGATGTGCGCCGCCAGTTGCCCAGCCTGCAGAACCGCAGAAGCCTTGGCGAACAGCCGGAAAGCACCCGATTGGCATCATGATTGTGTTTGATCTTGTCTGCCGGCAGGGCGATCACCGGTTTGAAGGCTGGTTCGGATCGTCGGACGATTTTGCCGATCAGCAGGCGCGTGGCCTGATCGCATGCCCGGTGTGCGCCAGCGCCGATGTAACGCGTGCAATCAGTGCGCCCAATCTGGGCCGCAAGGGCAATCAGATCGCAACCGCAAAGCCGGCAGCGCCTGCTGTGCAGGCCAATGCACCGCTGCCGCCCGAAGCCGTTGCCGTGCTGAAAACCATCGCCCTGATGCAGGCCGAGGCGTTGAAAAGTTCAACCTGGGTGGGCGACCGTTTTGCCGACAAGGCCCGCGCGATGCATTATGGCGAAACGCAGGCCGCCCCGATCCACGGGCAGGCCACCCCGGAAGAGGCCAGCGCCCTGATCGAGGAAGGCGTCGAAATCGCCCCGATCCTGTTTCCCGTTGCCCCGCCCGGCAAAGCCAACTGACCCGCCCGACAGTGTTGCGCCGTGCCGACAACCCCCTTATGGCATGCGGCGTGCGCCCGTAGCTCAGCAGGATAGAGCACCAGATTCCTAATCTGGGGGTCATGGGTTCGAATCCCGTCGGGCGCACCACCCATCATCACACGCAAGAACCGCGGGCCTCTTCGATTCGTTGGTCGCCGCAGCACCGATAGTCCGCTATGCTGTTGCGCACGCCTTCAAGTCATTGCACTCTGTCTTCGGTCAGGGGATTTTGCTTTGATGCACAGCGCGGCGAACGCCTTGGAACATGCGTCGGGTGCAGCCGGCGATCCGGGCCTGCCCGGGTTGGCTGCGCCCGACGCGGTGCGCCGGGATCATTACCTGGTGCTTGACGGATTGCGCGGGTTGGCCGCGTTTGCGATCTGCCTGGTGCATCTTGCCCATATCAGCCATCATCGCCTGGGCGACAGCCTTGACCGCGCGTTTCTGGCGGTCGACTTTTTCTTTATTCTAAGCGGCGTGGTGATCGCAGACCGGTATGAGCCACAGTTGATGGCGGGATCGTTTGTGCGTGCGTTCCTGTTGCGCCGGGCGATCCGCCTGTATCCCATGGTGGCGCTGGGCACATTGGCCGGATTGGGCGTGATGCTGCTGGGGCGCTGGCTGCACACCGGGCCGGCGCCGCGTTTTGCGGTGTTGGCCGCAGCGACATTGTGGAACGGGCTGCTGTTGCCGTTATCGTCCCGGCCCTGGTGGGGCTGGGGACTGTGGCCGTTCAATCCGCCGTTCTGGTCGCTGTTTTGCGAACTGGTGGTCAATGGCCTGTATGCTTTGGCAATCTTGCAGCTGCGCGGGCGTCGGATTGTGGTGCCGGTGGCGGGCGCAGCGGCCGTGCTGGTGTGGCATTGTGCGCAAGGGGGCACGTTGCAGCAGGGCGGTGATGCCGCCGGACTGATGATCGGGATGTGCCGCGCGGTGTTCGGGTTCGGCCTGGGCGTGATCATCGCGCGGTTGCATGCTGCGGGCCGTTTGCCCAAGACCGGTTTGCCGGGCGGGGCGGCGATGGTGGTGCTCGTTCTGGTGCTATGGGGCCCTTTTTCCCGCGGGTGGGGTGCGGCCTATGATCTGGTGGCGATCATGCTGGTGATGCCATGGATTGTCATGGCGGGGCTGCGCACGGGTCCCGTGGTGCATGGCGCGCGGCTGTATGCGACGCTGGGGCTGATCTCTTATCCGCTGTACGCCACGCATGAGGTGCTGTTCCGGATGGTGCTGGCCGTGCTGCTGTGGCGCCATCACAGCGGCATCCTGGTGCGCGACGGCAGTCTGGTGATGCTGTTCGTGACCGCCGTCGTCGTCAGCCATGCACTGGCGCGATTTTACGATCTGCCGGCCAGGGCGTGGCTGGCGCGGCGTATCATTTTTCGCGCGCGGCCTGGCTGATTGTCGTGGTGATCGGCGAAATCAGCCACGACACGATCCGGCGGCGGCCGGTGCGGATATCCGCCGTTACGCCAAGACCGGCCGACAGGTTTATCACTTTGCCGTCGGCTTCGATCGTGCCGCGCCCGAGGCGGATGCGGGCCACGTAAACCGCGCCAAGCTGGCGATCCGGCACCGCATCGCGGTTGATGGTCTGGATTACGCCCGGAACCGATCCATAACGGGTGAAGGGAAAGGCATCGATTTTGACAGAAACGGCCTGGCCTTCGCGGACAAAGCCGATGTCCCTGTTCAGGATCTTTGCTTCGACCACGACATCGTCGTGTTCGGGCACGACCACCATCAGCGTGCGAACCGGTTCGATCACGCCGCCAACGGTATGAATGGCAAGCTGCTGCACGGTTCCATCGGCCGGCGCGGTGATATGCTGGAGGCCGGCCCTGCGCGCAGCCTTGGCCACGTCTTCCTGGCGCACGATGGCATCGGCCTGCGCCTTGGCCATGTCTGCCATGGCCTGGCGCCGCACAGTGTCGCGCGCTTCGGCCATGGCGGCGCCATATTTGCGCGCCTCGGCCGCGCCATGGGCCATCTGCGCCTCGGCCACGTCGGTTTCGCCCTGTTCTGACCGGTATTGCCGTTTCAGTTCGAGCAGCCGCATGCCGGGGGCATAGCCATGCGCGTCTAGCACATTCATCGCATCGAGTTCACGCTGCAGCAGCGGCAGCGTGGCCTTTAGCTTGTCGCGCGTCGCCATCGCAGACTGCTGGTCGGACAGCGCGGTTTCGCGCGCAGCCCTGTAACCGGCCACGGTTGAATCGAGTTCGCGCAATTGCGCCGCAATCAATCGTTCCTGGGTTATCCGGATATCGTCGGGCGTGTTTCGCGGGGCGGCAAAATGGATGCCCTTGCCATCGAGCGCCGCCACCAGTGCGCGGTCGTGTTCGGTCTCGATGCGATCATCGAGCAGCGACCGTCGGGCCTGTTCCAGTTCTGCGCTGGCAAGCGTCGTGTCCAGATCGATCAGCAACTGGCCCTGTTTCACATGATCGCCGTCGCGGACATAGATGCCGGCCACCACTCCTGTGCCGGCCGATTGCACCTGCTTGCTTGCCCCGCTTTGCACGATCACGCCCGGCGCCGATGCCACGACATCGACATGCCCGAAAAACAGCCACGACCCCGTGATGATCAGCAGCCCGAACAGGACTTGCGCGGTGCGTCGGCTGGTCGGCGAAACGGGCCGCTCGACCACTTCCAGCGCGGCCGGAAGAAATTCGGGCTGCAGCCCGGCGTGATGGTTGCGGGCGCGTTCGCGTTCATCGGCAAGCGCGCGGCGGATCGTTGCCAGCATATGGGCCAAGCGCCCGATCATGTTGACGCTCCGGCAGGCTGGCCAAAGTTCGGCCCCATCTGGCGGCGATGCAGATCGGCATAGCGGCCCCCCAGGCCCAACAGTTCGTCGTGCGATCCGCGTTCGACAATCCGGCCGTTTTCCATGGCGATGATGTGGTCGCAGCCGCGCACGGCTGACAGCCGATGCGCGATGATGACCACGGTGCGACCCGCGCTGATCCGCGCCAGGTTGGCCTGGATCACCTCCTCGCTTTCGGCATCGAGTGCGCTGGTCGCTTCATCAAGGATCAGGATGCGCGGATTGGTGACAAGCGCCCGCGCGATGGCCAGCCGCTGGCGCTGACCGCCCGACAGGTTGGTGCCGCGTTCTTCGACGCGGGTGTCATAGCCCTGGGGAAGGCGGACGATGAAATCGTGGGCCCCGGCCAGCGTGGCCGCGGCAATCACCTGATCGATCGGCATGGCCGGATTGATCAGCGCGATGTTTTCGCGGATCGATCGGTTGAACAGCAGGTTTTCCTGCAGCACCACGCCAATCTGCCGCCGCAACCAGGCCGGATCGATCTGCGACAGATCCACGCCGTCGATAAAGATGCGCCCGCCTTGCGCGACATAGAGCCGCTGGATGAGTTTGGTCAGCGTGCTTTTGCCCGATCCGGACGAACCTACGATGCCAAGCGAACTGCCCGCAGGGATCACCAGATTGATCGCGTCGATCGTCCACGGCCCCTCGGTCGCATAGCGAAAGCGGGCGTCTTCAAAGGTGATCTGCCCCGTTAGCGTGGGCAGCGCCATGCGGCTGCCGGCGCCGGGTTCGGGGGGCTGGTTCAGCACATCGCCAAGCCGCGCGACGGCGATCCTGACCTGCTGGAAATCCTGCCACAGCTGCGCCATGCGGATCACCGGCCCCGACACGCGCTGGGCAAACATGTTGAACGCAACCAGTCCGCCGACCGTCATCTGATGGTTGATAACCGCCTGCGCCCCGAAATAGAGGATCGCCGCCAGATTGAGTTTTGAGATCAGCTGGATCAGCTGGCTACCGGTGTTGCCCAGGTTGATCACGGACTGGCTGGCGGCGGAATATCCCGCCAGCTGTCGTTCCCAGCGATCCTGCCATTGGGGTTCGACCGCGCTTGCCTTGACGGTGTTGATCCCGGAAATGCTTTCGACCAGCAGGGCGTTGTTGGCCGCACCGCGTTCGAATTTTTCTTCGACGCGCGCCTGCAGCGGCCGCGTTACAAACAGTGCAACAACGATATAGGCCGGAATTGTCAGCACGCTGACAATGAACAGCTTGGTGGAATACATCCACATGACCGCCAGGAACACCAGCGTGAAGAACGGATCGACCAGCACCGTCAACGAGGCATTGGTCAGAAATTCGCGAATGGTTTCAAGCTGTCTGACCCGCATGGCGATGTCGCCCACCCGGCGGTTTTCGAAATAGCCGATCGGCAGCGACAGCAAGTGGCGATAAAGGCGCGCGCCCAGTTCCATGTCGATCTTCTGGCTGGTTTCGGAATAAAGCCGCGTGCGCAGCCAGCCAAATGCGGTTTCCCACAACGACACCGCCAGATACCCGATCACCAGCACGTTCAGCGTATCGAGCGTGTCGTGCACCAGCACCTTGTCGACGACATTCTGGAAAAACAGCGGCGCGGCCAGACCCAGCAGATTGACGCCCAGCGTGATCAGCAGCACTTCGCCGATCAGGCGGCGGTATTTGACAATCTGGGGAATGAACCAGGTCACATCGAACTTTGCCTGGCTGTCACCAAGCCCTTCGCGGGTGGTGACAAGGATCAGCGCGCCATCCCACAGCGCCTGCAAACCCTGCCGATCGACCTTGCGGATGGGTAGCCCGTTCATGCCCGGCTCGGGGCGGGTCAGCTGGATCAGCGCTTCATCGCCTTCGACCCGCCCGATCAGAAACCAGCCGTCCGCGCCATGGGCCAGCGCGGGCAGGGGCATGCGGGCCAGATCGGCATATTTGGCGTGCACGGCGCGCGCCTTCACATCCTGGCGCGCTTTGGCCACGCGCAGGATATCGCGCGCGCTGACGGGATCAAAATGGCCCGTTTCGTGGCGCAACTGCATCGGATCCACCGCGATCCGATGCATCGCCAGCAGCGACGCCAGTGCGATAAGCCCGCTTTCGCTGTGCGCGGCCTGATCGCTGTGCTGCGCTGCTGTTGCGGTCATGGCCGGCCCCGCTGCGGGGTTTCGGCCGGCACCATCGCGGGCGCTTTCAGATCCGCTGGCAGCGGTTGAAGCGACAAAGGCCGCGACGATGGCGGGGCCAATGCATCGACGGCGCGAATTGCAGCGTCAAACGGCAGGGCAGACCGGGCCGCGGCGTGGGTCAGGTTGACGTCGGGATCATACAGAGCCGAATGCGACAGGATGGCGCGGGCTTCGAGCAGGCCGATCTTTCGCAACAGGGTCGCCTGGGCAACATAAAGGTCGTGCCTGACCGTCGCCAGCGCGATCTGTGCATCGCGCACAATGCCGTGCGCATACAGCACATCGAAAGTTGACCGCAGGCCTGCACGGTATTCCTCGAACGTGCCCTGGTCATACGTGCGCGCTGCGGCCACCTGCAACTGATTGACGTCGATATTGCGCTGTGTCGCCTTGATCTGGCTCCACGCGCCAACGATATCGGCGATCACCTGGCGCCGTGCGCTTTCGATCCCGACATGCGCGGCCGCCTCCTGGTCTTCGGCCCGGGCCACTGCGGCGCCCACCCGCCCGCCATTGGTCAGCGGGATAGTCAGCATGGCCTGGCCGGCGAACACCTGATCCTGGTTGTGCAGATAGAATGGCAGACTTTGACCATTCAACGTGGCCGACCCGCTCAGCATCAGCGTGGGGCGGCCTTGCGCGCGGGCGGCCGTGATCGCGGCGCGCGCTTGCTGTTCGTTGGCGATCGCCGCGGCCAGTTCGGGATTGAGGCTGTCCGACAGCGCCAGGACGTCATCGAGCGTTTCGGGCAGATGCGCCAGCTGCGGCATCGGGGCCAATTGTCCGGGTTCGTGGCCGATCAGCGCTGCATAGATCGCCCGGTCCTGCTGCCACTGCTGTTGTGCAACATTGTACAGCGCTTGCGCATATTGGCGCTGCTGGTCGGCCAGGCCAATATCGGTGCGGGTCAATTCGCCGGCAATCTGGCGTGCCTTGACCTCGTCGAGTGTAAAATCCAGCTGTTTGAGATTGGCCGCGCGCAGGCGCAGGATTTCCGCATCAAGGCGAATGTTGGCATAGGTGGTTATCACCTGCAGCAGGACATCGCCCTCGGTCCCGCGCAATTGCGCCCGGCCGGCACGAATTTCGGCAAGTGCTGCTGCGCGATCGGCTGCGGCCTTGCCACCGGTATAAAGCGGCTGATTGACGCTGGCGCTGGCCGACAGGGTCTTGCTGGTCGTGGTATCGGTGGGCAAAAAACCGGACGCTTGCGACAGGCGTCCGTCGACGGTCTTGCTGAACACCGAGGCGATCTGCAATGCCGAGTAAGGGCGCAGTTCGCTGAGCGCGAGGGCAAAGTCCTCGTCATCGGCGCGCAGTTTGTAGCGCTGCATCTCGATCGTGGGCGACGATCGGTACGCCATGTCGATTGCCTGGGCCAGGTCTTCGGTCGGCTGTGGCTCGTCCTCGGGTTCGAACAGCGGAATGGCGCGCGCAACCGGCACGGTGCCGTGTGGCAGGCACAACAGGCCCTGTCGTTTGACGCAAGGCAACGGATTGGCTGTGCGCCCCGGCAGATCGCTGCGCGGGGGCGTCTGCGCCAGTGCGCAAGGCCACGATGTTCCCGCCAGCAGGCCGGCAAGACCAAGCCGCAAAGCGCGCTGCATCAACGGAACTGCCCTTCGTCGGTGCATCCGCGCCGCGCCGCCGCCTCGCGCAATGTGGCGTAGCCCTGCAGACTGTAACGCGTCAGGCGGCCACCGATCCTGGGCTGAACCACCAGCGATTGGCCAGCGCCGACCTGTTCGGCAGTCACCCAGATCCGGTCGTTTCCCAGACCATCGACTGCAATGCTGTCCACCGGGATACCGCGCGCCATCAGCGCCGGAATTTCATCGCGCAGTGCGATCGGGTCGCCGCCGTCGATGCGGATTGTCGCATTTGCGGCAAATGCAGGTTCGGACACGCGAAATGCGAACGCACCGTTGATAAAGGCCGCGTGTCCTTTGAACCCGCGCAGGCGGCAGACAGTGGTTTTTGAAAAATTGTCCTGGACGACAATCAAGGTCCAGCCCCGGTCGTTGAATTGCGCCCATTGGGTGGCAACCCTGGCGGCATGCGCCGGGGTCACCATCAGCAATGCGATCAATGCTATCTGGGCCAATGCGCGAAGCACAACACACACCCTTGCTGATGGAGCCGGGGTTCAACAATGACGGGGGTTAGTCAGTTAAGCGAAAATGCCGCCCCCGCACACCGCAATATAAGTATAACTACTGAACAAGCCGGTACAAGCAACCGGTTTTTGCCGCGTCTGCGCGCCATGCAACGCGTGTCCCTGCGTGCCAGTCTCGCTGTTAGGACAAGATGCGGCGGCTGCGACTGGCAAAGGGCCAATTGATGACCGACCCGGCAAACAGCGCGGCCCAGATCAGCACCGGTTGAAACAGCAGGCGCGGGGCGTGGTAGGCCCAGCCCAGGACAACACCGCCAATCGCCACATGCGCAAAGGCATGGTAAAAATTGGCCGGCCAGACGCACAGCGCATAGGCGCCAAGACCCAGCCCCGCCCACCAGCGCAACGGCCGGACCAGCAGCCCTGCGGCGCCCAGCAATTCGGCCACGCCTGTCGCCAGAACGACCATGTGCGGCTGGGGCACCCGGGGCGGCACGATCTGTTCGAAGGCATGCGGGGATTTGAGGTGCAGGACACCCGCACCTGCATAGAACACCACCATCACCCAGCGCAGCGCAACCCGTCCTGCGCCATCGCGTGCCCGTGCCGCCATCGTCGTGTCCTTTGCTGTCCGGGCAGGTGTAACCCGTTTGAATGCACTACGAACGCCAACGCGCAACCGGATGCAAGCGTCAGATCGCAAACCGGCGCATGACGGCGCCATCGGCGGCAAACACGGTCATGTCCCAGGCCTGGCCATGGCGTTCGATCAACGCAAAGCCGAACCGGCCGGTGATCGTGGTCAGTGCCTGCAACGCCGCGGCACCGGGCTTGCCAGCGATGTCGGCAAGGCCGGCCGGTGCGGGCGCGTCGTCTTCCAGCGTGCCGGAAAATCCGGCGATGACTTGCGTCGGCCGGTCGGCAAAGCGGGCCAGCTGGAACATGTGGATATGCCCCGCCAGCATGGCTCGGACATGGGGCAGGGGCGGCAACGCATAGGCGGTGACCGGCTTGGCCCCGATCGCGACGGCGGTGTGCGGCTTGTCCTGCCACACCACCGGGTTGAACGGGAAATGTGCGGTGGCAAAACTGACTTTGGCGCCGCGCGACAGCATGGCGATCCTGGCCATGTCGCGATCGAATTGCGCAGACACGAGCGGATCGCCGGGCTTGCCGCTGGCCAATTGCATCAGGTCGGCTACGATCACCTGCGCCTGCTGGCCCAGGTTTACGGCATAAGGATCGGTGTGGTTGCCCGCCATGTCATCGCCGGCGCCGGCGCAGTCTGCGCCGGGTTGCAGCGGGTGCGGATCAAGCAATCGCCACCAGCCCTGACCGGCGCGCGCGCATTCCTCGTGATTGCCACGCACCATGATCCACGGCGCCGCATTCAGCAGCGGTGCGGCGGGATCGAGAAAATCCGCGCGCCAGCCCGCCTCGCCATACCCCCACGGCGTGCCGGCACAGCCCTGCCGATCGGGCGGACAGGCATTTTCGCGATAGAGATAATCGCCCACATGCAGCACCAGATCGGGGCGCATCCGCGCCGCGCGCGCGGCAATCGCGGCAAAGGGCCATGCCGTGGGCTGGTTGCAATCCTGCGCGGCATCGTCTGCCGCCTTGATCCGGCAGCCGGTATCGCCGATCAGCACGATCCGGTCGAGACGGGGGCGGGGCAAGGGCAAGGGCCTGCCGCCAAGACTGGCGCGTCGCGCCCAACGCGGCAGCGGCAGTTCACAGACCCGCGATGCAAAGCCGGTTGGCCCGTCGACATGCGCCTTGTTGCTGCGTTGGGGCAGCGACGCGGGCGCCGCGCGCAACACGGCACGCCGGTTGCGTCCATCCACCCTAATCACCGGGCAGGTTTCGGCTTCGGTCAGGATGCGCACCACGCTGCCCCCGGGGGCCATTTCGACCCAGCTTTGCACGGGTCGAGGCACAGGCACGGCAAACGCGAGCGCGGCAAACAGCATCGGAATCATGGTATCTACGCAGCGCGGCCGGGCGCGGCGGTCAACACCTGCCCGTGGCAATCACACTTTCGTCACACCCTGTGCGGGCTGTTCAGTCGACCAGCGGGCGCAGGCGGTTCAGCAGCGCCTGGATGCGCTCGGCCGCTTCGCTGAAGGTTTTGACATCTTCGCGGTTGTTGTTGCCGCGCGCTTCCTTGGCGGATTCAAGGTACCCTTCCATGTCGGCTTCCAGAGCGTCGATCAGGATTTCGGTTTCATCCTCGGTCAGCGTCAGTTTGATGGCCATTGTCGGGTTCGATCCTGTGGTTGGTTTCACGCCCCATAATGCCAAGCGGGCGATTTTGGGAACCCGTTTATTGCGCCGCCCGATGGATCAGGATCAGACCGTCCTGATGTCCGCGCCAGAAACCTTTCCATGTCGGATTGGTGCCACCCTGGCTCATTGCCGCATAGCCGGGTGCATCGCCCTGCCAGCCCGCGTTGTCGGATTTTTCCGAAGGCACGTCGAGATAGGCGGCGCGGCTGGCATCCCCTTTGACATGGGTGTCGAGGAACGCGGTGATCATGTGGGTGGCGATGGCGTTGATCCGGTCCTTGCGCCACACCGGATCGGCAAACCAGTCGAAATCCCACAGCCGCCCGTGCATTTCGGCGGGCGGCGGATTGGTACCGATATCGTGGCCGGCGCCCTGAAACACCAGCATGTGCCGATCGGTATGGGTGGCCTGGGCAAAGATCGCGGCGGGTCCGTGTTCATAGCCCACGGTGCGATCGGCGCTGCCCACCACGACCAGCAAGGGTGCGCTGATCCCGGCAAGGCCTGCGCCCTGCGGCCCCCACACCGACCATGGCGCGCCGCCGGCTGGCGAAATCGCCACGATCGCACGGATACCTGCAGTGTTCAGGTCAGCGGCACGCGCGCCGTTCCCGGCATAGGCCGACACCAGATCGGCGGGCAGGGCGGCCACGACCTTGCTTTCCGGATCAAGCCTGCCGCCGCCCACCTGCAACACGCCATAACCGCCGTAGGAATAGCCGACCAGACCGATGCGCCCGGTATCGACCAGCGGCCCAAGCAGCCCGCCGCGCAGCGCGGTGATCGTGCCGGTGATATCAATCGGCCGCGCCAGCAGGCCGGCCGGCGATTTGGCGCGGTCCCAGATCGGCGGGTCGCGGTGTTCGGGCGCAACCACGACATAGCCCTTGGTGGCCAGATTTTCGCCGAGCCAGCTCAGCATTACAGGATCGTTGTTGTAGCCGTGGCTCAGCACGATCACCGGGTGGTGATCGCCTGCCGCGGGGGCATCGGCATAGGCCATGCCGGGCACGGTGAACGCGGCGTCGGGATGGCCGGGTTCGCCGGTCAGGCGGGCGGCATAGGTGACCGGCACTGCGCCGGGCGCGGGCTTTGCCGGATACCAGATGCGCAGATGCAGCACACGGTCGGCGTGCACCGCATGGCCAGCCAGCAGCGACGCCAGCGGATCGATCCGGTCGTGCAATGCGATCACGCGCTGTGTCATGCCTGCGGCATCGGGGCCGGGCTGGGCCAGTTCGGGCGCATCGATATCCGGCACGCCGGGGGCATGTTCGTGGCCGGCCTGCGCCATGACCGGGACTGGCGCAATCACCAGGACCATGGCCAGGCATGCAAGGCGGATCGGGCGAACGGTCATCATGGGTCCTTGGCTGGTGGCTTGCGCATGGTTGGTGCCGCTTTGCCCGCACAGGTACAAGCGTTATCATCGCGACAGGCGGCCGGTTGCGCACCCGGTAACCAGATCTGTCAATTTTTGTGGACCCGCGGTTAGGCATTAACCCGTGTTTAGCGTGTTTCGTCCATGGTGCCCCCATCACGGTCGGGCGGGAACGGGCATGAACGGGTTTGCAAGCGGAATTTTGGCCAGTCGACGGCCGGTACAGACGACGGCGCGCACGCTGCTGCGTGCGCTTTTGACCGGCCCCTTCGCCCGGTATCTCAGTTCCAGCGTGGTGTCATTGTGCGCCGATGCAGGGGCGTTCCTGATCCTGCTGCAATTGGGCATGGCGCCTGCGCGTGCCGCGGCACTGGGCTTTGTGCTGGGTATCGCGGTCAACTGGGTGGTGTCGAGCCGCGTGCTGTTTGCCGATTGCGTGGCACAGGCGGGCCCCGAACGGCGGCGGCAACAGGTGCTGTTCCTGGTGTCGGCACTGGTCGGGCTGGCGCTGACCACCGCGATCGTGGGCAGTGCGTCGGCGCTGGCGATCAACCCCCGGCTGGCCAAGCTGTTTGCCGTCGGGCTCAGTTTCGTCACCACATCGGCCATGCGCCATTTGCTGGTGTTCACCCGGGCGCGGCTCGGTTGAACGGTCAGGCCATGGACAAGACGTATACCAAGGGCCTGCCCGTGCAAGTGCTGGCGCTGGTTGGTTATGCTGCATGGGTGATCTGGGTCGGGTTTCACCACGAGGCCTGGTTTGATGAAATGCAGGCGTGGCTGCTGGCGCGCGACAACGCGTTTACCACGTTGATCGGTACCTATGCCCGTTATGAAGGCACACCGGGGCTGTGGCACGCGATACTGTGGCTGGCCACGCGCGCCGGTCTGCCGTTCGGCGGGATCTGGGTGCTGTCGGTGGGATTTGCCATCGTGGCTGCGGCAATCGTGCTGTGGCGCGCGCCATTTCCGTTGCCGCTGCGCGTCGGGCTTCTGGTTACCTGGTATTTCGGGTACCAATACGCGGTCGTCGCGCGGGGCTATTGCCTTGATCTGATGCTGTTGCCGATCGCGGCGATCCTGTTTGCCGATCGGGTCAATCGGCCGCTGCCTTATGCGCTGGTGATCGGGGTGATCGCGCAGATCAACGCATTCAGCTTTGTGGCGTCGGGGTTGCTTGGGCTGGACTTGCTGGTGCGGCTTGCACTGGCCAGGCGGCTGGGCGATTGGCGCGCGTGGGCGGCGCTGGCTGTGGCCGGCGGGCTTGGCCTGTTTGCAATGTGGACCGCCTGGCAGCCTGCGGACAATGGCTTCATGGCCCAGGTGACGCGCCTCAATCCCGTGGCCAGTGCGGCGGTGTTCGTTGCCAATGCGCTGTTTGACCGGGTAACGCCGTGGAGCACCGAGCACCAGAACGGTCTCGACGTGGTGTTGGGCATGGTGCTGTCGGTGGGGTTTCTGGGGCTGGTCGTGCGGCTGGTGCTGGCGGGGCGCGACCGCGTCGTGATGCTGACCATTCCGGTGGCGCTGATCGTGTTTTCGGGCGCGGTGCTTGCCAGCAGCTGGCATGGCGGCGTGCTGTTCATGATCGTGCTGTTCGTGTTGTGGACGCAGTGGCACAATCCGGTCGATCTGCCCACGCGCCGCCTGCTGATCGGCGCGATTGCGCTGCTCGAACTGGCGCAAGGCATGCAGACGGTGCACAGCGGGCTGTACGATGTGGCCAACGCCTATTCCGCCGGGCACCCTGCTGCCGATGCGGTGACCGCATGGCGTGCGGCCCATCCGGGCGCACGCATCGATGCCTTTGGCGGGCAAAGCTTCGAAACGCAGCCGTGGCTGGCGCGCAACGTGTTCGACAATTACCACCATGGCGCGCCGCATCCGCAATTCGTGCGGTGGAACACCGACGAAACCTGGCACGCCTTGCCGGCACCGCGCGAATGGCACGAAACGCTCGCCACGCATCCCGATGCAGTGCTCGCGGCGACGGTGTGGTTGCCCGGCGCGGTCAAAGCCGATCCGGCGGGGCAGGCCTGCCGCGCGGGCTATGTCCTGACCCGGACGTTTCCGGCGGCGATGCTGTGGCGGGGCCTGCGCATCGACAACACCTTGTACTTGTTCGAACGCGCCACCGGCGGGCCTTGCGCCGGGCATTAGCCACGGCGTACTGTGCCGCAATGACCAAACCCCCGATCGGGCGCGACACGCGCCTGTGCATGTCTTTGTCGGCGCGCCCGGGGAATGCCGGATCGCGGCTGCACAACCATCTCTATGACGCGTTGGGGCTCGATTATGTCTACAAGGCGTTTGCCACCACCGATCTGGCGGCGGCGGTGCTTGGCATGCGCGCGCTGGACATTCGCGGATCTGCCATCTCGATGCCGTTCAAGGAGGCGGTGATCCCGCTGATCGACCGGCTGGATGCATCGGCTTCGGGCATCGCCAGTGTCAACACGCTGGTCAACGACAGCGGGGTGATCACCGGCCATAACCCGATTACGGCGCGGTGCGCGACCTTCTGGAACATGGACCGGCAGACCCTGTCATGCCGTTTGTGCTGCGGGGCAGCGGCGGCATGGCCAAGGCGGTGGCGGCCGCGCTGTTCGATGCAGGCTTTCGCAATGGCACGATCGTGGCGCGCAATGCGCACAGCGGGGCTGCACTGGCACAGCGCCACGGCTATCGCTTTGCGACCGAACTGTCCGATGGCGGTGCGGCGCTGCTGATCAATGTCACGCCCCTGGGCATGGAAGGCCCGCAGGCAAACGCGATGGCGTTTCCGCGCTCGATGATCGCGGCGGCCGAGGTTGCGTTTGATGTCGTGGCGCAACCGCCGCGCACGCCGTTCATCCTTGCCGCACAGGCACTGGGCAAGGCCGTGATATCGGGCACCGAGGTGATCGTCCGCCAATCGGTCGAACAGTTCGTGCTTTACACCGGGGTGCGGCCCGACGCGGCGCAAATCGTTGCAGCCACGCGGTGTGCCCACGGCGATGCCGCCGCCGACCAGCTGGCGCTGGCGTTGAACCGGGCATGACCGCGCTGGACCTGATCACCGATGTACCGGGCCTGCGCATCGGGCATGCGACCAGCGATCGCCATGGTACGGGCGCGACGGTGCTGGTGTGCGAAGGGTTGTGGCCGGCTGCTGCCGATGTGCGCGGAGGCGGGCCGGGTTTGCGCGAAATCGAGGTCATGGCGCCCGAAAACCTTGTGCCCGGCATCCACGCGATCACGCTGGCGGGTGGATCGGTCTATGGGCTGGCTGCGGCCGATGGTGCCACGATCGAACTGGCGGCGGCGGGTATCGGACTGGACATGGGCGCAGGCGTGCCGCGGGTGCCGATCGTGCCGGGGGCGATCCTGTTCGATCTCAACGGCCCCGAAGACAAGCAATGGGGATCGCAGCCACCGTATCACGAGCTGGGCCGCGCCGCGACGCGGGCTGCGCTCGCCAGTGAAGACATGGCACCATTTGCACTCGGCCGGGTCGGAGCCGGGCGCGGGGCAACCGCGGGGCTGGCGCCGGGCGGCATAGGCAGCGCGTCGGTCATGCTTGAACACGGCCTGGTGGTTGGCGCGCTGGTGGCGGTCAATCCGGTCGGCGCGGTCAGCCGTGACGGCGGCTGGGGGGCAGGGGGTGATGATCCCTTTCCCCAGGCCAGCCGTCTGGCCGCGATGGGCCGCTTGCAGCCCGGCGCCAACACCACGCTGGCGGTGATCGCCTGCAACGCGCGGCTCGACAAGGCCGAGGTGCGGCGGCTGGCGATCATGGCGCACGACGGCATGGCACGGGTGATCCGCCCGGTGCACACACCGTTTGACGGCGATGTGGCGTTTGCCATGGCAAGCGGGGCCATCGACCTGCCGGTGAACGCAATGCAGACGCGCCCGTGGTGGCTGGCCCGGCTCGGCTCGGCAGGCGCCGACACGCTGGCCAGGGCCATCGTGCGCGGAGTGTTGGCTGCCGCCTAGGCGGTGTCCTCGGCGCCTAGCGCAGCGCGATGCCCAGCGCGCGCAGTGCCGCCTTCAGCCGGTCACGCCCGTTGAGCGCCGCCGCATTGCGTCCGCGGCTGATGATCAGCGCGCGCCAGCCTACCGGTTGCTGACCTTGCGCGGTCTGGAATGCGCGCGCGGTTTCATCATAGCGCGCGATCGGTTCGCGCTGCGCATCCAGGTCATAGCGTTCATGGTGCAGCACGACCTCTTGCGGCAGACGCGGCTTTACCGATGCAGGGTGTGCCGGATCGGGGTGGCCGACGACCAGGCCGAACACCACCACCGCGTGCGGGGGCAGCCCGGCCAGCGCGGCAACCTCTTCCGGGTGGTTGCGCATCGCACCGATATAGACCGTGCCCAGGCCCAGCGATTCGGCGGCCACAACCGCGTTTTGCGCAGCCAGCGCGGCATCGATCGCAGCAACCGTATAGCTTTCGAGGAATTCGTAGCCTTCGCCCGAAGCCCCGGCGTCGTGCGCAATCATGCCCGCACGTGCCAGATCGGCCACAAACAGCAGGATCACCGGGGCGTCGACAATATGGCGTTGCCCGCCTGCAAGCTCTGCCAACCGCGCGCGCGCAGCGGCATCGTGTACCGCCACCACGCTCCACAGTTGCAGGTTTGACGACGTCGCCGCCGATTGCGCCGCCGCAACCATGGTTTCGATTGTGCCCGGCGGCAGCGGATCGGGCAGATAGGCCCGCACCGAACGGTGCGCCAGCAATCCCGCGATCGTCGGATTCCACGCAGGCGCGGCGGAATGATCTTGGCCATAGCGCAAGGTCAGTGCGGCTGTGGCCGCTTCAAACTGGGGGTCATTCAGCGCCATGGGCATAAATCCTTGTTTCGCTTGGCATGCGAGCCCACCCGGGCAAGAGCATGATGGGTCTAATTCATGGATCGGGCAGCCGGTTGCAAATTTATAATCCTGAACCGATAATCAATGTCTTGCTGCCGACATCAAGGCGCAATACCCCCCGCGCGGTGCCCAGATTGTCAGTCATCCCGTTCCGTTCGCTTGCCGCGCTTGGCATAACGGCCGTTCTGGCCGGATGCGTGCACGTGCCACCTGCTCCGGTCGACTTGTCGGCGCGGGCGTCGGCGCGTGTTGGTGGCACGGTCAATCTGTCGCAGATCCAGGCGCGTGCCGCAGCACTGGCACCGGGCGTGCCGCAACCGGTGTCCGGGCTTGACCGGTTGGGGTTGTTCGCCGCAATCGTGGCAGACGATCCGCGCGTAATCGCTGCGCGCGATGCGGTGGAAGTGGCGCGCCGCGATGCCCGTGTGGCGCACAAGGCGGCCAGCCCGATGCTGGCATTGTCAACCGATTACACCAATGATCCGTCGATGCCTTCGCCCTGGCAGATCGGCGCCACAGCCGATGTCCAACTCGATTTCGGCGGGCGCAAAAAGGGCCGGATTCGCGGGGCGGAACTGGCCGTGGTGGGCGCCGGTTATGATCTGATCGACACGATCTGGACCGAACGCACCGCAGCCATGCGCGGGCTGGTCGATGTCATGGCGGGCGCGCGGCAGGTTGCGCTGGGCGATGAACTGGTGGCCATGCTCGACCGGCAACTGGCCGCGATGCAGCGGCGGGTCGATGCGGGCGAAATGGCCGCCTTGACGTTGACCCAGGTGCGCGCGTCGCGGGCCGCAGCGGCGCGCGCGCGTGATGATGCGGCCGGGCGCGTGGCCGCCGGCCGTGCGGCCATTGCTACCGTGCTGGGCGTGCCGGCCGCAGCGCTTGACTCCGTGCCGCTGGTCTGGCCCGAATTCGGCGATGCGCCGTACGCATCCGCAATCACGCCCGCAGATGTGCGCGCGGCGCTGGTCCATCGCGCAGATGTGCTGGGCAAACTCGTCGCCTATGATCAGGCCGAGGAGGCATTGCGTGTCGAACTGGCCAAACAAATGCCCTCGATCAGCCTGGCCCCCGGCTATACCTGGGAAGGCGGGCTGTTCCACATTCCGTTCGGTCTCAATCTGCAATCGCCTTCGTTCGATTTGAACCGCAGCGCGATCGCGGCGGCAGAGGCGCGCCGCGCGGCCGCCGGGCAGGCGATCGAGACCGCGCTGGCCGATGCCCAGGGTGCGATTGATGCCGCCGCCAGCGAACGCCGCGCCGCGCAGACTGCGTTGCTGCGCCTGCAGACCGAGGAATTGCCCCAGGCCCGCCGCGCTGCCGACCGGGCCGACACGCAATTGCACCTGGGCACAATCGATCGTGCCGACTGGGCCGCTTTGAAGGTGACCGAAATTGCGGCACGGCTGGCGGCGGTCGACGCGCTGGTGCGGCTGCGTTCGGCGCAAGTCACACTCGAAGCGGCGTTGCGCCGTCCGCTCGATGGACCCGAAACCGGGATTTCGGTGCGCACCGATCCCGCCCTTGGTGGAGTGATACAACCGTGAAGCGTTGGCAGGGGGCTGCACTTGGAATGGCCGGGCTTGTGCTTGGGGCACTGGGCATGCGTCTGGTCGCACCCTTGGCGGGCCCCGACGATCATCCCCCTGCCAAGGCCGAGGCCGCCGACGCGGGCCCCGGCCTGCATGTGGACGACAAGGTGCAGCAGCAGGCCGGCGTGCAGATCGCGCCGCTTGTCGCGCGCCACGCCGCCGTGATGCAGGACGGCTTTGCCCGCGGGCTCGATCCGGCGCCGCTTGGCACGATTGCCTCCGACATCACCGCGGCCACTGCGGCACACGATGGTTCATCGCGCGAACTGGCGCGATTGACGGCTTTGGTGGCCGCCGATGCCGGTGCGTCGCGCCGCGATCTGGATGCGGCGCGCGCGCAGGAAGGGCAGGACCGCGCCAAGCTGACCCAGGCGTGCCAGCGGGTCGGGTTGGAGTTCGGGCCTGCCTTGGGCAAGCTGGGGTGCGCCGCCGTCGCACGCCTGGCGGCAGAGGCGACCGCGGGCCGCATGGCCGTGCTGCGTATCGATTTTCCCGATGGCGCCGTGCCGGCCGGTTCCAGCGTCACGATCGATCTGGGCAAAGCCGAAGCAACTGTGCGCGTGCTGGGCCCTGCCGTGGCGGGCGACACGCAGTTGCAAAGCGCGGGCGTCCTGGCCTTGCTCGAAGGGCCCGAGGCGGCACTGGCAGGCGTTGGCCGGGTGCTGAGCGCGCATCGCGCCGGTGGTGGCGCACGCGATGGCATGATCGTGCCGCGTTCAGCAATTGTACGCGCCGATGGCGCTTTGCAGGTGTGGCGCGCCACGGGGCCGGAAAATTTCGAGCGCGTGCCGATCGACGGGGCAACGCCGGTCGTCGATGGCTGGTTCGTGGCCCGGGGTGGCGCGTTGAAGCCGGGCGACAGGCTGGTCGTGGCCGGCGCCGGCACGCTGCTGGGGCTGGAACGATCGGCCGGCGGCGGCGGCGGGGGCGACTAGGCGCATGCTCAATGTCATTGTTCGCGGGGCGCTGCGTTATCCCTGGCTGGTGCTGGTGGCCGCGCTGATGGTGCTGGCGTTCGGCGTGATGACGCTGCGCAGCGCCGCCTATGACGTGTTTCCGGAATTCGTGCCGCCACAGGCCTCGGTCCAGGCCGAAGCGCCCGGGCTGTCGCCGCGTCAGGTGGAAATGCTGGTCACCCGCCCGCTCGAGGCGGTCATCAACGGAGCCAATGGGGTCGAGACGGTGCGGTCGCAATCGATCCAGGGTCTGGCCGTGATCGACGTGACGTTCAAGGCCGGCGTCGATCCCTATCGCGCGCGTCAACAGGTGGCCGAGGCGTTGGCCGATGCTGCGCCGACGCTGCCCGCCGGGATCGATCCGCCACGCATTTCGGCGCTGGTGTCTTCGACGATGGATCTGCTCAAGATCGGGTTCACGTCGGACCGGCTGACGCCGTTGCAACTGCGCGACCTGGTGCAGTGGACGGTCAAACCGCGGCTGCTGGCGGCGCGCGGAGTGGCGCGGGCCAATGTGTTTGGTGGCGATGACCGGCGGATCGAGGTGCAGGCCGACCCGGCCAAGCTTTATGCGCGGGGACTGGGCCTGGCCGAATTGCGCGATGCGGTCGCGCGCACTGTAGCGGTAACCGGCGGCGGCTTTGCCGATACCCCCAACCAGCGCATCGTCATCGATCCCGGCGCCAGTGCCGCCGATGCCGACGCGATTGCCGCGGGCGTGGTCAGCAATGGCGCCGATGGCGCGGTGCGTATCGGCGATGTGGCCAAAGTGACAGATGCCGGCGCCCCGCGCGTGGGCGACGCGTTGATCATGGGGCGGCCCGGCGTGCTGATGACGCTGTCCAGCCAGTATGGCGCCAACACGCTTGATGCGACGCGCGCGGTCGAGGCGGCGCTTGGCGAACTGGCCCCGGCGCTGGCCGCGCAGGGCGTGCAGGTCTATCCGGCGCTGCACCGCCCGGCCAATTTCATCGATGCCGCGCTGCACGGGCTGACGCTGGATCTCCTCATCGGCGCGGCGATGATTGCGTTGGTCCTGCTGTTTTTCCTGCGCGACGTGCGCGTGACGCTGATCGCCTTTGTGTCGATCCCGCTGTCGTTGCTCGCGACGCTGATCGTGCTCGATCAGGCGGGGCAAACGATCAACACAATGACACTGGGTGGCCTGGCGGTTGCGCTGGGCGTGGTGATCGACGATGCCATCGTCGATATCGAAAACATCGTGCGGCGCCTGCGCGGGGTGGCCGACCGGGCGCTGCGGCGCGAGATCATCGCTGCGGCCTCGGTCGAAGTGCGCGCGCCGGTGGTCTATGCAACCTTTGTCCTGGTGCTGACAATGCTGCCGGTGATCGCGCTGAGCGGGCTGCAGGGCGCGTTCTTTGCGCCGCTGGGGGTGGCGTTTGTGCTGGCGACACTGGCCTCGCTGCTGGTCGCTCTGACTGTCACGCCGTCGCTGGCGCTGCTGTTGCTCGACGCCCGCGCGCCGGCCGATGAACCGGCGTTTCTGCACGCGGTCAAGGACCGGCATGGCCGTTTGCTGGCGCGGATCTGCGCGCGACCGGGTCTGGCGCTGGGCGTGGTCGGTGTGCTGGCGCTGGTGGTTGTCGCGATGGCACCGCTGTTCGGCAGCGAACTGATGCCGGCGTTTCGCGAACGGCATTATGTGGTCGGGATTTCGGGACCGCCCGGTGCCTCGTTCGACTGGATGCGCGATGCCGGAACGCGGCTGTCGCACCGGTTGCTGGCTCTGCCCGAAGTGCTGACGGTCGAGGAACAGATCGGCCGGGCCGAGGCGGGAGAGGACACCTGGCCCCCAGGCAAAGGCGAATTCCATATCCGGCTGAAAGATGTCGGCGCGGGTGGCGAAGACAGCGCGCTGGCGGGGATTCGCGCGGCGCTGGCAGCGACGCCCGGCATTCACGGCGAAGTGACCACGTTTCTGGGCGATCGCATCGGCGAAAGCCTGTCGGGCGAAACCGCCGCCATTGTCGTCAGCGTGCAGGGCAATGATCTTGACGCGCTGGACAAAGTGGCCGCGCAAGTGGCCGGAGCCTTGCGCGCCACGCCCGGCACCGCCGATGTGCAGTTGAAATCCGAACCGGGCAATCCGATGCTGGGGGTAACGCTCGACCCCGCTCGGATGGTGCTGCACGGGGTTAACCGTACCGATGCGGGCGATGCCATCCGCGCCGCCTTTGCCGGGCTGGACGCAGGCCAGGTGGTGCTGCCCACGCGCAGTGTGCCGGTGGCAGTCACGTTGCCCCCGCAATCGCGCCAGGATCCCGAAATGCTGGGCGAAACGCTGGTGCGCGGGGCGGGCGGCACGGCGGTGCGTCTGCGCGATATTGCGTCGATCGGGCTGGGCGATACCCGTGCGATCATCGAACACCAGGGTGGCCAACGCCGCCAGGTGGTCACCGCCAATGTCGCGCCCGGCGTCGATGTGGCCAGTGTCGTGGCCAAGGCCAAGGCACGCATCGGCCATGATGTAACGATGCCTGCGGGCACATTCCTGTCGTGGGCGGGCGCTGCCGAAGGTGCGGCGGCTGCCCGGCGCGATATCGCCTGGCATGTCGGGATTGCCGGGGTGGCGATGATCGCGCTGCTGGTGGTGGCATTTGGCGGCTTGCGCCCGGCGCTGCTGATCCTGGCCGGTTTGCCGCTGGCGCTGTTGGGCGGCATGCTGGCGGTCTGGGGCACAGGCGGCGTGATTTCGCTGGGGGCGCTGGTCGGGTTCATTTCGCTGTTCGGCATATCGGCGCGCAATGCGATCCTGCTGGTCAGCCATGTCGATCATCTGGTGGAGGAGGAAGGCGCGGCCTGGTCGATGGCAACGATCCTGCGGGCCACGCGCGAACGGGTTACGCCGATCGTGCTGACCGCCCTGGTAACGGGGTTTGCACTGTTGCCGATTGCGGCGGAAAGCGGTCAGGCAGGGCGCGAGATCGAAGGGCCGATGGCGCTGGTGATCCTGGGCGGGCTGCTGACGTCGCTGGTGCTGGTGCTGATGATCCTGCCGGCGTTGATCTGGCGCTGGCGCCGCGCGGCCGTCAAGCAGTCTTAGGACGCTTCAACGGTCGGTCTTGTCAGGCGTGTAGGTGGTCCATTCCGCGCCATAGCGTTTGCGCAGCGGCACACCGCAATTGGCGCAGCGGCCGACGTAATACAGCCCTTTGCGATGCACGCTTTCGCGCAGACGTTCGTGCTTGCCGAAATAGCAGCGTATACGTCCAAACCATCCGCCGGTGTTGTCGGCCACGTCAGATCGCCTCCGGTTGTCGCGGGATCACCTGTCCCGCAGGGTCGCTTCTAGGCCAATCATGAACGTCATGAAAAGGGGATGGCCGCGGCGAAACGAATTAATCCGGACGACCGGCGAACGGATTCGAAAAAGCCCAAGTTATCAGTGTTACTACGTGCGAAAACGTCCGATGGTGACGGCCTGGGGAGGCAGTGCGCTGTACCGCCGTATGGTAAACGCCGTGCTATCCATCTCGACGCCAACCATTCATCGCCGTTGCAGAACGTTTGGCCGCATGCGCGCCGCGACGTGCCGGGCAGGCGCGGTTTCGTGGTTGAAACCGTGTGGTGGATGTGATTCGGTGTGAAAGATGAAACGCAAACCGCAGGCCATGAGACTTCCGCGCGAAAGTCTGACGCAGACACTGGCGCTGGTCGTGTTGCTGGTGCTGGGCGCGCTGGCGCTGGCCGGGCCCAGCGGGTTGCTGGCCTGGTCGGAAAATGCGCATACGCTTGAACGCAACCAGCGCGAGATCGCGCGGCTGACCGCGATGCGCGATCGGCTGCACAACCGTGTTGAACGGCTTGATCCGCGCCACGCCGATCCTGATCTGGTGGGTGAATTGCTGCACCGTGATCTCAATGTTGCGCATCCCGACGATCTGATCCTGCCCGCCAAATAGCGCATTGCGCGATCGCAGCAGCGCCTGGCTCGGCGCGCTGCGCGATGACGGGCCATTGCGATCCGCCGGCTGTGGCCCTAGGTGTGCCGAAATGCCGCAGCACCTTGCGGGCAAGGACAATGTAGCCCCCATGAGCATTTCCGCCGATCACGATATCGACGACGACGACGATGAACGTCTGGGCAAATTGCCCGTGCCCGATCATGTGCAGGATGCGATCCGCACGCTGATCCGCTGGGCCGGTGATGACCCGACGCGCGAAGGCCTGATCGATACGCCCAAGCGCGTGGCGCGGGCGTGGAAGGAATATTGCCAGGGCTATGGCGAAGATCCTGCCGTGCATCTGGCGCGGCAGTTCGAGGAAGTGGGCGGCTATCACGAGCTGGTCCTGCTGAAGGACATCCCGTTCCAGTCGCATTGCGAACACCACATGGCGCCGATCGTGGGCAAGGCTTCGATTGCCTATCTGCCGCGCGACAAGGTGGTCGGCATTTCCAAGCTGGCGCGTGTTCTCAATGCCTATTCGCGGCGGCTTCAGATTCAGGAACGCCTGACCAGCGAAGTGGCGCAATGCATCTGGGATGCGCTGAAGCCGCACGGTGTTGCCGTGGTGATCGAGGCGCAGCATGGCTGCATGACCGGGCGCGGGGTGCGCACGCCGGGTGTTGGCATGATCACCAGCCGGCTGCTCGGGGTATTCCTGGAAGACAACCGCAGCCGCAAGGAAGTGCTGAGTCTGATGGGGTACTGACCAGACGCGGTCACCACAGGTCTCTGCCGCCCCGCCCGGTCACCGACCCGCAAGGGTATTGGTGATCAGGCGGAACGAGCGGACTTGGGCGTTCACATCAGTGAACGCACACATCAAAGATGTTCGAGGACGTATTCGGCCGAGCTGACCTTGAAATCGCCTGGGGCTTCGACGTGCAGCTGTTCGACCACGCCGTCGTTGATCACCGCAGCAAACCGCTGGCCGCGCAGGCCCAGGCCGAAACCGGTGCCATCCATGACAAGATCGAGCGCCTTGGCCAGATCGCCGTTGCCATCGGCCAGCATCGTCACTTCGGGCGAACCTGCAGCGGCGCCCCAGGCCTTCATCACGAAGGGATCGTTGACCGCGGTGCAGGCGATTTCATCGACGCCCGCTGCTTTCAGCTCGGCCGCCTTTTCGACAAAGCCGGGCAGGTGCTTGGCCGAACAGGTCGGGGTAAACGCCCCGGGTACCGAAAACAGCACGATCTTCTTGCCGGCGAAATAGCCGGTGGTCTGCACCGGTTCCATGCCGTCGGCCGTGGCCTTGACCAGCTTGATATCGGGCAGTGTGTCTCCAACCGCGATTGTCATCGTGCAGTGTCCTTTTCGTCTTGCAAAAGCCTTCGGGTGAACCGCCGGTATCGGCGGGTCACGGGTCGGGTGTCCGATATAGGTGGCCTGTGTGACAGCGCAACCACAGCCAGGCGTTGTTACGCACATCGGTCTTGCCCCGCGACGCATATAAAGACATCTTTATATTATCCGCCGATCGGTCTAAGGCGCCGGCAAGAGACGGATGGACCCGTCATTTGCCAACCTTCATGCCCAAGGAGTGCCGCCTGTGAGCCAGCCGGACTATGTGATTGCCGATATCGGTCTTGCCGAATTTGGCCGCGCGGAAATCGCCATTGCCGAAACCGAAATGCCGGGCCTGATGGCTTTGCGCGCCGAATTCGGCGCGTCGCAGCCGCTCAAGGGTGCGCGCATCACCGGATCGCTGCACATGACGATCCAGACCGCGGTGCTGATCGAGACGCTGGTTGCGCTGGGCGCCGATGTGCGCTGGGCGACCTGCAACATCTATTCGACGCAGGACCACGCCGCTGCCGCGATAGCCGCTGCGGGCATTCCGGTGTTTGCGATCAAGGGTGAAAGCCTGGCCGAATACTGGGATTATGTCGGCCGGATCTTTGATTGGGATGATGGCAACGGCCAGACCGCCAATCTTATCCTCGATGATGGCGGCGATGCCACGATGTTTGCGCTGTGGGGCGCCCGGATCGAAGCCGGCGATACGCTTCCCGAACCCACCAATGCCGAAGAAATCGAATTTCAGCGCGCATTGAAAGCCTTCGTCAAGGCCAAGCCCGGCTATCTGACAATGAGCGTGGCGCACATCAAGGGCGTGTCAGAGGAAACCACCACCGGGGTCCACCGGCTGTATCACATCGCCAAAGACGGCAAGCTGCCGTTTCCGGCGATCAATGTGAACGATTCGGTGACCAAGTCGAAATTCGACAATCTATATGGCTGCAAGGAATCGCTGGTCGATGCGATCCGCCGCGCCACCGACGTGATGCTGGCAGGCAAGATTGCCTGCGTCGCCGGCTTCGGCGATGTCGGCAAGGGGTCTGCCGCATCGCTGCGCAATGGCGGCGCGCGCGTGATCGTTACCGAAATCGATCCGATCTGTGCGCTGCAGGCCGCGATGGAAGGCTATGAAGTCGTCACGATGGAAGACGCGGTTGGCCGTGCCGACATTTTCGTCACCGCCACCGGCAACGAAGACGTGATCACCGCCGACCACATGAAGGCGATGAAGCCGATGGCCATCGTGTGCAACATCGGGCATTTCGATAGCGAAATCCAGATTTCCGCGCTGTCGAACTACAACTGGAAAGAGGTCAAGCCCGGTACCGATCTGGTCGAATTTCCCGATGGCAAGCAGATCATCATTCTGGCCAAGGGCCGCCTGGTGAACCTGGGCTGCGCCACCGGACACCCCAGCTTTGTGATGTCGGCCAGCTTTACCAACCAGACGCTGGCGCAGATCGAACTCTACACCCGCAACGACCAGTACCAGAACGATGTCTATGTCCTGCCCAAGCATCTCGATGAAAAGGTGGCGGCGCTGCATCTGGAAAAACTGGGCGTCAAGCTGACCACGCTGACCCCGCGCCAGGCGAGCTATATCGGGGTCAAGTCCGAAGGCCCGTTCAAGCCCGACCATTACCGCTATTGATCGACAGCGCGCTTGCGTATCCGCCGAATTCCGGCGGGTACGCGGGTTGTCGGCATTGTAATTCGCAGACTTCACCCCTAGCCAAGTCGGCATGGTGCTGAACCAAGCCACCCTGGCCGTTATCGGACTGCTGCTTGCCGCATGGACAATTGCGGCGGCGTGGGCTGTGCTGTCGGCACGGGCACAGCAGCGTCGGGCCGAAACCGCGATGCGCCAGGCGCGGCGGCTGGGCCGGATGGTCGAGGATTCACCCGCGCTGCCGATGGTGGTGCGCGCCGATGGACGCATCGAAGGGCCGGCGCGGCTGGCCGGATGGTTCGGATTTGCCGCGATGCCCGGCTATCTGTCCGAACTTGATGCCGGTCACACCGGTTCGACCGGCGGGTTTGACGAATACCAGTTGTCGCTGCTCAACGATGCGGTGCGCCGCACGCAAAAGACCGCAGCACCCTTTACGCTGTCGCTTACGCCGCACGGCACCGACCGCACCCTGGGGGTAAGGGGCCATCTGGCCGATCCGCAGATTTCGCCGGCGGGCGCGGCGCTGGTGTGGTTTTTCGATTTTTCCGAGAGCGAAGCGGAATTGCGCGCCTTGCGCGCCGAAACCGCAGGCGCGCGCGCCGATTTTGCCGGACTGTCGGGGCTGATCGAGGCGGCGCCGCTGCCGATGTGGTTTCGCGGCCCCGATCTTGCCCTGCGGCTGGTCAATTCGGCCTATGTGCGCGCGGTGGGGGGGCGCAGCGGCGCCGATGTCGTGGCGGCGGGCGCGGAACTGGTTGAAAGCGCCGACGGGGTTGCCCCGCGCGATGTGGCGCGCAGCGCGCAATCGCGCGGTTTTCCGATCGAACGCGTCGTTTCGGCCACGATCGGCGGCCAACGCCGGGCCCTGCGCGTGATCGATCTGCCGCTGGGCGATGATGGCGTGGCCGGCTACGCCGTCGACATCGAGGAAATGGAAGAGCTGACCCGGCAATTCCGCCGGTTTCGAGCGGCCCAGCGCCAGATGCTCGACACGATGTCGGCCGCAATCGCGCAATTCGACGATCGCGGCAATCTTGTGTTCGTCAACCATCCGTTCCTGCGACTGTTTGCCCTGCCGGCCGCCTGGGTTGCCGATGCGCCGGCCTTTGACCGGGTGCTTGATCGCATGCGCGATGGTGGACGACTGCCCGAAGTGCGCGATTTTCCCGAATGGCGGCGCGAACGCCAGGGCTGGTTTCTGAGCCGCGAAGCGCGCGAGGAACCCTGGCATCTGTCCGACGGCACGCACTTGCGCGTGGTCGCGCAGCCGATGCCCGATGGCGGGTTGCTGATGATTTTCGAAGACCGCACCGAACAGCTGCAACTGTCGGCCACGCGCGATACGCTGCTGCGCACGCGCACCGCAACGTTTGACAACCTGTTCGAATCGCTGGCGGTGTTCGGCCCCGACAGCAAGTTGCAGCTGTGGAACCGGCGGTTCGCCGCCGACTGGGGGCTGGACGAGGACATGCTGGCAACGCATCCGCGCGCCGATCTGATCCTGACCCAGATCGCCGCAAAGCTGCGGCGCCCTTCGCAAGTGGCCACGATTTCCCAGGTGATCGAAGCCGCAACGCTTGAACGGCGTCAACATACCGGGCGGCTGGCGCTGGCCGACGGCCGCCATCTGGCCTTTGCCGGGGTGCCTTTGCCCGATGGCAACGGCCTGCTGACCGTGCTCGACATCACCGATTCGCAAAAGGCCGAAACGATGTTGCGCGAACGCAACGCCGCGCTGGTCGAGGCGGATGCCGTCAAGACGCGGTTTATTGCCAACATGAGTTATGAATTCCGCACCCCGCTGACCTCGATCCGCGGTTTTGCCGAAATGCTGGAGGGTGGATTGGCGGGCGATCTGCCCGATCAGGCGCGCGAATATGTTGCCGCGATCCTGACCTCGGTTACGCGGCTTAGCGAACAGATTGAAACCGTGCTCGACCTGTCGCAGGGCGAGGCGGGCACATTGCCGGTGGCGCGCGATGCGATCGCGATCTTTGCCATGCTGACCGACGTGGTGCAGGAACGCGCCGAGCGCCTGACCGAGGGACGTTTGTCGCTCGATCTGCGAGGCAGCGATGCGATTGGCACGGTAAACGGCGATGCGCGGCGGCTGGCGCGCGCGTTCGGTCATCTGGTCGACAATGCCATTGCCGCAACCCCGCCGGGCGGGCGCATTCTGGTCGATTGCGCGCGCCGCATCGATCGCAAGGTGCAGGTGGTGGTGTCGGACAACGGACGCGGGATGGAACCGGCACAACTGGCGCGCGCGCTTGAAGGCCTGACCGTGGCGCCCGATGGCAACGGGGTTGAACGCCGCGGCGGCCTGGGGCTGCCGCTGGTGCGGCAATTGATCGCCGCGCATGGTGGCACAGTCGAATTGTCGTCAGAACCGGGGCAGGGCACCACCGCGGTGGTCCTGCTGCCATGATCACGATCGATCTGCCCGATCTGGCGGCAACCGGCGGGCTGGCGTTGCGGATTGCCGATGCCTTGCGGCCCGGCGACGTGGTGGCGCTTTATGGCGGACTGGGTGCGGGCAAGACGACGCTGGCGCGCGCGGTGCTGGCGGCGCTGGGGCATCATGGCGAGGTACCGTCGCCGACCTTTTCGATCATCGAGGTCTATGATCCTCCGGCGGTGCGGCTGCCCGTGGTCCACGCCGATTTCTATCGTCTGAACGCCCCGGCCGAAGCCGGCGAGATCGGGCTTGACGATTATCGCCAGGGCGCCGCCTTGCTGGCGGAATGGCCCGACCACGCCGGCGGATTTGGCCACGAGCCGGCTTGCCTGACGATCCGCATGGAAACGCGGGATAACACCCGGCGGGCCATTGTCGAGCCGGGGCCGGATTGGATAGAGCGCTTGTCATGGACGTGATCATTCCCGAAGGCGCCACCGGCTTTCTGCACAAGGCCGGGTGGGCCGATGCCGCAATCGAACCTTTGCCGGGCGACGCCTCGTTTCGCCGTTATTTCCGCGTGCGCCAGGCAGACGGCAGGCCGGCAATGCTGATGCATGCGCCGCCGCCGCGCGAAAATCCCGAACCGTTTTTGCGCGCGGCGCGCTGGCTTGATGCCAATGGCTTGCGCGCGCCGGTGATCCATGCCGACCAGGCCGAAGCCGGGTTTGTCCTGCTGGAAGATTTCGGCGATGTGCGCGTGCGCGAATATGTCGAGGCCTGGCCCGATGACGAAGCCGCGGTCTATCGCGCCGCGATCGATACGCTGCTGGCGCTGCACCGCCTGCCACCGGGGCCGTTCACCGATTATTCGTTGTCCGAATATCTGCGCGAAGTGCGGCTGTTCACCGAATGGTATTGCCCGGCGCGCGGTCTGTATGTCGATGTGCAGGGCTGGACCGCCGCCTGGGAAGAGGCGCTGGCCCCGTTGTTGCCGCGCCAGCGTCCCGGCGTGACGGTGCTGCGCGATTACCATGCCGAAAACATCATGCTGCTCGAAGGGCTGGAGGCGCAAGGGCTGCTTGATTTCCAGGACGCGCTGGTGGGCCATCCGGCCTATGACCTGGTGTCGTTGCTGCAGGATGCGCGGCGCGATGTGTCGCCCGAAATCGAAGCGGCGATGTTCGATCATTATTGCCGGGGTGCGTCGGCCGCTGCGGGCGGAGCGTTCGATGTCGATACCTTCCTGGCCGACTATGCGCGGCTGGGCGCGCAACGCAACGCCAAGATCGTGGGCATTTTCGTGCGGCTGTGGAAACGCGATGGCAAACCGCGCTACCTCGATCTGATCCCGCGGGTATGGGCGCAGCTAGAGCGCGATCTGGCGCATCCTGCGCTGGCACCGGTGGCGGCATGGTTTGCCGCCAACATTCCCGACGATTTGCGCGATCCGGCCGGGGTCCTGGGTGGGACTTTTGCGGCATGAGTGCAGAATTCCGCAATCAGCCGTTGAACGGCGGGCGTCTGGTCAGCGATGTGGCGATGCTGCTGGCGGCCGGGATCGGCAAGCGCATGCGCCCACTGACCGCAACCCGGCCCAAGCCGCTGGTGCGTGTCGCGGGCAAGCCGCTGATCGACTATGGCCTCGACAAACTGGTCGAGGCGGGTGTGGCGCGCGCGGTGGTCAATGTGCATTATCTGCCCGACCAGCTGGTGGCGCATCTGTCCGGGCGCAAGTCGCCGCAGATTTCGATTTCGGACGAAACCGACATGCTGCTCGAAACCGGCGGCGCGCTGGTGCGCGCCGCGCCGCTGATCGCTGCCGAAACGTTCTTTTGCCTCAACACCGATGCGATCTGGCTGGATGGCCCGCGCAATGCCTTTGCCGCGCTGAGCGAAGCCTGGGACGAGGACCGCATGGACGCGTTGCTGCTGGTGGTCAGTCATGCGCAGGCGAACAATTTTGCCGGACTGGGCGATTTTCATCTCGATCCGATGGGTCAGCTGTCGCGGCGCAAGCCCGGCCGGGTGGCACCGTTTATCTATACCGGCATCCAGATCGTGTCGCAGCGCCTGCTGCGCGACGCGCCCGAGGGCGCGTTTTCGACCGGCGTGCTGTGGGACCGGGCGATCGACGAAGGGCGCCTGTTCGGCCTGTCGCACACCGGGCTGTGGTTCGAAGTGGGCAGCCCCGCGATGATCGCCCCGACCGAAGCCGCGCTGACCGGTTCCTGACCGCGTGGCCCCCGCGCACCCCCAGATCTATGGTATCGCCGCCCACCGCGGCTTTGCCGATGCGCTGGTGGCGGGATTGATCCCGCGATATCGCGAGGATGATTTCGGGCTGGCCCGCCTGACGCTGTTGCTGCCCAGCCAGCGCGCGGTGCGCACCGTAACCGAAGCGTTCGTGCGCGCCAGCGGCGGGGCGCTGATGCTGCCGCGCATGGTGGTGGTGGGCGATCTTGATCTGGACGAGACGCTGGGCACGCTGTTCGATCCTCTGGCGCAGGAGGTTCCTGCCGCGATCGATCCGGTGGTACGGCTGCTCGTGCTGGCCCGGCTGCTGCGCGAGGAACTCGCGCTGGAAAGCGGCACCAGCGTGCCGGGCGAGGCGGCATTGCTGCGGCTGGCGCGCGGGGTGGGCGAAACGATCGATCGTCTGCTGATCGAGGATATCACGCCTGACCGGCTGCTGGACCCTGCGGTGATCGGTCTGGTCGGCGATCTGGCGCAGCACTGGATTGCCAGCACCCGGCTGTTTGCGCGGGTGCTGTTGCGCTGGCGTGCCGAACTGGCGGCGCGCGACGCCTGCGACGCACCCGAACGGCGCAACCTGTTGTTGCGCGGGGTGGCCGCTCGCTGGACCATGGTGCCGCCTGTGCACCCGGTGGTCGCAGCGGGCGTCACATCGGCGGCACCGGCGGTGGCGCAACTGTTGCGTGTGGTTTCGCAATTGCCCGGCGGCGCGGTGGTGCTGCCCGATCTCGATCTGACGCTCGACGATGCGGTGTGGGATGCGCTGGGCCAGGCGGGCGCGCCCGATGCCGATGGCGCGGTGTTTGGCCGGGGCGATATCGTGACCCACCCGCAATATCATCTCAAGCTGCTGCTCAATCGCATGGGCATCGCGCGCGGTGAAGTCATGGCCTGGCACCGGGCCGGGCCCGCCGCTGCACCGCCCGCACGCAGCCGCGCGATTTCGAATTTGTTCCTGCCGCCGGTGGCAAGCACCGTGTGGGCGACTCTGCCGGCCGAAGAGCGCAGCCTGGCCGGCGTGCGCCTGATGGAAAGCGCCAATCCGGGCGAAGAGGCGCTGGCGATTGCCGTGTTGGTGCGCCGGGCGCTTGCCGTGCCCGAGCGTCGCGTTGCGGTGATCACCCCCGATCGCGGCCTGGCCGAACGCGTGATCGCGCATCTGCAACGCTGGAATATTGCGGCCGATGACAGCGCCGGGCGGCCGCTGCCGCAGACCGCGGCGGGCCGATTGCTGCTGCTGCTTGCCGAAGTATGGGCCGAACGTGCGGCGCCGGTCCCGCTGGTCGCGCTGCTGGGCCATCCGTTGGTCCGCGCGGGAGAGGCGCGACCTGCCTGGCTCGACCGGGTGCGGCAGCTTGATCTGGTGCTGCGCGGACCGAGACCGGGCCCGGGGGCGTCGGCCTTGCGCGACCGGCTGGTCACCGCCAGACGGCCCGATCGGGCCTTGATCGCCTGGTGGGACGATGTCGCGCAGATCCTGGCGCCGCTGCTGGACAGCGATGCGGCGTTGCCGCTGGCCGAGGTGCTGGCGAAACTGGTTGCCGTGGCCGAGGCGCTGTGTGGCGAGGGGCTGTGGGCCGAGGCCGACGGGCGCGCGCTGGCCCAATGGGTTGAAGACTGGAGCGCTGCAGCGGGCGATGCGGCGCTGGCAGGGTCAGCCGTGGACCCGGCGCAAGTGCCGGCATTGTTGCGCGATGCGCTGGATCAGGTGGCGGTGCGCCCGCCCTATGGCGGGCATCCCCGGCTTGCCATCTATGGTCTGCTCGAGGCGCGGATGAGCCGGGCCGATCTGGTGATCTGCGGCGGCCTGGTCGAGGGCACCTGGCCCGCGGCGCCGTCATCAGACCCGGTGCTGGCGCCTGCGGTGCTGCGCGCGCTGGGTATTCCCGGCGCCGATTTCCGCATCGGCCTGTCTGCGCATGACTTTGCAGCAGCGCTTGGCGCACCCGAAGTGGTGCTTAGCCATGCCGCGCGCGACACCGCAGGGCCGACGGTGCCTTCGCGCTTTCTGCTGCGCATCCGGGCCATGCTGGGCGATCTTACACGGCTGGAAAACGATGCGGTGGCCTGGGCGGGCGCGCTTGATCATGCCGATCGGGTGCCGTCCAGTCCGCAGCCGAAACCGATGCCCAGTGCCGAACAGCGCCGGGTCGATATCGCCGCCACCGCGCTCGACCGGCTGCGCGGTGATCCCTATCAGTTCTATGCCAGCGCGATCCTGCGCCTGCCCTCGCTCGATCCGCTCGATGCCGATCCAAGCCCGGCGTGGCGCGGTACGGCGGTCCACGCGATCCTTGAAGAATGGCACAAGGCGGGGGCTCCTGCAGGCGAACTGGTGCCGATTGCGCAGCGCGCCTTGCATGCGATGAGCGCGCACCCGCTGATGCGCGCGCTGTGGCAACCGTGCCTGATCGAAGCCTTGCACTGGATCGAAACCGAACAGCACAGCTTGCTTGCCACCGGGCGCCGGGTGGTGGCCTTTGAACAGTGGGGCGATACCACCGTGCGCGGGGTCAGGATCAAGGCGCGGGCCGACCGCATCGACCGCCTGCCCGATGGCACGCTGGCGATTGTCGATTACAAGACCGGCAAGCCGCCAAGCGGCAGGATGGTGGCCGACGGCTTTGCGCTGCAGCTTGGGCTGATCGGGCTGATCGCGGCAGACGGCGGCATTGCCGGGGTATCGGGAACGCCGCGCACGTTCGAATACTGGTCGCTGTCGCGCAAGGGCGATTGCTTTGGCTGGCGCGACGAACCGATCCTTGAGGGGCGCAAGCGCAGCGGGGTCCCGCGCGACGAATTCCTGGCTATCACGCGCGCCTATCTGCATGACGCGCTTGACCGGTGGATTTTGGGCAGCGAACCGTTCACCGCGCGGCTCAATCCCGATCTGGCGGGCTATTCCGATTATGATCAGTTGATGCGGCTTGATGAATGGCTGGGTCGCGGAGGTCCGGCATGAGCGGGGCAAAGACTTTGGCCCAGCAAGTCCACCGGCTTGAAGGCAACCAGATGTCCGCGGTGGCGCCCGATCGCACGGTATGGCTGTCGGCGTCGGCCGGAACCGGCAAGACCCAGGTGCTGACATCGCGCGTGCTGCGCCTGCTGCTCGAACCCGGCGTCGAGCCCGATCAGATCCTGTGCCTGACCTTTACCAAGGCAGGTGCGGCCGAAATGGCAACGCGCATCGGCGAAAAGCTGGCCGACTGGGTGCGGATGGAGGAAACCGTGCTGGCCACGCATCTCCACGCGATCGGTGCGCGGTTTGATCCGGTCACGCTGGCGCGGGCGCGCAGCCGGTTTGCCGCGGTGCTCGATTGTCCCGGCGGGGGTCTGCGCATCGGCACGATCCACGCCTTTGCCCAATGGTTGCTGTCGGCCTTTCCCGAAGAGGCAGGCCTGCGCCCCGGATCGCGCGCCATGGAAGACCGCGACCGGGATCTGCTGGTGCGCGAAGTGCTGGTCGATCTGCTGGTGCGCGCCGAAGACAGCGGCGACACCGCGTTCGTCGATGCGCTCGCCGCGCTCAGCCTGCGCATGGGTGAGGGCGACCTGACGCGGTTTCTGCTGCGCTGCGCTGCGGCCAGCGAATTGTGGATCGGGCCCGGTGCCTGGGCCTCGCCGCTGCGCCCTCGGATCAACCGGCTGGTCGGTCTGCCTGCCGACGCCGGGCCCGCGCTGCTGGCGAACAGTTTTGCCGATGCGCGGTTTCCGGTGGTGGCGCTAAGCCGTTGTCTCGATGCACTGCGCGCATGGGGCACCAAGAGCGCCGATGGCATGATCGGCACGATTGCAGCATGGCTGGCCGCCAGCCCCGAAGATCGCGCGGCCACCGCGGCAACGCTGACCAAGGCGCTGTTCAACGCCGAGGGCGAAGCCAAGTACCGCAAGAATCTGGAAAAATTCGACCCGTCCTATACCGGTCATGCCGGCCTGGTGAGCGAGGCGCTGCATGCGACAGACGAACTGGCCCGCGCGCTGGCGCTGGTCGACCTGGCCGAGCCTGCGCTCAACATCGGGCGGCGTTTTGCGCTGGCCTGGGACGAGGCCAAGACGCGCGAGGGGTTCATCGATTTCGACGACCAGATCCGCGCCGCGGCCGCGCTGTTGACCGAGCGCGCGCCCGCCGACTGGATCCGCTTCAAGCTCGATCGCCGGTTCGATCACGTGCTGGTGGACGAGGCGCAGGACACCAATGCCCGGCAATGGGATATCGTGCTTGACGGGGTGACCGGCGATTTCCGATCGGGGCAGGGCCAGGCCGACGATGACGCGCGCGCGCGCACGCTGTTTGTGGTGGGTGATTACAAGCAGGCGATTTTCGGCTTTCAGGGCACCAGCCCGGAAAATTTCGAGGCCGCCAAACAGCGCGTGGCGCGCGAATTGCGCGATCTGGCGCAGGCCGCCGATGATCCCGCGCACGATCTGGTCGATCTGGGGCTGGGCCGGTCGTTTCGCAGCGCGCAACCGATCCTGAGTTTTGTCGATGCGGCCATTGCGGCCATCGGCCCCGACCGCTTTGGCCTGCCAAGCCCGCCCGAGCCGCACCGTGGCCACGCCATTCCCGGTGTCGTCTGTCTGTGGCAACCGGTGGGCCTGGCGGTCGACGCCGATGCCGATGATCTGCCCGATCCGGGGGGCGAGGACAGCTGGCTTTCCAAGCCCGATCGCGAACTGGCCGGGCGGATCGCGCGCCAGGTCAAGCTGTGGCTCGATCGCGGATATGGCCTGGCCAAAGGGGCACCGCGCCGCGCGACGCCCGGGGATGTCATGGTCCTGGTGCGCAAACGCGGGGCGCTGGCGGCGCTGATCGTCGCGCGGCTGCACGCCGAAGGCGTACCGGTGGCAGGCGTCGACCGGCTGCGGCTGGGCGCGCCGCTGGCGGTCAAGGACCTGATCGCGGCGCTGCAATTCTGCGTGCAGCCGGGCGATGATCTCAATCTGGCCAATCTGCTGGTGTCGCCATTGCTCGGCTGGACCCAGGAGGATCTGCTGGCGCATGGCTATCGCCCGGCCGGGGTTCGGCTGTGGGATCACTTGCGCGAAACCGAGGCGCCTGCGACACACCGCACGCTGGTGATGTTGCGCGATCTGCTGTCACGCGCCGATTTCGTATCGCCTGCGGCTTTGCTTGGCTGGATCCTGGTCGGGCCGTGGCAGGGGCGCAAGGCGCTGCTGGCGCGCCTGGGCGAAGAAGCAGGCGATCCGATTGACGAACTGGTCAACGCCGCAATGGCGCACGCCGCCAGCCACGTGCCGGGGCTCGCCGGATTTCTGCACTGGTTTGCCGGTGGCGATGGCGATGTAAAGCGCGAGGCGGGCGGGCAAAGCAATCTGGTGCGGGTGATGACGGTGCACGGGTCAAAAGGCCTGCAGGCGCCGATTGTCATTCTGGCCGACGCCACCGCCGATCCGGATCGCGGCATGCCTTCTGCCATCGCGCTTGACGATGGTGGCGGGCGCATGGTGCCGCTGCCCCCGTTGCGCAAAGAGGAAAAGCCCGAGCGCGTGCGCGAAGCCGAACAGGCGATCAAGGACGCAGAGCGCGCAGAGCATTGGCGGCTGCTGTATGTGGCGATGACCCGCGCCGAAGAAGGGCTGTATATCACCGGCGCGCTGGGGTCGCTCGACAAGGGCATTGTGCCTGGCGAAAGCTGGTATGGTGCCTTGTCCCAAGTGATGCCGGTTGACGCCGACGACCATGATTTCATCTGGTCGCGGCGCCAGCAAATGGGCGAACCCGCGCCGGTGCCACCCGCCGATCCCGTCACCGCGCCAGCACCGGCGATCACCGTGCCCGATGATCTGCATCAGCCGGTCGGTCCGGAACCACGCCCGCTGCGCCCGCTTGCGCCCAGTGCATTGGGTGAAGACGCGGCCCCTGCCGCCCCGACACGGCCCGGACCCGGCGCGCGCGAAGCCGCGCGGCGCGGCACCGTGCTGCATCGCCTGCTCGAACGCCTGCCCGATGTTGCGCCGGATGCGCGCAGCGATGCGGCAAGCCATTGGCTGGCGCGGATGGCGGGTGATCTGCCGCCCGACGAACGTGACGCGCTGATGCAATCGGCGCTGGCAGTGATGGCTCATCCCGACTGGGCCACGGTGTTCGGCCCCGGGTCGCTGGCCGAAGTGCCGATCGCAGCACTGGTCGGCACGCGCATGGTCAATGGCACGATCGACCGCCTGCTGATCACACCCGATGCGATACGGATTGTCGATTTCAAGACCGACCGCCGCCCGCCCGAACGGATCGAAGCGATCGCGCCTGCATATTTGCGGCAGATGGCAGCCTATGTTGCAGCGCTGCAGGTCATCCATCCCGGTCGGCGGATCGAAGCGGCGCTGCTTTATACCACCGCGCCGCGTCTGTTTGTCCTGCCCGATGACCTGATCGCCGCGCAAAAGCTGGGCCTTTTGCCACCAGAGGAAACCTTTTGACCCGCATCGGTTGCATGCGGCGCGCGCGACCCTAGATTGTGTCCCACTTCTTACGACGAAAAGGTTCAGACCATGCCCACCAAAGCCGTTACCGATGCCAGCTTTGCCGAAGACGTTCTCGCCTCGGACAAGCCCGTGCTGGTCGATTTCTGGGCAGACTGGTGCGGCCCGTGCAAGATGATTGCGCCCGCGCTGGAAGAAATCTCTGACGAACTGGCCGACCAGGTATCGATCGTGAAAATCGATATCATGGAAAACACCAAAGTTCCCGGCGACATCGGAGTGCAGTCGATCCCGCTGCTGGTGCTGTTCAAGGACGGCAAGCCGGTTGCGCAAAAGCTGGGCGCAGCGCCCAAGAGCCAGCTCAAGGGCTGGCTGGAAAGCGTACTGTAACCGCCTGTAACCCTCCCCCCCCCGTGGGGGAGGGGTTACAGCATGGCCAGTCGCTGCGCCATTTCATCGAACAGCGCCGGGCTTGATGCGGCGATCAGGCCCTGGTCCAGATGGCGCTCGACGCGGTACGCACTGCCATCGGGGCGCGCGGCACGGCCGCCGGCTTCGTTGACGAACAGCACGCCTGCGGCATGGTCCCAGGCATAGGTGCGTTCAAAGATCGACACATCGTTCACCCCCAGCACGATGCGCGGATACTGCTCCGCCGCACAGCGCGGGATATCGACCACCGTGTAATGCGGCGCGACATGGCCCTTCATCGCCGCCCGGCGTTCGGGATCGAGAAACACCAGCGAAATCGCGGCAACCGGCGGCGTCGCGCCTGTGGGCATGGCATGCACCTGTTCGCCGTTGACCCAGGCGCCCTGGCCGCGGTGCGCGCTGCACAGGCGTCCGGTCAGAACATCATAGATCCACCCGCCCACCGTTTCGCCGTGTTCGGCCAGCGCGATCAGGATGCCAAACGGTGGCCGGCCCGCGGCAAAATTGTTGGTGCCGTCGATCGGATCGATGATCCAGCACAAGCTGTCGCCCAGCCGGTCGAGCACGGCCGGATCGGCGTGCGCCGCCTCTTCGCCGACAATCGCCGCCTCTGGCAGCAGGCGGAACAGCGCGTCGCTCAACAGCGCTTCGGCATCGGTGTCGGCCACGGTGACCATGTCGTCCACCGCCTTGGCAGCAACTTCGCTGGCGGTCAGGTGCTGGTATCGGGGCAGGATTGCGGTTTGCGCCACCCGGGTCAGGATGGTGCGCATGGCGGCGTCGAATGCGCGGATCACGACCGGTAATCGGCGTTGATGGCAATATAACCGTGCGTCAGATCGCAGGTCCACACCGTGGCGCGGCCCTGGCCCAGTCCGATATCGACCTCGATCGAAATTTCGCGCCCCTTGAGATGGGCGGCCACCGGCGCCTCGTCATAATCGGCCAGCGGCTGGCCCTCGCGCGCGGCCCAGGTGCCGCCAAAGCCGATCGACAGCCGATCGCGGTCGGCGGGTTCGCCGGCTTTGCCCACGGCCATGACCACGCGGCCCCAATTGGCATCTTCGCCCGCGATCGCGGTCTTTACCAACGGCGAATTGGCGATGGCCAGCCCGATACGCCGCGCGCTGGCATCATCGACCGCACCCGAAACCTGTACGGCGATGAATTTCTGCGCGCCTTCGCCATCGCGCACCACCAGATGCGCCAATTGGCGGCACACCGCATGCAGGGCTGCGGCAAAGGCGTCGGCGCCCGCAGACTCTGCGTTTTCGATGCGCGGATTGCCGGCCTTGCCCGTCGCAAAGGCCAGCACGGTGTCGCTGGTCGACGTGTCGCTGTCGACGGTGATGCACGAAAAGGTGCGCGCGTTGGCCGCGGACAACGCCGATTGCAGGAACGCCGGGCTGACATCGGCATCGGTAAAGACATAGCCCAGCATGGTCGCCATGTCGGGCGCGATCATCCCCGAACCCTTGATGATGGCCGACAACGTTACCGTGGTGCCGCCGACAATCGCGGTGGCGGCAGCGCCCTTGGCAAAGGTATCGGTGGTGCCGATCGTGCGTGCCGCCTGTTCCCAGGTCGCCGTGGGGGCGGTCAGCGCGGCCTCGATCCCGGCGCGGGCCTTGTCCTTGGGCAAGGGCACGCCGATCACCCCGGTGGACGATACGAACACCTGTTCGCACGGACAGGCCAGATGAGCGGCCACCTGGTCCATGATCGCCTCGACCGCCTCGCGCCCGCGATACCCGGTAAACGCGTTGGAATTGCCGGCATTGACCACCAGCGCGCGGGCGTGCCCTTGCGCCACGTTGCGCCGCCCCAGTTCCACCTCTGACGAACAGCACAGATTGCGCGTGAACACGCCTGCGACCGACGTGCCGTGATCAAGTTCGACAAAGGTCAGATCGGTGCGTCCCCAATCCTTGTACCCCGCGCGCACGGTGTGCAGGTGCACGCCGGCAATCGGCGGCATATCGGGAAAGGGCAGGGCGAGCGGAGAGACGGTGTCGGACATCGCGCGTCCCTAGACGATTGCCGGGTGGCGGGGGAGACGGTTTTTTGCGCATCGGGCCTTTGACAGCGGAACAAATAGCAGTGATCTTCGGGCGGCGTTGATCAAAGGAGAGTGCGTGTCCATTCCGTTCACGATCTATCGGCGCCGGCGATACGCCGGGATTGTTGCGCGGCTGGCGGGTCTGGTGCTGGCGCTGATCGGCCTCGATGCCTTTGGCCAGAGCGCGTTGCCGCCACTGCTTGCCCCACCGCCGATCTATCCGCCGCCCCCGGCACCGCCGCCGCCACGCGGCTACGTGACCCCGGTCGGCAGGCCCGGTGACTGGGCCAGCGACAATGACTATCCTGTGGCGGCACTGCGCCGACACGAAACCGGCAGGGCCGGCTTTGTGCTGACCGTTGACGCGCAAGGCATGCCAAGCGATTGCCAGATTACCCTGACCACCCACTATCCCGATCTTGATCAGGCGACCTGCGACGTGATGATGCGTCGTGCGCGATTCCGGCCACCGCTGGATGCGCAGGGCAAACCGACGACAGGCACCTGGCGCAGCTCGGTGAATTGGGCGATCCCGCAGGATGCCGAACCGGCGCCGCGCACGGGCACGGTCGCGCTGGCGCTCGACGTCATGCCCGATGGCACAATTGCCAATTGCACCGCAAACGACCCCGACGGAACGCTGGCAACGTTGATGGGCGGTGATTTCTGCCTGAAACGCCAGGCATTTGCGCCCCTGCCCAACAAAGCGGGCAAGCCTGTCAAACAGCATGTCCGGATAGAAATGCGCGTGGATGTGACCGATGCGCCGTGATCGTGCGCGGGTGTCGGTGGTGACGTTTGCGGCGGGTGTTTACAGGTTGGGGGAACGCATGAAGCGCAATCGGGCAAGGCGGACAGGGCAGGTGATTGTGCTGGCGATGGCGGCTGCCATTACCGTTCAGGCGGTCGATGCAGCTGCGCATCCCCTGCCGCCACGGCCGGCGGGGCGACCGGGTGAGTGGGCCAGCGACGATGATTATCCAGTCGCGGCCTTGCGCGACAATGCCGAAGGTCTGGTGCGTTTCGAGCTGACGGTTGGCGCCGATGGCGTGCCGACGCAATGCGAGGTGCGCACGTCAAGCGGCAATGCCGCCCTTGACCAGGGCACGTGCCAGCTGATGCTGCAACGCGCGCGTTTTCTGCCCGCGACCAATGCCAAGGGCGTTGCCGTGATCGGCAGCTATACCAACACCGTGCGGTGGCAAATGCCCGATGACGGAAAATTTTCGGTGCCCCTGCCGGGACAAGTCCGGCTGGAATACGATGTTGCCGCCGATGGTACGATCAGCAATTGCAAACTGACCAGCAGCGGTGAACTGGGTGAATACCTGGTGAAAGACGAAGAAGCCAACCGCTGCGCCAATCTGGGGCCCTATGCGCGTCAGACCGACAAGGCGGGCAAACCGGTCAATCGGCATGTTGTTCAGACCGAGATCAATGTTGTAACCAACGTACCCTGATCGTTGCGCGGACCGGACAGCATCAGGCTGGCGCGCTTTGGCAATGGACCATTAAGCAAAATGCGCCTATCTGGCACGGCAATGCGTTTTCTGCTGGTTCTTCTGGCCATGTTGTCGGGCCTTTCGCTGAGCGATGTCGCGGTTGCGGCGTCGCCGGCCGAAGTGGTCGGCCAGGCCCAGATCGCTGTGGGCGAAGTGGCCCCGGCGGCTGCAACATGCCCGGTGCGCGCGCGCATGGCGCGTGCGGCGGTGCAGATCGACATGACCCGGCCACTGCCCCCTCGTGAGGCAGGCTTTGCCACCAGTTGCGGCACCACGATCGCCGATCAGCCGCACGAATAGTGCGCGCGGGCGCATTGCGCCCACCCCCGACTCACGTCCCAGGCCCGGCGCGATCCTTTGCGCGGCCGTCATCCAAATTCCAATTCGGGAACCCCGCTTATGTTCGGCAAATTCGCCAAGTCGCTGTTCGGCTCGTCCAACGATCGTTATGTCAAATCGCTCGACAAGATTGTGCGCAAGATCAATGCTTTCGAACCCGCAATGGAGGCTTTGTCCGATGACGAGCTGAAAGCGCAGACCGGCAAATTCCGCGATCTGCTCGACCAGGGCCAATCGCTTGACGATATCCTGCCCGAGGCGTTTGCCACCTGCCGCGAAGCATCGCGGCGCGTGCTGGGCATGCGCCATTTCGACGTGCAGATGATCGGCGGGATCGTGCTCCATCGTGGCGAAATCGCCGAAATGCGCACGGGCGAAGGCAAGACGCTGGTGGCGACCCTGGCGACCTATCTCAACGCGATCGAGGGCAAGGGCGTCCACGTGGTCACGGTCAATGACTATCTGGCGCGGCGCGATGCCGACTGGATGGGGCAGATTTATCGCTTTCTGGGGCTGTCGGTCGGGGTGATCGTGCCCAATATGAACGAGGAAGAGCGTCGCATCGCCTATAACAGCGACATCACCTATGCGACCAACAACGAGCTTGGCTTTGACTATCTGCGCGACAACATGAAGCATGATCGCGGCATGATGGTGCACCGCCCGTTCAATTACGGCATCGTCGATGAAGTCGATTCGATCCTGATCGACGAAGCGCGCACGCCGCTGATCATTTCGGGCCCCACCGAAGACAAGAGCGATCTGTATGTCTCGGTCGATGCGGTGATCAAGCGGATCGACCCGATCTATTACGAGGCCGATGAAAAGCAGCGCAGCGTCAATCTGACCGAAGACGGCGTCGAATGGGCCGAACGCGAACTCGAAGCCGCGGGCCTGCTCGAAGGGTCGAACCTGTATGACATGGCCAACACCATGGTCGTGCACCACCTTGACCAGGCGCTGAAGGCCAACGTGATGTTCAAGCGCGACATCGATTATATCGTCAAGGACGGCAAGATCGTCATCATCGACGAAAACACCGGGCGCATGATGGACGGCCGCCGTTGGTCGAACGGCCTGCACCAGGCGGTCGAGGCCAAGGAGGGCGTGAAGATCGAGCCCGAAAACCAGACCATGGCGACGATCACGTTCCAGAATTTTTTCCGCATGTATCCCAAATTGTCGGGCATGACCGGCACCGCGGCGACCGAAGCACCCGAATTTTTTGACATCTACAAGATGAACGTGGTGACGATCCCGACCAACGTGCCGGTGCAGCGGATCGACGAAGAAGACGAATTCTACAAGAACACCCGGGACAAGTTCGGCGCGATTGCCAAGCTGATCCGCGAAAAGAACGAGATCGGCCAACCGGTGCTGGTGGGCACGGTGTCGATCGAAAAATCCGAATTGCTGTCCGAGTTTTTGAAGGCCGAAGGCGTGCCGCACGAAGTGCTCAACGCGCGGTTCCACGAACGCGAAGCGCATATCGTGGCACAGGCCGGCGGGCTGGGCGCGGTGACGGTGGCCACCAACATGGCCGGACGCGGCACCGACATCAAGCTGGGCGGCAATGCCGAATTCCGCATCGAGGACGAATTGGCGCACCTGGCCCCGGGGCCTGAGCGCGACGCCGCAATCGCGCGGATCGAAACCGAAGTGGCCGAAGCCAAGCACAAAGTGGTCGAAGCCGGCGGCCTGTGCGTGATCGGCACCGAACGCCACGAAAGCCGCCGCATCGACAACCAGTTGCGCGGCCGTTCGGGGCGGCAGGGCGATCCCGGCCTGTCAAAGTTCTACTTGTGCCTCGAAGACGATCTGTTGCGCATCTTTGGCCCCGACACGATGTTTTCGCGCATGATGAACGCCAACCTTGCCGATGGTGAGGCCATCGGTTCGCGCTATCTGTCCAAGGCGATCGAGATCGCGCAGAAAAAGGTCGAGGCGCGCAATTACGACATCCGCAAGCAGGTGGTCGAATACGACGACGTGATGAACGACCAGCGCAAGGTGATCTACGAACAGCGCGCCGACATCATGGATTCGGGCACGGTGGGCGATGTGGTGATCGACATGCGCCAGGACACGATCAACGCGCTGGTCGGCGATGCCTGCCCGCCCGGATCGTACCCCGAACAGTGGAAGGTCGACATGCTGAAAGCCCGCGCCGAAGAAGTGCTGGGCCTGACCGTGCCGATCGACGAATGGATGCACGAAGATCACCTGGAACCCAGCGTGATCGACGAACGCATCTGCGCGATGGCCGATGCCTATATGGAAACGCGCATCGCCGGGTTCGATCCCGAAGGCTGGGCCAATCTGGAAAAGGGCATCCTGCTCGAACGGCTCGACCACCACTGGAAAGAACACCTCGCCACGCTGGATGCGCTGCGCCAGGTGGTGTTCCTGCGCGCCTATGCGCAGAAAACCCCGATCAACGAATACAAGCAGGAGGCGTTCGGCCTGTTCGAAAAGATGCTCGAGGCGATCCGCGAGGATGTGACGCGCATCCTGATGACCGCCGAATTCCGCATGCAGCAGCCCGAGCCGCTGACCTTGCCCGATCTGCCCGATTTCCTGACGCAGCCCGGCGCGCTGTTTGGTCAGCTTGATACGCTGCCCATGGCAGAAGACAGCCGCCTGATCCCCAGCGCTGCATCGGCGATGGGCCTGATCGGCGGGCAGACCCCGGGGCAGGTGACAGAAGACCCATGGGCCGGCCAGGACATCAGCCGCAACGCCGCGTGCCCCTGTGGATCGGGCCAGAAATACAAGCACTGCCACGGCGCGGTGGGCTGATCGATCTACGTCCGGCCAGGGTCGATCTCCGAAACACCGCGCGCGCCCGCGCAACCCATCCCCGCCCCGGATGTGATCCGGGGCGGGGGGGTGTCCCGCACCATTCGTGGCTGGGCCAGATGATGGTTATGGCACCGCCAGCGGTGCAGGTGCGGCCGGACCGGTAAAGGCGACCGGCAAGTCTTCATCGATAAAGGCTTTGACCGGCATCCCCAGGGGCAGCGTGGCACTTGTGCCCGTCACCAGGAAACCGGCAATCGGCACAAACACAACCGCGGCGACCACGCCACCGGTGCCGGTGGTACCTTTTTCATCAAATGTGCCTGAAATGCGGATTTGACGACTGCCAAGCCGCAGATAGAGGACTTGCGCGGTCAAATGCCCGCTCTTGCCCCACATGCCCTTGTTGCGCACCTCGGTGATTTCGCCAACCGCCGGAGTGCCGGCAGGGATTACCACATGGCCGGCGACTTCCAGCGCCACGGCCACCTCAAGATTGATGCGTTGACCGACGCGGGCACGTTTTTCCTTGGTCGTAATCTCTTCGGACAATTTTAGCGAAATGGGCGTGCCGACATGGACAACGCTGTCGGCTGGAGGGGGCAACACCGTTGCCGTAACCGGGGCTTGTGGCGCAGCAGGCGCGGCCGGGACAGCTGCTGTCGGCTGCGCCAGGGCAGTGCTGCTGATCGCCAGCGAAAGCAGCCCCAGGCTGATAGTTTTGCGCGTCATCGATTTCCCCCATCCAGGCTGGAACGCCTATCGATGGTTAGACCAAAATGGCGCGATTGTGTCAAAGTGCACGTGCGGATCGGGACCGATGGAAACTCACCATGGCAAATCCACCGGCGATATAGTCGCGTCGGATCGGATCAACGCCGGATCGGAAATTTGCCGCTATGGTGAAAAATGGCTCCCTGAGTAGGATTCGAACCTACGACCACTCGATTAACAGTCGAGAGCTCTACCGCTGAGCTATCAGGGAACGGCCCGGTTGCCCGGGGCAGGAGCGCGCTAATAACAGGCGTTTGCGGTTTGGCAAGCACCCAAATCGCATGGCCTGTGCAAAAAATCACACCATGAACTGTTCGGCGAAAATGCGTTCGTCCAGGCTCTTGCCCTTGTCGAACAGCAAGGTCAGCTGATGTTCGGGCCAGGCGCGCACGCGCACTTCGCGCACATCGCGCACTTCGATCTGGTCGGCCACGACCGACACCGGGCGTTTGGTCGATTCGCGTGCGCGAAACACGATCTCGGCGGTTTCGGGCAGGATCGCCCCACGCCACCGCCGCGGCCGGAACGGGCTGATCGGGGTCAGCGCCAGCATGTTCGACCCCAGCGGCAGGATCGGGCCATTGGCGGACAGATTGTACGCGGTCGATCCGGCCGGCGTTGCCACCAGGATGCCGTCGCAACTCAGTTCGGGAATGCGCACCTTGCCGTTCACCGTCACTTCAAGCTTGGCGGTCTGGCGGGTTTCGCGCAGCAGCGATACCTCGTTGATCGCCCACGATGTCAGCACATCGCCCGAATTGGTGGTGGCTTCCATCCACAACGGCGACACCGCGATGCGGCGCGCGCGCGCGATGCGTTCATCCAGCGTACGGCTGGATTTCAGGCGGTTCATCAAGAACCCGACAGTGCCCAGATTGATGCCATAGACCGGCAGGATACGGCCGGCATCGAGCATCTGGTGCAGGATCTGCAACATGAAGCCGTCGCCGCCCAGCGCAACCACGCCATCGGCCTGTTCAAGATCGACCCAGTCGCGCGATGCGCGCAGTTCGGCGGCGGCCTCTTGCGCGCGGTCGGTCGGCGATGCCACCAGGGCGAGCCGGGTCAGCGTTTCGGACATGGTCCCCTCTTGCGGTGATCGGCAGGGATCTGCGTCACGCGTCCCCCACGGTTTATGGGCCGCCCCAATGTGGCGCAATGGTTAAAGCGGCGCGGGGATGATTTCCCCATCGACATCGACTATGGCCGCGCAATGCCGCGCGCGATCAGGTCAAACCATCCCTCTTCCGATTTTCTGACGGGCCTTGCCGGCGCCGATGCGGCGCGCGCCTGGCTTGAGGCAGCGTCGGGGGATGGCGAGGTCAAGGCCATGCTGATCAGCCTGCCACGCCTGCAGACTGTGAACCTGGCCTATGGCCAGCCCGCGGGCGACAAGGTGCTGATGGACATGGCGCACCGCATCGACGATTTTGTCCAGTCCGAGATTGCCGCCGATGCGCTGATCGCGCGCCTGGCCGGCGGGCAATTCCTGCTGGCCGCGCGTGCCGCACCGGGCCGCGATCGCTGGCAATACCTGGCCGAGGCGCTGGGCCGGGTCATCGGCCGCGCATTGACCGTCGAGGGCGATGCGCTGCATCTGGTGCCGCGTATCGCGCTGCTGGACGTGCGCCCGGACGACAGCGGCGAAGGCGTGATCGATCGCCTGGCGCAGGCGGTGGCCATGCTGGAGCGTCTGCCCGGGTGGCGGGTGCTGTGGGGTGATGAAGGCGAAGCGGTGCCCGGCGGCAGCGTCGCCCTGCTCGAGGCCGATTTGCTGGGCGCGATGCACCGCGACGAGATTACCGTGCTGTTTCAGCCGCAATTCGAATGTGCCACGGGGGCGCTGGCGGGGGCCGAGGCGCTGGCACGGTGGGAACACCCGCGCTTTGGCCGTATTTCGGCCGAGACGCTGTTTGCCGTGGCCGACCGGGGCGACCACGTGGCGCAGCTGTCGCACCATATCGCGCGGCGCGCACTGACGCTGGCAGCGGCGTGGCCGCGGCCCTTGCGCATGTCATTGAACATCACGGCCGAAGATTTCGCGCTGGGCGATGTGGCGGGCTCGGTGCTGGGGCTGCTGGGGCAGACCGGCTTTGCCCCCGAACGGTTGACGCTGGAGATTACCGAACAGTCGCTGATCGGCGATTACGAGGCGTGTGCGCGCGCACTGACCACGCTGGCGGGCGACGGGGTGCAGGTTGCGCTGGATGACTTCGGCACCGGATTTTCCAATTTCCGCACGTTGAAGGCTTTGCCGCTTGATGCGCTGAAACTCGATCGATCGCTGGTGCGCGATATTGCCCGCGATCCGCGCGATCGCGCGATCGTGGCGGCGATGATCGCAATGGCCAGCGCGCTCGATCTGAAAGTGATCGCCGAAGGCGTCGAAGATGACGCGCAGCTGGCCATCCTGGCGGAAGAAGGCTGCAACCTGTTCCAGGGATTTTTGCGCGCCGGGCCGGTTTCGGCAGAGGCGTTTGCGATGCTTGCCCGGCAATAGGCCGGACGGTCAAACATCGCGCAAAGCAACGTCGGCACCGCGCCCGGCGCGATTGCGGATCAGAATACGCTTTTGAAATTGAGTGCGACAACCGTTCCCTGGGTTGCGAGTGAAACGATCTCGATCCATGTCGCCATGGCCAGCTTCGCGCGGCTGTGGGTGTTGCTGATGCGGCGGTACAGCATGAAGTGGCTGATGCCGCCACCCAGTTTGAACGCCAAAAGCCGGGCTGTGGTCGGGTGGCGCCCAAGTATCGGATTGCGCTCCGTACAGTATCTTTGATGCATGCATTTTTCGGTTTCCAGCGCATCCATCGCGTTCAACAGCTGGTATTCCAGCTCCATGCCCATCAGCAATTTCTGCCGCCGGTTCCAGGCGGCCCCGGTTACCGTGTTTTCAAGACTTTGGCTGTCATTCGTGCGCTCTGCGGCGCGCGGATCGACGCCGGATTCGTTATTGGCAACGTCAGCTATGGGTTCATCAATAAAGGGTCCATATACGGCGGGATTCGCCAAAACAGGTGAAGACGAGTAAATGAATACTGTGGTGGCAATAAACCATAATTTACGTTTAATAAATTTGTTGGTTTTTTTATTCAAATCATTGTGCATGCCGCTGCATAGAATTTTATTTCGGGAATTCTACTTAAATAGATGCGCTAAGGATTCATACGTAACTGTGCGGGCTCGATATTTTCATGGTTTCCGGGGCGCACGCGGTGCGGTGTCTTGGCCTGCCGATATGGCGACTGATCGACCCGTCGCGCGCAACGATCCGCGTGCAGCGCTGCGCACATCTGCGCCAACGCCTTAATTTTCCGGTCTTTTTGCAGGAACACGCCGGAGCAACGCGTGCTCCGGCTGTAGGCTCAGGCTTTGCCGGCCTTGCGCACGATGGCGGACAGGCCGCGGGTCAGCTGGACCAGGCCGTTGAGCCGCGCCTCGGCTGTGCCCCAGGCGCGCTGGATCACCAGCTTGTTGTCGGGGCGCAGTTTGGCGACACCGTTGAGTCGCGCCACATAGGCCACCAGGCCCAGCGGATCGGCGAAAGAATCGCTTTGAAAGCTGACCAGCGCGCCTTTTGCGCCCACGTCGATCTTGCTGATGCCGGCAATGATCGCCTGACGTTTGACCTCGATCAGGCGCAGCAGGTTTTGCGTCGGGCCGGGCAGGGGGCCAAACCGATCGATCATTTCGGCGGCCAGCGCCTCGACCGCGTCGGGTCCTTCGGCATCGTTCATGCGACGATAAAGCGCCATGCGCACGGCCAGATCGGGCACATAATCCTCGGGGATCATGATCGGTGCGTCGACCGTGATCGTCGGGTTCAAGGCGCCGCGTTCGCGCATCATCGTGAAATCGCCGGCCTTGGCCGCCAGGATCGCATCTTCGAGCATCGACTGGTACAGTTCGAAGCCGACCTCTTTGACATGGCCCGATTGTTCATCGCCCAGCAGATTGCCCGCGCCGCGCAGATCGAGATCGTGGCTGGCCAGCTGGAACCCGGCGCCCAGCGAATCGAGATCGCCCAGCACTTTCAGCCGCTTTTCGGCAATTTCGCTCAGCGCCTGGTTCTGCGGATAGGTCAGATAGGCATAGGCGCGCAGCTTGCCGCGCCCGACCCGGCCGCGCAGCTGGTACAGCTGGGCCAGGCCGAACCGGTCGGCGCGGTGCAGGATCATGGTGTTGGCGCTGGGGATGTCGATCCCGCTTTCGATGATCGTGGTCGACAGCAGCACTTCGTACTTGCGGTCATAAAATGCCGACATGCGGTCTTCGACTTCGCTCGGGCTCATCTGCCCGTGCGCGGATACGGCGCGGATTTCGGGCACGTTCAGCCGCAGCCATTCTTCCATGTCGGGCATGTCGGCAATGCGCGGCACGACGATAAAGCTTTGCCCGCCGCGCTGGTGTTCGCGCATCAGCGCTTCGCGCATCATCAGATCGTCCCACGCACTGACATAGGTACGCACAGCCAGCCGGTCGACCGGCGGGGTCTGGATCGTCGACAGTTCGCGCAGGCCCGACATTGCCATCTGTAGCGTGCGCGGGATCGGCGTGGCGGTCAGCGTCAGGACATGGACGTCGGCCTTGAGCTCTTTCAGCTTTTCCTTGTGGGTGACACCAAAGTGCTGTTCCTCGTCCACGATCACCAGGCCCAGGCGATGAAACTCGATCGATTTGGACAGCAGCGCATGCGTGCCGATCACGATGTCGATCGTGCCTTTGGCCAGGCCCGCGCGTGTCTCGGCCGCTTCCTTGGGCGCAACCAGCCGCGACAGGCGGCCGATCTGCAGCGGAAACCCGGAAAAACGTTCGACAAACGATGTGTAATGCTGGCGCGCAAGCAGGGTGGTGGGGGCGACGATTGCCACCTGATGCCCCGACATGGCGGCCACGAACGCGGCGCGCAGCGCGACCTCGGTCTTGCCAAAGCCGACATCGCCGCACACCAGCCGGTCCATCGGCTTGCCCGAGGCCATGTCGGACAGCACGTCGTCGATCGCGCGTTCCTGATCGTCGGTTTCGGTCCACGGAAAACGGTCGACAAACGGTCCGAAGCTTGCCGGGTCGACCTCGATGGCATCGGCCTGGCGCAACGCGCGCTGTGCGGCGGTCGCCATCAGTTGCCCGGCCATCTCCAGAATGCGTTCGCGCAGCTTGGCCTTGCGCCGCTGCCACGCTTCGCCGCCCAGCCGATCGAGTGCCACGCCCTCGTTCTCGCTGCCATAGCGCGACAGCACGTCAAGGTTTTCGACCGGGATATACAGCTTGTCATTGCCGGCATAAGTCAGCTGCACACAGTCGTGCGGGCTGTCGCCCACGCGGATCGCCTCAAGCCCTTCGTAGCGGCCGATGCCGTGCTCCATGTGCACGACCAGATCGCCGGGGGTCAGCGCGGACAGTTCGGCCAGGAACGCATCGGCATCCTTGCGCTTGCGCTTTTTGCGCACCAGCCGGTCGCCCAGGATGTCCTGTTCGGTCAGCAGTTCAAGCGTTTCGCCGGCAAAGCCGTGATCGAGCGGCAGCACCACCGCGGCGATGCGGCCGGTGGCAGCGATGCCCAGTGCATCCTGCCAGGTTTCGGCCATGACCGGCTGCGCTTTGCCGGCATCGCCGATCAGGCTGGCCAGCCGTGCGCGCGATCCGGTTGAATAGGCCGCAAGCACCGGTTTCAGCCCGCGCGTGGCCAGCGCCGACAGATGTCTGGCCGCGGCTTCGTAGACATTGGCGCCGCTTGCGCGTTCGGGCGCGAAATCGTGCGCGCTGGCAAAACCGAAATCGATCGTGCGCGGCGATTCTGGTTCGGCAAAGATCGACATGCGATGCACCGGCCATCCCGCCAGCGCGCGTTCGAATTCATTGCTGTCAAGGTACAGCGTCTGTGCATCGAGCGGGCGATAATGCCCGGCCTGCGCGCGTGCGGATTCGACCCGCGCATCGTGGTAATCGGCAATGTCGGACAGGCGGGTTTCGGCCGATTTGGCGGCGCCCGAATCAAGCACCACCAGATCATCTTCGCCCAGATGGTCAAACAGCGTGACCAGGCGGTCTTCAAACAGCGGCAGCCAGTGTTCCATGCCCGCCAGCCGCCGCCCGTCGCTGATCGCCTGATACAGCGGATCGCCGGTGGCATTGGCGCCGAACAGTTCGCGATAACGGCTGCGAAAACGTTTGATGCTGCCTTCGTCAAGCAGCGCCTCGCTTGCCGGGATCAGCAGGTGGCTGTCGACCGGCTGCACCGAACGCTGCGTCGCGGGGTCGAACAGGCGCAGCGTTTCCAGTTCGTCGCCAAAGAAATCGAGCCGCAATCCGTGATCGAGCCCGCTGGGAAAAATGTCGAACACGCCGCCGCGCACCGCGTATTCGCCGGCATCGACAACCGTGTCGGCGCGCGAATAGCCCAGCCGCTGCAACAGCGCGATCAGGCTTTCGCGGTTGACCTCCATCCCTGGCTTGAGCACCCGCGTCGCCTCGCGGATGCGAAACGGGGTCAATGCGCGCTGCAGCACCGCGGCCACGGTCGTCACCAGCAATTGCGGCGCGCTGCGTTTGACCTGCAACCGCGCCAGCGCGGCCAGCCGCCGCGCGCTGACCGACAGCGCGGGCGACGATCGGTCAAAGGGCAGACAGTCCCAGCCGGGGAATTCCACCACGTCGAGTTCGGGGGCAAAGAACGTGGCGGTATCGACCACGGCGCGCATTGCCGCATCGTCGGCGGCGATGAACACAGCACGACCCTTGCTGGCGCGCGCCAGATCGGCAAGCACCAGTGGCTGGCTTCCGCGCGCCAGCGATGACAGGGTCAGCGGCGCGGTGGCCGAAAGGATGCGGGCAATATCGGGCATGACAGGGGATCCGCGCCTTGGCCTAGCGCGGAATGTCCACGTAATCGAGACGGAGCATCGCGTCGAGCATCGGGCCGGCATACCCGTCGGGCACGGCCTGCGTGCCCAGCGCCCAGGCCATGATATCGACGTCTTCTTCTTCGACCAGCCGTTCGAACAGCGCGACCTCGGCCTCGGACCAGGTGGCGTGGTGGCGATCGAAGAAACAGCCGATCATGTAATCCGCCTCACGCGTGCCGCGATGCCACGCGCGGAATTTCAGACGGCGAAGGCGGTCGGTAACATCCATGCGGTGCCCCTAGGCCAATCCATCCGCGGTCGCAATATGGACGCAAGGTGCAAGCCGCCCAAGAACCTGTGGGGCATTGCACAGCGATGGTGGCGCTGGCGCGGCGGCCCGGTTACAGCCATTGGGCAATGCGGCCCGAACTGCTCAATCCCCTGTTTGCCGAAACCGGCAGCCTCAAAGGCGTGGGCGCAGGCCTGGCGCGTCCGCTCGAACGGCTGGGCCTGACCCGCATTCGCGATCTGGCCTATCATCTGCCCGAACGGTTTGTGTCGCGGCGCGTGGTGACGCGGCTGGACGAAGCGGCGGTGGGTGAAAACATCGTGATCGCGCTGACCGTGCGCGAACATCGCGCCAGCGCGGGACGTGGGCCGTATCGCGTGCTGGCCGAAGATGATGCGGGCGATGTGATCGCGCTGACCTATTTCGGCCGCGCTTCGTATACCGCGCGCAAGCTGCTGCCCCCGGGCGAGCGGCTATGGATCGCCGGCCGCCTCGACCAGTTTGGCCAGACACGGCAGATCGTCCATCCCGATCATGTGGCGCAAGACAGCGGCGCGCTGGCGGGGCATCTGACCGAACCGGTCTATGCGCTGTCCGATGGCCTGACCCAGGGGCGGATCGCCGCGCTGGCGGCGCAGGCGCTGGACCATCTGCCCGATCTGCCCGAATGGATCGAGCCTGGCCTGATCGCGCGCGAAGGCTGGCCTGGCTGGCGCGAGGCGGTGATCCGCGTGCACAAGGCGGCGGATGCCGATGCGCGCGATCGGCTGGCCTATGACGAATTGCTGGCCAACAGCCTGGCGCTGATGCTGGTGCGCGCGGCCAATCGCACCCGGCGCGGCGTGCCGCTGCATGGTGACGGGCATCTGCGCGCGCGGTTGAACCTGCCGTTTTCGCTGACTGGCGCGCAGACCCGCGCGATTGCCGAGATCGAGGCCGACATGGTGCAGGGCGCGCCGATGCTGCGCCTGCTGCAGGGCGATGTCGGATCGGGCAAGACGGCCGTGGCGCTGCACGCGATGCTGATCGCGGTCGAATCCGGAACGCAGGCGGCGCTGCTGGCTCCGACCGAAATTCTGGCGCGTCAGCATGCCGAAACGCTGACCCGGATGCTGGCGGGCACCGGCGTGTCGATCGCGATCCTGACCGGGCGTGACAAGGGCAAGGCGCGCGAAGCCACGCTGATGGGCCTGCTCGATGGGTCGATCCAGATCCTGATCGGCACCCACGCCATTTTTCAGGATGCGGTGGCCTATCGCAACCTGGCGTTGGTGGTGATCGACGAACAGCACCGGTTTGGCGTGGGGCAACGCCTGTTGCTGACGCAGAAGGCCAGGACCACCGCGCATTGCCTGGCCATGACCGCAACGCCGATCCCGCGCACGCTGACCCTGGCGCAATATGGCGAAATGGACGTGTCGCGGCTGGACGAGATGCCGCCCGGGCGACAGCCGATCGACACGCGCGTGGTATCGACCGAGCGAATGGACGAAGTGATCGCGGGTGTCGGGCGCCATCTGGCTGCGGGCGGTCAGGCCTATTGGGTGTGCCCGATGGTGCGCGAACAGGAAACCGAGGATCTGGCCGCAGCCGAGGCACGCCATGCCGCGCTGAAGCTGCGCTTTGGCGACGGCGTCGAACTGGTCCACGGACAATTGCGGCCCGAGGCCAAGGATGCGGCGATGGAACGCTTTGCCTGTGGCCAGGCGGGCCTGCTGGTGGCGACCACGGTGATCGAGGTGGGCGTCGATGTGCCCAATGCCACGCTGATGGTGATCGAACAGGCCGAACGCTTTGGCCTGGCGCAATTGCACCAGTTGCGCGGCCGGGTCGGGCGCGGCAGCGGCAAATCGACCTGTCTGCTGTTGCGTGGCGAAGCCTTGTCCGAGGTCGGCCGCGAACGGCTGGCGCTGATGCGCGAAACGCAGGACGGCTTCCGCCTGGCGGAAGAGGATCTGCGCCTGCGCGGCGGGGGCGAGCTGCTCGGCACGCGGCAATCGGGTGATACGCCGTTTCGCGTGGCCGATTTTGAACAGATCGCGCGGCTGTTGCCGGTTGCCCACGACGATGCCCGGCTGTTGATGGAACGCGACGGCGGGCTCGACAGTCCGCGTGGCCAGGCGGCGCGGACACTGCTCTATCTGTTCGAGCGCGACTGGGGTGTGCAATTGTTGCGCGGTGGCTGACATCGACATGTCGGTGGCATTGCGGCCCAACGGCCGATTCGGCCTGATTGCCTGATCTGCGCGATTGCCCGTGCGGGCAGGGGCAAAAACAACCCGGGCAGGCTATCGGGCCGCATGGAACCCGTATCCGACAACGCCCGCCTGCTTGGCTATGCAGGGTTGCTGCCCCAGGCCGCCGCGTTTGTGGCCGTGCTCAAGGATGGGCCCGAAAAATGGACCGCACTGGCGATGGCGTTCGGCTATGCTGCGTTGATCTTCAGCTTTCTGGGCGGGGTATGGTGGGGGCGGGCAATGGCGATGCCGCGCGCGCCGCGCTGGGTCTTTGCCGTGGCCGTATTGCCCAGCCTGATCGCGCTGGCGCTGTGGTTTCCGTGGATGGTCGGCGACACCTGGCCGGGGCCCGAACTGATCATGCTGGGCGCATTGATCGCGGCATCTCCGCTGATCGACCGCGCAACCGGATTTGCGCCGGCCGGATGGATGGCGCTGCGCTGGCGGTTGTCCCTGGGGCTGGGCGGGCTGTCGCTCGCGATCGGATTGATGGCGCACTAGGGCAGCGGCTTTCAGGATCACCCCCTCGATGTCGGCATGGCGCAGACCAGTGCTGCGTCTGAAAAATGCTGCCACCCGGTCTTGTTCGACGAGGTCACGCCCGTGGCAAAGCCCTGGCGGCAACCTTGCTAATATGCCCCTATCGCAGCGCTCGACAGCGGGTGGCGGGTACTTTCCGATGCTGCAATCGTCATTCGCCATCGTCTAACGCCCATCGCGATGGCGGCCCGTCTTATGGGTTGGCCAGGTCGCAGGTGCGCTGACAGGACATGCCGATGGCCGATGATCGTGCGAATGATGGTGCTGCGATGATCGACCCTGCGCCGGTCAGGCGTCGCGATTTCATCAATGTCGCAGCGGTCAGTATGGCCGGAGTGGGGGCAGCGGCGGTGGCGTTGCCGCTGATCGATACGATGAACCCGTCGGCCGATGTGCTTGCCGTATCGCAGACCGAGGTCGACATTTCCGCAATCGCGGCGGGCCAGGCGATCGTGGCAATGTATCAGAACCAGCCGCTGTTTGTACGGCGTCTGACCGCTGCCGAAATTGCCGAGGCAAACGCCGTGCCGCTGTCGATCTTGCGCGATCCGCAGACACTGGCCCAGCGCACGTTGCCCGGCATGTCGGAATGGCTGATCACGATGGGGGTCTGTACCCATCTGGGGTGCGTGCCGCTGGGCGCGCGGCCCGGTGAAAACCGGGGTGAATTCGGTGGCTATTTCTGTCCCTGCCACGGGTCGGTCTACGACACGGCGGCGCGCATCCGCAAAGGTCCGGCGCCCAAAAACCTTGTCGTTCCTCCGTATGTCTTCACGTCGCCGACATCGGTGCTGGTCGGCAAAAAGACCTGATTGCGCCGACCAGCGGGGTCATCGGGAAAAACAGGGGCACGGCTCCCCTGTTGCGGCGCACGCGTGCGCTCCGGCCGCTATCGCGGCGATCGTCGGCTCTCCAAAGCCGCCAGTCACGCGGGAAACACGAAAAGCGCCCTGTCGGACGCCGTCGCATACCCCTAGATCTTTTCGAAAATGTATTGGTCGGGGAGAGAGGATTCGAACCTCCGGCCCCTGCCTCCCGAAGACAGTGCTCTACCAGGCTGAGCTACTCCCCGACCGATCGACGAACCGTGTGGCTTGGGGCCACCCGGCTGTGAGGCAGGCGCGCCCTATAGGCAGCGGTTTTCGGCGTGGCAAGCCGGGAATGCGGCTTTCGGGGAAAAAGTGGCCGCGACCTACGCGGTTCCACAGAAAAGCGCGCGCTTGCGCTTGGGGTCGTGCGGGCGAGCGGGCTAGGATGGGGCTTATGGCCGGACCGCATTACGAACAGCAATACCTTGACCTGATGGAACGCATCTGGACGATGGGGGACGAACGTGTCGATCGCACCGGGGTGGGGACGCGGTCGGTGTTTGGCACCAGCTTGCGGTTCGATCTGTCGGACGGGCAGGTGCCGCTGCTGACCACCAAACGCGTGTTCTGGAAGACGGCGACGCGGGAATTCCTGTGGTTCCTGACCGGCGACACCAATATCCGGACGCTGTGCGCGCAAGGCGTGGAAATCTGGACCGACTGGCCGCACGCGCGTTATGTGCGTGAAACCGGCGATGCCATCGATCGTGCGGCGTTTTCGCGGCGGATTGTCGAGGACGGGGCGTTTGCCGCGCGCTGGGGCGATCTGGGGCCGGTCTATGGCAAGCAATGGGTGGACTGGCCGGTGTTTGATCCGGTGGGCGAGGGGCTGTTCCGCCAGCGCGACCGCGGGGTGAACCAGGTGGCCGATCTGGTGCAGTCGTTGCGGACCAACCCGGGCAGCCGCCGGCATATCGTCGAAGGATGGAACGTGGCGCAGCTTGACGCGATGGCGTTGCCGCCGTGCCACAAGACCTATCAGTTTCATGTGGCCGGTGGGCGGTTGTCGGGCGTGCTGTACCAGCGCAGCTGCGACGTGGCGCTGGGCCTGCCGTTCAATCTGTGGGGTGCTGCGTTGTTCATCCACATGCTGGCGCAGCAATGCGATCTGGTGCCGGGTGAACTGGTGTGGATGGGTGGGGATACCCACCTGTATCTCAATCATGCCGAACTGGTCGAGGCGCAGCTGGCGCGAACGCCGCAGGGCGCGCCAACGCTGGCGATAACGCGCCGCCCCGACAGCATTTTCGGCTATGCCATCGATGATTTCAACGTGCAGGATTACCACCCGCAAGGGCATCTGTCGGCACCGGTCGCGGTGTAAGGCGCCAGATTGACCCTTGCGTGACGTTATAATATAATTACGCCTGCATAAAATATTCCGTCGCTTGCCGAGTCTCGGCGAGGACCGGTCTGGAGCAGGAACCGTCGATGAGTATGGGCAAGTCGATGACCGGGGACAATCTGCCAAAATTGTCCCTGCACGTACCCGAGCCGCGCCATCGGCCCGGTGACCCGGTCGATTTTGCCGCCGTCGCAGTGTCGCAAGCAGGTGCCCAACCCCGACCCGACGAGGCCTGTGCTGCATCGGTTACGCATCCGTTGTGCCTGGATCTGATTCGCGTGCTGGGGGATGATGACCGCGCCCACGGGCCGTGGGATCCCAAGCTTGATCCCGCCACGCTTGTCCGCATGCTGCGCCTGATGGCGCTGACCCGGGCGTTCGATGCGCGGATGGTGCGCGTGCAGCGCCAGGGCAAGACCAGCTTCTATATGAAGTCGACCGGCGAAGAAGCCACCTCGATCGGCACCGCGCTGGCGCTGGCCGACGATGACATGGTGTTCCCGAGCTATCGCCAGCAGGGCATGTTCATCGCGCGCGGCTATCCGTTGGAAGACATGGTCAACCAGATCTTTTCCAACCGCGCCGACAAGCTGAAAGGGCGCCAATTGCCGATCATGTATTCGGCGCGCGCCCAGTCGATGTTTTCGATTTCGGGCAATCTTGCCACCCAGCTACCGCAGGCGGTGGGCTGGGCGATGGCCAGCGCCATTCGCGGCGACACGCGGATCGCCAGCACGTTCGTCGGCGAAGGATCGAGTGCCGAAGGCGATTTCCATTCGGCGATGACCTTTGCAGCGGTCTACAACGCGCCGGTCGTGTTCAACCTGGTCAACAACCAGTGGGCGATATCCAGCTTTTCCGGGTTTGCCGGCGCCGAACGCACCACGTTCGCGGCGCGCGCCATCGGCTATGGCATTGCCGGTCTGCGCATCGATGGCAATGATCCGCTGGCGGTCTATGCCGCGGTACGCTGGGCGGCGGATCGCGCGCGGTCGAATGCCGGGCCAACCTTGATCGAACATTTCACCTATCGCGTCGAAGGGCATTCCACTTCGGACGATCCGGGGCAGTATCGGTCTGCCGCCGAAAGCAGCGCATGGCCGCTGGGCGATCCGATCGACCGACTGATGCGGCATCTGATCGCGCTGGGCGAATGGGACGCCGACCGGCAGGCGGCGATGGATGCCGAAGTCGACGGCGAAGTGCGCGCCGCGGTGCGCGCGGCCGAGGCCAACGGCACGCTGGGCCACGGGTTGCACCACCCGTTCCGCACGATGTTCGAAGACGTGTTCGAAACCTTGCCCTGGCATCTGATCGAACAAAGCGCGCAGGCGATCCACGAACGCCAGGTGAAATGGCCCGAATGGAGCGATGATGCCGATGTGGGAGAGGCCCGATGACCGCGCCCGGCAAACGCATGTCGATGATCGAGGCGATCAACGATGCGCTCGACGTGATGATGGCGCGCGATGACACGGTGGTCGTGATGGGCGAAGATGTCGGCTATTTCGGCGGCGTGTTCCGCGCGACCGCCGGGCTTCAGGCCAAATACGGCAAGACCCGCGTGTTCGACACGCCGATTTCGGAATGCGGCATTATCGGCGTGGCGGTGGGGATGGGGGCCTATGGCCTGCGCCCGGTGCCCGAAATCCTGTTTGCCGACTATATCTATCCCGGTCTTGACCAGCTGGTGTCCGAGGCCGCGCGGCTGCGGTATCGTTCGGCAGGCGAATTCATCGCGCCGATGACGGTGCGCACGCCGTTTGGTGGCGGCATCTTCGGCGGGCAGACCCACAGCCAAAGTCCCGAGGCGCTGTTTACCCATGTGGCGGGGCTGAAAACCGTGGTGCCAAGCACGCCCCACGATGCCAAGGGGCTATTGATCGCGGCGATCGAAGACAACGATCCGGTGATCTTTTTCGAGCCCAAGCGGCTGTATAACGGCCCGTTCAGCGGGCATTACGACGAACCCGCCATCCCGTGGGCGCGCCATCCCGACAGCGAAGTGCCCGAAGGTCATTATCGCATCCCGCTGGGCAAGGCGCGCATCGTGCGCGAAGGCCAGGCGGTGACGGTGCTGGCCTATGGCACGATGGTCCATGTCGCGCGCGAAGTGGCCGAACGCCAGGGCGTCGATGCCGAAGTGATCGATCTGCGCACATTGGTGCCGCTCGATATCGAAACGATCGAGGCGTCCGTGCGCAAGACCGGTCGGTGCATGGTGCTGCACGAGGCGACGCGCACCGGCGGATTTGGTGCAGAACTGGCGGCCCTGGTGCAGGAACGCTGTTTCTACGCGCTCGAAGCCCCGGTGGAGCGCGTAACCGGATTTGACACACCGTATCCCCACAGCCTGGAATGGGCCTATTTCCCGGGCCCTGTGCGTATTGGCGAGGCGTTTGCCCGCCTGATCGCCGCGTGACCTCCATTCAGCCACGGAAACCCTGCGCATGAGCCGCTTTACCTTCCGCCTTCCCGACATTGGTGAAGGCATTGCCGAAGCCGAAATCGTAGCCTGGCATGTCGCGGTGGGCGACATGGTGGCCGAAGATGCCCGGATTGCCGATGTCATGACCGACAAGGCGACGGTCGAAATGGAAAGCCCGGTGTCGGGCCGGGTGGTCGAAGTCGGCGGCGAAATCGGGGACCGCATTGCGATCGGATCGCCGCTGGTGGTGATCGAGGTCGAAGGCGATGCAGCCGAACCGGCGCCTGGGGTCGCAGCACCGCCGCCTGTGCCCGCGCCGCCGCTGCCCGTCGCAGCAGCGGTGCCCGCCACCCCGGCCGCGCCGCAACCGCTTGTCGAACCGGCCCCCATTGCCCCGGCGCCCGCCATGCCGGGCGCGCGGGTTCTGGCCAGCCCGGCTGTGCGGGCCAGGGCGCGGGACCTGGGCATCGATCTGGCGCGTGTGCATCCCGGGCCCGAGGGGCGTGTGCGCCACGCCGATCTCGACCGGTTCATCGCCTACAACGCTGGCGGCGGCTATGCCCCGGCGGGTGCGCCGCGCGCCGACGAGGCCATCCGCGTGATCGGCATGCGTCGCAAGATTGCCGAGAACATGGCCGCATCGAAACGCCATATTCCGCACTTTTCCTACGTCGAGGAAATCGACGTGACCGAGCTCGAACGGGTGCGCGGCGAACTGAATGCAGCGCATGCCGGGCGGGGCAAGCTGACGCTGCTGCCGTTCCTGATCAGTGCGATCTGTCGTGCCGTGCCCGATTTTCCGATGATCAACGCGCGCTATGACGACGAGGCGGGCGTGGTTACGCGCCATGGTGCCGTGCATATGGGCCTGGCCACCCAGACGCCCGGCGGATTGATGGTGCCGGTGGTGCGCGATGCGCAGGATCGCAATCTGTGGCAGCTGGCGCACGAGATTGCCCGCCTGGCCGCAGCCGCGCGGGCCGGCACGATCGCGGTGGGCGACATGTCGGGATCGACGCTGACCGTAACCAGCCTTGGGCCCTTGGGCGGGGTTGCGACAACGCCGGTGATCAACCGGCCCGAAGTCGCGATCATCGGCCCCAACCGCATTGTCGAACGTCCGATGTTTGTCCCCGATGGCCTGGGCGGCGAACGCATTGCCAAGCGCAAGCTGATGAACCTGTCGATCAGTTGCGACCACCGCGTGGTCGACGGGTGGGATGCAGCCAGTTTTGTCCAGGCGCTGCGGCGCCTGATCGAAAGCCCCAGCCTGCTGCTGGTGTAGCGCGCGCAGGGGTCAGTCGAACACGTTGCCGATGGTCTTGTCCTGCGCGCCGGCCAGCAGCGCGTAGATTGCCACGTTGATGCACGCGCCGGCTGCGCCCGTCAGGCCGGTGAACACATCCCGGACCATGACCATGCCCGGCGGCAGCTGCGCCGGGGTGCTGCCCAGATGGCCCGACAGGGCAAACTCGCCGATCACGCTGATCATCCCGACCAGCGCCAGCGCGCCAAAGATCCCGCCGGCCGAACCGCGCGTGGCCCGCCAGCTGGCGCGCAGCGAATCCACCGGGCCAAGCCCGCGCGCGATCGCAAAATTGCCCGCGATCGACCAGCGGATCGCCAGGACCACGCCAGGCACGATCAGCGCCGCAAACCCAGCCAGCATGGCCAGCCCCGCAAGCGTGCTCAGCACCGCATATGACAGCAGTGACATGATCGACCAGCGCCGGGGATTGAGCCGTTCCGATGCGATCAGCAGCGTGGCGACGGTATAGTCGGTCAGCAGGCGAAGCGGAATGTTGGCCAACGAATAGAGCGCATGGGTGCCGGGCCGGCCAAGCCCGAACCATTGCAGCAGCATATCGAACGCGAACAGCTCACCCGCGAGCAAAGCCGCGGCCAGCACGACGAGCACCCTGTTGCGCGCAAACAGGGCGCCGGCTTCGGCCAGGATATCGCCGGTGCTGATCGTTGGCTGAAACGGGTCTGCCAAGCTGTTTCCTTAACGCGACAAGGATGACGGGTTGTGTCCAGGCGGCGAATGACAGGGTCGTGCCGTCCACCGGCATGGGCCCAGGACGCAGCGTTTGCGAGGTGCCTGTGGGGGCACGCGAAAAAAAGTAGGGAGCTTTGTTGACAGGCCCAATTGTGTGCCATAGAGGCGCGGCTCCCAAGCGGAAACGCGGGTGTAGCTCAGTTGGTTAGAGTGCCGGCCTGTCACGCCGGAGGTCGCGGGTTCAAGTCCCGTCACTCGCGCCATTTCCTGCTTTGGGTGAAAATCGTGCGCACGCGGGTGTAGCTCAGTTGGTTAGAGTGCCGGCCTGTCACGCCGGAGGTCGCGGGTTCAAGTCCCGTCACTCGCGCCATGGTTTTCAGTCAGGCCGCTGCGGCATCAACCCCAGCGGCCGGTCTCCATCCAGATCAGAAAGCGCCGCAACGGCAGCAGCCAGATCGTGCCGAGCACGATATAGGCCACGGTCTGTGCCAGGACCGGCAAGCGGCCGATCGGTTCGGCCAGCCGCGCGACCAGCCCGGCATACAGCGCCAGCGCAATCATCAGCCCGAGGATACCTGCCGGCTTGCGCCAGGTCGGCTGCAACCGGTCACTGTCGGGGTCAAGCATGGTCATTGTCAGACATCGTCGTTGCTGCCTTTGAAAAAGGGACTGAACAGCCGGGTGGGGGTCACCACCGCGGTCAGTGGCCGATCGTGCGGTTCGTGCGGCAGAGTGTCGACCAACTGGCAATCCCACGCAAGGCCGATCGCCTGCACCTTGGGGTGGGCCGCCAGCCAGCGGTCATAATGTCCGCCGCCCTGGCCCAGGCGGGCACCCCCGGCGGTAAATCCGACAAGCGGCACGAACAGCACATCGGGCACGACCAAGGGCGCGTCGGCCGCGGGTTGCGCCATGCCGTAAGGGCCCGGTTCGAGCAATTCGTCGAGATGCGGCGATGCCCAGCGGCGAAATGCCATGGCGCTGTCGGCGGCGCCAAACCAGGGCAGGGCTATGGTATGCCCAGCCTCGTGGAAATGGCGCGCATACCCGCTTGCCGGCGCTTCACCGGGGACAGCAACGTAAAGGCCGATTGTGGCATCGGGCGGCACCATTGCGGTCAAGGCGGCAGGCGGGCGCATCAACACCAGCGCGCGCACCCGGGGATCAAGCGCTGCCACGTGCGCGCGCCGCGCCTCGCGCAGGGCCTTGCGCAACGCGGGCTTGGCCAATCGGGCGTGTTCGCCTTCGCTCACCGCGATCGGAACCCTTCAATCCAGTGCATGAAATGGGTGACGGGCCCACCATGGGTCGTTTGCTCGGAAAATCCTCTGACGCGTAACGTCAGGTGGGGACCATGTGTCCGGGACCAGGGTCCCGGCCAGGGATAGCCCCCGCGGATTGCTTATAGCCTCAGGGATATTCATGCGGCTCGTACCGGGCAGAACCCGTCATCCCTTATCTAGGGTGTTGCGTCCGATTGCTCAAGACGCAAGGCAAGCTTTTCCACCCGATCGGCAAGCGCTGCGACGCGTTCCAGCACCGCCGAGTCGATCTGCGCGATTTCGGGTGCCGGGGCGGGGGGTGGTGGCGGTGCCGGGGGCGCAGCCGGCACGGCGGCCGGGGCTGGCTTGGCGATTTGCACGGCGTGCAATTCGTCGGCCAGCACCAGGCCTGCGATCAGCAGCATCCGTGCCTCGGTCTGGTTTGCGGCCATGCCCAGTTTGCGCACGCGTTCGTCGATCATCCCGGCCAGCATGCGCAAGTGCGCTTCCTGATCGGGGGCGGCCGCGATCACATGCTTGCGGCCGCCGATGGTCAGCGTGATGTTGACGTTGGCTGGTTCGCTCATGGTTTTTGGGGCAGGTTGGCTAGCAGCAGGTCAAGCTGTTGCAGCTCGGTGCTGACCGTGTCTTTCAGGCGGCGGTGACGCGCCTTGAGCGCGGTCATCTCGACAATTTCTGCCTCGCGCGCGCCGGCGGCGCGTTCAAGCCGGTCGAGCGCATGCGCGATCCGGTCAAGGTCATGGTCCAGGCTTGGAGTGGTCATTGTGCTTCGCTAGCACATCGGTGGGTCTGTGCAAGCGTTGGCGGGGGGCCGGGGATGGTGTGCGTGTTGTCCCGCAGGGCGATCCAGATCGCGTTCACCATGGTTGACAGATCGCGCGCAATTCCGCCAATGCATAGGAATGCACACGTCGCCACGGGCGTGCCGTCGCAGGCCGCCTGCCACTGGTCTGGCCGCGGCCTTGACGGGGGGGACGCCCTGTCCCAAGAGGCGCGGGCCGAATCAGACAGATCGCGCGGGCGCCCGTTTTGGACAGCCCGGCCCGGAAAGGTTGATCCACCAAGATGACCCGTGAAACCCATGCGCTGGCACCCATGGCCAACGCCATCCGCGCGCTTGCCATGGATGCCGTCCAGGCCGCCAATTCAGGCCACCCCGGCATGCCGATGGGCATGGCCGATGTCGCGACCGTGCTGTGGACCGATTTCCTGAAATTCGATCCCGCCGCACCGCGCTGGGCCGATCGCGACCGGTTTGTGCTGTCGGCCGGGCATGGCTCGATGCTGATCTATGCGCTGCTGTATCTGTCGGGCTATGATTCCCCGACGATCGGCGACATCCGCGATTTCCGCCAATTGGGCAGTGTCTGTGCGGGGCACCCTGAAAACTTCCTGATCCCCGGCATCGAATGCACCACCGGCCCGCTGGGCCAGGGTGTGGCGATGGCCGTCGGCATGGCCATGGCCGAGCGCCACCTGAATGCGGTGTTCGGCGATGACCTGGTCGATCACAAGACCTGGGTGATCGCGGGCGATGGCTGCCTGATGGAGGGCATCAACCACGAAGCGGTCGGCCTGGCCGGAACGTTGGGCCTTGGCCGGCTGAATGTGCTGTGGGATGACAACCGGATCACCATCGACGGCGATGCCAGCCTGTCGACCAGCGAAGATGTCGCCGCGCGCTATCGCGCCAGCGGTTGGCATGTGGCCAGTTGCGACGGTCATGATTTTGCCGATATCGCGCGTGCGCTGGGCGAAGCGGCCGCCGATCCGCGGCCATCGCTTGTCGCCTGCCGCACGCTGATCGGCAAAGGCGCGCCCAACAAGCAGGGTGGCCACAACGTCCACGGCAGCCCGCTGGGTGCTGACGAAGTTGCCGCCGCGCGCGCGCACCTGGGCTGGGATTCGGCCCCGTTTGAAGTGCCGGCCGAGATTCTGGCGGCCTGGCATGCGACCGGCGCGCGCGGGCAGGCGGCGCATGCCGCGTGGCAGGGCCGCACCGCCGCCCATCCGCTGCGTGGCGAATTCGACCGGCGCATGGCCGGCGATCTGCCCGATCTGGCCGAGGCCGAAGCCACCTTTGCCAACTGGCTGAGCGCCCCGCGCAAAGTCGCAACGCGCAAGGCATCGGAATTTGCGCTCGATGTGCTGGCGCCGATCGTGCCCGAACTGTTTGGCGGCTCGGCCGATCTGACCGGATCGGTGTTCACCAAAGTCAAGGCGACCCCCTCGTTCGGGCAGCAGGCTTACGGTGGGCGCCATGTCCATTACGGTATCCGCGAATTCGGCATGGCAGCAGCCATGAACGGCGCGGCGCTGCATGGCGGGATCATTCCCTATGGCGGCACGTTCCTGGTGTTTTCCGATTATTGCCGCAATGCGATCCGTCTGTCGGCGCTGCAGCATGCCCGCGTGGTCTATGTGATGACGCACGATTCGATCGGGCTGGGGGAAGACGGCCCGACTCACCAGCCGATCGAACACGTCATGAGCTTGCGGTTGATCCCCAATCTGCATGTGTTCCGCCCGGCCGACGTCATCGAAACCGCCGAATGCTGGCAGATTGCGCTGGCCAGCCCGAACACGCCTTCGGTGCTGTCGCTGTCGCGCCAGAACCTGCCCCAGTTGCGCGAAAGCGACACCGGCAACCAGAGCGCCAAGGGCGCGTATCGCCTGATCGCAGCAGGTGCCGCGCGCAAGGTCGTGCTGATCGCCACCGGATCGGAAGTGGAAATCGCGGTCAAGACGGCGCAGATGCTTGAAACCCGGGGCATTGGTGCGGATGTGGTGTCGATGCCGTGCTGGGAACTGTTCGATGCGCAACCTGCCGCCTATCGCAGCGAAGTGCTGCCCGCTGACGCCCTGAAGGTGTCGATCGAGGCCGGGGTAACCACCGGCTGGCAGAAATACGTCTGCGACGGCCTGACCATCGGCATCGACAGCTTTGGTGCCTCGGCTCCGGCCGATATACTCTACGATCACTTCGGCCTTACCGCAGACAAGATCGTTCCGCAGATTCTTGCTCGTCTCGCCTAAGCTTACAGGAGATTGAACATGGCGACCAAAGTCGCAATCAATGGTTTCGGACGCATCGGTCGCAATGTGGCGCGCGCCATTCTTGAACGCCCCGATTGCGGGCTGGAACTTGTGGCGATCAACGATCTGGGCAGTTCGGTCGCCAATGCGCGCCTGTTTCGCCATGACAGCGTGCATGGTGCCTATCCGGGCACGGTCGAAGTCGACGGCAACGACCTGATCATCGACGGCAAGCGGATCAAGGTGACCGCCGAGCGCGATCCGGCCAAGCTGCCGCATGCGGCCGACGGCATCGACATTGCGCTGGAATGCACCGGCTTTTTCGCCGACCGCGAAGGCGGGCAAAAGCATCTTGATGCAGGCGCCAGGCGCGTGCTGATTTCGGCGCCGGCCAAGAATGTCGATCTGACCGTGGTCTATGGCGTGAACCACGACGCGCTGACCGCCGATCACCTGATCGTGTCGAACGCATCGTGCACCACCAATTGCCTGGCGCCGTTTGCCAAAGTGCTGAACGATGCGATCGGTATCGAACGCGGCCTGATGACCACGATCCACAGCTATACCAACGATCAGAAGATCCTTGACCAGATCCATTCGGACCCGCGCCGTGCCCGCGCCGCGGCGATGAGCATGATCCCGACCACCACCGGTGCCGCGCGCGCCGTGGGTGAAGTGCTTCCCGAACTGAAGGGCAAGCTTGACGGGTCGGCGATCCGCGTGCCGACGCCCAATGTCTCGGTCGTCGATCTGACGTTCACGCCCAAGCGCGATACGAGCCGGGACGAAGTCAACGCACTGCTCAAGGCCGCAGCCGAAGGTGCGCTGAAGGGTGTGCTGGCCTATACCGACGAACCGCTGGTTTCGATCGATTTCAACCACGATCCGGCGTCGTCGACGATCGACAGCCTGGAAACCACCGTGCTTGATGGCAAACTCGTGCGCGTCCTGTCGTGGTACGACAACGAATGGGGCTTTTCCAACCGCATGGTCGACACCGCCGGCGTGATCGGCGGCCTGATCTGATACGACAGCATCCTCCCCATAACGGGGAGGATTACCCCCGGGGCGCGATAGATGACCTTCAAGACACTGGACGATATTGCCGATCTGGCCGGAAAGGCCGTGCTGGTGCGTGAAGATCTCAACGTGCCGATGGCCGATGGCCAGGTCAGCGATGATACGCGCCTGCGCGCAACCGTAGCCACGCTGGCCGAACTGGCCGACAAGGGCGCGCGCGTGCTGGTGCTGGCGCATTTCGGGCGGCCCGGGGGCGAACGCAGCGATGCCAATTCGCTGGTCCATGTTGTGCCCGCGCTGCAGCCGGTGCTCGGCCGCCCGGTCGGCTTTATCGCCGATTGTGCCGGTGCCGAGGCGGAACGTGCGGTGGCCGCGCTGGCGCCCGGTTCGATCACGGTTCTGGAAAACACCCGCTTTCACAAGGGTGAAGAACAGAACGATCCGGCACTGGTGGCCGCGATGGCCCGGCTTGGCGATCTGTACGTCAACGATGCGTTTTCCGCCGCGCACCGTGCGCATGCCTCAACCGAGGGATTGGCGCATGTCCTGCCGGCCTACGCGGGCCGCGCGATGCAGGCCGAGCTGGAAGCGCTGGAAAAGGCGCTGGGCAAGCCCGAGCACCCGGTTGCAGCGGTCGTCGGCGGGGCCAAAGTGTCGAGCAAGCTTGACGTGCTGACCCACCTGGTGACCAAGGTCGATCATCTGATCATCGGCGGAGGCATGGCCAACACGTTCCTGGCCGCGCGCGGCGTGGATGTCGGCAAATCGCTGTGCGAACACGATCTGACCGACACCGCCGAGGCGATCCTCGACGCCGCAGACCAGGCCGGGTGCACGGTCCATCTGCCTTATGACGCGCTCGTCGCCACCGAATTCGCCGCCAATCCGGCCTCGCTGCGCACGACCAATGTCCACGAAGTTGCCGCCAGCGAGATGATCCTCGATGTCGGACCGCAGGCAACCGAAGCATTGGCCGACGTGCTCAAAACCTGCCGTACGCTGGTGTGGAACGGGCCGCTGGGGGCGTTTGAAATTGCGCCGTTCGATACCGCAACCGTGGCGCTGGCGCGGTCTGCCGCTGCGCTGAGCAAGGAAGGCGCGCTGATTTCGGTGGCGGGTGGCGGCGATACCGTCGCCGCGCTCAACCACGCCGGGGTGGCGGGTGATTTTTCATATGTTTCGACCGCGGGCGGAGCCTTCCTCGAATGGATGGAAGGCAAGGAATTGCCGGGTGTGGCGGCGCTTAACGGCTGAGACGCAGGGCAGGGGCCGCAGCAGACGCCGTTGTGGTTCCAGCCGCAGACGGGTCGGGCTGTTGCAGCAGTGGCACAAGCAGATCGTTCAGTTCCGACAATGAAAATGCCCCGGCGCGCGCATAGCGCACCACGCCTGCGCGATCGATGATGAAGTTGGTCGGCACCGCCCCCAACGGCGCATAAGGCCCGCGCAGGCGATGCAGCGGCGTGATCGCCAGCATCGCGAACAGCGTCTTCATCTGGTATTCGGGCACCGAATCCTCGGTTGTCGCCGCCAGCACGATCAGGCCATGATCCTTCTGCGCACGATAATAGGCATCGAGCAGCGGCAGCTCCTTGCGGCAGGGCACACACCATGTTGCCCAGAAATTGATCACCACCACCCGTCCGCGCAGCGAAGCGAGATCGAATTTTTGCCCCGCGACAGTCTGGACCTGGGCGTTGGGCGCGATCTGTCCCACGGTCGGTGCTGCGGCCAGGGCCATCCCGGGGGCCGCGATCAACGCCAGAATCGACAGAAAAAGCATGCGCATCGGGACTGTTCCACTGTGGTTTCGACGCAGCGATCACGCCGCATTTCGCCGCAAAGGTCAAGCACCACCCCGCACGGGCACGGCCGATGTCAAAATCCTTGAAAAAGGGCTTGATCCCCATGTTGCGCTGCAACCGACAACCGGCTAGAGCGACCTGCGCGCATAGGTATGCGCGGGCCAGGCCGGCCGCGCCGATCGTGCAGCGGCTGTCGGGTTCGCGGGCAACGAGGAAGGCACGGACGAAAACCCATGGACCATGCAGAACAGACCCGCAAAATAGCCGCAGGCAAAGGTTTCATCGCCGCGCTTGACCAGTCGGGCGGGTCCACGCCCAAGGCGCTGAAGGGCTATGGCATCGATGCGGATGCCTGGTCGACCGACGACCAGATGTTCGGCCTGATCCACGCGATGCGCGTGCGGATCATCAAGTCGCGCGCGTTCACCGGTGACAAGGTTATTGCCGCGATACTGTTCGAACGCACCATGGACGGCCTGGTTGACGGCGAACCCGTGCCCGCCGCGCTCGATGCCAAGGGCGTGGTGCCGTTCCTCAAGATCGACAAGGGCCTCGAGGATCAGGCCGATGGCGTCCAGCTGATGAAGCCGATCCCCGGTCTGGCTGATTTGCTGGCCCGCGCCAAGGGGCTGGGCGTCTTCGGCACCAAGGAACGTTCGGTAATCCATTCGGCCAATCCCATCGGGATCGCCAGCGTGGTTGCGCAGCAGTTTGCGTTGGCGCAAGAGGTTCTTTCCGCCGGACTGATGCCGATCATCGAGCCCGAGGTGAACATCACGAGCGCCACTCGTGCCCAATGCGACGCCATTTTGCGCGACGAAATCCTTAACTCGCTCAATGCTTTGCCGCCGGGTATTCGCGTGATGTTGAAGCTTTCGCTGCCGGTGGTTCCGGGGCTGTTCGATCCGCTGGTCGCGCATCCAGCGGTGTTGCGCGTGGTGGCGCTGTCGGGCGGGTTTGCGCGCGCCGAGGCCTGCGTGCAGTTGGCCGAAAATGCCGGGATCATTGCCAGCTTCAGCCGCGCGCTGCTCGATGATCTGCGCGTCACGATGACCGACGCCGAATTTGACGCGTCGCTTGGGCAGGCGATCGATGAAATCTATACGGCATCAACCGAAAAGACGGTGCCGGTTGCCGCATAAACGCGGTTCGACGTTGCGATGAGGATGGGAAATGGCACGCCCCTTACCCCGGACAAACCGGGGAAGGGGCGTTTCCCGTTGGGGATTTGCAAAGCGGTCGCTTTGCTCTAGCGCGGGTGCATGACTGTACCCGGTTGCCAGCTTTACCTGATATCGCCGCTCGATGTGGCGGGTGCCTTTCCCGAACGCCTGATCCGCGCGATCGAGGCGGGGCCGGTGGCTGCGTTCCAGTTTCGCATCAAGGATGTCGACGAACACGCTGCGGTCAAATTGGCAGAGCCGCTGATGGAAATATGCGCAGCGCGCGATGTGGCGTTTATCGTCAACGATTCGATCAGCCTGGCCAAACGGCTTGGCGCCGATGGGGTCCATCTGGGGCAGAACGATGGCGATGTTGCGGACGCGCGTGCGCGGCTTGGCCGCGACGCGCAAATCGGCGTGGCCGCGATGGACAGCCGCCACCTCGCCATGGAAGCGGGCGAAGCCGGGGCGGACTATGTTTCGTTCGGCGCATTCTTTCCGTCGCAAACCAAGGTTACCAGCCACGCGGCCGATCTTGATCTGTTGCGCTGGTGGTCAGGCCTGTTCGAATTGCCGGTGGTCGCGATCGGCGGCATTACCCCGGCCAATTGCGTGCCGCTGGTGGCCGCAGGTGCCGATTTCCTGGCAACATGCCATGCGGTGTGGAGCGGCGACGAAGCGCGCGCGGTTGCCGAATTCGCACAAGCCATTGCCATGGGCAGCGCGCTGCGCGGCGAGGCCAGCGCCTGATCGGTCAGCCGCCGGGCGCGTCGGTTTCTTCGCTGTCGCTGCCCGAAGTCGCCGCACCGCTTTGGCGGACGCAGCGGCTGCTGCTGCGTTTGCCGGCGCTGTCCAGCGGATGCACGATGCCCTGGCCAACCAGGATATAGCGGCGTCCGCGAAACGGCCCACCGGTCATCGTCAGATCGTTGCCAAGCAACAGATACGTGCCCTTGCCGCCGGCGTTGGTGCGATAGCTCGAATCGGCCAGCACGCGAAAACTGTCCTGCGGCTGCGGCACCGGTGCGGACTCCGCGTCGCCGCGGGTTTCGCAGATCCAGTATCCCTTCAGCAGCACACGCAACAATCCGCCGGGGGCGGCATGCGCGGGTGTGGCGGATAGGGCGATCAGCGCCGCAAGCGCGGGCCAGACAAGCAGGGGGGACATGCGGTTCATCACGGCACACGCGCTACCACACGCCTGTGACTTGAAGCAATCGTCGCCAGCGGCTAAGGGCCGCCAACGTAACCTGCAAGGCAAGGCTCTTTCCATCATGAAGATCAGCGGCGTGGACATCCGTCCGGGCAATATCCTGGAATACGAAAAGGGCATCTGGAAAGTTGCCAAGACCCAGCACACCCAGCCCGGCAAAGGCGGCGCGTTCATGCAGGTCGAAATGAAAAACCTGATCGACGGGCGCAAGACCAACGTGCGTTTCCGGTCGCAGGACACCGTTGAGCGGGTCCGGCTCGATACCAAGGATTTTCAGTTCCTGTTCGCCGAGGGCGAGGATCTGGTGTTCATGGATGTGGAAACCTACGACCAGATCACACTGCCATCTGATCTTTTGGGCGATGCCGCGGCATTTTTGCAGGACGGCATGACTGTCCTTCTGGAAATGTATGACGAACGCCCGATCTCGGTGCAATTGCCCGACCAGGTCGAAGCCACGATCGTCGAAGCCGACGCCGTGGTGAAAGGCCAGACCGCAAGTTCCAGCTACAAGCCGGCGATCCTTGACAACGGCGTACGCGTGATGGTGCCGCCGCACATCGGCAGCGGCACGCGGATCATCGTCGACGTCTACGAGCGCAGCTACGTCGGCAAAGTGGGCTGATCGGATGGCAGCCATTTCAGGCCTGATTCGCGTGATGGAACGTGCCGCCCGCAAGGCCGGCACGCGTCTGCGCCGCGATTTCGGGGAAGTCGAACATCTTCAGGTCAGCCGCAAGGGGCCCGGCGATTTCGTATCGAAGGCCGACCAGCACGCCGAACGCACGATCTATGACGAACTGCTTGCCGCACGTCCCGACTGGGGTTTCGTGATGGAAGAAGGCGGCACGATCGAAGGCAATCCGCGCAGCCCGCGCTGGATTGTCGATCCGCTGGATGGCACGACCAATTTCCTGCACGGCATTCCGCATTTCGCGATCTCGATCGCGGTGCAGGAACCGTTGCTCGACGGGTCGGGCTGGGGCGACGTGATCGCGGGGATCGTCTATCAGCCGATCACCGATGAAAGCTTCTGGGCGGAAAAATCGCGCGGGGCCTGGCTGCATGACCGGCGGCTGCGCGTTTCGGCGCGTCGCCATCTGGATGAAGCGCTGATCGGCACCGGCATTCCATTTTCCAACCGCGGCGATGCGGTGCAGTGGATGCGCATTTATCAGGAACTGGGCCCGCGCGTCGCCGGCATCCGCCGCAACGGGGCTGCGGCGCTTGACCTGGCCTGGGTTGCCGCAGGGCGCTTCGACGGGTTTTGGGAAACCGACCTGGCGATCTGGGATTCGGCCGCCGGGTGCCTGCTGGTGCGCGAAGCGGGCGGGTTCGTGTCGGACTTTCGCGGGCGTACGGCGTCGATCTGCGCCGAAACGGTGCTGGCCGGCAATGACAGCCTGCACGCAAAACTGCTGAAATTGGTTGCAACGGCGAACAAGGCCGGTTGATCCACACGGAAAGGTCCGCTAGCGGTCCTTTCCAGTGTGCCCCTGTGGTGGAATGGTAGACGCGTCCGACTCAAAATCGGATGGAGAGATCCGTGCCCGTTCGAGTCGGGCCAGGGGCACCACTTTTTTCGGATAATCGGGCGTTCTGCACGCCCGGTCATCTGGGCTTCATATCACACCTGCAATACCGCTGGTTGATCAGGCGCTTTGTTTGCGAGCGGCTGTAACCGGATCATGGCCTGTTGCGAACTGGTCATGCCGACGCATCCCCCCGCGCCGGTCCGGAGTAACCAACGGTGGTGATCATGTCTTTCGATCGACGTTCCATCATGGCCATGCTGATGACAGGTGCCGCAACCGCGGTGGCCGGGCTGGCGCGGGCCGCTGCGCCCTTTTCCCTCAGCGATGCGCAATGGCGGCAAAAACTCAGCCCTGCGGCCTACAAAGTGCTGCGGCATGCCGATACCGAGCGGCCGTTCACCAGCCCCTTGCTGAACGAACACCGGGGCGGCCGCTTTGCCTGTGCCGGGTGCGACCTGCCGCTGTTCAGTTCGCGGACCAAGTTCGACAGCGGCACCGGCTGGCCCAGTTTCTGGCAGCCGCTGGCGCATGCGGTTGCCACTCGCACCGACTATGAGATCGGCCTGCCGCGCACCGAGGTGCACTGCCTGCGCTGCCAGGGGCATCTGGGGCACGTGTTTGACGATGGCCCGGCGCCCACCGGCAAGCGCTATTGCATGAATGGCGTGGCCCTTGTGTTTCATCCAGGTGCAGCGTGAACCGGGCCGTGCTTATGGCAGCAGGTGCTGCCGCGATCGCCGCCATGGCCTTTACGCTGGGCGGCCCCGGCACGGCTGCCACCGGCGCGCCGTTTCCAGACCCGCCCGCGCAGGCCCCGACCGCAGCCAACAGCGAAATCGCGGTTCTGGCCGGCGGATGCTTTTGGGGCATGGAGGGCGTGTTTGAGCACGTGAAAGGCGTCAAGGCGGTAACCGCCGGATATACCGGCGGCACGCAGGCGCAAGCCGATTATCAGACGGTATCGACCGAAACCACCAATCACGCCGAATCGGTGCGCATCCAGTATGATCCGCGTGTCATCAGCTATGGCCGCCTGCTCGAGATCTATTTTGCCGTGGCGCACGATCCGACGCAAGTGAACGGCCAGTATCCCGACGAGGGGCGAAGTTATCGCTCGGCGATATTTCCACTGAACCCGGCGCAGCGGACGATCGCCCAGCAGTACATCGCAACGCTTGACCATGCGCATGTGTTCAAGGCGCCGATCGCCACCCGGATCGAGACCGGGCGGTTCTACCCGGCCGAGGAATACCACCAGCACTTCATGCAGCGACATCCCGACCATCCCTATATACGCCGCTGGGATGTGGAACGGGTGGCGCATTTGCGGGCAAAGTTTCCGCAATATTATCAATAAAATAACACGCAAAAACTGTGCATTGTGCATTGGCCGGCAGGTGCCGCTGGTCAGTTCCGTGCCAGTTTTTGCCGGAAATAGATCGCAGCCCAGATCATCAGCGCCATGCCCAGCGTGCCGCAGGCGATCCCGGCATCGATCAGCGATTGCGTCCACGGCAGGCGCAGTCCGGGCACGTTGCGCAACAGCAGCAGCGCCACCGACCCGCCATAGCCCCCCGCATCGGCGACATAGATCAGGAATCCGGCATTGCCGACGCTGCCGCTGGCTGCAACCAGCCGGTCAAACAGCATGCCGTTGAACGGCGTATAGGCCAGGTACAGCCCCCCGCCGAGCGCCGTCATCCACAGCACCGGGCCGATCCAGTGCGCCATGAATGCCAGCGAACAGCCCGCTGCCAGCGCCAACCCGAGTGCAACCAGCGTGAAATTGACCACGAGCGCCCGGCGGCTGTCGCGGATCAGGTTGAGCGAGGCCAGCACCACCAGCACCATCACGCTGATCGGCAATTCGGTCAGCGAAAACAGCTCTGCCTTGCCGCCAAGGCCGAGCTCGGCCCAGATTTCCGCCGAGAAATTGTCGCGGAAATCGCGCAACGCGGTCAGCAGCACATACAGCAGCACCAGCGCCAGCAGACCGGGGCCAAACCGGTGTATCAGCGCCGCGCGCGCCGACCCGTCCATCGGCACGCGCTTGACGCGTTCCGCAATGTCAGCGGCATCAGGCGGTGGCAACGAGGCCAGGCCGAACAGGCACAGCGCCAGCACCGGCACAAACAGCGCACCAGTTACCGCGGGCATCCACCATTCGCCGGCAACGTGCCGGACCAGCACCAGTGTGCCGACCGATTTCATCACGCCCGACGAAATCACAAAGCTGGCGCACAGCATCGCGCCGATCATGTCGGATGTCCGGCGTCCCTCGACAAAGCCGAACACCATGCCCCAGATCATGCCCAGAGCCAGTCCATCGACAAACATCGCGGCGATGTTCCAGGGGGCCGGGATCACCGCAAACAGGACCAGCGCACCTTCGGCGACAAGGCTTTGCAGCACGATCCCGGCAATCCGCCGGTGCGCCGGCAGTTCGGCGATGACCCGCACCCCGATCAGCTTGGCCAGCGCATAGCCCATGACCTGCGCGATCACGAGTGCCACCTTGTAATCGACCGCCAGCACCGGCGGCAGGCCCGCAAAATGCGCCGCCGCAAACGCCTTGCGAAAGGCATAGATGCTGAAATAGGTGCCAAAGGCCATCGTCCCGGCATAGACCGCAAACACCCACGATGGCGCGCGTGCAAGCCAGTGGCGCAAGGCGACAACCGGGCCGGGGCCGGTCATGCAGTCACGCTGCCCGGACGATGCCCCGCAGCGATGGCGGCCGCAATCTGGTGGATCACCGGGATCAGCTGCGACACGTCGTCGATGATGAAATCGGCCCCTTCTGCGCGGAGGGCCACGCCGGCGGCGGCGATCCGTGCGGCGCGATCATCGGGATCGAGTGCGGCAAGCTCTGCCGCATCCAGCCCGATGGCATTGCCCGATGCGGCAACGCCCACAGTCCAGCACCCGGCATGGCGCCCTTCGGCAATGCCCACCGGCGCATCGTCCACCTTGACCGCAGCCCAGGCGGGCCACACATCGAGCGCGATCAACGCAGCCCAGGTCATGTGCGGGGCAGGGCGGCCGCTGGGGGTATCGCCCGCACAGACCACGACATCGGGCGTGTAACCCTGCGCCGCCGCCGCCGCGCGGATCGCGGACATCATTTCCGGCGTATAGCCGGTGCCCGAGCCGACCCTTATGCCCAGCCGGACCAATTCGGCATACGCATCGCGCGCGCCCGGGATCAAGGCGGCAGCGTGTCGCGCCGCATCGACCATCGCGGGTTCGACCAGGGCATAGATATGATCGATGTCAGCGGTTTGGGGCGCTGTGCCAAAATGCGCGGTCCAGCGTGCCGCCACGCCCGGTTCGGACAGCAGCGCGGTCACGTGATCGTATTTGGCCTTGCCCATGTCGGCGCGGGCTTCGGCTTCGCTGATCGGCACGCCGTGTTCGGCGAACACTTCGCGCAGTGCGTTGACCGGGGCCTTGCAGCCGAAATCGACCATCGTTCCGGCCCAGTCGAAAATCACCGCCTTCACCGCGAATGTCATCACGCGTCTCCCATCAGATTGGTCAGGACCTGTTCGGCAATGCCGAACGCGGTCGATGCTCCGGTCCCGCCGGTGACGATCACCAGCCGCACGTTTTCGGCGGGGCTATCGACCAGCCAGGTGCGATCATCGGCCGATGCATAGGTGCCGACCCAGCGTTCCAGCACCGGCGGCGCCGCACGGCCGAAGGCGCGCGCATATTCGTCCAGAATGTCGTGTTCCGCGCTGGCGGGGGCAAACGGGCCCGGCAGATCGTCGTAATGATGGCTGTCGCCCACGATCAGCGATCCGTCGGCACCCTGGGCCACGATCAGATGCACGCCGTTGGCATAATGGCGCGGTTGTTCGGCGATCAGTTTGGCCTTCAGCACCGCGGCCTCGGGCAGGGCGGCATAACCGGTATAACGCGTCAGCGACAGGTCGCTCATCAATGCAGCGGGCAGGCGAAAGCCCGGATCGGCCAGGCGCAGCATCGACAGCCGGCACCGGCGCAGGCCATAGGCGGCAATGCGGTCGGGCCACAGCGTTGAAAAATCATCGCCCGGACAGACCACCACATGCCCCGCCTCGATCACCCCGCGCGATGTTTCGAGCCTTGGCGGCAGGCTGGAAAAGGCGACCGTCTCGGTCAGGATATCGACCCCCAGCGCCTCGTGCGCCCAGCGGGTCAGCTGCGGGATTGCATCGCGCGATTCCACGCGGATTTCGTGCGGGCTGTACAGTGCCCCGTGCAGATCTGCGCCACCCAGTCCGTAGGTTGCGCGGCGAAACGCATCGGCCGTGATCAGATCGCAGCCCTGGCCCATTTCGGTGGCAAGGAATGCCTCGATCACCGCGATCGCCTCGGGCGAGCGCGCGCTGACCAACAGGCCACGGTGTTCCACCGCGATGCCGGCCCGTGGGGCAAGATCATCCCACACGTCGCGGGTGCGGCGCGCGAGCGCCCACGATGCCCCGCGTTCCTGCCCGGTTACCGTGATAAACCCGAAATTGCGGATCGAGGCGCCGTTGGCGCGCCGCTCGCGCTCGATCAGCACGACCCGCTTGCCCTGGCGTGCCGCCGTAATCGCGTGCGCCAGGCCGATCACCCCGCCGCCAATCACTGCCAGATCATAGACTTTGCCCATTATCGCCGCCATCTCCCCGGCTTTGCGGGGAATTCATGCCCCCGAACAGTGCGGGGCGGCACCGTTGCCGGTGCCGCCCCGTCTGTGTCTGTGTCAGGCAAGGTTGCCTGACAAGCGCTTAGAAGCTGGTCCCGATCTTCACGCCGTAGGTCAGCGGACGCAGCGGCACGGTCGATTTGATGAACTGCGCCGACGAGGTGAACGTCGAGGAATGCGCGTTGCCCAGGTTTTCGCCGAACAGCGACACCGACCAGTTATCCCGCTTGAAGCCGAGCTGCGCGTCAAGCTGGGCATAGCCCGGCATGTAGTAACGCAGGATCGTGGTGCCCGGAACCGCCACGCCATCGCCCGAAGGATAAGTCGAAGGCTGGTTCCACATGCCGCCGGTATAGGTGATCCCGCCGCTCACAAACCACGCCATGTCGGCCGTGCCCTGCCAGTCATACCGGCCGCGCAGGTTGGCCTGCACGTGCGGGCTGAACGGGGTGACGCTGCCGATCGAACCGAACGGGCTGAGCACGTTGATCTGGTTGCCGCCCTTGTAATACGAAGTCAGCTGCTGGCCATAATTCACCGACAGCGGGTTGTTCACGGTCAGCAGCGGCGCGCTCGACTGCTTTGAGTCGTTGTAGGTAAAGCCGCCCTGGATCGACACGCCGGTCACCGGACGTGCCACCAGCTGGGCTTCGAAACCCTTGACGTGATAGCTGGGCCCATTGGTGACAAAGGTGGTGTTGCCATAACCGCCGGCGGGGTTGAACACGCCGATCGGCGGGTTGTTCCACACCATGTAATAGCCCGACAGGTTGAACTGCACCTTGCGGTCGAACAGGTCGGTCTTGATCCCGCCTTCCCAGTTGGTCAGCTGGTCGGGGCTGTACACCAGCGGGCGGAAATACTGCGGCACGCCGTTCTGGTCGTTCAGGATGTAATAGCCGCGACGGTTGAACCCGCCGGGACGGAAGCCCTGGCTGAACACGGCATAGACCAGCGTGTGGTCGGCCGGTTTCCAGGTCAGTTCGGCCTTGCTCTTGAAGCCGTGATACGTGACGTGGTCGTTGTCGGCGTCGATGTTGTGATTGCCACCCCCGGCAATCGGGCAGGCCAGAACCTGGTAGCAATCGGTATAGGTCTGGTATTGCGAACCGAGCTCGTATTCCTTGTAGTTGTAATAGCGCGTGCCGCCGGTCAGCGTCAGGTTCGGCAGGATGTCGAAATCGACCGAGCCAAAGAACGCCAGCTGGCGATAGCCGCGCTGGGTGTCTTCACCAAAGGTGGTGCCGACCGGTTCCAGGCCGGGCTGGTTGGCGGTGGCGCCGGGGTAGGTTGCAACTTGCCCGACGCAGGCTGCGTTTGCGGTGATCAGACCGGCGGTGCAGCCCGGGATCGTGGTATAGTTGAACCGCATCACGTCGTAGATCTTGTAATCTTCCCAGTAGGCGCCGACGATCGCGCGGATACGCTTGCCCTCGGGGCTTTGCACGCGCAGTTCTTCGCTGTGGTGGGTGTTGCGGATCTGGTCGTTCCAGTTGGCCACGGGCGAATAGCAATAGCTGGCGCCCGAACCGAACCCGGTGGCCGAGCCGGTGCACTGATAGTACATGCCGCCCGCTGTACGCGAATAGTTGGAATAATCCTGCTGTTCGGCCACATTGCGCGTCATGTACGCACCGGTGTAGATCAGCTTGAAATCGCCGACTTTGCCGTTCAGCGTCCAGGCGGTGTTCCAGTAGCTGTCAATGTTGTACGACGGCGAGAACGTGGTGGTCTGCAATGCGCCCAGTTGCTGGAAATCCGAACCGGTCGGGTATGCGGCAAAGGTGCCTTCGGCATCGACGCGCTGATAGCTTTCGGTGACCAGCAGGTTCCAGTCGGGCACGATATCCCACAGCGCCTCGACCCGGCCGCCGATGTAATCGATCGGGTTGTAGTTCTTCTTCACCTGGTCGGCGTTGTTGTACTGGCCGTTGTTCGACTGGTTGGTCGCGCTGGGAATGAACCCGTAGCTGACTGCGCCCGGATCGCTCGCCTGGCGGGTAAAGGTCGAATAGACGTTGTTGATATAGCCGCCGTGGTGATCGTCATAGATCGTGGCGCGAATGGCCAGCGTGTCCTTGATCACCGGCAGGTTGATCGTGGCGTTGAAGGCGGCATTGGGCGCGCCGCCGCTGGCGGTGCCGCCAAAGCTGCCTTCCATGTGGCCTTCAAACTTGTTCAGCTTGGGCTTGGCAGTGATATAACGCACCGCGCCTGCTTCGGCGCCACCGCCGAACAGCGTGCCCTGCGGGCCTTCGAGCACTTCGACGCGTTCCAGATCGGCGACATAGACGTCGGCGTTGCGCGCGGGGAACTGCATCGACTGATCGTCAAGATACAGCGCGACATTGGGGAAGGGGGCGATCGTGCCCGACGACTGGTTGCCGGCGAAACCGGTCGACAGGCCGCGCATGAAAATCGCGCCCTGGCCCGGGCCGTTGCTGGCGAACGTGACGTTGGGGGTATACTTGATCAGATCGTTGAAATTGGTGACGTTGATCTGGCCCAGTGCATCGCCGCTGAACGCCTGAAGCGTCATCGGCACATTCTGGATCGATTCGTTGCGCCGCGTTGCCGTCACGACGATTTCACCGGCCGCAGGTGCGGCTTCGCTGGCGGCAGGCGCCGCCGGGGCATCGGCAGCACGCGCGGTTCCACTTAGCGCAACCAGCGCAGAGCCGGCGAACAGCGCAATCTTGAGCGAACGGGTAGTGTTGGTCATGAAAGGCCCCCTGATGGCGTTGTCACGTCCGGTCGTGTTGTCCGACCGGTGCATGACGGGGGCTATGACGAAGCAATGTTACACGACCGAGCGATTCGCCCCGGAATTGTCATCAATTGGTCATCAGGGCGCTACGCCCGCCATGTCTCCAGGGCGTCGCCCAACGCATCGCGCAAGGGGCCAAGCCATTGCGCATAGGGCTTCCATTGGTCGACCCCGTCCCGGTTTACCGGGCGGCGCACCTGTTCCGAACTGGGGGTGCGCACGCTGCGGCGGGTCTGGTGGAAATTCAGGCAGGATTCCTCAAAGGGCAGGCGGCAGTGATCCAGAATGCGCCGGATCTGCCCCTCGGAATTGTCGATCAGGTCTTCGTTGATCACGCGCAGCACGCGACCGGGCAGCACCGCATCCCAATGGCGCATCAGATCGAGATAGGTTCTGTAATAGCGCGCGATATTGTCGATGCCATAGGTGAATTCCTGGCCTTGCGCGAACAGCTGCTTCAGATTGGAAAAACAGCAATCCATCGGATTGCGCCGCGCATCGATGATGGTGGCGTTGGGCAGGATCAGGTGGATCAGGCCGATATGCCGGAAATTGTTGGGCATCTTGTCGATGAAATAGGCGCGGCCAAGTGCGCGGTGGGGGCGCGTGTCGGCCATGTACTGTTCGCTAAACCGGCGGATGGTGGCGGCATCGAGCGTGTCGAGCACCGCGGGATAGCGCGGATTGTCGAAATCCATTTCGCGCCCCTGCAATTCGTGCACGATGCGCTGGATGTCGGGCAATTCCTGCGTGCCTTCGACCATGCTGTGGCTGGCCAGGATCTGTTCGATCAGCGTCGAGCCCGACCGCGGCAGGCCCAGAACGAAAATCGGATCGGCCTCGGCGATACCCCAGTCGGCACGTTCGGCAAAGAATGCCGCGGTGCACACCCGTCGCTGCTCGGCAGTGTTGGTTTCAAACACCTTGGGGTGATATCGATTGGCTTCGCGGTGCAGCTCGTTGCCCAGCGCATACGCCGCCCACGACGCCGCATGATCGCCGTGATCTTCCAGCGCCTTGCCCAGCGCAAAGGCAATATGAATGCGTTCGTTCGGGCGGGTCTGCGGATCGTCCAGGCGTTCGCGCATCACCGCGATCGCCTGTTCGGAAAAACGATAGGTCTTGAGATTGGCCAGGCTCCACCAGGCATCGCCGAAATCGGGGCGGGCCTCGGTTGCCGCACAATAGGCGGCGATTGCCTCGTCCACCCGGCCGATGGTCTTGAACGCATGACCCAGCCACAAATTGAGATCGGCCCGGCGCGGGGCGGCGTCGACATCGCTGTCGCGAATTTCGGACAACAGGTCCTGATAGATCGGGATCACCGCATCGAAATCACCCAGGCCCACGGTGATCGTGGCAGACTGGGTGCGATGCGCGGCATCGTGGGGGGCCAGTGTCAGCAATGGCGCCAGCGCCTCGCGCGCCTGCGGGAACTTGTGCCGCGCGATCAGCGTCTGGACATATTCGCTGCGGGCTTCGTGATGGTCGGGCACCATCGCCAGAACGCCGGCATACAGCGTTTCGGCATCGTCGAGCACATTGCGGTCGAACCCGATCTGCGCGAGCAGACGCATGCCCTCGGGATGATCGCCAAAACTCAGCAGGAATTCGCGGACCATCATTTCGGCCTGGTCGATTTCGCCATCGCCATACAGGATCTTGGCACGCACCACCGGCGGGGGAATGCTGGCCAGATGGGCAACATGGCGTGCCGCGACCGCCGCATTGGCGGTATCGCCGGTCATGCGGCACAGCCCGTCGAGCATGCGCCACGCCATGGGCAGCGCCGGATTGATCGCCACCGCCATGCGCAAGTCGGCGATGGCATTGGGGGCATCGCGGCGTGCCACGTGGCACAGCCCGCGTTCGAGATACATCTGGCTGAAATGCGGATGATGCTCGGCCATGCGGTTGGCCATGGCCAGCGCGTCGTCGGTGCGTTGCAGCATGCGCAGGCAATGCGTGGCAATCAGCAGCAGATCGCGATTGACCGGATGGGTCTGCAGCAGGCGGCTCGCGCCGTCGAGCGCACCGCGGTAATCATCCTTTGCCTGCAACGCGAACAGGCGGGTGACTTCGGCCTCCAGCGGCGACAGTGCGGCGGGGGCGGGGCTGGGCGATGTGGTTTGCGTGGCCATGGCGCGATCCTGTCGGCAATTGCCGTGTCGTTGTCAAAGCGAGTTTTGTGACGGGTGCATGCGGGTTTCGGGCGATGCCGCAAACAAAAAGGGCGGCGCATGACGCGCCGCCCCCGTTGTTGCCTTGGCACCCGTGTCGATCAGAGCTTGGTGCTGATCTTCACGCCATAGATCATCGGACGAACCGGGATCGAGGTCTTGATGAATTCGGCCGAGTTGGTGAACGTGCTGGCATGGCTGTTGGTCAGGTTTTCGCCATACAGCGTGACCGTCCAGTTGTCGTGGCTGAACCCGAACGACGCATCGACCAGCGCGTAACCGGGCATCTTGTAACGCAGCACGGTGGTGCCCGGAACGATGATGCCGTTGGGGCCAACGACGCTGCCGTTGCCGGCCACGTCACCCGACGGATAGGTCGCCGGTTCGTTGTACATCGCGCCGGTGTACGAAACACCGCCCGAAACGAACCAGTTGAAATCCGCCTTGCCGGCCCAGTCATAGCGCGAACGGATGTTCGCCTGGACGTGCGGGCTGAACGGCGTGACATCGCCGACGTTGCCGAACGGGCTCTGGACCGGCTTCGGGCTGTTCACGTTGCCAGAATAAACCTGGGTGATGCACTGGCCATATGTTGACGCGGTGGGGTTGTTGGCGATGAAGCACGGCGAGTTGGACTGCGTGCTGTCGTTATACGTTCCCGAACCCTGGATCGACAGCCCGGTCATCGGACGCGCCACGACCTGCGCTTCGATACCCTTGATGTGATAGTTGGGGCCGTTGGTGGCAAAGGCGGTGTTGCCAAAGCCGGCCGAGGGGTTGAAGAACCCGACCTGCGTATCCTGCCAGATCATGTAGTAACCGGACAGGTTGAAGGTCATCTTGCGGTCAAACAGATCGGTCTTGAGACCGGCTTCCCAGTTCGTCAGCGTGTCCGGGCGATAGCCCGAAGAGACCAAAAGCTGGTAGTTCTTGCCATTGCCCGTGTTTGTCGCGCTCCCTGCGCCACCTGCAGTGAGATACGGAAGAGTGGGGTCCTCAACGCGCGCCGAAGGGCCGCGGTTGAAGCCACCCGGACGGAAGCCCTGGCTGAACAGACCGTAGATCATGGTGTGTTCAACCGGCTTCCAGGTGATCACACCCTTGCTCTTGAAGCCGTGGTAGGTGACGTGCAAGTTGTCGGCATCAAGGTTCGACCCGGTCGCGCAGACCGGAACCTGATAGCAGGCGATGTTGAACGAGCTGTAGACCGAACCGGTCTCGTATTCCTTGTAGTTGTAATAGCGCGTGCCGCCGGTCAGGGTCAGGTTCGACGTGATGTCGAAATCGACCGAGCCAAAGGCTGCGTATTGCTTGTAGCCACGCTGGGTGTCTTCACCAAAGGCCACGTTCGGGCCGCGCGGGCCGGGAACGTTGAGCGTGGCATTCGGGTTGGGCGCCACCAGGCCAAGGCAAACGCTGCCCGATGCGGCGATCTGCGCCGGGGTCTGCGACTGGCTGCAGGTGGGGATCGATTTGTAATCCCAATCCTGGTTGTCCTGAATCTTGAACGATTCATAGTAGGCACCCAGGATTGCACGAACCCGCTTGCCTTCCGGCGTGGTCACGCGGAATTCGTGGCTCTGGTGCGTGGTGCGGATGTTGTCGGTCCAGTACCCGGTCGGCGCATAGCAATACGGTGCGCTGCCATAGTGACCGAAGTAATAGTTTCCGGCGTTGGTGCACTGATAGAAGATGCCATAGGTCGAACGCGCGTAGTTGGTGTAATCACCCTGCTGCGAAATGTGGCGCGCCATATAGGCGCCGGTGTAGATCACCTTGAAATCGCCAACCTTGCCGTTCAGCGACCAGGCGGTGTTCCAGTAATCGTCGGTGCTGTACTGCGGCACGAACAGCGTCGACGACAGACCGGTCAGCGGCTGATAGTCATCGCTGTAGGTTTGCGTGGCAAACGTGCCCTTGGTGTCCAGCTTCTGATACGATTCGGTCAGCAGCAGATCCCAGTCGGGCGCAACCTTCCAGCCGAGTTCGACGCGGCCGCCGACATAGTCGACCGGGTTGAAATTCTTCTGCACCTGCTGGGCATTGTTGTACTGGCCCGCGTTGGTCTGCTGACCGGGGGTCAGGGTGTTGTGGTTGTTCCCGTAGGCCACATAGTACGAACCCAGGTCGGTCGGCTGACGCGTGAACGTCGAATAGACGTTGTTGATATAGCCGCCGTGGTGATCGTCATAGATCACTGCGCGAATGGCCAGCTGATCCTTGACGATCGGGATATTGATCATCGCGTTGAACGCGGCATTGGCTGCGCCACCGGCGGTGCCGCCAAAGCTGCCTTCCATTTTGCCTTCGATGCGGTCGTACTTGGGCTTGGCCGTGATGTAACGCACGGCACCGGCCTGCGCACCGCCGCCGAACAGCGTACCCTGAGGGCCTTCAAGCACTTCGACGCGTTCGATATCGGCAACATAGACGTCGGCGTTGTGCGCCGGGAACTGCATCGACTGGTCATCAAGATACAGCGCCACGTTGGGGAAGCCGCCGATGGTACCGGCCGACTGTTCACCGGCAAAACCGGCGGACAGGCCGCGCATGAAGATCGCGCCCTGGCCGGGGCCGTTGTTCCCGAAGGTTACGTTGGGGGTGTATTTCAGCAGATCGTTGAACGTGGTCACGTTCAGCTTGCTCAGCGAATCCGCGTTGAGCGCCTGCAGCGTCATCGGCACGTCCTGCAGCGACTGGTCACGACGCTGCGCGGTCACGATGATTTCGCCCGAATTGGTCGGCGCGGTCACTGCATCGGCAGCAGGCGCCTGTGCGCGTGCCGTGCCGGACAGCGCCATCAGCGCCGAGCCTGCAAACAAACCGAATTTCAGCATCTGGATACTGGTCTTCATACTACCCCCCTGGGCAAAGCCAAACCGACCGACAGGACCAAAGGGGGGCGATTGATCGGGGTTGGGGCGGTCTTGCATTGGCAAAACAGCATCCCCCCGGTTGCATCTCCCCGCGCCGTCTCCGGTCGGTTGGGCAGACAGTCGATATGGCGCTGTCTTTCCCTACAGTGGGTTATGCCGGGCGCCTTGCGATCATACAAGGCATTATGAGAATTTATGAGGGGGCTATGACATGCGCGATTGTCTGAAAATCGCGTGACCTTCGGCCAAGATATTTTCCAACAAAAATGCCAAAAACATTTTTCGACAACGATCCGCGCCAGTACGCCACGAATGGACCCCGGTTTTACTGCACGTTGCCGCGTACCGGTGTTGGAAAAATCCGCAGTAACGCCATGATCAAAGCCGCCTGTATAAGTACCGGTCGCGCGATCGCTTGATCCGGCGCGTGCGCCGCAATTTGATCCGGATCAAATCATGCGCCGGTTGGGTATTGATGGTCCGCGCAATCGCGCAAGCGGTGCCCGGTTGGCGGGGCGTTGCGGCGCACCCCGCCGGACCTTGAATGCATCGCTGCGTAAAAAAGGCGGATCGCCTGTGGGTTGCGCGCAACACCCGATGCCCAGCGAATCGTCGCGAGCGTCGACCAGATGCGATTGCAGCCGGCTTGTGTTCATGAAATGTTCGGTTTAGGCGTGCGCCATGGCAAAACCAAAACGTCGCTATGTCTGCCAGGCCTGTGGCAGCGTCACCACGCGCTGGCAGGGGCAATGCCCCGATTGCGCCGAATGGAACACCCTGACCGAAGAGGCCCCCGAAACGGTGTTTTCGGCGCGCCATGACCTGTCGGGCGGGGGGCGGCAGGTGCGCTTTGTCCCGCTCGATCATCCGGTTGAACTGCCTCCGCGCCGCCAGACCGGTCTGGCTGAATTCGATCGTGCGCTGGGTGGCGGGCTGGTCGCAGGCTCGGCGGTGCTGATGGGGGGCGAACCCGGGATCGGCAAATCGACGCTGTTGCTGCAGGCCGCGGCGCATATGGCACAGGCCGGCGGCGGTGCGGTCTATATCAGCGGCGAAGAGGCGTCGGATCAGGTGCGGCTGCGCGCGGGGCGCCTGGGGCTGGGCAAGGCGCCGTTGCTGCTCGCCTCGGCCACGTCGGTGCGCGATATCCTGACCACGCTGGTCGGCATGCCCACGCCCGCGCTGGTGGTGATCGATTCGATCCAGACCATGCATTCCGACCAGATCGAAGGCGCGCCGGGCACGGTCAGCCAGGTGCGCGCCTGCGCCTTTGAACTGATCCGCTATGCCAAGGACAGCGGCGCGGCCGTCGTGCTGGTGGGGCATGTGACCAAGGACGGCACGATCGCGGGCCCGCGCGTGCTGGAACACATGGTCGATGTGGTGATGAGTTTCGAAGGCGAACGCAGCCATCAATACCGGATCCTGCGCGCGCTCAAGAACCGGTTTGGCGCGGTCGACGAAATCGGCGTGTTTGCAATGGCGGGCGCCGGGCTTGAGGAAGTGGGCAATCCGTCGCTGCTGTTTCTGTCGGGCCGGAACGAACCGGTGCCGGGCAGCGCGGTGTTTCCAGCGCTTGAAGGCACGCGGCCGGTGCTCGTCGAAATCCAGGCGCTGACCGTGCGTCTGGCCAGCGGGGCAACCCCGCGCCGCGCGGTGGTGGGGTGGGACAACGGTCGGCTGGCGATGTTGCTGGCGGTGCTCGAAGCGCGCTGCGGGCTGAATTTCTCGTCTGCCGAAGTCTATCTGAATGTGGCAGGCGGCTATCGCCTGACCGACCCCGCTGCCGATCTGGCGGTGGCGGCGGCGCTGGTGTCGGCGCTGGCGGACAAGCCTTTGCCGGCCGAGGCGGCGTGGTTTGGCGAAGTGTCGCTGGCCGGCGAAGTGCGCAATGTTGCGCATGCCGCGATCCGCATGCGCGAGGCTGCCAAGCTGGGCTTTGCCCGCACCTTCGGCCCGGCCGGGGCCGATGCCGATGGCGGCGCGCGGCACACGCCGCTGACGCTGCTGCCAAATCTCGTTGACCGCATAATTGGGTCCGATTAGGTCGTTGGCGATGTGCCATCCATTGCCCCGCGCGTTTGACCCCGCCGCCCCGTCCGGGTTCCCCCTGATGGGCCCGGCCCTGGGCGCATCGCGATGCGCCGCCAGGATCAAATCGATCGCATGAGCGGCTTTGACTATATCGTCTTCGGCGTTGTCGGCTTTGCCGCGGTTGCCGGGTTCTTTCGCGGCTTTGTCGAGGAAGTGCTGTCGCTGGCGGCATGGTGCCTGGCGTTGCTGGCGGTGCATTATGGGCATGCGGCGTTGACCGGATTGCTGGTCGGCACGGTTCACAACGAAACCGGCGCAGGGGTGATCGCGTTTTTCATCCTGCTGGCAGTGCCGTTTTTCGGCACAAAGCTGATTGCGCGGCAGATGGGCAGCGCCAGCAGGCGTTCGGTGCTTGGCCCGGTCGACCGCGTGCTCGGGTTCGGGTTCGGTGCGTTGAAGGGCTTTGTCATCATGGTCCTGGCGTTTTCGCTGCTGGTCTTTGCCTATGACGTGGTGTGGGGCGCCAAGGGCCGGCCGGACTGGATCAAGGACGGGCGCACGTATCCGTTTCTCAATGCTGCCAGCGACGAACTGATGACGATGGTCGGGCATCGCCGCAGCGAAGCAGTTCAATCGGCACGGACCCGGGCCACAGGTGCCGCGATCGATGCCGCAACCGCCGATGACACCAGCAAGGATGACGATGCCGGCACGATCCAGCCGGTGCATGCCCCACCGCGCCGATCGCACCGTCACCACGCCGACAGCCAATAAGCCCGCCGTGATGGCAACCCGCCCCGCCACGCTCTACACCTCGGACGTGCTTGCCGCCGCGACCGGCCTTGCCGCTTGGCCGTGGAACGACGGCCTGCCCCATAAGGGCGAGGCGCGGTCACGCACCTGCGGCAGTGCACTGGCGATCGGGTTTGCCCTCAACGCGACGGGGCACGTTGTCGATCTTGGCATCCGCACGCATGCCTGCGCCATCGGACAGGCCGCAGCCTTTGCCTTTGCCCAGGGCGCGCCGGGGCGGGATTTTGCCGACATTGCGGCTGCACGCGCGGCGCTGGGTCTGTGGCTGGCGGGTGAGGGGGACCTGCCAGCATGGCCGGGGCTGGGCGTGATTGCGAAGGCCCGTGCGTATCCGTCGCGCCACGGTGCAATCGTGCTGGCGTGGGATGCCGCACTTGAGGCATTGAAGCGATAGGGAACGCATCGACTGCGGCCTGACGGGGGTGGGGATGGCGCAGGATCGGCACGATGTGGCGGGCACGGCGGATATGCGGTTGGTGATCGCGGCATCATCGGCGGGCACCGTGTTCGAATGGTACGATTTCTTCATCTACGGCACGCTGGGCCCGATCCTGTCGAAGGCGTTCTTTCCATCGGGCAACGCGATGCTGTCGACCCTGCTGTTCTGGCTGGTGTTCGCCGTGGGCTTTGGATTTCGCCCGGTGGGCGCGGTGCTGTTTGGATACCTGGGCGACCGGTTGGGCCGCAAATATACCTTTCTGATCACGGTCGTGCTGATGGGCGTGGCCACCGCCGGGGTGGGACTGGTGCCGTCTGCGGCGTCCATTGGCCTGGCTGCACCGGGCATGGTGATTGCGCTGCGCGTGCTGCAGGGCCTGGCGCTGGGCGGCGAATATGGCGGCGCTGCGGTCTATGTGGCCGAACATGCCCCGGCCGGACAGCGGGGTTTCTACACCAGCTTTATCCAGGCCAGCGTGGGCGGCGGCTTTTTGCTGAGCCTGGTGGTGATCCTGCTTTGCAAGACGTTTCTGCCGCCGGTGGTCTGGGCAACGTGGGGTTGGCGCGTGCCGTTCCTGCTAAGCCTTGGCCTTCTGGCGATTTCGCTGTGGATGCGGCTGAAACTGTCGGAAAGCCCGGTGTTCAAGGCGATGCAGGCGGCAGGCGAAGTGGCCGGAAATCCCTTGAAGGAAAGCATGACCTACCCCGGAAACCGGCGGCGGATTGCGGTGGCATTGTTCGGGATCACCGCGGGGGGCACGGTGCTGTGGTATACCGCGATGTTTTCCAACCTGGCGTTCCTGAAATCGGCGATGCGGGTAGAAGACACCACCGCCGAATTGCTGATGGCTGTCGCCTGTCTGTTCGGCATGGCGCTGATGATCGCGTTCGGCCATCTGTCGGACAGGCTGGGCCGGACGGCGCCGTTTGTGGGCGGCTACGTCGCGGCGCTGCTGCTGCTGTTTCCGGCGGTCTGGCTGATCGGGTATTGCGCCAATCCGGTGCTCGACACGTTGTCGGCGCGGGTGCCGCTGGTCGTGTCGGGGCCCGATTGCCGGTACGATCCATTTGCTGCGGATCAGCATACCGCTTGCGCGCGGCTGCTGGCTGACCTGAGCGCAATGGGCATGCGGTATCATGTGGCGCAGGCGCCGGCACTGGCCCTGCACGCCGGCGCAGTGCCGCTTGATCTGCATCGCTGGGTTGCCGCCGCCAGGCCGGAGCGACAGGCAGCACTTGGCGCAGCTTTGGCGGCGGTGGACTATCACCTTGAAAAGGTGCGGCCATCGCTGTGGGGCATGGCGGGTGTCGTGTTTGGCATTGTGGTGACAATGACGCTGTCTGCGGCAACGTATGGTCCGTCGGCGGCGATACTGGTCGAAATGTTTCCGCCGCGCATCCGGTACAGCTCGATGTCGATCCCGTATCATCTCGGCACCGGCTATTTCGGCGGGTTCCTGCCGTTCATTTCCGGGCTGATCGTGGCGGAAACCGGCAATCCTTATGCAGGGCTCTGGTATACCTGGTGCGTCGTGCTTATGGCGCTGCCGATTGCGGTGATCGGATTGCGTCATGTCCGATTGCCCGAAACAAGGTGATCATGCTGCCTCCACTGCCCCCATCGCCGCTGCGTTTGCAGATCGACACCGACGCCCTGGCCGCCAACTGGCGGGCCATGGATGCCATGAGCGGCACGGCGCGCGCGGGCGCCGCGGTCAAGGCTGATGCCTATGGCCTTGGCGTGGGCCAGGTCGTGCCGGTGCTGGCCGAGGCGGGGTGCCGCAACTGGTTTGTGGCGCATTGGTGCGAAGTGCCCGAGGTGATTGCGCATGTGCCCGCGGCGCAAGTGGCAGTGCTGCATGGCCCGATGGCCGATGCCGATGTGGCTTTTGCCCTGGCAACAGGCGTGCGCCCGGTGCTCAATTCCTTGGCCCAGGTGGCGCGCTGGCTGGCGGCAGGGGGCGGGCCCTGCCATGTCATGGTCGATACCGGGATCAACCGTCTGGGTCTGGCGATGCAGGACCTTGGCGATCCGATGCTGGGGCGGCTGGATATTGACCTGTGCCTCAGCCATCTTGCCAGCGCGGACGAGGATGTTGCGCAAAATGCGGCGCAACTCGAACGGTTTGCCCGAACCAGGGCGCTGGTGCGCGCGCGCCGTTACAGCCTTGCCAACAGCGCCGGGATTGCGCTGGGCGCGGCGTATCATGCCGATCTGACCCGTCCGGGGATAGCCCTGTATGGCGGCGTGGTGCGCCGCGAAATGGAGGGTGTCGTGCGGCAGGTCGCACGACCGCAAGCCGCCGTGCTGCAGTTGCGCGATCTGGTGGCGGGCGATGCTGTGGGCTACAATGCCACCTTTGTTGCGCCGCACGCGATGCGTGTGGGGGTGGTCGCGCTGGGCTATGCCGACGGCTATCTGCGGTGCTGGTCCAACCGGGGGTCGTTCGGCCTGGACGGCGCGAAGCTGCCAGTCATCGGGCGGGTCTCGATGGATCTGACCGCAATCGACCTGACCCTGGCGCCCGATCTGCACGAGGGCGACTGGCTGACGCTCGATTACGACTTGCGCAGGGCAGCGGTTGAAAGCGGCCTGTCACAGTATGAATTGCTGACTGTGTTGCACCGCCGTTTCGCAAGAAAGTGAAGTCTGTACAAACCGCAATACGACTTTTGTTGCATTGCCCATGCTGCGCCTGCTAACCTTGGCCAATAACCATAAATGGCGGGACGTGACTCGATGGCACATGCGGCAAAAGACGGCGAGACGGTCATCATCAAGAAGTACGCCAATCGGCGTTTGTACAACACGCGCACCAGCAGCTATATCACGCTTGAACACCTGGCGCAGATGGTCAAGGACAACATCGATTTCAAAGTGATCGATGCCAAGACCGGCTCGGACCTGACCCACACCATCCTGACCCAGATCATCATGGACGAAGAGGCCGGCGGCAGCCAGATGTTGCCGACAAATTTCCTGCGCCAGCTGATCTCGATGTATGGCAATTCGATGCAGGCGCTGTTGCCCGGCTATCTAGAAGCGTCGATGGATCATTTCCGCGAAAACCAGGCCAAGCTGCGCAAGGCGATCGAAGACAGCATCGGTGCCAATCCGCTGGCCCAGATTGCCCAGCGCAACATGGAAATCTTCAAGGCTGCCGCTACCGCGTTCGTGCCCGGCGCGCCAGCGGCCACCGCCGAAAAGACGCCGCCTGCCGATGCCGACGAGCTGTCGACGCTGCGCAGCCAGGTCGAGGAAATGCAGAAGAAGCTCGACAAGCTGGTGAAGTAACACCGCAGGCGCTTGCCCGAATCTGTCCATCCCCCTAACCGGTGGCGCATGACCAAGATCAAGCATGCGCTGCCCGTGACGCGCGCCGAAGACTTTGCCCAGTGGTACCAGGCGGTGATCGCCGAAGCCGAGCTTGCCGAGGAATCGGGCGTGCGCGGCTGCATGGTGATCAAGCCCTGGGGCTATGGTATCTGGGAACGCATCCAGAAACTGATGGACGAGCGCATCAAGGATGCGGGCGTCGAAAATTGCTATTTTCCGCTGTTCATCCCCTTGTCGTTTTTTGCCAAAGAGGCAGAGCACGTCGATGGCTTTGCCAAGGAAATGGCGGTTGTCACGCATCACCGCCTGATCGCCGATGGTGAGGGCGGGCTGATCCCCGATCCCGAGGCAAAGCTGGAAGAACCGCTGGTGGTGCGCCCGACATCCGAAACGGTAATCGGTGCGGCGATGGCGCGCTGGATCCAGTCGTGGCGCGATCTGCCGATGCTGACCAACCAGTGGGCCAACGTGGTGCGTTGGGAAATGCGCACGCGAATGTTCCTGCGCACCAGCGAATTCCTGTGGCAGGAAGGCCATACCGCGCATGCGGACGAGGCCGATGCCATGGTTGAAACGCTGCGCGCGCTCGAAATGTACCGCAGCTTTTCCGAAGACGTGCTGGCCATGCCCGTGGTGGCAGGTGCCAAGCCCGAAAACGAACGGTTCCCAGGCGCGGTCGATACCTATTCGATCGAGGCGATGATGCAGGATGGCAAGGCGCTGCAGGCGGGCACCTCGCATTATCTGGGCACCACGTTTTCGACCGCTGCGGGCATCCGTTATCAGGACAAGCAGGGGCAGCAGGCACTGTGTCACACCACCAGCTGGGGTGTATCGACGCGCCTGATCGGCGGGGTGATCATGACCCATGGCGACGATGACGGGTTGCAGACCCCGCCACAGGTTGCGCCGCACCAGGTGGTCATCCTGCCGATGCTGCGCGACAACGACGGGGACGAGGCATTGCTTGCCTATTGCGAAGGCATTCGCGCCGCGCTGGCTGTGCAGACCGTCTATGGCGAACGCGTGCGCGTGCTGCTGGACAAACGACCCGGCAAGGCCACGGCCAAGCGCTGGGCCTGGGTCAAGAAGGGCGTGCCGCTGGTGCTGGAAATCGGCGGACGCGACGCTGAAAACGGACAGGTCTCGGTGCTGCGCCGCGATCGGCTGTGGCGCGATGATGGCAAGGTCGATTTCCAGGGGCAAGACCGTGATGCGTTCCTGAGCGCGGCCACGGCCGAAATCGTGGCCTATGGCAATGCGCTTCATGCCGCGGCGACCGCGTGGCGCGATGCGCGGATTCAACGCGGGATCACCGACCTGGCCGGATTGACCGCCTATTTTGCCGATGAACGCGAACAATCGGCGCTGGCGCCGGGCTGGGTGGAACTGGGCTGGTCGCGCCCGACCGGCGCTGCTCTCGACAAAGTGGTCGAACAGTTGAAGGCGCTCAAACTGACCATCCGCAACACGCCGATGGACGCGGCAAAGCCTGCCGGCATGTGCCCGTTTACCGGCGAACCGGCGGTGGAAACCATCCTGGTCGCCCGCGCCTATTGACATCACACGGCGGCATCGGGCCCTGGAACGGGCGCGATGCCGCCGTGGCCGTTGACGTCAGGCCGCACTCGCATCGGCCGGGCGGACGACGGCGCGCGTGTACAGGTGCCAGGTCGAATAGCCCAGCACCGGCAGCACAACACCCAGACCGACCAGTGCGGGCAAAGCACCCAGCACCAGCATGCCGGTCACGATCAAGCCCCACGCCGCGACCGTCATCGGGTTTTTGGCCGTCACCCGCAGCGATGTGCGCAATGCCGTGCGCACGCCCACCGGCCGATCGACCAGCATGGGGAACGACACCACCGACATGGCCAGCGCCAGAATGGCAAAGCCAAGCCCCACCAGATTGCCGACAATGACCATTTCCCAACCCTGCCGCGTGGTCAGCACGGCCTGAACAAAGGCGCTGGCGCTGTCGAAGGGCCGCACGCCGATCATTGCAAAAGTTATACCCGCAGCAGCCAGGATCCACACCAGGAACAGCAGGCCCAGCATGGCCGTCAGCGTCATCAGCGCATCGGCCGTGGGCCCGCGCTGCGCATCGAGAAAATGACGCCAGCTGGAATCAAGGCCGAGTTCCTGGCGCCGCGCCAGTTCGTAGAACCCGCTGGCCGCGGCCGGCCCCAGCAGGACCGCGCCTGCCGCCACCGGCACCGCCAGCGGCAGAACCGAACTGTTCGACGCCACCAACGCGGCCAGCAGGCCGATCACCGGGTAAATCAACCCGAGGAACAGCAGATCACCCCGCTTGTTCAGAAAATCGTGCCAGCCCTGTGCCAGGGAAACCCGCAGATCCTGCAGGCCAAGCGAACGGATTTCAATGTCATGGATCGCTGGTGACGCACCAGCCGGGTGTGCGATTGCCATATGCGCTCTCCTCGCGCCTCTTTCGCAAAGCGGGGATGCGCTTCACGCGGGCGTGTGATCGGGCGTGCAACGACAACCGGGATCGATAAGGCAAAAGTGCAAAGCAAGTCACGAGGTCGGATCGTCGCAAAGCCTGATGCAACACGTGTACGCCTGTGGCGCTGATCTGCACAGAAAAAATGTGGTGCAAATGCGCACGCCGGCGCCGCTGCGAGCCACGTTTTTGCTTCAAGCGCGGGCCGATTGGCATTAGGCATGGCCGATGCGAACCGCTTTTTACGCCCTTGCGCTTGTCGCGGGCCCCGCCCTGGCCGCGCCTGCCGATGACGTGTCCGAAGCGCGTTTGAAAGCGCGCGTCGAACGTCAGGTGGCGTTTGGCACGCGCCACACGCTGTCGACGCAGGATGATCCAAAACGCGGGATCGGCGCGGCACGCACCTGGGCCGAGGCAGATTTCCGCGAAAGCTGCGGGGATGCCGTCACAATCGTGAAGCCCGAGACCGTGATAACGGGCAAGCGTGTCCCGCAACCAACCCGGCTGATGGATGTGCTGGCGATCCAGCGCGGTACCGAGCGTCCTGACGAGGTGGTGATCGTCGAGGGCCACCTCGACAGCCGCCGCAGCGACCCGCTGGATGCCACCGGCGATTCACCGGGGGCCAATGACGATGCCTCGGGCACGGCGTTGGTGCTCGAATCCGCGCGCGTGCTGTGCCACCGACATTTTGCCGGAACCATTGTCTATGCGGTTGTCTCGGGCGAAGAACAGGGCCTGTATGGCGGCAAGCTGCTGGCCGATTATGCCCGCGCGCAGCATTGGACGGTCAAGGCCGTGCTCAACAACGATATCGTCGGCAATTCGCGCGGGTCGGACGGCCTGGTCGACCATACGCATGTTCGGGTTTTTTCCGAAGGCCCGCGGGGCAACGCCACCCCGGCGCTGGCCGAGGCACAGCGGTTGAACGGTGGCGAAAATGACAGCCCGTCGCGCAATCTGTCGCGCTATATCGCCGGGCTTGCCGATCCGGCGCTGGCGGTGCGCCAGATCTGGCGTGCCGATCGCATGGGGCGCGGCGGCGATCACCTGCCCTTTGAAGAGGCGGGCTATCCGGCGGTGCGCTTTACCGTCGCGGTCGAAAATTATGACGCGCAGCATCAGGACGTGCGCAAGGCCGACGGGCACGATTATGGCGACACCATCGACAAGATGGATTTCGCCTATCTTGCCAAGGTGACCCGGCTGAACGTGCGCGCGCTGGCGGCGCTGGCTGCTGCCCCGCTTGCGCCGACCGCCGATACCAAGGGTGCTGTGCAAACCTTTACCACGCTCAGCTGGAAGCCTGTCCCGGGTGCCGAAGGCTACGCCGTGTGGCGCCGTCGCACCGATGCGCCGGGCTGGGAGGAGAAAGTCCTGACCACCAGCGGCACGACAGTCCGGCTTGACGGCGTGCGCGCCGATGACTGGTTCTTCGGGGTCAGCGCGATTGCCGCCGATGGCAGCGCCAGCCCGATCGCATCGGCGCTGCCGGGGGGCGGGTTCTAGGTTGCAAAGGCGTCCCGGCGCGCGCATTGCGCAGGCAATGATCCGCAAAAATTCCCCCGAAAGATTGCCCCAGGGCATGCCGTCGCGCCAACAGGTGCTTGATTTCATCGCCACCAGTGCCGAGCCTGCGGGCAAGCGCGAGATTGCCAAGGCGTTCGGGCTGAAAGGCACCGAAAAGATCGCGTTGAAAGCCTTGTTGAAAGACATGGCCGAAGAAGGGCTGATCGACGGCAACCGCACCGCGTTTCACCGCATGGGCGGGGTGCCGCGCGTGTCGGTGCTGCGCGTGATCGAAATCGAGGATGGCGAACCTGTTGCAGTTCCCGACAACTGGCAGCCTGATGATGGCAGCGCGCCGCCGCGCCTGCGCGTGATCGAACAGCGCGGCAAGGGCGGGCGCAACGCAACCAAGGATGGCGCTGCCTTGCGCGTGGGCGACCGCGTGCTGGCGCGCAACGAGGAAACCGATGGCGGGTGGACCGCATTCCCGATCAAGAAACTGCCCTCGCAAGGTGAACAGGTGCTGGGCGTGGTCGAATTCGACGGCGCGGGCAAGGGATGGCTCGCTCCGGTAGACAAGCGCGTGCGCAATGCGGTGCCGATCGCCGATCTGGGCGGCGCCGGTGCGGGGCAACTGGTCATGGCCGAACCCGCCAGCCGATCGCCGCATGCCGGCGTCAAAGTGACGGCGGTGCTGGGTGATCCGCTGGCGCCGCGCGCATTCAGCCTGATTGCAATCCACAAGCACGGTATTCCCGTGGCCTTTGCCGGCGATGCGCTGGACGAGGCGCAACGCGCCGCGACGCTGCCGTTGAGCGACGACGCGCGCGAAGACCTGACGCACCTGCCGATCGTTGCAATCGACCCGAGTGATGCGCGTGATCACGACGATGCGATCTGGGCCGAACCCGATGGCGAAGGCGGTTTTCGCGCGGTGGTCGCCATCGCCGATGTCAGCTTTTACGTGCGGCCAGGCGGCGCGATCGATCGCGAAGCGCGCAAGCGCGGCAATTCGGTCTATTTTCCCGACCGCGTCGTGCCGATGCTGCCCGAGGTGTTGAGCGCCAATGTCTGCTCGTTGAAGGCCGATGCACCGCGCGCGGCAATGGCGTGCCATCTGACGATCGATCCGCAGGGCCGGGTCACCGCCTGGCGTTTCAGCCGCGCGCGCGTGCAGATTGCCGAAGTGATCGCTTATGAAGATGCGCAGGCGCGTATCGATGGCGGCACAGCGGGGGCAAACCTGCAAAACCTGTGGGCCGCATGGGATCTGCTGGCCAAGGCGCGCGCAGCGCGCGATCCGCTGGAACTGGAACTGCCCGAACGCCGCGTGCGTCTGGACGAGGCCGGGCGGATTGCCGAAATTGCGGTGCGCGAACGGCTTGATGCGCATCGCGTGGTCGAGGATTTCATGATCGCGGCCAACGTCGCTGCGGCCAAGGCGCTGGAGGCCAAGGTTGCCCCGGTGGTCTATCGCATTCACGAACCGCCGAGCCGTGAAAAACTGATCGCGCTGAAGGATTATCTTGCCACATTCGGGCGCAAGCTGTCGTTGGGGCAGGTGATTACGCCATCGCTGTTCAACCGCACGTTGAAGGATGTGACCGACGAAGCGGAAAAGATGCTGGTGATGGAGGCGGTTCTGCGCAGCCAGACCCAGGCCTATTACGGTCCGCGCAACGCCGGGCATTTCGGGCTCAGTCTTGGCAACTATGCCCATTTCACGTCGCCGATCCGGCGCTATTCGGATCTTCTGGTCCACCGGGCGCTGGTGGACGGTTATGGCCTGGAACAGCCGCGCCCAGCGGTTGAGGCTCGTGTGCCGGCCACCTCGGGCCTGGCCGATCGTGATCGTGTTGATCTGGCGCGGATCTGCGATGCCATCAGCAAGACCGAGCGACGCGCGATGGAGGCAGAGCGCGATACGATCGATCGCTATGTTGCGGCCTGGCTGTCGGTACGCGTCGGCGAAGTGTTTGATACGCGTCTGACCGGGGTGCAGAAATTCGGGGTGTTTGCCACGATCATCGGCCTGGGCGGCGATGGGCTGGTTCCGGTGTCGACGCTGGGTGCGGAACGCTTTGGCTATGACGAGAAAACCCAGCGCCTGATCGGCGAAGAGACCGGTACCGAATTTGCCATCGGCATGCTGATGAAGCTGCGTCTGGCCGAGGCCAATCCGCTGACCGGGGCGTTGAAATTCGAACCTGTCGAGATCGAAGCGGGGGCAGGCGGCATTGATCGGCGCGGCCGCCACCTGGCCGGCCGTGCGCCATTCGAGGGCAAACGCCCGGGACAGCATCTGGCGGGCAAGCGCGGCAGGCCGGGCAACATTCGCCATCAGGGCCGAAAGCGCTAGGCGGCGCGGACCAGTTCCGGCTGGCCGTTCGCATATCCATATCGGCCTATGCCATAATTCGTATGCGGCAGGCGCACCAAGCCTCTTGACCGGGGGCTGTGGTGTGGCGAAATGGTGCATAACCTGAAAAGGTCTGTTTTTAACCATAATGGCGATTATTCGCCACGCCACACGCCATAATGGCAAATGTCTACACCAGAACGGAACTCCGCCATGCCGATTGCCATCAAGATGCCTGCGCTGTCGCCGACCATGGAAGAAGGCACGCTTGCCAAATGGCTGGTCAAGGCCGGCGACACGGTGAAATCGGGCGACATTCTTGCCGAAATCGAAACCGACAAGGCAACGATGGAATTCGAGGCAGTGGATGAAGGTGTGGTCGTATCGATCGACATTCCCGAAGGCACCGAAGGGGTCAAGGTCGGCGCGGTGATCGCAACGATTGCCGGTGAAGATGAAGATGCAACACCCGCCGCCGCGCCGACGCCTGCCGCTGCGGCCAACCCGGCGCCGGTTGTGGCTTCTGCGGTTGCCGCGCCGGCTCCGGTTCCAGCTCCGGCTGCGGCACCGGTCGTGGCCGGCAATCGCGTGATCGCCAGCCCGCTGGCCAAGCGCCTTGCCGCGGAAAAGGGCATCGATCTTTCCACGATCAAGGGCAGCGGCCCCAATGGCCGTATCGTGCGCGCCGATCTTGAAGGCACAGCCGCACCGGCTGCGGCGCCAGCCGCAGCACCGGCGGCCGCGCCTGTTGCCGCCGCAACACCCGCGCCAGTGCCCGATTTTGGCATTCCTTATACGGCGGCGAAGCTCAACAACGTGCGCAAGACGATCGCGCGCCGCCTGACCGAAGCCAAACAGACCATTCCGCATATCTATCTGACGGTCGACGTGCGGCTTGATGCCCTGCTCAAGCTGCGCGCGCAGCTCAACACCGCGCTTGAGGCATCGGGCGTAAAGCTGTCGGTCAACGATCTGCTGATCAAGGCGCTGGCCAAGGCGCTGGTGCAGGTGCCCAAGTGCAATGTCAGCTTTGCCGGCGATGAATTGCGCAGCTTCAAACGCGCCGACATTTCGGTGGCGGTGGCGGCCCCCTCGGGCCTGATCACCCCGATCATCGTCGATGCCGGGGCCAAGTCGGTGTCGGCGATCGCCACCGAGATGAAGGCGCTGGCCGCCAAGGCGCGCGATGGCAAGCTGCAGCCACATGAATACCAGGGCGGAACCGCCAGCCTGTCCAATCTCGGCATGTTCGGGATCAAGCAGTTCGACGCGGTGATCAATCCGCCGCAGGCGATGATCCTGGCCGTAGGCGCGGGCGAGGCACGGCCCTATGTGGTGGACGGTGCGCTGGCTGTGGCAACCGTGATGTCGGCCACGGGCAGCTTTGACCACCGCGCGATCGATGGTGCCGACGGCGCCGAAATGATGCAGGCGTTCAAGGCGCTGGTCGAAAACCCGCTGGCGCTGGTTGCCTGACGGGCGCAGCGGTCATGAACGACCCGATCGCGGTTGATGGTCCCGCTGGTGAGCCGGCAATCCGCATCACTGCGATGCCGGCCGACGCCAATCCGGCCGGGGACATTTTTGGTGGCTGGCTGATGGCACAGATGGACATGGCTGCGGGTATCACTGCCGCGCGTCATTGCCAGGGACGCGCCGCGACGATCGCGGTGGAGGCCATGACATTCGAAAAGCCGGTGCATATCGGCGACGAAGTTTCGGTCTATGCCGTGCTGGCCTCGGTCGGGCGCACATCGATGGTGATCGATATCGAAGCCTGGCGTCGTGCGCGCACCGGTTACGAGCGCGAACGGGTGACCGAGGCGCGTTTTATCTTTGTGGCGATCGATGAAGATCGCCGTCCGCGGCCGGTCCCCCCGCTGCCGCAATCCACGCAGGGAGTTTGATGTGGCTGACACCTTTGACATGATCGTGCTGGGCTCTGGCCCCGGCGGCTATGTGGCAGCGATCCGGGGCGCACAGCTCGGTCTGAAAGTTGCCATTGTCGAGCGCGAGAATCTGGGCGGTATCTGCCTGAACTGGGGTTGCATCCCGACCAAGGCGCTGTTGCGTTCGGCCGAAGTGTATCACCAGATGCAGCATGCCAAAAACTACGGCCTGGCCGCCGACAACGTGCGCGCCGACATCGGCGCGGTGGTGGCGCGTTCGCGCGGGGTGGCCAAACAGCTGAACCAGGGCGTGACGCACCTGATGAAGAAGAACAAGATCACCGTGTTCATGGGCACCGGCACGCTGAAGGGCCCCGGCACGCTGGAAGTGACCGGCGACAAGGGCACCGAAGTGCTGACGGCAAAGAACATTGTCATCGCCACCGGGGCACGTGCGCGCGATCTGCCTTTTGCCAAAGCCGACGGCAACCGCGTGTGGACCTATCGCCACGCGATGACGCCCCGGGAATTGCCGAGCAGGTTGCTGGTGATCGGCTCGGGTGCAATCGGCATCGAATTCGCCAGTTTCTACAACGACATGGGTTCGAAAGTTACGGTCGTCGAGATGATGGATCGCGTCGTTCCGGTCGAAGATGCCGATGTGTCGGCGTTCCTGGAAAAAGCGCTGACCAAACAGGGCATGACGATCCTGACCGGCGCAGGCGTCGAATCGATCGATGTCGGGGCCGGCGGCGTCAAGGCGCGCATCAAGGGCAAGGACGGCAAGACTGTCGAAGACACGTTCAGCCATGTGATCGTCGCGGTGGGAATTGTTGCCAACACCGAAAACATCGGCCTGGAAACGGTGGGCGTGACCACCGACCGCGGCATCATCGCCATCGACGGCTATGGCCGCACCGGCGCCTCGGGCGTGTGGGCGATCGGCGACGTGACGCCGGGTCCATGGCTGGCGCACAAGGCCAGCCACGAGGGCGTGATCGTGGCCGAAGCAATCGCTGCCGACCTTGGCAACAAAGACGTCCATCCCCACCCGATGGACCGCAGCAATATCCCGGGTTGTACCTATTGCCACCCGCAGATCGCCAGCGTCGGCCTGACCGAGGCCAAGGCAAAAGACGCCGGATACACCGTGCGCGCGGGCACGTTCCCGTTGATCGGCAATGGCAAGGCGATCGCGCTGGGTGAGGCCGAGGGCTTTGTTAAGACCGTGTTCGATGCAAAGACCGGCGAACTGCTGGGCGCGCACATGATCGGCGCCGAAGTGACCGAAATGATCCAGGGTTTTGTCGTGGGCAAGACGCTGGAAACCACCGAAACCGAATTGATGCACACAGTGTTCCCGCATCCCACGGTCAGCGAGGCAATGCATGAATCGGTGCTGGCCGCATATGGCCGGGCGCTGCACATCTGACGGCCGTCTGGCGCGAAAAAAAAGGGGCGCTGCCGGGTGTGCCGGCAGTGCCCCTTTTTTGTTTCACCCGGCGCTCAGTATTGCGACGTATCGCCGGCCGGGGGCATGGTGCGCGCGTCAAAGATCGCGCGCTGTGCCGGGGTCAATACCCCATAAAACGCCTTCAGCGCACGCGACTGGCGTTGCAGATCGATCAGTTCCTGCTGCATTTCCGCCTCGACCAGATCCATGCGATGCGGCGAATCAAGCGTGCGGAACAGGCCCGAAGCGGCGCGACGGCGCGCCTGGGCCTGCTCGGGAATGTCCGATGCGCTGCGGTACACCTGCCACGCCCCTTCCTGCGAAGAGGTCAGTTGCAGCGCCTGGTGCAAAACTTCGACCGGTGACTGCTGGGTGGTCTGCGCCTGCGCATGTGCTGCAAACATCAGACCTGCAACACCGACGCCTGTCAGAACCAGCCGCTTGAAACCCGGACGCGCCTCAATTGCAGCCATTGGTCACCCAGTGATAGCGTTTTTCGGTTTCGTTCCATTGCCAGTTGCCACAGGCCTGCGCTTGCGGTGCGGCCGCCTGCGGTGCGGGCTGGTTGGCCATCGGCGGGGCATCGCCCGGCGCAGGTGCCGGCGCCACGGTCGCGCCGTAATAGGGGTAATAGGGATAGCCGTAATAGCCATAGGGGTAACCCCAGAACCACGGATCCGACCAATAGCCGAGATAGAGGCCGAACGCGGGGCCGTAATAGCCATAATGCCCACGATAGCCGTGATAATAGCCGCCGCCGTGATAGCCGCCGTAATATCCGCCATGGAAACCGCCGCCGCGATAGCCGCCACCGGCCCGGGCGCCGCCACTGCTATGCATGCCACCGGCGTGGCCACCGCCGCCGCCGCCACCGGGATGTCCGCCGGCGTGGGCTGCAACCGGAACGACAGCAAGCGCTGCTGCCGCGATCAAGCTGGAGAGAAGTTTCATCGCAAAATCCTTTCCCGACGGCGCCAGACCCGCTGACGCCCTGCTGCCGAGGTCCCGCGTCAGATGACGCCAGACCGATCGCAAAGGCAAGGCGAAACCAACACGCAGACACCGTTCCTGAATGCGAAATTACCATATTTTGCTGAACGGCGGCTGACTGGTTGCCCAAACCTTGCGCGTTCCCTTCGGGGCATGCCGCGTGTGGGCAAACGCACGATGCGCCCATCGGCCGGGGCCGGGGCGGTGTTGCCCACGGAATGCCTGTGTCACACCGAACGCGTGCGCAGCCCCTTGGCGCTGCGGTTGGCGATGGCAAACCGCGGCATACCGATCCTGCCACTGGCCAGAAGGCCGGCCTGCTTGGTCAGGAATTCCTCGGTGTTGCGGGGCACACCGGCGGCAACCAGGTGGTGCTGCATGAAGCGATGCCGGGTACACAGCCCGCCGTTGCCGTCGCTGACCAGTTCGCGTCCGAACCTTATGCCCTGGCTCGAATCGCGTGACCGCACCACCGTTGCCATTTCGAACTGGCCTTCGCCGAAATCCATCATGAACACGGTGTCCAGCGGCACATCGAGCAGCCCTTCGATCAGCGCGCCCGATACCGACAGGTTGCGCAGCGTCACCGGGTAATAATGATCTTCGTGGATCACCCCGATCGCGCGGAACATCGCGCGCCGTTCGTGACGCTGTTTGGCCGGGCCTTCGGGCTCGATCACCCATTCGTCGGCTGGCACGTCTTTGAACAGGTCTTCGACCGGCACCGGTTTGCTGAAGATATAGCCCTGGACCTGCCTGATCTTCAGATCGCGCACCATGTCCAGTTGGTCAAAGGTTTCGACCCCTTCGGCGATCGTATCCATGTCGAGCGCCGCCGCCAGTGTCACGATCGCGGCAATGATCGCGCGATTGCGATTGGCATTGCTGGTGGCACCCCGGACAAAGCTTTGGTCGATCTTGATCTTGTCGAACGGCGCGTTCTTCAGATAGGCCAGGCTGGAATAGCCGGTTCCGAAATCGTCCAGCACCAGCCGCACGCCCAGGCCCTTGAGCGTTTTGAACATGGCGTCGGTGGTTTCGCCTTCCTGCAGGAACACGCTTTCGGTGATCTCGAGTTCCAGACGGTCGGGATCAAGCCCTGTGGCCGACAGCGCCATTGCCACAACATTGGGAAACAAGGGGTCGGCAAACTGGACCGGCGAAACGTTTACCGCCACCCGGATCGAAGACGGCCATTTGACCGCATCCTCGCATGCCTTGCGCAGGATCCATTCGCCGATGCGGCAGATCATGGTCGATTCTTCGGCAATCGGGATGAACAACGCCGGCGAGATCAGCCCGCGTTCGGGATGATTCCACCGCACCAGCGCCTCGGTGCCGACGACCTTGTGGTTGGCGATGTTGACCAGCGGCTGATAGCGCAGTTCGAATTCACCATTGATCAGGGCATCGTGCATCGTTTCTTCGAGATGCCGGCGCTGTTCGGCGGTTTCGAGCATTTCGGTCGAATAGAACCGGAAACGCCCGCGCCCGGAATGTTTGGCGGCATAAAGCGCAAGATCGGCGTTGCGCACCACGTCGTCGACGGTTTCGCCGTCGTAGGGGCTGACTGCGATGCCCACCGACGCGCCGATCGTGCAGCGATTGCCTTCGATCGAATAAGGTTCCGACAGCATGGTGATGATCTGGCCCGCCAGATCCCCCAGCCGCCCGCGATCCTCGACATCGGGCATCATGATCTGGAATTCGTCGCCACCCAGCCGGCAGATCCGCTGCTTGTCACCCACCACCTTGATCAGGCGCTGGGCCACCTGTTTGAGCAGCGTATCGCCCACGGCATGGCCCAGGGTATCGTTGACCTGCTTGAAGCGGTCGAGATCGATCAGCATCACCGTACAAGGCCGGCGTTGCGGCGCAAACGCAGCGAAAGTGCGTTCCAGCACGCTGGTCATCCGGCGACGATTGGACAGCCCGGTCAAGGCATCGGTCGTCGCCAGTTGCGAGGCTTCTGCAGCGGTCTGGCGATCGCGGGTAACATCGACGATGTGGCCCCGAAAACCGCTGAACTGGCCGATTGCGTCAGCCATCGGTTCGCCCGATACCGACCACAGCGTTTCGACATCGCCGTGTTCGCTGCGTGCGATCACCGCTTCAAAGCGGCCCTTGCGCGCGAAGACGAAGGGCAATGTGCGCTGACCGTCGATGCCGGCGCGCGGCGCCACGAACAGGCTGAGGAAATCCTTGCCCGTCGGCGTATCGCTGTGCGCCAGTGGTGCAGCCAATGTCCTGGTCAGGTAGGTGATGCGCCCCTCGGCATCGGTCGACCAGAACCCGCCCAGGTTCAACGCTTCGAACGTGCTGCACATGTCTTCCGCGGCCAAGCCGACCAGATCGTGTGACTGCACAGGCGCAGCGCGCGCCGGTGCGGTGGCACTCTGGTTCTTGAAACGGGAATAGATGCTGGCCACGCAGGGTATGCCTTCATGAAAGATCTGTCAGCCGGTGCGTTAACACGCGGTATCTTTCAAATAGGTAAAATGCCGCCACGACGCGGCTTTGCCCGCTGGTTCGGCAGGCGGCTGCGGTCAGCCCTGCTGCATCACGGTGCGGATCCAGTCGCGCAAGATAATGACGGCGGGGCGCGGCGCGATGCGGCTGCGCGGCAGCAGGATGTAATGGCGTTGGTCGTGGTGGAGCACGATGTCATGCGGCCGCACCACCCATCCGCGCGCCAGGTGCAGCCGGCATAATTGCGCATCGATGATCGCACAGCCCGCACCTGCCGCCACCAGCTCGATCGCAGTGGCCGAGGTATCCACGGTGCAGCGTGCCTGGATGGTGGTGCCAGGCCAACCCAGCTGATCGGTCAGTTTGCGCCACAGGTTTTCCATGCCCAGGATGTGGATCGGCGCAGTCTGCGCCATGGCCAGCAGCGTTGTCCCGGGGTCGGGTCCGAAGTCCGTACCTGGCGGGTACAACGGATACGACACGCCCTGCGACAGCGCGTTCACCTCGTAGTCGGGCCATTGGCCAGTGCCATAACGGATTTCCAGTTCGGCGCGGGCGTTGTCGGGATTGTCGTTCCAGATCGACGTGTGCACCTGCACCCGGATTTCGGGATAGGCCTGGCAAAAGGCATGCAGGATGCCGGGCAGCCGCAAACTGGCAAAACTCGCCGCGCAGCGCAGCGTGACCGACGTTTCGCCTTGCATCCCGAACAACGCAACCGTGGCCGCCGAAAAATCGTTCAGCAGCCCAGCAACCATCGGGGCATAGGTGCGGCCGATCCCGGTCAGGCGGATGCCCCGGGGCAGCCGTTCAAACAGGGCAAAGCCCAGCCTGGTTTCCAGGTTCCGGATGTGCTGCCCCACCGCCGCCGGCGTCAGCGCCAGCTCCTGCGCCGCGCGGGCAAAGCTCAGATGCCGTGCGCAAGCATCGAACGTGCGGATCCATGGCAGGTGGAGCAGGGGGTCTGACATGACTTTCGCTAAAAAGATTATGGGCCTAACGGGTCTTTTATATTGTTTGAACCACGGTGTCCAAGCTGGCAGCGTTCGGATCGGGACGGAACAAAGGTTCAGACGCATTGGACACGTTCGATTTCATTGTGGTGGGCGCGGGGTCGGCGGGGTGTGTCGTGGCCGAGCGGTTGACCGCGGGGCAGGGCGGCACCGTGCTGTTGCTCGAAGCCGGCGGAACCGATCGTCGTTTCTGGATCAGAACCCCGATCGGCTATGGCAAGACGTTTGACGATCCGCGCGTGAACTGGAAATACCGGTCCGAACCCGATCCGCAGACCGGCGCGCGCCAGGCCTATTACCCGCGCGGCAAAGTGCTGGGCGGCTCAAGCTCGATCAACGCCATGGTCTGGTGCCGCGGACTGCCGGCCGATTATGACGATTGGGGGCAAGCGGGCAATCCGGGCTGGAACGCGGCATCGGCCTGGGCTGCGTTTGCCGCGCTCGAACGGCGCAAGGCCGACAGCGGCGCGATCAGCGGATCGGGTCCGCTGTGGGTTGAATCGCGCGCAGGCGACCATCACCCGATCACCCGGCATTTTATGGCCGGCGCGCAGCAGGCAGGATTTGCGGTTATCGATGATCTCAATGCCGACCCTTGCGAAGGGGTCGCACCGTACGTGATCAACACGCGCGGCGGGCGCCGCTGGTCGAGTGCGGATGCGTTCCTGCGGCCTGCGTTGCGACGCGCAAACCTGGTGTTGCGCACCGGTGCCCTGATCGATCGGGTGATCATCGAACAGGGCCGCGCCACGGGCGTGCGCTATGCGCGGGGCGGGCAATGGCTTGAGGCGCGCGCGCGGCGCGAAGTGATCGTGTGCGCAGGTGCAATCGGTTCACCGGCAATCCTGATGCGATCGGGCATCGGGCCGGCCGACATGCTGCGCGATGCCGGGATTGCGGTCCGCGTTGCCAACGCGGCGGTGGGCGCAAACCTGCAGGATCATCTGGGGCTGGATTACCATTACAAGGCCAACCGGCCGACGCTGAACCAGCAACTGGGCACGCGTGCGGGCCAAGTGGCGGCGGGTATCCGCTATCTTTTGAACCGTACCGGGCCGCTCAGCCTGAGCATGAACCAGATCGGGGGCCTGGTGCGCAGCACACCGCAGGCCGCGCGCCCGGATATTCAGCTCTATTTCAATCCGATCAGCTATTCGCGCGGCACCGCCGGCAAAAAACAGCTGACCCGGCCCGACCCCTGGGCCGGGTTCATCATCGGGTTCAACGCCTGCCGACCGACATCACAAGGCCATGTCGCAATCTGCGCATCCGATCCGCAAACCCCGCCCAGGATCGTGCCCAATTACCTGACGACACTGCGCGACCACGCCGACGTGATCGCGGCTGCGCGGGTGATCGAACGACTGGCGCGCACGCCCGCTGTCCGTGCCATCACGCTTGCGCCCAATGGGTTTACCCCCGAAGGCGCCGACGATGCAGCGATCCTTGATGATTTTCGCGCGCGCAGCGGCACCGTCCACCATTTGTGCGGCACCTGCCGCATGGCGCCGGTCGATCGGGGCGGGGTGGTCGATGCCCAATTGCGGGTGCATGGCGTGGCAGGCCTGCGCGTGATCGATGCCTCGATCTTTCCCAATATCACCTCTGCCAACACCCATGCGCCCACCGTGATGACCGCGTGGCGCGGGGCAGAGATCATTCTGACATCCCTCTACGGAGCATCGTGATGACGGCCATTGCCCGCCTTGAAACCTTTGCCACGCCCGATGTGACCATGGTGCGTCTGACCACGGCCGATGGCGGTATCGGCTGGGGCCAGACATCGACCTACAACGCCGACATCACTGCGCAGATCTTTCACCGCCAGGTCGCCCCCTGGGTGCTGGGCCACGACGCCTGCGATATCGCAGGTGCGGTGCGGATCGTCGAGGAACGCGAACACAAGTATCCCGGTTCATACCGCTGCCGCGCGCTGGCCGGGCTCGACACCGCGATGTGGGACTGGCGCGGGCGCCGCGAAGGGGTGCCGGTGGCCACGCTGCTGGGCGGAGGACCCAAAAAGCTGCGCGCCTATGCCTCGTCGATGAAGCGCGACATCACCCCCGAAGACGAAGCGCGCCGGTTGCAGCATTTGCGCGATACACTGGGGTTTGATGCGTTCAAATGGCGGGTCGGTGCCGAATGCGGGCGCGATAGCGACGAATGGCCGGGCCGTACCGAGGCCGTGGTGCCGGTGGTGGCGCGTGCACTGGGGGGCGATGTCGCCAAACTGGTCGACGCCAACAGCGGTTTCAGCCCGGCGCGCGCGATCGAAGTGGGCCGTTTGCTTGAACAGGAAGGCATTTCCCATTTCGAAGAACCATGCCCCTATTGGGAACTGGAACAGACCGCGCAAGTGACCGCAGCACTCGATCTGGATGTGACCGGCGGCGAACAGGATTGCGATCTGAACGTGTGGAAACGCATGCTCGACATGCGCGCGGTCGATATCGTGCAGCCCGACGTCATGTACATGGGCGGGATCTGGCGCACGCTCAAAGTGGTCGAACTGGCGCGCGCCGCCGGGGTTCCGGTAACCCCGCACAGCGCCAACCTGTCACTCGTGACGATGTGCACCGCGCATCTTCTGGCTGCGATCCCCAATGCGGGCAAATACCTGGAACTTTCGATCGAACGCGAAGACTATTACCCCTGGCAATACGGCCTGTTCCGCAACGATCCGTTCCGTGTGGAGGATGGCTGCATCAACGTGACGGACGAGCCGGGCTGGGGTGTCGAAATTGCGCCCGACTGGCTCGATCGGGCGCATTATCAGGTTACCGAACGCGACTGAACCTGACTGCAGCGCGAACGCTGCCTAGCAAAGGGTGACAAACGGTTTTTGGCTGGCGGCAAGCACATCATTGCCCTTGTCATCGGTCAGCCGGACCAGATGCACGCCCTTTTCGGTGGCCAGCGCGACCAGCGTGTCGATGCCACCGTTGGCTTCGACCCATTTGAGGTTGCGCTGGCTCATCGTGGCGGCGCCCTGCGCAACCGAATCCACCCACGTTTCGAACGCACCCATCGCGAACACTCCTGATCTGACGCAAGTGCGATTGTCCCATGCTCGATCAATGTCAGCAAGTGGCGCCGGGCACCTTGGCACAATCGCGCAATCTGTTGCGATCAGGCGGGATTGTGCCGGTTGTCGCGTGGGTTCGGGACCTGCGTTAACGCGCCGGCCCCTATCATTTTGGCGGACAGGGTGGGATTCGAACCCACGGTGAGCTTGCACCCACGGCGGTTTTCAAGACCGCTGCCTTAAACCACTCGGCCACCTGTCCATCGCAGCCCGTCGCACCTTTGCGGCAGGGGGGCTGTTTTTGCAGGTGGCCGTCGATACTGTTGCGCACAGCGATGGCAAGGGTTTTTTATGCGGTCCCGGATTGTCGGCCGGCGCAGATGGGGGATTCACAGCGGGCAAGCGCTGTGCGACAAGGTTGGGCATGATCAGATTGATGACATGCCTTGCGCTGGCCTTGGCCGTGGGTGCCGGATTGCCCGACGCGCGGGCACAGAATGCCAGCACCGCGGGCACCATCGTGCCTGCTGCGCCCATCACTTTTACCGCGTTCATGCAAACGCTGGCGCAACGCGCACGCGCCGAAGGGGTTAGCGACGCGACCATCCATGCGGTGATCGACGGGCTGACCTATGATCCCGACGTGGTGCACCACGATCGCGCACAGCCCGGGGTATCACCTGCCTATGCGCCGCGATTCGAACCCTATCGCCGCACCCACGTCGATGCCGGCCGCATCGCCCGCGGACGCGCGATCTATGCCGCGTCGGGTCCGCTGATTGCCGGGATCGAGGCGCGCTATGGCGTGCCCGGGCCGATCGTGCTGGCGATCTGGGGGCACGAGACCAATTTCGGCAGCTTTACCGGCAATTACGATCTGCCGCGCGCAATCGCATCGCTGGCCTTTGAAGGGCGGCGGCGCACGCTGTTTTCGGGTGAATTCATCGCCCTGCTGAAAATGATCGATCGCGGGGTGCCGCGCGCGAAATTGCAGGGCAGTTGGGCCGGGGCCTTTGGCAATCCGCAGTTTCTGCCAAGCGTCTATTTGCGCGTGGCGCAGGATGCCGATGGCGACGGGCTGGCCGATATCTGGACCAACCGCGCCGATACCCTGGCCTCGATCGCCAATTATTTCCGCGATGCGGGGTGGCGGCGGGGCGAGCCCTGGGGGATCGGCGTGACCATCCCTGCAGGGTTTGATCGTACCGCCATGGCCAATCGCCTGGTCAGCCCGCGCTGTCCGCAAGTGTTCATGCGCCATTCGCGCTGGCGCACGATCGCCGAATGGCGCGCGGCCGGAATTTTGCCTGCGCACGCAGCATGGCCCGACGATCGCATGCAGGCGACATTGTTCGAACCCGATGGGCCAGGTCACCCCGCCTGGCTGCTAACCGGAAATTATCGAGTTATCCTCGATTACAACTGTTCGAACTATTACGCCCTTTCGGTAGGATTGCTGGCCGATGAAATCCATCACTAACCGCGCGTCTGTCATGGCAGCGCTTGCCACCCTGGCGCTGTATCCCGCAGGCGCGCATGCCGCGCATCGCGCTGCGCCGGCCGCGCCATCGGCCGGGCCCGAGGCGGACTATCCGATTACAGTGGGTGACGCCTATGCGGTCGGCGGCGTGACCTATACGCCTGCCGACACGCTGAACTACGACGCAGTCGGCTATGCCCACGCCGGCACCGAGGGCACAGGCATCAGCGGCGCACACCATTCGCTGCCGCTGCCGTGTTATGTCGAGGTTACTTCGCTCGACAGCGGGCACACCATTCTGGTCCGGCTTGACCGGCGCGGGCCGATGAACGGCAAACAACTGGTCGAACTGTCGCCCGCGGCCTGGGCACAGCTGGGCCTGCCTGCCGGCACCGATGCGCCGGTGCGCGTGCGGCGCGTCAATCCGCCCGAGCCCGAACGCGCGCTTTTGCGCAGTGGTGGCCATGCCCCCGACCGGATGGAAACCCCGCCGGGCCTGCGCGCAGCACTGCGCCGCAAGCTGGTGGTGGCAACACCTGCAACCCCCGGCGAGCCGCCATCCGCCACGCTGTCAAGCACACCGCCACAGGTCACCACCCGGATGATGCCCGCCAGGACCATCGCACCCGCGCCGCCACCGGCGCCAACCCCTGTGCCCGCTGTTCCCAGACCTGCAGCAGCCAAACCTGCGCCAGCCAAGGTTGGGACAACAAAGCCTGCCACACCCAATCCGGCCCCGGCGAAACCGGCCCCGCCAAAGCCTGCACCGGCCGCACCGCCCGCGCATGCAGCCGCCAGGCCGCTGGTGGTGCAGGTTGCTGCGTTTGCATCGAAAGAACGCGCGGAAAAGGCCGCAAAGCAGGTTGGCGGCAACGTCGAACCTGCGGGAAAGCTGTGGCGGGTGCGAATTCCGGCAGGTGATGACAATCAGGCAAGGGCCGCACTGGCGAAGGCGAAACAGTCGGGCTATGCGGGGGCAATAATCCTGCACCACGATTGATCGGGGGCAGCCCAGCCAGAAGATTGCTACGCCCGCGAATGAAACGTCTGTTCCTGTCTGCCGTCGCCCTGTGTGCGCTGATCGCGCCCGCCTCTTTTGCACCCGTCGCGGCGCGAGGCGGGCCTGCCGCTTCGGTCAATCCGTCGGTGATGCCCGAAATCACCGCACCGACCGCCTATATGGTCGACGTCAATTCGGGGCGCGTGCTGTTTGCGCGCGATGCGCATCGCCGGTTTGTGCCCGCGTCGCTGACCAAGATCATGACCAGTTATGTCGCGTTTGAACTGATCAGTCAGGGCAAGCTGAAGCTGGATCAGACGTTCGTGATGGATTCGCCCACATTCCGGCAGTGGCACGGCGTGGGCAGCACGATGTTCCTGGGGGAAAACAGCCACACCACCGTTGCCGAACTGCTCGACGGGATCGTGACGGTTTCGGCCAACGACGGATGTATCGTGCTGGCGCAGGGGATCGCCGGATCGGTGCCGGGCTTTACGGCGATGATGAACGATGCGGCCAGACGGCTTGGCCTGCGCGACACCCATTACAACACGCCCAACGGGTGGATGGATCAGGGGCAGACGTATGTCTCGGCGGCCGACCTGGCCACGCTGTCGATGGCGCTGATCACGCGGCATCCCGATCTTTATCACCGGTTTTATGGCCATGAACGCGGTGAATTCAACGGCATCGCGCAGGCCAATCACAACCCGCTTTATGGTCATACGCCTGGCGCCGATGGCGTGAAGACCGGCTTTACCGGCGAAGCGGGCTATGGCTTTGTCGGGTCGGTGCTTCGCGCAGACCGGCGCGTCCTGTTTGTGCTGGGCGGTTATCCGCGCCCGATCGAGCGCACCGAGCAGTCACGGCAATTGGCCGAATGGGGCTTTGCCGCGTGGGATGAACATCCGATCCTGGCCGCCGGCGCAAAAGTCGCTGTTGCACCGGTGCAGGGCGGTGCCGCGCGCAGCGTCGAACTGGTGACCCCGCGGGCCTATGGCCTGACTGTGGCGCATGGTGCGGCGGCGCAATACACGCTGGCAGTGCGTTACAAAACCCCGCTGACCGCGCCCATTGCCAAAGGCGAAGAGGTGGCCAGCCTGATCGTGCGCGCGCCCGGACAGCCGATTGCCCGGCTGCCACTGGTGGCGGGCGCCGATATTGCCAGGGGCGGGATGCTCGACCGGCTGCGCAACGGCTTTGCCGCCCTGTTCAAACCATGACACGCGGCCGGTTCATCGCGCTCGAAGGCGGCGAAGGCGTGGGCAAATCCACGCAATTGCGCCTGTTGTCCGATGCCTTGCGCGCACGCGGCCACGGCGTTGTTACCACGCGCGAGCCGGGCGGCACCGCGGGTGCCGAGGCGATTCGCGCGATGCTGCTCGACACCACGGGCGAAGGCTGGGGGCCGCGGGCAGAAGCGTTGCTGTTTGCCGCCGCGCGCGCCGATCACGTGGCGCGGCTGATCCGCCCGGCGCTCGATCGTGGCGATTGGGTGCTGACCGACCGCTATATCGATTCCACCCGCGCCTATCAGGGCGGGGGCAGCGGGCTTGACGATGCCGATCTGATGACGCTTCACCGCATCGGCAGCCAGGGCCTGCTGCCCGACCGCACGGTGGTGTTGCAGCTTGATCCGGCACTGGTGACCCAGCGCCTGGCCGCGCGCGATCGCGGGCATAGCGATCGGATCGGCGGGCGCGATGCAGCCTATCACGCGCGCGTCGCCGCCGCATTTCGCGGATATGCCGATGCCGAACCCGATCGCTTTGCGCTGGTCGACGCAGCCGGCACGCCCGAACGGGTGCACGCGCGCGTGATCGCAGCGATCGACGCATGTTGATCGGTCACGAGCCGGTCTGGCGCGAATGGCATGCCGCGCGCGCCGGTCGGCGCATGCACCACGCCTGGATGCTGGTAGGACGCGAAGGCCTGGGCAAAGCGGCCTTTGCCCGCGCTGCGGCCATCGAACTGGTCGCAGAGACCGGCGTGCCGCAGCCCGCCGCCGAACAACACCCCGACATCCTGTGGCTGACCCCGCTGCCCGCCAATGAAGACGAGGTGAAAAAGCGCGACGACGGACGCCCCTATGCCACCAAGCGCAATATCAGCGTCGACCAGGTGCGCGCGATGCAGCGCCGGCTGGTGACCCGACCGACGCTGGGCTCGCGGCGCGCGGTGATCATCGATGCCGCCGATCTGCTTGAAAAGGGATCGGCCAATGCCCTGCTGAAAAGCCTGGAAGAACCCCCGCAGGGCACATTTTTCCTGCTGGTGGTGCACCAGCCCGGGCGCCTGTTGCCGACACTTCGCTCGCGGTGCCAGGTGCTGCGGTTTCAGACGCTCGAGGCTGCCGATCTGGGCCGCGCCCTCGATGCGCAGGCGCCGGCGCTTGATCCGCTGACGCGCGAGGCGGCGATTGCGGTGGGTTCGGGTTCGCCCGGCGCGGCGCTGGCCTTTGCCGAACAGGATCTGGGCAAGGCGTGGCAGATCATGCGGCAGATCGTCGCACGGGGCGATGCCGACATGACATTGCGCGCAGGCCTGTCGGCAATCATTGGCCAACGACCCGATCGCGATCGCCAGATGGCAGCGCTGACCGCGGCGCGCATGGTGCTGGTGGATGCGATGGGCGGCAGCCACGATTCCGCCGCACTGGCCGACGCACATGCCGCGCTGGTCGTGCTGGCGCGCGAGGCGCCCACCTACAACTATGATCCCGGGCTGCTTATGCTCGAAATCGGTACCTTGCTGGCAGGCGTGGCGCGTATTAGGGCACGGGCGAGTTGATCACACGATCGGCGCCAAACAGGAAGTGACCGTCCCGATGGGCGAACCGTATTACGTTACCACCGCGATATCCTATCCCAATGGCCGCCCGCATATCGGCCATGCCTACGAAGCCATTGCCGCCGACACGATCGTGCGGTTCATGCGTTCGGTCGGGCGTGATGCGCGGCTGCAGACGGGCACCGACGAACACGGTCTGAAAATGGCGCAAAAGGCGCGCGAGCTGGGCGTGACCCCGCAGCAGCTTGCCGATGAAATGGCGCAACATTTCAAGGATATGTGCGCGGGACTGAATATTGAACATGACGTATTCATCCGCACGTCCGAGCCGCGCCACCATGCCGCCACCCGGGAATTGTGGCGGCGGATGCAGGCCAGCGGCGATCTCTATCTCGATCGCTACGAAGGCTGGTACTCGGTGCGTGACGAGGCCTATTACGATGAAAGCGAACTGATCGCGGGCGAGGGCGGAGCCAGGCTGTCACCGCAGGGCACCCCGGTTGAATGGACCGTTGAGGAAAGCTGGTTTTTCCGTCTGTCGAAGTATGGCGAACGACTGCTGGCGCTGTACCGCGACAATCCCGATTTCATCCGGCCCGAAAGCCGGCGCAACGAGATCATGCGGTTTGTCGAAGGCGGGCTGCGCGATCTGTCGGTTTCGCGCACCAGTTTTGACTGGGGGGTGCGCGTGCCGGCCAACGAGGGCGATGTTCCGGCGCACGTGATGTATGTCTGGGTCGACGCGCTGACCAATTACCTGACCGGATTGGGATGGCCCGACGAAACAGAGGAATTCAAACGCTTCTGGCCGGCCGATCTTCATCTGATCGGCAAGGACATTGTGCGGTTCCACACCGTCTATTGGCCGGCGTTCCTGATGAGCGCGGGGCTGCCGCTGCCCAAATCGGTGTTTGGCCACGGGTTCCTGCTCAATCGCGGGCAAAAGGAATCAAAGTCGCTGGGCAACGTGACCGATCCGCTTGATCTGGCGGCGCGTTTCGGGGTGGATCCGCTGCGCTATTTCCTGATGCGCGAAATCGCGTTCGGGCAGGACGGGTCCTATTCGACCGAGGCGATTGCGTTGCGGTGCAACGCCGAACTGTCCAACAGCTTTGGCAACCTGGTGCAGCGCACGCTGTCGATGATTTTCAAGAACTGCGGCGGCGAGATCGCGTCATTTGCCAGCACCGAGGCAGACGACACGCTGCTGGCACTGGTGGCAGAAGCGACACGCGACGAATTGCCGCGCGAATTTGCCGCGCTGAACTTCTCGGCCGGGATCGAGGCGTGGATGCGCGCTGTGTTTGCCTGCAACGCCTATGTTGACGAACAGGCCCCCTGGGCCTTGCGCAAGACCGATCCCGACCGGATGCGCGCGGTGCTTTGTACGCTGTTCATGGCGATCCGCGATCTGACCATCGCGATCCTGCCGGTGGTGCCTGGAACCGCGCACAAGATCCTGGATCAACTTGGTATTCCGGTTGACCAGCGTGGCATTGCCGATCTGGCCCGGGCGGACTGGTATTGGGCCCGCGTGGCCACCGGCGAACGCCTATGCGCACCAGTTGGCGCCTTTCCGCGGATCGAACTCGATCTGCAGGATGCTGTGGCCTGATGCTGATCGATTCGCATTGTCACCTCAATTACAAGGGGTTGGTCGAGGATCAGGATGCAATCCTGAACCGCGCACGGGCGCGCGGCGTGCGTGGATTTGTCAACATCTCCACCCGTCAAAGCGAATGGGACGCGGTGATCGCCACTGCGCATCGTCACACCGATGTCTGGGCGAGTGTCGGCATCCATCCGCACGAGGCCGACGACCATGCCGACCTGGGTGCGGCCGTTCTGGCCGAGGCGACGCGTGATCCGCGCGTGGTCGCGATCGGTGAAACCGGGCTCGATTATTATTACGATCATTCGGACCGACAGGTGCAACAGGCGTTGTTTCGCACGCATATCGGCGTGGCGCGCGATACCGGCCTGCCGCTGGTCATCCACACCCGCGATGCCGAGGATGATACGCTGGCAATCCTGACCGACGAAATGGGGAAGGGGGCCTTTCCCGCGTTGATCCACTGTTTCACCGCCTCGGCCAATTTCGGCCAGGCGGTGCTTGATCTGGGCCTGACAATTTCGTTGTCGGGCATCGTTACGTTCAAATCTGCCAAAGACTTGGCGGTGTTTGCTGCGCAAATACCCGAAGATCGGCTGCTGGTCGAAACCGATGCGCCGTTTCTGGCGCCGGTACCGCATCGCGGTAAGGTGTGCGAACCGGCCTTTGTGTCCGATACGCTTGCCTGCGTTGCCGGATTGCGCGGTGTCACCGTCGAGGCGCTGGCCGAGACAACCGGCGCCAATTTTCGCACGCTGTTTGCAAAGGCTGCACTGTGAAACTGATCATGCTTGGATCGGGCACATCGACCGGGGTGCCACGCATCGGCAACGACTGGGGCGAATGCGATCCCGCCGAACCACGCAACCGCCGCACCCGCGTGGCGATCGTGGTTGAAGGCGATGACGGGGCGCGGTTGCTGGTCGACACACCGCCCGATCTGCGCACACAATTGCTGGCCACCGACATCGGCCGGATCGACGCGGTGCTGTGGACGCACGACCATGCCGATCACACACACGGCATCGACGATTTGCGCGCCTTGCGCATGGGCCGTGCGGCGCCGATCGCCGCCTATGGCTCGGATGAAACCGTGCGGCGCCTGCGCATGCGCTTTGGCTATGTCTTTGCCGGACAGCACGGCTATCCCACGATCTGCAACATCGACAATCTGGATCGGGTGCGGATCGTTGCAGGGATCGGCATCAGCCATTGCGAAATGCCCCACGGCCCGGCGATGTCGACCGCATATCGGTTTGATCAGGGAGGAAAATCAATCGGTTACGCAACAGACTTCAGCGAAATTACCGAGGACATGGTGGCGCTGTTCGACCGTGTCGATGTGCTGGTGGTCGATGCCTTGCGGCGCAATCCGCATCCGACACATGCGCATCTGGCAATGGCGATCGAATTTGCCGAGCGCACCCGCGCGGGGCGTGCGATCCTGACCCATCTTGATAAATCGATGGATTATCACGCGTTGTGTGAAGAGCTGCCTGGTCACATCGAGCCTGGCTATGACGGGCTGGAGCGCGTGGTATGACCGTGTTTCACGCGTTCGGCGATTTCACCACCGATGACTGGGTGCGCATGGTGGGCATCGCCATGGCGCTGACATTGGTGATCGCAGCGATGGCGGGGCGCGTGTCGCGCGTTCCGCGATCGGCGTGGCCGGCACTGCTGTGGATGGCAGTTGCATGGGCGGTGATCATCGCCGCGGCCGCGTTGGCGTTCCAGCATTACAAGCCCGGTGGCTTGTGAAGGGGGCACGCTTGGATCGCACCGGTCCGTGCTTCATTTAACATAATCATTATTATCGAACCGAGGTCCGGATGGTCAGGGAATGACCGGCTTGCCGTCCTTCATCTCGACCAGCCCCATGCTGTTGCCTGCTGGATCGGTGAACAGGCCAAGCACCGCGACGCCTTTGACGGCAAACCCGCGATGCACGATCTTGCCGCCGTGCGCCTCGACCTGCGCCAAAGTTGCGTCGATATCGTCGACCCCGAGATAAACAATCTTGTCCGCCGGATCCTGCCGCAGCGCCCCTGCCAGACTGCCACCGCTGACAGGCACCGAAACCGTGCCGCCAGGCCTGATCTGCCATCCGAACACCGCGCGGTAGAATGCCGCCTGTCTGGCGGCGTCTGGCCCGGCAATATCGAAGAACACGATCGGGGCTGGCACGGATGCGCCATGGGCAAGGACCGGCATGGCGCACATGACAAGCGTGCTGATGGCCGTGCGAATCATTCTGCATCGCTCCGTTCTGGTCGGGCGCGTGATTTGCGCTTGTTTTCCCGTGTCGGTTGTTCGACGTTGTCGCGGGCATATATTCGGGGACAGGGGATGATATGGCAAGATGCTGTCTGATTGTGGCGCTGGCCGCAATACCCGTTCTGGCGCAACCGGCGCTGGGGCAGGCTGCCGATCCCTATGATCCCCCTTCCCTGACATTTACGCCCGACGCCGCGGCCGCGCAGGATTTTGACAAGTATTTCTATTTTCATCGCACCGAGACGTCGTTTGCGCAGGCACTGGCCGACATCATGGAATGCGATAATTTTGCGCGGGCGACCGATTTCGGCATGTTCAGCGGATCGCGCCAGCTTATGACGCGCAAGGCCAATCTCCGCGTGTGCATGGGCTACAAGGGGTATCGACGCTATGGCCTGCCACGGGCGATCTGGCAGAGCTTCAATTCCGACGCGGTGAAACCGGAACCGACCGAGGCCGAGCGCACGCGAATGGTCATTCAGCAGGCCCGCGCCGCATCCGGCCCCTTGCCCGCGCAGCCGGAGCTGAAATAATGCGCTGGATGCAAAGCGTTGCGGTGCTTGCCGCCATCGTATCGGCCGCAGGCACGGCCCGGGCGCAAGAGATCGCCCAGGCCGAACAGATCGGCGGCAGCGGGCCGGTCCAGATCAATCCAACGCTGTCCTATGTGCTGTTCCGCCTTGCCCAGAAAAGCGAGATGCGGTTCCTGCGCATTCCAACCCAGGCCGAACGCGCCAAGCAAGAGGCAAACCGCGCGTTTGAACTGGTGCGTGCCCAATCCAAAAACCCGGACCTGACCGAGGCGGAATTCCAGCTGCCGCCGCTTGAATTGTACAATTTCATCAACACCACCATGGGCCCGGTGTTTGACAAACAGGATGGGCAATATCTCTATCTGATCGCGGTGCGGCCCGGGTCTTACGTGATCTATGGCCATATGTGGCTGAGCGGGCCGGGTGACGCCGAAACCTGTTTCTGCCTTGGCACCGTGCAATTCGATGCGCGCGCGGGCCAGGTGGTGGATATCGGCCGCATCCGGCTGAACGACGATTGGGATGGCACGCCCCTGCCGCCCAATCCGGCGGGCAACCGCCCCTTTGCGCTGATCCCGCCAGGGCCGGGCATCGTGCCGCCGGGCGATCGGTTGCAGGGCGTGACGATTACCCCCGCACGGTTTCACGCGACGGGCAAGATGCCCAACTATTTCGGCGCCCTGATCGATCGCCTGCCGCCGATCCCCGGCGTGCTCGATTACGATCGCGATACAGTCATCGATGTGGCGTCCGGTCATCGTCTTCCCTGAATCGACAAAACGCCCGCGGCGCGGTCAATCCATCACATGCGGCACAAACAGGTCTCGGTTGGTGGTGATGCGGCCGCCCTCACGGATGCCAAGCCCGACGCAGGTGCCATCGACCATCCAGCTGCCCAGCACCGGGAACCGCCCGTCGTAATCGGGTGCGTCGCAAAATTCCTGATAGATTACCGGCCCGGTATAGCGCCCATCGCTGGTGGTGAGCACCTGCCCGTCCTTGATGATCGTCACATTGCCGCCTTCGCGCCCGAGCATCGGTTTGATCACGTGGTCAAGCCCCTGCGGCGGCGCGTCGAAATTGGCGCCCAGCAGATTGGGATGATCGGGGTATAATTGCCACAAAATCGGCAAGATCGCCTTGTTGCTCCACAGCATTTTCCAGATCGGCTCGATCCAGCAGGTGCCGCTTGGATCGGCGGCGATATTGCGGCCGAATTCTTCAGCCACCAGCCATTCCCAGGGGTACAGTTTGCACATGGTGGCAATGGGCCGTGCCGCCATATCGAAAAATCCGCCCTGCGGACCCGCTTTCCAGCCGATGTCGCGCATTACCAACGGCGCAACATCCAGGCCCGCCTCGCGCGCCAGGTCCATCATATAGGCGGTGGTCAGCGTGTCTTCGCCCGCGGTGTCGGGCACATGCGCGAAATGCACCAGCCGTGATGCCAGACCGGGTGCAATGGCCTGCCATCGTTCGATCAGCGCCTCGTGAATGCGGTTGTACTGATCTGACCCGGCAAACACCTCTTCCTTCCAGTGCCATTGCACCACCGCCGCTTCGACCAGCGAGGTTGGCGTGTCGCAATTGTATTCAAACAGCCGCGGCACACCGTTGCGATCAAAGGCCAGATCGAACCGCCCATAGTTGAGCGCGGGCGGCTCGTTTTCCCAGGCATCGACGATCAGCGGTATGCACCAGTCGGGAATGCCGAAACGCGCAAACAGATTGTGCCGCACGACATGGTCGCCCGCGGCCACAAACATCTGGTGAAGGTCTTCGCTGGCGGCCGCAATCGCATCGATCTCGGCGCTCGTCAGCGTATAGCAGGCATCTTCGCCCCAATAGGGCATGCCAGCGGTGCTGTGCCAGATCAGCCCCAACGCTTCGACTTTGGCCTGCCAGTCGTGGCGCGGTACGATCGTCTGTCGGCGCATGACCTATTCCCCGGCGCCGTGTCCCGCGCCGCCCTCGCCCGTGCTGCCAAAACCGCCGCGCGCAATGCCTTCGGCCGGGGCCGAATAGGCCTGGCCAGCCGCGCTGCGTGTGCCGCCGGTTACGACCTGGCCCACGGGTGGCGCCGAATACGTGCGGTTGATGAACACCCAGCCGCCTCCGCCGCCGTGCCCATAGCTGCCGCTCTGCTGGCAGGCGATATCGGGCAAGCGCCGTCCCTGCGCATCGGCACACACACGCCACTGACCATCGTCATGCGATGAACACCCTGCCATGGTTGCCGCCACTCCTGCCAGCATGACCAGCGAACGTCTTTCCGGTTTCCTGCGCATCGGCACCCCCTTGCACCGAGATTAACCTATCGCCGACGCGAAAGACAAGCCACGTTGCCGCTGGCGCGGTGCACGGCCCAGCGTGCCTCGTCTACTTTGGCCGCAGCAAGCGGCAGGCCGTGTTTGTCAAGGATGGTCAGCGCCTGTTCGAGCAGGCCCAGCACCTGTTCGACCGGTCCCTGGCTGCATTGGGCAGGTGCGTGGTTCATGGCCGGGGCGTCCCTGGTGCCTGGCAGGATGGATTTCCTACGATCATGCACCCAATGCCACGCGCAATTCGACCGGAAATGCCGCCAAAATGAGCGTTCATGCCCGGTAATGCGACCAATCTGGCGAAGCGGCAACGCAATCGCTTTGCCCTCGGGCTTGCCAAATCGCGTCGACCTTGCCAGCGATCGCCACACACCAATTGCACAGGGCCCGGCATGACCACCACCACCGATCCGCTTGCACGGCTGTTGACAATCATGGCGGCCCTGCGCGATCCCGACCACGGCTGCGAATGGGATCTGGCGCAGAACTTTGCCACGATCGCGCCTTATACCATTGAAGAGGCCTATGAAGTGGCCGACGCGATTGCGCGCGACGATATGGATGCGTTGCGCGAAGAACTGGGCGATCTGCTGCTGCAAGTGGTGTTTCACAGCCGCATGGCGCAAGAGGCGGGACATTTTGCCTTTGCCGATGTCGCCGATGCCATTTCCGACAAGATGGAGGCGCGGCATCCGCATATCTTCGGTGGCGCGGACAATGTCGGCCAATCGCGCGAGGAACGCTGGGAAAATGCCAAGGCGGCCGAGCGCGCAGCCAAAGGCGCACAAAGCGCCATGGACGGCGTGGCACTGGCCCTGCCCGCATTGATGCGTGCGGAAAAACTGCAGAAACGCGCCGCGCGGGTCGGGTTCGACTGGCCCGATCCCGCCGGGCCTGCGGCCAAACTGGTGGAGGAAACCGCCGAGCTGGCCGCGGCCGAGACCCCCGAACACCGCCTGGAAGAGGCGGGCGACATGCTGTTCGCTGCGGTCAATCTCGTGCGTGCGCACGGCATCGCCCCCGAAGAGGCGCTGGCCCGTGCCAATGCCAAATTCGAACGGCGGTTCCGCGCGATGGAGGCACTGGCAGGCGGCACACTGGCCGGACACGACCTCGATGCGCAAGAAGCACTGTGGCAGGCGGTCAAGCGCAGCGAATAAGCTACAGGCTGTAAAAGCGGCCCAGTTCGCGCGGGGTCAGACGCACGCGCAAGCGCGATGCGGGCAGTCCCGCGGCATCTTCTGAAACACGTTCGGACAGGACTTCGCCATGGGCATGCAGCCAGGCCAGTTTCTGCCCGTCGGCCATCGGCACGGTCAGATCGAGCGTCCGCGCTTCGCCGGTCAGCACGATACCCAGCCGTTCCACCAGCACATCGACACCTTCGCCGTTCACGGCGGAAATCGGCACTGCGGGCACGTCGGGCACGCCCTGCCCGATCAGATCATCGCGCAGGGCACGTTCGTCGGGGGGCAGCAGGTCGATCTTGTTCCAGGCCTCGATGATCGGCACCTGCGGGCCATCTTCGGCATTGACGCCAAGATCGGCCAGGATCGCTTCGACTTCGCGTTTCTGTTCGGCGCTGGCAGGGTTGGCCACATCGCGCACGTGGACGATGATATCGGCCGCGGTCACTTCTTCCAGCGTGGCGCGAAACGCAGCCACCAGCTGCGTTGGCAAATCGGAAATGAACCCGACCGTGTCGGACAGGATGGCCTTGTCCACCGCCGGCAGGCGGATCGCGCGCATTGTCGGGTCAAGCGTGGCAAACAGCAAATCTTCGGCCATCACGTCTGCCCCGGTCAACCGGTTGAACAGCGTCGATTTGCCAGCATTGGTATAACCGACCAGCGCAATCACCGGCCAGGGCGCGCGCTGGCGCCGTTCACGATGCAGGCTGCGGGTCCGCCGCACTTGTTCGAGTTCGCGGCGGATGCGCGCCATACGGTCGCGGATCAGGCGACGGTCGGCCTCGATCTGGGTTTCGCCGGGGCCACCGAGAAAGCCAAAGCCGCCGCGCTGGCGTTCAAGGTGGGTCCACGATCGCACCAGACGCCCGGCCTGGTAATCCAGATGCGCCAGTTCCACCTGCAATCGCCCTTCGGCGGTTGCGGCGCGTTCGCCAAAGATTTCAAGGATCAAACCGGTGCGGTCGATCACCTTCCGGCTCAGCTTGCTTTCCAGATTGCGTTGCTGGATCGCCGACAAAGCGCCATCGACCACCACCAGTTCGGCGCCCGATTGTTCGCAGGCCACGCCAATCTTGTCGACCTGGCCTTCGCCAAACAGCGTGGCCGGACGCACCGCGCGGATCGGCAGGGCAAAGCTGTCGACGACGTCCAGCCCGATAGCCAGCGCCAGTCCCTGCGCCTCTTCCAGCCGGGCCTCTGCATCAAGGCCCTGGCTGCCCCTTTGGCGCAAGTCGGGAAGCACGATCAGCGTGGGCGCGCCGCGCGTGACATCCCCCTTGATATCCTCGGGGTTGCGTCCGAATTCAAATCCACTCATGCCGCTGCGCCTAGCGCACCGGACTGGGGGTTGGCAAACGGATCAGGGGCCAGACGATCAGGCGTTTTCGCCGTCCCAGTCGCCCGACAGGTCAACATGCCCTGCCGGCTGAATCGTCGAAACCGCATGCTTGTAGGCCAGTTGCACATAGCCTTCGCGTTCAAGCAGCATGCAGAACAGGTCATAGGCAGCAACTTTGCCCTGCAGCATGACCCCATTGACCAGGAACATGGTCACCTGCACGCCGGCATCGCGCACGCTCGACAGGAACACGTCCTGCAACAGCCGCTTGCGATTGCCCTCGTCGGGTCCGGCCTGGAAATGCGCAACCGAAAGCTGCTGACCCGGCATGATCGTGCTGATCGCATGCTTGTAGACCAGCTGCGACTGGCCATCGCGGCGTAGCAGGATCGAAAAATTGTCGAACCAGGTGACGATGCCCTGCAGCTTCACGCCTTTTACCAGGAACATGGTCACAGGGATCTTGTTCTTGCGCAGGTGATTTAGGAACACGTCCTGAAGGTTCTGGCCCTTCAGGCCCGTGGCAACCACCGCAGGTGTTGCAGCGGCGGCAGCGGCGGCAGCGTCCTGTTCATCTTCGGCCTTGGTGCGGGGCCGTGCGGTAAGCGTGCGTCCGGTCATCTTGGCTGACTCCTGTTGTTTGTCTTGGCTGGACCCCGCCTGCACGGGACCTTCGCGATCTGGCGCAGCGACGGCACCTGGATTTCATCCGATTCCGTCTCTGACACCGCTATTCATCATCCTATAACGTCGAGACCCGGCGCGCGTAAACCGCGAACTGGTTCAGCATTCCACCCTTTGCAACGCCTCAGCCTGCGTCGTCCTCTTCGTCCTCGCGCCGCTCGGCCATGCCCAGCAGCTTGAGTTTGCGATGCAACGCAGAGCGTTCCATGCCGATGAAGCTCGCCGTCTTGGAAATGTTCCCCGAAAACCGGCGAATCTGGACGCGCAAATATTCGCGTTCGAAATTCTCGCGCGCCTCGCGCAGGGGGGCTCCCATCAGCGATGCGGTGTTGCTGTCGCCCACCAGCGGCGTACTGAGGATTTCGGTCGGCAGCATGTCCGCCTCGATCCGTGCCAGCCGGCCGCGCGGCGCCAGAATCATCGTGCGTTCCACGACATTGCGCAACTGACGCACATTGCCAGGCCAGTCATAGCTTTGCAGCGCGGCCATCGCTTCCGAGGCCACACCCGGCGCCGGCAGGCCCTGTTCGCTGGCAAAGCGGGCAAAGAAATGATCGATCAGCGACGGGATGTCATCGCGCCGTTCGGCCAGCGGCGGGATCGTCACCGGCACGACATTCAGCCGGTAGAACAAGTCTTCGCGAAACCGGCGTTCGGCAATTTCCTTTTCCAGCGGGCGTGAACTGGACGATACCACGCGCACATCGACCCGGATCTGGCGGTGCCCACCCACCCGGACAAACGCCTGCTCGGTCAGCACGCGCAAAATACGCGCCTGGCTCGAGGCGGGCATGTCGGCCACTTCATCCAGAAACAGCGTGCCGCCATCGGCCATTTCGAGCAGCCCTGCCCGCACCAGTTTGCCATCGGCCTCTTCACCGAACAATTCCTGTTCGAACCGTTCGGGCGTGATCCGTGCCGAATTGACCGTGACGAACGGATTGTCGGTGCGCGCGCTCCAGCTGTGCAACAGCCGCGCGGCGACCTCCTTGCCCGATCCCGCGGGCCCGGTGATCAGCACACGGCTGCCGGTATGGGCCACACGCTTCAGCGTGGCGCGCACCGCGTTGACGGCCGAGGAATTGCCGGTGAATTCGTCCGACATCCCGAAATCGCGGCGCAGCCGGGCGTTTTCGCGACGCAGCCGGTCGGTTTCGGTGGCACGTTCCACAAGCAACAGCAGGCGTTCGGCCTCAAACGGCTTTTCGATGAAATCCATGGCGCCGCGGCTGATCGCCGACACCGCCGTATCGATATTGCCGTGACCCGAAAAGATCAGCACCGGCAGCGCAGGTTCGCGCTTCTTGATCTCGTCCAGCACTTCGAGCCCGTCCATCGGGCTGCCGTGCAGCCAGACATCGAGCAGCACCAGACTGGGGCGGCGTTCATCGATCGCGGCCAGCGCCGCGGTGCTGTCGCCCGCGACCCGGCAGGAATAGCCTTCGTCGCTCAACACGCCCGCAACCAGTTCGCGGATGTCGCGTTCATCGTCGACGATCAGGATATCAAGCGCCATTCAAAAATCCTTTAACGCATCGCTTCGGGGGTGGATGCAAACGCCTGGGTTCGTGTCAGGTCGGTGGTGTCGCCGGGGGTTGCCTGCGGGGCGCGGGCAAAACGCATCGTCATGCGCGTGCCGCCTTCGCCCGCCGGGGCAAAGGCCATTTCGCCGCCGTGTTCCTCGACGATCTTGTTGACGATCGCCAGGCCAAGGCCAGTGCCCTTTTCGCGGGTGGTGACATAGGGTTCGAGAATGCGGTCACGCTCTGCCGGCAGGCCGATACCGTTGTCGATGACGCTGATGGTGATCGCGGCCGCGTCGGCATCAAGGTTCACCGTGATGCGCCCCTTGTAGTCGATATCTTCCACCCGGGCACGCGCTTCGATCGCTTCGACCGCATTTTTCAGCACATTGGTCATCGCCTGGCCAAACTGGTGGCGATCGGCCTCGAACGGTTCGTTGCTTGGGCCGGTATAGCTGAACGCAATGGCGGTATGCGCAATTTCCTGCAGGAAAATCGCCTGACGCACCAGTTCGCCCGCATCTTCGTGGCGGAACACCGGTTTGGGCAGCCGCGCAAACGACGAGAATTCGTCGACCATCTTGCGCAGATCGCCCACCTGGCGAATGATCGTGGCGGTCAATTCCTCGAACAATTCGGGATCGGTGGTGATCTGGCGCAAATAACGTCGCTTCAGCCGTTCGGTGGCCAGCTGGATCGGGGTCAGCGGGTTTTTGATCTCGTGCGCGATGCGCCGCGCCACATCGGACCATGCCGCGCGGCGCTGATCGACCAGCTGGCGGGTGATATCCTCGAACGTCACCACATGGCCGTTGGCGTCCTGGGTAACCTTGACCGCCAGCGTCAGCAGATCGCCGCCTTTGGCGTGATGCACGATGCCGCTGGGTTCGCCGCTGGCCAACAGGGTGTCAAATTGGGGGGCAAATGCGACCAGCGCCGTGCCGGTCGCGTTGCCGCCGCGGTCATCGCCCAGCAGTTTCTGGGCAGAACTGTTGATCAGGCGGATCTTGCCATCGCGGTCGATCGAGATGATCCCGGCGGTAATCGATTCGATCACCGCCTCGATAAACGCGCGCCGCACATCAAGCTGCGCGTTGACCCGCACCAGCGCCTGTGTCTGGGTTTCAAGCTGCGCGGTCATGCGATTGAACGCGCGCGCCAGCATGCCGACCTCGTCGGTGCCTTTGCCCGATGCCACGCGCATCGCAAAATTGCCGCTGCCCACTTTGCGCGCGGCAGATACCAGCTCGATCAGCGGCGCCACCTGCCGGTCGGCAATTCGCAAGGCGGCCCACACCGCCAGCATGACCAGTGCCAGCGAAATGCCCAACAGAGCCAGGTTGAACTGCACCTGCAACGCGCGCGCCCGACGGGTTAGCATGTCATAGGCCGACAGCACCGAACTGGCGCGTTTCGACTGGATCAGCGCCAGTTGGTCCGAATTGCGCGCCACATACAGATAGATGCCGCGTGCCCGGTCGATCGTGGTGACCGCCTCGATCTTTTCGGCCGAGGCGTTGACCACTACCTGTTCGCCGCGCGCGATGCGTTGCACTTCGGCAGCGGTAACCCTTTGGCGATCGTCGTTGCGGTTGGGATCGACGATCGCCGCGGTCCGCAAGGCGCCATCTTCGCCCCGTTCGACAATCGCGGATTCATCGAGCTTGCGGCTGATCACCTGCCACGAATAGCCTTCGGCAAATTCCTGGCTGGTGATCGGGGCCTGCGCCAGATAGCTGCGGATATCGCCCGCCATCGCCAGGCTTTCCTTGCCCACGTCGCGCAGTTTGTCTTCGTAATAGCCTTTGGCCAGGCTGTTGGCGTTTTCCAGCATGCCGCGCGAATTGTCGGAAAACCAGAATTCCACACCTTGCTGGAACAGCAGCGAGGCAAAGATCGCGACCAGCAGCGTGGGCACCGCCGCAATCAGCGAAAACAGCCAGACCAGCCGCACATGCAACCGCCCGCTGCTGCCCAGCATATCGCGCGCGGCGCGTTTGAGCGCGATACGCCGCCCGAACAGCACGATCAGGGTCAGCGCGGGAACCAACGTGCCGATCAGCAGGGTCGACGTCAGTTTGGCCGGAAGCAGGATATTGCCCGGCGTTGATTGCGGATCAAGGTCATAGGCGCTGAGCGTGACCATCATCACCAGCGCGATCGCCGCAATCGTTTCGATCAACAGGAAAACGTTGGCCCGGCGCAGAACCACCAGCAGCCGCCGCCACCAGCGCGGCAAGCGCCGAGCCCGACTGGGCAATTTACCTGCGAGCGTACCAACCATAGTTGCCGCCAAACAACACCCCTGTTGCCCAAAAGCAAGAGATTTTACAGGGCGGTGCCGTTTTGCGCGATGAAGCGAACGTGCTTAGCCGCGAACTGCATGATCGTCGGGATGAATTCCCAGGTCCGACAGCCGTTTGCGCAAGGTGTTGCGATTGATCCCCAGAATTTGGGCTGCGCGCAGCTGGTTGCCCGCGGTGCGGCCCAGCACATGCAGGAACAGCGGCCGTTCGAAAGCGGCCAGAGCCGCGTTGTAGACCTGGCCGGGTCCGGGCGCATGGTCGGTCAGCCACCGGTCCAGCGCACCGGCAAGATCCTGTGGCCCTTCGTCATCCACCGGCCGCTGCGGTGCCGCGGTATCGCTGCCCAGCATCGGTTCGATCGTCGCCGCATCGATGGTGTCGTCGCGGGCCATCAGCGCCAGGCGGTAGATCAGATTGCGCAGTTCGCGCACATTGCCGCGCCATGCCTGACGCGCCAGCAAGGCTGCGCCGGCCGCAGTCAACTGGCGGCGCGGCAAACCCTCGGCGGCGGCCATGGCCAGGAAATGGCGCGCCAGCGGTTCGATGTCGTCGCGCCTGTCGCGCAAGGGCGGCAGCGCGATCGGCACCACCGCCAGCCGGTAATACAGATCTTCCCGAAACTGGCCCGCCGCGATCAACGGCACCAGGTCGCGATTGGTGGCGGCGATGATCCGGCAATCAAGCACCACATCATCGCTGCCGCCCACTCGGCGCACGCGCCCCGATTGCAACGCGCGCAACAGACGTGTCTGCGCCTCGACCGGCATGTCGCCGATTTCGTCGAGAAACAGCGTGCCGCCGCGTGCCTGTTCGAATTTGCCGATCTGGCGGGCAATCGCGCCGGTAAAGGCACCCTTTTCATGCCCGAACAGTTCGCTTTCGATCAGATCGTGAGGAATGGCCGCGGTGTTGACCGCGACAAACGGGCCTGCGCGACGGTTGCCCAGCTGGTGGATTGCTTCGGCCACCAGTTCCTTGCCGGTGCCGGACTCGCCCAGGATCAGCACCGTCAGATCGTTGCGCAACACGCGCGTGATCATGCGATAGACCGCCTGCATCGCCGCGCTGCGCCCGACCAGCGGCAGGCCTTGCGTCTCGGCATCGGTGTCCTCGTCGCGTGCCGCCGCGCCCGACTGGCCGATGCCCTGCCGCACCGCCGCGACCAGTTCGTCAAGATCGAACGGCTTGGGAAAATATTCGAACGCGCCGGTGTCGCTGGCGCGGACCGCGGTGTCGAGCGTGTTCTGGGCCGACAGGATGATCACCGGCAAATCCGGATACCGCGCGCGCACATCGGGCAGGGTCTCGATACCGTCGCCATCTGTCAGCATGACATCGGTCAGCATCAGCGCATATTGGCCATCGGCCAGCAGCCGGTCGCGCCCGGCGATGCTGTCGCTGTGCGCCACGCCATAGCCTTCGGCGGCAAGCGCCGCGGTGATCACGGTGGCGATCGAGGCGTCATCTTCAATCAGCAGGATTGTCGGCATCATGCGTGCACCCCCGTCGGCACCGATCCTGCCACCGGCAGATGCAGGCGAAAATGCGTGATGCCCTTGCCCTCGTCGCGGTCGTGCGTGACGCGGCCGTTCATATCGCGCACCAGTTTCTGGACGAGCGCGAGCCCCAGCCCCTGCCCGTGCTTCTTGCTCGACACGAACGGTTCGAATATGTGATCACGCACCGATGGGGCGATCCCGGGGCCATTGTCGCTGACGCGCAGTTCGATCGGCAGACGCAACACTTTGCCGCCAGAGCCATGATGCACCTGGATGCCGCTGGCAAAGCGCGTGCGCACGATGATGCGCGGATGATCGACCCCGGCGCAGGCATCGCGGGCATTGGCCATCAGATTCAGCAATACTTGCACCAGCGCATCGGGGTTGGCGCTGATCGGCGGCAGGCTGGGATCAAATTCCTCTTCGATCACCAGATCGCTGCCACTGCTGTCGGGCCGCGCCGCGGCCAGAATTGCCTGGGCGTGGCGCGCGGCTTCGTGCAGGTTGCACGGCACGGCCGGTTCGGTGCTGCGGCGGCCGAGCGACTGCATCTGGTCGATCAGCTTGGCAATGCGGTCCACTTCGCTGGTGATCAGCGCGGTCAGCGCGCGGTCGCCCGCATCGAGCCGGCGATGCAGCAATTGCGCCGCCCCCCGGATACCGGCCAGCGGATTCTTGATCTCGTGCGCCAGGATTTCGGGTGCGCGCACCCCCGCTCCATCGCCTTCATCAAGCGCACCCAAGGTCAGCGCCTCGACCCCGACGGGTTCTTGCAGCACGACAATCTGCCAGCCGGGAAAATTCAGCACAGGCGCGGTCATCACGTCGATCTGACGCGGCGGCTGATCCAGAATGCGCACCAGCGACCCGCGTGCCACCAGATGGGCTTCACGATCTGCCAGGCGATCGATGATCAGCTGTTCTTCGAACGCCAGCAACTGGTGCAGCGATCGGCCAAGCACGCGGCTGGCGCCCTGCCCCACCAGGTGTTCCGCCGCAGGATTGACCGAAGCGATCGTCAGATCGGGTGCCAAGATCAGCAGGGCCTGCGGCAGGCTGGCAATCACCGTGCGCAAGTCGGGCCTGTCATGCGCCATGCCGAATGGGGCGTTCGGATCGGTCACGGCTGCAGCAGGCACTCAGGCCGCCACGCGGCGTTCGTCCGCCGGATCAAACCGGGCGTAGAATTCGGCCAGGCTGTGCAGGACCGCACGATGGTCGTCGATGAAATTGACCGTGTTGCGGAATTCGGCGGATCCGTGCAGGCCCTTGGTATACCAGCCCAGGTGTTTGCGCGCCATGTTGACCCCGGTCACTTCACCATACAGGTCAAGCATGTCGTGATAATGCGCCACGATCACGGCGTACTGTTCGCCGATCGTCGGATCGGCCAGGACTTCGCCGGTGCGCAGCCAGTGCATGACCTGACCCAGCAACCACGGGCGACCATAGCTGCCGCGTCCGATCATCACGCCATCGGCGCCGCTTTGTGCAATGGCCTCGGCCACGTCACCCACCGAACAGATGTCGCCGTTGACGATGACCGGGATGGTCACCGCATCTTTTACCCGGCGCACAAAGCTCCAGTCGGCCGAACCCTTGTACATCTGGTTGCGCGTGCGCCCGTGCACGGTGATCATGCGCGCGCCCAGGTCCTGCGCGATCCGGGCCAATTCCGGGGCGTTCAGGCTGTCATGGCACCAGCCCATGCGCATCTTGACGGTCACCGGCACGTTGACCGCCTTGACCGTGGCCTCGATCAGTGCGGCGGCCAGGGGCACATCGCGCATCAGTGCCGATCCGGCATCGCCGTTGACCACCTTGCGCACCGGGCAGCCCATGTTGATGTCGATGATCGCCGCACCGCGATCTTCCGACAGCTTCGCGGCCTCGGCCATCTGCGACGGTTCGCACCCGACAAGCTGCATCGACACCGGGTCCTCGATCGGGTCCCACGCCCATTTCTGGATCGACTGGCGCGTTTCGCGGATGGCCGCCGGGCTGGCAATCATTTCGGTCACGTTCAGCCCCGACCCGTATTGCCGCACAATCCGGCGGAACGGCCGGTCCGACACACCGGTCATCGGTGCCAGCACCACAGGGCAATCGATCCGCACGGGGCCGACCTGGATAGGGGCAAGAACAGGCGGTGCGGGGACTTCGGTCATGGATCGGGTGCTCGTGCCTAAAAAACAGGCACGCGTTAGACAATTGTCGGCGCCAGGGCAAGTTTGTAAGGGGCATCGACAATGGACCAGTCCCCTCCCCCTTTCGCGCGCCGGTTTTGCGCTGTCGTGGTTGCCGCAGGCCGTGGCCTTCGCGCCGGGGGCCAGATGCCCAAGCAGTTTGCGGCGTGGCACGGCAAACCCCTGCTGCGTCACAGCGTCGAACGATTGCTGGCCGCAGGGGCAGCGCCGCTGATCGTGGCCATACCCGAAGACTATCGCGCCATTGCCGAAACCGCGCTGGCCGGACTTGCCCCGATCGTGCTGGTGGCCGGGGGCGCCACGCGACAGGCTTCGGTCAAGGCGGCGCTCGACCACCTGGCCATGCATGCGGTGACCGATCCCGTGTTGATCCACGATGCCGCGCGGCCCGATCTGCCGCCAGCGGTGATCGAACGGCTGGTGGCTGCGCTGGCCGATGCACCCGGCGCGATCCCGGTGCTGCCGGTGGTGGACAGCGTGGCGCGCGGGCGCGACGGTTTGCGCGAGGCGGCGGTCCCACGCGACGGACTGTATCGCGTCCAGACCCCTCAGGCGTTTCGCTTTGACGCGATCCTGGCCGCGCACCGCGCGTGGCCGCACGCCGATGAGGCAGGCGACGATGCCACCGTGGCCGAGGCTGCAGGGCTTGCCATCGCGCTTGTTTCGGGCGACGAGCGTTTGCGCAAGGTGACCTTTGCCAGCGATTTCGAGGACAGACCGATGATGTGCCGGACGGGGTCGGGGTTTGACGTGCATCGTCTGACAGATGGCGAAGACTTGTGGCTGTGCGGGGTGAAAATCGATCATCCGCAGGGGCTTGCAGGGCACAGCGACGCCGATGTGGCGATCCACGCACTGGTAGATGCGCTGCTGGGGGCAATTGCCGCAGGCGACATCGGTGATCATTTTCCGCCGACCGACCCGCAATGGAAAGGAGCATCGTCTGACCGGTTCCTGGCCCATGCTGCGACGCTGGTCCGCCAATCGGGGCATGCCATTGCCAATGTCGATGTGACGATCATTTGCGAAGCACCGAAAATTGGCCCGCACAAGGCCGCGATGCGGGCAAGGCTTGCCGACATCATGGGCGTCGCGCTCGATCGCGTCAGCGTCAAGGCCACCACCACCGAACGACTGGGGTTGACCGGCCGCGGCGAAGGCATCGCGGCGCAGGCCATCGCCACCGTAATCGGCCAGCCGAACAACCCCTGAAAGGAGCCTGAGGGATGCACGCAAACAGCAAGATGGCTGCCATCGTGGCGCTGATCGCCATGGCGACGGCGACTGCCGCGCAAGCGCAGGAACAGCAGCGCACGTGCATCACCCGCGATCAGTTCAGGAATGCCGCGCTGTTTGTTCTGCCCGACGTGATCGAAGGCATTGGCGAAGTGTGCCGCCCCGCGCTTGGTGCGACAGGCTATCTGACCAGCGAAGGGCCCGCCCTGATCGCGCGTTATCGTGCACTGCAGGCCCAGGCGTGGATTTCGGCGCGCGGCGCGCTCGCGCTGATCCCCAATGTGCCGGCCGCGATGCGCAACCTGCCCGATGACGCGCTCAAGCCGTTTGTGGCGGGTATGGCCAAGCAGATGATCAAACAGGCGGTAAAACCCGCCGATTGCAGCAATTGGGACCAGGCCGTCCATTTGCTGGCGCCGCTGCCACCGGAAAACATGGCCGGACTGATCACCGTGCTTGCCGAAGCATTTGATCGCGATACCAAGCGCAAGAATCCCAAAAACCATGGTATGTTCTGCCTTGGCGAGCCTGTATCGATCACCCTGCCCGCGCCAAAGCCGTAACAAGGACACCCTTTTCCCATGGATAGCCTGCTCCCCCCCGACATGGTCGGCCTGGCCGCACGCGTGATTGCTGCCAACCGCACCATCGGGCGCACGGTCGCGGTGGCAGAAAGCTGCACCGGCGGGCTGGTTTCTGCCGCGCTTACCGAAATAGCCGGCAGTTCGGCTGTCTTCGATCGCGGGTTCGTGACGTATTCAAACGAAGCCAAGATCGAAACGCTTGGCGTGTCGGAAGACCTGATCGACACCTTCGGGGCGGTTTCGGTCGCTGTGGCCTGGGCCATGGCGCAAGGTGCGCTGGCGCATTCGCGCGCCGATATTGCGGTTGCGATCACCGGGATTGCCGGGCCCGACGGCGGGACCGAACAAAAGCCTGTGGGCACGGTGGTGTTTGCCGTGGCGCGACGCGGTGACGATCCCGAAAGCGCGCAGGCCGAAACCCAGCTGTTTGCCGAGGCGCGCGATCGCGCCGAAGTGCGTCGTCAGGCCGCGCTGGTGGCGCTGGAACTGCTGCTGCCCGACGGGTCATCGGCGCCGTAAAGCTTGGCCGCGCGCGTCTCGAACGCGCCGACCATCTTGCGGAACGCACGATCGAGATATTGCCCGGCCAGTTTTTCGAACAGCGCGTTGCGAAAGGCAAAATCGCATTCGAACTCGATCCGGCAGCCGCCCCGATCGTCGGGTGCAAAGTGCCAGGTGTTCGACAGCGACTTCATCGGCCCGTCGAGGTATTCAACCGTGATCGCGCCGGGGCGATGCTTGTGCACCTTGCTGGTGAACTTTTCGCGCAAGGCGCTGAATCCGACCAGCATGTCGGCAACCATTTCCTCGCCATCGTCCGACCGGATGCGCGTGCCGACAACCCAGGGCAGAAATTCGCCATAGCGCTTCACATCGGCCACCAGGTCGAACATCTGTTCGGGCGACCAGGGCAGATGGCGCGTTTCGGCGATGTGCGGCATGTCAGCGCGCGGCCTTGGCCAGCTGCGCTTCGCGCGCGGCACGCATCTGGGCAAAATCGTCGCCCGCATGATAGCTTGACCGGGTCAGCGGGCTCGCGGCGACTTGCAGGAAACCTTTGGCGCGCGCGATCGCGCCATAGGCGGCAAACGCCTTGGGATTGACGAATTCGATCACCGGGGTGTGTTTGGGCGTGGGCTGCAGATATTGCCCCATGGTCAGGAAATCGATCCCGGCCGAACGCATGTCATCCATCACCTGGTGCACTTCAAGCCGCGCCTCGCCCAGGCCGAGCATCACGCCCGACTTGGTGAACACCCGCGGGTCGTGCCGCTTGACCTCTTCAAGCAGGCGCAGCGATGCGTAATACCGCGCGCCCGGCCGGATCGTCGGATAAAGCCGCGGCACGGTTTCCAGATTGTGGTTGTAGACATCGGGGCCGGCCGCCACGATCGCCTCGACCGCGGGCACCATCTTGCCACGGAAATCGGGGGTCAGGATCTCGATGGTGGTGTGCGGCGTCTGTTCGCGCAGCGCACGGATCACCTTGACGAACTGGCCTGCACCACCGTCGGGCAGATCGTCGCGATCGACCGAGGTGATGACAATGTGTTGCAGCCCCAGCCGCGCCGCCGCCTCGGCCACATGGCCGGGCTCGGTGCTATCGACCTTGCGCGGCATGCCGGTCTTCACATTGCAGAATGCGCACGCGCGGGTGCACACATCGCCCAGGATCATCACCGTCGCGTGCTTTTTGGTCCAGCATTCGCCGATATTGGGGCATGCCGCTTCTTCGCAGACGGTGTTGAGCTTCAGATCGCGCATCAGCTGGCGTGTCTCGCCATAGCCCTTGCTGGTCGGCGCCTTGACGCGGATCCAGTCGGGCTTGCGCTGGCGCACCGGCGCGGTTTCGGCAGAGTCGGATGCGGCAGGCGCATTGGAAAGCACGGTCATGCGCTGGCAAATAGGCGTTCGGCGCGCAAAATTCCAGCCCTGCCTGTCACACTTGCGCAAGGGGGCCATTGCCGCCATGAAGCCCCCACTGCGACAGAGGGTGCCATCCACCATGACCGACTCCGTATCCCCCGAACTCGGCCACCTGATCGACGGCTATCGCCGGTTTCGCCAGCACGGCTGGACGCCAAAGCTCGAACGCTGGCGCGAATTGGGCGAAGGGCAAAACCCGCGCGTGATGATCATCGCCTGTTCCGACAGCAGGGTCGATCCGGCGCAGATCTTTGACACCGACCCGGGCGAAATGTTCGTCGTGCGCAATGTGGCGGCGATGGTGCCCCCGTTCGAAAACGCACCCGGCCACCACGGTGTTTCGGCCGCGCTGGAATTTGCGGTGCAAGTGCTGAAAGTCGACGAGATCATCGTTCTGGGACACGGCATGTGCGGCGGTTGCCAGGCGGCCCTCAATCAAAGCCTGCAAGGCACCGAACCCGGCCAGGGCGGGTTCATCGCCGACTGGATTGCCTTGCTGGACGAAGCGCGCCTGCCGGTCGTGGCCCAGTACGGCACCACCGGCCGCGTTGCCGAACGCGCAATGGAACTGGCCGGGGTGCGCACCAGCCTTGCCAATTTGCGCACGTTCCCTTGCGTCAGCACCAAGGAAGCGCGCGGCAAGCTGCGCCTGACGGGCGCGTTTTTCGCGATAAGCGACGGCGTCCTGCATCTGCTGGACGAAACGACCGGCGAATTTCAGCCGGTGTCCTGACCCACGAAAAACGGCGGCACCCGGTGGGGTGCCGCCGTCGTGTAATTGTGGCTTGCGCGTCCGGATTATTTGCCGGCTGCTTTCTGGTCGGCATAGATCGCCCAAAGCTGTGCGATGGCGGCACGCGGGCCACCCACGTTGGCCAGCGTGGCCTTGGCTTCGGCATATTTGCCTTCGTCGATCTGGGCGATACCCAGACGCGTCATCACGCGATCCTTTTCGGCATCGATCCCGCCCTTGGCCAGCGCCATCGTGTACAGCGTGTCGGCCTGCGCCGCTTCGCCATATGACAACAGCGTGTCGGCCGCGTTTGCCGCAACCTTGCCGCTGGGCGCAGCAGCCGCTTCCTTGGCCAGGCTGGGCAGCGACGCCTTGTCGGCGGCCACGCGCGGACGGGCCTGCGCCAGCGAATCCTTGACGAAGGTGTCGTCGGCCTTCAGCGCGCCGGTGGCGATGCCCTGTTCGGCAATGCGCACGGCCTCACCCGGGAAACGACGCGCATCGATCGCCTGCAGATAGGCGACATATTCGCGTTCGACATATTTGGGTTCAAGCTTGAGCGCGCCGGTCTGATCCATCAGGCGGCTGACATCAAGTTCTTCCGGGCCGCCAAAGTTCGACGCCCCATTGCGCACCAGCTGCGTGGCGCCCAGCCAGTTCATCGGCGACGGATACGCAGCAACCAGCAGCAGCGCCCATTCGGTCGATTCGGCGTTCAGCTTGGCCGCATAGGCAATGCGATTGCCACGGGTATACCATTCTTCCGGAGCGTCTTTGCCCGCAGCCTTGCGCGCGGCAATCGCCGATTTCAGCGCATCGAGGCCCTGCTTGGGCTGGCCCGACGACGCATAGGATTCGGCCAGCATTTGCGGCACCGCATCATCGACCGCAGGGTTTGCCATCAACGGCGACAGCACCTTGATCGCGGTGGGATAGTCCTTGGCGACATAAGCCATCTGCCCCAGCATCGCGCTGACCGTGGCAACCAGATTGGGCTGCAACTGGCCGCTGTCGAGCATGTTCTGCAGGCCCCTGGTCATCAGTGCGTTATCCGATGTCCAGGTGCCGATCTGGCGCTGCCAGTCGCCAAAGATCAGGCGATCGAGCGGCGACTTCACATTGGGCTCGAGCTTTGCCAGTTCGGGAACCAGCGCGGCCGCCGCAGCAGCGAAATCGGCATCGGCAATTTTGCCCTTTTTCGCCTGGACTTCGCCAAAGGTCTTCTGGAACGGGCCTGCAACTTTGCTGAACTCGGCGGAATTGGTGACCTTGGGGGCCTCTTTTTCCTTGTCCTTGGCGATCACCGGCGCGGCGACGACCAGCGACGCGATGGCGAGCGCGGCAGCGGCAACGGTCGTCCGGCCGAAAGAAGCAAAATGAGCCCGCATTGTCGTAAATCTCCGTGTTGGAAAAGGGACCTGTCGCGGTGCGGGCACCTATGCCCCGTCCGTTTCCTGTCCCCGTGATGTTTTTCTGTCGCTCGTTTGGCGCGGTTTGCAGCCCTTTGCAACACGAGACAGCTATGCCGTACGGGGTGAACCGCATTTGAACGGCGTTTCGTCGCACGCCGCCTTGCCTTGCGCGCAGCGAAATGTGGAAAAAGCGCCATCTGCGGCAACCCCGACTGGCCATCGCCCGGACGAGGGTCTAGGGCCAAGGGTCTGATCCATCCCGGATGCGCGCCCTTCGGCCCTGTCGAGGCGCGCGGCCGGTTTTGAAGCTTTGCAAGACGTACACTTTGCACCCATGAAAGCGCCCAGGCCTTGAGCGACGACAGCAATCCCCCAGTTCCCACCGCATCTGGCCCCTCCGGCGAACCGGAATTCCAGCGGATCGACATCGTCGATGAAATGAAGTCGAGCTATCTCGATTACGCGATGAGCGTGATCGTCAGCCGCGCATTGCCCGACGTGCGCGACGGGCTGAAGCCGGTGCATCGGCGCATCTTGTGGACCAGCCACGAAAACGGATTTACCGCGGGCAAGCCCTATCGCAAATCGGCGCGTATCGTCGGCGATTGCATGGGCAAATACCATCCGCACGGCGACAGCGCGATCTATGACGCGCTGGCGCGCATGACGCAGGACTGGTCGATGCGGCTGCCGCTGATCGACGGTCAGGGCAACTTCGGATCGATGGACCCCGATCCGCCAGCCTCGATGCGCTATACCGAGGCGCGTCTGGCCAAAGTGGCCGATGCGCTGCTGGGCGATATCGAAAAGGACACGGTCGACTTTCAGGCCAACTATGACGGGTCGGAAAACGAACCGCAGGTGCTGCCGGCGCGCTTTCCCAATCTGCTGGTCAATGGCGCCGGCGGCATTGCGGTCGGCATGGCGACCAATATCCCGCCGCACAACCTGGGCGAAGTGATCGACGGCTGCCTGGCCTATATGGACGATCCGCTGATCAGCATCGACGATCTGATCAAGATCATCCCCGCGCCCGATTTCCCGACGGCACCGCTGATCCTGGGCACGCATGGCGCGCGCAAGGCCTATACCGAAGGGCGCGGATCGATCATCATGCGCGCGCGGCACATTGTCGAAGAGGGGCGCGGGCGCCGGTCGATCGTGCTGACCTCGATGCCCTATCAGGTGGGCAAGTCGGGCCTGGTTGAAAAGATCGCCGAAGCCGCCAAGGACAAGCGGATCGAAGGCGTGGCCGACATCCGCGACGAATCCAACCGCGAAGGCGTGCGCGTGGTCATCGACCTCAAGCGCGATGCCACCCCCGAAGTCGTGCTCAACCAGTTGTGGCGCAACACCCCGGCGCAGTCAAATTTTCCGGCCAACATGCTGGCGATTCGCGGCGGCCGGCCCGAAACGCTGAACCTGAAGGACATCATCGAAAGCTTTGTCCGGTTCCGCGAAGAGGTGATCACGCGGCGGACCAAGTTCGAACTGATGAAGGCGCGCGATCGCGCGCATATCCTGCTCGGGCTGGTGATCGCGGTTACCAATCTGGACGAAGTGGTGAAAATCATCCGCGGTTCGGCCAACCCTGCGATCGCGCGCGAAGCGTTGCTGACACGCGACTGGCCGATGGGCGAAATCGCGTCCTACATCAAACTGGTCGAAGCGATCGAGGACGATGCGGCCAGCGATGCCGCCAGCTATCGCCTGTCGGAAACGCAGGTGCGCGCCATCCTTGATCTGCGTCTGCACCGGTTGACCGCGCTGGGCCGCGACGAAATCGGCGAAGAGCTGGAAACGCTGGCCAAGGCAATTGCCGAATTCCTGTCGATCCTGGCCGACCGGCAGAAGCTGTATGGCGTGATGCGCGACGAACTGAACGCGGTACGCGCGCAATTTGCCACGCCGCGCGTGTCCGAAATCACCGCCGCGGCCGACGGCATCGACGATGAAGATCTGATCGAACGTGAAGACATGGTCGTGACCATCACGCTTGACGGCTATATCAAGCGCACCCCGCTTTCCACGTTCCGCGCGCAGAACCGCGGTGGCAAGGGCCGTGCCGGAATGGCCACCAAGGAAGAGGATGCCGTTGGCACGATGTTCGTGGCCAGCACGCATACCCCGGTGCTGTTCTTCTCGACCGCGGGCAAAGTCTATCGCCTGAAAGTGTGGCGCCTGCCCGAAGGCGGCGCGGTTACACGCGGGCGCCCGGTGGTCAATCTGCTGCCCGCGCTTGACCAGGGCGAAACGATCGCCGCCGTGCTGGCCCTGCCCGAAGACGAGGCCGAATGGGGCAAGCTGGACGTGATGTTTGCCACAGCACTCGGCAATGTGCGCCGCAACGCGATGGACGCCTTTGCCAACATTCCCTCGAACGGCAAATACGCGATGAAGTTCGAAGAGAACGATGCCGATCGCCTGATCGGCGTGGCCTTGTTGTCCGAAGGCGACGACGTGCTGCTGGCCAGCCGCCAGGGCAAAGCCATCCGCTTTGCCGCCGACGATGTGCGCGAATTCCAAAGCCGCACCTCGACCGGGGTGCGCGGGATGGTGCTGAAGGACGGCGACGAAGTCATTTCGCTGTCGGTGCTGCACCGCACCGGCCTGCGCGATCAGGAAGAGCGCGACGAATACTTGCGCTTTGCCCCGTGGAAGGCCGAACGCGAGGGCGAACCGACGATCGCCGCAGAACGCTTTGCCGCACTGGCCGCAGACGAACAGTTCATCCTGACGGTTTGCGCCAACGGCTATGGCAAGCTGTCGTCGGCCTATGAATACCGCCGCACCGGGCGCGGCGGCCAGGGCATCACCAATATCGACAATATCGAGCGCAACGGGCCGGTTCTGGCCAGTTTCCCCACGGTCCAGGCCGACCAGCTGATGCTGGTAACCGACCAGGCCAAGCTGATCCGTCTGCCGCTGTCGAGCCTGCGGGTGATCGGCCGGGGCAGCGCAGGCGTGCGCCTGTTCAATGTCTCGGACAGCGAACACGTGGTCAGCGCCGCACGTCTGGCAGAGCCGGATGAGGATGACACGGCTGTCGACGACGCAGGCGTCGATGGCGCCGCCATCGATGGTGATGAGGCACAGGCGACGGGCGAATGAGCCCGTCGCCCGCCCTGCCCGCTGTCGCCTACAAGGTGCTGACCGCGCCGCAGTGGGCGCAGTGGCAGGCCGGTGGCGAATTCAGCGGCGCGCCGGTCGATCTGGCCGATGGCTATATCCACTTGTCGACCGCAGCGCAGCTGACCGAAACGGTGAACAAGCATTTTGCCGGCCAGGCCGATCTGAGCGTGGTGCATGTCGATCTGGCCGTGCTGGGCGACCTGGTGCGGTGGGAGCCGTCACGTGGGGGCGCGCTGTTCCCGCATGTCTATGGCGTGATCCCGATGACAGCCGTGCTGACCGTTCAGGCGCTGGCGCGCGATGCCGCCAATGCGGTCAGCATCAGCTGAACCCGCAGCACGACGCCCACCGCGATCAGCGCCTGCCCGGCGTAATACAGCGGCCAGACCAACAGATCGACGAACGGTTTGCCCGACAGCAACCCCAGATGCGCAAACAGCAGCAGGTCTGACATCGCGAACAGCACCGCGCCCAGCGCCACCAGATCACGCCGGAAACGGCTGCACCACGCGCTGGCAACCATCGCGGCAAGGCTGAACGAATAGGCCAGGACCCCCGCCTGATCGGGCAGGATTACACTGGTCAACGCCGGGATCGCCGCCAGGACCATCACCACATAGACCCCGTCATACCACGCCAGGCGCCGGCGGTTGGTGATATAGAACCAGCACGCAAAGCAATGCCCCGCCAGAAAGGCAAGCGCGCCCAGACTCAGATCGATCTCGATCAGCATGTCCCCCAGCGCCCCGAACACCAGCACCATGCCGATAGGCCGGCTGACACTGGTGGAGCGTTCAAACGTGTACAGCGCCAAAGTTGCCACGGCCGCACCCTTGAACGCCATGTGCAGCGGGCCGGCAGGGACCATCGGACCAAACAGCGCGAATGCAATACCGAACAGTATGCTGACAAACAGCCATCGATTTTTGCGAAAAGACATATCGGCGCCCCTGTCGTCCCCGAGTGCATCTTGCCCACGGAACCGTCCGGTGCCAAGGGCTTTTCATGACACATCAGGTACACATCATCGGCGGCGGAATGGCCGGAACAGAAGCGGCGTGGCAACTGGCCCGGCGCGGGATCCAGGTGCGGCTTTCGGAAATGCGCGGGGGCGGAGACATGACCGCGGCGCACCAGGGCACGGGGCTGGCCGAACTGGTCTGTTCCAACTCGTTCCGGTCTGACGACGATACCAGCAACGCGGTCGGCCTGCTGCACCACGAAATGCGCCGCTGCGACAGCCTGATCATGGCCGCCGCAGCGCGTGCGCAAGTGCCCGCCGGATCGGCATTGGCGGTGGATCGCGATGTGTTTTCGGCCGCGGTCGAGGAAACTCTGGCCAGCCTGCCCAACCTGACCGTGGTGCGTGAACGGATCGATGCGATCCCTGACCAGGGTCACGTGATCATTGCGACAGGCCCGCTGACCGCGCCTTCGCTCGCCACCGCCATCGGCACTGCCACTGGCGCCGATGCGCTTGCGTTCTTCGATGCGATCGCACCGATCGTCCACCACGACAGCATCGACATGGATATCTGCTGGAAAGCATCGCGCTGGGACAAAGGCGAGGCCGCATACATCAACTGCCCGATGAACGAGGAACAATACCGCGCGTTTCATCAGGGACTGCTCGACGGCGACAAGACCGAATTCCGCGAATGGGAGGCCAATACCCCCTATTTCGAAGGCTGCATGCCGATCGAAGTCATGGCCGCGCGCGGGCTCGACACCTTGCGGTTCGGACCGATGAAGCCGGTGGGGCTCGACAATCCGCGCACCGGGCGTTGGCCCCATGCGGTGGTGCAATTGCGCCAGGACAACAAGCTGGGCACGTTGTGGAACATCGTCGGGTTTCAGACCAAGCTGAAGCACGCCGAACAAGTGCGCCTGTTCCGTACCATTCCGGGACTGCAGAATGCAGAATTTGCCCGGCTTGGCGGATTGCACCGCAACACCTTCATTCAAAGCCCGCGCGTGCTTGACCGGCAGCTGCGCTTGCTGCGCGATCCGCGCCTGCGCTTTGCCGGGCAGATCACCGGGTGCGAAGGGTATGTCGAAAGCGCTGCGATCGGGCTGATGGCGGGGCTGATGACGGCCGCCGAACTGGGCGGACGCGCATGGACTGCGCCGCCGCGCACCACCGCGCTGGGCGCGCTGCTAAGCCACGTCACCGGAGATGCAGAGGCCGAGACCTATCAGCCGATGAATGTCAATTTCGGTCTGTTTCCGCCGCCACCGGCCGACGTGAAGAAAAAACAGCGCAAAGAGGCCTATACGCTGCGCGCCAAGGCCGATCTGACGACCTGGCTGGCCTGACGCGCTATTTGCAGGTGCAGGCGGGCGCTTTGGGTCTGGTGCGGGTCGTGGCAAAATCGTCGCGGGTCAGATAGCCCTTGCCGCCTCGATCGGCGGCCTTGAAGCGGTTGATCGTGCGCACCGCCCATTCGTTGAAGGTCAACAGATTGTTGCCATCGGTGTCCAGCTTGCGGAATTCCTTTGCGCGGGGACCGAGCATTTCGGCCATGGTGATCTTGCCGTCGTGATCGCGGTCGAGCCGGTCGAACCGTTTCTGCTCTTTGGTTTCCTCGGGCACTTCGGGCAGATCGGGGCCGGTTGCATCGCCGGCATCCGCCTCGGGCAGGCCCTCGTCTGCGGCACCGCTGCGCGGCGCCTGTGGCGGCGCAAGGTGTGCCACCGGCGGGGCCGCATCGGTGGCGGCGCGCCCCTGCCACCAGAACACGCCTGCCGCGACCAGCAGCAGCGCGCCAAGCGCCCCGATGACGATCCGATCCATCCGTCAGCGATAGGCGGCGGCGTGACCGATGACGAGCCCGAGATCAGGCCGATTTGGCGTTAACGCCCAAGCCATCCTTTGCGCAGCGCGCCCAGCATGATGCGCCAGGGGCTTGCGTCTTTGGTGGTTTCGAAATGGTGCAGCAGGATCAGCGGCCGCAATGCGCGCGGCACGCGGATCGCTATGGCGTGGCCTTTGACGAATTCGCCGGCCGCGTGGGCAATCGCCGGGCTTTGGGCGATGCCGGCCATGCGTGCCAGCGCCACGATGGCCCCTGCCCGCGCATGCTCAAGCGCCACGCCGCCGTCTTCGCCGACAACCTGAGCCTCCCACCCGTCGACCAGCGCAACCAATGCGGCGCGTTCGCTGTCCCACGCGGTCAGGCGCTGCAACAGCGGTTCGCCCTTTGGCCATCGCGCGCACGGTTCGCCCAGGCGATCGCGCCACCACGCCAGGCGCAGCTGGATCATGATCGCATCGCGGCCCGGCCGTGCCGCGTCGGCAAGCCGGTGATCCAACGCCAGCAAGCCGGTCCAGGCCGGACGAACCTGGCGCGGCGCATAGGCTATCGCCAGCCGTTCGGGCGGCGACAGCCATTCCTGCGCCGCCGGATCAGCGATAACACACCTTGCGCACCGCCTCGACGATCTTGGCAGGGGTAATCAGCGCCAGCTTTTCAAGGTTTGCCGCATAAGGCAGCGGCACGTCTTCGTCGCACACGCGCAGCACGGGCGCGTCGAGATGGTCAAAGCCCTCTTCCATCGCGATGGCGATGATTTCGGACGCGATCGAGCACACCGGAAAGCCTTCTTCGGCCACGACCATGCGGTTGGTGCGCGACAGGCTTTCCAGCACGGTGGCCTTGTCGAGCGGGCGCAGCGTGCGCAGATCGACGATTTCGGCATCGATGCCTTCGGCCTTCAGCGTTTCGGCGGCTTCCAGCGCCATGCCGACCCCGATCGAATACGTCACGATGGTCACGCTGGTGCCGGGCCGCACGATCCGCGCCTTGCCGATCGGCAGGACAAAGTCGTCCAGTTGCGGCACGTCGAAGCTGCGGCCATAGACCAGCTCGTTTTCAAGGAACACCTCCGGGTCTTCGCTGCGGATCGCTGCCTTGAGCAGGCCCTTGGCATCGGCCGCGTCATAGGGTGCAATCACGATCAGGCCGGGAACGGCGGCATACCACGGGCCATAGTTCTGGCTGTGCTGGGCACCCACGCGTGCCGCAGCACCGTTGGGTCCGCGGAACACGATCGGGCAGCGCATCTGTCCGCCCGACATGTAATCCCACATTTCCCAGATTGGAATGGAAAAATCTGGCAATTTCGGTGGTATAGTGTAGCAATATCAGCATGATGGGCGGTCTTGAGGGCTGATTTTATGACGCACCCGGCGGGTGAAACGGAAACGGGTGATTTGCGGGTCGATTTTGACCGCCGCCTGAGATTGGAGTTTCACGGATCGCGGATCACGTCGGATGCCGGCTTGCTGGCCTTTCGCGAACTTGATGACGCGCTGGGCCTGACAGGGATGGCCGGGGAGATATTGACTGACAGCAGGACGGGTCGGAATGGCAGGCACAGCCTGATGGCGCAGTTCCGGCAATCAGTCTTCGGGCGGCTCGCAGGCTACGAGGACGTCAACGACGCCGACCGGCTCGGCGCTGACCCGGCGATGCGCTGGATCGTGGGTGGGCAGGCCGTGAT